>CAWDTF010000010.1:0-178872 GCA_963805235.1 uncultured Solirubrobacterales bacterium | reverse complement strand
TACATCTCGATTCGCGCTACGAGGCCATCCCGAAACGTCCAGACCTGAGCTAAGCGCATCTCCACTTCCGGGCCGCCGCGTTTGGCGCTCCCGCGTTGGCGCACAAATGTGATCACCCGATCCCCCGCATCGAAGACCTCCTCGATATCGAGCGACCAGCTCTCGAAGCCCGCGAGCCAATCCCCGAGCCACTCGTTGGTTTCATCGACGCCGACGTAGGCCCCCAGATTCGTCACTCCGCCCTCGAAACGTCGTCATGTCCCAGACGAAGTCCGGATGGGTGCCCCTCAGGCAAGACTTCTCCAGTCCTCTCCGACGTATTCCAAGGCGCGCCGGAGCAGGTCGAGATTCTCCTCCGCATCGCCTACCCCGACAGCCCGGCGCTTCCAGAGCCTCATCTCGGTCACGAAAGACCCGTCGCCTCGTACACAGGCCGTCCGCGAACCAGAGGACCGTCCATGCCGCCTGCTCCGTCACCGCGCCGCTGGTCTTGCCGCGCCCCGTCAACGACCACCCTCGCGAAGACGCGGCCGTCCCTCGCTTCGGCGAGCTCGTCGGCTCTCGACACGGATGCTTTCCCACGGTTCCAGGACCTTCTCCATCCACTCGCGCAGCTCGGCTCGTCCGCCTAGATCTGGACCTGCTCGGTCCAGAACATTCAGTCCTCCCATTCAACCTCCGGGCTGGCGCACGCGACGGCACCATCCACGTCGCGTCGGTTGAAAGCGTCGATTTGCTGCAGGGCGACCCCTGAACGTCCTTCTCCGACATCGCCTACTCGGGAGGGCCCAGCAATGTCCAGGACGTCTCGCTCTTGGACATCCGCCGACAGGTGGGATCCGCACCTCGAGCACCGCTTCGAACCCCTAGTCATCCGATAACCGCAACGTGCCTCCCCGCCAAGGGGGCACTTGAGGTGCGGGACGCCGCTCCACCGCGGCCAACGGTACGTCGAGGATCGTCTCAGGTGGGTCATGCGCTGGACCCGAGCGTCGAGCTTTCGTCCGACAGGGGCATCAGATTTCCCGTGCCGAGCGAGATACCGGACGCGGGGAGCACCAATGGATCGCCCAGAACCGCAGTTCAGTGCCAGCACCTTCCTTGCAGGACTTTGCGTCGATGACGACGGCGAAATGCAGCTCGCCGCCGGAAGCAACCTCTTCGAGCTTCGCCTCGCGGACGATGAGAGTCCCCAGGCTCTGCGTCATGTTCGGATCGAAGACACGGATGCCGACTAAGTTCGGCCCGTGGACACCGTCCCGCCCGACCGAACTTGCGCGCGCGGGGCGTGAACCAAGTGCGAACACGGCCACGGGAGCAGGAAGGTGACGACTCCCTGCGGATGGGGCCCCCGTCTCGGACCGCCCCCCATCCGGGGCGAAGCGTCAGGCGCTGTCCGGTTCGGCAATCCAGCGCTTGGCGTCCGCAAGGTCGCTCACCGCGAAGCCGCGCACTTGGCCAGGAAGAGCGGCTGGAGAGAACCCGAAGGGCAGCCGGAGCCCAGACCTCGTCGCTCACGACCGCCACGCGCTCGAAGGCGGTGGCGTGGCGGGCACGGAACTCGGCGCCGGCCTTCAACGCGTCGCTCTCTACCTCTTGGCTCTCGGGCCCGAACAGATAGAGGAGACGGACCTTGTTCCCGGCGGCGATCTCCTCGCGCAAGAGCGGCTCGACGGTCGCCTCCCAATCGTCATCTTCGACTTCGCCGACACCCTGGAAGCCAAGGTGCCGGCCGGCATGTCGTCGATACGTCGGAGCATCAGCTGGCTCGGATCATCTCTCGAAGTCCATAGCGATGTAAGAGAAGGCGGTCGTCGGCCAGGCCCACGCCCGGTCTCGTGGCGTTCAAGTAAGCGCGGCCGCCTCCGCCGACTTCGATGGCCTCCTGTCCGGCAATCGCACCATCCGGAAGGCGTTGAAAAGCCCGATCAGCCCCGCCAGCAGCGGCACGAGCAGGGCGATCTGCAGCGCCTCTGGGCGGGCGTCGGTGTTGATCTGGATGATCTCGGCCTTGACGTCGGCGGGCTGCCCGGCGAGCACCTCCTCGAGGTGGGTATTGCTCATTACCTCTGCGTCGTCCTCCAGCGCATCGGAGACCTGCTGCTGCTGGGCCGGGGCGAGCACGTGGCTGTCGTTCGCCATGTCGGTGAAGATGATCGACAGGGCGGCCAGCATGATGGCCCCGGCAAAGGCCAGGCCGAACGAGAGGCCGAATGAGCCGCCGGCGGAGTTCACCCCGGCGGCCTCACTGACCCCTTCCTCCTTTATCGGGGCCAGCGTGTAGTTGTTGAGCTGCGACACGAGCAGGCCGAGTCCGGATCCGATGATCAGCAAGGGAGCGACGAGTGCCCAGCCGTCGTGGGCGCGCGGGACGATCGGCAGGAGGACCAGGACCCCGACGACGAGGATTCCGAAGCCGACCCTGATGATGGCGCTCGGTCGACGGGCGCCGGCCTTCCGCCCCGCCAACAACGCGAGGGCGAATGTGCTCAGGGACAGCGGTGCGAGCGACAAGCCAGCCTGCAGGGCGTTGTACTCGAAGACCATCTGCAGGTAGATGGGCAGCACGATCATGCAGCCACCTAGCGCGATCTGGGCCAGCATGTGTCCGGTGACCCCCAGGCGGAACCCCTTCGAGCGAAACAGGTCGGGGTCGATCAGGGCGGGCTTCCCCAGCAGCTTGCGACGCACAAGCCAATAGACCAGCGATCCGAGTCCGAACAGCCCCACCGCGATCAGCGCAGCGACGGATTCGCCGCCCTCCTGCCAGACGAGCACGCCCAAGACCACGCCGCCCATGCCGATCACGGAGAGTGCCGCGCCGACGATATCGACGCCTCGCGGACCCGTGTACGGCACGTCGCGCACAAGCCCGATGTTGAAGAGAATGATCGCGATGACGACGAACTCAAGGGCGAAGCCGACGCGCCAGGAGAGGAGCGTGGTGATGAAGCCGCCGAGCAGCGGCCCCACGGCTGCTGCGATCGCCGCTGCGGCGCCGACCAGGGCGTAGACCTTGCGCTGAGCGTCGCCTTCGAAGTTCCCATGGATCAGCGCCTGCATGCCCGGCAGCAACATCGAGGCGCCGAGCCCACCGATGATCGCCCAAAAGATGATCACCGCCGTGATGCTCTGAGCGAAAGTCATCGCCAGCGCGCCGACGGCGTAGCCGAGCAGGCCGAGGATGTAGGCGCGTTTGCGCCCGATCAGATCTCCCACCTTGCTCCCGATCAAGATGAACGCGGCGGAAACCAACGCCTCGAGCGCGATCGCCGCCTGCACCGAGCTGACCGTGGTACCGAGATCGTCGACCACAGCCGAGATCGACACGTTCATCAGCGACGTGTCGACCACGAGCACGAAGCTCGCCATCGCCAGCAACAGCCCGAGCCGGGAGCTCTCCGCCGTGACTGCAGGGGCTTTGACCGCACGTTCGCCGCTCGTCACCGGGCGATTATCAATGGTTCAAGACCGGACGTCGTTCGGCCCGCGCTCCGGCGCGCCGGAACCCACCACGACGGATCCGTCCTACTACGATCGCTCCACAATCGCAACCCGCCTGGAGGTCCACCATGACCGACCGCACGACAAGCCTCATCCCGACAGGTACGTGGACTGTCGATGCGACGCACTCAACCGTCGGGTTCGCCGTCAAGCACATGGGGATCGCCAACGTACGCGGTCATTTCACCGAGTTTGAGGGCACCTTGGAGGTCGGCGAGGATCTCGCGCGCTCCGCGGCGCGGGGGAGCGTCAAGGTCGCATCGATCACGACGGAAGAGGAGCAGCGCGACGAGCACCTGCGCTCAGCCGACTTCTTCAACGCGGAGGAGTTTCCGGAGATCACGTTCGAGTCGACCCTGGTCGAGGCGATCGACGACGAGTCCACCAGTGTTGTCGGCAACCTGACCATGCACGGCGTCACCCGAGAGATCAAGCTCAAGGCGGTGGTGCAGGGCACCGAGGTCGACCCCTGGGGCAAGGAGCGTGCCGGCGTGGAGGTTGTTGGGGTCCTCAACCGCAGCGACTTCGACATGAAGTTCAATCAAGCGCTCGGCAGCGGCAACGTCCTCGTCGGCGACAAGGTCAACATGTCGCTGGACATCTCCGCGGTCAGGCAGGAGTAACCGGGTTGAGACCAGATGCGGATCACGGGCGGGGCGGACAGCGTGTCCTGCTCCCCGTCCCGTGGCGGTGCGTCACCCTCTGATCTAGCGGTTTCCGGGCGCCGTGCGAAATTGCTGCGCCAGTCAGCACCTGACGACGGCACTTTTTCAGGCCGAAGAACCCCGGCGAAACGCGGTTCCTGATGGACCCCTGAGACGTTCATATGGACATGGGTTCGCAGTACGGGGTGTTGCCTGGCATGACACCGGAGCGGCGGCGCGAGTCCGCTCCTCGGCGGCTTCTCGCTTGGCTTCGTCTGGGACAATCCGACGCCGTGAGCGCCACCCGCCAGGACCTCGAGCGGCGGAAGGAACCCGACTTGAGCTGGCCGCTCGCTTGGCTTCGTCCGGGACAACCAAGCCGTGAGCGCGCCACCCGCCAGGACATCGAGCGGCAGAAGGGAAACGACTCGAGCTGGGGCGACCTTCAAGGCACGCTGCACGCGAGGATGGCCGCGGTGCTTGTCGCGCAGGCCGCGGTTGCTCGGCATGAACCGGCGGCGCCGTATGCGCTCAGGCAGGCGTGCATCGACCTAGCGAGCGCGGCCGAGCTGGTGGCCGAAGAGTTACCGCCTCCGACCGTGCGTTAGCTCGCCGGCAGCACCGGCCGCCCCGTCACCCAAGACTCAAGCGCCGCGGCCCACACCACAGCGTTCACGCTGCCGGTATGGATCCCAGTCGGTCCCCCTTTACTCGATCCGGTAGATGTGGATTGCGTTCCCGTCCGCAAAGTCATCTGAGAACCGGCCGTTGGTGATCGGAATGATGCGGCCTTCGCCCTCGACCACCGCTTGGCTGCCCGAGCGAACGAAGAAGGTGGCGGTGGACGGCCTGTTCTCCCGGCTCCCGGCGAAGACGTAATAGGTGCCGTTGTGGTACTTCGTCATCGCCCTGACGCTGGGGCTCGCATCGGCGAAGGACACATCGAAGGGGGCATTTAGAACCGGGGCGAGCTGGGTGACCTGGGCGTTGACGCTCGTGACCATTGCCCGCTGAGCTGCGTAGCAGGGGTCGCGCAGGGCGTGCTGGGCCGGGCACGGACCGCCGAAGGAGTGGTTGAAGTAGATGATCCCCCGGGCGCCGGCGATGATCGACTGCCAGACCGCCGCGCGGATCTCCGGCGGCGCGATCGCGCGGCCACCCTGCGCTGCCGACTCCGAGAACGGCCAGCCGACCTCTACGAACGCCCAGACAGGCTTGCGCTGGCCGTCCAGGCCATCCAGGTAGCGCGTCCGATCGACGATCCAGCCATAGTTGGCGGCGACGCGGCAGCCGTCTGTCTTGACGACCTCGGGGACGCCGCCGCCCTCGCTCGGCCCGCAGATGAAGGGGTCGGTGAAGAAGTAGCCATCCGCGGACTGGACGTGCTGGAACTCGTTGATGAAGCGCGCAGCCTCCGCGTCCGTCTCCCAGAAGAGAACGCCCTTGCCGTAGTTGTTGTAGCGGGCGCGGCCGTCTTGGGGCAAGCCATTGAGGATGTTCTCGAGCGTGGTGTACCCGCCGTTCGGCCCCTGCTGCATGTCGATCTCGTCGTACAGCTCCCACGCCGCCGTCTCCGCGCCGATGTCGGTGAACCGCGTCCGTTCGCCGGACTGGATGATCGAGCGCATTCCATTGCCACGGACCAGGGCGAGGTTGGAGTTCGCCGTCAGGAGGACGTAGAGGTTGAGGCCCGCGGCCTTGTCCTCGTCCACGTCCGCCTGCGAGAGCACCGACTCAAGCCAGACGCCTATCGGGAAGTAGGACGGGTCCGTAGGCAGGGGATTGGAGAACTGCCCGTAGTAACCGGGCCCGCCATCAATCGGAACCAGGTCAGGTGACGGCTCCGAGGCGATCGTGAAGGTGCGCTCCGCCGGCGTTTGATCCCAGAGCCCGTCCTCAACCGCAGTCACCCGGAGGACGTGGTCGCCTGCGAGAAGCCCTCCGTAGCTCTTTGGAGAAGTGCAGACCGTCCACGGCTGATCGTCTATCTGGCAACGGAGAACGCGCACCGCCGATTCCGGGTTCTGCATAACACCATGGAACGTCGCCTCAACGGAATTGCCGCTGACAGTCAAATCATCAATGACCGCATCCGGCTCCGGGGGATCGTGAAGGTGCGCTCCGCCGGCGTTTGATCCCAGAGCCCGTCCTCAACCGCAGTCACCCGGAGGACGTGGTCGCCTGCGAGAAGCCCTCCGTAGCTCTTTGGAGAAGTGCAGACCGTCCACGGCTGATCGTCTATCTGGCAACGGAGAACGCGCACCGCCGATTCCGGGTTCTGCCAAACACCATGGAAG
Organism: uncultured Solirubrobacterales bacterium; assembly: GCA_963805235.1. GTDB lineage: Bacteria > Actinomycetota > Thermoleophilia > Solirubrobacterales > 70-9 > DASSYK01. The sequence continues at coordinate 172,427 of CAWDTF010000010.1, read as the reverse complement.
GTCCCCTCAACGGAATTGCCGCTGACAGTCAGATCATCAATGACCGCATCCGGCTGATCAATGACCGTATCCGGTCCCGGAGTACCGAACCCGAACATGAAGGTGGCCGGCTTGCCCTGCTCGACCCCGACGTTTCCCGTCGGGTCGAAGCAAGTCGCGATTGTGTCTCCGGTGCAGTTCGATTCGGCCAGCGAGTAGACCTGAGCGCCGGCGGCGCCGAGCGCCGCACTCGCCGCCGTCTCGCTGTCGGCGGCGCCGTAGTAGATGTTGAACGACCTCGACTCCCCGGCAGCGAGCTGTCCGAGGCCGAAGTCGAACAGAGCGCCATGGTCATTGGGGCCCATGCCGGTCGGGTATGAGCCGCCGCTTCCGAGGTCGGTGAACTGACAGGGCCCCGTATAGCCCGATACCGCATGACGTCTCGGAATCGATATCCGAGGGGCCGCTCAGAGGATCGCTGCTGGCGAAGCCATCGTCCGAGTCAAACAGCAGCTGCGGCGAGGTGCCTTGGATGGTCACCCACTCGCTGAAGGCCGTTGGCTCGACGTCCCAGTCCATCACGCGGCGGTACCGGAGGTCGGTGAGCGTATTCGTACCCGTGTTCGTGACCGTGACGGAGTCCACGAACAGATTCGGGCTGAGCGGCGACGGATGATAATCCTGGACGATCTGCATCTGGTAGCCCGTGATCGCCGCGTCGGCGACGGTTACGGTCGAGATCGCCTGGGTCGCCGAGGGGGCGTCGAAGCTGTCGACGGTGATGTTCGCGTCGCCCTCGCCCTCGTTTGCGTACCCCGTCAGCCCGCTGCCGGCATCGGCGAGGCCCCAGCCCTCGCACGCGCAGCCGGGAGAGATCCCGTCGAGATTGAGTGGCACGTAGCGCAGCCCGACAACGAACGACCGGTTTCCAGCTGATGGGCCGGGACAGCCTGTGTCGCCGGCCCCAACGCAGTTGTAGTTCAGGTCCCCCCTGTCGTTGACCCCGAGCTGCACCGTGCCGTTTGAGATCACGGCCCCCCTCGTCGTCACCGCACCCGCGACGGGCGTGCTGAGCAGGGCGGCAAAGCCACAGACGATCGCTGCAGCCGTCAGTAGGCGATGCCACCGGATGGTTACGCGAGCAGTCCGACCCACGGCTCCCTCGATTTTTTCCCTCAGGCGGACGCGGGAGCCTATTCGCGGGGCTCCTGCATGTCAATCGAACCTCTGGCGCCTGTCCTCAAGCCGACCCGTGACAGCAGGGCTCCCTGGGCCACGATTAGCAGGCCAAACGCGGGACAGCCGCAGGTATCCGGAAGCTGCGGGGCAGCACCATGATCCGCGTAATCGTCCTCTGCCCGCGCATCACGCCCTCACGCGGCGCGCCAACTGAGCTAGCGAGCCGTCCGAGTTTCGCTATCGCAGTTGTTGGCGGTGTTGACGTCACCAACCAGGTTCACGCACGCCGTGAACTCGACGGTGTCGCCGACGAACAACGTGCCGACCGTGGTCCAGCGGAGCGGGAACACGCGGCTGTCACCCGGCTTGATCGTCTTGGTTCCGGTCAGCGAGACGACCGAGCCGTTCGCCGACCCGTTGACGTTGACAGCGGCGTCAATGTCAGTGGTGGGATCGACCGTGATCGGCTGGTCTCCCAGGTTGCTGACCCGGAACAGGTAGACCTTGCTGTTTTTCGAGCAGGGCTTCGAGCCGTGCTTTGAGGCGTGCTTCGAGCCGCGCTTTGAGCAGGGCTTCGAGCCGCGCTTCGAGGCGTGAACCCGCCCCGGGACGATCACGTCGCCCGAAGCGTCGATGGTCTCCGACGTCTGAACACTGATCACCACGGTGTCCGTGTCGCAGAGCGGCTCGGGGTCGCAGACCTCGAGCTGGAACTCCAGGCTCGCCGGCCCGGTCGGCGCCGTGAATGTCGGCGACGCTGTGTCCGCGCCGGTCAGCGTGACCGTTGGCCCACCGGTCTGGGTCCAGGCGTAGGTGAGGGCCTCGTCCGTTCGGATCGGATGATCCCGTTCCGTCGAGCGTGACCAGATCACCTTCGTGACCGTCTGGTCGGGTCCGGCGTTCGAGACCGGTGGCTGGTCAACATCGTTGTCGTTGATCGTCCCGACGCCGAGGCCGTCGGCGATCGCCGCGTTGCCGGTGGCGCCGGAGAGGTTCACGTCGAACGTCTCCGTGCCCTCGACCAGGGCGTCGTCGTTGGTCTGCACCGTCACCGTCTCGGAGGTGTCGCCGGGGGCGAAGGTCACCGTTCCGGTGGCCGCCGTGTAGTCGCCGGGTGCCACTGCCGAGCCGTCCGCGGTCGCGAAATCGACCGTGATCGGGTCTCGCCGAGGCCGCGTCGAGCGAGACGGTGAAGCTCTCCGTCCCTCCCTCCGTCGCCGAGGCGTTGCTGATCGTGATCTGCCGCTGTGGCTCAGCGACGTCGTCGTTGGCGATCGTCCCGACGCCGGTGCCGTCGAGGATCGTCGCGTTGCCGACGACGTTCGAGAGGTTCACGTTGAACGTCTCGTCGGGCTCAACGACGGTGTCGCCGTTGACCTGCACCGTCACCGTCTCGGAGGTGTCGCCGGGGGCGAAGGTCACCGTTCCGGTGGCCGCCGTGTAGTCGCCGGGGGCCGTCGCCGTGAGCCGTCGGCGGTCGCGAAATCGACCGTCACCTGGCGCGACCTGAGGCGCGCTCGAGCGAGACCGTGAACACGAACGCGGTCTGCCCGCTGTCGCCCTCCGCCTGCGATGACCTCGTCGATCGAGATGCTCGACCCAGCGACGTCATCGTTGGTGATCGTCGCCGACGCCCAGGCCGTCGGCGATCGCCGCGCCGCCCGTCGCGTTCGAGAGGTTCACGTTGAACGTCTCGTTCGGCTCAACGACGGTGTCGCCGTTGACCTGCACCGTCACCGTCTCCGAGGTGTCGCCGGGGGCGAAGGTCACCGTTCCGGTGGCCGACGCGTAGTCGCCGGGGTGCCGTCGCCGTGCCGTCGGCGGTCGCGAAGTCGACCGTGATCGGGTTCGCCGAGGCCGCGTCGAGCGAGACCGTGAACTGCGCAGGGTCTGCCCGCTGTTGCCCTCGGCCACGGAGACGTTGTCGATCGAGATCTGCCGATGGAGCGACGTCGTCGTCGCCGATCGTACCCGAAGCCGAGGCCGTCGGCGATCGCCGCGTTGCCGGTGGCGTTCGAGAGGTTCACGTCGAACTTCTCCGTGTCCTCGACCAGGGCGTCGTCGTTGGTCTGCACCGTCACCGTCTCGGAGGTGTCGCCGGGGGCGAAGGTCACCGTTCCGGTGGCCGCCGTGTAGTCGCCGGGAGCCGTTGCGGTGCCGTCTGACGGTCGCGAAGTCGACCGTCACGGTCCCGGCCTGGGGCGCACTGAGCGAGACGGTGAAGTCCACCGCCCCTCCCTCGGTCGCCGCGGAGTTGATGATCGAGATCTGAGCGACGTCGTTGTCGATGATCGTGCCCGACTCCGACTCCGAGGCCGTGGCGATCGTCGCGTTGCCCGTGGCGTTGGAGAGGTTCACGTTGAACGTCTCCGTGCCCTCAACGAGGGCGTCGTCGATGGTCTGCACCGTCACCGTCTCGGAGGTGTCGCCGGGGGCGAAGGTCACCGTGCCGGTGGCCGCCGTGTAGTCCCCGGGCGCCAGCGCCGTGCCGTCCGCGGTCGCGAAATCGACCGTCACCGCTCGCGGCCTGCGGCGCGCTGATCGAGACGATGAACTCCAGCCGCCCGCTCCCTCGGTCGCCGAGGCGTCGTTGATCGAGATCTCCGACGCAGCGACGTCGTCGTTGGCGATCGTCCCGACGCCCTGGTGCCGTCGAGGATCGCCGCGTTGCCGGTGGCGTTCGAGAGGTTCACGTTGAACGTCTCGTCGGGCTCAGCGGCGGTGTCACCGTTGACCTGCACCGTTACCGTCTCGGAGGTGTCGCCGGGGGCGAAGGTCACCGTGCCGGTGCCCGCCGTGTAGTCGCCGGGCGCTGTCGCCGCTGAAGTCGGCGGTCGCGTAATCGACCGTCACCGGCGTTCGCCGAGGGCGCGCTCGAGCGAGACCGTGAACACGAACGCGGTCTGCCCGCTGTTGCCCTCCGCCTGGATGACGTTGTCGATCGAGATGCTCGACCCACCGGCGTCGTTGTCGTTGATCGTCCCGACGCCGGTGCCGTCGGCGATCGTCGCGTTGCCGGTGGCGCTGGAGAGGTTCACGTTGAACGTCTCCGCGCCCTCGACCAGGGCGTCGTCGTTGGTCTGCACCGAGACCGTCTCGGAGGTGTCGCCGGGGGCGAAGGTCACCGTTCCGGTGCCCGCCGTGTAGTCGCCGGGTGCCACCGCCGAGCCGTTCGCGGTCGCGTAAGTCGACCGTCACGCTCGCGGCCTGCGGCGCGCTGAGCGAGACGGTGAACTGCACCGCCCCTCCCTCCGTCGCCGAGGCGTCGCTGATCGAGATCTCAGACGCCGGCGGTACGGTGCCCACGACCAACGTGACGCCGGTAGCGTCGTACTGGACCGAGTACTCCACGCCGTCCGTGGTCGCTCCCTCCACCGTGCTGAACACTCCCGTGCGCGAGCCCGCGTCCACGATCCTGAAGCTGTTGCCCTCGGCCGGAGTGAATCCGCTCGCGGTGACGATGCGAAGCGTTCCGGCAAGGGCGGCGGTGCCGTCCACGTGGAGCTGTCCGAAGCCGGTCCCGGGCGCGGTGCCGGCGATGCGAACCTGAAGAGTGCCTGTTGCCGACTGGGTGTAGGAAGCGGCGCCCAGTATTCCCGTGGCGATCTCCACCGTGCCGTCGTTGTCGAAGGGGACGCCGACCGTGAGCGTGCCGGGCCCGGCGCTCTTGCGGAAGGTGCCGGTGGCGGCGTTGTGGATCAGCGGGTTGACGGCGAAGAAGCCGGAGATCGTGGCCGCCGCCATCGGCGTTGAAGGTGCCGGCGTTCTCGATCGTCGCCGTGCCGCCGAGGAAGATGCCGGACTGCCCGCTCCAGCTGGCGGTGGCACCGGAGTCGATCTGCAGCGTGCGCCCGCTCGAGAGGAAGACCTCGTTCGCGGCGGTGTCGATCGAGAGCGTCGCCCCGGAGGCGATCACGGTCGTGCCGGCGTCGGTCTGGGTGCCGCCGCTCCAGTCGAAGCTGCCCGAGACCGTGAGCGTGCCGGCGCCGCCGAGGGTGCCGCCGGATTGGGTGAAGGTGGCCCCGGCGGTGACCGGCGACGGTCCCGCTCACGGTCAGCGTCGCATTCGTGAGCTCGATCCGGCCGCTGAGGCTGACGTCGGTCTCCAGCGTGTAGGTGCCGGCCGTGAAGCGGACCAGGCCGTCGGCGCCGGAGCCGTTGAAGTCGCCGGTCGTAGTGCCCGCGTCGCCCCCCTCCAGGCTCAGCGTCCCCGCGGCGGCCTCCACCGTGCCGTCGTTGTCGAAGGGGACGCCGACCGTGAGCGTGCCGGTGCCCGGCGCTCTTGCGGAAGGTGCCGGTGGCGGCGTTGTGGATCGAGCTGCGGTTGCCGGCGAAGAAGCCGGAGATCGTGGCTCGCCGCCATTGGCGTTGAAGGTGCCGGCGTTCTCGATCGTCGCCGTGCCGCCGAGCGAAGATGCCGGACTGCCCGCTCCAGCTGGCGGTGGCACCGGAGTCGATCTGCAGCGTGCGCCCGCTCGAGAGGAAGACGCTCGTTCGCGGCGGTGTCGATCGAGAGCGTCGCCCCGGAGGCGATCACGGTCGTGCCGGCGTCGGTCTGGGTGCCGCCGCTCCAGTTGAAGCTGCCCGAGACCGTGAGCGTGCCGGTGCCGCCGAGGGTGCCGCCGGATTGGGTGAGGGTGGCCCCGGCGGTGATCCGGCACGGTCCCGCTCACGGTCAGCGTCGCATTCGTGAGCTCGATCGCGGCCACTGAGGCTGACGTCCGGTCTCCAGCGTGTAGGTGCCGGCCGTGAAGCGGACCAGGCCGTCGGCGCCGGAGCCGTTGAAGTCGCCGGTCGTAGTGCCCGCGTCGCCCCCGCTCCAGGCTCAGCGTCCCCGCGGCGGCCTCCACCGTGCCGTCGTTGTCGAAGGGGACGCCGACCGTGAGCGTGCCGGGCCCGGCGCTCTTGCGGAAGGTGCCGGTGGCGGCGTTGTGGATCAGCGGCGTTGACGGCGAAGAAGCCGGAGATCGTGGCCGCCGCCATCGGCGTCGAAGGTGCCGGCGTTCTCGATCGTCGCCGTGCCGCCGAGGATGATGCCGGACTGCCCGCTCCAGCTCGCGGTGGCACCGGAGTCGATCTGCAGCGTGCGCCCGCTCGAGAGGAAGACGCTGTTCGCGGCGGTGTCGATCGAGAGCGTCGCCCCGGAGGCGATCACGGTCGTGCCGGCGTCGGTCTGGGTGCCGCCGCTCCAGTTGAAGCTGCCCGAGACCGTGAGCGTGCCGGTGCCGCCGAGGGTGCCGCCGGATTGGGTGAAGGTGGCCCCGGCGGTGGACCGGCACGGTCCCGCTCACGGTCAGCGTCGCATTCGTGAGCTCGATCCGGCCATTGAGGCTGACGTCGGTCTCCAGCGTGTAGGTGCCGGCCGTGAAGCGGACCAGGCCGTCGGCGCCGGAGCCGTTGAAGTCGCCGGTCGTAGTGCCCGCATCGCCCCCCTCCAGGCTCAGCGTCCCCGCGGCGGCCTCCACCGTGCCGTCGTTGTCGAAGGGGACGCCGACCGTGAGCGTGCCGGGCCCGGCGCTCTTGCGGAAGGTGCCGGTGGCGGCGTTGTGGATCAGCGCGCGTTGACGGCGAAGAAGCCGGAGATCTGGCTCGCCGCCATCGGCGTTGAAGGTGCCGGCGTTCTCGATCGTCGCCGCGCCGCCGAGGAAGATGCCGGACTGCCCGCTCCAGCTCGCGGTGGCACCGGAGTCGATCCGCAGCGTGCGCCCGCTCGAGAGGAAGACGCTGTTCGCGGCGGTGTCGATCGAGAGCGTCGCCCCGGAGGCGATCACGGTCGTGCCGGCGTCGGTCTGGGTGCCGCCGCTCCAGTCGAAGCTGCCCGAGACCGTGAGCGTGCCGGCGCCGCCGAGGGTGCCGCCGGATTGGGTGAGGTTGACGGTCGTCGATGCGTTGGTCGCATCTGTGAGCGAGAGCGACCCACCTGTGAGCTCGAGCGTGCCCTGGCTCTGGAGGCTCAGGATCGACGTATCACCCGTCGAGTAGTTGACCGGCACGTTCCCGATGCAGACGTGGTCGCTTGGCCCTGGAACCGCGTCAGTGGTCCAGTTGGCGGCGTCGTGCCAAGAGCTCGTGCCCGCCCCGCCGTCGAATGTGATCGTGCAGGGTGCCGCGGTCGACGTGGCCGGCACCACCAGCGCCAGCAGGGCCGCCGCCAGCGCCACCAAGAGGGCCCGAAGGGCCCTAGTCGAAGTCATGACCCGCGAGGTCGCGCCCTTGATCCCTGCCCGCGAGGTCGCCCTTGATCTGGCACCTCGTTGCCGATCGGCTCAACCCACCTTCACGCAGATCTGACACTCTGCTGCTGCTTCCCTCGGTTTTACGTCACTCGAAGTCCGCAATTTGCTTCCCTCGGCGACTTGCCGCTGATCCTCTTCCGCCTTCTGAGCCCTGTCAAGGGAAGCAGCCCCACAGAATGTCCGCAAATTGGGGAACTTTTGTCTGACGCTGCGTCGGCGACAAGGTCAACATGTCGCTGGACATCTCCGCGGTCAGGCAGGTGTAACCGAGGTCGAGACCCGGCGCGGCGACCCCTGAACGTCAGGAGGCGCGAGCCGCGGCAGGGATCGCCTCAGCCGAGCGGTTGGCGTCATCGGCAGTGGTCTGCCAGCCGACAACCGACACCCGGAGTAGTCCGTGACGCCCGTTGCGCTACGCCGGCAACCCGGCGACTTCGAGGGCCTTCGAGCGATCCAGAAAGTCCTCCTGGCGGACGACCAAGCCCCTCCGGAGCCTGAAGAGCTGGAACACCGACTCCCTCACCGCCACCCCGCTGCCCGAACCATGTCCCCGCTGCTGCGTGGTGACGAGAAAAGTGTCCCCGAAGTCGAGGATCTCCTCGGGGTCCCAGCGGATGTCCTCGAACGCTTCGAGCCAGTATCGCCAGAGCCGCAGGTAACCCTCATGTCCGTAGAAGACCGGCTCCGAGTCGGGAGGCAGCAGATCGACGCTCGGGTGATACTCGTACAGAGCCGGGTCATACCCGGTGAGGATGAGATCGAAGTCATGGCGGTTGGCCGCCGCGTATGCCCTTCCCACCATGCGGGCGACCATCAACCGGCGAAGCCGGGAATGCGGAGGGAGCCGCATGAACATTTCTGTGATCGGGCGGTAGAGCGCGGGAAAGCGGACGAGGAGGCGCTCATCCAGGCTTCGGCGCTGATTCGCTCCTTCGCCGAGCGGAGGCAGCGCGATTCGGGATCCCGCGGATGGTCTCGACGCTTCTCCTGCGACACAGCCCACGCAGTATCGCGCCTGCACCTCCGAGGTTCACCGCCTGCGCCGGAAGCCGGTCATTTGGTACCGGAAGCCTGGACACGGGGCTTTCGCGGGCATATGGTGCCCGCGCCACCGATCGGGGAGGAACCGTGTCGTCAAACGCCAATGCAGAGCTGAAGGGGCGCCATCGGAAGATGTGGGCCTCGGGGGACTATCCGAAGATGGTCGAGACCTTCCTGCTGCCGCTCGGCCCGCGGCTGGTGGAGGCCGCTGGGATCGGGCCGGGGATGAAGGTGCTGGACGTCGCCGCCGGGACTGGGAACGCCTCGATTCCGGCCGCGCAGGCGGGAGCGGAGGTCACCGCGAGCGACTTGACGCCCGAGCTGTTCGACGCCGGGCGCGAGCGCGCGCGGGCGGAGGGGGTCGAGCTCGAGTGGGCCGAGGCGGACGCGGAGAGCCTGCCGTTCGAGGACGGGTCCTTCGACGTGGTGATGTCGTCGATCGGGGCGATGTTCGCGCCCCACCACCAGGCCGTCGCAGACGAGATGGTGCGCGTCTGCCGCCCCGGGGGGACGGTCGCGATGCTGAACTGGACGCCGGAGGGCATGATCGGCGCCCTGTTCAAGACCATGGGCCCGTTCGCCCCGCCGCCCCCACCGGGCGCGCAGCCGCCGCCGCTGTGGGGCAGCGAGGAGCACGTCGAGGAGCTGTTCGGCGACCGCGTCGAGTGGCGCACGAAGGAGCGCGACGTCCTCGCGGTCACCACCTTCGACCGGCCGGGCGAATACGGCGAGCACTTCAAGGCCTATTACGGGCCGACGATCGTCGCGCGGGCGAACGCGGAAAAGGACGGCCGCGCCGAGGAGTTCGACGCTGCTGTGGCCGGGTTCAGCGAGGAGTGGAACCTCGGCTCGGACGACGACGCCCGCTTCGAACAGGAGTATCTGGTGATCGCGGGCACCCGGGGTTGAGCGGCTCGCGCACGCGCCGCCGCCCGAGGCCGAACTGATCGGAGCTAGCCCAGCGCCTTCAGCGCCTTGGCGCTGTCGGTGATGAACTCGCCGCGGACAAGCTTTCCGTCGGCGTCGAACTCCATCAGGTGCAGGAAGCCCGCCTCGAACTGACCGCCGCCCTCGGCCGCGGTAGCTCGCTGCGTTCCCTTGATGACGACCTTGTCACCGCCGTCGATGAACTCCTCCGGGGTGACGGAGAACTCCGACCAGTACTGCGGGATGCGGCCGAAGTTCTCGAGGATTGCGTCACGGCCGCTGGTAGTGCCCCCATTCGGGAGCTGGTCCGATGACTCCCATTCGGCGTTGTCTGCGAAGTAGCCGGACAGCGTCTCCATGTCTCCGCTCGAGAACGCCTCGTAGGCGGCCTTCGCGGTGTCAACGTTCGGCATCTCTCCTCCTTTGTCGAATCCAGCCCACCGTACCCCACGGGTCGCTGCCCCCGCTAGTGCGCGCGAAAGGGAGAGCACCAGCTCGGACTGCCGGCCCGCGCCCTCATCCCGCGCCCCCCGCCCCCGCGCCCTGCCGAAGCCGCTCGGCCATCTCCCCCAGTCGCTCGGCCAGCTCCGGTGAGTCGCGGACCTCGAAGTCGCAGCGGAGCATGGCGATGCGGAGGGCGAGCCAGTCGAGGTCGTCGTCGCCGGTGTGGTACTCGCAGCGGGTCTTGGAGAGGGGCTTGAGGTCGCCCCAGCCGGCGGGGAGGCGCGGGCGGATCTCGCTCGGCGGGGGCGTGGAGGATGATGCGGGCCTCGTAGCGGCTGGGCATGTTGCGGACCGACTGCATCACGTAGGTGGCGGCGTCCTTGGTGGGGAGCGTGCGCGCCTTCGAGCGCACGCCCATCGGCGCCGGCCGGGCGATGCGGTCGAGGCGGAAGCTCCGCCAGTCCTCCCGCTTCAGGTCCCAGGCGACGAGGTACCAGCGGCGCCCGGCGTTGACGAGGGAGTGGGGCTCGACCTCGCGGCGGGTCTCGGCGCCCTCGCGGTCGCGGTAGGCGAAGCGGAGGCGCTCGGAGTCGCGGCAGGCGGCGCCGACGGTCGCCAGGCACTGCGGGTCCACGGTGGGGCCGCGGTAGGAGAGCAGCTCGGCGGACTGGAGCGCGCTCAGCCTGTGGCGCAGGCGGGCGGGCAGCACCTGCTCGAGCTTGACGAGCGCCCGCAGCGAGGCCTCCTCCACCCCCTCGACGGCGGCCTGCGCAGCCGTCCGCAGGCCGACCGCGATCGCGACGGCCTCCTCGTCCTCGAGCAGCAGCGGCGGGACCTCGGCGCCGGCGGCGAGGCGATAGCCGCCGGCGGGGCCGACGGTCGAGTCGATCGGGTAACCCAGCTCGCGCAGGCGGTCCACGTCGCGGCGAACCGTGCGGCGTGAGACTCCGAGGCGCTCGGCCAGCTCTCCCCCGGGCCAATCGCGCCGGCCCTGCAGCAGGCTGAGCAACTCGAGCAGGCGGCTGGAGGTCTCACTCATCGCGTCTGATGGTCGCCGACAACTAGGACAGATACTGACCTAAATCGTCCATATGGTGAACCCTGGACCCGACTGAGAGGAGCGGAGATGGGCGAGAACGAGACCAACGAGTGGCGGCGCATCGTGCGCGAGGAGTACCCCCCGGGCGTCACCTGCTGGGTGGACCTGGAGACGCCGGACCCCGAGGCGGCGACCAGGTTCTACGGAGGGCTGTTCGGCTGGGAGGTCGAGGACCGGGCGCCCGCCGACCAGCCGTTCCACTACTTCGAGGCGACCCTCGACGGCCTGCGAGTCGCCGGGATCGGCTCGCAGATGGAGGACGCCAAGGGGCCGCCGGCGTGGAACACCTACGTCTGGGTCGAGGACGCCGACGCCACCGCGCGGGCCGTCCTGGATGCCGGCGGCAAGGTCTTGGCGGAGCCGATGGAGATCCCGGGGGCCGGGCGGATGGCGGTCTTCGCCGACCCCCATGGCGCGCAGATCCGGGCCTGGCAGCCGGCCGGGCACAACGGCGCCCAGCTCGTCAATGAGAACGGCGCCTGGGGCTTCAGCGGCCTGTCCACGTCCGACCCCGGCGCGGCGGCCGAGTTCTATAACGCCGTCTTCGGCTGGGAGGTGGGCAGCGCAGATGAGGACTGGACCTTCTTCCGCGTGCCCGGCTACGGCGACCACCTCGTGCTGAAGGACCCGGGGCTGCGCGAGCGGCTCGCGCAGCAGGACGGGGCGGAGGGCTTCGAGGACGTCACCGCCTGGCTGACCTCGCTGGAGGGCCAGCCCGAGGGGACGCCGCCCAGCTGGAGCGTCACCTTCACGGTGGACGACGTCGACGGCGCGGCGGCCAAGGCGAAGGAGCTGGGCGGCACGGTCCTGGTCGAGCCGTTCGACGCCCCGCCCGTCCGCAACGCCGTGATCGCCGACCCGCAGGGCGCTGTCTTGGTGGTCAGCAAGTACACGCCGCCGGACGAGTAGCGGCTCCGGAAGCGCGGCGCCGGCCGGCGTGCCGGCGCCGCGAGATAGGCTCGCTCGCGTGACGGGTCTGCCGGAAGCGAGCGGGGACGCGCCGGGGCGGCAGCCCTACGCCAGCGGCAAAGCGACCGCAGAGGCGTTCGCCGCGCACGTCAACCGCGGGAAGGTCCGGGCGCTCGAGGCGATCGGCGTGGAGATCGTGATCGGCGAGCGGGCCGGCGCACGGTTCCGGGACGTCTACACCGGGCGCTGGTACTGGAACTGCCATTCGAATGGCGGCGTCTTCAACATGGGCCACCGCAACCCGGAGGTGATCGCGGCCGTGCGCGAGGGGCTCGGGCACCTGGACGTCGGCAACCACCACCTGGTCAGCGGCTGGCGCGCGCGGCTGGCCGAGCAGCTCGCCGAGAGCACCGGGGGGCTGCTGCCGTACGCGACCTTTACGCCGTCCGGCACGGAGTCGGTGGACCTGGCGTTGCGGCTGGCCCGAGCCGTTACGGGGAGGCCGAAGGTGATCTCGGCCCTCGGCGCCTACCACGGGGTCAGCGGCTTCGCGCTGGCGGCCAGCGACCCGCGCTGGCTCGAGCCGTTCGGCCACGGGCCCGACGGCTTCGCGCACGTGCCGTTCAACGAGATCGAGGCGATGCGGACGGAGATCGACTCGCAGACCGCCGCCGTGATCCTGGAGGCGATCCCGGCCACGCTCGGGTTCCCGGCCCCCGAGCCCGGCTACCTCCGCGCGGTTGCCGAGGCGGCGCGTGAGGCCGGCGCCCTGCTCGTCCTCGACGAGGTGCAGACCGGCCTCGGCCGCACCGGGACGAACTGGCACTTCGAGCAGCACGACGCCGCGCCGGACATGCTGATCACGGGCAAGGGGCTGGGCGGCGGGGTCTATCCGGTGAGCGCGGTGCTGATGCGCGAGGAGATCGAGGCCTTCTTCGACGCCAACCCCTTCGCCTACGTCTCGACCTTCGGGGGCGCCGAGATCGGCTGCGTCGCGGCGAGCGCGGTGATGGACCAGATCTCCGCGCCGGGCTTCCTCGCGCGCGTCGAGGAGCTGGGCGCGCGGTTCGAGCGCGCCTTCGCGGGCGCGCCCTTCCAGCTGCGGCGCTTCGGCCTGACGATGGGGCTCAAGTTCGACGAGCCCGAGGGCGGCGTGCTGGCGGCCAAGCGCCTGATCGACGCGGGGGTCTTCGCCGTCTTCGCCGAGCACGACCACTCGGTCACGCAGTTCAAGCCACCTCTGATCGTCAGCGAGCAGGAGGTCGACGAGATCGCGGCCGCAGTGCTCGGCGCGCTGGCGTGAGCGGCGAGCCTCCGGGTCTCGCCGACTCCGACCTGCGCCGGCTCGAGGAGCTCGTCGCAGCCTCCTTCGCCTCCGGACGGACGAACGAGCTCCCCGTCCTCGGCTACGGCGAGATCTCCCTTGTGCTCGGCTGGCCGCCCGGAGCGCCCCGCCTTCGCCTGCAAGCGGCTCCCCCCCTTCCCCTCCGCGGAGCGCTTCGCCGCCTACCGGGCGACCCTGGAGGACTACCTCGCCGCGCTCGCGGCCGCGGGCGTGCGGGTCGTCGAGACGCGCCTGCGGGGCGTGGAGGGAGCCGACGGTGGCGTGGCCGGGTACGTCGTCCAGCCGGTCCTGCCGCAGGAGGACCTGGTCCCGGCGGTCCTGCGCCGCTCGGACCCGGGCGAGAGCCACCCGCTGATCGAGGCGGTCGTCGCGACCACGGCCTCCGCGGTCGGGCCCACCCTCGGCCTCGACGCACAGCTCTCCAACTGGACCTGGAGCGGCCGGCGAGCTCACCTACATCGACGTCTCGACCCCTCTGATCTGGTCCGCGGACGGTCAGTCGCGACTCGACCTCGACCTGCTGGCCCAGGCCTACCCCGCCGCCCTGCGCCCGCCGCTGCGGCGCTTCGTCGCGCCGGGGATCCTCGACACCTACCGGGACCTGCGCAGGGTCTTCCTCGACCTCGCGGGCAACATGCTCAAGGAGCGCCTCGACGCCTGGCTGCCGGCGTTCCTGGCCGAGGCCAACGAGCGGATCGAGGAGCCGATCGGCGCCGAGGAGGTGCGGCGCCACTACCGCAGCGACGCCCGCCTCTGGGCCGCGCTGCTCACGATCCGGCGGCTCGACCGGCTCTGGCGGCAGCGGGTCAGGCGCCGCCCCTACCCCTTCCTGCTGCCGGGGCGGATCGAGCGCTGAGGCCCCGGTAGGCTCGCCCGCGTGGCGGACCTGCCCGCGATCAGCTCCCGGCTCGACCGCGTGATCGGCCTCACCTCGAGCGGGCCGAGGACGGCGTCGTCGAGCTGCGCCTCGTCCCCGGCGAGGCGGCCGTGGTCGATGAGGGGACGTCACCTACCTGCACGGCGGCGCGATCGCCACCTGCGTGGATACGGCGGCGTGGTACGCGGCCGAGAGCGCGGCGCCGTCGGACGGTGCAGAGTGGGTGGTCGCCGGGCTCAGCTTCGAGGGGCTGCGCCTCGCGCGGCCCGAGCCCCATCGCGTGCGCGCCCGCTGCCTGCGCGCCGGGCGAATCGCGCCGTCGTGGACGTGGAGATCGCCGCCGAGTCCGACCCCGAGCGGCCCTTGCGCCGTGGGCAGGGCGAGCCTCGCCCGCTCGCCTGCCCCTCGCTAGCCGCCGTCGGGGCCGGGGGCTCGAGCGGGCGGCGCTCGAAGCCGCCGAGCCGCTCCTTGGGGAAGATCGAGAAGCTGCCGGTCGCGGTGGCGAGCAGGCGGCCGTCCTCGTGGCGCACCTCGCTGTGCAGGAGGGCGACGCGGTCGTTGCGGCGGTCGAGGGTCGTCTCGCAGACGATGTCGCCCTCGCGCGCGGTCTGGACGTAGTTGATCGAGATCCCGATCGTCGCGATCCGCTCCTCGGGCGAGAGCTCCACCCACAGGGTCGAGCCCATGCAGTAGTCCACCAGCGCGTAGCTGACGGGGCCCGAGAGGAGGCCCGCCTGGTTGATCAGCTCGTCGCGGATGGTGAGGCGGATGCGGCTCGGCGACTCCCAGCGGAAGCCGAGGAAGTTGGTGAGGGGGTCGATGCCGCCGAGCTCGGAGTCGGGCACGCGCGGCAGCCTAGATGAGGCGCCGCTCGCATAGGGTGTGCTGCACGCCCATGGCCGATGAACCAACCACCGCCGACGACCTGCGCAAGTTCTCGGCGCAGGTCGAGGCGCAAGGCACCTGGCTGACGCTCGACGCCCCGACGGACGCGATCCCCGACGTCGCGATGACGGCGCAGGCGGCGATGCGGCTCGTCACCCAGGAACTGGCGATCGAAGGCATCCCGGAGCGGAACCTGGCCACCTTCGTCACCACCTGGATGGAGCCGGAGGCCCGGTCGGTGATCGACGGGAACCTGCACCGGAACTTCATCGACCACGCCGAGTACCCGATGACCGCCGAGATCGAGCAGCGGTGCATTCGGATGCTCGCCGAGCTCTTCCACGCACCCGGCGAGACGACCGGCGCGCGCACCCAGGGCTCGTCGGAGGCGATCATGCTGGGCGCCCTCTCGCTCAAGTGGAAGTGGCGCGAGCGCCGCGAGGCCGCCGGCAAGCCCACGGACAAGCCCAACCTGGTCTTCGGCGGGGACGTGCATGTCGTCTGGGAGAAGTTCTGCCGCTACTTCGACGTCGAGCCCCGCATCGTGCCGCTGCAGCCCGGCAAGTACACGATCGGGCCCGAGGACGTGGAGCCCCATCTCGACGAGAACACGATCGGCGTGGCGGCGGTCGTCGGGACCACCTTCACCGGCCACGCCGACGACGTCGTCGGGATCAATGACCTGCTCGTCGGCCTCCGCGACGACAAGGGCCTGGACATCCCCCTGCACATCGACGGGGCCAGCGGCGCGTTCGTCTGGCCGTTCCTCTATCCGGACTCGAAGTGGGACTTCCGGCTCGAGCAGGTCCGCTCGATCAACGCCTCCGGACACAAGTTCGGGATGGTCTATCCGGGGATCGGCTGGCTGATCTTCAGGGAGAAGGCGGACCTCGCGGAGGACCTGGTCTTCTACGAGAACTACCTCGGAAAGACCGATGCGACCTTCACGCTCAACTTCTCGACGGGGTCCTCGATGGTGCTGGCGCAGTACTACAACTTCGTCCGCTTCGGCAAGCTCGGCTACCGGATGATCATGGAGATCATGCGGGACAACGCCGCCGCGCTCGCCGCTGACATCAAGGAGATCGGCCCCTTCCAGATCATCGGCGAGGGAGAGGAGACGCTCCCGCTCGTGGCCTTCAACCTCGCGGAGGAGCATCCCTACGACGAGTTCGACATCGCCTTCCAGCTCGCTGCCGAGCGCGGCTGGATGCTTCCCGCCTACACGATGCCGCCGGACGCGCAGGACGTGAAGATGATGCGGGCCCTCGTGAAGATCAACCTCAACCGGTCGCTGGTGGACAAGCTGGTGGAGGACATCGCCGCCGCGATCAAGACCCTCGAGAAGAGGGGCCCGCACGCTGAGTCAGAGCGCGCGCGCGTCAGGAGCGGGGTCCACTGAGCGAAGCGCGGCGCTAGCGCAGACCGAGACGCGGACCGCAACACCCGGCCGCAGCGCCTGTTAAACAGACCCGGATGGCGGGGCAGCGGGCGAAGAGACGAGTGGCAGTGGCGCTGGCCGCCGCGGCGGCGCTGGCTGCGTTCGCGACTCCTGCCGCGGGTCAGTACCCGGGCGCCGGCCCGGTCGCGCCGAACCCCTGCGTCGGGGCCGACGCCGCGGAGCTGCTCTGCCCCGATCTGCGAATGGCGCCCCCGCGCGAGATGTTCACCTCGTCGGGCGGCGGCAAGGTGCTCCTGCACGCGGCCAATGACATCCAGAGCCGCGGGGAGGGGCCGCTGGAGATCCGCGGCACGCGCATCTCGAAGCGGCGCATGTCCGTGCGCCAGGCGATCCATCGCCGCGGGGCCGGGCCGAGGCTGTTCGACACGAACGCGCGCCTCGTCTTCTACGACATCCCCGGCCAGGGGCCCTACTGGAAGTTCCACTTCGCGGCCCTGTTCGAGATCTGGAGCCTCGACTCGGCCGGCAACCGGCTCGAGCGGGTGCGGAAGGGGCCGAAGGTCAACTACTGCTTCCGCGACCTCGAGCGGACGCAGCCCTCGGCTCGCAGCCCTCGCCGGATGGTCTATCCCGCCTGCAGCCAGGAGGCCGGGAAGCGGAAGCGCACCCTCGGCACGTCGGTCGGCTGGTCGGACGTCTACCCCTCGACCTACCACCAGAACTGGGTCAACGTGAGGGGGCTGCGCGGCTGCTTCGACTTCGTGCTCACGGCCGACCCGCAGAACCACCTCTACGAGAACGACGAGTCGAACAACGCCGGCTCGCGCCGGATCCGCCTGCCCGCTGCGGGGAAGGGGAAGGTGCGGGGCTGCTGAGCGCCTACCCGGTCGCGGCCCCAGCGGCCGCGGCCTGACGGCCGCTAGGGGCCGCGGCGCAGGAGCTTCCCGGGGACCCGCAGGACCTCGTTCGCCGGCGAGAAGGCGAGGCCCGGCGTCGGGCCGCCCTCGATCGCGAACACCCGGCGCCCCGCCCCCACGACGGCGAGGCCGTGGCGCGGGGTGATCATCGCCGGCAGCTTGCGCCAGCGCTTCCGCTTCGGGTCGTAGAGCTCGACCGGCGTGATCGTGGAGCCACCGGGGGTCAGCTCCTCGCCCCCGGCCGCGACGACGCGGCCGCGCACGGCGGCGGCGCCGAAGCCGCTGCGCGGCGTGCGCAGGCGCGGCAGCTTCGCCCACTTGCCCGAGGCGGTGTCGAGGCGCTCGACCGCGTCGAGGTTGCCCTCCGGGGAACGCCCGCCGAGGACGAAGACGCGCGGGCCAACGGCAGCGGCGGCGATGTGCTCGCGCGGGGTCGGCATCGGCGGCCCTGAGCTCCAGCGGTCGCGGGCGGGGTCATAGGACTGGACCAGGCGGAGGGGCCTGCCGCCCTGGCGCGCGCCGCCGATCGCCCAAAGGCGCTTGCCGACCGGGACAAGCGCGTGGGCCGCCCGCGGGGTGCCCGAGGGTGCGAGCTGGGCCCACTCGCCGCCGGCCGGGTCGTAGCGCTGGAGGACGTCCACCTCGCCCTCCAGCCCGGCCTCGGCGGCGTAGCCCCCGTGGACGTAGACCTTGCCGCCGTGGGCGGCGACCGCGGGGTGGTTCACCCCGACCGGCATCGGGTCAACGAGCTGCCAGGACCCGGCCGCGATGTCGTAACGGGCGACCTGGTCCGTGGTCGCGCCGGTGCCGGGCACGAATCCGCCCGCGACGTAGATCGAGCCGCCGACGCGCGCGCCGCCGACCTCGGTGCGGGAGAGCGGGCTCGAGGGCAGCTTCGACCAGCCGGCGGCGGCCCCCGTGGCCTCCGGGCCGCCGTTGGCTTCGTCGCCGTCGGCCACGATCACGATCGTCACGGCCGCGGCGACCGCGACCAGCACCGCCAGGGCCCAGCGCGGGGCGCCGCGCGGGAGGGTCACCGGCCGCCCCCGGCCGGCGCGCCCGCGGGGCTGAAACCGGTGCAGGCCGCGACCGGCAGGCGCGGGTAGCGCGGGAACCGCTTGTCCGACTTGGACAGCTCGCAGAGCGAGAAGGCGGAGCCGCGCGTGTTGCGGATCAGGCGCTGGTGGCGGCAGTCGTCGCAGAGCCCGGCCGGGGGACGGCGGCTCACGCGGCTACTCCGTGTCGGCGGGCGGGTCCGGTACTGCCCTGATGCCGCGCGGGCTCCAGCCGTCCTGCGAGTCGCCCCCGTCAGGCCCGCTCGCGGCCGGGTCCGGGCCCGGATCGGGCCGGGGGTCCGGGAGGGGCTCGGGCTGGGGATCCGGCAGGGGCTCGGGGACCGGCTGCGGCCCGGGCTCCGGCACCGGCTGCGGCGTGGGCTCGGCCTCGGCGGCGGGGGCGGGTGCCTCGGACCCGGGCACGCTCCCCGGCTCGGCGGCGGCGGGCTCGGACGCTGGAGCGGGCTCCGGCACGGCCTCCGCCTCGATCGTCGGGCCGGCGGCGTCGCGGAGGGCGGCGTCGAGCTGCTCGTCGCCGAAGATCGCGCGCTTGAGGGCGCCGCTGAAGTACTCGCCGCCGCGCTGCGCCATCTCCAGCGGCTCGGTCAGCTTCACCACGCGGGCGAGCAGCTCGTTCATGCGCTCGGCCTGCTCGATGGCGTCGCCGGTCTGGCGATCCATCGCCTCGATCTGGTGCCGGGAGGCGGCCAGCAGGTCAGCCGCCTCCTCGAGCGTGCGGCGCGCGGTCAGCGGCAGCTCGACCAGCGCGACGGCCGCGGAGACAGGGCGTGTCACGAGCTCCCTGAGCACGTGGCCCAGCGTAGAACATCCGCGCCCGCGCGCCGCTGGATCGCTCGCAGGCGGAAGCCGATACTTCACTTTGTATAGTCGGTGCATGCGGACCTTTCGCCGCCTGCTCGGCTTCCTGCGCCCCTACCGGCGCGGCCTGCTGATCTCGCTCGGCCTCGCCTGGCTGGCGATGGGGTTGACGGTGCTGATACCGCTGCTGCTGGGGGCGGCCGTGGACGCGATCGACGAGGAGCGTCGCGACGACATCCTCCCGCTCGCCCTGGCCCTCGTCGGCGCCGGGCTGCTGCGGCTGGCACTGACGGTGGGGAGGCGCCTGATCGCCGGCAAGGTCTCGCTCGCCGTCGAGTATGACCTGCGCCAGCGCTTCTACGAGCACCTCCAGCGGCTCGAGCTCGGCTTCTTCGACACCCAGCAGACCGGGCAGCTCATGTCCCGCGCGACGGTCGACCTTCAGTCGATCCGCTTCTTCCTCGGCTACGGGCTGATCTGGGTCAGTCAGAGCGCGCTGACGATCCTCTTCGTCGCCGTTGCGATGGTCGTGCTCGACCCGCTGCTGGCGCTGCTCGGGCTGGCGCCGGTGCCGTTCCTGATCGCCACCGCGACCCGCTACAGCCGCCGCAACCGGCCGGCCGAGCAGGAGGTCCAGCAACGGGTCGGCGAGCTGACGGCGGGGGCCGAGGAGAGCGTTTCGGGGATCAGGATCGTGAAGGCCTTCGCTCGCGAGCGGCACATGCTGGCCCGCTTCCGCCGGTCCGTCGACCGCGTCTTCGAGCAGAGCATGGTCTCGACCCGGCTGCAGGCCTTCTACACCCCCTTCATGGGCTTCCTGCCGAACGTCGGACTCGCCGCGGTGCTGCTCGTCGGCGGCCACCAGGTGATCCAGGGAAGCCTCAGCATCGGCGAGTTCACTGTCTTCTACACGTACCTGCTCCTGCTCTCGGGGCCGGTGCGGTGGCTCGGGATGTCGCTGAGCATGGCCCAGCGGGCCGTCGCGTCCGGGAACCGCATGTTCGAGATCCTCGACCGCGAGCCCGAGATGACCAGCCCGCCCGGGGTGCCCCCACTGCCGCCCGGCGGCGGCCGCGTCCAGGTCCAAGGCGTGACGCTGCGGTACGACGCAGGCGGCCCCGGGCGCGAAGCCGAGGAGGCGCCGCGGATGCCGGCGCCCTCCCTCACCGGCATTGACCTCGAGGTCGAACCGGGCCGCACGGTGGCGCTCGTCGGGCCCACGGCGTCCGGCAAGACCAGCCTGGTCGGCCTGCTCGCACGGCTCTACGACCCCAGCGAGGGGCGGATCCTGATCGACGGGGCCGATGTCCGCGAGGTCGATCTCTCCTCGCTGCGCCACGAGATCGCGTTCGTCGCGGACGACAGCTTCCTCTTCTCCGACACGGTCGCCGGCAACATCGCCTACGCGAACCCGGACGCGACGCGCGACGAGATCGAGGCGGCCGCGAGGCGCGCGCAGGCGCACGGCTTCATCGCCGAGTTGCCGGACGGCTATGAGACGCTTGTCGGAGAGCGCGGGCTGACGCTCTCAGGCGGCCAGCGGCAGCGAATCGCGATCGCGCGGGCGCTGCTGGCCGAGCCGCGGATCCTGATCCTCGACGACGCGACCTCCTCAGTCGACGCCAAGACCGAGTCGGCGATCAAGGCCGGCCTGCGGGAGGCCATGCAGGGCCGGACCACCTTCGTCGTCGCCCACCGGCTCTCGACGATCTCGCTGGCCGACGAGATCGTGGTGATGGATCGCGGCGCGATCGTCGACCGCGGGACCCACGAGGTGCTGCTGGAGCGCTGCCCGCTCTACGAGGAGATCGCCGAGAAGGGCCTCGAGGACTCCGTCTACCTCCAGCGCGACCTCGACGAGCGCGAGGAGCTGGCGCGTCTGTGAGCGGGGCCGAGGACAACGGGGCCCGTCGCGAGGAGGAGGCGATCGAGGCCGAGGAGCGCGAGGAGGGGCTGTACCAAGCGCCCGAGGGGCGCCTGCGCACCGTCGGCCTTCTCTTCGTCCAACTCTGGCGGCTGATCCGCGGCGAGGACCAGCGCGGCCGCAAGGTGCGCTGGCTCTTGAGCCTCCTACGGCCGTACCGCAATCAGGTGGCGTTGATGTTCGGGGCGCTGCTGGTGGCCACAGGGGCCACGCTCGCACCTCCTGCTCTCGTGGGGCTGGCTGTGGCCGAGATCGGCGTGGACGACCCGTCGGAGGGGCAGCTGAGGCTGATCGTCGCGGGCTTCCTCGGCACGGGACTGCTGCTGTGGGCGTCGAGCTACCTGCAGACCTACCTCGTCGGCTGGGTCGGGCAGCGGGCCCTGCAGGACCTGCGGACGCGGATCTTCACGCACCTCCAGGAGATGTCGATCGGATTCTTCACCCGCAATCGCCCGGGGGTGCTGATCTCCCGCATCACGAACGACGTCGACGCGCTCGACCAACTCATCAGCACGGGCATCGTGACCCTCTTCCAGAGCACGCTGACCCTGCTCGGCGTCGTGATCATCATGCTCTTCCTCGACGCCGGCCTGGCGCTCGTCGTCTTCCTAACCTTCCCGCTGCTGGCCATCGCGAGCGTGGTGTTCCGGATCGTCGCCGCCAGCGCCTACCGGATCACGCGCGAGCGCATCGCCGAGGTCACCGCCTACCTGCAGGAGACCCTCAGCGGGATCCGGGTGGTGCGGACGTTCTCGCAGGAGGAGCGCCACGTGACTCGGATGGGCGACCTGAACGAGCTCAACCGCGAGGCCAACATGAAGACGGTCTATCTGAACGCGTCGTACTTCCCGGCGGTTGAGCTGCTGTCGGCGATCGGGACGGCGGCGATCCTGATCTACGGCGGCTACCAGGCGCTTGACGTCGGGGATCAGAACGCGCGCGCCGAGCAGATCGGCGTGGTGGTGGCGTTCGTCGGCTACCTGGCGACGTTCTTCGACCCGATCCAGCAGCTCTCCAACCTCTATACGACCTACCAGCAGGGGATGGCGGCGCTGGACAAGATCTTCGACCTGCTCGACACCGAGCCGGACCTCGTGGACCGGCCGGGCGCGATCGACCCGCGGCCGCTGCGCGGCGAGATCGAGCTGGACGGCGTCTGGTTCTCCTACGGGCGGGACAACGCGGCCGGGGTCAAGCGATCTGGTGGCGGCCGGGCCGCGGCGGCGGCCGGCGACCCGGAGGACTGGGCGATGCGGGACGTCTCGATCCGGATCCCGGCAGGCGAGACGCTGGCGCTGGTCGGCGAGACCGGCGCCGGGAAGTCCACGCTCGCGAAGCTGGTGGCGCGGTTCTACGACCCGCAGGAGGGGCGGGTGCTGGTGGATGGGCACGACCTGCGCGAGCTGCGGGCGCAGTGCCTGCGCAGCCAGCTCGGGATCGTGCCGCAGGAGGGGTTCCTGTTCTCGGGAACAGTGAGGGAGAACATCGCGTTCGGGCGGCCGGACGCGTCCGCGGCCGAGGTGGAGGCGGCGGCCGACGCGATCGGGGCGGGCGAGTTCATCCGCAGGCTGCCGCGGGGGTTCGACACGGAGGTCGGCGAGCGCGGGGTCGCGCTGTCGGCCGGGCAGCGGCAGCTGATCGCGTTCGCGCGGGCGCTGCTGGCCGAGCCGCGGATCCTGATCCTCGACGAGGCGACGTCCAACGTGGACGTGCGCACCGAGCGGGCGATCGAGGTCGGCCTGGAGCGGCTGCTCGAGGGGCGGACCGCGATCGTGATCGCGCACCGCCTCTCCACCATCCGCAACGCCGACCGCATCGCGGTGCTCGAGCACGGGCGCATCGCGGAGGTCGGCACCCACGATGAGCTGATCGCCGCGGGGGGCCGCTACGCGGCGCTGTACGGGACCTGGGCCGAGCTGGCCGCCGCGTAGGCGGGCGGAGCCTAGCCCGGGCCGACGCCGCCGCCGGGGGTGACCCCGCCGCCGCCGCCGGTGTCGCCGCCGGTGTCCCCGCTGTCCCCGGTGCCGCCCGTGTCGCCGGTGCCGCCACCGGTGCCGCCGGTCGAGGGCGCGGGAGTTACCGGGGTGGCCGGCTCGACGGGGGTGACGGTGCCGCCGGTGTCGCCGCTGGGGGCGCCGGTGTCCGCCGCGCCGGTCGTGTCGGTGGCGGTGATCGGGGCGCCGCACTCCTGGAACCCGTACTCGGATGCGGCGGTCTCGGCCTCGGTGCGGGCAGCGTCGAGCTCGGCCTCGAACTCGGCCGTGTCGGTGCCGCGCTGGTTGGCGAGGTCGATCTTCTCGCCGGCCTCGACCTGGTTCTCGAGGCCGGTCAGGTAGGCGTCGAGCGTGCGGCGGTCCTCGTCGGGAGGCCCGAGGTCCGTGAGGTCGTCGAGGACGCCTTGGCGGATGTCGGCGATCTCGCCGGCCTCCGTGAAGCCCTCGCCGGCGGAGACGAACTGGCCGATGGCCGCGTTCGCCTCCTCGCAGATCGCGTCGGCCTCATCGATGAACTCGTCCTTCGACAGCGACGCCGTCGTCTCCGTCGGGATCTCGATCGGCGTCTCGGACGAGTCGTCGCCCCCGCACGCCGCGAGAGCGAGCGCCGCGCAAACCACCAGCGCGAGCGCGGAAATGAGCCGCACCTGCCTCATCAAGCGGGTGAAGGTAGCAGGAAGGCCAGAGCGAACCCCGATCTCGCACGGGCCGTCCGAGCGAGCCTCAGGTCCCGGTTGGCTCCTCCGAATCCTCCTCGGGCGGCGGCTCGACGAGCTCGAGGTGCCGCTCCGGACGGCGATGCCCGTTCCGGCCGCCGTAGGTGTCGGTCTGCGAGTGGCAGTTCGGGCAGAGGAGCTGGAGGTTCTCGAGGCGGTTGTCGGTGCCGTCGCCGTTCCTGTGGTGGAGGTGCATGCTCAGCGCCTGCCCCTGCCACTCCGTGATTCCGCACTCTTCGCAGGACTCCGGCTTGATGCCCGCCGCGACGAGCCGTGCCTTGAGGTGACCGCGGCTCGTCCCTCGACCCGCAACCAACAGCTGGTTGAGCGGGATCAAGTGTGAGTTGGGCACGATGTCCCCGCGCCTGACCGCAGATGTCCACGTCGCCGGTGAGAACCCGAACGTCCGCCGGCACTCGGCCGCACGCATGCCCCCGTCGTGGGCTTGCTGGACCTCGTCCCAGTCGTATCTGCGGTTGAAACGATCATCGACCGGCCTCCCCAGTCTGCGGGCGTGAAAGGCGACAGTGGACTTGCTGACGCCCAGCGCGGACGCAATCTCGTTGTAGCTCTTTCCTCCCGCGAGCAGAACGGCCGACGCGCGTGCGAGTGGCGGCCGACCCAACCTGCTGTGCCGGCGGGACGGGGTGTGATCAACCCGAGGTCTACGGCGCCTCGCCACGACCGCTTCGAGAACCCGAAGCGATCGCATGCATTCGATCCCGGGTGTGGCCCTGCTCGTACCACCGGCGGACCGCCGCCCAGTCGATCTCTTTCCTGCCCTCCCGCGCCATCAGACCGAACATATGTTCGCCATTTGCGTCGGATGGACCCCGGTCCGCGCGTCGAGCGCGCCGTCGGCTGTGAACCGACTCAGCGGAAGGGCTACGTTAGGCTTTGCGCAGGCTTCAGCGGGAGGGTTCTCCCGGAGCTATGCCCGGTCGTCCAGCGGCAGGACGCTCGGCTCTGGACCGAGAAACGGTGGTTCGAATCCATCCCGGGCAGCTACACGACCTGAGAGCAGGGTTCGGTTCAGATGTCGCTCGTCAGGGGCGCCAGATCGGCGTCCGCGTCGGACAGAACGTCAACCGAGGCCGACACGTCCACCCCCTTCGCCAGCAGCTCCCGCGCGTGGCCGAGGTCTTCGCTGCGGCCGACGCTGAGGGCGCCGGCCACCTTGCCGCCTGAGAGGTAGAAGACGCTGAACTCGCCCGCGTCGGGGTCGCCGCGCCAGACGGTCTTGTCCCACTCGGCCGCCGGCCCGACGTACTCGAGGCCCGCCCAGTCGGCGAGGTCGCTGAAGAAGTAGGGCACCACCTCGTACGGCACCGACTCGCCGAGCATCCCCCGCGCGGCATGGCGGCCCTGCTGCATCGCCACATCCCAGTGCTCGACGCGCAGGCGCCGGCCGTGGATCCGGCTCTGGTAGCTGCAGACGTCGCCGGCGGCGTAGATCCCCTCGACCGAGCTCTGCAGCGTCTCGTCGCAGACGATCCCGTCCTCGACCTCCAGCCCCGCCCTTCCGGCCAGCATCGTGTCCGGGCTCACGCCCGCGCCGACCACCACGAAGTCCCCCTCGATGGTCTTCCCCGACTCGGTCACGACCGCGCCCACCCCCTCGTCGCCCTCGTAGGCGGCCAGCGTCTCCCCCGCGTGGATCTCGACCCCCTTCGACTCCAGCAGCTCCTGGAACCAGCGCCCCACCTCGTCGCCGAACCCGCGCGATAGCACCACGTCCTCCATGCAGACGATCGCCACCTCCTTGCCGAGCGCACGCAGCGAGGCCGCCACCTCGCAGGCGATGTAGCTGCCACCGACCAGCACGATCCGCTCCGCCGCCTCCGCGTCCCTGCGGATGCTGTCCGAGTTGCCGAACGCGCGCAGGTAGTGGATCCCGTCCAGCTCCGCCCCCTCGACCCGCAGGATGTTCACGTTCGCCCCGGTGGCCAGCAGCGCCTTGCCGAACCGCACCTCGTCCCCGCCCTGCAGCCTCGCCACCCGCTCCGCGGGATCGAGCGACATCACGTTGGTGCGCGTGCGCAGCTCAACGCCGTTCTCCTCGTACCACTCCGGCGGGTGCACGTACGCGTCCTCCCTCCCGGCCTCCCCGCGCAGGTACTCCTTCGTGAGCGGCGGCCGCTCGTACGGCAGCTCCGGCTCCCTCCCCACCAGCAGGATCGAGCCCTCCGCCCCGCGCCGCCGCAGCTCGGCCGCGCAGTGGGCGGACGCCATGCCGCCCCCGACCAGAAGGAAGTCCGCCTCCAGCTCAGCCATCGCCGACCCGCCCGCCGCCGGCTAGGACGCACCGTCGGGGCCGAAGAAGACCTTGAGGTCCTCCTCCAGCCCGGGGTCCAGCACGGCGAGCACCTCGTCGCCGGCCTCCAGCACGGTGTCCGGCGTCGGCACGAACCCGCCCTGCCCCGGCCGCAGCACCGAGATCAGCAGCGAGCCCTCGGGCATCGCGAGATCGCCCACCCGCCGGCCCGCCACCCGCGAGTCATCGCCGAGCAGCATCTCGATGATCTCCAGCCGCTCCTCGGGCAGGTCGAGCAAATGGACCAGCCCGTACTCCGGCACCTCGTGCTCCAGCAGCCGCAGGATCAGGTCCGTCGCGGAGACGTACGGCTTCACGCCGAGCAGCTCGAAGTGCTGCCGGTTCCGCGGGTTGTTGACCCGCGCGATGATCCGGTCCACCAGGTACTTCTCCTTCGCGACCTGGCAGATCAGCATGTTGTCCTCGTCGTCGCCGGTGACCGCGATCACCATGTCGGCGCGCGAGATCCCCGCCCGCTCCAGCACCCACAGCTCCGACGCGTCCCCGTACTGCACGCTGTGCTCGAGCTCCTGCTCGACGGTCAGATAGCGCTCGCGGTTGTTCTCGACCACCGTCACCTCGTTGCCCTTGTCGAGCAGCTCCCGCGCGAGGTTCCATCCGACCTTGCCGGCCCCGACGATGATCACGTACTTGCTCTCCGGCATCAGCCGGCCTCCTCCGCGGCGGGCTCCTGCGCCCCCGCGCCGTTCGCGGCCGCCTCCCGGACCTGCGCCTCGAGCATGTCGATCGCCACGCGCGTCGGGCAGATCGTGTTCAGCCCCTGCTTCTCGTACCACTCCGCCCGCAGCGGGTCGAGGATCCGCGCGATCACGGTCGGCACGTTGAACCGCCGCTTCGCGATCTGGGCGATGATGATGTTCGTGTTGTCGCCGTCGGTGGAGGCGATGAACGCCTCGGCCTGCTCGATCCCCGCAGCCAGCAGCGCGTCGATCTCGAGCCCCGTCCCGACCGTGAACTGGCCGCCCTCGTCCTCCCACGAGCGCTCGAGTGTGACCTCGAGCCGGGCGTGCGCCTCGGGGTCCTCGTCGAGGCAGGACACCTGATGCCCCTCGCGGAGCATCGCCCGGGCGACGCTGGAGCCGACCCGGCCACAACCGACGATCAGGATGAACACGCCGCGGATACTAGTGCCGCGTCTGCCGAGGCAGACGCGTCCTGACGAGCGAGGGCCACGCACGGCAAGGACGCAGGGAGCCGGAATGGCAGCGCCATTTCGGCGACTGAGGACGCAGCCGGGCGCCGGCCCGCAGCCGTCAGGACGTGGCCTGCGTCGGGGGACGCGGCACTAGAGCGGGCGCTCCGCGGCCGGCCTGCCCGGCTCGCCGCCCTGCGGCTCCTTTTCATCCTCGTCCGGCAAGAGATCCTCCGGCGGCGCCGTGACCAGCACGCGGCAGGGCGCGCGGCGCAGCACGTACTCGGTCACCTTCCCGATCTCGTCCGGCCGCGCGGCCCCGATCCCTCCCAGGATCGCCCCCCCGCGCACCCGGCTCGGCGGCTCGGCCCCCATCACGATCAGCTCGGCGTCGTGCCGCCGCGCCTCCTCGACGATGCCGGCGCCGACGGCGCGGGCCGGGACCAGCTCTCCCCCGACGTCCACGTTCTCGTACTCGTCGGCCACCTCCTCCGCGCGCTCCAGCGTCCGCGTCCCCAGCTCCACCACGTCCTTCGGCAGCGGCGCGTCCAATGGGACAGTCAGCGGCACCTCCGTGACGAAGACGACCTCGAGCCGCGGCGACGGCTTCCCCTCCCTCACCTCGGCGTCGGCGAGCCGGCCCGCCGTGCTGACGATGTCGTCGTCGAGCGCGGTGCCGAACACGGGGACCAGGATCGAGGAGTACTCGACCGCGGTCTTCCGCTTCTTCAGCGCCTGCTCGGGGACCACCACCCGCTCGGTGAGCGAGGTCTCCTCCATCCTCCGGTACAGCAGGTAGAAGAGGAGCCCGAACGCCATCCAGCCGCCGCCGACCCAGACCGCCTCCGCATGGAAGGCGAGCACGCTCAGCCACGCGAGGCCGCTCACGACCGCGGCGATCAGCGCGGGCAGCGGAATCCGCCGGCCGCGCAGCGTGAAGTTCAACGGCACCGCGTACGGCCGCTCGCGATCCGGCGCGGTCACCCGCAGCCGGACGATCGAGAGGTGCGCGATCGTCGTCGCGAGCAGCGCCCCGAAGGCGTATACGCCGGCGAGGAACCTGATGTCGCCCGGGACCGCCAGAGCGATCGAGAGCAACGTCGCGATCCCGATCGCTACGTACGGCGTCGAGTAGGTGCGCTCCAGCTTGCCGGCCCAGCTCGGGATCTGGCGGCTGCGGGCGAGCGCGTAGACATGGCGCGAGAGGCCGAGCATCGAGGTCGAGGCCGCCCACACCAGCATCGGCACGGCGACCAGCATCACGAACCACTGCATCGCCTCTCCGAGCCAAGCGGGGTCGAACGTCTGCACCACCCCCAGCACGGGCTCCTCGATGTAGGTCGTCGCCAGCTCGGTCTCGGGCCCGTCCGGCCCGGCGCGCACCGGCAGGGCCATCAGCGCGACCGCCGAGATGCACGCGTACAGCAGCGGCACCACCACCGCGCCGGCGTTCAGCACGCGGCGCAGGTCGCCCGGCTCGAACTCGACGTCCGGCGCGAGGTCGCTGGCGGCCTCGATCCCGGCGTAGGCGATGGTCGCGATCACGAACGCGTAGATCACGTCCTCCCCGCTCGGCGAGGCGAAGAGATCGAGCTCGTCCGTCAGCAGCGACGGCTCGAACACCACGAACGCGCCGATCGTTATCACCGCGACCTGCAGGGCGAGGTCCGCGAGGGCCAGGACCGCCAATCGCGACTCGTGCGAGCGGCCGGTCATCCCCATCACGTTGATTCCCGCGGCCACCACGATCACCGCCGCGGCGATCGCGAGCTCCGCGCCGCCATCGCTGAGCCCCTCGGCTATCGGGCTCAGGTAGTGGGGCACCGTGATCGCGGCGGCGGCGATCACGATCAGGTAGTCGATCAGGATCGCCCAGCCCGCGATGAAGCTGATCAGCTCGTTGAATGCCTTGCTGGCGAACATCGAGGAGCCCCCGCGCTCGCGGAACATCGCGCCTCCCTCGACGTACGTCATCGTCGTCAGCGCGAACATCAGGCCCGCGCCGAGGAACACCAGCGGCGTCAGCCCGAGACCGCGGTCAGCGACCACGCCGAGCGAGAAGTAGACCGAGAAGCCGACGGCGGACGCGGCGGCGCCGAACAGCAGCGGGACCCCGATCAGCCGGCTCGGCCTCATCGGTCGCGCAGCGCGAGGTAGAGGCGGCCGGCGCCGAGCGCCGTGAACAGGAGGCCGAGGACGAGCCCCGTGGAGGCCACCCCGCCGCCGTTGGCCAGCGTCACGGCGACGATCACCAGTCCGAACGCGAGGATCGCGATCGAGAAGACCCTCGTCGCCATCACGTAGCTCTGGTGCGAGCGCGAGCGCTCGCCGCCCGGCGGGCCGCTCACTCTCCCACCGCCACGGGCGGCCCGGTGGCCGGCGGGGTCTCGCCCGGCCCGGCGCCGTCGCGAGCGGTCTCCGGCTCGGCGACGACGATCACCCTGCAGGGCCGCTCTGCGAGCACCGTCTGCAGGGTCTTGTTGTAGAGCGGCGCGCCGGCGCGGTAGCGCAGCCCCATCACCAGCGCGCTCGCCTCCATCTGCGGCGGCCTCGGCGGCGATCGAGTGCCCGGCCTGGTTCGGGCGCACGCGGTGGACGTGCCCGCTCACCCGCATTCCTCCGCCGATCAGCTTGGCCTGCTCGATCTTCGACTGCGCCGCCTCGACGTGCTCGCGCAGCGGCGCGTCGATCGGCAGGTGGCTCGGGCACCGTGACGACCGAGATGACGTGGATCCCGCGGCGTCGCTTGGCGGCCAGCTTGACCGCCGTCGCCACCGTCTCCTCGGAGAACGGCGCGTCGTCCTCGAAGGCGACCAGCACGCTCCTGTACTCGATCTCCTCCACCCCCAGCGGCTCCGGCAGCAGCACCTTGTGCGTCTCGTCGCGGCGAGTCCCCTGATTCCGGCGGTAGATGAAGTAGAGCGCCGATCCCCATCGGCATCCACACGGCGCCGATCACCAGCGTTCGGGGGTCCAGCGCCATCGACCACGATGCACGCCGCGAACGTGCCGCCGGCCCTCCGAGCACGGCGGTCAGCGGGACCTGGAAGCCGAACGCGCTCACGCTCCCGCGGCGGCGTCCACTTGCGCTCCGCTTCGGGGAACTTCTGGCGCAGGCGGATCACCGAGACGTGGGCGATCGTGAAGGAGAGCATCGCGCCGAACGAATACGAGCGTCGCCAGCAGCTCGGTCTTCCCCGGGATCAGCGCGATCGCGGCGACGCCGGAGAAGACCATGATCGCGATGTAGGGCGTGCGGAAGCGCGGGTGGATCTGGCGCAGCATCTGCGGCGAGCTGCCGGTGCTGCGCCCATCGAGTAGGTCAGCCGCGAAACCCCGATCAGCGCCGCGTTCGTGGCGATGATCAGGATCACCGCCGCGAGGATGCCGACGTACACGCGCAGCACCTCGGTCAGCCCGGCGCCGAGCCCGAGGTTCTCGACGATCCCGAGCACCGGATCGTCGGCGAAGGTCGTGCCGAGCTCGGTCGTGTAGGCCCCGTCGGCGGCCTGCTCGACGGGCATCGCGGAGAGCGCGATCAGCGGCAGGAGCGCGTACAGGCCGAAGACGGCGAGCACCGTGAGCCCCGTACCGCGCGGCACGGTCTTCGAGACGTCCCGCGCCTCCCCGGACATGTTCGAGATCGTCTCGATCCCGGTGTAGGCGATCATCCCGACCGCGATCCCCAGCGCGAAGTCGCTCCAGGTCGGCGCGACCCCCAGCTCGACGTTGGAGACGAGGATGTCCGGGTTGAAGACGAGGAAGAGGCCCAGCAGCACGAGCAGGACCTGGGTGGCCAGGTCGCCGACCGCCAGGACCAGGTTGAGCCGCGTCGACTCCTGCGTCCCCTTGACGTTGAGCACGGCGAGCAGGCCGATCAGGATCGCCCCGAAGATCACGTCCGCGGGCCCTTCCCCGAGCGGCTCCCAGAACACGGCCAGGTAGTGCGGCACGAAGAACGCCGAGATCGAGACCGTGATGATGTAGTTGAGCATCTGGCCCCAGGCGGCGAAGAAGCTCACCGACTCGTTGAACGCCCGCCGCGCGAAGCTGGACGAGCCGCCCGCCTCCGGGTACATCACGGTCGCCTCGACGTAGGTCGCGGCGGTGAACATGAAGATCAGGCCGGTGATGATGAACGCGATCGGCGTCAGGCCCAGCGCGAACGCCGCGGTGACGCCCAGCGCGTAGTAGATGGACGAGCCGACGTTCCCGTACGCGGCGGAGAACAGCGCGCCCACGCCGTGGACGCGCGCCAGCGACTCGTCCCGGGGAATCCGTCTAGCCAAGGCCCTTCAAGACTACGAACGGCCGGGGAGGTCCCCGGCCGTTCGTGTCAAGCGAGACGTTCGTCGCGCTCCCTAGCCCAGGTGGACGATCGGGATGATCAGGATGGCGACGATGTTGGCCACCTTGATCATCGGGTTGATCGCCGGGCCGGCGGTGTCCTTGTAGGGGTCTCCGACCGTGTCGCCCGTGACCGAGGCCGCGTGCGCGTCGGAGCCCTTGCCGCCGAACGCCCCGTCCTCGATCAGCTTCTTTGCGTTGTCCCAGGCGCCGCCGCCGGCGGTCATCGAGATCGCGGCGAAGATGCCGACGACGATGACGCCGATCAGCAGCCCGCCGAGCGCCTGGTAGCTGAGCAGGCCGACGACCACGGGGACCGCGATCGGGATCAGCGAGGGCGCGATCATCTCCTTCTGCGCCGAGGCGGTCACGATCGCGACCGAGCCGGCGTAGTCGGGCTTCTCGGTGCCCTTGAGGATCCCCGGGTGCTCGCGGAACTGGCGCCGCACCTCCTCGACCACGCCGCCGCCCGCGCGGCCCACGGCCTCGATCGAGAGCGCCGAGAAGAGGTAGACCATGATGCCGCCGATCAGCAGGCCGATCAGCACCTCGGGCGAGGCGATGTCGAAGTTGAACGCGACGCTCGCGTCCTCGTCCTGGAGCTCGAACAGGAAGGCGTTGAACAGCACCAGCGCGGCCAGGGCGGCCGAGCCGATCGCGTACCCCTTCGTCACGGCCTTGGTCGTGTTGCCGACCGCGTCGAGGGGGTCGGTGATGTCGCGCACGTCCTGGGGCAGGTCCGCCATCTCCGCGATCCCGCCCGCGTTGTCCGTGATCGGGCCGAACGCGTCGAGCGCGACGATCAGGCCGGTCAGCGAGAGCTGGGCCATCACGGCGACGCCGATGCCGTAGATGCCCGCCAGCTCGTTGGCGCCGAGGATCGCGAGCGCGATCACCAGCACGGGGGCCGCGGTGGACTGGAAGCCCTGGGCGAGGCCCTGGATGATGTTCGTCGCGTGCCCGGTCTCCGAGGCCTCGGAGATCGTCCGCACCGGGCGGAACCGGGTCGAGGTGTAGTAGTCGGTGATCACGAACAGGAGCGCCGTGACGCCGACGCCGATCAGGCCGCAGAGCCAGAGGTCGGTGACGCTCGAGTTGGCGAGCGCTCCGCCGGCCTCGGCGACGCCCTGCGAGAGCGCGTCGTCCATCAGCCATTCGGTGATCGGGTAGAAGGCGATCGCCGAGAGCACCGCCGAGACGACGAGGCCCTGGTAGAGGGCCCGCTCGACGTTGCCGGTGCGGGTCCGCACCGCGAACGCCCCGACGATCGAGGCGATGATCGCCACGCCGCCGAGGGCGAGGGGGTAGATCGCGACCTCGCGGTCGAAGCCCTCGGTGAAGGTGAGGACGCCGAGGAGCATCACCGCGACCGCGGTGACCGCGTAGGTCTCGAAGAGGTCGGCGGCCATGCCGGCGCAGTCGCCGACGTTGTCGCCCACGTTGTCGGCGATGACCGCCGGGTTGCGCGGGTCGTCCTCGGGGATCCCGGCCTCGATCTTGCCGACGAGGTCGGCGCCGACGTCGGCGGCCTTCGTGAAGATGCCGCCGCCGAGGCGGGCGAAGACCGAGATCAGCGAGCCGCCGAAGCCGAGGCCGATCAGCGCGTCCACGGCCTCCTTGTCGGAGTAGTCGAGCAGGACCAGCGGCGCCGTAGTAGCCGGCGACGCCGAACAGCGCCAGGCCGACCACGAGCATGCCGGTGACCGAGCCGCCCTTGAAGGCGATGTCGAGCGCGGGCGGGATGCCGCCGCGCGCCGCCTCGGCGACGCGCGCGTTGGCGCGCACCGAGAGGTTCATGCCGATGAAGCCGGCCGCGCCGGAGAGGACGCCGCCGATCACGAAGCCGATCGCGGTCTCGGACGTTCTGGAGGGGGATCAGCAGGATCGCGACGACCACGCCGACGCCGGCGATGATCGTGTACTGGCGCTTCAGGTAGGCGCTGGCGCCCTCCTGGATGGCGCCGGAGATCTGCTGCATCTGCTCGTTGCCGGGCGACTTCGCCAGCAGGCGCTGGGTGATGAGCAGGCCGTAGACGACGGCGAGCCCGGCGCAGCCGAGCGCGAAGACGACTCCGTAATCGGTGAAGAAATCAGTCAAGTTCGTTCAGCTCCCTTGGGGCAATTGCTTGGAGAAAGCGGCGCGCGAGTCTAGAGGTAATCAGCCGCCGGGTGTCCACAGGCCGGAGGCGCCGCCCGGCTTCTCGGGCGGGACTCGGGCTCGGGGCCCTCCTCCCCGCCGCCGGCGTCGCCCTCGCCCGCGTGCTTCGCGTACATCAGCTGCAGCTCGGAGACGGCCTGGCGCAGCTGCGGCTGGGCCTGCTCGGGGACGAGGTCGGTCAGGGCGCGGGCGGCGTCTATGCCGACCTTCGCCTGGCCGAGGTCGCGCTCGTCCTCCTTGGCGATCCTGCGCGCGGCGAGGTTGAGGATGCTGACCGCGCTCTGCAGCACGACGTCCTCGATCCGGACCTTGCGGATCTCCTCCTCGAGCTGGGCGCGCAGCTCCTCCTCGCTCTGCGGCTCCCCGCCGGCGCCCTCGGCGCCCTCGGGCCCGCCCTGCGTCTCCTCCGGCTCGGCCATCGGCCTAATCATCCACGACCGCGGCCAAAGACGGCGCGTAGGTCTCGCGGGTCTCGGCGATCGAGTGCCTGTAGTACTCCTCGATCGGCCGCCCCGCGGCGACCGAGGCGCGCGCGCGCTGGGCGCCGTTGGCCTCCGGGATCTCCACCTCGAGGCCGAGCTGCCGCCGCGCGGGCTCCGTCCACTCCACGATCTCCTCGAGGACCACGCGCGTCGGGATCACCTGGCCGCGCCGGAAGTCGATCATCTCGCCGTCGAGCCCCCAGCGGATCGCGCGCCAGAGGTTCTCCTCGATCTCCCGCCCGCGCAGCGGCTCGGGACCGGCCGCGGCGTGGCCGCGCTCGTCGAAGTCGAGCGCGGTCTGCGCGACGCACGCGAGCATCATCGCGGCGAGGTTCAGGGACTCGTCGCCGCGGGTCTGCGCGTCGCAGATCCGCACCTCCACCGTCCCGAAGGAGTGATGGGGCCGCACGCTCCACCAGAGCTGCGTCGCCTCGACGATCGAGCGGGTGCGCGCCAGCATGTCGACGAAGCCCGCGTACGTCCCCCAGTCGCCGAACGGCTCGTGGACCCCGCAGCGGGGGAAGACGCGCGTGAAGATCTCGGTGCGGACGCTGTGCAGGCCCGTGTCGCGGTGGTCGAGGAAGGGCGAGTTCGCGGACAGCGCCAGCAGGGGCGGCAGCAGCTCGCGCATCCAGTCGCAGACCGCGACCGCGCGGTCGGCGCCCCGGACGCCGACGTGCACGTGCAGGCTCCACGAGTTGTTGCGCTGCGCGACCCAGCGCAGCTCCTCACGCAGGCGGTGGTAGTGCTCGGTGTCGATGATGTGCTGCTCGAGGTAGCTCGCCCAGGGATGGGTGCCCATCGCGGCGAGGCCCAGGCCCAGCCCCTCGGCGGCGGCGAACAGGCGGTTGCGGCGCTCGCGCTGGGCCTCGGCCGCCTCGGCGAAGCTCTCTCCGCGCCCCGAAGCGATCTCGATCTCGGTGTCGATCAGCTCGCCGCGCGCCGAGGTCGCCAGCAGCTCGTCGGAGCGGCACTCCTCCATCAGGGCCTCGAAGCGGTGCTCCAGCTCGAGCGTCGCCGGGTCCACGATCGCGAACTCCTCCTCCAGCCCGACGGTGAAGTCGGTGGACTGCTCGAAGGTCTCGCGGACCCGGTTCATGTCGAGCCCGTGGTCGCG
Source organism: uncultured Solirubrobacterales bacterium (assembly GCA_963805235.1). Classification (GTDB taxonomy): domain Bacteria; phylum Actinomycetota; class Thermoleophilia; order Solirubrobacterales; family 70-9; genus DASSYK01. Next base: position 137,108 of record CAWDTF010000010.1, on the reverse strand, counting down.
GGACTCGTCCGTAGGCGGCATCAGGTCAGATAGAAGTAGAGGGCGTAGAGCAGGTCGACCGCCGGGCTCGAGGCATGGACGGTCACCTCGGGCGGGACCTGGAGGAGCTGCTCGGAGTAGTTGAAGATGATCTTGACCCCGGCCTCGACCAGCCGGTCGGCGACCTCCTGGGCGCTCTCGGCGGGCACGGCGAGCACGCCGACGACGACGTTCTCCTCGCTCACGACCGTCTCGAGCTCGTCGAAGGACCGCACCTCGAGCCCGCCGATCCGGCGGCCGATCACGGCGGGGTCCACGTCCAGCATCGCCACGACCCGGAAGCCGTGGTCGGCGAAGATGTCCGAGGTGGCGATGGCCTGCCCGAGGTGGCCGGCGCCGAACAGCGCGATGTTGTGCTGGCCCGCGGTCCGCAGGATCTTGCGGATCTCGCGGACGAGCGAGTCGACGTTGTAGCCCACCCCGCGCTTGCCGAACTTGCCGAAGCCGGAGAGGTCGCGGCGGATCTGCGTCGAGTTGATGTGCGTGTAGTCGGAGAGCTCCTGCGAGGAGATCGTGTCCTTGCCCATCTTGCGCGCCTGGGTCAGGACCTGGAGGTAGCGCGAGAGGCGCGCGGCGACGCCCAGCGAGAGGCGGTCGCCGTCCAGCATCGAGTCCGGCGGCTCGGCTGAGCCGTTCGGGGGCCGGGTCGGGGCTTCCTCGATCATGGGGGAACCGTAGCGAGCCGCGCTTCGAGGGCGGCGCGGTCGAGCCAGAGCTCGCTGACGACCTCGCCGCCGACCGCGATCACGGGTATCCGCTCCAGGTGGCGCCGCATCAGCTCGTCGTCGCCCTCGATGTCGACGCGCTCGATCTCGAAGGCCGCGCCGCCCGCCCGCATCGCCTCGAGCTCGGCCAGCGCCTCGTCGCAGAGGTGGCAGCCAGGCCGCTCGAGGAGCGTCACGACCGGCCTCGCGTCCCCGCCGGGGCCTCCCATCAGGCGGCGGCGCGAACGGGGGTCGCGCCGGCGTCGAGCTCGAGGTAGCCGGGATAGGGAACCGGCTCCGAGAAGCGGGCGGCCGAGCCGATCATCGCCGCGTTGTCCGTGCAGAGCGAGATCGGGACCAGCTTCAGGCGCAGGCCGCGCTCGTCGCAGAGCCGCTCGGCGCGCGAGCGCAGCTCGGCGTTCGCGGCGACGCCGCCGCCGAGCGCGACCGCCGGCCACTCCTCCGTGCGCAGGGCGCGCTCGAGCTTGGCGACGAGCTGGTCGGTGATCGCCCGCTGGTAGGAGGCCGCGAGGTCGGCGCGGCGCGCGGCGACGGCCTCGGGGCCGAGGTCGCGCACCTGGTAGACGAGCGCCGTCTTCAGCCCGCTGAAGGAGAAGTCGAGGCCCGGGCCGCGCGTCATCGCCACGGGGAACTCGAAGGCGCCGGGGTCGCCGCCCTCGGCCGCGCGCTGGATCGCGGGGCCGCCGGGATAGCCGAGCCCGAGCAGGCGCGCGCCCTTGTCGAACGCCTCGCCGGCGGCGTCGTCGAGCGTCGAGCCCAGCAGCTCGTAGCCGCGGTGGTCGCGCACCCCGGCCAGCAGGGTGTGCCCACCGCTCGCGATCAGGCAGAGGAAGGGGGGCTCGAGCGGGTCGGGCTCGAGGAAGTTGGCGGCGACGTGGCCCTGCAGGTGGTCCACCGGGATCAGCGGCAGCCTGCGCGCGGCCGCCAGCGCCTTGGCGGTGCTGACGCCGACCAGCAGCGCGCCGATCAGCCCCGGGCCGCGGGTGACCGCGATCGCCTCGATCTCGCCGAGGCCCGTGCCGGCCTCGTCGAGCGCCTGCTCCACGACCGCGTTGACCAGCTCCAGGTGATGGCGCGAGGCGACCTCGGGCACGACGCCGCCATAGCGCTCGTGGAAGGCGGCCTGCGAGGAGACGACGTTCGAGAGGATGCGGCCGCCCTCGGTGACCGCGGCGCAGGTGTCGTCGCAGGAGGTCTCGAGCGCGAGGATCAAGCGATCCTCTGGGGGCCCCGGTTTGCGCGCGCCGACACACCTTCATTCGCGCGCGCAAGCGGTCGAAGGGTCATCAAGCGACGCCCGCTTGCGCGCGCTCATGGGCCAGCCACATGATCAGCGCGTCCTCGCCGTTGTCGTTGTAGTAGCGGCGCCGGCGTCCCGCCGAGCGGAAGCCGAAGCCCTCGTACATCGCGATCGCGCCGATGTTGGAGACCCGCACCTCGAGCGTGAACCGGGAGCCCGACCCCGCGTCCCCGAAGAGGCGCTCGATCAGCTCGGTCGCGACGCCGCGCCTGCGGTGCTGGGGGTTGACGGCGACGTTCATCAGGTGCCAGACCTGCTCGTAGCGGGAGCAGACGAGGTAGCCGACCAGGCCCTCGTCGTCCTCTGCCGCCAGGCAGATGCCCGAGGGCTTCGAGAGCTCGAGCACGAACATGGCCAGCGACCAGGGAGTCGGGAACGAGCGGCGCTCGATCGAGATCACCGACGGCAGGTCGCTGTACGAGAGGGGGCGGACACGCAGGCCGCCGGCCTCGGTCTCCTGGATCTCAGTCATCTCGCTCAAGCCACTTGTCCGCATCGGGAGGTCTCAGGTAGGTGGGCCCGACCAGCTCCGGCGGCGAGGCCTCGGCCGCCTCCCCCAGAGCGCAAACATGGCGCGCCGCTACCCGGTGCGCCGCGTCATCCGGTGGAGCGACCAGCGCGCCGGCTGCGGCAAGCTCCGCCGCGAATCGTAGCGAGCCGTCCCCGGCCGCCAGCGGGCTCTCGCCGAGCTGCCGGACCCGCGCGGCCAGCTCCCCCGGCGCCAGGACCGCGGGCTCCCACAGCTCCTCGCCGCCCGGGCCGTGGAGGGCGGCGAAGACCTGGCCGCGGCGCGCGTCGAGCACCGGCAGGGCCGGCGCGGCCGTGTCGCCCGCGCCCTCCCGGATCCCGGCCGCCAGCGCCGCGAGCGTCCCGACAGGCGCCAGAGGCAGCGAGCGCGCCTGCGCGAGCGCCCGGGCCGTGGAGATGCCGATCCGCAGGCCCGTGAACGAGCCCGGCCCGACGCCGACCGCGATCCGGTCGATCCGCCCCCAGCCCCCGGCGCGCTCGACGCACGCCTCGACCTCCCGCAGCAGCAGGGCCGAGTGGCGCGGCCGGCCGTCCTCCCCGGGCCCCGTCGCGGTCTCGCGCAGGACCTCACCGTCGACCGCCACGGCCACCGCCAGGACGCCGGTGGCCGTGTCCATCCCGAGCACCGCGCTCATCCGGCGCCCCGCACGGCTAGATTGCCGGGGCGCGCTGCGGCGCGTTCACTGCAACTTGGAATGAGGGAGGAACCCATGGATTCGGAGTCCAGCAGCATCGCGCCCCGCGGCCGCCGTGCGCGCACGATCCTGGCCGCGCTCGCGATCGCGGGCCTGAGCGCAGGCTTCACCGCCTGCGACGACGAGGACGTCGACAACGCCCAGGAGCAGGTCGACTCCGTGCAGTCCGAGGTCAACGAGGCCCAGGACTCCGTGCAGTCGCAGATCGACGAGGCCGACGTCGCAAAGCCAGGCCGACGAGATCCAGGAGGACGTCCAGAGCATGGCGAAGAGGCGCAGGACGAGATCAACAGCCAGATCGACGAGGCCCAGCAGGGCAACTAGCCCGGCCTGCGAAAGGGCTGTCCGGACTTAGGGGCCTATATGACCCACAACTCCGGACAGCCGCTTCCTCTGCGAAGCGGGGTGCTCAGTCGATCTCGATCTCGCGCTCGTCCCCGCCTGCGTGGCGGAGCTCGACGCGCCTGGTCACCCGCTCCAGCCGCGACGCCGCCACCGCCGGCCACTCGATGAAGGCGACTGACCCCGGCTCGACGTAGTCGTCGAGGAGCGCCGGCTCCTCGGCCTCGATGTCCTCGAGGCGGTAAAGGTCGAGGTGGGAGACGGGCACTCGGCCGCGTAGCGCTGGCCGATCGTGAAGGTCGGCGAGGTGACCGGCTCGGTCACGCCGAGCGCACGGCAGGCGCCGCGGATGAAGGTCGTCTTCCCCGCGCCCATCTCGCCGCTGACGAGGACGACGTCGCCGGGCCCCAGCTCGGCCCCGATCCGCTCGCCGAGGGCCTCGGTCTCGGCCGAGCTGGAGGTCCGCTCGGCCATTCTCAGCCGAAGAAGCCGAGCTGGTCGGCCGGCGGTGGGCCCTCGTCCGCATCGGGATCCGCCCGCACGATGCTCGGCGGGGGCTCGGGCAGCGGGCGGGCCAGCAGCTCGGGGATCGCCGCGAAGTCCTCGCGGAGCTGCTCGGCGACGCGCGGGGTCCGGAGGCCGGCCGCCGGATGGAAGAGCGGCAGGACCCAGACCTGCCGGCCGCCCAGCGTGTGCTCCTGCGGCGTGCCGCGGACCTTGGTGATCCCGGTCGGGTTGGCGGTGATCAGCTTCGTCGCGAAGTTGCCGAGGGTGGCGATCACCCGCGGCTGGATCAGGCCGATCCGCTGCTCGAGCCAGGGGCGGCAATGCTCGATCTCCTCGGGCTGCGGGTCGCGGTTGCCGGGGGGCCGGCACATGAGGACGTTGTTGATGAACACGTCCTCGCGTTTCATGCCGATCCCCGCGAGCAGCTCGCCGAGAAAGCTGCCGGCGCGGCCGACGAACGGCAGGCCCTGGCGGTCCTCCTCGGCGCCGGGCGCCTCGCCGACGAACATCAGGTCGGCGTCGGAGTTGCCCGAGCCGAAGACGACCTTGGTGCGGGTCTCCGAGAGCGGGCAGCGCACGCACTCGACCGCCTGCCTGTAGACCTCGACCAGGCGCTCGCGCCGCTCGGCGGTGTCTGCAGCCGCGGCGACCCGCTCGGGGGTGGCGGCCTCGATCTCAGCCACGGCGCCCCTTCGCCCGGGCGCGCTCGGCGGCGCGCTGCTTGCCGAAGCGCTCGCGCGCCCCGCCGCGGTCGGTTCCTCGCTTGTCCTCGAGGCGGCGCTTCTGGCCAGGCGTCAGGCCCTGCCCCGGAGGCGAGACCGAGGAGATCAGACGCTCGGGGCCGGCTGCCCCGCAAAGCGGGCAGCTCACGCCGGCCTCCTCGACACCGACGTGCGAGCCGACCAGCTCCTCGAAGCGATGCCCGCAGCTCCGGCATGCGAACTCGTACAGCGGCACGACGTGATCGTAGTTCGCGACGCGGCCCGCGCGGCTGCGCCCGCGAGCCGCAAAGTGCGTGTTTTCGGACACAGCGCGGCGGCGTGCAACGCCTGCCGCGCCTTGCCGCGCCCGGCGGGGCCGGGGGCGCCGCCTCCTATAATCAGCCGCAGGCCGCGACCCGTCACCGGGCGCGGACCCGGCCGGAAGACCCCGGCGACCTACTTCCTCACCACAGAACCAAAGACCGTCTGGTATCTCCGATGCGGGAACTGGAGCGGACACTCGTCCCCACCCCCACCCAGCGCGCGCCGATCGTCGTCGTCGGTCGCGGACGCGTGGGAACCAGCCTCAGCGCGGCCGCCCGCGAGGCGGGTCTGCCCGTCAGGCTCGCGAGCGCCGCTGACGCCCCGCACGCCTGCCGGGGCGTCACGGCCGCCCTGCTCTGCGTCCCCGACGCCGCAATCGCGGCCACCGCGGCGTCGCTGGCCTCCGACCCGCCGGCGCTGGTGGGCCACGTCAGCGGCGCCACCTCCCTCGACCCGCTCGCGGCCTCCGCCGCCCCGGCCACATTCTCGCTGCATCCCCTCCAGACCTTCGGCGCGGACTCCACCCCGCTCGTTGCGGTCCCGGCCGCGATCGCGGGCTCCGACCCGTCCGCGGAGGCGTTCGCGACCGCGCTCGCGGAGGCGCTCGGGATGATCCCCTTCGCGGTACCGGACGAGCGCCGCGCGGCCTACCATGCCGCCGCCAGCATCGCCTCCAACTTCCTCGTCGCCCTGGAGGAGTCGGCGGCCGGCCTGCTCGCCGCGGCCGGCGTCGAGGACGGTCGCGAGCTGCTGGCGCCGCTCGTCCTGCGGACGGCCGCGAACTGGGCCGAGCGCGGCCCGGACGCGCTCACCGGGCCGATCGCCCGGGGCGACACCGCCACGGTCGAGCGCCACCGCGCCGCGCTGACCGAGACGGCGCCGGAGCTTCTCCCCCTCTACGACGCCCTGGCCGAGCGCGCCCACGATCTCGGCGAGCCGCAGGCGGCGACCAGATGAAGACCCTTCGGACCAAGGCGGAGCTGCGCGAGGCCCTGGCGCCGGAGAGGCGCGCCGGGCGCCGGATCGGCCTGGTGCCGACGATGGGCAGCTTCCACGAGGGGCACCTCTCGCTGATGCGCCGGGCGCGGGCCGAATGCGACGTCGTGGTCGTCAGCCTCTTCGTGAACCCGACCCAGTTCGGCCCCGGCGAGGACCTCGAGGCGTACCCGCGCGACGAGGCCCGGGACGCCGAGCTGGCCGCCGCCGAGGGCGTGGACGTGCTCTGGGCCCCGAGCGCCGAGGAGATGTACCCCGACGGGCCCGGCGCCTTCGTCGAGGTCGACGCGGAGCTGACCGGCGTCCTCGACGGCGATCCGGATCAGCGCGGCCCGGGCCACTTCCGCGGGGTGACCACGATCGTGGCCAAGCTCTTCAACTGCGTGCAGCCCGACGTCGCCTACTTCGGCCGCAAGGACGCCCAGCAGGCGCTCGTGATCGAGCGGATGGCCCGGGACCTCGACTTCCCGGTCGAGATCGCCGTCGCCCCCACCGTGCGCGAGGCCGACGGCCTCGCGATGAGCTCCCGCAACTCGTACCTGGATGGGCGCGAGCGCGAGCGCGCAGCGGCACTCTCGCGGGGCCTGCGCGCCGCGGAGCGCGCGGCGGCTGCCGGCGAGCGCTCGGCCGACACCCTGGTGGCGGCGGTGGCGGATGAGCTTCGCGAGGCCGGCATCGAGCCGGAGTACGTGGAGGCTCGCGACGCCGAGAGCCTCGCGCCCGTCAGCGAGCTCAACGGCCGGCCGGTGCTGGTCGCGGTCGCTGCCCGGATCGGCAGGGCGCGCCTGATAGACAACGTCGTCCTCGGGGAAGACCCCGACGAACCCGGAACGGAGGCCTGATGAGCACCCGCCCGCGCAAGCCCACCCCGGCGGAGAACCCGGCCCATCCGGTCTCCGATCGAGTCCCGGTCACGCTGCCGCGGATCGAGGAGATGAAGCGGAACGGCGAGCCGATCGTGATGGTCACCGCCTACGACTTCCCCTCGGCGCAGGTGGCCGAGGAGGCCGGCGTGGACCTCGTCCTCGTCGGCGATAGCGCCGCGATGGTCGTCCTCGGCCACGAGGGCACGACGCCCGTCGGCATGGACGAGATGCTGATGCTGACCAAGGCCGTCCGCCGTGGCCTGAAGACGCCGCTGCTCGTCGGCGACATGCCGTTCGGCTCGTACGAGCGCTCCAACGAGCAGGCGATCGAGAACGCGCACCGCTTCGTCAAGGAGGCCGGCGTCGCGGCCGTGAAGCTCGAGCGCGGCGGCCCCTCCGTGGACCGTGCCCGCGCGATCATCCGGGCGGGGGTGCCCGTGATGGGCCACGTCGGCCTCACCCCGCAGACGGCCACCCAGCTCGGGGGCTTCAAGGCCCAGGGCCGCACCGCCGAGGCGGCCGCGAAGCTCGCCGAGGACACGCTGGCCCTGCAGTCCGTCGGTTGCTTCGCCGTCGTCTTCGAGGCGATCCCCGCCGCCGTCAGCGAGGCGCTGATGGAGCGCGTCGAGGTCCCGGTGATCGGGATCGGGGCCGGGCCCGCGACCGACGGCCAGGTGCTCGTCTTCCACGACCTGCTCGGGATGTACGAAGGCCAGCAGCCGCGCTTCGTGCGCCGCTACGCCGACATCCGCCGCGAGATGGTTGCGGCGGTGCGCGCCTACGCCGACGACGTGCGCAACGGCCGCTTCCCCGACGAGGAGCACTCCTACTCGATCGCCCCCGAGGAGCTGGCGGAGTTCCGCCGCTACCTCGAGGAGGAGAGCCTGGCGGGCACGAACACGCCTTGGGACTGGTAGCCGCGCGCATCTCCTCGAGCTGCGCCCCGTAGCTGCTCGCCGAGGCTTCGGCACATAGCCCGTGGCGCGCGTTCTCCCTGGCTTTCCTGCTCATCTTCCTGATGCCCACGGACATCGCGGCGATGGTCGCGACGGCCCACTACTTCCACGACGCGAACCTCGATTGGTACGACGGCTGGCCGCTGGTCGCGGGAACCCTGACGCTGATGGCCCTTCCCTTGATCGCCTACATCCTCCTCGGACACCGCGCTCGCACGGCGATGCCGCGGATCCGCGACTGGCTCACGAGCCACGGCTGGGTCGTCAACCTCGTACGTCATCGTCTACTTCATCTACCAGCTCATCGGCTGAGCCCCGGGCCTCCGCGCGGCTTCGCTAGCTTCCCGCCGGTGCCGACGCACAGCGCAGAGGTCAAGCTCTCCACCCGCGGCGACGCTGACATCGCCGACATCTCCGGCGAGGTCCAGCGCATCGTCTCCGAGGCCGGGATCGGCGACGGGCTGGCGACGGCCTTCGTGCGCGGGTCCACCGCGGCGATCACGACGATGGAGCTGGAGCCGGGCGGCGTCTCTGACCTGCGCGAGCTGCTCGACCGCCTGATCCCGCCCGAGGGCGACTACGAGCACAACCGCCTCAACCACGACACCAACTCCCACGCGCACCAGCGCGCGTCGCTGATCGGCGCCTCCGAGCAGGTGCCTGTGCTCGGGGGCAGGCTGGCCCTGGGAACCTGGCAGCAGCTCGTGCTGATCGACTTCGACGATCGGCCGCGCGAACGCACGGTCGTGGTGCAGATCGTCTCGTGAGCGAGGCCGGCGAGCGCGGCTGGATCGTCGCGCTCGTCGCCGGCGCCGCCGTGCTGGTCGTAGGCGTGCTCGCGATCGCGGGCGTCTTCTCGGGGGACGGCGAAGGCGACGTCCCCGCGGCCTCGGACTTCGGCGAGATCTCCACCGAGTCCGCCGCGGCGCCTCCCCGCCAGCCGGCTGTGCGGCGCATCGAGGTCGGCGGCCGCCCCGATGCGATCGCGGCGGGCGGCGGCTACATCTGGGTCGGCGACTCCTTCGCGGGCACCGTCAAGCGCCTCAACCCGGCCAGCAAGAAGCCGATCCCCGTCGAGCCCGCGGGCTTCCCGACCGACGTCGCGGGCGACGGCGGCGGGGCCTGGCTGGCGCTCCCGGACCGCGGAGCCGTGCAGCGCCTGAGCGCGGACGAGGGTGCGGCCGAGCCCGTGAAGGTGAAGGGCTTCCCCTTCCAGATCGCCGCCGGCGAGGACGCGGTCTGGGCGATGGCGCAGAGCGAACTCCAGCGGATCGACCCCTCCGGCGAGCCCGGCCCGTTGATCTCCCTCGGGGGCGAGGGCGCCTCGGTCGCCGCAGGCGAGGGATCGGTCTGGGTCGCGCGCGACAATCGCGAGGTGATCCGGATCGACCCGCAGAGCGGCGAGATCGCCGGCGGGGCGGCGGCGATCCCCGGCGCCTTCAACGTCGCCGTCGGCGAGGGCGCCGCGTGGACGCTGGGCGCCGCCGGCACCCTGACCCGCCTCGACCCGGCCGACGGGCAGCCCGCGGGCGGACCGGTCCAGGTGTCCGACGCACTCGACGTCGCCGCCGGCCTCGGCTACGTGTGGGTGGCGAGCGCGACCGGGGGCGTGGTCCGCTTCGACCCGAAGAGCGGGCAGCAGGCCGGCGAGCCGATCGACGTTGGGCCGCTGGCCCAGGCGCTGACGGTCGGCGAGGGCTCAGTCTGGGTCGCCGATGCCCGCGACGGGGGCGTCTACAGGGTCACGCCGTGAGCGCGCGCGGCGGCATCGACCTCGGCGGGACCAAGATCCAGAGCCGCGATCGTGGACGCGGACCATCAGGTGCTGGGCGAGGCGAGGCGGCAGACCCCCACCAAGGGCGGTCCCGAGGACGTGGCGCGGGAGATGGCAGGCGCGCTGCGCGACGCGGCGGAGAAGGCCGGAGCAGAGCCGGAGAAGCTGGCCGGGATCGGGATCGGCTCCCCCGGCGACGCGGACGAGACGACCGGGGTCGTCAGCGGCGCCCGCAACCTGCCGGGCTGGAGCGGCTCCTTCCCGCTCGCCCACGTGCTCGCGGAGGACCTCGGCGCGCCGGTCAGGGTCGGGAACGACGTTCAGGTCGCGGTCGAGGCGGAGTACCACCTCGGGGCGGGCAAGCCCTACCGCTCGCTCGTCGGCGTCTTCTGGGGAACCGGCGTCGGCGGCGGCCTGATGCTCGACGGCAAGCCCTGGCTCGGCCGCGGCGCGGCCGGCGAGATCGGCCACGTCGTCGTCAAGCGCGGCGGGCCGCGCTGCAGCGCCGGCCACCCGGGCTGCATCGAGGCCTATGCCGGCCGCGGGATGATGGAGGCCAAGGCGCGGCGCGAGGTCGCCCGCGGCCGCAAGACGAAGCTGTTCGAGCTGATGGAGGAGCACGGCCGCGACCGGCTCTCCAGCGGGATCTGGGAGCGCGCCCTCCACCACGAGGACGAGCTGGCCCAGGAGCTGATGGTCCGCGCCGAGAAGGCGCTCGCCGCCGGCATCGCCTCGGTCGTCAACCTGCTCGACCCCGAGTGCGTGATCCTCGGCGGCGGCATGGGCGTTCGCTTCGCCGACCGCTACCTGCACAAGATCGAGCACCGCATGGCCGAGTACCTCTTCGACCCCGAGGACCCGCCCGCCTTCCACGTCGCGGCGCTGGGAGATCTCGGCGGCGCGATCGGGGCCGCGCTGCTGGTCGAGCGCCCCGCCGCCTAGCGGCCCTCGCCGGACGGCGGCTCCTCGCCCGGCCTCCAGCCCCCCTCGAACTCGATCTCCCGGATCACCTTGGCCGGGGCGCCCGCGGCGATCACACCCGCCGGGATGTCCTGGGTCACGACGGAGTTGGCGCCGATCACCGAGCGCTCGCCGATCTCGACGCCGCCGGTGACGACGCAGCCGACACCGAACCAGCAGTTGGAGCCGATCCGGACGGGGCCGCGAGGCGTGAAACCCTGCCAGGTGATCGGCTTCGATGGGTCCTCGTAGCGGTGGTCGGCGTCGCCGACGAAGCAGTGATTGGCGAACATCACGTGGTCGCCGATCTCGATCAGCTCATGAGAGGCGAGCATCGTCTCGCGGTTGAGGAAGCAGCCCTCGCCGATCGCGATCCGCCCCTCGGGCGCGAGCGTCAGCCAGCAGCCCGGCTCCAGCAGTGTCGCCTCGCCGATCGTCAGGCGGCCGGAGTCGAGCGCCTCGAGCAGCTCGCCCTCGACCGGGAAGCGCACGAAGAACCCGCCCCGCGCCGCGTGAGCATTGATGCGCCAGCGCCGCCGCAGCGTCGCGTTGCGCTCGTACCAGCGCCGCTTCACCCACCAGGTGCGCCACTCCGCCAGCCCCACCGGGCAAGCGTGGCATAGAGTCCAGCCCGATGGCCAAATGGGGAGTCCTCGCCGTCCTCGGCGCGGCCCAGTTCCTGATGGTGCTCGACCAGGCCGTGATGAACGTCGCGATCTCGCAGCTCGTCGAGGACTTCGACACCACCGTCACGACGATCCAGATCGTGATCGCCCTCTACGCCCTGACGATGGCGGCGCTGATGCTCGTCGGCGGGAAGCTCGGCGACATCTATGGCCGGCGCCGCGCCTTCGTGGTCGGGCTGTGCATCTACGGCACCGGCTCGGCCCTGACCGGCGCATCCTGGAGCATCCCGTCGCTCACCCTCGGCTGGTCGATCCTCGAGGGCATCGGGGCGGCGCTCGTGCTCCCCGCACTCGTCGCGCTGGTGGCCGGGAACTTCGACGGGCGCGACCGGGCGCTGGCCTACGGAGTGCTCGGCGGAGTCGCCGGAGCGGGAATCGCGGTCGGGCCGATCCTCGGCGGCTGGGTCACGACGGACTTCACCTGGCGGCTCGTGTTCCTCGGCGAGGTGGTCGTCGCGCTCGGGATCCTCCTCGGCGCCCGCCTGATCCGCGAGCCCGCCCGCGAGGGCCGAGTGCCGCACCTCGACTGGTTCGGCGGGGTGCTGTCCGCGACGGGTCTCGCGCTGGTGGTCTTCGGGGTCCTTCAGGCCAGCAACTGGGGCTGGCTGATCCCGCGCAGCTCGCCCGTCGAGCCTCTGGGGATGTCGCTGACCCCGTTCGTGATCGCGGCCGGCGGCGTGGTCCTCGCCTGCTTCCGGGCGTGGGAGCGGCGCCGCGAGGCCGGCGGCCTCGATCCGCTCGTCCACTTCCGGCTGCTTCGACATCTCCACCCTTCGCGGCGGCGTGGCGATGCTCCTGTCCCAGAACATGATCCTGATGGGGATCTTCTTCACCGTCCCCCTGTTCCTCCAGGTCGTCCAGGGGCTCGACGCCCTGGAGACGGGCGTGCGCATGCTGCCGGCATCCGTCGGGCTCTTCGTGGCGGCGCTGGGCGGATCGGCGCTGTCGTCGCGGTTCGCGCCAAGGGGCCTGGTCCGCGTAGGGCTCGCGATCATCTTCGTCTCGACCCTGATGCTCCTCGAGACGATCGAGCCGGAGCTGGACAACGCGTCGTTCCTGGCGGCCATGGGTGTCCTCGGCGTAGGGATGGGACTGGTCATCTCCCAGCTCGGCAACGTCGTGCAGTCATCCGTGGGCGACGAGGACCGCAGTGAGGCCGGGGGGCTGCAGAACACGGCACAACAGCTCGGCTCGTCCCTCGGCACCGCCGTGCTCGGCGCGATCGTGATCTCGGGGCTGATCGCGGCGTTCACGGGCAACATCGAATCCAACGACCGGATCTCCGACGAGGTCGAGCAGCAGGTCCAAGTCAGCATCGGGCGCCGGCGCCAGCTTCGTCGCCTCCGACGATGTGAGGGCATCGGCGGAGGAGGCGGGGCTGGACGAGGTGACGACCGAGAGCCTCGTGAACGACTACGAGAGCGCCCAGCTCGACGCGCTGAGGATCGCGTTCCTGTTCGCGGCCCTGATCGTGCTCGCCTCCTTCTGGGCGACGCGCAACCTGCCGACGCGGCGCTTCGACGAGATCCAGGCCGGGGCGCCGCCGCCGGCGGCGGACACAGCGCCGGCCTGAGCGAAGGCGGCTAGCTGCCGCGCTCGCGCAGGTGCTCGAGCTCGGTCCGCACCTCGGCGACGTCGCGGGCCACCTCCTCAAGCTTGACCAGCACGGGGTCGCCGCCCGTAGCGATGCGTCTCGCCTGTGCCTGGGTCACGAAGGCACTCGTGACGACGCCGGTGACCACGGCGATCAGCGAAAGGCCGACGAGCAGCAGGAACGAGGCGATGACCTTCCCGTCGGTGCTCGCCGGGACGACGTCTCCGTAGCCGACCGTCGTGACCGTCTGCAGGGCCCACCACATCCCGAGCCAGATGTTGGGGAAGGTGTCCGGATCGACAAGGTGCTCGACGATCCCGAAGACCACGACCCCGACGAGCCAGACCCCGGCGATCAGGTAGGCGGCGAAGCGCGGCCTCAGCCCCTTGGTCTCGATCTTGCGCGTCACCCATTCCGCGCCCGGCCGCCTATCTTGTGGCTGCTCCGCCATCCAGTGCAGATTCGGCATCCCGGGCGACCCCCCTGCCCAGAGCCCGGAACCGGCACCGGCAGGGTAGGGTCCGGGGTGCAAGCAACGTTGAGCTGACAAGGGAGCAAGGGAGGCGCCAGGAGTGGAGACCGGTTCGGCCCCAACCACCGCACCCGCCGGAGGGAAGAGGGCACACCGAGGGATCGTCTTCGCGCTGATGGTGTTCGCCTCGATCCTGGCGTTCCTCGCCGTCTTCTCGATTTGGGCCAATCGGCAGGTGCTGGAGACCGACAACTGGGTCGAGGTAAGCACGGAGCTGCTCGAGGACGAGGAGATCCGGACTCAGCTCGCCGGCTTCATGGTCGACGAGGTCTACGCGAACGTCGATGTCCAGGGAGAGCTGGAGCAGCGCCTGCCTCCCCAGCTCCAGGGCCTTGCTGCACCCGCCGCCGGGGGGATCCGGGAGCTGATGAACCAGGCCGCGAACGAAGCGCTGCAGCGCCCCCGCGTGCAGCAGGCGTGGGAGTCAATCAACCGGGTCACGCACGAGACGCTGATCACGGTCCTCGAGGAGGACTCGGACCAGTCGGTGACGCTCGACCTGGGCACGATCGTCGAGGACGTCGGGTCGCGGGCAGGGGTCGACGTCGCGGGCAAGCTGCCTCCGGACGCCGGGCAGATCGAGATCCTCCCGCCCGAGGAGCTCACCACGGCCCGCGAGGTCGTGAACCTGATCGAGAAGCTCGCGGTCTGGCTGACCTTGATCGCGATCGGTCTCTTCGGGCTCGCGATCTACCTCGCTCGCGGCTGGCGCCGGGAGGCGCTGCGCTCCGTCGGCGTCGCCTTCATCCTGATCGGCGTCGCCGTGGGCCTGGCGCGAGGCCTCGCGGGAAACCTGGTCGTCGACGCGCTCGCGTCCACGGCCGCGGTCGAGCCCGCGGTGGACCACACCTGGGAGATCGGGACGTCGATGCTGCGCGAGGGAACCGGGGCAATGATCTTCTACGGGATCGTGATCCTGCTCGGCGCCTGGCTGGCGGGCCCCACGGGGATCGCACGCAGCGCGAGGGAGGAGATCGCCCCGCTCCTGAACCGCCGAGGCATCGGCTACGCGTTCCTCGCCGGCCTTCTCCTGCTGCTCTTCTGGTGGGCGCCGACCGAAGGCTTCCGCAGGCTGCCGATCTCCGTGATCATCATCGCCCTGTTCGTGGTCGGCTTCGAGTTCCTGCGGCTCCAGACCCTGCGCGAGTTCCCCGGCGCCACTTGGGAGGCCGGGGCCGAGCGCTGGCGCCGGCGGAGCCGCTCCCTGCTCGACTCGCCGCGGCCGCGGCGGCCCGGCGGCCTGACGGCGAGAAGCGCGTCCGACGTCGCTCTGGCTTACTAGCCCTCTCCGCCCGCCCGCGGCTTCGGGTCCGGCTCCGAGGGCGCGCCGCCGACCAGGTTCTGGAACCTGACCCAGCGGCCCTCGTGGCGCGCGCGGCGCTTCTCGGCCCTCGCCATCTTCTTGCCATCGGGCTTGTAGAAGCGGCGCGCCCAGGGGGAGGTCGGCGTCGCCAGCCGGATCGCGCAGACCGGTCCCACGATCGGCATCAACACCGCGAGCACGGCCGCCCAGAGCTTGCCCTTCACGGCGACGATCAGCGCGATCGCGATGTGGAGGCCGAGAATCGCGACGATGCCCCAGGTGCCCTCGCCGCCGCTGATCGGAACGATCCCGAGCACGAGGGCGCCGCCGATGATCGTCGCCAGGACCACCGCATCGACCGACTGCCTTCCCTCCTCGGACCAGTAGACGTCGTCGAGGTGCAGCCAGAGCGCGAACTCGTCGAGCGTCAGGCCCATGCCGATCCCGAAGAGGCCCGCGAAGATCTCCATCCACGGGCTCTCGGGCTGGAACGCGAAGCCGAAAAACCCGGCGACCATCATCGTCACGATCCCGAAGACGAGATGGTGGACGTGGACGCCGCCCGTCTCGATGTTGCCGGGCCACCAGCTGACCTGGGCCCGGATCATCCTCGTGCTGAAGCGGATGAACGCGAACGACAGCAGCAGGCAGCCGAGCAGGATCAGCCCCGCGCGCTGCCCTCGCGAGTCCAGCGACGAGTCGGTGCTGAGCTCGAACACGGCCTCCGCCAGGGGCAGATCGATCACGGCGCCACCCTAGCGACGGGCCCCGCCACTAGGGTGCCCGGACCGCCGCAGGGAAGGGCGGAACCGCAAACAAGCAAAAGGGGAGTCGAATGAAGGCAAGGAAGCTGCGCCTGCCGTCGCCCGCGATGGTGGTCGCTATCGTCGCGCTCAGCGCGGCGCTGGCCGGAGGCGCCTACGCCGCCGGGGTCCAGCTCGGCAAGGGGACCGTCAGCGCCAAGGCGCTGAAGAAGAACGCGGTAACGACCAAGAAGATCAAGAATGGCGCGGTGACGCCGGCCAAGCTGGCGCCGGCGGCGCAGGGCGCGGCGGTCGCGTACGCCGTGGTCAATACGAACGGCGACGTAGTCGAGGACAAGTCCAAGGGCATCACCGATGCGATGGTGACGAAGCCCGGGGGGGCCGCCGGGGTCGCTTTCTGCCTGCACGGGCTGCCCGACTCGGGCACGGCCGCCGTCTCCGGTGTCTATGACTCCTCGTTCGAGTTCGAGGGCTGGCCGACGATCGCGGTCGCCAAAGCCCCGCTGCCGGACGTCGATTGCCAGACGGTCGCGGGGACCCAGTATGAGGTGTTGACCGCGCAGGGGGACACCAACAACGTCGCCGACGCCAACGACCCGGCGGCGTTCTCGATCGTCCTCTTCAGGTAGACGCCGCTCAGGCTGCGACGGGCGCGGGCTTCTTGCGCGCCCGTCGCACCTTGACCTCGGCAGCCTCGACCAGGCCGGCGAGGAACTGTCCGGTGTAGGACCCCGGCACGGCCGCGATCTCCTCAGGGGTACCCGTGGCGATGACCTCGCCGCCGGCCTCGCCCCCCTCCGGGCCGAGGTCGATGACGTGGTCGGCGGTCTTGATCACGTCGAGGTTGTGCTCGATCACGACGACGGTGTTGCCGGCGTCCACGAGGCGGCCGAGCACGTCGAGCAGGCGCTGGACGTCGGCGAAGTGCAGGCCGGTCGTCGGCTCGTCGAGGATGTAGAGGGTCTCGCCGGTCGCGACCTTGGAGAGCTCGGTCGCGAGCTTCACCCGCTGGGCCTCGCCGCCGGAGAGCTGGGTCGCGGGCTGGCCCAGCCGGATGTAGTCGAGGCCGACGTCGTGCAGGGTCTGGAGGCGCCGCGCGATCTTCGGGATGTCCCTGAAGAACTCGACCGCCTCCGCGACCGGCATCTCGAGCACGTCCGCGATCGACTTCCCCTTGAAGCGGATCTCCAGCGTCTCGCGGTTGTAGCGCTTGCCGTGGCACTGCTCGCACGGCACGTAGACGTCGGGCAGGAAGTGCATCTCGATCTTGATCTGGCCGTCGCCGTGGCAGACCTCGCAACGGCCGCCCTTGACGTTGAAGGAGAAGCGGCCGGGCTTGTAGCCGCGGGCCCGCGCCTCGCGCGTCTGCGAGTAGAGCTGGCGGATGTGGTCGAAGACGTTGGTGTACGTCGCCGGGTTCGAGCGCGGAGTGCGGCCGATCGGCGACTGGTCGATGTTGATGATCTTGTCCACCTGCTGAATGCCGTCGATGCGGTCGTGGGCACCGGGGCGAAGCTTCGCCTGGTGCAGGCGGTTGGCCACCGACGGGTAGAGCGTCTCGTTGACGAGGGTGGACTTGCCCGAGCCGGAGACGCCGGTGATGGTGCAGAAGACGCCGAGCGGGACCGCCACATCCACCTGCTTGAGGTTGTGCTGGCGGGCGCCGCGGATGAGAAGCTCGCCGCGCGGCTCGCGGCGCTTCGCGGGCACGGCGATCTCGCGCTCGCCGGCCAGGTACTGGCCGGTGAGCGAGGCGGGGTCGGCCTTCACCTGCTCGGGAGTGCCCTCGGCGACGACGTGGCCGCCGTGCTCGCCGGCGCCCGGGCCGAGGTCGACAAGGTGGTCGGCCGAGAGCATCGTGCCCTCGTCGTGCTCAACCACGATCACGGTGTTGCCGAGGTCGCGCAGCCGCTCCAGGGTCGCGATCAGCTTCTCGTTGTCGCGCTGGTGCAGGCCGATCGAGGGCTCGTCGAGGATGTAGAGGACGCCGACCAGGCTGGACCCGATCTGGGTGGCGAGCCTGATCCGCTGGGCCTCGCCGCCCGACAGGGTCCGGGCGGAGCGCGCCAGGTTGAGGTAGCCGACGCCGACGTTGTCGAGGAAGGCGAGGCGCTCGGTGATCTCGCGGACCAGGAGGCGCGCGATCGCGCGCTCGGTCTCGGTCATCTCGAGCTCCTCGATCCAGCCGAGGGCCGCGCGCGCAGAAAGCTCGCAGTACTCGGCGATCGAGATCCCGCCGACCTTGACCGCGAGGGTCTCCGGCCGCAGCCGGGCGCCCTTGCACTGAGGGCAGGGCTGCTCGGCCATGTACCCCTCGACCCGCTCGCGCACGCCGTCGGAGTCAGTCTCGTCGTAGCGGCGCTCCAGGTTGTTGACGATCCCCTCGAAGCGCACGCTGTAGGAGCGGCGGCGCCCGAAGCGGTTCGTGTACTGGACCTTGTGGCGCTCGGAGCCGGTGCCGTAGAGGAAGACCTCGCGCTCGTCCTCGCTCAGGTCCTGCCAGGGCTCGTCCACGTCGATGGCCTCGGAAGCGGCGACAGCCTCGATCAGCCGCTTCCAGTAGCGCGAGTGGCCGGTGCGCCAGGGCTGGAGCGCGCCCTCGGCGAGGGACAGGGTCGGGTCGGGCACGACCAGGTCGGGGTCGACCACGCGCTGGAAGCCGAGCCCGTGGCAGCGATCGCAGGCGCCGTGCGGCGAGTTGAAGGAGAAGATCCGCGGTTCCAGCTCGGGGATCGAGGTGCCGCAGTTGAGGCAGGCGAAGCGCTCGGAGAACGTGAGCCGCTCGGCGACGTCGCTGGGGAGCTTGCCCGCGGACTTGGCGCCGGTGGACATCTCCCCCGCCCCCGCGGCCTCGGCCCCCTGCTTGACCACATCCACCTCGACGATCCCGCCGGCGAGCCCGATCGCGGCCTCGATCGACTCGGAGAGCCGGCGCCGCAGGTCGCCCTTCATCACCAGGCGGTCGATCACGACCGAGATGTCGTGCTTGTACTTCTTGTCGAGCTTGATCTTCTCGGCCTCGTCCAGCCTGCGGATCTCGCCGTCGACGCGGACGCGGCTGTAGCCCTCGAGGCGGTACTGCTCGATCTGCTTCTCGTACTCGCCCTTGCGGCCGCGCACGACCGGCGCGGTGACGAGGAAGCGCGTGCCCTCGGGGAGCGTCATCACCCGGTCGGTGATCTGCTCGACCGACTGGCCCTCGATCGGCTCCCCGCACTCAGGGCAGTGGGGCTTGCCGATCCGCGCCCAGAGCAGGCGCAGGTAGTCGTAGATCTCGGTCACGGTCCCGACCGTCGAGCGCGGGTTCCGCGAGGTGGTCTTCTGGTCGATCGAGATCGCGGGCGAGAGCCCCTCGATCGAGTCCACGTCGGGCTTCTCCATCAGCCCCAGGAACTGGCGCGCGTAGGCGGAGAGCGACTCGACGTAGCGCCGCTGCCCCTCCGCGTAGATCGTGTCGAAGGCCAGGCTCGACTTGCCGGACCCCGAGAGGCCGGTCATCACGATCATCGCGTTGCGCGGCAGCTCGAGGTCGATGTCCTTGAGGTTGTGCTCCCGCGCGCCCGAGATCACTATGCGATCGGAGGGCGCCATCAGGCGAACAAGTGTACGAGGGCGCCGCGGGCGGCCCCGGCCGCTATCTCCGCTTCCCGCGAACCTTCTCGCAGCTTGCGGCGACCCGGTCGGCGCGGCTCGCGTAGGCGACGTCGCGGCCCTTGCCGCACTTGAGGCGGTCGGTGCCGGGACCACCCTTGAGGACGTCGTCGCCCCGGCCGCCATTCAGCAGGTCGGGGCCGCCCTTGCCGTTCAGGCAATCGTCGCCGCCGCGCCCGAAGAGGCGCTCGGCAGCGCGCGATCCGACCATTCGCTCGCCCTCTGCCGTGCCCCAGCGGGTCCTGCGCGGCTTCTTGGTGAGCTTCGGCGCCGGCGGGCAGCGAGTCGCGCACGGGTCCCCGGATTTCGGAGGCGACTGGACCGGCCCGACTGTCAGCGAGGCCGCCTTGGCGCCGGGGCAGTTCCGCAGGCGCAGAAGACGAGCGCCCGGATCCGAGATGACCCGCGCGCCCTTGGAACCGACGAAGTAGCCCGCCGGGAAGTGCCGCCCTGGCACGAAGACCTCGGTCTCGCCGGTGCCGCCGAAGCTCCTGCCCGCTGGACCGGTGGTCGAGTAGCTCAGCGTGAACTCCTTCTTCCCGGCATCCCACTTCCAGCCGGTCGGCGTCCCCGCCACCACCTGCGGATAGGGCCGGGCCAGCACGTCCATCGCCGGCTGCTTGATGTTGTCGGGGGTCGGCGGCAGATCCAGGTCCTCGATCAGGCTGGTGGAGATGAAGTCGTTGCCGGCGAAGACGTTGGAGTAGGTCCAGTACTGCCAGCCGACCATGTTGCGGTCGGCCGCCGCGGCGAGCCTCTCCATGGTCGCGGTGCTGTCGGTGGCGCCGAACTCGGTCATCAGCGGCGCGCTCCCGGTGGCGCCGGCGTGGGCGATCGCGTTATCGAAGACCTTCTGCTCCTCGGCGCCGCAGGTGCTGGTGTCGCCCCCCGCGCCCTCGGACTGGCAATAGTTGTGGAAGCTCAGCGCCGTCCTCGCGTCCGCCGGGTCGCGGTGGCCGGTCGGAGCGCCGTAGTCGAAGATCAGGTTCGGCTCGTAGAAGGCCAGGTGGGTGGGGTCGCCGGCTCGGATCCCCGCGACTGCGCGGTCGCTGAAGTCGCTCAGCAGGGTCGCGTCGAACTCGCCGGGCCCGGCGCAGCCATCGGGGACGTTGCATCCGGGCCACGGTGTGCCGGGCCAGGGCTCGTTGAAGACGTCGTAGCCGAGCAGACGCACGTTGTCCGCCATCGCGGCGGCGAGGCGTCGGAGCCCCTCGGCGTAGTGCTCCTGAAGGGGGTCGCCGTCGGAGGCGTCCACGTTCGCCCACCAGTTGTCGAATGAGCGCCGCAGGGCGGCGTTGCCGAAGAAGTAGTTGCCGGGGAACCCGACCAGCGGCGCATTCGGCTGTCCGTCGTCGATTGCCATCCAGTCGGGCATGCCGTTGCCCTGGAAGCGGTCGGTGAACATGTCCTGGTGGACGTCGGCGAGGACGAAAAGCCCGCTCTCGCCGGCGGCCTCCACCTCCGCGTCGATCGCGGCGACGAACGCGTCGTCGTAGGCGTCCGGCCCCGGCTCGACCGCCGCGTAGTCGAAGCCGAGCCGCAGCGTGTTGAAGCCTTCGCTCGCGAGGTAGCCGGCGTCGTCGGTGCCGAAGCCGGCGTCGGAGGGCAGGTGCGGCGCACGCTTCGCGACGAGGTTGACCCCGTGCAGCACCACGACGCGGCCCTGGGCATCCGTGATCCAGCGCCCACTCGCGCCGAGCGGCTCGACCGGCTCGGCCTGAGCGCTCGCCGCCGGCAGCCGCGGCGAGCAGCCGCCAGCGCGGAGGAGGCGAGCCACCGCCTGATCCCGTCCCTGCTCACGTCCGCGAGCATATCCGGGCGCTAGCGTGACCCCCGTGAGCGCAGACGGGCCCCCTCGCGTCACCGGGATCTCCGAGCTCGTGCTCGAGGTCGCCGACCTCGACGCGGCAAGGCGCTTCTACCGGGACGTGCTCGGCTTCGAGGAGACGCTCTACGGCGAGGGGCGCAGGGGGCGCTACTGGTACCTGATCGGCGAGACCGCGCGGCTCGGGCTCTGGACCCCGCAGATCGGCCTGGCCGGCGGACGCGGCGGCAGCCACGTCCACTTCGCCTTCAACGTCGCCGAGGAGGAGATCGACCGCCTGCTCGGGAGCATCGCCGCGGCCGGCGGCGAGGTCGAGGGCCCGATCCAGCTCGGCCCCGGGCGCGCGATCTACGTCACCGACCCCGACGGCAACGCCGTCGAATTCTGGAGCCAGGACATGGCGGAGTACACCGCGGGCGCGCGCGCCGGCGGCGGCCCGGGGACCTTCCGGCCGAAGGGCTGAGAGCTAGCGGCCGGCGCGGGCGAGCACGTCGTCGAGCAGGGCGGCGCGGTCGCCGGCGCCGAACTTCTGCTCGAGCTCGGCGGCGATCTCCTCGCGGCCCTTGCCGTCGAGCGCGAGCTTCATCGCGACCAGGCGCGCCCCCGCGTCGTCGGCGCCGCCATTCGAGGCCATCTGGGGCCCGGGGCCGGGTGGCGCCGGCGGGCCAGGCTCGGGGCTCGGCGAGGGGGGCTCGGGGCGTGGGCGGCTGCGGCGGCGGGCTCGGGTCCGGCGACGGGACCGGAGGCTCGGGCGTCTCCGCGGCGGGCGGCTCGGGCGATGCCATCGTCGCCGCACCGGTGGTGGTCGGCTCGTCTCGAGCCGCCGACGAGGTCGCTCAGGGCCGCCCGGGCGCGTTCGGTGCGCTCGCGCAGCTCGTGCGCCTCTCTCTCGGCGGCGCCGACGATCCGCTTCGCCTCGGCCTCGGCCTCGCGGATGACCTTCTCGGCGGCCCGCTCGGCCTCGCCGATCACCTCGCGTACGCGGTCCGCCGCCTGCTTCGCCAGCTCCTCAGCGCTCACGGGGCCGAGATTAGCGGCCGGGACGGGGTCGGAGCGCGGCGCCCGGCCTACGGGCGCCGCGCTCTCGGATTGCCGCCCCGGATCAGGCGCGAGCCGGCTCGGGACTCGCCTCGGGCGACCCTGCGGGCATGTGCCGCTCGGTGCCGCCGCGGCGACCTGAGCCCGGCAACGCCCGGTCCAGCCAGCGCGGCAGGTACCAGTTCCAGTCGCCGAGCACCTTCATGGCCGCGGGGAGAAGCACCCCGCGGATGATGGTCGCGTCGATCAGGATCGCCACCGCCAGGCCGACGCCCATCTCCTTGAAGTCGATGAAGGAGAGGGTGGCGAACACCGAGAACACGCCGACCATCACGACCGCGGCGCTGGTGACGGTGCCGGCCGTCCGGGAGATCCCCTCGCGGACGGCGTCGTCGGTGCTCATGCCCCCGTCGTAGAGCTCCCGCACCCGGGTCAGGATGAACACGTGGTAGTCCATCGAGAGCCCGAACAGGATCACGAACAGGAACACGGGCAACCAGTTGGTGACGCCGCCGTTGGACTCGAAGCCCAGCAGCGACTCGCCCCAGCCGTTCTGGAACACGAGCACCAGCACCCCGTAGGCGGCGCCCACGGAGAGCAGGTTGAGGACGATCGCCTTGATCGGGATGACGATCGAGCGGAACGTGAACAGCATCAGCAGGAACGCCAGACCGAGCACGAACGCGAACACCAGCGGCATGCGCTCGCTGAGGACCTGCTTGTAGTCCTCGGTGCTCGCCGCGCCTCCGGTCACGTTCGCCTCCGCGCCGGCGACCGCGCCGACCGTGGCCGGGACCAGGTCGTCGCGAACCTCGTCGAGGGCCTCGGCCGACGCGTCGTCGGTCCCGTTGCCGCGACTCGGGAGGCCGATCGAGGCGACCGTCCCATCGTCGCTGTAGGTGATGTCGGCGGGGCCGATGAACGTGTCCGACTCGCCGGCCTGCGCGACCAGCTCGTCGATCGCGCCGGCGACCGCGCCGCTGCGGACGTCGTCGGCCTTGACGACGACCTCGTTGACGTTGACCTTGTCGGGGAACGCCTCCGTGTACCTGTCGTACGTCTTCATGATCGGCAGGTCCTTCGGGATGTCGTCCGGGCCCGACTGGGTCGTGGTCATGCTCAGCCCCGGAATCGCCAGGGCGATCAGGAATCCCGCGGCCAGCGCCGCCGAGAGCACCGGCCGGCGCATCACGCGCCGCACGATGCCGCTCCACAGGCGCGACTCGCCCGCCGGGCGGCGCAGCCGCCTGGTGAACGGGATCCGGCCCTTCTCGATGCGGTCGCCGAGCCAGGCCAGCACGGCCGGCAGCACGAGCAGCGAGACGAACATCTCCACCGCGACGACCGAGACCGTGGCGACGGCGAACGACTCGAACGTCGCCTCGCCGGTGATGAACATGCCCGACATGGCGATCATCACCGTGATCCCGGAGATCATCACCGCGCGACCCGAGGTCGCGGCCGCCGCCAGCAGGGACTCCTGCGGGCTCTTGCCGTTCGCCCGCTCCTCGCGCTCGCGGCGCATGTAGAACAGCGAGTAGTCGACGCCGACGGCGAGCCCGATCAGCAGGACCAGCGGGCCGACGTTGCTGTCGAGCGGGAACACCTGGCTCGGAATCGCGACCAGCGCCATCGTCGCCAGCACTCCGGTCAGCGCCAGCAGCAGCGGCACGCCCGCCGCGACCAGGCCGCCGAGCGCGATCGCCAGGATCAGCAGGGTCAGCGGCAGCGAGAGCATCCCCGCCTTGCCGAGGTCGGACCCGAACATCTCCTCGAGGCTCTTGTCGGTCGAGGCCGACCCGAACTGCTCGACGTTGAACTCCGGGTTCTCCCTCTGGAGAGCCGCGACGGCGTCCTCGCTCTCGACGACGTTGACGCCCGCATCGACGTCGGTCCCGTGATCTCGAAGTCGACGAGCACCGAATGCCCGTCCTCGGAGACCGCGCCGCCGCCCTCGGAGGGAGTCGCGACGTTGGTCACGTGCTCGGTCGCCTCAGCTGCGAGGCCGTGCGGTCGACCATCGCTTCGAACTCCGGGTCGGTCGCCGTCGAGTCCTTGCTCTGGATCAGGACCACCTCCTCGTTGGGACGCAGGCCGGCGTCCGTGAGGGCGCGCTCCGCCTGCTGTGACTCGCGCGAGAACGAGTCGACCGCCGAGATGTCCTTCTGCTCGACGACCTGCGCGCCCATGATCAGGGCGACCAGGGCGAAGACGAAGCCGAGCCATCCCCAGATGGCCCGCTTGCGATGCGTCGCGCTCCACTGCGCGATGCGGGACGTGAAATTGCTCTTGGTGCCTTGCCTGCATGTCCGCTCCTCCGTTGAGTCGAGTGGATTCCATGCCGGCAGCTTCGCCCGGCGGAGGCCCCGTTCCCATGGGGCTGGCAGGCGTATCGAGGTGCGGTCCTCCCCGGCCGGGGTACGGGTAGCCGTATGGGAATCCGGGCCCCGATCGATGACAATCGGGGCATGAAGCGCACCGTCCTCATCGTCGACGACCACGCCGGCTTCCGGGCCAGCGCGCGCCGCGTGCTCGAGGCCGACGGCTACCGCGTGATCGCCGAGGCGGCCGACGGCAGCTCGGGCGTGACCGCGGCCGCCGAGTCCCGGCCCGACCTGGCGCTCGTCGACGTGCAGCTGCCGGACTTCGACGGCTTCGAGGTCACCCGGCGGCTGCGGGAGTCCGACGAGGCACCCGACATCGTGCTCATCTCGAGCCACGAGCGTGCTGACTTCGGCTCGCTGGTCGAGACCAGCGGCGCGCGCGGGTTCGTCTCGAAGGCGGACCTCTCCGCCGCCGCGCTGGAGGCGCTGCTGCGGTGAGCGGACTCGCACCCCCGGCTGTCCGCGCTCTCGAGTGCCGAGCTGCGCCGCCTGCTGATCGGGCTCGCGGCGCTGACGCCGCCAACAGCGCGGTCGCGGTCTGGATCACCGTCGCCACCGGCCGGGACCACGACGCTGGCCGCCGACCTGGTGGCGGTTCTGGTGATCGGCTGGTCGTTCGCGGGCACCGGCCTGTTCGCGTGGTGGCGGCGCCCCGCGAACGTGCGTCGGACCGCTGATGTTCCTGACCGGGCTTCTTCTGGTTCTTCAACGTCTACACGCTCTCGAACACGACCGCGTTCTTCGTCGCTCGGCTTCCTCCTGTCGCTGGTCAGCTACGCGTTCCTGATCCACCTGCTGCTGGTCTTCCCCGACGGGACGGCTGGAGACGCAGGCTCGAGCGCGCGGTGGTCACCGGCGGGTACTTCGCCGTCACCGTCCTGCAGTTCATCGGCGCCCTCCTCATCGATCCGGCTCTGGACGGATGCGACGGCTGCCCCGACAACCCGCTGCTGATCACCGGCGACCAGGACCCCGTACGACATCTTCGGCTCGCTGCAGTCGCTGTTCTCGATCGCAGTCCTGACCGGCCTGGTGGTCGCCCTGGTGCGGCGCTGGCGGGCCTGGCCGCGGTCGCGCCGGATGCAGTTCGCGCCGGTGCTCTGGGCCGGCGGCCTGAGCCTCTCCCTGGTCACCGCTGCAGCTCGTCGTCGACATTCTCGGCGGCACCGACGGACTGCGCGCAGGCAATCTTCCTCGCCGCCCTCGTCCCCTTCGCCTTCGTTCCCGTTCGCCTTCCTGGCGGGCCTGCTTCGCAGCCGCATCTCGCGCGCCGAGGCGGTCGGCGATCTCGTGGCGGGCCTGTCCGCGAGCGGCGAGGGCCGCGGACTGCGCGACGCCCTTGCCGAGGCGCTCTCGGATGACTCGCGTCGAGCTCGCCTACTGGGTGCCCGAGAGCGGCGGCTACGTCAACGCGGACGGCGTGCGGGTGGAGCTGCCCGGGCCCGGGCGAGGCGCGGCGCTGTGGCCGAGGTGACCCACGACGGCAAGCGCGTCGGCGCGATCGTCCACGACGGCCGGCTCGACGACGCCGAGGAGCTGGTCGCCAGCGTCGCCTCGGCGGCCGGGCTTCGCATGGAGAACGAGCGCCTCGACGCCGAGCTGCGCGCGCGGCTCGAGGACCTGCGCGCGTCGCGCGCGAGGATCGTCGAGGCCGGTTACCGCGAGCGCCGCCGCGTCGAGCGCGACCTCCACGACGGCGCCCAGCAGCGGCTGATGGCGCTCGGCCTCAACCTGAAGCTGGCGCGCTCCCGGATGAGGAGGACCCCGCCGAGGCCGGCAAGCTGCTCGATGAGGCGACGGCGGAGCTCGAGCAGGCGACGGCCGAGCTGCGCGAGCTCGCGCGCGGGATCCACCCCGGCCTGCTCACCGACCGCGGGCTCGTCCCGGCGCTCGAGGCCCTCGCCTCCAGGGCGCCTGTCCCGGTCGAGCTGACGGCCGAGGTCGACCAGCGCCCCGCCGCCGGCGTCGAGGCCGCGACCTACTTCCTCGTCTCCGAGGCGCTCGCCAACGTCGCCAAGCACGCCGAGGGCGGGACGCGCGTCAGTGAGCGTGATCCAGGGCAACGGCTCGCTCACCGTCGAGGTCCTCGACGACGGCAGCGGCGGCGCCGATCCGGACGGCTCGGGCCTGCGCGGGCTCGGCCGACCGGGTGGCCGCCCTCGACGGCAGACTTCAGCGTCGCCGAGAACGACGCCGGCGGGACGGTCGTGCGCGCCAGCATCCCGCTCGGTTAGGTTGGCCGCGATGAGGCTGGTGGTGGCCGACGACTCGGTGCTGCTGCGCGAGGGGCTCGTGCGCCTGCTCGAGGAGGCCGGATTCGAGGTCGTCGGGCAGGCCGGCGACGCCGAGGACCTGCTCCGAAAGGTCAGGGCGCACAAGCCCGACGCGGCGATCGTTGACGTGCGCATGCCGCCCGACCCACACCGACGAGGGCATTCGCGCCGCCCAGGAGATCCGGGCCGAGCTTCCCGAGGTCGGCGTCCTGGTCCTCTCCGCCTACGTCGAGGAGACCTACGCGCGGGAGCTGCTCGCCGACGACGCGGCGGGCGTCGGCTACCTGCTCAAGGACCGCGTCTCCGACATCGACGCCCTCGCCGACGCGGTGCGGCGGATCGGGCGCCGGCGGCTCGGCCCTCGACCCCGAGGTCGTCTCCGGGCATGCTCGGCCGCCAGCGCCAGGACGACCCCCTCGAATCGCTCACACCGCGCGAGCGCGAGGTGCTGGGGCTGATGGCCGAGGGACGCTCGAACAGCGCGATCGCCGCCGAGCTGGTGGTCACCGACCGCGCGGTCGAGAAGCACGTGACCAGCATCTTCTCCAAGCTCGACCTCCCCGCCGCCCCCGAGGACCACCGCCGGGTGCTGGCGCGTCCTGGCCTTCCTCTGAGGACGGCTAAGCCCGGATCGCGTCCAGGTCCGCGCGCAGCTCCTTGAGCTCGTCGCGGATGCGGGCGGCCTCCTCGAAACGGAGGTCGTCGGCGGCGGCGAGCATCTCCTCCTCGAGCTCGATCACGAGCTTCTCCAGCTCCTCCGGCGTCTTCGTCGCCGTGGCGTCGCGCCGGCGGCGGCGCTTGCGCGGAGCCTTGTCCTCCATCGCCAGGAACTCGGCCATGTCGGAGATGCCCTTCTTCACGGTCTTGGCCGTGATCCCGTGCTCCTCGTTGTAGGCGAGCTGGATCTCGCGGCGGCGGTCGGTCTCGGAGATCGCCTTGCGCATCGCGTCTGTCTCCTTGTCCGCGTACATCAGGACCTTGCCGTCCACGTTCCGCGCGGCGCGGCCGATCGTCTGGATCAGCGAGGTCTCGCCGCGGAGGAAGCCCTCCTTGTCGGCGTCGAGGATGCCGACCAGCGAGACCTCGGGCAGGTCGAGGCCCTCGCGCAGGAGGTTGACCCCGACGAGAACGTCGTACTCGCCGAGGCGCAGCTCGCGGATGATCTGGATCCGCTCGAGCGTGTCCACCTCGGAGTGCAGGTAGCGGACGCGGAATCCGTGCTCGAGCAGGTACTCGGTCAGGTCCTCGGCCATCTTCTTCGTCAGGGTCGTGACCAGCACGCGCTCGTTGCGCTCGGCGCGGACCCGCACCTCGTTCATCAGGTCGTCTATCTGGTTGCGTGTCTCCCGGACCTCGACCTCGGGGTCCACGATCCCGGTCGGGCGCACGATCTGCTCGACGATCTGCGTGGACTCGGCGCGCTCCCACGGGCCCGGCGTCGCCGAGACCAGCACCATCTGGCCGACCCGGTCGAGGAACTCGTCGAACTTGAGCGGGCGGTTGTCGATCGCCGACGGCAGGCGGAAGCCGAAGTCCACGAGGGTGGACTTGCGCGAGAAGTCGCCCTCGTACATGCCGCCGAGCTGCGGGATGGTCTGGTGGGACTCGTCGATGAAGCAGACGAAGTCGTCCGGGAAGTAGTCGATCAGCGTGTACGGCGGGCTGCCGGGAGGGCGGCCGTCGAGGATGCGCGAGTAGTTCTCGATCCCCGAGCAGAAGCCCAGCTCGCGCAGCATCTCCATGTCGTAGCGGGTGCGCTGCTGGAGCCGGTGCGCCTCGAGCTGCTTGCCCTCGGACTCCAGCTCGGCGACGCGGTTGCGCAGCTCGCGCTCGATCTCGTCGACGGAGCGGTCGAGCGTCTCCTCCTCGGTCACGTAATGGCTCGCCGGCCAGACCGAGACGTGGTCGATCGCGTCGAGGACCTCGCCGGTGAGCGGGTCGAAGTGCTGGATCGCCTCGATCTCGTCGCCGAAGAGCTGGATCCGGTAGGCCGACTCCGCGTAGGCGGGCATGATCTCCAGCACCTCGCCGCGCGCGGAGAAGGTCCCGCGCGCGAGGTTCGAGTCGTTGCGCCGGTACTGCATCCCGACCAGCTTGCGGAAGACCTCCTGGCGATCGATCCAGTCGCCGACCTTGAAGAGCTGCATCTGGTCGCGGTAGAGCTGCGGCGAGCCGATCCCGTAGATGCAGGACACCGACGCGACGATGATCACGTCCTTGCGCGCGAACAGCGAGGCGGTCGCCGCGTGGCGCAGGCGGTCGATCTCGTCGTTGATCGAGGAGTCCTTCTCGATGTAGAGGTCCTGCGCCGGGACGTAGGCCTCGGGCTGGTAGTAGTCGTAGTAGCTGACGAAGTACTCGACGGCGTTCTCGGGGAAGAACTCGCGGAACTCGTTGCAGAGCTGCGCCGCCAGGGTCTTGTTGTGCGCGATCACCAGCGCCGGGCGCTGCACGCGCTCGATGATGCCCGCCATCGTGAAGGTCTTGCCGGTGCCGGTCGCGCCGAGCAGGGTCTGCACGCGCTGCTGGGAGCCGAGCCCGGCTGCGAGCCCGTCGATGGCCTGGGGCTGGTCGGCGGTCGGCGTGTAGGCCGGATTCAGCTCGAACTCGGGCACGAGCTCAACATAGCGAGGCGACCGAGCGCAGCAGCCGCATGGCCACGGGAGGGACGAGGCCCTCGGGGTCGCACTCGGGGTCGTAGGCCGTCAGCGAGACGGCCCGGACCGGACAGCTCGCCATCACAGCCTCGACCAGCCCCTCGAGCTGCGCCGCCGTGATCCCGCCCGGTGCGCTGAAGACGTTGACCGGCGCCTCGGCGACGTCGAGCACGTCGAGGTCGAGGTGCAGGTAGAGGCCGCTCGGCGAGGGCTCGAGCGCCGCGATCGCGTCCAGGAGCTGATCGCCCGAGCGCAGGCGCTCGGGTGGCACCTGCGCCACAGCCGATGCCTCCAGGTCGCGCTGCTCCGGCTCGTCGAAGTCCCGCGCGCCCACCAGCACGGCGGCGGTCTCGGGCAAGGTGCGCAGGCCCTCGCCCTCCGCCACGAGGCCGGGCCAGGCCCCGCCGGTCAGGATGCGCAGCCCCATGCCGTCCAGGTAGCCCGAGATCGTGGTCTCGGGAGCGTTGAAGTCGGCGTGCGCGTCGAACCAGGCCACGCCGGGCGCCGGCTCGTCCAGGCCGCCGACGACGCCGACCGCCGCGAAGCAGCTGCCGGAGAGGACGACCGGGAAGGCTCCGTCGCGCACCGCCGCCCGGACCCGGCCCGAGATCATCCGCATCAGGTCGAAGCCGGCATCGATCTCGTTGTCCCCGCTGTGCTCGCTGTGGTCCCTGTCGAGCTGAAGCACCTCCCGCTCCACGATCGCGCCATGCGCGCCCAGCTCGTGCTCCGCACCAGCCTCGAGCAGCCGCTCGGGCCCTCGGCCGACGCCCTTCCGCAGCGTCCCCAGCTCGTAGGGGACGATCAGGAGGCGGATCTCGCGCATGTCTCAGCGGACCTCCGCCTTCGCCCGGCGGCTCAGCCCCCGGCCAGCCTGGATCCCCGCCACAGCCAGCGCGGTGACCGCGACGGCAACGCCGGGGGCACGGTGGCCTCTCACCGCCCTGACGCTACCCGATCGGCGGCGCGCCGAGGCCCCGTTCGTGCTCGGCGCGCGGGCGTCAGGGCGTAGCGAGCTGCTCGCCGATGAACCCGAGCGAGTCGGAGACGCGGGAGTAGACCGTCGGCGCTGCGGCGATCCCGCAGAAGGCGCCGCCGTAGGAGACAGTGCCGATCACCCGGAGGCCGAGTGGGGTCGGGGCGACCAGCGGCCCGCCGCTGTCGCCCGAGCAGGCCGTCGTGTGGATCGCCGGCCGTCCGAAGCGCCCCAGCTTCCGCCCCAGGGCGCAGATCATGGACTTGCCGGAGTAGAGGCTGCGGTACGCGCGGCGGCATCGCTTGTTGGAGCGGACCCGCTCGGTCGTGCGCTTGAGGCGGTTGGAGAGGCTGAGCCCGAACGGGTTGCGAGCCCCCCAGCCCGCCACCCGGAGCAGCCTGCCCGGCCCGCCGAAGGCGGCGTCCTCCACGACGGTGGGAAGCGCGATCGCGGGGACGCCCACGGCCACGTCGAGCGTGATCACGCCGACGTCGTGGCGGCCGTTGCGCTCGAAGTCGGGATGGGCGACGGCGCGGGCCACGCCGGCTGTCTGCCCCGCGGAGCGGGTCGAGAGCTTGGTGCGGCCCACGACCACCGTGAGGTTGGCGGGGTCGAAGCGCTGGACGCAATGGGCAGCGGTCAGCACCTTCGTCGGCGCGATCACCGCGCCGCCGCAGTGCAGCCGCCCGCGCCGCAGCACCGCTGCCATGAACGGCCACTTCGCGGGCTGCGCCTTGCCGCCGCCGATGATCGCCGTCCCGGCGACGGGGCCGCGCGGCTCCTCGGCGGCAAGCGCCGGCGCCGCCGCGCACGCCGCGATCGCGAGGGCGGCGGTCAGCGCGCCGCCGAGCCGGCTCGTCGTGTTGGCCCCCGCCCGCACGCCGTCCAGGGTATCGGGCGCCCGGGCACCAACCCGATAGCGTGCCCGGCGTGGCGGGACTGCTGCTGGGGCCATTGCTGCGCTACGTGGACGAGACGCAGGCGACGATCTGGGTGGAGACGGACTCGCCCTGCGAGGTCGAGGTGCTGGGGCGTTCCGAGCCGACCTTCTGCATCTGCGGGCACCACTTCGCGCTGGTGGCGGTCGATGGCCTCGATCCGGGCAGCGCGACCCCCTACGAGGTCCGCCTCGACGGGGAGCGCGTCTGGCCGGAGCCGGGAGGCGAGCTGCCGCCCAGCGTCATCCGGACCGTCGACCCGGAGGGCGAGCTGAGGATCGCCTGGGGGTCCTGCCGGGTGACGATGCCGCACGGGGCGCCGTACAACCGCAGCAAGGACGAGAGCGACGAGGGCCGCGGCAACGACGCCCTGCGCACCTACGCCCTGCGGATGGTGGAGCAGGACCCGTCCGAGTGGCCCCAGCTTCTGTTCATGATCGGCGACCAGGTCTACGCCGACGAGGATGCTCCCCTGACGCGGGAGTTCATCCGCGAGCGCCGCGGCATCGAGGGCGAGCCCGGCCTGGAGGTCGCCGACTTCGAGGAGTACACGCAGCTCTACCGCGAGGCCTGGGGCGAGCCGGTCGTGCGCTGGCTCCTCTCCACCGTCGGCGTGGCGATGCTGTTCGACGACCACGACGTCCACGACGACTGGAACATCTCGCAGAGCTGGCTCGACGAGATGCGGGCGAAGTCCTGGTGGGACGCGCGCATCACCGGCGCCCTCGTCTCCTACTGGATCTACCAGCACCTCGGCAACCTCTCGCCGGAGGAGCTGCGGGAGCGCGGCCTGCTGCAGGAGGCGAAGGAGGCCGAGGACGCCTGGCCCATGCTGCGCGACTGGTCGCGCGAGGCCGACTGGGGCAGCGAGGGCCGCCGTTGGAGCTACTCGCGCAACCTCGGCGGAGTCGCCGTCGTGTTCATGGACTCGCGCGAGGGCCGCGTCCTCGGCGAGAAGCCGCGACGCATGTTCGACGACGACGAGTGGGACTGGATCCGCGAGCGCGTCAAGGGCGACTGCGACCACCTGATCGTCGCCGACACCCTGCCGATGATGCTCCCGCCCGCGATGCAGGCCGTCGAGGCCTGGAACGAGGCCGTCTGCGACGGCGCCTGGGGCGGGGCCGCTGCGAAGGCCGGCGAGAAGATCCGCCGCGCGCTCGACCTCGAGCACTGGGGCGCCTTCCAGCACTCGTTCCGCCAGCTCATGGACCTGATCGGCGACGTCGGCGCCGGCCGCTGCGGCGAGGCCCCGGCCTCGATCGTGATGCTCGGGGGCGACATCCACCACGCCTACCTCGCCGAGGTCGCCTTTCGCCGCTCCGAGGGCGTCCGCTCGCCTGTCTGGCAGGCCGTCTGCTCCCCCTACCGCAACCCGCTCGACGGCAAGGAGCGCCGCGTCGCGAGCTTCGGCTCGACCAAGGCGGCGCTGCTGATCGGCAGGGCACTCGTCCGCTCCGCGGGCATCCCCGACGCGAGCGTCCGCTGGCGCCTCGTGGAGCCGCCGACCTTCGACAACCAGATCGGCACGCTCCGGTTCAAGGGCCGGGAGGCCTCGCTACGCCTCGAGCGCGCGCCGCCGGGCGACGACCCGCGCCTGGAGACCAGCCTGGAGCGCCGCCTGGCCTGAGCGAGTGACGAGTGACGACTGGTGCGCGGGAGCGGCACGAGCGCCGTCGCGCGCCTCTCTCACGGAGCCCGCTCAGCCCAGCCCCAGCTCCTCGGCGTAGTGCTCGCGATACTCGTCGCGCTTGGATAGCACGGTTTCGACGAACTCGCGCGTCTCCTCGAACTCGATGTCGTCGATTCGGAGGGCGGACCCGCCCCACGCCTGCACGTTGGTCTCGCCCGCGTTGTAGGCCGCGAGGGCAGCGACGAGGTTGCCGTCGAAGCGCTGGATCAGATAGCGCAGGTAGTAGGTCCCGTAGCGGATGTTGATGTCCGGGTCCGAGAGGTCGTCGGCCTCGAAGGTCGAGCCGCCGCTGTCGCGCTCGATGAACTCCGCCGTCTCGGGGGTCACCTGCATCAGGCCCCGCGCGCCGGCGTTCGACTCCTGGTCCCGGAAGCGGGACTCGGCGTAGATCACCGCCGCGATCAGGTCGGCGGGGATGCCCTTCTCGGCGGATTGCTGGCGGATGATGTCCTCGTGGCGCAGAGGCAGCGTCACCTCGCGGATCTGGTCGCCGAGCAGGTCGGAGATCTCGTCGCGGTTCACCACCGCCAGACCGGCGCCGACGGCGAGGACGACCGCCGCGACGATCGCGACCTTCCTGCGACTCCCGCGCGGGCGGCCCCTGCCCCCGGCCGGCACCCGACGCGAGCGGCCGCGCTTTGCGGAGGCGCGCGAGCTCGCCGTCCGGCGCGTGCTCGTCCGCGGGCTCACCGCGCGCCC
Source organism: uncultured Solirubrobacterales bacterium (assembly GCA_963805235.1). Classification (GTDB taxonomy): domain Bacteria; phylum Actinomycetota; class Thermoleophilia; order Solirubrobacterales; family 70-9; genus DASSYK01. The sequence continues at coordinate 103,382 of CAWDTF010000010.1, read as the reverse complement.
TCGCGGCCGGCGCCCCCCAGCACCCGGCTCAGCTCGGCCTCGAGCTGCTCGATCGAGCCGTCGTTGCGGATCACGTGGTCGGCGCGGGCCGCTTTCTCGTCCTGGGTGAGCTGCCGCCCCTCGCGGCCCTCGAGGCCGGGCTGGCCCCGCTCGCCGAGCCGCCCTTCCCGCACCGCGTCCGAGGCGATCACCGCGACAGTCTCGTCGAAGGCGCCTTCCATGCCGGCCTCGAAGAGGAGCGGCACCTCGACGACCGCGACCTCGACGCTCCGGGCCCAGGCCCTCGCGCCAGGCAGCGACCGCGGCCCCCACCCGGGGGTGCAGCTCGGACTCGAGCCAGCTCAGCTCCTCGGGCCTCCCGAAGACCAGCTCGGCGACCTTCGCGCGGTCCACCTCGCCGCCCGGCGCCACCTCGGGCCCCCAGCGCTCGACGAGCAGGTCGCGGACCTCGGCGCTCCCGAGCAGCTCGTGCGTGACGCGATCGGTGGAGAGCGTCGCCGCGCCCAGCCTTCCGGCAGCCGCGAGCGCTTCCGACTTGCCCGCCCCGATCCCACCGGTCAGCCCGATGAAGCGAGTCAAGCGGAGCGGCTAACCGTTCTCTTCGGCCGGAGGCTCCTCCGCCGCGGGCTCCTCCTCGGCAGGGGGAGCGTCCTCGGCGGGCGCCTCGGGCTCGGCCGGAGGCTCCTCGGCGGGCGCCTCGAGCGCTCCTCGGCGGGCGGGTTCTCCTCGCCCGGGCCCTCCGCGGGGGTGACCGGCGCCTCGGGCGCCTCGGCCTCGGGCGCGTCGGCCGGCGGCTCCTCGGTGTCCGTCGCCTCAGCCTCCACGGCGGGCTCCTCGGCCTCGGGCTCCTCGGCCGCGGGGCCGTCAGCCTCCGAGTCAGGAGCTTCGGCCTCGGCGGGAGCCTCCACCTCGGGCGCATCGGCGACGTCGACCGCCGCTGCCTCCTCGGGCGCGTAGCCCGGCAGCTCCTGGCCCTCCACGCGCTTGACGCTCAGGGACAGGCGGCGGCGCGAGTCGTCCACCTCGAGGACCTTGACTTGGAGCTCGTCGCCGGGGCGGACGACCTCGGCGGGGCTCTCGACGTGGTGCTGGGCAAGCTCGGAGATGTGGACCAGGCCCTCGACGCCCGGCAGGATCTGGACGAAGGCCCCGAAGGCGACGATCTTGGTCACCTTGCCGGAGACCGTGTCGCCCTCCTTGTACTCGTTGAGGACCTTCTGCCACGGATCCTCCTGCGTCTGCTTGAGGCCGAGCGAGATCCGCTGGCGGTCGCGATCTATGTCGAGCACCTTGACGCGGACGGTGTCGCCGATCGAGAGGACCTCGGATGGATGGTTGACGTGGCTCCAGCTCAGCTCGGAGATGTGGATGAGGCCGTCGATGCCCTCGAGGTCCACGAAGGCGCCGAAGTCCACGATGTTCGAGATCTTGCCCTCGACCTCCTGGCCGGGCTGGAGGCGGCCGAGGATCTGCTCCCGGACCTCCTTGCGCTCCTCCTCGAGGACGGCGCGACGGGAGAGGACGACGTTGTTGCGCGAGCGGTTGAGCTCGATCACCTTGCACTCGAGGGTCTGGCTCATGAACTCGTCGAGGTTCTGCACGCGGCGGATGTCCACCAGCGAGGCGGGCAGGAAGCCGCGCACCCCGAGGTCGAGGATGAGGCCGCCCTTGACGACCTCGATCACGGTGCCTTCGACGGGCTCGCCGGACTCGCCGGCGGCCTCGATGCGGCGCCAGGCCTTCTCGAAGCGGGCGCGCTTCTTGGAGAGGATCAGGCGCCCCTCCTGGTCCTCCTTGGTCAGAACGAGCGCATCGACCTCCTCGCCGAGCTCGACCTCCTCGGCCGGGTCCACGGACTTGCGGATCGAGAGCTCGTTCGAGGGGATGACGCCTTCGCTCTTGTAGCCGATGTCGACGAGGACCTCGTCCTTGTCGATGCGCACGACCTTGCCGCTGACCACGTCGCCCTCCTCGAAGGGGTGGATGGTCGCGTCGTAGTTCGGGACGAGCTTGCCGTCGACCTCGATCATCAGCTCCGCGGAGCCGATACCGCCCGCGCCGTTGCGGTCCGGCGCGACGGGGGCCTCGGGAGCCGCCGCAGCGGTCTCGGGAGCCTCGGTCACGGCCTCGGGGGCCTCGCTCGGGGCGTCGCTGGTTGTCTCGGTCGCGGACACGAACAGTGGAGTTTGACAGACGGCCGGACCACGCACGGTCCAGCCTTGACGCGCATCAGGGTAGCCACCCCCGCCCGGGTCCCCGCGCTCGCCCGCCCCCGGCGGCCGATACCCTCGACCCCGATGCCGAAGCGTGCCACCAAGAGGGGGGACGAGCGCACTCCCATCTCCGGCGCCTACGACGTGATCGTCTGCGGCGCCAGCTTCGCCGGCCTCAGCGTCGCCCGCCAGCTCACCGGCTCGGGCGCGCGAGTGCTGCTGCTCGACCGCTACGAGATCGGCGAGCGCCAGACCTCAGCCTGCGGCGTGCCCACCGCCTGGCTCGAGCGCATGGGGCTGGAGGGCTCGAAACGCCAGGAGTTCGCGGAGCTGGTGGTCCACACCCCGCACGGCACCTCGCGCTACGACCTGCCCTGGACCTTCTCGACCTTCGACTACCGCGAGCTCTGCCGCCTGCTCGACGACCAGAACGACGCCGAGTTCGAGACGGCGAAGGTCAACGGGCGCAGCGGAGAAGTGGTCCACACCGATCGCGGCGACGTCTCCGCCCCGCTGATCGTGGACGCCCTGGGCTGGCGGCGGATTCTCGCCGCGGACGGCGGCTACCAGCCCCCGGACGCTCCGCTCTCGCGCGGGCTCGAGGTGCACCCCGACGGCGGCTCGGACGATCTCGAGATCTGGATCGACCGCCGCTACGTGCCCGCCGGCTACGGCTGGCGCTTCCCTGCGCGCGACGAGTCCCGGATCGGCGTCGGCTCCTTCGACCCGCGCTTCCACGTCAAGGACACGACCGTCCTCCTGGCCCAGGACCTCGACAAGCCCGCTGTTCGCTACCAGGGCAACTGGATCCCGCACAAGATGCGCAAGGCGACCGAGGGCGGGGTCTTCTTCGTCGGCGACTCCGCCGGCCACTGCCTGCCGCTGACGGCGGAGGGCATCCGCACCGCCTTCTACTTCGGGATCAGGCTCGGCGACGAGCTGCGCGCGGTCGTCGAGGGCGGGCAGGACCGCGCCGCCGCGCTCCGCCGCTACTCCGAGTTCGCCGACGCGCACGAGTGGAAGTTCCGCTGGATGCTGCGCACCCAGAAGCTGGTGCCGAAGCTGCCGCCGCGCGCCCAGCGTGCGCTGATCCGGCTCGTCGGGCGCAGGCGCTTCACGCACTGGTCCTTCGGGCACTACCTGGACATCGCCCCGCCGGAGACGGCCGGCCCCCCGCCCCACCCCCGCGACGCGGGCGAGCCGGACGAGCGCTCCGGGCGGGTCGCGGCCGCCGCCTAGCCGCTTGCCTCGCGCAGAGATCTCCGATCGCGAGCTGCGCCTGTTGCGCATGCGCGCACAGTGCCTGCTGCCCGGCTCCGAGCGAGAGTCCGTCGCCGCGGCCGCGTCGGCTGCGCTCGCGATCCAGGCCCAGGACGTCGCCACCGGGCTACTCGGGGTCCGGGCACGGACGACCGGCCTGACCGCGGCGAAGGCGGCACGGGCGCGCGGAGCCTGCAGGTCCTGGCTGATGCGCAACACGCTCTTCCTCTTCGCCGAGAGGGACCTGGCGTGGATGCGTCCGGTCCTGGCCGAGCGGCCGCTGACCCCCGCGATCCGCCGGCTCGGCCAGGTGGGGCTGCCCCCGGATGAGGTCGACCGCCTGATCGGCGTCCTCGCGGACCGCGTGGCGGCGCGCCCGCTGCCCCGCGATGAGGCCCGCGCGCTGCTGCTCGCCGAGGTCGGCGACCCCGGCGAGAACAGCGCGCATCTACTGGACCTTCCACGCCGCGGCGTTGCGGGGCGTGATCGCGATCCGCCCGCCGCTGGAGCAGAAGCAGACCTTCGTCCCGGCCCCGCCCGACGAGCGGCTCGGCCGCGAGGAGGCCTTGGGCCGTCTCGCCCGCCGCTTCCTCAAGGGCCACGGCCCTGCGACGCCCGACGACCTCGCCTACTGGGCCAAGATCCCGAAGGGCGTGGCACGGGAGGCCTGGGAGCACGCGGGGCGCACCACCGAGGTCCTCACCGAACGGGGCCCGATGACGACGCTGCCCGGCCGGGCCGAGCCGCCGGCCGCTCGACGAGCCGGTGGTCACGCTGCTCGGCGCCTGGGACCACTGGCTTCTCTCGTGGGCCGACCGTACCCTCACCATCCCCGCAGACCAGACCGACATCTGGCTCGTCGCCGGGCGCCCGAGCGCCTTCGCCGACGGCCACGCCTTCGGGACCTGGCGCATGGAGCGCGGGCGGGGAGGCCTCACCGTGATCGTCGAGCCGTTCGGCCGCCTGCCGCGCTCGCTCAGGCCAGGGCTCGAGCGGGAGGCGGCCGACCTGGGGCGCTTCTTCGAGACGGACGCCAGAGCTGCGGATCGCGCGCTAGCCGACGATCAGGAAGGTGCCGAGCGCGAGCAGCGCGACGCCCGCGATCCTCGCCGCGCCGACCGGCTTCCGCTCGAGCCCGAGGAACCCGATCCGGTCGAGCGCGATCGAGGCGACGAGCTGTCCCGTCGCGGTCGCGGCGGCCACCGCTCCGGCGCCGATCTCGTCCACCGTGCTCAGCGAGGCGAGCACCACCACCACCCCGAACAGGCCGCCGGCCAGGTAGGCGGGACGCGCCTTCGCCGCGTCCCGGAGCCGGCCGGCCGACCCCGACAGGGCCACGGCCGCAGCCAGGACGAGCGTGCCGACCACGAAGTTGGTCAGCGCGGACGGGACCCCGCCGATCGAGTCGGCGAGCCGGGCGTTGACCGGGTGCTGGACGGAGAGCAGGGCGCCCACCGCCGCCATGGCGAGCAGTGGAGCGACGAGCCCGCCCCGCGTTCCCGCCGGTGGGCTCCCGCCGCGGCGGCGCATCGCGATCAGGCAGGTGCCCGCGACCAGTGCCGCGGCGCCGAGGACGCGCGCCGCGGTGACGGGGCGGCCCTCCAGCCCGAGGATCCCGAGGGCATCCACGACCAGGGAGGCAGTGAGCTGGCCGGTGATCGTCCCGGCGGCGACGGCACCGGCGCCGATCCGGGGCACCACCGCCGCCGCCGTCAGCACGAACAGCGCGCCGGAGACGCCGCCGAGCACGTAGTACCACTCGGCATCGCCGATGCGGCCGAGGTCCCCGATCGTCCCTCCGGCGGCGGCGACGGCGGCCAGCAGCAGGGTGCCCCCGGCGAACGAGATCAGGACAGCCGGCAGGCTCCCGGTCGCGCGCGCGAGGCCGGCGTTCACAGGAGGCTGCAGCGCGAGCTGCGCCCCGGCGAAGAGCATCAGGGCTACGGCGACGGTGGGGTCCATCGCGACCAGCCCCTCGAGCCCGCCGCGCTCAGGCTGCGCTGAGCGCCGGGATCGGGCGGTTCGGCCGGAAGAGATCGCCCGGGTCGTAGCGCCCCTTCAGCTCGCGCAAGCGGCGGTACGTCTCGGCCGGGAAGCAGTCGCCCGGTTCCCCGGGGCGCTCGGCGAAGTTCGGGAACCTGCACCCCGCCGTCCAAGGGCCCAGCCTCTCGGCGACCTCGTCCAGGGCGGCGTCGATCGCCTGCTTCGCGTCAGGCGCCATCACGGCGCCGACGGCGAACAGCGCGTACTCGGCGTCGAGCGAGGCGAGCGCGCCGCTGCCGGGCGCGGTCTCGCGGAGCGCGCCGCCGAGGTGCCGCAGCTCCAGCCCCGTCAGCGGGGAGGGGCCGCCCAGATCCGCGAAGGCCGTCAAGGCCTCGTCGGGCAGGGAGCTCAGCATGAAGCCGTCGCCGTGCCCGGGCACCGGCTGCTCGGGGTCCCCGTGCAGCTGCCCCAGGTCGGCGATCGCGATCTCGGCGAAGGTGTCCATCACCGGGTCCCCGAGCGCCCGCAGCGGCGCGATCAGCTCCTCGCCCGGCGTCGCGGCGCCGAGGAACGCCGCGTCCACCCGAACCAGTGACTTGCCGCGGAGCTCCTCCGGGACGACGGGCAGCGGCGGCAGGTTCTGGTAGCGGACGTCCGAGGTGACGTCCACGGGCGCAGCCGCGGCCCAGTCGCGGTACGCGCGCAGCACCTCTTCCCCTCGGTCGGCTGGCCACAGCAGCGAACCACCGAAGAGCGCCGGGACGTTCTGCAGCTCCAGCTCGAGGGCGGTGACCACCCCGTAGGCGCCACCGCCCCGCAGGGCCCAGAAGAGATCGGCCTCCTGCTCGGCGTCGGCCCGGACCAGCTCGCCGTCGGCGGTCACGACCTCGGCGGCGCGGACGCTGTTGCAGGCCAGGCCGTGCTTGCGGCCGAGCCAGCCGAGCCCGCCCCCGAGGGTGAAGCCGACGACCCCGACGTCCACCGCGGAGCCGACCAGCGGCGCGAGGCCGTGCTCGGCGCAGGCCGCGACCACGTCGCCGGCGAGGGCGCCGGCCTCGAGCCGCGCGAGGCGCCGCTCGGCGTCAACCTCCACCGAGGCCATGCGCGCGGTCTTGAGGAGGACCGCGTCGTTCAGCGGGCCGAGCGAGGACGCCCCGTGCCCTGTGGCCTGAGCCGCGACCTTGAGGCCCTCCGACGCGGCGATCGCCACTGCCGCCCGCACGTCATCGGCGCTGCGGGCGAATGCCACGGCCGCGGGGCGCTGGTCCACTGCGAGGTTCCACGCTTGGCGAGCCTGGTCCCACGCCGCGTCCCCGGGGGCCACGACCTCGTCGCTGAGCGCGGCCCGCAGCCGCCCGATCGCCTCGTCACTCATGCGTCCTCCTCGCAGTCGCCTTTCCGCGCAACCTAACCGCTCGGCGCTGCGATGATTGGGCGGGTGCGGCTGCTCGTCGTCAACGCCGGGTCGAGCTCGCTGAAGCTGAGCGTGCTCGCGGCGCGGCGACGAGCTGGTCGCCTCGCGGCACCTCGAGGCCCCGCGCTCCGTCGTGGACCCGGACGAGCTGGGCGCCGCCCTCGGCGAGATCGGCGCGGTGGACGCCGTCGGGCACCGCATCGTGCACGGCGGCCACCGCTTCAGGGGCGCGGTGCGGGTGGACGACGGGGTCGTCGCCGCACTTCGCGACCTGACCGAGCTCGCCCCCCTGCACCAGCCGAAGTCCCTGGCGGCTCTGGACGCCGTGGGCCGCGCCCTCCCGGACGTGCCGGCGGTGGCCTGCTTCGACACGGCCTTCCACGCCGGCCTCCCGGAGCCCGCGGCCACCTACGCCCTCCCCCGCGAGCTGCGCGAGCGCTTCGGCCTGCGGCGCTTCGGGTTCCACGGGCTCTCGCACGCGTACGTCGCGCGCCACGTCGCTGAGCTCGCGGAGCGGCCGATCTCCGAGCTGCGGACGATCAGCTGCCACCTCGGCGCCGGCGCCTCGCTGACCGCGATCGCGGGCGGCCGCTCCGTCGAGACGACGATGGGATTCACTCCGTTGGAGGGGCTGGTGATGGCGACGCGCTCGGGCAGCGTGGACCCGGGACTGATGCTGTGGCTGCTCGAGCGCGGTGACATGGACGAGCCCGAGCTCGCGGACGCGCTCGAGCATGAGTCCGGCCTTGCGGGCCTCGCGGGCACGCCGCGGATGCAGGACGTGCTGGCCGCCGCGGACCGCGGCGACGAGGACGCCACGCCTCGCGCTCGACGTCTACCTGCACCGGCTACGCGCCGGAATCGCCGCGATGGCGGCCGCGCTCGGCGGAGTGGACGCGATCGCCTTCACCGGCGGCGTCGGCGAGCGGGCCGCAGCCGGTGCGCGCTGGCGCCGCTGCGGGCCTCGGTTTCCTCGGCATCGAGATCGACCGCGAGCGCAACGACGCCGCCGAGGGAGACGCGGAGATCGGCGCCGCGACGGCGGAGGCCCGGGCCTTCGTGATCGAGGCGCGCGAGGACCTCGAGATCGCGCGCCAGGTCAGGGAGCTGTTCGCCGAGGCCTGAGCGCCGGGGCCCGATCCGCCCGCCGGTGATCCGATCGGGCGGGGCGCTCGCAGAGAACCGAGACACAGCGAGTCGGCGTTCCTGAAGCTGGCCCAGACGCTCGAGGACACCGGCGTCAGCGCCTACAACGGCGCCGGCCCGATGATCAAGTCGAAGGAGCTGCTCGGCACCGCCGGCACCATCGTCCAGGTCGAGGCCCGGCACGCCGCCCGGATCAGGCTGCTGAACGGCGAGAGCCCCTCGCCTGACGCGTTCGACCCGACGCTGACGATGGACGAGGTCCTCGCGGCCGTCAAGCCGTTCGTCAAGTCGTAGCCATGGCCGAACGCGTGCCCGGCCCGTCGCGCGAGCGGCGGGCCGGATCGCGCTCCTACTCGGGCTCGGGGCGCGGCTCGCCCGGCCAGCGGCCGGTCCAGCGCTGGAAGCCGCTGCGCGCGCCGTGCTCGGCGATGCCGCGGACGGCGCGGAAGATCGCGCCCTGGATGGCGAGGGCGAGGCCGAGCTTGACCCAGGAGACGTCGCGGTGCTCCGGCTCGGGCGCCTCCTCGTCGTCGATCAGCGCCCAGATCTGGTCGAAGGCGACCTTCCCGGCGAAGCCGGCTGCAAGGCCGGCGAGGATGCCCACCGGGGTGAAGCAGGATCTTCTCCACGGCCTGGTTCTCCCCGCCACGGCGCGCCGCCAAACGGGGCTACTTGGCGGAGAGCCAGTCCTTGCCGACGCCGATCTCGACGGCCAGGGGCGGGTCGAGCTCGAATGCTTCCGTCATCGCCCTCTCGACCAGCTCCGCGGCGGCGTCCATCTCCGCGGCCGGGCCCTCGAAGAGCAGCTCGTCGTGGATCTGCAGGACCAGCCGGGTCACGAGCTCGGATTCCTCCAGCGCCTCGTGCGCGCTGCACCATCGCCAGCTTGATGATGTCGGCCGAGGTGCCCTGGATCGGCATGTTCACCGCGAGCCGCTCGCCCTGGCTTCGCACCTGCGGCCGCCCCGACTTCAGCTCGGGGATCGGGCGGCGGCGGCCGAGCAGCGTCGAGACGTAGCCCTCCTCCCTGGCGGAGGCGACGGTCTCCTCGATGTACTTCTTGACCTTGGGGAAGCGCTCGAAGTAGCGCTCGATGTAGGCCGCCGGCCTCCGCCTGCTCGATGTTGAGGCGGTCGGAGAGGCCGTAGGCCGAGAGGCCGTAGGCGATCCCGTAGTTGACCATCTTCGCCTTCGAGCGCTCGGCCGGGGTGACCTTCTCGGGGTCGGCGCCGAGCACCTCGGCGGCGGTCGCGGTGTGGACGTCCTCGCCGCGCTCGAAGATCTCGCGCAGGGCGTCCTCCCCTGCGATGTGGGCCAGGATGCGCAGCTCGATCTGGTTGTAGTCGGCCGAGAGCAGGCGGTGCCCCCGCTGGCGCGACGAAGCAGGAGCGGATCGGCCGGCCCTCGTCGGAGCGGATCGGGATGTTCTGGAGGTTCGGGTTGGTCGAGGAGAGCCGTCCCGTCGCGGTCGCGGTCTGGTTGAAGGTCGTGTGGATGCGGCCCGTGTCGGGGTCGATCAGCTCCGGCAGCGCGTCGAGGTAGGTGCTCTTCAGCTTCGTCAGCTCGCGCCAGACCTCGACCTTGGCGACGATCGGGTGCTCGTCGCGGATCTGGGAGAGGACGCGGGCGTCCGTCGAGAAGCCGGTCTTGCCGCGGCGCTTCTTGGTCAGGCCGAGCTCGTCGAACAGCACCTCGGCGAGCTGCTGGGCGAGCCGATCGTGAAGTCGCGCCCGGCCAGCTCGAAGATCTCCGCCTGGAGCTCGGCGATGCGCCGCTCGAAGCCCTCGCCGATGTCCGCGAGCCGCTTCGCATCGAGCATCACGCCGACCCGCTCCATCTCGGCGAGCACCTCGACCAGCGGCATCTCGACCTCGTCCATCAGCCGCTCGAGGCCGTTCGCCCGCATGCCCTCGCGCTGCCGGCTCGCCAGCTCCCAGACGAGGCGGGCCTCGGCGGCGGGGTCGGCCACGGGCTCCTCCTCGCCCAGCTCGAGCTGGCCGTCATCGGCAGCAGACCCGTCGGCCTCGGCGCCGTCGATGCTCTTCGAGGCGGCTGCGAGCCCGCGCTGGGCGGCGATCTCCACCAGGTCGTAGGTGCGCCGGGCGGGGTCGAGCAGGTAGGCGCCGACCATCGTGTCGTGGCGAAGTTGCAGCGCGTCCTCGCCCGCGGCGGCGAGCAGGCCGTGGCGGGCGCCGCCGCCGAGGCTCTTGATGTCGTGGGCGATCAGCGGGCGGTCCCCGATCTCGGCCGCCAGCTTCGCGAGCTCGGGCTCCTCGCCCGCGACGATCTGCTCCGCGTCGGCTGCGGCCCAGCTCTCGCCCGAGATCGCGAGGGCGATCTCGCCCTGCGCGAGGTCGGCGGGAGAGCCCTCCCGCGCCTCGACCTCGAGCTCCTCCTCGGCGCCCGCCTCGGGCACGAAGTCGGCGCCGAGCTCCTCCTCGAGGCGCTGGATGATCACGCGCAGCTCGAACTCGCGGGCGACCTCGCGCAGCCGGCCGCGGTCCATCTGCTTCGACATCAGCTCGTCGAGGTCCACCTCGAAGTCGATGTCGAGTGACCGCGGTGGCGAGCCGCTTCGAGATACGCGCGTCCTCGGCGTGCTCGGTCAGGTTCTGCTTGCGCTTGGCGCCGGAGACCTTGTCCACGTTCGCCAGCACCTCCTCCAGCGAGCCGTACTCCTGCAGGAGCTGCGCGGCCGTCTTGTCGCCGATCCCCGGGACGCCGGGGATGTTGTCCGAGGTGTCGCCCTTGAGCCCGATCAGGTCGGTGACGAGCTCCGGCGGCACCCCGTAGCGCTCGATCACGCCCTCGCGGTCGTAGACCTTGGTGTCGGTGACGCCCCGCGAGGTCGTCATCACCCGCACGCCGTCCTCGACGAGCTGGTAGACGTCGCGGTCGCCCGAGACCACCATCACCGGGATCCCGTGCTCGCGCGCCCGCTTCGTCATCGAGGCGATCACGTCGTCGGCCTCGTAGCCCTCGACCCGCACGTTCGTGAACCCGAACGCCTCGGCCAGCGGCATCAGGTGCGGCCACTGCTCCCTGAGCAGGTCCGGGCGGGGCTTGCGCTCGGCCTTGTACGGCTCGTAGGTCAACTCCCTGCCCGACCAGCCCGCGTCCCAGGCGACCACCACGCCGGCCGGCGTGTGGTCGACGAGCATCTTCGCGAACATCGAGGCAAGCCCGTAGATGGCGTTGGTCGGCCGCCCGTCGTGCGTGGCGATCGACTCCGGCAGCGCGAAGAACGCCCGGTAGGCAAGCGAGTTCCCGTCGATCAGGAACAGCTCGCGCGCGGGCTCCTTCGAAGCCTTTCCGGAGCCCTTCGGCGCGCTCTTCGGCGTAGCTGCGGGCACAACACGATCCTACGGCGCGGCGTGGCGGCGGGCCCCACGGTCCGGTTGACGGCTGCACGGCGCAGCGCCGGCTTCACGACCTGGTGGTCGGAATCGAGCCTCGATCCACCCCGCAGCACGGAGAGCATTCCCCGAGGGCCGCGGCGCGGCGGTGGCTGACGACGGCGCCGTGCGTATGCTTCCCGGCCCATGGCCGCCAGCGCCCAGTACAGCGTCACAGTGCGCGTCGAGCTCGACGCGCGGCAGGAGCCCCTGGGCAAGCTGACCGCGCAGATCGCGGAGGCCGGCGGGGCGCTGCAGTCGGTGGACCTGATCCCCGGGGCGGGCAGCGAGGGCAAGCGCGTGCGCGAGTTCACGATCGACGCCAACAGCTCCGAGCACTGGGAGCGGATCCTGCGCTCGATCGGCTCCACGCGAGGCGCCCGCGTGCTCGGGTTCACCGACCGGACCTTCGAGATGCACCGCCACGGCAAGATCGAGCTGCACAACAAGTACCCGCTGAAGACGCGTGACGACCTCTCGATGGCCTACACGCCCGGCGTGGCGCGGGTCTGCGAGTACATCGCCGCCGACCGCTCCAAGGCCTTCGACTACACGATCAAGGCGAATACGGTGGCCGTCGTCTCCGACGGCTCGGCCGTGCTCGGGCTCGGCGACATCGGCCCCGAGGCGGCGATGCCCGTGATGGAGGGCAAGGCGATGCTGTTCAAGGAGTTCGCCGGCGTCGACGCATTCCCGATCTGCCTCGACACCAACGACCCCGAGGAGATCATCCAGGCCGTGAAGCTGATGGCGCCGACCTTCGGCGGCGTCAACCTCGAAGACATCTCCGCGCCGCGGTGCTTCGAGATCGAGGAGCGGCTGAAGGCCGAGCTCGACATCCCCGTCTTTCACGACGACCAGCACGGCACCGCGGTCGTCGTCATGGCCGCGCTCTTCAACTCGCTGAAGATCATCGGCAAGCCGATCGAGAGCCTGCGCGTGCTGATCCTGGGCACCGGAGCCGCCGGGGTCGCCTGCACCAAGATGATGATGGAGTCGGGGATCACCGACGTCATCGGCTGCGACCGCAGGGGCGCGATCCACATCGACCGCGAGGACTACGTCAGCGGGGAGATGTCGGACATCAAGCGCTGGTTCGCGGAGAACACGAACCCGGGCGGCGCGTCCGGCGGCCCCGACGATGTGATCGAGGGCTGCGACCTCTTCTGCGGAGTGTCGGGGCCGGGACTGATCCAGGCCGAGAGCCTGGAGAAGATGAACGACGACGCGATGGTCTTCGCGATGGCCAACCCCGTCCCCGAGGTGATGCCCGAGGAGGCCGAGCCCTACGTGCGGATCATGGCCACGGGCCGCTCCGACTACCCGAACCAGATCAACAACGTCCTCTGCTTCCCAGGAGTCTTTCGCGGCGCGCTCGACGCGGGCTCACCCGCGATCACCGAGGCGATGAAGCTCGCCGCCGCCAAGGGCATCGCCGAGGTGGTCAGCGACGACGACCTCTCCGAGGACTACGTGATCCCCTCCGTCTTCAACCGCGACGTCGCCCCGGCGGTCGCGCGCGCCGTCGTCGAGGAGGCGAAGAACGAGGGCCTCGCCCGCGTCTCCGATGAGACCGGCACCTTCGAGACGGTCGAAGGCGGCGCCGGCGGCGACCCCGTCCCGGACGCCGCCGGCGCCTCCTAAGCCTGAGCGTCGCCGCCGGCTACTTCGGGCAGCGGTCGAGGCGCGCCCGGGGCGGCTCGACGTTGCGGCCGCCGCGGGCGTCCGCGTTGGGCCGGCAGCGGCCGCGGCCGCGGCGCGCACCCTTCGCCGGCGCGCTCAGCGAGGTGGCCGTGAGCAGGCGCGGTATCGGGTCCACGGGGGTCCCGAAGCGGCGGACCTCGAAGTGCAGGTGCGGGCCGGTCGAGTAGCCGGTCGAGCCGACGTAGCCGAGCAGGCTTCCGCCCGCGACCGCCGTGCCGGGGCTCGTGGCGACCCGAGACATGTGCGCGTACCAGGTCTCGTATCCGAGGCGGTGGCGCACCACGACGAGGTACCCGTAGCCGAAGTTGTTCCAGCCCGCGAAGCTGACGGTCCCGCGCCCGGCGGCCCCGATCGCTGCGCCCTTCCCCGCCGGCATGTCTATCCCGTTGTGCCAGCGCCCCCCGCGCCAGCCGAAGCCGTCGCCGATCGGGGCGTTCAGGGGCTTGAGGAACCGCACGGGGTCACCCGGCTTGGCCGCGATCAGCCTGGGGCCGCGCAGAGCGGCGATCGTCGCCGGGCCGACGACGCCGTCCACCGCCAATCCGGCGCTCCGCTGGAAGCCGCGCACGGCCGCCGCCGTGCCGGGCCCGAAGCCGCCGTCGAGGCCGCCCTGTCCGAACCCGCGCTCCCGCAGCAGGAACTGGAGCGCGGCGATGTCCCAGCCTCGCTGCCCCTCCCGCATCGGCCTGCTGCCGAAGTCCGGCATCCCGCGCCGCCCCAGCGCACGCCTTGTCTGCGGGCCGGCGACGCCGTCCACCGCGATCCCCTGTCTCGTCTGGAAGCGCCGCACCGCGCCCTGGGTCCAGGGGCCGGAGATCCCGTCCACGGGGTGCGGGTAGAGGCCGAGCGCGCCCATCGCGACCTGAAGCGCCGCGATGTCCGCGCTCGCGGCGCGGGCGGGCGCGGCCGCGAGGGCGGTGGCAGCCAGCATGGCGGCGACGCTCGCCAGGGCGCTGCGCCTCGCTCTCCTTGAGATCACCTACCCAATTTCGCGCTTAGGCCGCAGACAGGTGGGATCGGGCTTGCAGCCGGAACGGCGACGCGAGCGGCGCGTGCGGCCTCTGCGCCGTCGCTCTCTCGTTAGGATCGCGCCGGTGCGTGTTCTCGTCACAGGCGCGAGCGGGACGATCGGGGCGGCGGTCTGCGATGCGCTGCTCGCCCGCGGCGACGAGGTCGTCGGCCTCACCCGCGACCCGCGCAAGGCGAAGGGGACCAACCCGACCGTCAACTGGCACGCGTGGCAGGCGAGCACCGAGCGCCCTCCGCCCCAGGCCTTCGTGGGCGTGGACGCCGTGGTCAACCTGATCGGCGAGGAGATCAACCAGCGCCTCACCGACCAGGCCAAGGGCCGCATCCGCGAGAGCCGGATCACGGGATCGCGCAACCTGCTGCAGGGGATCGCCGCGCTCGGCGAGAGGCCGAAGGTGTTCGTCGGCCAGTCCGCGATCGGCTACTACGGGGACAGAGGAGAGCGGATGCTCGACGAGGAGGCCCGCCCGGGGGAGGGCTTCGGGGCCGAGGTCCCGGTCGAGTGGGAGGCTGCCCAGCAGGAGGCCGCCGAGCTCGGCATGCGCCTCGTGATCCTGCGCACGGGCCTGATCCTCGACAAGGAGTCCGGCCTGCTCAAGGAGCTCCTGCCGCCGTTCAAGCTCGGGGTGGGCGGCCCGCTCGCCGGCGGCGACCAGTACATGTCCTGGATCCACCTCGACGACGAGGTGGGCATGATCCTCTGGGCCCTGGACAACGACCAGGTCTCCGGCGTGATCAACGCGACCGCTCCGAATCCGGTCACCAACAAGGAGTTCTCCAAGGCCCTCGGCGGGGCGCTCGGGCGCCCTTCGTTCTTCCCGGCCCCGAAGCTCGCGGTCGCCGCGCTCCGCGGGCGCGAGCTCGCCGAGTTGGTCACCGGCAGCACCCGCGTCATCCCGCGCCGCGCGCAGGACCTCGGCTACGGCTTCCGCTACCCGGAGATAGGGGCCGCGCTCGAGGCCGCGCTGCGGTGACCAGCCCGGGCGCAGATCGCGCCCGGACCCGGTTGCCTCTCTGATATAAGTTGCACGTACAACTACTTTCCCAAGGAGCCCGGAGATGAAGCTCGAAGGCGTTCACCACATCACCGCGATCACGGCCGAGGCGCAGAGGAACGTCGACTTCTACGCCGGGCTGCTCGGCCTGCGCATGGTCAAGAAGACCGTCAACCAGGACGACCCGACCGTCTACCACCTCTTCTACGCCGACGAGCAGGGGAGCGCGGGCTCCGACATCACCTTCTTCGAGTACCCCGGCGCCGCGCGCGGCCGCGCCGGCGACGGCATGGTGCACACGATCGGCTGGCGGGTGGCCTCGGCCGACGCACTGGGCTTCTGGGCCGAGCGCCTGGGCGACGCCGGACACTCCTCCGAGCGCGACGGCGACACCCTGAGCTTCGAGGACTTCGAGGGCCTGCGCCACCAGCTCCGGGTCTCGCAGGTGGACGACCAGCCGCTGATCGCAGACCACCCCGAGGTGCCGAAAGAGCTGGCGCTGCAGGGCTTCGACGGCGCGCGCGCGTACGCGAGCGACCCCGAGCGCAGCGCCACGCTGCTGGAGGCGCTCGAGTTCGAGCGCCGGGACGACGGCTGGGAGGCGCGCGGCGATCGAGCCGCGGCGGCCTCTGGGCCTACGACGAGCCGCCGGCCGAGCGCGGCCTCCAGGGCGCCGGGCACCGTCCACCACATCGCCTGGGCCTCCGAGATGGACGAGCACGAGGGCTGGCGCGAGCGGGCGATCTCCGCGGGCGCGCGCCCGACGCAGGTCATCGACCGCTTCTGGTTCCGCTCGATCTACTTCCGCGAGCCGAGCGGCGTCCTGTTCGAGATCGCGACGCTCGGGCCCGGGTTCGGCGTGGACGAGCCGATGGAGAGCCTCGGCGAGAAGCTCGTGCTGCCGCCCGACTACGAGCCGCTGCGGGAGAAGATCGAGGCGACCGTGACGCCGATCGTCAACCCGCGCACCGCCGCCCGGCGCCCCTAGGTTCCGCGCGCGATTCGGATGAGCCCCACCCCCGGGCCGGCCGCCCGACCCGCATGACCCTGGTGCACCGGATCCGCGAGCCCGCCGGCGAGCCGGCGGGCGCCCTGGTGCTCCTGCACGGCCGCGGCGTGGACGAGAACGACCTCTTCCCCCTGCTCGACGCCTTCGACCCCGGGCGGAGGCTGCTGGGCGTCACGCCCGGCGCCCCGCTCACGAACGTCCCGCCCGGCGGCCGCCACTGGTATGTGATCGAGCGGGTCGGCCACCCCGACCGCGGCACCTTCATGGAGACGATGGGCCTGGCGGGCGGGTTCGTGAACGGGCTGCTCGAGGAGCGCGAGATCCCCTGGGAGCGCGCCGTGATCGGAGGCTTCAGCCAGGGCGGCGCGATCGCCTCGGCCCTGGCCCTGGGTGCGGGCCGCCCACGGCCCGCCGGCATGCTCGAGATGAGCACCTTCCTCCCCCACGTCGATGGGTGGCCGATCGACCTGAGCGACCGCCGGGGCCTCCCCGCGTACGTCGCCCACGGCGAGCACGACCCGATCATTCCGGTCGCCTTCGGCCGCTCGATGCGCGACGAGCTGGCCGCGGGCGGGCTCGACGTCACCTACCGGGAGCCGCCCGTCGCCCACGGGATCGACCCCTCGCTCGTGCCCGAGATCGCGGCGTGGGTCGCCGCCGCCACCGGCGCAGGGGCGCCCGAGGGCCGCTAGCGCGGGCAGATCGGCTCGCCCGGCACCAACCGTCCACCCCTCCGCACATAGGGCTGGACCGGGCAGAGCGTCGTCTCGCCGTCGTCGTCGATCGAGTGGGGGCCCAGGACCGAATCGGGCCGCTCGGCGCCGAGCATCGCGTCCACGACGCCCGCTCTCAGCCCTTCATCGCCTCCGAGCGCGGCGGCGATCGCCTGCAGCGCCAGGGCCATCGCCTCGTAGCCGTAGGCCGCGTACGGGCCGGGAGCCCTTCCGAAGCGCCGCTCGAACTCGGCCCGGAACGCACGGTCCGGCAGCCGCTCGGGCGCCAGCGGAGCCGCCACCAGGTGGCGGGCGGCGCCGGAATCGAGCGCGAGGTCGCCTCCGTGACCGGCCCTCAGGACCGCGGCGCCCTGCGCGATCACCTCTCCGCCCGCCTCCCCGCCCTCGCGGGGCGCGAGCGTCTCCACGCCGACGGCCGCCGCCGCATCGATGAACTCCTCGGCGACGAGCCGTCCGTACGGATCGTCCCCGGTGTCGACCGTCACCCGGCGAAGCCCGAGCTCGATGGCGAGCTCGGCCGCCGCCGCGGCCACCGCCTCGTCGCCGGGGACGACGCGCGCGAAGCGCGCTTCGCCCGACGGGCGGTAGCGGTCTGGCGAGTCCGGGTAGCCCTCGGCGGGCGCGGTCAGGTCCACCGCTCCGGCGCCCGGCGAGATCTGCGCGATGCCGGCGTCGTTCGTGATCGGCAGCGACGCCCGAGTCGGCTGCGAGTCAAGCTCGCCGATGTAGGCCACGGCGCTCGAGTCCTGTGCGGCCGCTCGGGCGTTGGCCCCCACGGCGGCCGGGCTCCAGGCCGCCCCCCGGGCGTCGTCTGCCAGCTCCAGCCGCACTTCCACCCCGCCCGCCTCCTCCCCCGCGCGCTCGAGCGCCAGGCGGGCGCCGTCGGCCGCGTCTGTGCCCTCGGCCGCCCGCGGGCCCGTCAGCGGCAAGCTGGCGACGACGGTGACCGGGCCCTCCACGGCCGCGCCGCCGCCTTCGCCGCAGGCGGCGAGCGCGAGCACTGACGCGAGCGCGAGCGCGGCGTGCGCCGGCCGGCGGGCCGGCGCCCGAAGCGCCCGGCTAGCCGAAGAAGACCTCCGCACCGCGGTAGAAGTCCTCGGGAACGGTCTTCAGCTCGGCGGTGGCCTCGGCGAGGGGGACCAGTTCGATGCTCGTCGAGCGCAGCGCCGTCATCTTTCCCCACTCCCCGGCGTCGACCGCGTCGATCGCGGCGAGCCCGAACCTGGTGGCGAGCACGCGGTCGAACGCGGTCGGGGTGCCGCCGCGCTGGACGTGGCCGAGCACCGTGGCCCGCGCCTCGCGGCCGGTTCGCTCCTCGATCTCGACCTCGAGCCAGTGCGCGATCCCGCCGAGGCGCACGTGGCCGAACGCGTCCAGCGGCGCCTCCTTCGTCATCGGCATCCCGCCCTCCGGCTCGGCCCCCTCGGACACCACGACGATCGGCGCGTACTGCTGCTCGAAGCGGCGCTCGATGTACTCGCAGACCCGGCCGAGGTCGAACTTCACCTCCGGGATCAGGATCACGTTGGCGCCGCCCGCGATCCCGGCGTGCAGGGCGATCCAGCCCGCGTGCCGCCCCATCACCTCGACGATCAGGACCCGCTGGTGGCTCTCGGCCGTGGTGTGCAGCCGGTCCACGGCCTCCATCGCGATGTTGACCGCGGTGTCGAAGCCGAACGTGTAGTCGGTCGCGCCGAGGTCGTTGTCGATCGTCTTCGGAACGCCGACGACGTTGACGCCGAGGTCGCTCAGCTTCGTGGCGGCCCCGAGGGTGTCCTCGCCGCCGATCGCGATCAGCCCGTCCACGCCGGCTGACGCCATATGGGACTTGACGCGCTCGAGCCCGTCGCTCTCCTTCAGGGGGTTGGTCCGCGACGAGCCGAGGATCGTGCCCCCTCGCGGAAGGATCCCTCGCACCTCGGGAACGCCGAGCGGCCGGTGGTCGTCCTCGAGCACGCCCCGCCATCCGTCGCGGTAGCCGACGAACTCGAGCCCGTGCTGGCCGGCCCCCTTGCGGACGATCGCGCGGATCACCGCGTTCAGCCCGGGGCAGTCGCCGCCTCCCGTGAGCACGCCGATCCGCATCTCAGCCTCCGTGCGCGGTTCGGGCGCCCGGAGCGGTCAGGGCCGCGTCAGCCAGTCGATGATCGGTTGCGCGACACGCAGGAGGGCGCCGGTGAAGAGCCCGCCGAGGAAGAGCAGGCCGACCACGGGGCCCGGGAGGCCGAAGGCGTAGCCGATGACCATCACCGCGGCGCCGAGGACCGTGAAGAGCAGAAGCTGCATCGGTCGGGAATCTAGCGGACGGCCGGGCGCCGGGAAAGCCGGGGCGCCCCTGCCTAGAGCGCCACCACCGCGTCGATCTCGACCAGCGCGCCCTTCGGCAGTGCGGCGACGCCCACGGCGGCGCGGGCGGGCGGGTCGTCCTCGAAGAAGGCCCCGTAGGCCTCGTTGATCTCCGCGAAGCGGCCGAGCTCGGTCGTGAAGATCGTCATCCGCACGGCGCGCTCGAGCCCGGTCCCGGCGGCGGCGCAGACGGCCTCCAGGTTCCGCAGGCACTGCGTCGCCTGCTCGGCGGGCGTCTCGCCCACGATCTCGCCGGAGCCGGGGTCGAGCGGCACCTGGCCCGAGCAGAACAGCAGCCCCCCCGCGGCGACGGCGCGTGACTGTAGGGGCCGATCGCGGCCGGCGCCCCCTCCGCGTCGACCGTCTTCCTCTCCTCCGGGCCGGGAACGTCGGGCATCTTCGCTCACTCCTCTGTCGCGGTGTGCTGGAGCCTCACGCGGTAGCTCCCGCTCGGAGAGCTCCCTGACGATGCATCCGTGTGGTCGCGCCCCCTGGTCTCGAGTATCAGCTCCACCCCGGTCTCGGACACGTGGAGGTCCACGGCCTCGCGCACGTGCTGGACGTCCACGACGCTGGCCCCGGTCGCCCCCACCGCGTCGAGCAGGCGGGCCAGCGACCCCGGTCGGTCGGAGATCGTCGTGAAGAGCACCGCGCCCCGGCCGCTCCGCGCGCCGGCGCGCCGCGCGATCGCGGCGAGCACGCTCTCGTCCACGTTGCCCCCGGAGAGGATCACGGCCGTGTGTTCCCTCGGGCGCGGGCTCGAGCTTCCCCGCTGCGAGCGCCGCCACCCCGACCGCGCCGGCGCCCTCGACCACGAGCTTCGCTTCCGAGAGGAGGGCGGCCATCGCGTCGCCCACCTCGTCCTCGCTCACCACGGCGACCCCGGCGAGCCAGCGCTCGACCAGCGGCAGCGTCAGCTCGCCTGGGCGCTTGACGGCGATCCCGTCGGCCACCGTGGTCTCGGGCTTCACCGTGACCGGCTCGCCGGACTCCAGCGAGGCCGGATAGGACGGGACATGCCTCCACCTGGATCCCGAAGACCTCCACCTCGGGCCGCTGCGAGCGGACCGCGATCGCGATGCCGGCCGCGAGCCCGCCGCCCCCGAGAGGCACCAGCACGCGCGCCAGATCCGGCACCTCCTCGAGCAATTCGAGCCCGACGCTGCCCTGGCCGGCGACCACGTCCGGGTCGTCGAACGGATGCACGAAGGCGAGGCCGGCCTCCGCGGCGCGCTCCTTGGCCCGGGAAACGCAGTCGTCCACCGTCCCCTCGCCTCGCTCCACTTCCGCCCCCAGGCGCGCGGCGGGGCCCGTCTTCGAGGTCGGCGCGTCGTGCGGCACGAAGAGCTCGCAGGGGACGCCGCGCCGGCGGGCGGCCCAGGCGAGCGCGCGCCCGTGGTTGCCGGCCGTGCCCGCCACCACACCCGTCTCGCACTCCTCGCCCAGCGCGGCGAGCTTGACGCTCACGCCGCGGGCCTTGAACGACCCGGTCTGCTGCAGGCTCTCGGCCTTGAAGGCGATCGGGGCGCCGAGCAGCTCGTCCATAGCCGCGAGGCGCAGCACGGGCGTGCGCGCGCACGCGGCCTCTACGACCTCGCGCGCCGCAGAGATCCGCTCGGGGCCGACCTCGGGCGCCGCGCCCATCTCAGTCCCCGCCCCCCAGCGCGGAGCGCGTGTCGCGCAGGAAGGAGCCGATCTCCTCCAGCGCCCGCTCGAGCGGCTCCTCGCCCGCCATCCGCACGAGGCGGCTGCCGATGATCACCCCATCAGCAACTTCGCCGACGGCGGCCGCCTGGGCCGGGGTGCCGATGCCGAAGCCGACCGCCACCGGCGAGCCCCGCTCCGGCCACGGGCCCGCCGCCTCCTTCACGTCCGCGACCAGGCCGCTCAGCTCGGGCGGCAGCTCGCTGCGCTCGCCGGTGACCCCGACGGTGGCGACGACGTAGACGAAACCGCCCTCACCCGTCCGCTCGCAGATCGCCCGGCGCCGCTCCGGCGGGGTCGTGGGCGCGATCAGCGGGACGTATGCGAGCCCGGCCGCGTGCAGCGCGTCGCGCACGGGGCCGGCCTCCTCCAGGGGCATGTCGGGCACGATCGCGCCGGCCGCGCCGGCCTCCCCCAGCTTGCGCGCGAAGCCCTCCGCGCCCCCGCCGGCGAGGATGGTGTTCGCGTAGGTCATCACCACGACCGGGACCCGGTCCGCGACCTCGGCGCAGACCTCCAGCGCTTTCCGCGTCGTGATTCCGGCCTCCAGCGCCGCCGTCGCCGCCGCGTGGATCACGGGGCCGTCGGCCAGGGGGTCCGAGAACGGGATGCCCAGCTCGATCAGGTCGGCGCCCGCGTCGGCGTATGCCCGGGCGATCGCCTTCGATCCCTCCAGGTCCGGGTACCCGGCCATCATGTACGGCATCAGCGCCGCCCGGCCTTCGCGGCGCGCGGCGGCGAACGCGTCGGCGATCCGCTCGAGCCCGCTCGCGGCGCCTACGGTCGCCGCCTCGCCCCCCGGCTCAAGCATCGAGCTCCGCCAGCTTCGAGGTCGCCTCTTCCATGTCCTTGTCGCCGCGGCCCGAGAGGCATAGGAGGTCGTAGCCGTCGCCACCCGCTTCGTCCGCGAGCAGCCAGGCGATCGCGTGCGAGGACTCGAGCGCGGGGATGATGCCCTCCAGGCGGGCGAGCTCGCGGAAGGCACGCAGCGCCTGCTCGTCAGTGACGGCGAGGTAGCGGGCTCGCCCCGTGTCGCGGAGGAACGCGTGCTCCGGGCCCGTCCCCGGATAGTCGAGGCCCGCCGACACGGAGTGGGCCTCCAGGATCTGGCCCGCCTCGTCGGCCAGCACGGCCGAGAGGGCCCCGTGGAGCACCCCGGTGGACCCCGCCGTGAGCGACGCGCCGTGCCGGCCGCTCTCGATCCCCTCGCCGCCGGCCTCGACGCCGATCAGCTCGACAGGGTCGTCGAGGAACGCGTAGAAGGTCCCGATCGCGTTCGAGCCACCGCCGACGCACGCGATCACGCGCTCGGGCAGCGTTCCCTCCGCCTCGAGCGCCTGCGAGCGAGCCTCTTCCCCGATCACCCGCTGCAGGTCGCGGACCAGGGCCGGGTAGGGCGCCGGGCCGACGGCGGAGCCGATCACGTAGTGGGTGCCGGCCGCGGTCGCCACCCAGTCGCGGATCGCGGCGCTCACCGCCTCCTTCAGCGTCCGCGCACCCGCCTCGACCGGCTCGACCTTCGCGCCGAGCAGCTTCATGCGCTCGACGTTGGGTGCCTGCCGGCGGATGTCCTCGGAGCCCATGTAGACGACGCACTCGAGGCCGAGCAGCGCGCAGGCCGTCGCGGTCGCTACGCCGTGCTGGCCGGCGCCGGTCTCGGCGATCACCCGCGTCTTGCCCATCCGCCGCGCGAGCAGCGCCTGGCCGACGGCGTTGTTGATCTTGTGGGCGCCCGTGTGGGCGAGGTCCTCGCGCTTCAGGTACACGCGGCGGCCAGCGCGCTCGGAGAGGCGCTCCGCGAGGTACAGCGGGGTCGGGCGCCCGACGAAGTCCCGCAGCAGGCCGGAGAGCTCGGCCTGGAAGAGCACATCGTCCCTCGCCTCGGCCCAGGCGGCCGTCAGCTCGTCGAGGGCGCCGATCAGCGTCTCGGGGACGAAGCGGCCCCCGTACTCGCCGAAGCGCGCCTTCACCTCCGGGTGGCCGGCCATCACGGCACCGCCGAGGGCTCAGCGGCGCGCACCGCGTCGAAGAACGCCTCGACCTTCGCCGGGTCCTTCACGCCGGGCTCGGCCTCGACCCCGCTGACGACGTCGACTGCGTAGGGCCGGGCACGGCGGATCGCCTCGCCGACGTTCTCGGGCGCGAGCCCGCCGGCCAGGACCATCGGCACCTTCGACCGGCGGCCGGCCACGAGGTCCCAGTCGAAGCTCTTGCCGGTTCCGCCGTGGACGCCATGGAAGTAGGCGTCGAAGAGATGGAAGTCGGTGCGGAACGCCTCGGCGGCGCGAACGTCCGCGGGCGTCGTCACGCGGAAGGCCCTCATCACCTTCGCCCCGGTGCGGCGCGCAGCCTCGGCGCAGAACGAAGGTCCCTCCTCCCCGTGGAGCTGCAGCATGGTCAGGCCCTCCCGCTCGGCCGCGTCAACTACCTCCTCGAGCGGGGAGTTCACGAAGACGCCGGCAATCTCGCAGCGGCGCTTCAGGACCGCCGCGATCTCCTCGGCCGCTTCAGGCTCGACGAAGCGCGGGCTCTCGCGATGGTGGATCAGCCCGATCGCCCAGGCGCCGAGCTCGGCCGCATGCTCTGCGTCCTCGAGGCTGGTCATGCCGCAGATCTTGATCCTGGTCACGCCTCAAGGGTGGCAGAAGGCCGGGCGCGCCGGTGATCGGGCGGGCCCACTCTGACGTAGGCTCCGGTGTGACCATGACCCCGAAGGAGCGGGCCTGCAGGCGCATCGCCCACCGTGTCCTCTCGCGGCTGCGGGACGCCCGACTGGCGCTGGTTGAGCCCGACGGCGCCCGCATGGCGTTCGGCGACGAGGACGCGGACCTCCACGCCGAGATTCGCATCAACGCGCCCGGCTTCTACCGCGCGATGCTGGGCGGCAGCGTCGGCCTCGGGCGGGCCTACCGCGATGGCGTCTGGGACGCCGACGACCTGGTGGCCGTGACCCGGATCGCTGCCCGCAGCATGCCGCGGCTGGACGCGGTGCGCCGCCGCTTCCACCCGCTCCTGGCGCCCTTGCAGCGCACGATCTGGCGCGTGCCGCGCAACAGCAGGCGGCGCAGCCGCGACCACATCTCCGCCCACTACGACCTCGGCAACGACCTCTTCGGCCTCTTCCTCGACGAGACGATGATGTACTCGTCCGCGTACTTCCCGGACCCCGAGGCCACGCTCGCCGAGGCGCAGGAGGCGCGGCTCGACCGGGTCTGCGAGGCCCTTGAGCTGGGGCCGGGCGACCACCTGCTGGAGATCGGCACGGGCTGGGGCGGCATGGCCATGCACGCCGCCGGGCGCTACGGCTGCCGCGTGACGACCACGACGATCTCGCGCGAGCAGCACGACGGCGCGGTGCGGCGCATCGCCGACGCCGGCCTCTCCGACCTCGTCACGGTGCTGCACGAGGACTACCGCGACCTGCGCGGGCGCTACGACAAGCTCGTCTCGCTGGAGATGATCGAGGCGGTGGGCTGGCAGTACTTCGACGGCTACTTTCGCCGCTGCTCGGAGCTGCTCGCCGCCGACGGCCTCATGTTCCTGCAGGCGATCGTGATCGACGACCGCGCCTACGAGCTGGAGAAGGCCGCGCGCAGCTTCGCCAACTCGCTGATCTTTCCCGGGGGCTGTCTGCCGTCGCTCGAGGTGATCTCGCGCTGCGCCGCGAGGCAGACCGACATGAGCACCGTCTGGATGGACGACATCAGCGACCACTACGCCGAGACGCTGAGGATCTGGCGCAAGCGCTTCGTCGCCAACTACGACCTCGCCGGCGAGCTGGGCTACGACGAGCCCTTCCGGCGCCTGTGGACACTGTGGCTGGCGCTCAGCGAGGGCGGCTTCCGCGAGCGGCGCATCCGCGACGTGCAGGTCCTGCTCGCGAAGCCGGGCCGACGCCCGGCTCTGAGCGGAAGCTACGGGAGGCTCGGGGCCGAGGCGTCCTCGATCTGAGCGGGCCGCTCGCCGAGGGTCAGCTTCAGGTCCTGCTGCTCGCCGTCCCTGATCACGGTCAGCGTCACCTCGTCGCCGGGCTTCGCCGCGTTGACCATGCTGATCACATCCTCCATCCCGGCGATCTCCTCGCCGTCGATCGCGGTGATGATGTCGCCGCCCGCCGGGACGGCCTGCCCCTGGACGGTGGCCTGCCCGGTGGCTCCCCTGAGGCCGGCCTCGTCGGCGGGGCCGCCGGCGTAGACCTGCTCGACGATCACGCCGCGCTCGACGGGGAGGTCCAGGGACTCGGCGAGCTCGGCGCTGATGTCGCCGCCGCTGATCCCGAGGTATGCGCGCTCGACGGAGCCGTCGGCGAGAAGCTGGTCGGAGACCTCCTTCGCCGTCTCGATCGGCACTGCGAACGCGACGCCGTCGTTGCCGCCGCTGTCGGTCGCGATCTGGGAGTTGATCCCGATCACGCGCCCGCTGGAGTCGAGCAGCGGGCCGCCGGAGTTGCCCGGGTTGACGGCGGCGTCGGTCTGGATCACGTCGCTGATCGAGAACCCGTTGGGCGCCTGGATCTGGCGCTGCTTCGCGGAGACGATGCCGCTGGTCACGGTGCGGTCGAGGCCGAAGGGGTTGCCGATCGCGACGACGGGGTCGCCTACCTCGACCTGGGAGGAGTCGCCCAGCTCGAGCGGCTGCAGGTCGTCGTTCTCATTGACCTCGAGGAGGGCCACGTCGGAGGACGGGTCCATCCCCACCAGCTCCGCGTCGCGCGCGTTCTCCTCGTCGCCGATCGTGACCTGGATCTCGTCGGCGCCCTCGACCACGTGAGCGTTGGTGAGCACGTGCCCGTCGTCGTCGATCACGAAGCCGGAGCCCGTGGCCGCGCCGCCGGAGCTCCGGGCCTGGATGAAGGCGACCCCCTTCGAGTCGCGGCGGTAGATCTCGCCGACGGTCAGGCCCTTCTCGTCGCCCTCGCTCGCGGACTCGGTGAGCGGAGCCGCCGCCAGCGAGGTGGAGCCCGAGTCGTCGTCGCCGCCGACCCAGCCGGCCGCGACCGCCGCGAGCCCGATCGCCGCGGCGACGAGGCCGCCGGTGAGGGCGGCCCCCAGATGGGAGAGGAAGGAGGCGCTGGGTCGGTGCATGGACGGGCAGTGTCCGCGCCCGACCTGAATTTCCATCCAACCGCGGGTAAAGCGCCGCTAAGAGACCGCGCCCGGCCCGCTAGAGGAAGTGCTCGCGGGTCGCCTCTTCGTCGGCCGTGAGCTCGCGCACCTTCGCCTCCGGGTCGGGCGCGCGCATCAGCGCCTCGCCGATCAGGACGGCGTCCACCCCGCGCTCCTCGAGCTCCTCGAGGGTCGGGCGCTCCGAGATGCCGCTCTCGGAGACGACCGTCGTCCCGGCCGGGACGTCGGTGATCAACTCCAGCGTGGTCGCCACGTCCACGCTGAAGTCGTCGAGATTTCGGTTGTTGATCCCGATCACGTCGGCGCCCAGCGCGAGGGCGCGCTCCAGCTCCTCTCCGTCATGGACCTCGACGAGGACGTCGAGGTCGAGGTCGAGGGCGGTGTAGTGGAGGTCGGCGAGCTCCTCGTCGGGGAGCGCGGCGACGATCAGCAGCACCGCGTCGGCGCCGTAGGCGGCCGCCTCGCAGGAGCTGGTACGGGCCCACGACGAAGTCCTTCTGGAGGATCGGCAGCTCGCAGGCCTCGCGCGCGGCGCGCAGGTCCTCGTGGGAGCCGCCGAAGTGCCGCTCGTCGGTCAGGACGGAGACTGCGGCGGCGCCGCCCTCCTCGTAGCCGGCGACGATCTCGCCGACGGTGACGCCCGGGCGGATCTCGCCGGCGCTCGGCGAGCGGCGCTTGAACTCGGCTATCAGCGACAGCCCCGGACGGGTCAGGGCCTCGCGGAACGGGCGCTGCTCCGGCCGCGAGGCGATCCGGGCCTCGAGCTCGGCCGGCGGCGTCGCGCGGGCCCGGCGCCCGGCGCCCTCGCGCGCGGCGCCGACGAGCTGTTCGATCATCCCCATCCGGCCCCCCGACCTTAGCTGGCCGGGCCGCCGAGTTCGCGGGTCATCTCGACCAGGCGCGCGAGCACCCGCGCCGCCTCGCCCGAGTCCACGGCCTCACGGGCGCGCTCGACGCCGCCGGCGAGGTCGCCGGCCTTGCCCGCGACGAAGATCGTGGCGCCGGCGTTGAGCAGGGCGACGTCCCGCGCGGGGCCGAGCCGCTCCTCCGCGAGCACGCCGCGGATCACCGCGGCGTTCTCCGCGGGGGTGCCGCCCGCGACCGTCTCCAGCGGCGCCGTCTCCAAGCCGAAGTCCTCGAGGCGCACGTACCACTCCTCCGTGCCGCCGTTGCGGACCTCGATCACCCGGGTGGGAGACGAGATGCTGATCTCGTCCAGCCCGTCATCGGCGGAGACGACCAGCGCGTGCTCGCAGCCGAGGCTGACGAGGGCCTCGGCGATCGTCTCCTGGAAGCCGCGGTCGGACACCCCCATGAGCTGGCGCTCCGCCCCGGCCGGGTTGGTGAGCGGGCCGAGCATGTTGAAGATCGTGCGGACCGCCAGCTCCTTGCGGACCGGCACCACGTGCTTCATCGCGGCGTGGTGGCGCGGCGCGAACATGAAGCCGAACCCGACGCCGTCTATGGAGCGGCCCACCTGCTCGGGGGTGAGCTCGATGTTCACCCCGAGCGCCTCGAGCACGTCAGCGGAACCCGACCTGCTGGTCGCGGAGCGGTTGCCGTGCTTGGCGACGCGGCAGCCGGCGCCGGCGGCGATCAGCGCCGCGGCGGTGGAGATGTTGAAGGTGGTCGGGCCGCCTCCGGTGCCCGCCGTGTCCACGAGCCCCTCGCGGGAGACCTCGACCGGCGACGCCAGCCCGCGCATCGTCCGCGCGAGGCCGGTCAGCTCGGCAACCGTCTCCCCCTTCGCCCGCAGCGCGACGAGGAAGGCCCCGGTCTGCACCTCGCTCGCCCTGCCCTCCATGATCTCGGTCAGCGTCGCCGAGGTGTGGTCGGCGGTCAGGTGAGCGCCGTCGCAGAGCTCGTCGATCGCCCGCGTGAGGACGTCGTTGGGCATCAGCGGGCGCGGTCGGGGCGTGGGCTCATCCGCGCAGGAAGTTATCCAGCAGGTGCTTGCCCTGCGGCGTCAGCACCGACTCGGGGTGGAACTGGACTCCCTCGGCGGGCAGCTCGCGGTGGCGCACGCCCATGACCACGTCGCCGTAGGTGGAGCTGACCTCGAGCTCGGCGGGCAGCTCGGCGTCGGCGATCAGCGAGTGATAGCGGCCGGCGACCATCGGGCTGCGGACGCCCTCGTAGATCGTCCTGCCGTCGTGGCTCGACCTCCGCGTCCTTGCCGTGGATCGGGCTCGCCGACGATCACCTTGCCGCCGAACGCCTCGACCAGGGACTGGTGCCCGAGGCAGACGCCGAGCACCGGCGTTCCCGCCTCGGCGAACGCTGCTGATCGCCTCGATCGAGACCCCGGCCTCGGCCGGCGTGCACGGCCCGGGCGAGACCACGACCCGGTCGGGCTCGCGCGCCAGCAGCTCATCCACGGTCTCGACGTCGTTCCGCACCACCTCGACCTCGGCCCCCAGCTCGCCGAGGTACTGGACGAGGTTGTAGGTGAACGAGTCGTAGTTGTCGATGACGAGGACTCTCACGTTTCCGCTTCGCTTCACGCTCACGGCCACTCCGGCTGCTCGGCCGCCAGCTCGATCGCGCGGAAGACGGCCTTGGCCTTGTTCAGGGACTCGTTGTACTCGTAGGCGGGGTCCGCGTCAGCGACCGTGCCACCGCCGGCCTGGACGTAGGCGCGGCCGTCCTTGACGACGACGGTGCGGATGTGGATCGCCGTGTCGAGGTCGCCGGTGTAGGAGAGGTAGCCGACGGCGCCGCCGTAGGAGCCGCGCTTGACGCGGCTCGAGCTCGTCGATGATCTCCATCGCGCGGACCTTGGGCGCGCCGGAGAGGGTGCCCGCGGGCAGCGTCGAGCGCAGGACGTCCATCGGGCCGAGACCCTCGCGCAGCTTCCCCGAGACGTGGCTGACGATGTGGAGGACGTGCGAGTAGGTCTCGACGACCATGAGCTCGTCCACCTTGACGGTCCCGTACTCGCTGACGCGGCCGAGGTCGTTGCGGCCGAGGTCCACGAGCATCACGTGCTCGGCGCGCTCCTTCGGGTCGCCCAGCAGGCGCTCGGCGCGGCGGCGGTCCTCCTCGTCGTCGCCCGAGCGCGGGTAGGTGCCGGCGATCGGCCGGGTCTCGACGCGATCGCCCGTCACCTTGACCAGCGGCTCCGGCGAGGCGCCCGCGATCTCGAAGTCGCCGAAGTCGAGGAAGTACATGTACGGCGAGGGGTTGACCACGCGCAGGCCCGCGGTAGATCGAGAAGGCCTCGACCGGGCACCTCGGCGCTGAAGCGCTGCGAGGGCACGACCTGAAAGGCGTCACCGGCGCGGACGTACTCGACGATCCGCGCGACGTTCGCCTCGAACCGCTCGCGGGTCATGTTCGACTCGAACTCCACCCCCGGGCCCGGGTCGCGGCTCCGCGGCGGGCACCGGCTGCTTCAGCCGCTCCCGGACCTCGGCGATCGTCGCCGCCGCCCGCTCGTAGGCCGCCTCGATCCCGCCGTCCTCGACGAAGGCGTTGGCGATCACCGTCACCTCGTGGCGCTGGTGGTCGAAGGCGACGAGCACGTCGCTGATCATCAGCGCCATGTCGGGCAGCCCGACCGGGTCGGGGTTCGGCGGGCCCAGCTTGGTCTCCACCGTGCGCACGAGGTCGTAGCCGAAGAAGCCGACCGCGCCGCCGGCGAACGGCGGCAGCTTCTCGGGCTCGGCGATCCGGTAGCGGGCCAGGTAGTCGGCGACGGCGCCGTAGGGGTCCGCGACCTCGGCTGGTCGCGGTCGGGCTCGGAGCCTCGGCCGGCACTCGTCGTCCCACTCGCTGAGCACGCCGTCGCTCCAGCGCAGGATCGCGCGGGGGCGGAAGCCGAGGAACGAGAAGCGGCCGAGCCGGCCCTGCTCGGCCGACTCGAGCAGGAAGCGACGGGCCCTCGCCGCGCAGCTTGAGGAAGGCGCTGACCGGGGTCTCGATGTCGTCGATGAACGTGTGCCGGACCGGGACCACGTTGGCCTCGGCCGCGAGCTCGCGCGCGCGATCGAGGTCGGGCTCGAGCCCCGGCAGCGGGGCGGTCGCGGCGCCGGCGGAGGCGTCACTACTGCCGCCTCGCGTTGAGGATCTCCAGCACCTCGGCCATCGAGACCCCGCGCGTCGCCATCAGCGCGGCCAGGTGGTAGACGACGTCGGCGCCCTCCTCGGCCACCCGCTCCTCGGACTCGGAGCGCACGGCCTTGATCACCTCGCCCGCCTCCTCCTTGACCTTCGCCGCGGCGAGCTTCGGGTCGTCGAGCAGCTCGACCGTGTAGCTGCCCGCGGGCCGCTCCCGCCCGCGCTCGACCAGGGTCCGCTCCAGCGCCGGCAGCGCCTCGAACGGGGCCGGCGCCGGCTCGCCCGCCGCCGGGGGCGCGTCCTCGGCCGGGTCGGCCGTGCCCTCGAGGTCGCGGTAGAAGCAGGAGCGCTCGCCGGTGTGGCAGGCCGGGCCGGCGGGCTCGACCAGGGCGACGACCGCGTCGCCGTCGCAGTCGTAGCGGAGCTGCCTGACGCGCTGCACGTTCCCCGAGGTCGCGCCCTTGTGCCAGATCTCGGCGCGGTAGCGGCTGTAGAGGTGCACCTCGCGGGTCTCCAGGGTGAGCCGCAGGGCCTCCTCGTTCATGTAGGCGAGGGTCAGCACCTCGCCCGAGCGGGCGTCCTGCATCACGCACGGCACGAGGCCGCGCTCGTCGAAGCGCACCTTCTCCGCGTCCTGACCGGCGGCGGCGAACATCGGGCAAGTGTACGAATCGCCTGCTCGCGCGCCTGAAGCCGCCGATTCAGCTACTCGATCCCGATCCGGTCCAGCAGGCCCTCGTCGCGGCGCCACTTGCCGCGCACGCGCACCTTGAGGTCGAGGAAGACCTTGCCCCCGAGCTCGCGCTCGAGCTCCTTGCGGGCGGCGGAGCCGATCTCCTTGATCTTGGCCCCGCCGCGTCCGATCAGGATCCCCTTCTGCGAGTCGGTCTCGGCCCAGACCTGGGCCTTGACGTCGGTGAGGTCGTCCTCGCGCCGCTCGATGTCGGTGACCTGCACCTCCACCGCGTG
The DNA here is from genome assembly GCA_963805235.1 of uncultured Solirubrobacterales bacterium. Classification (GTDB taxonomy): domain Bacteria; phylum Actinomycetota; class Thermoleophilia; order Solirubrobacterales; family 70-9; genus DASSYK01. The sequence goes on along the minus strand of CAWDTF010000010.1, from coordinate 72,296 downwards.
CGGCAGCTCCTCGCGCGTGCGGCGCAGGACCTGCTCGCGGATCAGCTCGGCCAGCATGACCTCGCTCGGCTGGTCTGAGTGCTGCTCGGGCGCGTACAGGAAGGGGCCCTCCGGGACCAGCTCGGCGAGCCGCGCGATCAGCGGCTCGAGGCCGTGGCCGCGCTTGGCGCTGACCGGGAAGATCTCGTCCACGCCCTCGAGCTCGGCGGCGGCCGCGAGCACGGCGGCCGTCTCGGCGTTGTTGAGCCGGTCGACCTTGTTCACGGCGCAGATGACGGGGGTGCCGGCGTTGGCGGTCAGCAACGCCTTGGAGATGAAGCGGTCCCCGGGACCCACCCCCTCCTCGCCGTTGACGACGAACAGCACGACGTCGGAGTCGGCCAGCTCGCGCTCGACGCGATGCTGCATGCGCTCGGTCAGCACGTCGCGCGGGCGCTGCACGCCGGGCAGGTCGGTGAGGACGAGCTGCCAGCCGGCGGCGACGTCGGTCGCGACGCCGCGGATCGCCCGGCGGGTGGTCTGGGGACGGGAGGAGACGATCGCGACGTGGCTGCCGACGATCGCGTTGACGAGGGTGGACTTACCGGCGTTGGGCCTGCCGGCGACGCCGACGAAGCCGGAGCGGGTGGGCCGGTCGCTCAAGCGGCGCCCGCGGGGCCGCCCCGCAGGCCGGCCATGATCCGCTCCTGCAGGGCGAGCATCTCGCCCTCGTCCGCCTCGTGGTCGTAGCCGCAGAGGTGCAGGGTGCCGTGGACGGCGGCCTCGATCACGTCGGAGGCGCGCTCGGGGCAGATGAAGACGTCCCCCAGCTCGCGCGGGCCGAGCCCGCTCTCGTCCGGGTCGATCGGGAAGGCCAGGACGTCGGTCGCCTCGTCCACCCCGCGATGGGCGAAGTTCAGCGTCCGCATCCTGCCCTCGCCGACCAGCTCGAGGCCGATGTGGCCGTCCTCGATGCCTGCCGCGGCGAGGGTCGCTGCGACCGCGTCGCGCAGCCGCACCTCCACGTCCGAGAGGTCCGCGCTCATTCGCCTCCGCCGTCCGTGCGGCTGCGGGAGGAGTGCTCGCCGTAGGCCTCCACGATCCGCTGCACGAGCTTGTGCCGGACGACGTCCTCGCCGCCGAAGCGCGTGAAGCTGATGTCCGGGACCTCGTCGAGGATCTCGCCGACCTCGATCAGCCCGGAGCGCGGCGCCCTTCTCGAGGTCGATCTGGGTCACGTCGCCGGTGACGACCATCTTCGAGCCGAACCCGAGCCGCGTCAGGAACATCTTCATCTGCTCGGGGCTCGTGTTCTGGGCCTCGTCGAGGATGACGAAGGAGCTGTTCAGCGAGCGACCCCGCATGAAGGCCAGCGGCGCGACCTCGATCGTGCCGCGCTCGAAGTAGGCGTTGACGCGCTCCGGGTCGAGCATGTCGTAGAGCGCGTCGAAGAGGGGGCGCAGGTACGGGTCCACCTTCGCCTGGATGTCGCCGGGCAGGAAGCCGAGGCGCTCGCCCGCCTCGACCGCGGGCCGGGTGAGGATCACGCGCTGGACCTCGCCGCGCGAGAGGGCCGCGGCGGCCATCGCCACCGCGAGGAAGGTCTTGCCCGTGCCCGCGGGGCCGATCCCGAAGGTGATCGTGTGGCGGCGGATCGAGTCCACGTACTGCTTCTGGTTGACCGTCTTCGGCGCGATCCGCGTGTTGCGGTGCTGCCAGACGACGTCCTCGAGGATGTCGGCGGGGCTCTCGTGCTTGTCGAGCGCGCCCGTGACGGCCTCGATCGTGCCGGGGGCGATCTCGTGGCCCTGCTCGATCAACTCGACGATCTCGCCCACCACGGTCTCGGCGGTGCGCAGGTCGCTCGCGTCGCCGTCGAGCGTGAGCACGTTCCCGCGCAGGTAGACGTCCACGTCCAGGTGGCCCTCGAGCGTGCGCAGCACGGCGTCCTCGGAGCCCGCCAGCTCGGCGGCTACCGCGTTGTCGATGGTGAGCTGCCTACGCGCCAAGCTTCTCGCGCACCGCCTGGCTGACGCGCTTGCCGTCGGCGCGGCCGCCGACCTTGGGCATCAGGGCCTTCATCACGTTGCCCATGTCCTTCGGCTCGGAGGCGCCCGACTCCTCGACGGCGGCCGTGACCAGCTCGCCGAGCTCCTCGTCGGTGAGCTGGGCGGGCAGGTAGCCCTCGATCAGCTCCGCCTCGGCCTCCTCGGCCCCGGCGGCGTCCTCGCGGCCGCCCTCGCGCAGGGCCTCGGCCGCGTCCAGGCGGCGCTTGCGCTCGCGCTGGAGAGCCGCGACCTCGTCCCCCTTGCCCTCCTTCTCCTCGGCCTGGAGGGAGTTGACGAGCATGCGCAGCCGGCCGACCTTCTCCTTCTCGCCGGCCTTCATCGCCGCCTTCACGTCGTCCTGGAGCTGCTCGAGGATGGTCATGGTCAAAGCCTAGCCAGCGGTCGCGGGCGCCGTTCGCCTCGTAGCCGGCGGCGCGCAGCACGAGCCGCAGCGACGCCTCGGGCCCCGGCCAGGCAGCACGCAGCATCTCGGGGGTCGCGCCGCGCATCAGGACCCGCAGGGCGAACGCGAGGACCACCGCGTCGTCGAGCTGGCCGACACCGGGCAGGAAGTCCGGGACGACGTCGATCGGCAGCGCCAGATAGGCGACGACGCAGAGCAGCAGCGCGCGCCGCACGCGCGACACCCGCGGGTCGCGAGCCAGCCGCGCCACCATCACGGCGCAGTCGGGGATGAAACCGGCCAGCGCTCGCGCGTCCTCGCGGCGCCCGGCGGCGAGCAGCGCGGCGACCGCGACCGCGTAGAGGCCGAGCGCGACGATCAGGACGCCCCAGGGCCACCAGCCGATGCTGACGCCGGCCGGGTCGCTCACGGCAGGTCGGCCCGCTCGACCTCCCCCAGCGGCATCTGCAGGAACCGGGTGCCGAGCTCGCGGAAGCGCTCGGGGTCGCCGGTGCAGATGAAGCTGTAGTCGCCCTCCTCCTCGTCGCTCGTGGCGAGGCCGGCGCTCGTCCAGCACCCGCTGCGCGGTGGCGGCGATCGCGTGGCCCGGCCGTGACGAGGCGGACGTCGCGGCCGAGCGTGCGCTGGAGCATCGGCGCGACGAGCGGGTAGTGGGTGCAGCCGAGGACGACCGTGTCCACGTCCGCCTGCCTCAAGCGGCTCGCAGTAGGAGCGGACCATGCGGACGACGCTCTCGCTGAACGGGAAGCCGCGCTGGATCACCGCCGCGAGGTCGGGCGCCTCGACCTCGGTGATCGTCAGCGTCGCGGTGCTGGCGGGCGAGCGCGCGGCCGTAGGCGTTGCTGCGCACCGTCGCGGGCGTGGCGAGCACGCCGACCCTTCCCGTCTCCGTGACGGCGGCCGCGATCTCGGCCTCCGGCTCGATCACGGCGACCACCTCCACCCCGTGCTCGGCCCCCACCTCGCGCACGGTCTCCAGTCCCGCCGACGCGGCCGAGTTGCAGGCGATCACCAGGAGCTTGGCGCCGCGGCCGAGCAGGTAGCGGGCGACCTGCTCGACGTTCGAGCGCAGCTCCTCGCGGCTGCGAGCCCCGTAGGGGAAGCGGGCGTCGTCCCCGAGGTAGACGAAGTCCTCCTCCGGCAGCGAGACCAGGCACTCGTGCAGCACGGTGAGCCCGCCGACGCCGGAGTCGAACATGGCGATCGGCAGCTCCGGATGGAGTTCGGGCGCGGCCACGTAGGCCGCAGATGATGACTGAGGCCCCTGGCGCCGGCCGCCGTCCTGCCTAAACCACCGTATTGGTGGACAAGTCCGGACAGCCGCTCAACGCGGCGGCGGAGCAGCAGGGCCGTCCAGTCGCCGTCGGCGCGGCGCTCGGCCTCGCGCAAGCCGGCTTCGGCGAAGGCCGCCGCCACCCCGTCGGCCTCGCGGGTGAGCATCCCGGAGCAGACGAGAGTCCTCACGCCGGAGCCCTCGCTTCCATCGCTGCCGGCCTCGCTCCCGCAACGGCCTCGGCCCTCCCCCTCCGCCTCCTCGTCGCTGTTCGTGCCTCCCCGCGCCAGCTGCGCCGCGCACTCGCGCAGCAGCGGAGCGGTCAGGTTCGCGGTGACGGTCGGGGCCGGCGGCAGCGCGTCCGCGCGCACGTCCACGCGCTGGACCTCCAGCTCGACCTCGTTGGCCTCCGCGTTCGCAGCGGCGGCCTCGAGCGATGCCTGCTCGCGGTCGCAGGCCACGACCGGGGAGAACCCCAGCTTCGCCCCCGCGATCGCCAGCACCGCCGAGCCCGTCCCCCAGTCGGCGAGAGGGCCGCTCGCCTCCCCCGCCCGCTCCAGCTCGACCAGGAGCTCCAGGCAGAGCCGGGTGGTCGGGTGGGCGCCGGTGCCGAACGCCTGCCCGGGGTCCACGAGGACGTCGATCGGGCCCGGCTCGGCCTCCCACCACGACGGCCGCACGCGGACCCGGTCCGCGACGACGATCGGGCGGTGAAAGTCGGCCCAGCGGTCGGCCCAGTCGTCGGGCACCGAGCTCGTCGTGACTTCCACCAGCGAGTCGCCGGCGGCGGCCTCCATCTCGCCCAGCTCGGGGACCTCGCCCGGCCCCCCGTAGACGGCGAACTCGACGAAGCCCGGGCCGCGCTCCTCCTCCACCCCGTTCGGCGCCAGCTCGAGCAGGTTGGCGAGCACCTCCTCGGCGGCCTCGGGCGCGCAGCGGACGGCGAGCCGGATCAAGCTTCGGCGGTCTTCGGAGCGAGCTGCTCGTCGAGCCGGCGAACCAGCTCGGCCTGCTCCTCGCTGAGGCCGGTCGGGACGACCAGCTCGAAGACGACGTGCTGGGCGCCGCGCCGCCCGCCGTGCAGCGGCGGCAGGCCCTCGCCGTCGAGCACGGTGACGTCGCCGTGCTGGGCGCCGGCGGGCACCCGGATCGCCGCCTCGCCGTCGAGCGTCGGCACGCTCAGCTCGCCGCCGAGCATCGCCGTCGTCACCGGGACCTCCAGGCGCGTGACCAGCTCGGTCCCCTGTCTGCCAAAGCGCTCATCCGCGGCGACGTGGACCTCGACGTAGAGGTCGCCGGCGCGCGCGCCGGGGTCGCCCGCGTGGCCGGCGCCCGAGATGCGGATGCGCTGGCCGTCCTCGATCCCCGCGGGGACGTCCACCTCCCAGGTCCGCTCGCCGGCGGTCCGCCCGGCCCCGTCGCAGATCTCGCAGGGAGTCTCCGGGACCCGGCCCTCGCCCCGGCAGCGGTCGCAGGGCATCGCGCGCACGACCTGGCCGAAGACGCTGCGGCTGACCGTCCGCAGCTCGCCGGCGCCCTCGCAACGGTCGCAGGTCCTGATCGGCGTACCGGGCTCCGCGCCGTTGCCGCGGCAGTGCTCGCAGACACTCACCGCCTCGAAGCTGACCTCGCGCTTCACCCCCTCCAGCACCTCCTCGAGCTCGATCTCGGCGACGACCCCGATGTCGGCGCCGGGGGCGGGCCCGCGGGAGAACCCGCCGCCGAACGCGTCTCCGCCGAAGATCGTCTCGAAGATCTGCTGGAAGCTCCCGAAGTCCGTGGCGCGCGGCTGGTAGCCGCCCGAGCGCAGGCCCTCGTGGCCGAAGCGGTCGTAGGTGGCGCGGCGCTCGGGGTCGCTCAGCACCTCGTAGGCCTCGGCGGCCTCCTTGAACTTCCCCTCGGCTGCAGGGTCGTGCGAGTTGACGTCGGGGTGCAGCTCGCGCGCGAGCGAGCGGAAGGCCTTCTTGACCTCGCCCTCGGAGGCCGAGCGCCCGACCCCGAGCACCTCGTAGTAGTCGCGCCATCGCTAGATGACCATCCGGCGCCATCTGTCCGGCTCGGTGGGAGACGGCCTCGAACACGCGTGGGAGAGCTCGCCCGCCGCCTCCCGCACCGAGGCGATCGCCGTCCCGTAGTCCATCCGCACCGGGCCGAGCACGCTGACCGCGCCGAGGTTGCGGTAGCCGAGGCCGTAGTTGGCCCCGACCACGCTGACCTCGCGCAGCTCCGGCTGCGGGTTCTCGGCGCCGATCCAGACGAACACGGAGCGCTCGTCGAGGGCCGAGCGGAGCGTGCGCAGCAGGTTGACGCGGCGCTCCAGGGCGCGCATCAGCTCGTCGGCGTGCGGCAGGTCGGCGGCGTGCTCGGTCGAGAGCAGGCGCGCCGCGCCGTCCACGTAGAGCGTGTCCTCCGCCGACTCGTCGAGGTTCGTGAAGGCGGCTTCGATCTCGGCGATGAAGCCCCGCTCGGTCGCGCTCAGCTCCGGGTCGCGCAGCCGCGCCAGCGCCATGCGCGCCCCGAGCCCGAGGCCCGCCAGCCGCTCGTTCAAATAGCTGCCGGCCCACTCGACCACACCCGGGTCCACCTCCGAGGGGAACGTGAAGACGCGCTTTCCGACGGCCCCGTTCGACGCGATCACGACCACCATCACGGTCCGCGGCTGCAGCCGCAGGACCTCGACGCGGTGGATCGTCGCCGTGGCGAGGGGCGGCGCGCTGACCAGCGCGACCAGGTCCGTGATCCGCGAGAGGGCGCCGGTCGTCTCCCGGATCGCCTCGTCGACCTCGCGCCGTATCCGCGAAACCTGCAGCTCGCTCGCCGGGGCCGGCAGCCGGTCCTCGGAGGAGAGCAGCTCGCCGACGTAGAAGCGGTACCCGGCGTCGGTCGGCACCCGGCCGGCCGAGGTGTGCGGGTGGGTCAGGAAGCCCTCGTCCTCGAGCGTCGCCAACTCGGCGCGGATCGTGGACGGGCTCCACCCGATCTCCGGCCTCGTCGCGAGCGCCTTCGACCCAACGGGGCTGCCACCGTCCACGTAGGACTGGACCACGAGCCCGAGAATCGCCTGCTGCCTCTCGCTCAGCACGCTCCTGATTCTAGGAGCGCCCGCCGCGGCGCCCGGCCAGCCGCCTAGCCGAGCTGGATCTCCGCCTCCGCGTTGCGGATCACCTGGTTGCCGCCCTGCTCGGCGACGGTGTCGATCACGAGGCGGCCGTCGGAGACCGACTTGACGGTGCCGCTGACGGTCAGCTCCTGTTCGGGGAAGCCCATGCCGCGGAACTGGACGGAGAGGCGCTTCAGCGCCCGGGGGTCGCCGCCGGCGATCTGGGCGTTGGCGCGCGCGACCTGGGCCATCATCCAGAGGCCGTGCAGGATGTTGCCGGGCAGGCCGACGGTCGTCGCGAACTCCTTGTCGATGTGGATCGGGTTGAAGTCGCCGGAGGCGCCGGCGTAGCGGTGCGGCAGGTACCTGTCGGGCGTGACCTTCAGCTCCGGGACCGCGTCCCCCACGTTCAGCTCCGTCATCGCCGCCCTCCCCTCCTGCTCCGGCCCGGCCATTCCTAGCCGCCCCTGACGATGTTCGTCCAGGTGCCGCGCACGACCTCGGCGCCATCCTGGTTGGTGGAGACGGACTCGAACACGTAGAAGCCCTTGCCGTCCTTCTCGTAGATCTCCCTGCAGGTCGCCGCGGACTCGATCACGTCGCCGGCGCACACCGGCTCGCCCCAGGCGAACTCCTGGCTGCCGTGGAGCATCAGCGCGAGGTTGATCCCGACGTCCGGGTCGAGGATCGCGGGGCCCATCGCCGGGGCGCTGTAGACGACGCAGAACATCGGGGGCGCGACGACGTCGCGGTACCCGGCGGCCTTCGCGGCCTCGCGGTCGTGGTGGACCGGGTTCTCGGCGCCGACCGCGTTGGCGAACTCGCGGACCTTCTCGAGCCCCACCTCGTAGGTCGTGACCGGCCACTTCTTGCCGACTGCATCGGTATTGACCGGCATGAGGCGGGCGATTCTAGTCTCAAGGGCAGCGTGAAGAGACCCCGCCTCACACAGGAGTCGCACGGCACCACCTACCTCCGGCCCGCGGCGATGCCCCTGATCGTCGCCGCCATCGCCGTGCCGGTCGTGGCCGCGATGCTGCTCGGCGTCGTCACCATCGAGGGGACGGCCCTCGGCCTCGCCGCCGGCGCGGCCGCGGTGGCGGCTCTGCTGGTGATCGCCGCCCGCGCCCGCCCGGGCGGGACGATGGAAGTGGCGGCGCACCGGGACGCCGAGCGCCGGCTGCTGGTGCTCGCCACCGGCGAGGTCACCCCGGAGGCCGCCGAGGCGATCCGCCTCCGCGGCGAAGGCGCCGCCGACGTCCGCCTGGTGGTGCCGGTTCAGGGCCGCCGGATAGATCGCTGGCTCTCGGCCACCGACGACGCTCGCGACGCGGCTCAGACGCTGCTGGCGCACTCGGCCGGGACCCTGGTCGCAGCCGGGCTGCCGGTGGGCGGCTCGCTCGGCGACAGCGATCCCCTTCAGGCCCTCGAGGACGAGCTGCGCTCGTATCCCGCCGACGAGGTCGTCTGGGTGATCGGGGGCGGCGAGCCGGAGCCCACCGAGCGGGACCGCGAACGGCTGGGGCTCCCGCTGACGCTGCTGCGCGCGAGCTGAGGGACGCTCAGATGGCCTCGCGCGAGCGGGCCAGCTCCAAGGCCTGCTCGTAGCTCGGCTGCAGCGAGACGAAGGGGCAGAGCCCGTCGCGGACCTCGAGCACCCAGCCGATCAGGTTCTCGACCTCGATCCCGCTGCCGCGCCCCCGCCCGCGGCTGCGGATGGTGGCGATCACATGGTGCTCGCCCACCGGCTCGATCGCCTCGATCTCCAGGTCGAACTCCGACCAGGCTTCGTACCACTGGCGGGTCCACTCGACGAACGCCCGCCTGCCGTGGTAGTCGCCGGGGTTGCCGAGATCGGGCGGGACGAGCACCTCGACGTCCTCGGTGAGCATCGCCACCACCGCCTTGCGGTCGCCCCGGGTCCATTCCCCGATCGCCTCGCGGAAGAGCGCGACGTTCGCCTCCTGGCGGGGGCTATTCGCCATCGACCTGCAGCACCGCGAGGAACGCCTCCTGCGGGACCTCGACGGCCCCAACCTGCTTCATCCGCTTCTTGCCCTTCTTCTGCTTCTCGAGCAGCTTGCGCTTGCGCGTGACGTCGCCGCCGTAGAGCTTGGCGGTCACGTCCTTGCGCAGGGCCTTCACCGTCTCGCGCGCGATCACGTTCGAGCCGATCGCGGCCTGCACCGGCACGTCGAACTGCTGGCGCGGGATGGTCTTGCGCAGCCGCTCGACCAGGACCCTCCCCTGGTCGTAGGAGGCGTCCTTGTGCACGATCAGGGAGAGGGCGTCCACCTTGTCGCCGGCGAGCAGGACGTCGAGCTTGACCAGGTTCGAGGGCCGGTTCCCGATCGGCTCGTAGTCGAGCGAGGCGTATCCGCGCGAGCGCGACTTGAGCTGGTCGAAGAAGTCGAGCACGATCTCGGCGAGCGGCAGGTCGTACTGGACCTGTACCCGGTTCGGGCTCAGGTAGTGCAGGCCGACGTGCTCGCCGCGCCGCTTCTGGCAGAGCTCCATCACGGCGCCCACGTGGTCGTTTGGCGTGATGATCGTCGCTCGGATGTACGGCTCGGCGATCTGCTCGATCATCGCGGGGTCGGGCATCTCGGTCGGGCTGTGGACTTCGACCACCTCGTGAGTGTTGATCAGCGTCGCCTCGTAGCGGACGTTCGGGGTGGTCGCGAGCAGCTCGAGCCCGTACTCGCGCTCGAGGCGCTCGCGGACGATGTCCATGTGGAGGAGGCCGAGGAAGCCGCAGCGGAACCCGAAGCCGAGAGCGTCCGACGTCTCCGGCTCGTAGGAGAGGGCCGCGTCGTTGAGGGCCAGCTTGTCGAGGGCGTCGCGCAGGTCCTCGTAGCGGTCGGTGTCGATCGGGAAGAGGCCGCAGAAGACCATCGGCCGCACCTCGCGGTAGCCGGGGAGCGCCTCGGCGGCGGGGCTCTCGCGGCTCGTCAGCGTGTCGCCGACGCGCAGCCTCGTCACGTCCTTGATCCCGGTGATCACGTAGCCCACCTCGCCCGCGGCCATTCCCTGCGCAGGCGTCATCTCCGGCGTGAAGAAGCCGATGTCGTCGATGTCGGCCTGCGTGCCGGCCTGCATCGCCGTGATCGGCTCGCCCTTGCCGAAGCGGCCGTCCACCATCCGCACGTAGGCGACGACCCCGCGGTACTGGTCGAACTCGGAATCGAAGATCAGGGCCCGCGGCGGCTCGGCCGGCGCCCCGGTGGGCGGCGGTACGCGCTCGACGATCGCCTCGAGGACCTCGCGGACTCCCTCGCCGGTCTTGGCCGAGATCCGCAGCGCCTCCCCGGGGTCGCCGCCCAGCAGGTCGGCCACCTGTGCGGCGGTCCCCTCCAGGTCGGCGCCCGGCAAATCCACCTTGTTGAGGACGGGAATCAGCTCCAGGCCGGCGTCCACCGCCGCGTAGGCGTTGGCGACGGTCTGCGCCTCGACCCCCTGGGCCGCATCCACCACGAGCAAAGCGCCCTCGCACGCCGCGAGGCTGCGCGAGACCTCGTAGGAGAAGTCCACGTGGCCGGGGGTGTCGATCAGGTGGAGGTTGTAGGTGCGCCCGTCGGCGGCGGTGTATGGCACCTGCACCGCCTGGGCCTTGATCGTGATCCCGCGCTCGCGCTCGAGGTCCATCGAGTCGAGCATCTGGGGGCGGTGCGTGCGCGCGTCCACCGCCCCGGTGAGCTCGAGGATGCGGTCGGCCAGCGTCGACTTGCCGTGGTCGATGTGGGCGATGATCGAGAAGTTGCGGATCCGGTCCAAGGCGCGGTTGATGTTAGGCGGGCGCCTGCCGCCGCGGCCCAGCAGCCGCCCCTTGGCCCCGGCGGCACGCGCGCCGCGGGGCGTCAGCCCGCGACCGCCTCCCCGATCAGGATGGCGCTGCCGAAGACCAGCGCGATCGCGAAGATCGCGGCGACCAGCGGCACGGGCGGGCCGCCGTGGATGCCCGTCTCGTGCACGACCGCGTGCCCGCGGCCGCGGCCGATCAGCCAGCGGTTGACCGGCCACGCGAAGAAGCCGGCGATCGCGAGCGCGAAAGCGAGGCTGCCCCAGAAGAGCAAGTCGCCGAGGCCCGCCTCCATCGCCCCCGGCACGGCGAGGATGATCGCGTTGTCCACCACCTCCATGGTCGCGATGCTGAGGGTGTCGGAGGCAAGGGCGATCGGGATCACGGCGCCGAGGGCGAAGCCGGCCCGCAGCAGCGGCCAGCTCGTGAGCGCGTAGCCGAAGAGGAAGGCGAGCGCGATCGCCAGCACGATCGTCCCGGCGTTTGAGAACCCCGCGGCGGTGCCGATGGCGACGCCGGCGACCTCTCCGATCGCACAGCCGGTGAGGCAGTGGAGCGTCGCCGAGGCGGCCATCACGGTGAGCTCGCGACCTTCGGTGGGCATCTCGTGGTCGTGCCCGTGACCCGCGTGGCCGCCGTGCGAAGCGTGCGGGTCGTCGGGCGTGCGGGCTGTGGTCGAGTCCATCTGTGTCATACCTCCTGGGGGTATCCTACCGCGGGATCGCCCGGCGCACCAGGCGGCGCACCTGCTCGGCCTCGGGGACCCTGAGCGCGGTGACCGCGGCGAAGTAGACCACCCCGCCGGCGGCCAGCGCCCCGCCGAGGGAAGCCACCTGGGCGAAGACCGAGCGTCCGAGCGCGTCGTCGAGCCCGCGCCAGACCAGGTAGGCGACGCCCGCGAGCAGCGCCGCGGCGACGGTGATGCGGATCGCGGCGTCCACGAAGCGCCCGAGCTCGATGCCGTCGAGGCGGTCGCGCAGGATCCAGGCCTGGGCCGCGACGCTGGCCGCCGTCGCCGCGACGGTCGCGGCGACGATGCCGCCGACGCCGAAGGGGCCGTAGAGGGCAAGGGCGACGATCGCCGTGATCACCAGGTTGGCGCCAGAGATCGCGGTCGGGACCCAGGGGCGCTGGAGGCTGAAGAAGGTGCGGGTCATCAACAGGAAGAGGCCGTTGAACGGCAGCGAGAACGCGAACCAGAAGAGGGCCTCCGCGACGATCTCGGTCTGGGCGGCGTCGAACTCGCCCCGCTCGTAGACGAGGCGGGTCATCGGCTCGGACAGCACCAGGATCGCGGCAGCCGCCGGCACGAGCATCAGCAGGATCTGGCGCATGCCGTTCGCCATCGTCGCGCGCAACTGCGCGTACTCCTCGCGCGCGGCGAAGCGGGCCAGGGTCGGGAAGACGACCGTCGCGATAGCGACCGAGAAGATCCCCTGGGGCAGCATGTAGATGCGGAACGCCTTGTCTATCGCCGCCGGCGCCTGCTCGGAGACGAGGGTGCCGAAGAAGCTGTTGATGACCAGGTTGAAGTTGATCAGCCCGAGGCTGAGGGTCACGGGAAGCATCAGGAGCAGCACGCGGCGGACCTCCGGCATCCGCCAGTCGAAGTCGAAGCTGAAGCGGTAGTCGGTGTTGCGGAGGTCCCAGGCGGGGATCGCGAACTGGATCGCCGTGCCGACGAGCACGCCGATCGCGTAGGCGTAGATGCGATCGTCCTCGTCGAAGCGCGGGGCGAGCGCGACGAGCACCCCGATGATCGCCACGTTCCAGAAGAACGGGGAGATCGCGAACGCCGCGAAGCGGTCGTAGCTGTTCAGCACGCCGACGACCATCCCCGTCGCGCCGAGCATCACCAGGATCGGGAAGAGGAGCTGGGCGAGGCTCACGGTCAGGTCCCTCAGCTCGCCCTCGAATCCGGGCGCGAAGAGCGGGATCACGAGCGGCGCCAGCAGGACGAAGAGGGCCGTGATCGCCCCCAGCGCCATCGTCACGCCGAACAGCAGCGTCGAGGCGAGCCTGAAGGCCTCCTTCTTGTTCCCCTTCTCGAGCTGCTCGGTGAACACCGGCACGAAGGCGGCCTGGATCGCGGCGTCGGCGAACAGGCTGCGGACCAGGTTCGGAACCTGGAAGGCGATCGTGAACGCCGACATCGGGCCCGTCACGCCGAAGTACCCGGCCGCGACGATCTCCCGCACCAGCCCGGCAACCCGCGAGGCTGCGGTCGCGATCGAGAAGAAGGCAGTCGAGAGCCCGAGCCTGCCCTCGCGCTGGTCGAACTCGGGCGGCTCGAAGGTCGTCCGGGGCGAGGGCGCGGGAATCGCCAGGAAGGTCTCGGTGTCCATCGAGTAGGCGACCCGCTCGCGCCGCTCGGCCGCGCGCCTTTCGGCGGCGGCCCGCGCCTCATCCGGATCGACCCCCTCGCGCAGCCAGCGGGCGTCCTCGCGCGGGGCGGCGCGAAGGGCCGCCCGGGTCCCCCGCCGTGGGCGGGCTGCCGGGGTCTTCTCTGTCGCTATCGTCGCTCATGGCCGTATCCGGGCACGCGAGGCTACGCGCATCGGTTTCGTGCCCTATTCTCATTCGCCGCCCGCCCCGCGGGTCTTTCCATGGCAAACATCGCCTCACAGAAGAAGCGCATCGCCCGGTCGGCCCGCGAGAGGCACGAGAACCTCCGCTTCGCGAGCTCGGTCAAGACCTACTTCAGGCGGCTCGAGAGCGCCGTCGCCGAGGGCGACGCCGCGACCGTCGAGGTCGAGCACAAGGCGCTCGTCTCGCGCATCGACAAGGCCGTGCAGCGCGGCGCGATGCACCGCAACACGGGCGCCCGCAAGAAGGCCCGCGCGGCGAAGCTCGTCGCCGGCGCGAAGTCCTAGCGCCGCCCCAGCGCGGGCGGCTCAGACGGCAGCCTTGAGCGCCAGCGTCAGGGCCACGCCGCCCTCGTAGTCCGAGCCGCCGCGCGAGTCGACCTCCAGGTCCGCCACGGCGCGGATCGCGCGGTCGATGTCCGCGGGCGAGCGGCCACGCACCCTCTGGACAAGGAGCTTCGCGGCGTAGGGATGCATCGAGAGCCCGCTCGCCACGTCCTTGGGCGACCGGCCCCCCTCCAGCTCACGCGAGGCGCTCAGCGCCTGGCGCAGCCGGGGCGCCAGCGAGTAGACGATGCGCGGCAGGGCCTCGCCCTGGGCGACGAGGAACTCCGCGACCCGCAGCGTCTCGGCCTCGTCGCCCGCGACGATCGCGTCGGCAAGCGACCAGATCGCCTCCTCGGAGGTGTCGGCGATCGTCTCCTGGATCTCCTCCGGGCCGACGCGACCGCCCTCCCGGCCCACAGCGCCAGCCGCTCCAGCTCGTTGCGGAGCCGGAGCGAGCGCGGGCCCAGGCGCGCGACCAGCATCCGCGCCGCCTCCAGGTCCAGGGTGAAGCCGAGGCTCAGCGGCCTGGCCGACGAGCTGCCGCGGCAGCTCCCGCTCGCGCGGAGCGTCGTAGGCGAGCACCTCCCCCCCGGTCTTCTCCACCGCCTTCTTCAGCGGCGCGGGGGGCTTGCCGTGGGCGATCAGGACCACCGTGGTGTCGGGCGGGACCGACCCAAGCGCCTCCGCCACCGCCTCGGCGTCCCGCTTGCCCCAGCCCTCGATCCCGTCCGCCAGCAGGAAGCGGCGCGACGCCGTCAGCGAGATCGCGTTCAGGGATCCGAGCAGGGCGTCGGCGTCGGGCGCGCGCCGGCCCTCGCCGGCCTCGAAGAGCTCCAGCGCGCCCGGGCCCCCGTCACGCTCGGCGCGGGCGCGGAGCCGCTGCCTCGCGCGGGCGATCTTCGCCTCGTCGTCACCGGCGATCAGGTAGGCGGGCTTGATCTCGGCCATCGCCGCGAGTCTAGTTCCGGCACGGGCCGGACCTCAGCCGGAGAGCCGCCAGCCCGCAGCGTCGGCCTCGATGGCCAACTCTCCGGTCTCATCGGTGCGGGCGACCGGCACCCCGCGGGAGCGCAGGGCGGCGAGCGACTCAGGGGCCGGGTGCCCGTAGGGGTTCTCCCCGACCGAGATCACCGCGAGCTTCGGCGCGCCCCGTTCGAGCAGGGCGGCGAGGCCCTCGTCGGCGCTGCCGTGGTGGGCGACCTTGACCACGTCCACCGCCCCGGGCTCCATCGGGACCTCGGCCGCCTCGGCGTCGCCGGTCAGCAGCATCGAGAAGTGGCGCCACTCGGCGACTACCACGACCGAGAGGCGATTGGGGTCCTCCACGGGGGCGCCGAGCAGCTCGCGCGGCGGCCAGAGCACGCTCAGCCGCAGCTCGCCCGAGCGCAGCTCGTCGCCCTCCGCGACGCGCAGCGGCTCGGCGCCGCGCGCCGCGGCCAGCGCCGCCAGCTCCCGCCCTCCGGCCGCCTGCGCCAGCCGCCCGGCCGGCACCGACGCCAGGACCTCGGGCACGCCACCGGCGTGGTCGGCCTGGTCGTGGGTGACGACGAGAGCGGCGAGCCGGTCCACGCCGAGCTCGTGCAGCCGCGCGGCGACACCCGCCCCCGGCGGCCCGGCGTCGACGAGCACCGGCTCGCCGCGCGGGCGGGTCGAGCAGGATCGCGTCGCCCTGGCCCACGTCCAGCACCCGAACGGCAAGCGCGTCCGGGGGCGCCGCGGGTGCGCCGGCATCGGGAACGCGCGCGAGGGCGACGAGCGCCAGGGCGAGCAGCGCCGCGCCGGCCGGCACGACCAGCTTGCGCCTGCGCCGCGGGCCCGCGAAGCGCAGCCCGCGCCGCCGGCGGGCGGCGAAGAGGCTTGCCTCCACCAGGGCCGCCAGGAGCGGCGTAGGCGCAGGCCAGGCGCCCGGCGCCTTCCAGCCGCAGCTCCAGCAGCGCCCAGCCCGGAGAACCGAACCAGCGCGCGACCTGCGCGACGTAGGCGAGGCAGAGCGAGCCGAGCCAGTTCAGCGGCTCCACCGGGACCATGGGAACCTGGCCCGCCATCGCGGCCAGCATCCCCAGCCACATCGCCGGGGCCACGGCGGGCAGCGCGATCACGTTCGCCGGCAGGGCGGCGACGGACAGGGACTCGAAGTGGTGCGCCATCAGGGGCGCGGTGGCGAGGGTCGCCGAGATCGTCATCGCCGCGCCCTCGGCCAGCGCCCGGCGCGGCGAGCCGCGCGGTCGAAGTCACCGTCGCGGCCGCCCGCCGCCCGGCCGCGGTCGGGGTCGCCGCCGAGCAGAGCCGCGATCCGCCGCGACCAGCAGAAGATCCCCACCACCGCCGCGAAGCTGAGCTGCCAGCCGACGTCCGCGCCCGCGCGCGGGTTCAGCGCGAGGGTCGCGGCCGCGGCCAGCATCAGCGCGTACCAGCGCGAGCGCGGGCGCCCCGCCATCGCGGCGATCAGCCCGGCCGCCCCCATCGCCCCCGCCCGCTGGATCGACGGCCCGGCGCCCGTCAGCGGCACGTAGAGGGCGATCAGCCCCAGCAGCGCCACCAACCTCGCCCGGAGCGTCAGGCCGCAAGCGCCAGCAGCGGCCAGGCCAGCAGACAGAGCAGGATCACGTTCTGGCCGCTCACTGCGAGCAGGTGCGCGAGGCCGGAGCGCTTGAAGTCCTCGCGGGTCGCCGGATCGATGCCGTCGTCCTGGCCGAGCACGAACCCGCGGGCCAGGGCCGCCTCTCGCTCCGGCATGCCGCGCCCGAGCGCGCGCTCGGCCCGCTCGCGGACCGCATCGACTGCGCCCTCCGCCCCGCCTCGCGGCGTACCGGCTGATGTCGCCGTCTCCGCTTCGATCACGGTCGCGATCCCGCGCGCGCGCAGGCGCGCGGCCCGCCAGGGCGGCGGCTCGGCCGCCCACCCCGGACCGCGATCTCGGCGCCGGGCTCGATCCCGCGTGAGCCGTAGGGCGCGATCAGGAGGGCGCGGCCGGCGGGCGTCTCGATCTCCGCCTCGATGCCCTCGTCCTCCTCGCGGGGCAGCGAGTCCACGGTCGCGCGGGTCTCGAGCGCAGTCCCCGGCCGGGCGCTCAAGGCGCCCGCGTCGATCGCGGCGATCCGCGCTGCGCCGAGCGCCGCCCCGGCGAGGGCCGAGGTCGCCGCCAGCGCGGCGAGCCAGGCGGCGACGGCGCCCCCGCCCCGATCTCCCTGCGGACGCGCCCAGGCCAGTCCGGCGGCGAGAACGAGTGCCGCGAGGGCCGCCCGGCCCGGCGGCGGGGCCCCTCCCGCGACGCCCGGCGAAGCGGCCAGCCCCGCGCACAGGCCCGCCAGGCAGGCATGCCGCCACGCCTGTTTCGCGCGTTGGGCAGGTGGTAAGCGCGAGGGAGGCGCGCGGTCAGCCGCGCGAAACCCCGACTCACGGAGGTACGAGGATGAACCGTCAGGATCAGCCACGAACCGCCCCGGACCGGAAGGCCGCCCAGGAGCGCGTCCTGCAGGCCCCCGCGGCCACGCCCCGCTCATGGGCGGGTCTCACCGACAGCCCCACCAGCCCCCGGGAGAACCAGCCGGCGGACGGCGAGCGCATCGCGGCCGCCCGCGAGGACTTCGAGCGCGTGCTCGGCCACTGACCGGCCGTTACCGCAAGCGACCAGGCAAGGGCCACGGAAGGAGAGAGCGATGAGCAACCCGACACCCGTCGCAGAGAGCCCCGACGTCGAGGCGCCGGTCCCCGAGGGAGACCCGGACATGCCCGACGAGGCACAGACGCCCGAGTCCGATCCCCCCACGGCGCCCGAGAACCCCGATGTTGACCCCGACCGGGTCGAGCAGGGCGAGGAGGACCTGGACAAGGTCGGCAACTAACGCTCCCGTCAGGGCTGCAGCTCGGACCGCAGCGCCTCCATCGTCGCCGGGCCGATCCCGCTGATCTCGTCGAGCTGGTCCACCGAGGAGAGGCCGCCGTGCTCGTCGCGGAACTCGACGATCTTCTCGGCCGTGACCGGCCCGATCCCCTCGATCTCGTCGAGCTGGTCGGCCGTGGCGCTGCCGAGCGAGATCGGCCCCTCCGCCGCGCCGCCCGGCGCGGCGGAGCCGACGCCGGGGACGACGACCTGCTGGCCGTCGCTCAGCCGCGCGGCGAGGTTGATGGAGCCCTCGGCCGCGCCGTGGCCGAGCCCGCCGGCGCGGCGCACCGCGTCGGCGACCCGCGCGCCCGTCGGCAGCCGGTAGACACCGGGCCGCGCGACGGCGCCCGCCACGTGGACCACGACGTCCCGGACGGTGTCCGCGCCCGCCTCGAAGCCGTCGGCCTCGAAGGCCACGTCCCCCTCTCCTCCCGCGGCGGGCGCGTCGGCCGAGCGGATCCAGCGTGCTCCCACCAGCAGCACGGCCACCGCGGCCGCGGCGTAGACCAGGAGCTGTGAGCGGCTGAGGTCGGGCACCTGCCCAGCCTCGCCTGCAAGCCCGCGCGGGACGCGCGCGCCGCGTGCCTAATTCCTAACGGACCTGGAACCCCTCGCAGGAGCCGGGCGGCTCGTCGCTCACCTCCAGGCTCGAGACCTCGGCCCTCCCCGGCCCCTCGCGGCAATACGCGACCAGCGCCTCGACGCCGCCCGGCTCCCCCTCGACACGGCCTCGACTGCCCCGTCGTCCCGGTTACGCACCCACCCGCTCACGCCGAGCCCCTCGGCCCGCCGCCGCACCGAGTCCCGGAAGAAGACCCCCTGCACCCGCCCTCGAGCGACCACGCGCTTGCGTACGAGGCTCAAGCGCTCGCGGCGGCGGCCGGGCCCCCAGGCCGCTTCAGTAGTCCTCCTCGTACTCGCTGACCCCCGACGCGACGGTGCCGCCGTACAGCTCAGAGGCACTCACCGGCGGCGACTGCACGGAGAGGACGCAGAGGTCGCTGCTTCCCTCGTTCGCGATCAGGTGGTCGGTGGCCGGCGGGACCAGCACGAGGTCGCCCGCGCTGAGCTCCTGGCGGTCGCCGGCGACCGTCATCGAGCCCGCGCCCACCGTGATCACGTAGACCTGCTCGGCCTCCTCGTGGGAATGGAGCTCCTGCTTTACGCCGGGCGGGACCTCGATCCAGGTCACCGACATGTTGCGGGACCCGAGCTCTCCGGCGTCCATGAGGATGTTGGTGCGGAGCCTGTGCCATTCCTCGACCGGAGCCTCCGCGAGCCGCCTGACCAGCACGTGGCGCTTTCTAGCAGATCGTCATTTCACAACAAGGTTCACGAGCCTGCCCGGGACCACGACCTCCTTGACGACCTCCTTGCCGTCGAGGTGGGCGCGGGCCTTCTCGCTGGCGCGCGCGAGCTCGAGCAGCTCGCTCCCTGCCGGCGCCTGAGTCGGCCTCGACTCGGTCGCGGAGCTTCCCGTTCACCTGCACGACGAGCATGAAGGTGTCGCGCGCGAGCAGCGCCGGATCGGCCTCGGGCCAGGGCTCCTCCCACACCCGGCGGCCCTCGAGCAGCTCGTAGACGTCGCTGCAGAGGTGCGGCGCGAAGGGGAACAGGAGCGAGGCCGCGGTCGAGGTGGCGAAGCGGACGACCGCCGCGCCCGTGACGTCCTCGTAGAGCGCGTCCTTGTGCTTGTAGAGGTCGTTGACGAGCTCCATCACCGCCGCGATCGCGGTGTTGAACTGGAAGCGGGGATCGATGTCGCGGCTGACCTTGTCGATCGCCCAGTGGGCCTTGCTCAGCAGCTCCCGCGCCGTCCCCTCGGCCCCCTCGGTCGAGCCGCCGGGCCCGGTGCGCTCCGCCACCTCGCGGCTGAGGCGCCAGACGCGCGCCAGGAACCTGAAGACGCCCTCGACCCCCTCGTCGGTCCAGTCCCCGCCCTTGACCGGCGGGCCCATGAAGCAGATGTAGGTGCGGGTCGCGTCGGCCCCGTAGCGCTCCACGTACTCCGCCGGACTGACGGTGTTCCCCTTGGACTTGGACATCTTCGCCCCGTCGCGCGTGATCATCCCCTGGGTGAAGAGGTTCTGGAACGGCTCGAGCGCGTCGAGGTGGCCGAGGTCCGTCAGCGCCTTGCAGAAGAAGCGCGCGTACATCAGGTGCAGGATCGCGTGCTCCACGCCGCCGATGTACTGGTCAACCGGCATCCAGTAGTCGGCTGCGTCCCGCCCCCACGCCGCCTCGTCGTTGCGCGGGTCGAGGTAGCGGATGAAGTACCAGGAGGAGTCGACGAACGTGTCCATCGTGTCCGTCTCGCGCCGGCCCGGGCCGCCGCAGCGCGGGCACTCGGTGTTGACCCAGTCCTCGGCGGCCGCCAGCGGGCTCTTGCCCTTCGGCGCGTAGTCCTCGATCTCCGGCAGCTTCACCGGAAGCTGGTCCTCGGGGACCGGGACCATCCCGCACTCGTCGCAGTAGACGATCGGGATCGGGGCGCCCCAGTAGCGCTGGCGGCTGAGCAGCCAGTCGCGCAGGCGGTAGTTCACGGTCGCCTCGCCCTGGCCGCGCTCGGCGAGCCAGGCGGTGATCTTCTCCTTGGCCTCGGGCGCGCTGAGGCCGTCGAACCCGTCGGAGTTGACCAGCCGCTCGTCGTCGCTGTGCTCGACCATCGCGCCCTCGCCCTCCTCGCCCGGCTCCTCGCCGGCCGGGACGACGACCTGGCGGATCGGCAGGCCGAACTTGGTCGCGAAGTCGAAGTCGCGCTGGTCGTGCGCGGGCACCGCCA
This sequence comes from uncultured Solirubrobacterales bacterium, assembly GCA_963805235.1. Lineage (GTDB taxonomy): Bacteria > Actinomycetota > Thermoleophilia > Solirubrobacterales > 70-9 > DASSYK01. The sequence continues at coordinate 52,093 of CAWDTF010000010.1, read as the reverse complement.
TCAGCGCGCCGGTCCCGTAGTCCATCAGCACGTAGTCGGCGACGAACACCGGGATCTGCTCGCCGTTGACGGGGTTCGTCGACGGCCCGCCCCAGCGGCACCCCGGTCTTCTCGCGCTCCTCGTCGCCGCGGTCCTCGGCGGAGGAGCGCGCCGTCTGGTTGACGTACTCGCGGACCTCGTCCTCGCGCCCGGTGCCGGCGGCGAGCCGCTCGACCGCGGGATGCTCGGGGGCCAGCACGAAGAAGGTCGCGCCGAAGAGCGTGTCCGGGCGGGTGGTGAACACCGGGAAGTCCAGGTCGAGCTCCTCGCAGCGGAAGACGACCTCCGCCCCCTCGGAGCGGCCGATCCAGTTGCGCTGCATCGTCACCACGTGCTCGGGCCAGGAGTCGAGCAGCTCGAAGTCATCGAGCAGGCGCTGCGCGTAGTCGGTGATCTTGAAGAACCACTGCTCCAGCTGGCGCTGCTCGACCAGCGAGCCGCAGCGCTCGCAGCGGCCGTCCACCACCTGCTCGTTGGCGAGCACGGTCGCGTCGTTGGGACACCACTGCACCGGCGCCTCGGCGCGGTAGGCGAGGCCGTGCTCGAAGAGCTGGAGGAAGATCCACTGGGTCCAGCGGTAATAGGAGGGCTCGTGCGTGCCGACCTCGCGGGTCCAGTCCAGGGAGATGCCCCACTCCTTGAACTGGCGCCGGAACGAGTCGATCGAGCGCTCGGTCGCGACGCGCGGGTGCTCGCCGGTCGCGATCGCGCTGTTCTCGGCCGGGAGCCCGAAGGCGTCGTAGCCCATCGGATGGATCACGTTGAAGCCGCGGCGGCGCCGGAAGTGGGCGATCGCGTCGCCGACCGAGTAGCACTTGAGGTGGCCCACATGGGGCTCCCCGGACGGGTAGGGAAGCATCTCGAGCACGTAGGCCTTGGGCTTCTCGGCGTCGAACTCAGGCGCGCCGGGATTCGCCACGACCCACGTGCTCTCGGCCTCCCAGACGCGCTGCCAGCGCTGCTCGATCGCGCGCGGGTCGTAGCGCGCGCCGGGCTGGTCGGCGTCGGTGGCCTGGGCGTCAGTCATCGCGGGGGCCAGTTTAGGGTCGGGCCACCGGCCCCCGCTGCGACCGCTTCAGTCCATCAGCTCCTTGCGGCGCTCCACCATCGCGTCCGACATGGCGGCGAGCGCCTCCTCGGAGCGCTGGGCGCGCACGCTGCGAACGCCGAGCTCGCGTCGGGCGTCCTCGGACATCTGCTCGAGCGAGCCCTGCAGCTCCTCGGCTCGCTCCTCCAGCCGGCCGCGCATGCGGTCGGCGCGCCCCTCGGCGCCGGAGCGACCCTCGTCGAGGGCCTCCTTCGCCCGCGAGATCGTGGAATCGATCGCGGCGCGGAGCTCATGCTCGGCCTGCTGACGCGCTTCCTTCAGCTCCTCGATCGCTTTCTCGAGGTAGTCAGCAGCCGTCCTCTCTGTCTCTGGTGTGGCTGCCATCGTCATCCTCTCCTGAGATCGGATACGTGTCCAAAGATGCGTGAAAGCGGAACCGGATTCATCGGTGCCGACTTCGCTACGGCCTAGGTATGCGGTACGGAGACCGAGGCGGCCAGGCAAACCAGGCGTATGGAGCTGGGGGGATTCGAACCCCCGACCTTTCGGCTGCCAGCCGAACGCTCTAGCCAACTGAGCTACAGCCCCAGGGGCCGGAAATGGTAGCTGCGGCGGGGCGGTCGGGGCCGCGCGAGCGCGACGCGAACGGCTAGGCGGCGCGCGTGTCGTCGTCGTCCACGTCGAGGACGACTCCGTCACTGCGGGTGTCGCGCACCTTGAACTCGAAGGGGGCGCGCTCCTCGAGCTCGCGCAGCAGCTCGACCGGCTGGCCGAAGCTCATCGAGAAGGTGGCGCGGCCCTCGGAGAAGCGCTTGACGCTGACGTCCGCGGCGGCGTCGATCGCGGCGGCGGCGTCCTCGAAGCGGCTGAGCTGCTCGAAGTCGCTGAGGGGGCCGATCTCGACCTCGACCGGGCCCTCGTAGGTGCCCCCCGCCGCCCCGGTCGAGCCGTTCGCGGGCGCGGGACCGGCCTGCTCGGCGGAGCCCAGCTTGATCCCCGCCATCCCCGCGAGCTCCGAGACCTTCGCCCCGAGCTCGTCGCGGAGGCTGGTCAGCTCCTTGACACGCTCGCTGATCTGGACCGCATCCTCGAGCGCGGCCATCCGGATCCTGGTCGCCTGGCGGCGCGCCTGGGCGTGGATCTCCTCGAGGCGGGTGCTGAGCGCCGCGATCGCACCGCCGGCGTCGCCGCCGAGCAGCCGCTGCAGGCGCTGCTCGGTCTCGATCACCCGGCGTGCGAGGCGCTGGGCCTCGAGCTCCAGCCGGTGCAATCGCGCGTCGCGATCGGCGATCGCCTTCTCGACCTCCACAGGGTCGTAGCCGCCGAGCACTCGCCGGAACCTCTCCCTCGCCATCGGACGCCACCCTAGGGGCCCCGGCGGACGTACTTCCGGGAGGGGGCTCAGGCGGCGAGCTCGAGCCGCTCCGCCTCGCCCCAGAGCGTGTCGAGGCGGAAGCGCTCGCGCGCCTCGGGGGTGAAGACGTGCAGGACGCAGTCGAGGTAGTCGAGCAGGATCCAGCTCGCCTCGCGCACGCCCTCCTCGCGGGCTGGGAGGCGGCCCTCGGCCTTCAGGTTCTCGTGGATGTCGTCGTGGACGGCCTTCGCCTGGCGCTCGTTGCGCGCCGAGCAGATCACGAGGAAGTCGGTGTAGCCGACCAGCGGGCGCACGTCGAGCGCGACCACCCCGCTCGCGCCCTTCGCGTCCGCCAGCTCGGCGATCCGGCGCGCCAGGGCCTCGGAGCTCTCGGAGGCGCGCTCGGCGGCGGCGCTCACCGGTACAGCCCCCGCTCCGCGATCAGCTCCACCACGGGGTCCGGGACCAGGTGCCTCAGCGGCCTCCCGGCCGCCGCCCGCTCCCTGATCGATGTGGAGGACACCCCGCAAAGTGGCATGTCGATTATGTCGGCGCGATCGGCGGCACCGAGCCGCTCGAGCGCCGAGCGCACCGCCCCCATGCCGACCCCGGGCCGCGGGACGATCCCGAGGCGCGCCAGCTCGACCACCCGCTCGGGGCGCTTCCAGTCACCCAGGCCCGCGGCGTTGTCAGCCCCGAGGAGGAAGACGAGCTGGTCCTCGGGATGGGCCTCCGCGAGCCGCTCGAGCGTGAGGTAGGTGTAGGAGGGGCCCTCGCTCTCGACCTCCAGGCCTGAGGCCTCCACCCGATCCCCGGACTCCGAGGCGAGGACCGCCATCTCCAGGCGCGCCTCGGCGCCGGGGTCCGCCGCGATCTCCTTGTGCGGCGCGGTGCCGGTCACCATCAGCAGGACGCGGTCGAGCCCGAGCTGCCAGCCCGCCTCCTGGGCGAGCAGCAGATGGCCGACATGGGGCGGGTTGAACGCACCGCCGAGTACGCCTACGGACCCGATCCCTACTCCCGGACCTGCCCGCTGCCGTGAACCACGTACTTGGTCGTGGTCAGCTCGCGCAGGCCGATCGGGCCGCGCGCGTGCAGCTTCTGCGTCGAGTTGCCGATCTCGGCGCCCATCCCGAACTCGTAGCCATCCGTGAAGCGGGTCGAGGCGTTGACGTAGACGGCGGCGGAGTCCACCCCGTCGGTGAAGTCCTCTGCCGGCCTCCTCGGAGGAGGTGACGATCGCGTCGGAGTGGCCCGTGCCGTGGCGGTTGATGTGCTCGACGGCGCCGGCGAGCGAGTCCACGACGCCCACGGCCATCTTCAGGCCGTGGTACTCGGTGTCCCAGTCCTCGGCCGCCGCCTCCCCGAGCTCGGCCGAGCCGGAGTTGGATCGGCTGCGCTCGTCGCCGACCAGCTCGACGCCGGCGTCGGCGAGCTGTCGCAGCAGCGGCGGCAGCAGGGACGGGGCGACGGACTCGTGGACGAGCAGCGTCTCGGCGGCGTTGCAGACTCCGGGACGCTGGACCTTGGCGTTGTAGGCGATGCGCTGCGCCATCTCGAGGTCGGCGTCGGAGTGCACGTAGACGTGGCAGTTGCCCGCCGCCGCGTACATGACCGGGACCTTGGCGACCGCCTTCAGGGCGTTCTTCAGGCCCTCGCCTCCGCGCGGGATGATCAGGTCCACCAGGCCCTCCTGGGTCGCAAGCTCGCCCAGCTCGCTCGCGGCCACCGCCGGCGATCAGCGAGACCGAGGCCTCGGGCAGGCCGGATGCGGCGAGCGACTCCGAGATCAGCCCGGCGAGCATCGCGTTCGAGCTGGTTGCGCTGCTCGAGCCCCGCAGCACCGCGGCGTTGCCGCTCTTGAGGCAGAGGGCGGCGGCGTCGATCGTGACGTTCGGGCGCGCCTCGTAGACGATCGGCGACGACGCCGAGCGGCGCGCGCTTCTTGGCGACCTGGAGGCCGTTGGGAAGCGTCCAGCTCTCGGTCACCTCGCCGACGGGGTCGTCGAGCTCCGCGATCTCGCGGACGCCCTTCGCCATCTCCGCGACCCGCGCCTCGGTCAGCGCCAGGCGGTCGAGCAGCGCCTCGCTCAGGCCCTCCTCGCGGCCGGCGTCCACGTCCGCGGCGTTCGCCTCGAGCAGCTCCGAGGCCCGCGTCTCGATGCGGTCGGCGAGATCGAGGAGGAATGCGTCCTTCGCGGCCCGGTCGGCGCGCGCCAGCTCGCGCGCCGCGCGCTTGGCGGCGACGCAGACGTCGTGCACGCTGCGGGCGACCGTGGCCATGCCGAAAGGGTAGTGCCTGGCCGGGGTGGCTCGGCTGCCCTAGTCCCTCTTGTCGTGCCCGAACGCGTTGCCGTTCGGCCCGCCGTCGCCTTCGTCGTCCTCGTCGCCGCCGCCGGAGCCTGCGGCGGCTCGTGCGGCCTCCAGCTCTCGCAGGACGGTGCCGCGCTGGTTCGGGATCTCGAGGCGCCGCTCGAGGACCGGGATCGCCTCCTCGGGGCGGCCGGCGAGGCGCAGCGCGTTCCCCAGGTTGAAGAGCGCGTAGGCGTAGGTGAGGCCGCCTGTGCCCTCCGAGCGCTGCGACCGCCCGCTGCAGCACGGGGACCGCCTCGTCGTAGCGCCCCTGCCCGATCAGCGAGTAGCCGAGGTCGTTGAGGGCTGAGCCGTCCGGCAGCTCACCGGAGGGGTCCGCGGCGGGCTGCGCTGCGGCGGGCTCAGCCTGCGGCGCGGGCTCCTCCGAGCGCCTGCGACGGCTGCGACGCGCCGGCGCTGCCGGATGCCGATGAGCTCTGCGTGGAGGACTCGCCGTCACCGTCCTCATCAGAGCCATTCGCGGCGAGGCCCACGGCCCCGATCGCAACGAGGGTCGCAGCGAGCAGCGCGACGGCCGCACCGCGGCCGCGGGCGCGCTTCCGGCCGCCGGCTGCGTGCGCCCCGGGCCGGCGCGCGGGCCGCTGCGCGGTGGGCGGGGGCTCGAAGGGGCCGCGGCCCGCGGGCGGCGCGGCCGCCCCGGCTTCGGCGACCGGCGCCGCGGTGCTCGCGAGCGGCGCAGTCACGTCGGTGTCGCGGGCGAGCACCGCCGCCAGCTCGCCGACCAGGCGCCCCGCGGAGGGCTGGCGGCGGGCCGGATCGGGGTCGAGGCCGCGCTCGAGCACCTTGAGCGCGCCTTGCCGGCGCACCGGGCCAGCCGGCGCTCAGGTCGGGCGCGCGCGCCACCGTCTCCTCACGTCACCGTCTCGCGAGGCGGATGGCCCGAGAGCAGCTCATAGGCGACGGCGGCGAGCGCGTAGATGTCGGACTCCGGCCCCCCGGCTCCGGGGCCGCGCAGGCGCTCCGGCGCCATGTAGGGCAGCGTGCCGATCACGCTCCCCTCGCTCGTGATCTGCGTGGCGCCGATCGCCTTGGCGATCCCGAGGTCGGCCAGCTTCACCAGCCCGTCGTCGCGGACCAGCATGTTGGCGGGCTTGACGTCGCGGTGGACCACCCCCTCGGCGTGGGCGTGGTCGAGGGCGTCGGCGACGGCGCGCAGGATCGGCAGCGCGCGGTCGGGCTGCATCGGCCCCGAGGCGGCGAGCTCGGCGAGGGTCGAGCCCTCGACGTACTCCATGACGATCAGCGCGCCATCCTCGGTCGCGATCGTGTCGTGGACCGCGACGAAGTTGGGTGGTTGAGCGCGGCGCCGAGGCGGGCCTCGCGGCGGAAGCGCCTGCAGGCTCGCGCCCGGCGCGTCGGTGTGCAGGCGCTTGATCGCCGACGTCCCGCCCGAGGCGGCCGTCCTCGGCGAGGAACACGGTCGCCATCCCGCCCGTGCCGAGGCGGCGGAGCACCGTGTAGCGCTCCGCCAGCCTCGTTCCCGATCCGATCCGCTCAGTCGTCTTCATGTTCCCCCAGCGCCCCGCGGGCGCCTCCAGTTACGCGTGCGTCCTCTCGCGCTGCCCCGCGTGCTCGCCCTCGGCGATCTCCTCGATCGCCTTGGCATTGAACGCGGGAAGGTCGCCCGGGTTGCGGCTGGTGACGAGGCCGGAGTCGACCACGACCTCCTCGTCCACCCACTCGGCGCCCGCGTTGCGCAGGTCTGTCTGCAGGCTCGGCCACGAGGTCAGCTTGCGGCCCTCGACGACGTCCGCCTCGATCAGGGTCCACGGCGCGTGGCAGATCGCGGCGACCGGCTTGCCGGCGTCGAAGAACGCGCGCACGAACTCCACCGCGGCATCGTCGGTGCGCAGGTTGTCGGGGTTCGCCACCCCGCCCGGCAGCACCAGGCCGTCGTACTCGCCGCGTCCGCGTCCGCCGTGGTGACGTCCACCGGGAATGCGTCCGCCTTGTCGAGGTGGTTGAAGGCCTGGGCCTCGCCCGCCTCGGGAGCGATCAGGACGGTCTCCGCGCCGGCCCCCTCGAGCGCCTTGCGCGGCTCGGTCAACTCGACCTGCTCGATCCCCTCGTTGGCCACGAGGAACGCGACCTTCTTGCCCTGCAGCTCGCCAGCCATCTCGGCTCCTTCCGTGTCGCGTGCAAGTTCACGGGACGGGGAGCTCCCCGCCCGAACTTCGCGTTTACCCGCCATCGTGCCGGGAGAAAACCGCGTGCCGATCGGCACACGTGGGCTCTTCGGAGCCTACATCTGAATGCTCTTCGTCTCCAGGAACTCCTCGAGCCCGAAGCGGCCCAGTTCGCGCCCGTGCCCCGACTGCTTGTAGCCGCCGAAGGGCGCCATCGGGTTGAACGTCGCGCCGTTGATCTGCACCTGGCCGGTGCGCATGCGGCGGGCGAAGGCCTTGGCCCGCTCGGGGTCGGCCGACCAGACGCCCCCGTCGAGGCCGTAGATGGTCCCGTTGGCGATCTCGGCGGCCTCGTCCTCGTCGTCGTAGGGGATGATCGAGAGGACCGGCCCGAAGATCTCCTCCTGGGCGATCGTCATCTCCGGCTTCACCTCCGAGAAGACCGTGGGGCGCACGAAGTAGCCCGTCTCGAGCCCCTCGGGCGGCTCGGCTCCGCCCGCGACGAGCTTCGCGCCCTCCTCCTCGCCCTTGGCGATGTAGCCGCGCACGCGCTCGCGCTGGGCGTCGGAGACCAGCGGCCCGATGCGGCTTGACGGCTCCATCGGGTCGCCCGGCTTCATCCTCTCGGCGACGGCCGCCGCGATCTGCTCCACCTCGGCGAGCTTCCCGCGCGGGACCAGCATCCGGGTGTGGGCGCTGCAGGTCTGCCCCGAGTTGAGGAAGCAGTTGGCGAGGCCGACCGAGACGGCCGCCTTGAGGTCGGCGTCGTCGAGGATCACGTTCGCCGACTTGCCGCCGAGCTCCAGCGAGACGCGCTTGACGTTGCCGGCCGCCGCCTGGCTGACCTGCTTGCCGGCGTGGGTCGAGCCGGTGAAGGAGACCATGTCCACGCCGGGGTGCGCTGCGATCGCCTCGCCGACGACCGGGCCGTAGCCCGTGACGAGGTTGAAGGCGCCGGGCGGAAGCCCGAGGCCGTCCACGATCTCGGCGAGAACGAACGCGCTCAGCGGCGTCACCTCGCTCGGCTTGACGACGACCGAGCAGCCGGCCGCGAGCGCCGGCGCGACCTTGGCGCAGATCTGGTGCAGGGGGTAGTTCCAGGGGGTGATCGCACCGACCACGCCGACCGGCTCGCGCACCACCGTCGAGTTGCCGACCTGCTCCTCCCAGGCGACCTCGCCCGCGGCCTGCGCGGTGCCGCCGAAGTCCATCGCCGGCAGCCCGGCCTGGATCACGCGGGCCTGTCCGAGCGGCATCCCGACCTCGGCAGCGATCAGCACGGCGAGCTCGTCGGCGCGCTCGGCGAGCGCCGCGGAGATCGCGAGGCACGCGTCGAGCGCGCTGCTCGAGCGGTACGGCCGACCAGGCCTCGAACCCGGCGCGCGCGGCGGCCACCGCGCGGTCCACGTCCTCGGGCGTGCCCTCGGGGATCGTGCCGATCACCTGCTCGGTGGTCGAGTCCAGGACCTCGATCGCGCCCGAGCCGGAGGGCTCGACCCACTCGCCGCCGATGTAGAGGCGGTCGCGGACGACCGGCTCGCCGGGGTGGACGGGTGCGGGGCCTGCGGGTGCCTCTGTGGCCACGTGAGAGCTCCTTTCGCGAGTCTTCGGGTCAGGCGGGCTGGGCGGCCCCGGTCGGCTGCGCGGGGGACGCGCCGGCGTCTGCGGCGATCGCCTCGGCGGTGCGGTGGGCGAGCGCCATGATCGAGACCATCGGGTTCGTGCCCGACGAGGTCGGGAAGCGCGCTCGCGTCCCCGACCCAGACGCCCTTCGTGTCGTGCAGCTCGCCGCGCGGGTCGGCGACAGAGCTCGCGGGGTCCTCGCCCATTCGGCAGCTGCCCATCTGGTGGGCGCTGAAGAGCTTGTAGCCGCCGGCCCGGAACGGGATCCGCTGGGCCGCGGCGATGAACGCGTCGAGGTCGTCGCCGCGCCGCCAGGTCGGGGCGCCCGCGGCGAGCGGCGCGATCTGGTGCGCCCCGGCCGCCTCGTGGATCCGAGCCTGGACCTCGATCCCGCGGCGCAGGTTCTCGAGGTCGAGCTCGTCTTCCACCGCGTAGGTGGGGACGGCCTCGCCGGCCGCGTCGACCTCGACCCGCCCGTGCCCGCGGTCGCGCGTGAGGCTGATGAAGGTCGCCGTCTGCGCGAACTCCTCCATCCGCTGCTTGTGGTCGGCGCCCGAGACCCAGGGCGTCGCGGAGCCGATCAGGCCCGGCGCGTACTGGGCCGTCTCGATCAGGAAGCCGAAGCCCTCGCCCGTGTCGGCGAACTCGTCGCAGAGGCCGGCCTGCGGCGCGCCCCACCAGCCCTCCTGGTCGCCGCCGTACGCCCCGCCGACGACGGTGGACGGATGCAGCCGCAGGTGGTCGCCGACCGCAGGCCCGCCGATGCCCGAGCGGGCGAGCAGCGCCGGCGACTCGAGCGAGCCGCACGCGACGACCACGCGCGGGGCGCGCACGGTGACCCTGGCGCCATCGCCCGTCCGGCGGCGCCCAGTCGGCCTCGACGCCCGCCGCCCGGCCGCCCTCGACCAGCACCTTCGAGGCGCGGCAGTGCGTCAGGAAGCGGGCGCCGTGCTCCTGCGCGTCGGCGAGCCAGGTGCGGTCCGCGCTCTGCTTGGAGCCGGACTGGTCGCCGAAGCCGAGGTAGGCCGCGGACTCCGGCGAGTAGCAGGAGGGGTCGGTGTTGCGGACGATCGTCTCGGTGCTCCAGCCGAGCGCCTCCGCCCCCTCCTTCATCCGCTGCTGCGGGCCGTTCAGCTCCGAGCAGGCGCCGGTCGCGCTGATGCGCTCCAGCACGGCGTCGAGGTGGCGGTCGAACTCAGGGCCGTCCACGCCCTCGAGCCCGTGCTCGCGCGCCCACTGCTCGCGGACCCAGGGGCGGGTGCGCAGGCAGTTGGTCCAGTTGATCGTGGTCCCGCCGCCGAGCGTGGTGCCGGCGACGAGGCTGACGTTGCCGTCCGCCGTCGGGTTGGGCCCCCCGCGCCAGAACATCCGCTGGTAGGCGGGCAGCTCGAGCTGGTTGAAGTCGGACTCGTTGAAGTAGCCGGCTGCCTCGAGCACGACCACGTCGAGGCCGGCCTGGGCCAGGCCGGCCGCCACGACGGCGCCACCGGCGCCGGAGCCGACGACGCAGGCGTCCGCCTCGATGGTCTCCTCGGAGCCCGAGGGCTCGTGGACGCGCAGGGCCTTGGGGACCTCGGGCGGCGGAGAGATCGGGCCCGGGTAACCGAAGGTGCTCCAGTTCGGGTTGCGGCCCGTGGCGGGGTCGGGCGCGCCGTAGGCGAGGAAGAGCGTCATGTTGACGAGCGCGTTGACGCCCGCCGCGGCCTGGGGCCCGGAGAGGGCGACGTTGCGCAGGATCTGCTCGCGCGATGGCTGCGAGGCGAGGCCGAAGCCCTGCTGGGCGATGGCTCCGATCAGCTCGCGCAGGCCGTCGCGAAGGGCCGGATCGGGAATCTCGGCGATCAGCTGCGCCGCGGCCTCGTCCACGCCGAGGTCGGTCGCCTTGCGCGCCCAGAACCCGTCGGGATCGCGCTCGCGCTCGATCGCGGGGACCACCGTGTCGCAGATCAGCGCCAGGGTCGCGCGCTCGGCATCGCTCAGCATCACACCGCTCCTCTCCTCCCGGTTGCGGCCCAGAATACTGGCCCGCTGGCCAGTGCCAGAAGTCAGCCGAGGCGGAGCTTGATCCCCCGCTCAGGCCAGCACGAAGTAGTCGCGGTGCACTGCCTCCTCGGAGGCGTGCGGCAGGAGCTCGCGGACCTCGTCGGTGCGCATTCCCTTGATCCGGTCGAGCTCGGCGGACGAGTAGTTGGCGACGCCCTTGCCGATCACGGCCCCGTCGCTCGCGATCTCGACGGCGTCGCCGGCGCTGAAGCTGCCCTCGACGCCGATGATGCCCACGGGCAGCAGGCTGCTGCCCTGCTCGCGCAGCACGCGGGCCGCGCCCGCGTCCACGAGCACGCGGCCGTGCGTCGGCTTCGCGTAGCGCAGCCAGAGCTTGTAGCTCTGCTGGCGGGTGCGGTGCGGATGGAAGCGCGTGCCGACGTCCTCGCCCGCGGCGGCCCCGCGCAGGGTCCCGGCGACGGTGCCGTCGCAGATCACGGCCGGGATCCCGGCCGCGCCCGCCATCTCGGCCGCGCGCGTCTTCGAGCGCATGCCGCCCGATCCGAAGGGCGAGGTGTGGTCGCCGATCTCATAGCGTCGCGAGCTCGGCGGGGTCGGTGACCTCGCGGATCAGCTTCGCGCCGGGATCGCGGCGCGGGTCGGCCGTATGGAGCCCGCGGGTGTCGGTGAGGAGCACGAGCAGGCGCGCCTCCAGCATGATCGCCACCTGGGCGGCGAGGAAGTCGTTGTCGCCGAAGGTGATCTCGTCGGTGGCGGTCGTGTCGTTCTCGTTGACCACCGGCACCACGTGCCAGTCGAGCAGCCGCGTCAGCGTCTGGCGCGCGTTCAGATAGTGGGTCCGCATCTGGAGGTCGGACGCGGTGAGCAGCACCTGCGCCGCGTGGACGTCGCTGCGGACGAGCCGCTCCTCGTAGGCGCGGAAGAGGCTCCCCTGCCCGACGGCAGAGGCCGCCTGCAGCTCGTCTATCGCCCGCGGGCGCGCCGGCAGCTGCATGATCCGCCGCCCCCGGGCGATCGCACCCGACGTGACCATCACGACCTCCTCGCCCTCGTCGTGCAGCACGGCGACCTGCGCGCAGACCTCGTCGAGCACCTCGCTGCGCAGCGAGCCGTCCTCGGCGGCGACGATCGACGAACCCAGCTTGGCGACGATGGTCATGGCGCCGAGTCTAGGCAGCAGTGCCGGGCGAAACGGGAGCGGGCAACCGGCTCATCAGCTCGCTTAACCGGCATATGCTGACGCCGTGACGGAGCTTGGGACTGTCCGGGTGGCTGCGGTCCAGGCGACGCCGGTGATCCTCGACGCGCCGGCCAGCGTCGCCAAGGCCGCGAAGCTGATCGGCGAGGCCGCCGGCGAGGGGGCCCAGCTGGCCGTCCTGCCCGAGACTTTCGTTCCCCTCTATCCATCCGAGGCCTGGGCGAGCGCGGCGGCCGGCTTCGACGGATTCGACGAGCTCTGGGAGCGGCTGTGGGGGAACTCGGTCGAAGTCCCCGGCCCCCTGGTCGACGAGCTGGTCGCCGCCTGCCGGAAGCACAAGGTGCACTGCGCGATCGGAATCAACGAGCGCGAGCTGGAGCGGCCCGGGACGATCTACAACACGGTCCTCCTGCTCGGGCCCGAGGGGTTGCTCTGGAAGCACCGCAAGCTGATGCCGACCCATCACGAGCGCCTCTTCCACGGCATCGGCGCCGGCGAGGATCTCCAGGCGGCCGAGACCCCGATCGGCCGCATCGGCGGCCTGATCTGCTGGGAGAACCGGATGCCGCTGGCCCGCTACGCCATGTACCGCTCCGGCCCCCAGATCTGGGTGGCGCCGACCGCAGACGACACCGACGGCTGGCTCGCCACCGTGCGCCACGTCGCGATCGAGTCGGGGGCCTTCGTCGTCTCGGTCCCCCAGTACATCCCACGCTCCGCCTTTCCCGGGGACTTCCCCGCCGAGCTGCCCGACCGCGAGGTCTTCGGGCGCGGCGGCGCCGCGATCATCGAGCCCCAGTGGGGCGAGGTGATCGCCGGCCCCCTGTACGACGAGGAGGGCATCCTCGTCGCTGACTGCGACCTGCGAAGCGGCCTTGCCGCCAAGCGCTGGTTCGACTCGGTGGGTCACTACAGCCGCGAGGACGTGCTCCTCGGCGAGATCGATCAGCCGGGGTGAAGCTCGAACTCGAGGTCGCCGATCACCACGTCGTCGCCCGGCTCGAAACCTGAGCGCTCCAGCTCCGCGATGACGCCGATCTCGCGCAGCCGGCCCTCCAGGTAGTCGAGCGCCTCCGGGTTCGAAGTGTCGTGGCGGGCGACGAGCAGCTCGATGCCGCGCCCGGTGATCCGCCAGCGGCCCTCGCCCTCGGGGACGACCTCAAAGCCCTCCTCCGCGCCCGGGCGATAGACGCGGTGCTCCTGCTCGAAGGTCTGTGGGGGGCCGTCACCGGGCCCGCCCCGGGCAGCCGCGCCCTGGTCGGGGCCGCCGCCGGGCCCGCCCCGGGCAGCCAAGCCACGCCAAGCCCTGCCCGGGTCGGGCCCGGCGTCGGCCCTCTCCAGCGTGACCGAGATCGACCGGCGGAGATCGTCGAGGCCAGAGCCCGTGGCAGACGAGATCGCAATGACCTCCGCGACGGTGGCGCCCAGGCGGCGCTTCCACTCCGCGCGGATCTCCTCGATCCGCTCAGCGGGCAGCAGGTCCGACTTCGAGAGCGCGACGATCTCGGGCAGCAGGTTGAGGCGAGGCGTCGTAGCCGGCAAGCTCATCGCGGATCGTCTCGTAGGCGCGCTCGGCCTTCGGCTCGCCGGCTCCGTCCCCTCGCTCGGCTCGGCGGTCGAGGCGTCCACGAGGTGGACCAGCAGGCGGCAGCGCTCGATGTGGGCGAGGAACTCGTGCCCGAGCCCGGCGCCCCCGGCCGCTCCCTCGATCAGGCCCGGGATGTCGGCGAGCACGACCTGGCGGTCGTCCACGTCGAGCGTCCCCAGCACGGGCTCGATCGTCGTGAAGGGATAGTCGGCGACCTTCGGATCGGCACGCGTCAGCGTCGCCAGCAGCGACGACTTGCCGGCGTTGGGCAGGCCGACGAGCCCGACGTCGGCGAGCAGCTTCAGCCGCAGCTCGATCCAGCCCGAGTCCCCCTTGAGGCCCTTCTCCGCGAAGCGCGGAGCCTGCCGCGTGGAGGTCGCGAAGCGCTTGTTGCCGTGCCCGCCCGCGCCGCCCGAGGCGACGACGAGCTGCTGGCCGTCGGCGAGCAGCTCGGCCGTGGACCCGTCGAGCATGTGCACGACGGTCCCGGGCGGCACGATCGCCCGGCGGTCGGCTCCGCGCTCGCCCTGGCGCCGCTTGCCCTGCCCGTGCATCCCGCGGCCGCCCCGGAAGTGCCGGCTGCGCCCGAGCGAGGAGAGGTCGCGCCGCCCCTCGTCGCAGACGAGCACGACGTCGCCCCCGCGCCCGCCGTCGCCCCCGTCGGGCCCGCCGCGCGGCACATGCGCCTCACGCCGGAAGGAGACCACGCCGTTGCCGCCGCGGCCCCCCTCGACATAGATCTTGGCCTTGTCAAAGAGCACGGGACAAGGCTAGGCGCGCCGGGCAACGAACGGTGTCACCCCCGTAAGTGGACGGTTACTGACCCCATGGGGTCAGTAGACGTCCAACACCCGCCTGCGGCCCGTGGGCGCGGTCGGCTACTCGCCGTCTACGACGCTGATCGTCCGCCCGCGGCGGCCGGTGGAGAACTTCACCACGCCGGGCTGGGTGGCGAAGATCGTGTGGTCGCGGCCGAGGCCGACGCCGTCGCCGGGGCGGAAGCGGGTGCCTCGCTGGCGGACGATGATCTCGCCGCCGGAGACGGCCTGGCCGTCGAAGACCTTGACGCCGAGGTACTTGGGGTTGGAGTCGCGGCCATTGCGGCTGGACCCGAGTCCCTTCTTATGAGCCATCGCCGGCCTCCTTCTTCGCTGCCTGGCCGAGGCTCCTTCTTCGCCGCCGCGGGCTCCTTCTTCGCCGCTGCGGCGCCGGCGGGCTTGCGGGAGAGCATCTTGATGTCGGTGACCTCGATCCGGGTCAGCTCCGAGCGGTGGCCCTGGCGCTTGCGGTAGCCCTTCTTCGGGCGGTACTTGAAGACGCGGATCTTGGGGCCGCGCTCGTGCCCGGCGACCTTGGCCTCGACCTTGACCTTCTCGAGGTCGGAGCCCAGGACCATCTCCTTGTCGCGGAAGGCGACCGGGCGGAGGCTGACCTTCGCGCCCTCGTCCTCGCTCAGGCGATCGACGAGGAGGGTGTCGCCCTTCTCGACGCGGTACTGCTTGCCGCCTGTCTCGACCACTGCGTACATGTCCGATCGCTTTCCCGACTAGTTGCTGGAGGCACGTGAGCGCCGGCGGCCGCCTCTTCCGCCGCGGCGCCTGCGCCCGGATGCGGACGCGGATTCTAGCTGCTCGTCCTCGCTCTCAGCCGCCGCCGCGACGGCGTCCCCCTCGCTGTCGAGCAGCGTCGCGGTCGCCGCCGAGCGACCCACGCTCTCGATCCGCACCATGCGGCGCTCGCCGACGTGCGGGCCCGCGTTCGTGACGCTGACGATGTAGGACTCGACCCGCGCGACCGCGTCGTCCACGTTGTACATGTGGGGCTCCTCGATCGTGACGAGCACCTCCTCGCCGACGCGGAACGGCAGCGCGCGCTCCTCGATCTCCTCCCGGCCGCCGGCCTCGACGACCTGGAATGTCTCGAGCGGCAGGGCATCGCCGCCCTCGAAGTGGAACCGCTTGCCGGTCTCCTCCTCGAGCTCGGCCAGCCCCGAGTCGGGCGTCAGCAGGGCGGCCGCCACCTGCGGGTTCACCCGCACCAGCAGCGACTCGGCGTCGGGCTGCTCCTCCACGACCTCGCCCAGCTTGCGCACGATCGAGATCGCGACCGTCTCCTCGGAGGCCACCACACCCTCGCCGTCGCAGGTGGGGCAGCGCTTGGTGAGGATCTCGCGCACGCCGTCGGTGACGTTCTGGCGGGTCATCTCGACCAGGCCCAGCGGCGAGACCTCGACCACGTAGCTCTTGGTCCGGTCCTGGTCGAGAGCGGTGCGCAGCGTCTTCAGGACCTGGTCGCGGTTCTTTGCCCGCGCCATGTCGATGAAGTCGATGACGATGATCCCCCCGATGTCGCGCATGCGGAGCTGTCGTACCGTCTCCTCGGCCGCCTCGACGTTCACCTTCGTGATCGTGTCCTCGAGCCGGCCCTTGCCGCGGCCGGTGAAGCTGCCGGTGTTGATGTCGATGACCGTCAGCGCCTCCGCATAGTCGATCATCAGGTAGCCACCCGAGGGCAGGTCCACCCGGCGGCTGAGCGTCGACTCGAACGCCTTCACCACGTCCCATTTCTCGAGCAGCGGCTGCTTCTCGCGGTAAAGCTCGACGCTCTCGGCCAGCTCCGGCGCCGTGCGCTGGAGGAACTTCGTGACCCGCTCGTGCTGCTTGGGGTCGTCGATGATCGCCCCCTCGAACTCCTCGACCAGCACGTCGCGGACGACGCGGATCGAGAGATCGGCCTCCTGGAAGATCATCTGGCCGACCTCGGACTCCTTGGCGCGCTGCGCGACGATCTCGTCGAGCCGGTGCAGGTAGGAGATCTCCCGGACGAAGTCCTCCTTCTTGCCACCCTGCGCGGCCGTGCGGACGATCACGCCGCCCTTGCCGATGTCCACCTTCTCGATCAGCTTGCGCAGGCGCTGGCGCTCGCCGTCGGGCAGCCGCTTCGACACGCCGACGCCCCCGCCCTGGGGCATGTAGACGAGGTAGCGGCCCGCGATCGAGAGTTGCATCGAGAGGCGCGCGCCCTTCGTCTTCAGCGGGTCCTTGACGACCTGCACGACGATCTCCTGGCCCGGCTTGATCAGCTCGTCGATCCGGCGCCCCCGGCCGCGGCCCCGCTTCGGCACCGCCTTGCCGTCCGGCAGCACGATCTCGTCCACGTGGAGGAAGCCGTTGCGCTCCAGGCCGAAGTCCACGAACGCGGCCTCCATCCCGGGGAGCACGTTGTCCACGCGGCCCTTGTAGATATTGCCGACGATGGAGCGCCGGCCGCGGCGCTCCACGTACAGCTCGCCGACCTTGAAGTCGCCGCCGGGAGCGATCTTCTTGCCGCCCCCCTTGCCCCGCGAGGGGGCTCCTGTGGCCTCGAGCACGGCGACGCGGGTCTCTCCGCGATCGACGCTGACGAGGATCTCCTTCTTCATGTGTTTCCTTTCCGCGCGAGCACCGCGACACGCGCCGGCGCCTCGCCGCGAAAGGCGGCGAAGTCGGGCGACGGGCGTGTCGGATCTGTGTGGTGGTCTCGGTGGCTCAGCGCAACAGTGGGTCAACCGCCCTGCTGCCGCGTTGGCTGAGCTGCGCCTGGACGTGAATGCTCTGAAGCAGTCCGATCGCCATGAACGTGACCAGGACAGAGGATCCCCCGTAGCTCATGAGCGGAAGGGTGATCCCTGTCACCGGCATGATTCCCAGGTTCATGCCGACGTTGACGAGGACCTGGAACATCAGCATGGCGGCGATGCCGCCCGCGATCAGGGTCCCGTACAAGTTCTTCGAAAGCGTCAACAGTCGCAGCGCCCGCCAAACGAGCAGGGCGTAAAGGGACAGAACAAATGCGGCCCCGACGAATCCGTAGCGCTCACCGATCACGGCGAAGATGAAGTCCGTGTGGTGCTCGGGAAGGAAGTTGAGCTCGGTCTGGGTCGACTGATCGCCGCGCCCGGCCTTCTCGCCGGAAGCCGCGGCGATGACCGCCTGATTGACCTGATAGCTCGCATCGCCTGGATCGTCGCTGGGGTTGAGGAAGCTTGTCAGTCGTTCCCGCTGGTAATCCTGGAGAACGGAGACCCCGACCGCCGGAAGAGCGACAAAGGTGAGAGTAGCGGCCGCGGCCGCTATCGCGCCGATTGCCGCGAAGTGCGTCCAGCGCACTCCGGCGAGAAACAGGACCGCGATGGTGATGACCCCGAGCACCAGAGCGGTGCCGAGGTCGGGCTGGAGGAAGATGAGTGCGGCGGGCGCCAGGCCGATCGCGAGCAGGCGGATCGTCTGTCGCGGGTCCGATCCGCGGCGTGTCCGCTCGATCACGAAAGCGGCGAGCGACACGATCAGGAGCACCTTGGCGAGCTCCGAGGGCTGGAAGCGGAAGTAGGGAAGCTCGATCCAGCGGCGCGAGCCGCGCGCGGCGGCGCCGAAGGTGAGCACGAGCAGGATCGCCCCGATCATCGCGCTGTAGATGCCCACTCGCAGCTCGCGGAAGCGCGAGTAGTCGATGCGCGCCACCGCGAGCATCAGGCAGAGGCCGACGACCGCGTAGACCATCTGGCGCAGCACGAAGTAGAGCGGGCTGCCGGGGATGTCGTCGCTCGTCGCCTGCGCGAGCGTGAAGCAGGAGAAAGCGATCAGCCCCACCGCGGCGGCCAGCATCCAGCCGTCGAAGTAGGGCAGCCCGAAGCGCTCGACCCACGCGGGGCGGCGCGCGGCGACTGCGATCGGGCGGACGGCCTCCATCGGCTCAGGGTACCCCGGGCACGTTTTGGCTGCTAATCACGCTCATTCGGCGGTCGCCACGTTGCCGGTCCCGGCCGTCGGGGTGAATGGGAGCTCGAAGTGGCGCTCGATCATCCGCGCTACGACCGGGGCCGCGCTGTCGACGCCGAAGCCTCCGCGCTCGACGGTCGCCACGACCACGATCTGCGGGTCGTTCGCGGGCGCGAGCGCCGCGTACCAGGCCTGGTCGGCGCGGTCGATCCCGCGCTCGGCGGTGCCTGTCTTGCCGGCCACCGGGAAGGGGAAGTTCCCGAAGACCGGATAGGACGTGCCCCGCGGCTCCATCGCCGCCCGCGTGAGGCCGGTCATGATCGTGCTGCGCGTCTCCTCGGGGATCTCCAAGGTGCGCCTGGGGGAGCTCTCGAACTCCTCCAGCACCTCCCCCGTCGGGTCCTCGACGCGCTCGGCCAGCCGCGGGCGCAGGATCGTCCCGCCGTTGCCGATCGCGGCGTAGACGACCGCCATCTGCAGCGGATCGGCCTGCAGGTCGCCCTGGCCGACCGCCAGGTTGATGTTGTCGCCGACGGCCCACGGGCGGTCGGTCAGCTTCTGCCTGAACAGCCGGTTGCGCCAGGCGGGCGTCGGCACCAGGCCCTCCGTCTCGGCCGGCAGGTCGATCCCGGTCGCCTCGCCGAGCCCGAGCGCGGCCGCGGTGTCCTGGATCATCCCGCCCTTCCCCTTCTGCACGTTCGAGTCGTAACCCAGCTTGTAGAAGTAGACGTCCGAGGAGACCTTGAGCGCGTCGCTCATGTTGATCGGCCCGTAGACCTCGTCGCCGGCGTTCTTGAAGCGCTGGTCGCCGACCCGCACCTCGCCATCGTCGTTGACGATCTCGTCTGCGGTGATGACGCCGGTCTTCAGGGCGCCGAGCGCGGTGATCACCTTGAAGATCGAGCCCGTCGGGTAGGCGCCCTGGATCGCGCGGTTGGCGAGCGGGGCGTCGTTGTCCTCGGAGATGAGGGCCTTGTACTGGCGCTCGGTGATTGACCGCGTGAAGATCGAGGGGTCGAAGCTCGGGGCGGAGCCCATCGCCAGAACCTCGCCGCTGCGGATGTCCATCGCGACGAACGCGCCGGGGAGCCCGAACGCGCCGAGCGCGGTCTCCCCCGTGACCTGGAGGTCGGCGTCGATCGTCAGGCGGAGGTTCGAGCCGGCGCGGGCCGGCTCGCTGTTCAGCTGGTCGGTCGGCCGCCCCATCGCGTCGACCTGGAAGCGGCTGGCGCCCGGCTTGCCGCGCAGGAAGCGGTCGTACTCGTACTCGATGCCCGACTGGCCGACCTGGTCGCCCTGCTCGAGGCTGGAGTAGCGCGGCAGCCGGAGCTGCTCGGCGGTGACCTCGCCCACGTTCCCGAAGAGGTGGGCGCCGACGTCGCCCTGCTTGTAGTCGCGCGCGAACACGCGCTCGACCGTGACGCCGGGGAAGCTCGCCTGGTTCTCGCGCAGGTAGAAGACCTTGCCGGCCCCCAGCCCGCGGTCCAGGATCACCGGGCTCGAGCGCGAGACCTCGAGCACCTCGGCGATCTCCTGCTCGATCTCCTGCGGCGTGTCGCCCGTGATCGGGGCGAGCCGCTTGACCAGGTCCCGGCGCTCGGGCGTGCCCAGCTTCGGCATCTCGTCGGGCTGCACCTGGACCGCCAGCTCGGTGCGGTTGGCGACGAGCACCTTGCCGTCGCGGTCGAGGATCTCGCCGCGCGGCGCCTGCACCCGGATCTCGCTGACCCGGTTGTCGTTGGCCTGCTGGCGATAGTCCTCCCCCGAGAGCACCTGGAGGTACCAGAGACGCAGGCCGAGCACGGCGAAGACCGCGATCGCGATCGCGCCGATGATCGAGGCACGCCGCTGCATCGGGGTCCCGCGGCGTGGCGCTTCGTCGTGTCCGTGCCGGTACAAGCTCTAGCTCCTGTTCTGTGCCGCGCGCGGCGTCAGGGGGCGACGGCCCGGCGGCCTATCGTCGATCACGGCTGCCCGCAGCGCAAGTCTGACGAGCAGGTACACCGGAAGCGCGAGCAGGCAGCCGAGGAGGGTCTTGACGGCGGCCTCACCCACGAGGCGGGCGCTGACGTTCCCGTCCACCCCGGTGCCGATCTGGATCGCAGCGAACGCGAGCACCGCGAGCAGGGTCAGCCCGCCGCCCAGCAGGGCGACTCCGGCGCGGGTGGGCTGGCCCGTGGTCTCGCGGTAGCGCCCTCCGACGTACCCGACGCACATGTACGTGGCGGCGAAGGCCCCCAGCGTCTGGAACAGGAGGCAGTCGATCACCAGCCCGATCGAGAACCCGCTCACGGCGCCGGTGACGCTGCCCCCGAGCAGGCCGAGCGTCATCACCACGAGGGCGGCCCCGTCGGGGCTGGCGCCGAAGAGCTCGATCTTGGCGAAGAAGGTGACCTGCACGAGGGCCGTCAACAGCCCCAGCAGGCACAGCCTGACGACGATCCAGGGGGTGAGGATCATGCTCCGCCTCCAGTCTCGACCAAGGCCTGGACGAACTCCATGTCGCGCAGGTCGGCGAAGGCCTCGAGACGGACGCGCTGGTAGGCCTGCTTCTCCTCGACGGTCGCCTCGATCACCTCGCCGACCGGGATGCCGGGCGGGAACAGGGAGTCGAGCGTGCCGCTCGCGTAGCCGGCCGTGACCACCATCTGGCCCTCTGCCACCTCGTCGCCGCGCTGGACGTAGTTCAGGAACAGCTCCTCGGGCTCGCCCGCGGTGGCCTCGACCACGCCGCTCGCCCCGGCGGGAAGCACCCGCCCGGTCACCGAGCTCTCGAGGTCGGTGATCAGGGTCACCTGGGCGGTCCCCTTCGTCGTCGCCGAGACCCTGCCGGCGAGCCCGTCGGCGGCGACCACGGGGTCGTTCACCCGCAGGCCCGCGCTGGTGCCCTTGTCGATCGTGACCGTGGAGTACCAGAGGGTGGGCGAGCGCCCGATCACGCGGGCGGTGACGCCCTCCCGGCCGGGCGGGATCAGCCCCCCTCCCGTCAGCTCACGGAGCTTCGCCAGCTCGCCGCTCTGCTGCGCAGCGGCCTGCGCCTCGGCGAGCTGGTCGCGCGCCTCGGCGAGATCCTCCCGCAGCTTCTCGTTCTCGCCGCGGGCCTCGAAGGTCTCGTCGAACCAGTTGACGAAGTCGCGAGCGGGCTTGAGCGCCCGGTCCGCGACCTCCTCGAAGGGGCCGAGGGCAGCCGCCACGCCCCGCTGGGCCCTGTGGAACGGGCCCTCGGAGCCCTCGCGGAAGTAGAGGCTGAGCAGCGTCAGCGAGGCGACGACCAGCAACAACAGCACCGCCCTGCGGCGGCGTACCTGCTTGCGGTACATGTCTCAGTCCTCGAATCCAAAGATGTCGGCCCCCGGCCAGGCCCGCGGGCTTCGAATGTAGCGAACGCCCCTAAGTGCGCTGAAAGCCTGGCTCCAGCTCCAGGAGCAGCGGAATCGGCAGCCCGATCACGTTCGAGACGTCGCCTGAGACCCCTGCGACCAGGGCCGATCCGAGACCCTGGATCGCGTAGGCGCCCGCGCGGCCCTCCCACTCGCCCGAGGCCAGGTAGACGCCGAGCAGCGCCTCGTCCAGCTCCCGGAAGCGCACGGTCGTCGCCGCGACGCCTTCGCGTGTGCGCGGGCGCCCCTCGACCTCATCGGGGCCGAGCAGCGCCAGCCCGCCCAGCACCTCGTGCTCGCGGCCGGAGAGACGCTCGAGCATTGCTCGCGCCTCCTCGTCGTCCCCCGGCTGCCCCAGGGCGGCGCCGTCGAGAACGACCTCGGTGTCGCCGCCGATCACCAGCGTCCCCGGCTTCTCCGTCGCCGCCACCGCCGCGGCCTTCCAGCGCGCGTTCTCCAGCACCAGCTCGCGCGGCTCGCCCTCGGTCAGCTCCTCGATCATCGGCTCCGCCGTCTCGAACGGGACGCCGAGCGCGGCGAGCAGGGCCCGGCGCTGCGGGGAGCGCGAGGCGAGGACTACCGGCCCTACAGCTCCGGGAACCAGATGCCGATCTCGCGCGCGGCCGACTCGGGGGAGTCGGAGCCGTGGACGAGGTTGAAGGTGACCTCGGTGCCGAACTCGCCGCGGATCGACCCCGCGTCGGCCTCGACCGGGTCGGTGACGCCGATCAACTGCCGCGCCGCCTTGATCGAGTTCGGGCCCTCCAGCACCATCGCCACGAGCGGGCCGCCGGTGATGAAGGAGACGAGCTCGCCGAAGAAGGGCTTCTCGGCGTGCTCGGCGTAGTGCTCGTTGGCGATCGCGTCGTCCGCGGTCATCAGCTTCAGGGCGACGAGACTCAGGCCCTTGCGCTCGAAGCGCGAGATGACCTCGCCGGTCAGGCGCCGCTCGAAGGCGTCCGGCTTGACCAGGATCAGGGTGCGGTCGTCTGCCACGGGGCGGGAAGCTAGTCGGCTCCAGCTAGCTGCTCGGGCGGGTCACGCGCCGCGTGGGGCGCTCGGGGCGCTCCCGCTCGGTCGAGCCGTCCTTATCGCTCACCGGCTGGCGCTTGGCCCTGCGCGGGCGCTCGGCGGGCGTGGCCGGCGCCACGGACCGCTCGGCGCTGCGGGAAGCCCGCGAGGCGCGCTCGGGACGCTCGGTTCGCTCGGATCTCTCCGCCCTCGGGGTGCGCTCCGCCCGCTCGGTGCGCTCCGTGCGGCGTGGCCGCTCGGCGCGTCGGCCGGGCTCGCGGCTCGGGGCGCGCTCGGGGCGCGCTCGGCGTACCTCGGCCTCGCAGTAGGGGCAGATCCCCCACTTCGGGTCGAGCGGCTTGCTGCAGCGGCGGCAGGGGCTCCGCAGGCTGCGCTCGCAGTTGGGACACCGCAGATAGTCGCCGCTGACGGGATACTCGCAGTGCGGGCAGGAGTGCTCGATCAGCTCGCGCAGCCGCAGCTCGGCGGCGCGCAGTTCCAGCTCCCGCTCCTCGCGGTCCTCGAGGAACTCGGGCGGCCGCAGGATCGTGTACACGACCGTGCCGACGAAGGGGAACACCGAGGCCGCGGTCGCGCAGGCGATCAGGACCGGGTCCTGGATCCGCCGCTTGGCGTCGAGGTAGGTCCAGTAGATCAGCGCCAGATAGACGATGACCAGGAACAGGACGAGCAGGCTGATGATCAGGCTGAGCGCCCCGCCGTCTATGCCGAATAGAGCAAGTCGCATGGGGATATAAGCCGCCGAGTCTACTTTCGTTGGATTTGCTGGGAGCCCTTCCCGGGCCGCGGGACCATGGTCAGAGGAAGATGAGGCCGAATACGTAGCCCAGCGCGAAGAAAAGGAGGATCACGACCGCGACGACGATGGCGACCAGGCCCATCATCGTCAGCAGCTCGGAACGGGCCTCTCTATCCATGGCAGCGGGGAAGGTAGCCGACTCAGGCCGCGGCGGACGCAAAGGCGGACCCGAGCAGGAAGTGCGAGCCGGTGACCAGGACTGTCAGGGAGCGCTCGCGGCCGAGCGCCAGCGCCCGCTCGATCGCGGCCTCGGGCGCCTCCACGGCCTCCGCCTCGACCCCCTCGGCGGCGAACAGGGCCGCCAGCTCCGGGGCGGGGACGGAACGCCCGCCGGGCCTGCCGCCCGCCGCGATCGCCGCCTCCGGGACCGCGGTGCAGACCACCCGGGCGCAATGCGGGGCCAGCGCGGAGGCGATCGCGGCGGCGTCCTTGCCCTCGAGCACGGCGACGCAGCAGACGACGGGTCCGCCGGCGAGCGCGGGGAGCGCGGCCGCCAGCGCCCCGGCGCCGTCGGCGTTGTGGGCGGCGTCCACGATCAGGGGAGGGTCGCCGGCGATGAACTGGGCGCGGCCGGGGATCGAGAGCGAGGCGAGCGCCGCGGCGACCGCCTCCGAGCGCAGATCCCCCGCGATCTCGGCGGCGGCGCGCAGCGCGAGGGCGAGGTTCGCGCGCTGGAAGGGCGCTAGCTGCTCCACGGGCAGGCCGTCGAGCGGCGCCGGGCCGAGCATCCGGGCGCGGTGGCGGGCGGACTCCCGCTCGGCCACCGCCTCGACCTCCGCCGGCAGCTCCCCGCGGATCAGCACGCTCCGGTCGCGGAGCACCGCCAGCTTCTCCCCCGCGATCTCCGCGAGCGTCTCGCCCAGCCACTCCGTGTGGTCGAGCCCGACCGAGGTCAAGACGGTCGCGCGGGAAGGGATCACGTTGGTCGCGTCGAGCCGGCCGCCAAGGCCAGCCTCGATCACCCCGATCTTCACGCGGGCCGTGGCGAGGGCGAGAAACGCGGCGGCTGTGAGAAGCTCGAACTGGGTCACGGGACCGTCCTCGCCCGCGGCGCGGTCGGCCACGCGCGCCTTCTCCTCGGCGCGCTCGAGCGCCTCGGCGAAGGCGGCCTGACCCGATCGGCTCGCTTCCGATCACGATCCGCTCGCGCCAGTCGCGGATGTGGGGCGAGAGGTAGGCGCCGGCGCGGATGCCGTGCGCGTCGAGCAGCGCCGCGGTCATCCGCGCTACAGAGGTCTTGCCGTTGGTGCCGACGACGTGGATCGAGGCGAAGCGGTGCTGCGGCAGGCCGAGCAGCGTGCAGAGCCGCCGCATGCGCTCCAGCCCGAGGCGCCAGCCGAGCGGCTCGCGGGCGCGGAGGATCTCTTCGCTCACCGGCATGTCCTCCCTTCGACTCCGCCGGGTCGGACCGGTCGTCCGTCAGCGGGCGTGCGGGGATGCAGCGCCATCGGGCTGGGCTCCTTCAGCCCAGCTCGTCGAGTTCAGCCTTGTAGGCGGCCAGCTTCTCGCGCTCCTCTGCGACGACCTCGGCGGGGGCCTTGGCGGTGAAGCCCTCGTTCGAGAGCTTGCGCTCGCCGCGCTCGACCTCGGAGCGGAGCTTGGCGCGCCGCTCGGAGATCCGGGCGCGGATCGCATCCGCGTCCACACCCTCGGTCTCGAGCAGCTCGATCCCGCCGACCGTCGCCATCGCCTCTCCCCCGTCCTCGCCGAACTCGATGCGCGCGAGTCGCGCGACCAACTCGTGCGGGCCCTCCCCGTTCGCGCGGGCGGCGAGGAGCTGCCTCGGCGGCACGCCGGCGAGGTCGCGCCAGCGCCGCAGCGCGCGGGTCAGCTCGATCGCGCGGGTCAGCTCGCGCTCGGCCTCCTCGTCGAGCAGGGACTCGTCGGCGGCTGGGAAGTCGTGGACCACCAGGGCCTCGGCGGACGGGGAGGGCAGGTACGAGTAGACCTCCTCGGTCACGAACGGCATCAACGGGTGCGCCAGGGCCAGCACCTGCTCGAGCACCCAGAGCAGGCTGGCGGACGCGTCCGCCTCCCCCCGCTCCTCGCCCTCGGCCGGGTAGAGCCGCGGTTTCACGATCTCCAGGTACCAGTCGCAGAGCTCCGACCAGAGGAAGTCGTAGAGGTCGAGGGCGGCGTGGGAGAAGTCGTAGGCCTCGACAGAGGCCGTGATCGAGGCGACCGCCCGCTGCAGGCGCGAGGCGATCCAGCGATCCTCGAGCCGCTCGGAGCGCGGGCCCGGCTCGACGTCGTCGCGGGCGTTCAGCAGCACCAGCCGCGAGGCGTTCCAGAGCTTGTTCGCGAGGTCGCGGCCCTGCTGGACCCGCGCCTGGGAGAAGCGCACGTCCTGGGCCGAGGACATGGCGAGCAGGCCGAAGCGCAGGGCGTCGGCGCCGTGGACGTCGATCTCCTCGAGCGGGTCTATTCCGGTGCCGAGGCTCTTCGACATCCGCCGCCCGTCCGGCGCCTGGATCACCGAATGGATGTTGACGTCGGAGAACGGGACCTCGCCGGTGAACTCGAGCGAGGTCATGACCATGCGCGCGACCCAGAGGAAGATGATGTCCCGCGCGGTGGAGAGCACGTCGGTCGGGAAGAAGGCTTTGTAGGTGGGCGCGTCGGTGTCGGGCCAGCCGAGGGTCGCGTAGGGCCAGAGCGCGGAGCTGAACCAGGTGTCGAGCACGTCGGACTCCTGCTCCCAGCCCTCCCCCTCGGGCGGCTCCTCGCCGACGTAGATCTCGGGGTCCTGGTCGGGGGCGCCTCGGTACCAGACCGGCAGCCGGTGCCCCCACCAGAGCTGGCGCGAGACGCACCAGGGGCGGATCCGCCGCAGCCAGTCGAGGTAGACGCGGGTGTGGGGGTCGGGCGGGTGAAAGCGGACCTCGCCCTGCTCGACGACCTCGATCGCCCGCTCGGCCATCTCGTCCATGCGGCAGAACCACTGCAGCGAGATCAGCGGCTCGATCCGCTCGCCGGAGCGGTGCGAGAAGGGGACGTTATGGGTGTAGGGCTCCTCGCCGCGGAGCAGGCCCTCGGCGCGAAGCTCGGCGAGGACCGCCTCCTGTGCCTCCGGCGCCGTCAGGCCCCGGAAGCGCTCGGGCACCTCGTCGCTCATGCGGCCGTTCTCGCCGATGGCCGAGGGCGCGTCGAGGCCGTGCTCGCGCCCGATCTCGAAGTCGTTGGGATCGTGGCCGGGCGTGATCTTGAGCGCGCCGGTGCCGAACTCGACGTCCACGTGCTCGTCCGCGATCACCGGGATCTGGCGGCCGACCAGCGGCAGCACCACGTGCTTGCCGATCGCCTCGCGGTAGCGCTCGTCACCCGGGTTCACGGCCACCGCGACGTCCGCGAGCATCGTCTCCGGGCGCACCGTGGCGACGACCAGCTCGCCCGAGCCGTCGGCCAGCGGGTAGGCGATCTCGAACAGGGTGTCGGTGACCTCGCGCTGCTCGATCTCGAGATCGGAGATCGCCGAGTGCAGCCCGGGGTCCCAGTTGACGAGGTAGCTGTCGCGGTAGATCCAGCCCTTCTCGTAGAGCGCGGTGAAGACGCGGTAGACGGCCCGGACGTAGCCCTCGTCGAGCGTGAAGCGCTCGCGCCCGTAGTCGCAGGAGGCGCCGAGCCGCTTGAACTGCTCGATGATCGTCGAGCCGGACTCTGCCTTCCACTCCCAGACCCGCTCGGTGAAGGCGTCGCGGCCGATCTCCTGGCGGGTCTGGCCCTCCTTCGCCAGCTCCTTCTCGACCACCGCCTGCGTCCCGATCCCTGCGTGGTCGGTCCCGAGGACCCACATCGTGTTGCGCCCGCGCATCCGGTTGATCCGCACCAGGGCGTCCTGGATCGTCCCGTTCAGCGCGTGGCCCATGTGCAGGGCGCCGGTGACGTTGGGCGGCGGGATCGCGATCGAGAAGTTCTCGGCCGGCGAGCCCTCGGCCGGCGGGTGGAACCAGCCCCCCTCCATCCAGCGCTCGAACACGCGCCCCTCGACCTCGCCGGGATTCCAGCGGGTCGTCTCCTCGAGGGCCTGTCGCTTCGCGGAGTCCATGCGCGGAACGCGATTATTCACGCTCCGCGGAACCGCGCGGCCTACGGCGTCGGGATCTGGGAGCTGCGCGACGACAAGGTCGCGCGTGAGACGATCTACGTCAGCGAAGGCTGGGAAGCGCCAGAGTGGCGCGCCGAGTGGCGCTCAGCGCCCTAGGAGGCCTGCTCGCCCAGCTCCTCGTCGCCGAACGCGTCGGGCTCGCCGCCGGCGTCGGTGACGAGCATCGGGCGCTGGCCCTTCTCGATCGTCTCGCGGGTGACGACGCACTTCTTGACGTCGCCGCGGGAGGGCAGCTCGAACTGGACGTCCTGGAGGGTGTCCTCGAGGATCGAGCGCAGGCCGCGGGCGCCGGTCTCGCGCGCGAGCGCCTTGTCGGCGATCGCGGCCAGCGAGTCGGGGGCGAAGACCAGCTCGATGTCGTCGAACTCGAAGAAGCGATGGAACTGGCGGGTGAGCGCGTTCCGGGGCTCGGTCAGGATCGTGATCAGGTCGTCGCGGCTGAGCTGCTGGATCGTCGAGATCACGGGCAGGCGCCCGATGAACTCGGGGATCAGCCCGTATTCGACGAAGTCCTCGGGCAGGACCTGCTCGAAGTTCTCGCCGGTGTCCTTCTCGCTGTTCGAGGTGACCTCGGCCCCGAAGCCGATGCCCTGGTTGCCGATCCGCTTCTCGATCACCTGGTCGAGGTGCGCGAAGGAGCCGCCGCAGATGAAGAGGACGTTCGACGTGTCGATCGTCAGGAACTCCTGGTGGGGGTGCTTGCGCCCTCCCTGCGGGGGCACCGAGGCGGTGGTGCCCTCGAGGATCTTCAGCAGCGCCTGCTGCACGCCCTCGCCGGAGACGTCGCGCGTGATCGAGGGGTTGTCGGCCTTGCGCGCGATCTTGTCGATCTCGTCTATGTAGATGATCCCCGTCTCGGCCTTCTTCACGTCGAAGTCGGCGGCCTGTATCAGCTTCAGGAGGATGTTCTCGACGTCCTCGCCGACGTAGCCGGCCTCGGTCAGCGCCGTGGCGTCGGCGATCGCGAAGGGAACGTTGAGGATGCGGGCAAGGGTCTGGGCAAGCAGCGTCTTGCCACAGCCGGTCGGGCCGAGCAGGAGGATGTTCGACTTCTCCAGCTCGATGTCGGCCTCGACGCCGCCGCCCTCCGGGCCCTGGGCCATCTGGACCCGCTTGTAGTGGTTGTAGACGGCGACCGAGAGCGCCTTCTTCGCGCTCTCCTGTCCGACCACGTACTCGTTCAGGACCTCGTTGATCTCGACCGGCTTCGGCAGGTTCTCCAGCTCGAACGTCGGGGGAGCGGTGAGCTCCTCGTCGATGATCTCGTTGCAGAGGTCAATGCACTCGTCGCAGATGTAGACGCCCGGGCCGGCGATCAGCTTCTTGACCTGGCGCTGCGACTTGCCGCAGAAGCTGCAGAGGAGCTGCTCGTTTGATTCGGTCGGACGTGCCAGCGGAACCCACTCCCTAGATCTCGACGTTCTCCGGCCGGCGATCCTCGGTGCGCAAAGCGTAAAGGACCGCCGGCTCCGGCCTGTGGGACTCAGATACGCGACGGCGCGCGCGAGTCCTGCCGCCGTTCACATCGGCGCGCTGGCTGGGAGATCTGACCCAGCCCGGCGCGATTGGACACCGGTGCCCTCGCGGCTCACCGGTCGCGGCCTCAGCTGTAGGCGTCCCAGGCCCTGAGCAGCGGCGCGGGGTCGATGAAGCGGCCGCCGCGCTTGACCTCGAAGTGCAGGTGGCAGCCGACGGACGCGGCGTTCCCGGACTGGCCGACGACGCCGACCGGGTCGCCGGTGCGGACCCTGTCGCCGACCTCCAACCGCGAACGGATGGGCAGGTGGGAGTAGCGGTAGGTCAAGTTCTCCCTGCGGCCGCGGATGATCAGGTAGTGGCCGTCGAGGGCGCCGTCGTAGGTGTTGCGGGTCACGGTCCCGCCGCGGACGGCCACCAGCGGCGCGCCGCAGCGCGCCAGGACGTCGAAGCCGTGATGCCAGCGCCCGCCGTTCCGCGGCGCCCGGAACTCCCCCACGGCGCCGCGGAACCCATGCGGGCCGAGGAGCGGATAGCGATGGCCGCGCAGGAACACGGTCCCGGCGTTCCCCGACGCTCCGCCCGCCGGCCCGACGCGGATGCGGTACTTCCCGTCCGCCGCGGGCCTGCGCGCGGCGGTCAGGCCGTTCCAGACTGCGACGTGCTCGCCGCCGGGCTCCAGCCGCTTCAGCTCGAGCGCCCGGACGAGCCTCCCGCCCCTCTGCACGCTGACCGTGACGTCGGTCGCATCCTGGGCTGTGAACCGGAACCTGACCTCGATCAGCTCGCGGCCGTCGAAGTACGCCCTGCCCGGAGTGACGCTCGCGGACTCGAGCGTGAAGGCCGAAGCGCTGGCGGGGGCCGCGAGACCGAGCAGCGCAGTGGCCAGGAGAGCGAGGCGGCGGAAGCTGGCGATGCAGTCAGCTTAGGGGCGCGGGCCTTGTCTCAACCCGTGGCGCGGAGGGCCGCGTGGGCCCTCCGAGCGCGACCGCCCCCGTCCTCAGCGGATGACCTCCCGCTGCCCGACGGGAGCGGCTTCATCTGCGTCTGAGCGCTCCGGTCCTCGGCCGTATCGGTCCGGGCCCGTACCGAGGGTCCGGGGCCGGTCGGCCGTCTGCGGCGTGAAGGCGACTCAGCCGGCCGGGCTCAGCGGTGCGCGATCACGCGGTCGACGATGTTGTACTCCTTCGCCTCCTCCGCGCTCATGAAGTAGTCGCGCTCGGTGTCCTTCGCGACCTTCTCCAGGTCCTGGCCCGTGTGCTTGGCGATGATCTCGTCGAGGCGGCGGCGCACGTCGATGATCTCCTTGGCGTGGATCTCGATGTCCGTCGCCTGGCCCTGGAAGCCGCCCGAGACCTGGTGGATCAGGATCTTCGAGTTCGGCAGTGCCATGCGCTTGCCGGCCGCGCCGCCCGAAAGCAGCAGCGCCCCCATGCTCATCGCGATCCCGACGCAGATGGTCTGCACGTCGGGCTTGATGAACTGCATCGCGTCGTAGATGGCGAGGCCCGCGTAGACCGAGCCGCCGGGCGAGTTGACGTAGATCGAGACGTCCTTGTCCGGGTCCTCGGACTCGAGGTGGATCAGCTGGGCCACGATCAGGTTGGCGATGTCCTCGGTGACCGGGGTCCCGAGGAAGATGATCCGCTCGTTCAGGAGCCGCGAGTAGATGTCGAAGGCGCGCTCGCCGCGGGAGGTCTGCTCGACGACCATGGGGACCAGGGGGCTCATGAGGGGCGTGAGCCTAGCAACACGCCCCGGCGGGCCTTTCGGGGAGAATCCCGCGATGGCACGCGGGCGCGAGGTCCTCACGGTCGGCCACTCCAACCACGGCGAGAAGGAGTTCCTCGAGCTGCTGCGCGGCGCCGGGATCACGGCACTCGCCGACGTCCGGGTGTATCCGCGCTCGCGCTTCGAGCACTTCAACCGCTCGGCCCTCGCGGGATCGCTGGAGGCGGCCGGGATCCACTACCTGTACCTGGGCGAGCAGCTCGGCGGGCGGCGCGAGCCCCTGCCCGACTCCCCCAACGGCGCCTGGGATGAGGAGGCCTTCCGCGGCTACGCCGACCACATGGCGAGCGATGAGTTCGCGGCCGGACTCGGCCGCCTCGAGGAGCTGGCCGCCGAGCGCCGGGTCGCGGTCATGTGCGCCGAGGGCGACTGGCGCCACTGCCACCGGCGGCTGCTGGCGGATGCGCTCGTCGCGCGCGGGCACATCGTGCTCCATCTGGCGCCGGACGGCGGGGTCAGCGACCACGAGTTGACCGACTCGGCCGTGGTCGGCGCCGACGGCATCATCACCTATCCGGAGGTGCAGACCTCGCTCGACGTCTGAGCCGCTGGGGCCGGGCTCATTCGCCCGGGGTCCAGAGCTCGCGCTTCTCCTCGGGCTCCTTCTCGGGGGTCCAGATGGCCTCGCGGGCCTCGGCCTGCTCGAGTGGGATCGGCTTGGCCGACTCGGAGACGACGTCGAGCGCCTTGCGCATTCGCAGGTCCTGCTTGAGCATGTTCTCGCGGCCGGAGTCGCGGATCTCCTTGAGAGCTTCGGCGGGCTCGGGGTGGCCGTGGTCCTCGTGGCCCGGCGGGACCTGGAGGGCGTCGAGCATGTCCTCCTCGCTGATCTCGATCGCCTCGGCCTCGGCCACGGCCTCGAGGACGGCCTCGCGCTTGAGCGCGCGTGAGGCGTCGGGGCGGGCCTCCTCGACGATCTCCTCGCGGGTCTTCCCCTGCATCTGCAGGTAGGCGTTGGGCTCCATGCCCTGCTGGCGCAGGCGGCGCTCGACCCGCTCCCACATCTCGTCGGCGCGGGCCTTGACGATCTCGTCGGGGATCTCGACCGTGGCGTTGGCGACCGCCGCGTCGAGCGCGGCCTCGCGGAAGCGCTCGCGGGTCTGCTCCTGCATGTACTCCTCCATCCTCCCGCGGATGGTGTCGCGCAGCTCGTCGAGCGTCTCGAACTCGGAGGCCTCGGCTGCGAAGTCGTCGTCGAGCTCCGGCAGCTCCTTCTCGCGAACCTCGCGGACGTCGATCTTGAAGAGCGCGGTCTTGCCCGCGACGTCCTCGCCCTGGTAGTCATCGGGAAAGTTGACGGTGGCCTCCCTGGTCTCCCCGCCCGAGGCGTCCTTGACGGCCTCCTCGAACTCCGGCAGGACGCGCCCCGCCCCGATCTCCAGCAGGTAGTCCTTGGCGGCGCCGCCCTCGAAGGGCTCGCCGTCGATCGTGCCCTCGTAGTCGATCAGGGCCACGTCGCCCTCGCCGGCGGCCCGCTCGACCGGATTCAGCCGCGCGAAGCCCTCGCGCAGGCGGCCCAGCTCCTCCTCGACGGCCTCGTCGGGAACCGAGGTCTCGGCGCGGCCGACCTCCAAGCCCTTGTACTCGCCCAGCTCGGCCGGCGGGCGCACGGCCACCTCGATCGCGAACTCGAGCGGCTCCCCGGCATCGGGGAACTCGCTGAGGTCCAGCTTCGGATCGCCGACCGCGTTGACGCCGGACTCGGCCATCGCACGCTCGTACCAGTCGCCGAGCGAGCTCTCCAGCGCCTCGGTGAGGACGGTCTGGCGGCCGAGCCGCTGCAGGACCATCTCCGCCGGGACCTTGCCCTTGCGGAAGCCGGGGATCTTCATCTCCCCTCCGAGCTTCGCCGCGGTCGCCTTCAGGCGCTTCTCGACCTCGGCGGCCTCGACCGACACCTCGACGCGGGCGCGGGAATCGGGCAGCTCGGTTACGTTCGTCTGCATCGGACCGATGACCTTAGACGACCGCCCCCCGCCCGACCCCGCCACCCTCCGCCTCTCCACGCGCGAGCGAATCGAGGCCTGGGCGCTCACCGGGCCGCCGGGCCGCGCCTTGTCGTTCGCAGGCGACCTCATGGCGGCCGCGCCCCTGATCGCGCGCTACTGGGGCGGCCGGCTGCGCGCGCGGGTGCTGCGCGAGCCGCCGACCGACTGACGTGATGGCGGAAAGGGATCGCCAAGACCGCGAGCGCGCCAACGTCGAGGCGCTCCAGGTCGTGTACGAGCACTGGAGCCGCGGCGACTTCAGCCCCGTCTTCGAGGTCTACGCCGAGGACATGGAATGGGGCTGGTCCGACGAGTGGCCGGACCTCGAGGGCGTCGCGCCGGACCCCAACCGGCGCAGCGAGAGGCTGGGAGCCTTCCTGGAGCCCTGGGAGGGCTGGCGCTGCGAGGCCGAGGACTTCATCGCGTCGGGTGACCTCGTGGTCGTGCTTACCCGCTACTCCGGCCAGGCCCGGGGGAGCGGCCTCGACCTCGACACGCGCGGCGCCCACGTCTGGACGATGCGGCAAGGGAAGGTCGTGCGGCTCGAGGTGTTCTCGACCCGCGAGCGGGCGTTCGAAGCCTCGGGGATCAGCGGCTGATCAGTCGTTCGCGTAGCCCAGGAGCGACCGGTCTATCAGCCACTCGACCGGGGCGACGTCGTCGGTGTAGACCTCTCCGCCCGGCAGGCGGGGGCCGATCCGCTCCGACTCGACGGCGGCTGGCACGCGCAGCTTCCCGGGCAGGCGCGGGATCGCCGCGGCGAGGCGCTGGCCGGAGGCCGGGCCGTCGCTGCCGAGGAGCAGCGTGTTGGTGTCCTCGATCGGGTCGCGGATGACGGTCTCGAAGACGTCGGCCATGGTCGCGCCGAGCACCTTCTCGAGGTCGTCGTTGCCCTCGGGGTGGCCGGCGTTGACGATCACGGTGCCGCCGGGGGCGAGCCTGTCGCGCGCCAGCTCGAAGAACTCTCTCGTCGCGAGGTAGAAGGGGATATAGGGCTGGCGGTAGGCGTCCACCATGATCACGTCGTAGCCGCCCTCGGAGTCCTCGAGCCAGGGGCGGGCGTCCTCGTGGAAGGTCTCGAGATTGGGGTTGTCGAGGTC
Source organism: uncultured Solirubrobacterales bacterium (assembly GCA_963805235.1). Classification (GTDB taxonomy): domain Bacteria; phylum Actinomycetota; class Thermoleophilia; order Solirubrobacterales; family 70-9; genus DASSYK01. Next base: position 18,311 of record CAWDTF010000010.1, on the reverse strand, counting down.
GAAATAGCGCTCGCCCAGCTCGGTCAGCTTCGCGTCGATCTCGACGCCGTCCACCTCGGTGTCGGGGAAGAAGTGGCCGTAGGAGCGAGCGGTGGTGCCGGCGGCGTTACCGAGGATCGCGATCCTGCGCGGCGGGTCGGAGCGGCCTGCGAAGGGCAGGACGAGGTAGCCGTCCCAGACGTTGTCGGTCAGGTAGCGTGCCCGGCCGCAGCAGCGAGTGGACCGCCCGGCCCTCGTTCAGCTCGAGCGCGACGTCGCCGTCCTCCTCCTCGATCACGCGGATGTACTGCTCCTCGCTCTCTCCCTCCCAGAGGACCTCCTCGCCCTCGGTCGCCTTGACCGTGCCCACTGGGACCGCGATCACGGCCGCCAGCGCGATCGGCAGCGCGAAGTAGCGCCAGCCGAGCCCGGCGACCGCGACGAGCGCCAGCGCCACGGCGAAGATCAGGAAGGTGCGCTGGGTGCCGAGGAACGGGATCAGCACGAGCGCGGCGAGCATCGTCCCCAGCAGCGAGCCGACGGTCGAGACCGCGTAGAGGCGGCCGGCCGTGCGACCGGAGTGCTCGACGTCCGGGACGGCGAGGCGGATCGCCCACGGCGCCGCGGTGCCCAGCAGCACGACCGGTAGTGCGATCAGGAACAGGACCCCCACCAGCGAGCCGACGAAGGCGCCGGCGGAGATCGAGTCGAGGGCGTCGTCGGCGACGTCGAAGAACGGCCGCGCGGCGAAGGGGACCACCGCGATCAGGACGGCCGCGGCGCCGATCGCGAGGCAGAGCTCGTGCAGCCGCGGATAGCGGTCGCCCAGGCGCCCGCCCAGCCAGTAGCCGATCGAGAGCGCAACGAGGACGACGCCGATCGTGTTCGCCCAGACGATCGTCGAGGCGCCGAAGAAGGGCGCCATCAGGCGCGCCGCTGCGATCTCCGCGCCGAGGCTGACCGTGCCGACCACGAAGACCAGCAGGTACAGGAATCGGTTGGAGCTCATGCGTTGCGGATGCGCTCCTCGAGGCGGGCGCCCTGGCCGGCGCGCACGGCGCGCTCGGCGCGGCCCTCGGGCAGCTCCACCCCGCGCTCCTCGGCCAGCTCGATCAGGCGCTGGCGCTCGGTGTCCTGCTTGGCCCAGAGCAGGAAGAGCCAGCAGAGCACCCCGAGCGTGACCAGCCCGCCCTCGATCATCATGATCGTCCCGGCCGTGCCCTGGTCGGAGAGCGCCGAGATCCCGAAGTCGGCCTCGCCCGGCGCGTAGTCGGGGTAGAAGACGGTGTTGGACCACATGAAGACGTTCGCGAGCACGGTTCCGGCGAAGCGCACGCCGACCAGATAGCCGAGCTTGGCGCCGATGCCGAACCAGGACGGCTGCGGCAGCGGGCCGACCAGCGGCATCCACATCAGGATCCCGAAGCCGATGAAGCAGGCGTGCTGGAGGGCGTGTACGGGCTCGCTCGAAAGCGAGGCCTGGTAGAGCGCGGGGATGTGCCAGACGTACAGGCTCGTCGCCCACAGCGGCAGCGCCACGAGCGGGTGGGTGAGGACGCGGAGCCGGTCGATGACGCGGATCGCAAGCAAAGGCTGCAGCAGGGGCCCGGTCAGCCCGAGCACGATCAGCAGGGCGCCGATGTCCCCGACCAGGAGGTGCTGGGCCATGTGCGCGAGCAACAACTCGCCGCCCATGTGCGCCAGCGGCGAGACCAGCCCGGCGGCGATCAGCAGGATGCCGGCGGTGAAGCAGGCGACTCGCCAGGCGGGCACCGCCCTCCCCTCGCCCGCGAGCGTGCGGGAGCGGAAGAAGTAGGCCGCCGCGGCGAGCGTCAGGCCCGCCACCTGGAGCGGCTCGATGGTGCCGCCCCCCACGTGGCCGAGGACCGTTGTCATCAAGGCCAGGCTACCGGGGGGCGATCCTCGTCAGCCGCAGAGGGCCGGCAGCCCGGCGCGCCTCAGAGCCAGCGGATGCGGCGGAAGAAGGTGCTCAGGGCGAGCACGCAGAGCGCCATCGCGCCGAGGGCCAGCGGGTAACCCGCGCGCCAGTCAAGCTCGGGCATGTGGGTGAAGTTCATGCCGTAGACGCTGGCGATGAAGGTGGGTACGGCGACGATGGCCGCGATGGCCGAGATCCTCTTGACGACCTCGTTCTGGGTGACGCTGACCAGGGCCAGGTTCGCCTCCAGCACGCTGGTGAGCAGCTCGCGCTGGGTGTTGACCTGCTCGTCGACCCGGCGCGCGTGGTCCTGGACGTCGCGGAAGAAGCGCCGGAGCTCCTCGGGGATGCCCTCGTAGGCGCCGCGCTGGAGGGCGTCGAGCGGGAGTGAGCAGGGGCCAGACCGCTCGGTGGAACTCGATCACCTCGCGCTTCAGCCGGTAGATGCGCTGCGTCGGCGCGGGGTTGTCGTCGTCGAAGACGTCGCCCTCGACCTCCTCGATGTCGTCGTCGATGCCCTCCACGACCGGCATGTAGTCGTCCACCACCTTGTCCACGACCGCCCAGACGGCCGCGGCGGGCCCGAGCCTGAGCAGGTCGGGCCGGGCCTCCAGCCGCGCTCGCGCCGTGGAGAGCTCGCTGCCCGGGCCGTGGCGCACCGAGATCACGTAGCCGGGGCCGGTGAAGATGTGGATCTCGCCGAAGTGGACCTCCTCGGCGGCCTGGTGGTAGTGCCCGGTGCGCAGGACGATGAAGAAGCCGTCGTCGTAGTCCTCGATCTTGGGCCGCTGGTGGGCGCGGTGCGCGTCCTCGACCGCCAGCTCGTGCAGGCCGAAGAGCCGCGCCGAGCTCCTCCAGCTCGCCCGGCTCGGGCTCGTGCAGGCCGATCCAGACGAACCCGCCGTCATCCGCGCGAGCAGCGCCTCGCGGCCTCCTCGATCGAGAGGTGGCCGTCATCGCGGCGGGCGCCGTCGCGGTAGATCCCGCAATCAACGAGCACTGGCCCTCACGCGGCGAGACTTCGACGCTGGGGACGGCGTTCCCCCGCGCCCCTTGGTGCCACCGAGCCGTGCACGCCTTTCACCGCCGCTTCACATCGAGCCGGTGGCCGACCATAGGATCAAGTCCGTGGCCCGGGTCCTGTTCGTCTGCCTGCACAACGCCGGGCGCTCGCAGATGAGCCGGGCGCTCTTCGATCGCGCCGCGGACGGCCGCCACGAGTCGGCCAGCGCCGGCACCACGCCCGGCGAAGCCGTCCACCCAGAGGTGGTCGAGGCCATGCGCGAGTTGGGAATTGATCTCAGCGGGGAGCGCCCGCGGAAGCTGGACGACGAGATGGCCGCCTGGGCCGACGTGGTGGTGACGATGGGCTGCGGCGACGAGTGCCCCTACATACCCGGCAAGCGCTACCTCGACTGGGAGCTGCCCGACCCGAAGGGGCGGCCGCTCGAGGAGGTGCGCGCGACGCGCGACGACATCGACGGGCGGGTCCGCGAGCTGGTCGCCGAGCTGGACGCCTGAGGCACCGCCGCGTGCCCCCCGCCGCGGGGGCGGCGGCCCGGTTTGCCGCGCTGCTTGCGGCTTCTTTTCGGCTCGGCGACCGCCCGCTCCGCTGCGCGTCCGTCGCGGAAAGTTAGGCTCGCGCCCCGACCGGGGAGCGTGACCCCGGGGCGCGTCCAAAGAGAGAGGGGAACCGTGAAGCTCGTGATCGGCATCGTCCGGCCGGAGAAGGCGAACGACGTCCTCGAGGCGCTCTACCGCGCGAAGGTGCGCGGGGTCTCGCTCAGCCGCGTGCGGGGGCACGGCGGCGAGCTCCACCGCGTGGAGACCTACCGCGGGACCACCGTGCAGATGGGCATGTCCGACAAGGTCCGCTTCGAGATCGCGGTCTCCGACAGCTTCGTCGAGCCCACGATCAAGGCGGTCGTCGAGGGCGCCAGGACCGGGGAGGTCGGCGACGGCAAGATCTTCGTGGTGCCCCTGGAGCGGGTGGTCCGGATCCGCACATCCGAGACCGATGACGCCGCAGTGACCCCGGTGGGCGCCTGATGGAGGCGCTGACGCAGGCCCCGCTCCTGGCCCAGGCTGCGGAGGTGGACACCGGAGACACCGCGTGGATGCTGATGGCGACCGCGCTGGTGCTGCTGATGACGGTGGGCCTCGGCCTCTTCTACGCGGGCCTGGTCCGGGCGAAGAACACGCTCAACACCTTCATGATGTGCGTCGCCGCGCTGGCGATCGCGACCGTCACCTGGACCGCTGTGGGCTACTCGCTGGCCTTCGACGGCACGGGCGACCTGATCGGCGGGCTCGGCTACGCGGGGCTGCAGGACGTCACCTTCGAGCCGCGCGAGGGGACCACCATCCCCCACCTCGTCTTCTTCGCGTTCCAGGCGACCTTCTGCATCATCACCGTCGCCCTGATCTCCGGCGCGGTGGTCGAGCGGATGCGCTTCGGGCCGTTCCTGATCTTCGCCGCCCTCTGGTCCGTGCTCGTCTACGCGGTGCTCGCGCACTGGGCGTTCGGCGGCGGCTGGCTGATCGAGGGCGGCACGCTCGACTTCGCGGGCGGCGTCGCGGTCGAGATGGGCTCGGGCTTCTCGGCGCTGGCCGCGGCGCTGGTGGTGGGCGCGCGCAAGGACTACGGGCGCCTCGCCCTGCTCCCCCACAACGCGGTCTTCGTCCTGCTCGGCGCCGGGCTGCTGTGGTTCGGCTGGTTCGGCTTCAACGGCGGCAGCGGCTTCTCGACCGGCAACGCGAGCGTGCTCGCCTTCGTCAACACGATGCTCTGCCCCGCCTGCGCTCTGCTCGTCTGGTTCGCGCTCGACCTGATCCGTGGCCGCCACATCACTGCGATCGGCGCCGCGACCGCGATCATCGTCGGCTGCGTGCTGATCACCCCGTCGGGCGGCTTCATCAGCCCCGGCTGGGCGATGGCGCTCGGCGCCCTCGGCGCGCTGCCCTGCTACGGGCTGATCGTCTGGCGGCCGCGCACGCGCGTGGACGAGACGCTGGACGTCCTCGCCGCGCACGGCCTCGCGGGCTTCATCGGCATCCTCACGATCGGGTTCGTCGCGCAGGCCTCGTGGAACGGCGTCTCCGACGGCCTCTTCTACGGCAACGCCGACCAGCTCTGGGACCAGGTCCTGGCCGCGGCCGCGGCCCCGGCCTACGCGTTCGCCGCAACCTTCACGCTGCTGAAGCTGATGGGCGCGGTGATGCCCCTGCGCGTCACCGAGGCCGAGGAGGCCCAGGGCCTCGACGTCACCCAGCACGGCGAGGAGGCCTACGCCTCAGGCGAGGGCGCGATCCTCGTCACCCCGGAGGGCGACGAGGACGGCGGCCTGCTGGTGGCGGACCCGACCTAGCGTCGGGCGGGTATAGGCTGGCGCGCGATGGAGGGCCCGCCCGAACCGCCGAGAGAGCGCCGCGAATGGGGGCCGCCGCCGGACTCCGACCTGATCGGCATCCCGCTCGTCGTGGGCATGATCGCCGCGATCCTCGTAGTGGTCGCCGCGTTCGTCTTCATCGGCGTCGGCGCCGGGATCGCCGCGCTGGTGCTCGGCCTCGTCCTCGCCCTCGCGATCAGCTACCGCATCGTCTCCGACGCCGACGTCGAGGACTAGCCGCGCGGCGCGGGTCGCGCTCCGTCACCCGGCCGCCGCGACGGCGGGATCGGTGAACTCGATGCTCTCCCCGGGCTTCAGCGTCAGCGCATCGTAGGTGCGCCCGGCGGCGGCCGCGGCGAAGCGCTCCGCGGCGTCGGCGATCGGGCGATACCAGGGCTCGATCGCGTAGCCGCCGTAGTGCATCGGGACGACCGCACGGGCGCCGAGCAGCTCGCATGCGAGGGCCGCCTGCTCCGGCTCCATCGCCGCCGCCAGCGGGCTGGGCGGCTGCAGGTGGGGGAAGTCGATCACGGCGCCGTTGACCGGGGCGAAGACGACGTCGAAGGGCCCGTGCCGCCGGGCCATCCGCCACCAGTAGCCGTGGAACATCGTGTCGCCGAGATGCAGGGCCCGCTGGCCGTCGGCCTCGACCAGCCACGAGACCTGCGGATCGCCGAGACCGTCCACGGCGGGCAGCGCGGTCAGTGCGAACGGGCCGGCCTCGACCCGCTCCCACGGCTCGACGGGCCTGCGGCTCAGGTCCGCCCGCTCCAGCTCGGCGTTCGCCTGGGCGAGCGCGAGGTTCTCGACGTCCTCGCCTCCAGGCCACGCGGGCTCGTGCACCGCCGCGCCCATCCGCCAAGGCATCCGCGAGCGCGCCGGCGTCCGCGTGGTCGCGGTGCAGGTGGCTGACCAAGCCCGCGAGCGCGCGCCGCGGGCCTCGGGCGCCACCACCTCGGGCAGCTCGACGCGCCCGGCGCTCTCGCCCAGGGGCGCGAAGGTCGCGCCGGGATCGGCCAGAGGATCGATAACCACCGCGCCGCCGCCATCCGCCTCGATCTCGAACCCCGCCCATCCCAGCCACCGGACCCGCATTCCATTCCTCCTGCTCCAGCTCGTTTATCGTACGATCGTACGGTATCATCACCGCATGCCCCGCCGCTCCCTCGCAGCAGTCGCCGCGACCCGCGCGGCCGTCACCGGGGCAGCCGTCAACCGCGCCTCGGTCGAGGGCCTCGAGGGCCTGACGATCGGCGGCCTCGCGGACGACCTGGGTATGCGGAAGAGCAGTGTCTTCAGCCTCTTCGGGAGCAAGGAGGAGCTGCAGCGGGCGACCCTGGACGCCGCCGTGCAGCAGTTCACCGAGGAGGTCTGGGACCCGGTGTCGGACGAGCCGCCGGGGCTACCCCGCCTGCTGGCGCTGTGCGAGAGCTGGCTCTCCTACCACCGGCGCGAGGCCCTGCCGGGCGGCTGCTTCCTGACCACGGCCACCGTCGAGTTCGACGCCAGGCCGGGCCCCCTGCGCGACGCGGTCGCCACCGTCATGCGGCGCTGGCTCGGCGTGCTCGAGCGCGAGGTCGCCTTCGCCGTCGAGGCCGGCGAGCTGCCCGCCGACATCGAGCCCGCCGACGCCGCCTTCGAGCTCAATGCTCTCGCCGCCGCGGCCAGCTACGGGTTCAAGCTCTCCGGCGACCCCGAGGTGTTCTCCCGCGCGCGCCGCTCGATGCGCCGGGCGCTGGGCCTGAAGCGGCCTTGATCCGTGGAGCGGCGGCGGCGCTCACCTTCACCGCTCCCGGCCGATCAGCCAGCCCGCGCCCAGGCCCAGAAGCAGCCCGACCTCGGGCGCCAGCGGAACGTCGCTGACAAGGCTGACGAGGATGCCGAGCGCCAGGCCCGCCACTCCTCCTATCGCGATTGCGACTCCGGTGCCCACGGCGCCGTCCACCCTATCCCCGGGGGGCGCGTCCGCGACACTGTCGCGCCACATCGCATCGCATCGGTCTGCGGCCAACCGCAGGACCCCTCTCGCGGGATGACCATGCGGCCGTGAGCTGCGCGGTCGCAGTTAGAGTCGCGGGGTGATCTCCAACCGAACGCTGAAAGTCACGCTGGCATTCGTCGCCGCGATGGTGACGATCGCCGCGCCGCCGGTGTCCGGCTCGGCGAAGAAGAAGCCGATCTTCTTCAAGATCAAATCGGGGGTGACGATCGAGAGCCGGGGGTTTCCCACCCCCGCCACCTACAGCTTCGAAGGGGGCACCTCGGCGGGTGGAGCCGGATTCCAGCTTTCGAGGTGCCGGTTCGGGCGCACCGTCCGCCTGCATTACGTGAATGCCCTGGGTGACCAGGTCGTCGGCACGACGACGTCGGCCCGGCCGCCCGAAGGCGGCACCGAAGGCCGCTGGGAGATCGAGGTCCCGCGGCCCGGCATCTCGACGCAGGTCTACGCCGAGGTGCCGAAGCGGAAGGTGAGGCACGGCACCTGCAAGCGCGCCATCTCGCAGCCACACAGCCTCACCGGCTAGGCGCTCGTCGCGGCCGACGAGAAGGGTCTTCTCGTCCGAACGACAGGCAACCATCGCCCTCGTCGCCCGGGTCCAGGCGCAGCTCCCGGGCGAGCGCGACGGCGGCGCCACCCAGCGCGGGTCGGGATGGGCGGCGAAGAGCGCCGCCTGCTCGGCGTCGGAGCGGAACCCGGAGCTGACCGCGAGCGCCACTCCCGCCGCCCGCGCCGCCGCCGCCATCCGGTCGTACGCGGCGCCGACGTCGGGGCGCATCCCCTCGCCGTTGCGTCACTTGTTTGGGCCGATACCGGTAGACGGCTAGAGCGTCCAGGACGCCGGTCGCCGGAGCCGAACCCGGTAATACGAGGGCACTTGCTACCGCCCCGGCCTCGGCGCGTTTAGGTTGAAAATCTCAGAGGTGGGCTACTTTCGCAGCCCGGCGCCTTGACAGCTAGTGGCGGCGAGGAATACGTTCGCCTCCACCTAACGCTCTCAAAGACTTGGGAGCGTGCCGACTAGTTTGGGGGTCCTTAAGTGAATCTGCTCAAACGAAGTGGCCCGGTTGCCTTGATCATCTCCGTTGCTGCGCTGGTGCTCGCGCTCGTGGGAACTGCCTTCTCCGGCGGCTCCGCGGTTCCGGGCAAGAATGGCGTCAAGGCAGCAGACATCGCCAAGGGGGCGGTCAAGGAGGGGAAGATCGCCGGCGGCGCGGTCACTGGCGCGAAGATCGCCAAGGGTGCGGTTACGGCCGGGAAGTTCTTCCTGAGCGGCCAGGCGAACATCACCTTCGGCAACGTCGACGGGGAGACCTGCTCCAGCATCGACATTCCCGCGGCGGGCGTCACGGCGACCGATCATGTCCTTGTCACGCCGCCGGCTGGCTGGCCCGATACGTTCTCGATAGTCGGGGTTGCGCAGAGCGGCGTGGTCCATGTCGCGGCCTGCAACACCTTCACCGGTGGTGGCTCGGTTGACCCCGATGGAGCGGGCGGCATCAAGTTCCTGGTGATCCGCTGAGGGCCTAGGAACACCGTTCGCGAGCCAGTCAGTGTTGCGGGGAGCGCCTGGGTCTCTCGCCCCAGGCGTTCCTCAGCGGCACAACTTGCCGCCGCACAATGCCGCTGTCATCGCGGCGACGGAAGCGAGCAGGCGGACCGAGGCTTCTCTCCCGCAGAGGACGCAGGTCTCCTCGCCCATGATCGGCTCGGGCAGGAGCGCGGCGGGCGGCTCAGAGCTTCTTCTTCAGCTTCACCTTCACCGAGTGGGTGCTGGGGTCGCCGCCGGTGGGGGTGTAGGTGATCTTGGGCTTGACCGTGACCTTGCCGGTCTCGTTGAGCGTCGACTTCTTCTTTCCCTTGGCTTTGATCGTCAGCTTCACCTTGCCCGGTGCGCTAACCGTCTTGGCGATCACAGCCGTGCACACGCAGGAAGGCTCATTCGTTTACACCCTCCCCTATGGATCGGTGCATACTGCGTGGGCGATGTCGGAGTCGGCCCGCTGGATCGAAACAGGGTCGATGACGAATCGGCCTCGCTGCTCCTTGGGACGCCGCGGGGTCTCTAGATTGGAGGTACGCAATGCGCAAGAAGCCAACGGTCGCGGTTGCGGTCTGTACGGTCGCCCTTGTGGGTGCAAGTGCAAGTGTCGCTTTCGCGGGTGAGGTCAAGGGCCCTCCGGGGACCCCAAGTACTGAGACGTCGCCCCCGATCCCGGGTACGTCGGGCCCGACTGCTGCGCCCGACAATGCGAACTCGGCGTGCGCCTTCTCCGGGCTGAATGACCTGATCGTGGGCGAGGGGCCCACCGACACCATCGTCCAGACTCCCGCCGACGGAGCCGCCCGGGGGCGCCTGGTCACGGCGGTATTCCCGGATTCGAGAACGCTGCAGGGGCGGCGAGCAACTGACACACCCCGGTTGGCCCCGGCACCAGCGTCGGGGCCAACCTTCATCCACCTATCCAGGCGACGCGCCGCGATACTGCGTGGGCGATGTCGAAGGAGAACGTCGATCTGTTCAAGGAATGCATCGAGGGGTTCAACCGCATGGACATTGCCGGTCTCCTGCGGCTCATGGATCCCGAAATTCGGTTCGACCACCGACTCAGCGAGCTGGAGGGAAGCCACTCCGGGCTCGAAAGCGTGCAAGAGCTCTTCTCGGATGTCGTCGAGCACTTCGACGGGCTGACGGTGGACTGTCCCGATATCCGCGACTTGGGCGACCGGGCGCTGGGGCTCGGCACCACCCGCATCACCGGCAAGGGGAGCGGACTCGAGACCGAACTCCCGTTCACGGTCATCGCGACGTATTGGCGGACGGAATGCGAACGGGGCCCCGGAGGGCCCCGCCGCAATCAAGGTGAAGGCGCTCTACGACCCTCGGGACCATCCTAGGGGGATGTGAGGACGGTCCCCGACATTCGCACGATTCGGGAGGGGGGACAGCACGGGATTCAGGCCGCGAGCGAACTGTCTTGTTACCGGGCTCTGTCTAGAGATCGAGCACTCCCGAAAGCGTGAGCTGGTTCTGCGCGCCGGCGAGCCGCAGGGTGCCCGAGCCACTTCCCCCGGCCCCGTCGAAGACCCCGGTTCCATCGGTGACCTCGTAGGGGCCGTCGATACGAACCGGGTTGCCGAACGACTGCAGCGCACCAGGAGCGTCTGCCGACGTGCCCGGCCAGCACAGTTCGCCGTCCACCAACAGCGTGAGCGAACCCTGTCCGTCGCTGAGGTCCACGAACACCAGCGCGGTCAACGGCTGACAGGAGCCAGCGACAGGCCCAAGATCCACCGGCAGGGCGCTGTAGGTAGCGTCACCGAAACCGCTGATGGAGCCAATCCCGCAGAGCACACCAGCGGCGCAGGGTGGTTCATTGAGGCGCTGGTTGCCCTTGAAGCTGGCCGAGAAGGGCTGGGTCTGGGCCTCGGCGGCGGGGGCCATCGCAATGAGTCCGGTGATCGCCAGCACCGCGAGCAGAACTATCTTTCGCATGATCTCCTCCGATCCCTGGAGTCTGCCTACCTGTCCGACCCTATCCGCCTGTTTCCGTCGGATGTCAAGCAGCCGAGGCGAACCATGTCCCGGACCCGGCGAGCGCGGGCGCGATGCTCAGCTCCCGTCCACACCTGCTGCACAACACGAACTCGGGATCGGTTGCGTCGACCAGGGGCGAGGAGCAGCGGCAACGCACCGCGGGCCGCGGGGCCGCAGCGACCCGCCAGCTCTCAGGGACGCCGACCGGGATGGTGTCGACCAGAGGGGTGGAGCGAATCTGGACCTCAGCGTCCAGCGGCCTGCGTCTCCTGGAGTGCCTCGAGGAGCGCGATCGCTTCCTCTTTGTGCTCCCGCTCCATCTGCTTCATCGACTCCGCCGCCGACCGGGGCGAGACGAATGCCTGGCACGGGGGTGCTTGGCGGGCGTGCTCCGCGTGAGAGATGATCTCGCGGCGCTCCTTCTCGGACAGGAGGCCGCGCTTCTCCAACAGCAAGACCTTTTCGAGGTAGGTGGCGGGCTCCTCGACATTGAGCTCGTAGCGCCAGAATCCCCACACCCGATCGCCGGCCTGGCCCCCTCTTCGCTCCATCAGGTGGTCGTAGTGGTGGCGCCAAGCCAGTTCGCGGTCCGCTTCGTTCTTGAACACGGTCCCGTCAACCGGCCCGCCGACCAACTCCATGTGCTCCTCTAGCGTGAGCTCGCGCCAGGCGGCGCCGGTGGTCCGACTCACGAGGCCTTCCCCCAGCGCGCCTCAGCGGCCCTCCTGGCACTCCTAGCAGCGTCCTTGGTGCTCTCCGGTAGGTCTAGCTGCCCGAGCAACTTCCCCAACGCGATCCGGCTCTGCCTGACCTCGGCGATCGAGGGATTGATCACGCTCCCCGGAGCGGCGAATCAACCTCGACGCGCTTGCCGAGCAGCAAGGCGATAACTGCGTGGGCGACTCGTGGACCGCGACGGTGCTCATCGGATGAGCCGTCCATCGGGGCGACATCGTGACGCCGAGAATCGAGACCTCGCCTTCCTGCCGGTCACGCTCTTCGAGCTGCCTCGGTCGCCTCGGCCACGGCCTCCAGCGTGCTCCTCGCGCTTCCGCCGCTCGCGCTCCTCCTTCTGCGGCGCTCCCTGTCCCAGGCCTGAAGACGGGCCCGCTCTTTCTCGCTCGGGACCGGCTTGCCGGTGCCGCTGATCCGGTACGGCGGCTCGTACGGCTGCAGGTCGTCCGGCCTGTGCCAGGTGTTTGTGCGAGTCGCACCACCATCGATTCACTTTGACCTCGATCCACGCGCCTTCCGGTGTCGTTGGGTAGGCGCCGCATTCAGCGCAGCGCTGCAGTGGGGACCAGCGCGGCGGTGGCGGAGGTTGGAGCCGCTCAAGGGCGAGATCAAGGCTCTATCCGCTCGGGGAGCTGATCGACCGCGGAGTGGTCTCGAGCCCGCACCGTTGCCGAGCGTCGTCAAGCAGCCGCCTCCGCGGGCTGCGGCACCGAAATACGCTCACAGCCCGTCAGCGAGGCGGCCCTCCGACCGTCTCTATAGCGAAATCTTGATCGCGTCCAGCGCCAACCTCGCGCGGGTCCCGTTGCTCGGTCTCGTCTTCCATCTGGATTCCCGGCGGCGAGGCTGATATCTCGGAGATCGCGTCCAGCGCGATCCTTCCGAGCGGAAGGGAATCCTGGATCTCCCAGTCGTTCATCAGACCATCGGCCCTCTCAGTGAGATCCGAGGCCGGGGCGGGGACGGAGCACGGTCGCCCGCCTGGGCCGGTGCTCGCCGGTCGGCGAAGTCGTTGCAAGGCGGTCCCGCAGCGCGGTTGACGAAGTTGGAGTCGCTGCGACCGTCGAGATCAGCGACCTCCCGGATCTCTCGCAAACCGCGGGGACACCAGGTCGGAGAACCTGCCCCTTGTGCCCGAGCGATGATGTGGCCAGCACGACCCTTTCGCCGCTTGCGCTTCGATGGCGGTGATGGCGGTGATGGCTGTGACGGCTGGTCGGGTCCTAACTGCGCGGACCGAACTAGGCGCGATCTCCCACAGCCCGAGGCGGCAAATAGGCCCAGATCGGGCCGACGGCACTCGTAGCCTGACCCGGCGCCTGCAGGACAACGAAACCCCCGCGCTAGCAGGGGCTTCGTGAGGGGTGAGCGACCGGACTCGAACCGGCGACCGCCTGGACCACAACCAGGAGCTCTACCAACTGAGCTACGCCCACCGCGCTGGGAAGAAATCTAGCGTCGATGGCGGAGCGCCCCCGGCAGGATTCGAACCTGCGACATCCGGCTTAGAAGGCCGGCGCTCTATCCAGCTGAGCTACGGGGGCCGGCGCAGCGGAGCGTACCGCCGGGCCAGGGCGGCCCTTCTCCGCGCCTAGGTCTTCATGCAGTAGCCGTAGGCGGTCAGCTTCGCCGAGCCGAAGTAGCCGAAGGCCGACTGGGCCCAGGTGCCGTTCGCGTTCAGCGACCCCGCGCCGATGAAGGCATTTGCCGAGCCGTTGGAGCTGAACCCGCCCGCAGTGAGGACCCGGCCCTTCGGGCAGGCCCGCGTCGTCACGGTCGCCGAGCCGCCCGCCGGAACCGACTTGGTGCGTGAGACCGCGCTCAGCAGCGGTTTGCTGCGAATGCAGTACGCCAGCGCCACCAGCTCGCCGCCGAACTTCCCCCAGGCGCGGCCCGAGACCCGCCAGGCGCGGGTTCCGAGCGCTCGTGACTCCGTCACGTAGGAGCCGCCCTGGTCGGTGAAGTTCGTCCGCTGGAAGCCCCCGGAGAGCAGGACCTGGCCCTTCGGGCAGCGGGCGACGCCGGTGACGGTCGGCCCCGGAAGCTGGCCCTCCTCGGAACTCTCCCCCTCGCGGGCGAACAGGGCCCGGCGCAGGGTGGTGTCGGGCGTCAGCCGCTCAGGGCCGCAGACGGCCTGCATCGTCACCTTTCGGGGGGCGACCTCGGCCTTCGAGTCGGGTGGCTGGAAGAGGATCGGGGTGATGTGCCAGCCGCGCTGGACGCCGAGCCGCTCATAAGAATGTGGGTACACGCCGCTTCCGTCGCCGCCGATGCCGGGGCTGGTGCTCATCCCGCCCCCGAGCGCATACTTGTTCCTCGGGCAGATCACCTCGAAGCGAGGGGTGCTGTTCGCGCCGGCGAGCCGGTAGGAGCGCGTGACGCGTTTCAACCCGCCGCCCCCGCCGCTCGCATGCGCGCGCGCCTGCAGGCGCCGAGCTGAGCTCGGCGCCTGCTTGCGGACGACGTTGCCGGTCGCGGAGTTGAGCACCCAGGTGCCGCCCTTCATGCGAACAGCGAGCTGCACGCGATTGCAGTTGCTCCCGCCCGCGATGACGTGGACGATCCCTCGCTTCTTGATCGACTTGCGAGTCTGTGCGACGCGGCCGCCGATCATCTGCGCCAGCTCCTCCGGTGCGGGGTAGCAGCCCTCGTCGTTCTGAATTCGCGCGTTGCCCGCGACCTTGAATGCGGCCTCGAGCTTCTTGGTCGCCTTGTTGTATCCGGCATCCTGCGCGAACGCGCTCTCCCCACCCCCGGCGAACAGCGCCGTCATCGTGACTGCCACGGCCACGACGCTCAACCGCATGTGCGCAGACCGACTCCGGCCGGGTTGTGCGAGCTCCACCTTCAGCCTCCCTTGTTTGACCCTGTGAACGGCTCACGCCGATGCTAGCCCGGGCGCGGGGACGAAAGCAAGCGGTAGTCAGTCGGGGCGCCCGGATTTGAACCGGGGACCTCTGCCACCCAAAGGCAGCGCGCTACCAGGCTGCGCCACGCCCCGACGAGCGCGAGTGTAACCCCGAGGCTGGCTAGGCTTCCGCCCTCATGGCCGGGGTGGAACCACTGTGCGCGCTCCACTACGACCTGGAGAAGGTCGGTGCGCTGGGCGATGTGGTGGCTCCTCCGTATGACGTGATCGACGCCGAGCAGCGGGCAGAGCTGGCTTCGCGCTCGCCGTACAACGTCGTCGACATCGACCTGCCGCAGGATCCCGACGGCGCCGACCCCTACGAGCACGCGGCGATGCTGATGGCGGAGTGGAAGCGCGACGGGGCGCTGGTCCAGGACGACGAGCCCGCGATCTGGGCGCTGACCCAGGACTACGAGGCGCCGGGCGGCGGCCGCATGACCCGGCGCGGCTTCCTGGCGCGCGTGCGGCTGGCCGAGTACGGCGACGGCATCCGCCCGCACGAGCGCACCCAGCCGGGGCCGAAGGAGGACCGGCTCCGCCTCACCCGGGCGACGAAGCACAACCTCTCCCCCATCTTCTCGCTGCACCCCGGCGACGCCTGGCAGCACATCGAGCCGGCCCTCGGGGCCGACCCTTGGGGGGAGGTCCGCGACGACGACGGCACGGTCCACCGCGTCTGGCGCGTCGGCGACCCGGCGGTCCACGAGGCGATCGCCGCAACCCTGGCCGACGGCGAGCTGCTGATCGCCGACGGCCACCACCGCTACGAGACCGCGCTCACCTACGCGAGCGAGATCGGCGGCGAGGGCCCCCACGACTACGTGCTGATGGCACTGGTCTCGCTCGAGGACCCCGGCCTCACGGTCTTCGCGACCCACCGCCTGCTGAAGGACCTGCCGGAGCAGGCCCGGCTGGGAATCCGCGACGCCGCCAAGGAGAGCTTCGACCTCGAGGAGATCGCCGCCGAGGAGATCGTCCCCGGCCCGGACGAGCCGCCCGTCAGCTTCGGCTACATGGACTCCCACCACCAGCAGGCCTACCGCCTGCGCCTCAACGAGCGCGGTGCTGCGCGGCTCGACGCGATCCTCGCCGACCGCTCCCAGGCCTACCGGCGCCTCGACGCGGCGGCGCTCGAGGAGCTCTTCCTGAAGGGCGCTGTCGGACTCAGCGCCGACGACATCGCCGCCAAGAAGGGGCTCGGCTACACGCCGAGCACCGAGGAGGCTCTCGCGAAGCTCAGGCGCGGGGACTACGACGCGGCCTTCTTCCTGCGCCCCACCCCCGTGGACCAGGTCCGCGCGGTTGCCGCCGCCGGCGAGACGATGCCGCCGAAGTCCACCTACTTCTTCCCGAAGCTCCTGACCGGGATCGTCTTCAACCCCCTCTCCTGACCGCCGGTAAGGTCGGGACCGTGGTCAAGATCTATACGAAGAAGGGCGACGACGGCTCGACCTCCCTCTGGTACGGCGGCCGCGTCCCCAAGTACGACGCCCGCACCGAGGCCTACGGCTCGATCGACGAGGCGAACTCCGCCCTCGGCGTCGCCCGCGCCCTCTGCGCCGAGAACCAGGGCGACCTGCGCGACACGATCCTCTCCCTCCAGCAGGAGCTGTTCGTCGCCGGGGCCGAGCTGGCGACCGCCCCCGAGGCCTCCGAGCGGCTCGAAGACGGCATCAGCCGCGTCACCGACGGCATGGTCGAGGCGCTCGAGGTGGATATCGACCGCTTCATGCGCCGCGTGGACCTGCCCCCCCAGTTCGTGATCCCGGGCGGGACAGAGCTCTCGGCCACCCTCGACGTCGCGCGCACCGCGATCCGCCGCGCCGAGCGCCGCGTGGTCCACCTCCGCGACACCGAGGGCCTCGCCTCGGAGGCAGTGCTGCGCTACCTGAACCGCGCCTCCGACCTCGCCTTCGCCCTCGCCCGCTTCGCCGACGAGCCGAACCCGCAGCTCTTCGAGGGGAGGAGGGCGAGCGGGGATGCGTAGCGCCACGGCCCGCCGCGTCAAGGGCTTCGAGCACGAGATCGCGATCCGCGGGCACCGCCTCGCGGCCGACGAGCCCGCCGACGCCGGCGGCGGGGACGCCGGCCCGCGCCCCACCGAGCTGCTCGCCGCCTCGCTCGCCTCCTGCGCGGCGATCACGATGGAGATGTACGCGGACCGCAAGGGCTGGGAGCTCGGCGAGCTCGAGGTCGCCGTGGACTACACCGGCCCGGAGGAGGGGAACGACCCTAGCTTCGACGTCCGCATCCGCCTCCCGGCCGACCTCACGGACGAGCAGCGCGACCGCCTGCTCGTGATCGCGACGAAGTGCCCCGTCCACAAGACGCTGAAGGCGCAGGACGTGCGGGTCAACGACGAGCTCGAGCTGTTCGGCGGCTGAGGGCCCGGGCGTGGACCTCGGGATCAGCGGGCGGACCTGCGTCGTCACCGGGGCCAGCAGGGGCATCGGCCTCGCCACCGCCCGCCTGCTCTGCGCCGAGGGCGCCAGGGTCCTGCTCGTGGCGCGCGACGAGGGCCGCGCGGTCGAGGCGGCCGACGAGTGCCTCGCCGCCGGCGCCGCGGCGGGCGGCGCGGCCGAGGCTTTCGCCTGCGACATCACCGCCCCGGACGCGGCGGAGCGCATCCTCGGCGCGGCCGCCGAGCGCCTCGGGCCCGTGGACGTGCTCGTCAACAACGCCGGCACCGCGTCCTGGCGCGACCTCGACGACGTGCCCGACGAGGACTGGTACGCGGCCTTCGAGCTCAACGTGATGGCGCCGATGCGCCTGATGCGCGCCGCCACCCCCGGCATGCGCGAGCGCGGCTGGGGCCGCGTCGTCAACGTCTCCAGCACCGCCGGCAAGCGCCCCTCGGCCGCGATGGCCGAGTACTCCGTCGCCAAGGCCGCGGAGCTCTCCCTCTCCCGCCTCTACGCCGACCGCTGCGCCGCCGACGGCGTGCTGGTCAACGCGATCTGCCCCGGCCCGGTGAAGTCGGAGCTGTGGATGGACGAGGGCGGACTGCTCGACCAGTCGCAGCGCCTCGGCGGCCACGACACGCGCGATGACGCCCTCGACGCCGCGGGCTCGAAGCGGCCGATCGGCCGCCTCGCCGAGGTCGAGGAGATCGCCGGCGCGATCGCCTTCCTCTGCTCCGAGCACGCCTCCTACGTGGCCGGCGCCGCCTGGAGCGTGGACGGCGGCACCGTGCAGGTGATCATCTAGCCGAGGGCCAGACCCGGCTCCGGACCCGGTCCGGCTCCCGCTCACTCGCGACGGCCGCGGCGGCGCCCGGACCCGCGTCGAGCTCGAGGATCGCCAGCCCCTCCGGCGCCGCGCGGCCGCCCAGCGGCTCGCCTCGGCACTTCAGTGCCGCCTCGTGCCGGACCCATGCCCGCAGGAACTCCGGCTCCCGCTCGGCGGGCGGCAGCGCTCGCAACCGCCGGTGCTCGTCCTCGCCGAGCGCCCGCTCGGCGAGGCGCAGGTAGTCGCGCTCCCGGCGGGCGACCTCGACGTCGATCCCGACCGGGTTGCCGATCGCGAACGCGTAGAGCGCGGTGCCCGCCGAGTGGGAGAGGTTGAACTCGAGCCCGTCTGCCCCGCGCACGCCGGGCTTGCCGTGCGGGCCGAGCTCGAACTCGATCGAGCCCGGATCCCGCTCGAGGTAGGTGCCGAGCATCTCACGCAGGATCGCCCGCGCCCCGGACCAGCGGGCGCGGTCGGAAGTGGACCGGAAGCGGGAGGCCCGCGCCCGCTCGGAGCCGGAGAGCGCCGAGTCGTGCGGCCCCGGGCCGCGGTCGAGGTCGGCGCGCCACACGTGCAGCTCGCCTGCGGCGAGG
>CAWDTF010000009.1:0-52577 GCA_963805235.1 uncultured Solirubrobacterales bacterium | reverse complement strand
GAGCCCGTGGGTCTCGCAGTGCGTCGTGATCGGCGACCGCCGCCCCTACCTGGTGGCCCTCGTCACCCTCGACATCGAAGAGTGCGCGAAGCTCGCCGAGGAGAAGGGCTGGCCGACCGACGAGGCCGAGCTCGCCGAGCACCCGGAGATGCGTGCCCTGATCCAGCAGCACCTCGACCGCATCAACGAGAAGTTCGCGCGGGTGGAGCAGATCAAGAAGTTCGAGATCCTCCACGCGGACCTCTCGCAGGAGGGAGGCGAGCTGACGCCCACCCTGAAGGTCAAGCGCAACGTGGTCGCCGACAAGTACGAGGGAGAGATCGACTCCCTCTACGCGTCGTAGACCGGCCGGCCGCGCCACCGCGATGACGCCTCGCCGGGCGCGTCGTCGTCGCGCCGGACTCCTTCAAGGGCACGCTCGGCTCGCCGGCCGTGGCGGCGGCGATCGGCCGCGGTCTCGAGTCGGCGGGCGTCCCGGCCGTCATGCTCCCCGCCGCGGACGGCGGGGAGGGGACCGCGGCCGTCCTCGTCGAAGCGCTCGGCGGCGAGATGCGCACCGCCCCGGCGCACGACCCGCTCGGGCGCCCGATCGAGGCCCCCTGGGCGCTGCTCGAGGACGGCCGCGCGATCGTCGAGGTGGCCGCCGCCTCCGGTCTGGCGCTTGTGGCGGAAGCCGAGCGCGACGCCGAGGCGGCGAGCAGCGCCGGCACCGGCGAGCTGATCGCCGCGGCCGCGGCGGCTGGCGCGCGGACGATCCTGGTCGCCGCCGGCGGCAGCGCCACCACCGACGGCGGCGCCGGCGCGCTCGAGGCGATCGCGGCGGCCGGCGGGCTCGGCGGCGCGAAGCTGGAGGTGATCTGCGACGTCGCCGTCCCCTTCGAGCGCGCCGCCGAGCTCTTCGCGCCCCAGAAGGGCGCCGATCCGGCCTCCGTGGCGCGCCTGGCGCAGCGGCTCGTCGCCCGCGCGGGGGCCCTGCCCCGCGACCCGCGCGGCCGCCCGCTGACCGGAGCGGCCGGCGGCCTTTCGGGCGGGCTCTGGGCGGCCCACGGCGCCCGCCTCGTGCCCGGCGCGGCCTACGTGCTCGGCGTGCTCGGCTTCGACCGCGCGCTCGAGGGCGCGAGCGCGGTGATCAGCGGAGAGGGCCGCCTCGACGAGGGGACCTTCGAGGGCAAGCTGGTCGGCGAGATCGCGCGGCGCTGCCGCGCGGCGCGCGTGCCGCTGCACGTGATCGCGGGCCAGGTGGCCCTGAGCGACGAGGAGCTGCGGGCCCGCGGCGTGGCCTCGGCGGTGGCGGCGCCGGACGCCGGCCCGGATCGAGGGAGCCGCCGAGGCGCTCGCCGCGACCCTGCTCTGAGGGCCCCTGCCCGGGCGCTCAGCGCCCGGCGTCGGCTGTCTCCGACTCCTCCTCCTCCTCCTCCGCCTGACCGGACTGGCGCAGCAGCGCTCCCGTTGTCTGCTCCAGCACGCGGCGCCAGGCCGAGACGCCCTCCTTCTCCTCCTCGACGGTGTCGAGGACCTTGCGGACACGCCGCTCGGAGATCTTGATGCCGTGGCGCCCCGCGATGTCCTTGAAGCGGTCGTAGTCGCGCGCGAGGCGGGTCGTCACGGACTCGAAGCCGTGCTTCGCGATCGCCAGGCGCGCCGAGTAGTCGAGGATCGAGGTCCCGAACATCAGCTCGTCGTCCGGCTCGGGCTCGATCAGGATGATGTCCACGTCGGGGAAGCGCTCCTGCCAGGACTCGATCGCGAGGTGCAGCCGGGCGTGGGCGAGCAGCCGGAAGGCCTGGTTGCCGATCGCCGTCAGCCCCATGTCGCTGACGCGGCGCACCCGCGAGCCGAAGATCGTCGGGATCGTGCGGGAGAAGTCGTTGACGAAGGGGACGAGCGGGTTGACGACGACGATGAACTTCGCGCCCGCCTCGACCGCGACGTCCACGTTCGTGGTCGAGATGATCCCGCCGTCGATCAGCTGGCGGCCGCGCAGCTCGTAGGGCTCGTAGATGACGGGCAGCGCGCCCGAGGCGGCGACGGCCTCCGAGATCGGCACGTCGCTCCACTCGCCCTGGCCGAGGATGATCCGCTCGCAGGTGTCGAGGTCGGTGGCGATCAGCATCAGCTCCCGGCGCACCTCGCGGAAGTCGTTGCTGCGGTCGGGGTCCTCGGAGAGCACCTCCCGCATGTACCGCTCGATGCCCTTGTTGTGGTAGATGCCGGTGGGCAGGCCCTCCGCCAGGCCGGTCGCGATGTCCACCATCGAGACCTCGCCGAGGTTGCCGGCAAGATGGCGCAGGGTGCCGACGGCGCGCAGGGGGAGCAGCCCCAGCCGGCCGGCCCAGCCGGAGTAGTTCGGGCGCAGCAGGGTGCGAAGCGTGGGCCGGCTGATCGGCGACGGCAGCGCCTTGTTCAGGACCCGCATCATCTCCTCGGGCGTGACGCCGTTCGCGACCATGCTCCCGACGAAGGAGCCGGCGCTGGTGCCGATGTAGACGTCGAAGTCGTTGACCGTGCTGTTGACGGCGAGCAGGTCCAGCGCCCGCAGCGCGCCGATCTCGTAGACGCCGCCCGTGAAGCCTCCTCCGCCGAGGACGAGCGCGGTCTTGTCACCGCGCCTGCGCGAGCGCCGCCCCGGCCCCGTGGACCGTGGCTTCCCGTCCGAGCCCCCGAGTGGTACGACCTTGCCCATGAGAGAACCGCAGTATCTCAGGCCTGCAGGCCGGCCACGGCGCGCCTGCGGCCACCGCTACCCTGCCGCCGCAGGCTTGTTCTCACCATCGGTGACCGGGATTCGCACTCGAACATTGCGGCGGGCAGCCGCGGCGCTTGCCGTGGCCGCTGGCGCTGGCCCTGGCCGGCTCCTCCCCGGCGGGCGCCACCGAGGCCCCCGACCGCGCCTACAAGACGCCCGTGGCGAAGGGCGGCGCTGTGGCCCAGACGGCCGCCTCCGCCTCGAAGCTGCGCAGCGGCCTCGCCGCCCAGCTTCGCCGCAGCGGCGGCTCGGGGGGCGCCTGGGTCGGCGACCCGGTGACCGGGGAGACGCTGTTCGCCGGCGGCGCCCAGCGCCGTCTGCGCCTGGCGTCGAACATGAAGCTCTTCACGACGGCGACGGCCCTCTCCCTGATCGACCCTGCCGAGCAGTTCGAGACCCGCCTGGTCGCCGCGGGGGACTTCGGCGACGGCGTCGTGCGGGGCGACCTCATCCTCGTCGGGGGCGGCGACCCGAGCCTCACCTCCCAGGGGCTCGCCCGGCTCGCCGCGCAGGCGCGCGCGGCCGGCCTCACACGCGTCCAGGGCAGGCTGCTCTACGACGAGTCGGTCTTCGACCGCAAGCGCGCGATCAGCCAGCCCGGCATCTCGGGTGGCCGCTTCGCCGAGCTCGGGCGGCTCTCGGGCCTCTCCTTCGAGAGCGGGCGCTCTGCCGACCCGGCGCGAAGCGCGGCGCTGTCGCTGATCTCGATCCTGCGCAGGCGCGGCGTCACGGTTTCCAGGAAGACCGCGCCCGGCACGGCGCCCGCCGCGCCGGCGCCCGAGCAGGAGCTGGGCGAGGTCGCCTCGTCCTCGCTCGCGGCGCTGGCGCGCTCCACCAACACCTTCTCGATCAACTTCTACGCCGAGATGCTGGTCAAGCTGATCGCCGCCGACGAGCGCGGGCGCGGCACGACCAAGGGCGGCATCGCCGAGATCAAGGAGTTCTCCGCCGCCGCCGGCGCCCCGCTGCGCGCGGTCAACGGCTCCGGCCTCAGTCGCACGGACATCGCGACCCCGCAGGCTGTCGGCGCCCTGCTCTCCCACATGCTCACCCGGGAGGAGGAGGTCCGCGACGCGTTCCTCCGCTCCCTCGCCGTCGCCGGCGGCAGCGGCACGCTCGCAGGCCGCATGCGCGGCAGCGCCGCCCAGGGCAACTGCATCGGCAAGACCGGCACCCTGACCGGGGTCAGCGCGCTCAGCGGCTACTGCGAGGTCGCCCCGGACCGCTTCGTCGTCTTCTCGATCCTGATGAACCGCGTGGACATCGGCCGCGCGCACGTCGCCCAGGACCGGATGGCCGCGCTGATCGCCCGCTACAGGCCCTAGCGCCCGGTTTCCTTCAACGCCTGAACGAGGGGCCGCTTCGCGGAGCCACCAGAAGCTGCCTCAGGGCTGGAAGCCCAGGACGAACGGCCCGCAGGCGCCGTCGTCGGTCGTCAGCGGGTTGCCGGCGATGTCCTTGGGGGTGATCGTGAGCTGCGTGCTGGTCACCGCGACCTCGCCGTAGCTGAACTGGTCGATGCCCGAGCACTGCATCCCGACCCCGAAAGGCGGCCCGGCCTCGAAGAAGAAGGCATCGACACCGACGGCAGCGATCGGGCTGCCAACGGCATCGTTGATCTCCGTAGCAAACGTCGCGGTGGCCGCCGGTCCCACGCTCACCTCGAGGATGCCACTGTTCTGCGGGCCGCCAGGCTCCAGAGTCTTGAAGCGGGCGTCGTTGACGAGCGTGGCGTGAACGTCGGTGCTGAGGAAGACGACGTTGTTCACGCCCTGGAGCGCGCTGAGCACCCGCTGGCGCTCCGCCTCATAGCCCTCCCAGCGATCGTAGGGAAGCGCGTAGTACTGCTGGATGGGCAGTTCGTTGACCACCACCTTGAAGCGAGCCGGGGAGTGCGTTACGTCGTGCAGGAAGGTCTTCAGCTGCTGGTCCCCGAGCAGCGTCCGGCCGGGATCGTTGATCGCGTCGAGGCAGGCCTGGGAAACCGGCTCGGCCAGCGAAGGGATCAGGACCGCGAAGTTGTTTCGGACGCTCTGCGGCGCGGTCGGCGCCAGGTCCGGCTGGCCGGTCTGCGGGTTGTCGCAGACGCCGTCCTCGGTCGCCTTGGCGGAGCGGAACGAGCGCTCGTCCAGGAAGAAGAGCTCCAGGTTCTTGCCCCACCGCTGGGTCCGGTAGAGCCCGTCGCGGCTGCTGAAGTCGACCGGCGCATAGTCGGTGAACGCCTTCACGCCGCGCTCGTACAGCTCCCGCCCGTCGATCGTGCCACTGCTGAAGACGCTCTCGAAGGGCGAGAAGTCGTTGATGAACTCGTGGTCGTCCCAGTGGGAGTAGAAGCCCGCAGCGCCACGCAGGGCGGCCAGCGGCTCCTCGCCCAGGTTGAGCCTGTACTTGGCCCACTTCTGCTCGACCGTGAGGGCGACGGGGTTCAGCCTGCCGGGCACCTCGCTGTCGGAGTAGATCGTGTCGCCGAGGCCGATGTTGAAGTCGTTCTCCTCCGCCTGCATGGAGCCGAAGACGCCGAAGTCGTTCCAGAACGGCTCCGTCCCCCCGATCGGCGGCTCGGCGTCGTAATCCCCGGTCCAGCCGAACTTGATCGCCGCATCATCGTTGGCCTTCGGGGCCGTGACGAAGGTGCCCACGTCGCTGGCCCCCGCTCCGCTGGTGAAGCGGTACCAGTAGCGGGTGCTCGACTGGAGGTCGTCGACTCGCCGCTGGACGGTGAGGTCGTTGGCAGGGCTCGCCTCGACTTTGAGCCTGCGCACCAGGCGCGTGAAGTCCTCGTTGGTGGCGACCTCGAGCCGCGTTCCGCCGGCTTGATCGGCGCGTGCCCACAGCACGGCTGAGTTGGCGGTCACGTCACCGGCCGCGACCCCGAAGCTGAAGCCGTCCGCGTTCGCGGCGGAAGCCGACAGCAAGGCGATGCCGGCGCTGGCGAGAAGTGCTCGACCCCGTAAACCCATGAAAGGTCCCTCCACTGTGGTCGCGATCCGTCGCTCGGGCAACGCTACAGCCCTTCGCGCGGGGTCGCAAGGGCGGGCCGGCCCTCAGCCCGCAAGCTTCCGCAAGCCCGTCCTCGTCGATCACCTCGGTGCCCAGCTCCTCGGCCTTGGCGAGCTTCGAGCCGGGGCTGTCGCCCGCCACGACGTAGTCGGTCTTCTTCGAGACCGAGTTGACGACCTTGCCCCCCGCCCGCTTGATCAGCTTCGTCGCCTGCTCGCGGCTCAGCTCGGGCAGGGTGCCGGTCAGCACGAGCGTCTTGCCGTCGAGCGGCCCGCCCTCGACGCGGCGCTCGGAGGGGTCGAGCTCCATCCGCAGGCCGGCCTTCCGCAGCCGCTCGATCAGGGCCTCCGCGCGCTCCTCGTGGAGCTCCTCGAAGACCTGCTCGGCGAGGATCGGGCCGATGCCCTCGGCCTCCTCGATCTGCTCGGGCTGGGCGGCGAGCAGCGCGTCCATCGTCCCGAAGTGCTCGGCCAGCTTCTCGGCGTTGACGAAGCCGACGCCGGGGATGCCGAGCGCGTAGAGGACGCGCGAGAACGGCTGGCGCTTGGCGCCCTCGATCTCCGCGATCAGGTTCCGGGCCGAGACCTCGCCGAAGCCCTCGAGCGCGGCGACCGTCTCCGCGGTGAGGTCGAAGATGTCCGCCGAGTCGGAGATCAGGCCCTCCTCGAGGAAGCGCGCGGCGTTCTTCTCGCCCAGGCCCTCGATCTCGAGCGCCCCCCGGAAGTGCTTGACGAGCTGGAACTGCTGGCCCGGGCAGCCCGTCCGGTTCGGGCAGATCGTGAAGACCGAGTCCTCGGGCTTGACCGTCGGCGTCTTGCAGAGCGGGCACTTCTTCGGCGGCCGCGCGCGGCGGGCGCCCTTCTTCCGGCGCTGGATGATCGGCGAGACGACCTGCGGGATCACGTCGCCCGCGCGCAGCACCACCACCTCGTCGCCCTCGCGCACGTCCTTGCGCTCCAGGTCCTCCTCGTTGTGGAGCGTCGCCGTGCTGACGGTGACCCCGCGAGACGTGGACCGGCTCCAGCATCGCGAAGGGCAGCAGGTGGCCCGTGCGCCCCACGTTCCAGACGATCTTGTTGAGCTTCGTCGTCGCCGTCGACGGCGGGAACTTCCATGCGATCGCCCAGCGCGGCTCGCGCCCGGCGACGCCGAGCTCGCGCTGCAGCCCGCGGTCGTCCACCTTGACCACCACGCCGTCGATCTCGAAGTCGAGCGCCTCGCGGCGGCCCTCCCACCAGCGGCAGCGCTCGGCGACCTCGTCGATCCCCTGGTGGACCCGCGACCTGGTCGTTGACCGGGAAGCCCCGCTCGCGCAGCCACTCGAGCATCTCGCTGTGGCTCTCGGGCTCCCAGCCGCCGCGGGCGCCGATCCCGTAGGTCCACAGCGACAGCGGCCGCGAGGCGGTGATCTTCGGGTCGAGCTGGCGCAGCGAGCCGGCGGCCGAGTTGCGCGGGTTGGCGAACGTCGTCTCGCCCGCCTCGGCCCGCTGCTCGTTCAGCTTCGCGAACTCGGCGATCGGCAGGTAGACCTCGCCGCGGACCTCGACCAGCTCCGGGGCGTCCTCGATCCTGAGCGGGATCGCGGAGATCGTCCGCAGGTTCTGGGTGACGTCCTCGCCGACCCGGCCGTCGCCGCGCGTCGCTCCCCGGGTGAGGAAGCCGTTCTCGTAGGTGAGCGAGATCGCGAGGCCGTCCACCTTCGGCTCCGTGACGTAGCGGATCTCCCGGCCTGAGATGTCGAGCCGCTCGAGGGCCCGCTCGACCCGCTTCGCCCAGGCGCGCAGCTCCTCCTCGTTGCGCGCGTTGCCGAGCGAGAGCATCGGCTCGGCGTGCTCGACGTGCCCGAACTTCGCCTAGGGCGCCCCGCCGACCCGCTGCGTCGGCGAGTCGGGAGTGATCAGGTCCGGGTTCTCCTCCTCGATCTCACGCAGCTCGCGCAGGAGGTCGTCGTACTCGGTGTCCGAGATCTCCGGGTCGTCCTGCTGGTAGTAGAGGCGGTCGTGGTAGGCGATCAGGCCGCGCAGCTCCTCCGCCCGCTTCGCCGGGGACTTGGCCGGCTTCGACGGGCTCATCTGGCCGCGTCGCCGGCGGGCTCGGTCGCGGCCGCGAGCATCCCCGCGAAGTCCCACGAGCGAAGGCTGTCGAGCCCGGCGCGGTCGGTGAGGTCGAAGTGCAGCGGCTGACCGAGATCCGCCCCTTCGCGATCGCCGAGAGGTCCGAGCCCTCCTCGTCCTCGAACGAGGGCTCGAAGCCGTAGATCTCGTACCGCGCCTGCGCCCCGTCCGGGTCCTCCTCGACGAGCTTCAGCTCGTCGTTGTAGAGGCGCTTGCCGAGATGGGTCACCTCGACCCCCTCCGGCTCGCCGGCGGGGCAGTTGACGTTGAGCAGGGTGTCGGCAGGCAGGGGATCCGCCGCGAGGCGGCGCACGAGCTGGGCCGCGAAGGCCGCGGCGAGCTGAAGTCGAAGTCGCGCCCGAGCCGGAAGTCCATCTCCCTCGCGCCGGACTGCTGCGAGATCGCGATCGCGGGGATGCCGAGCACGATGCCCTCCAGCGCCGCCGCCACCGTCCCCGAGTAGGTGATGTCGTCGCCGAGGTTGGATCCGTGGTTGATGCCGGAGACGATCAGCTCGGGCCGCTCCCCGAGCAGGCCCAGGTCGGCGAAGCGCACGCAATCCACGGGCGTTCCGTCGGTCGCGAAGCCGCTGGTGCCGTCGTCGAACTGGATCTCCTCGACCCAGAGCGGCGAGCGCGTCGTGATGCTGCGCGCCGTCGCGCTGCGGTTCGAGTCGGGCGCGATCACGTCACCTCCGCCTCGGGCAGCGCGGCGACGCCGCGGCGCAGGGCGTTCAGGCCCTGTCGCCCCGATCCCGTCGTCGTTGGTGATCAGCACCCGCATCGGGTACCGATTCTAGGAGGGGCCTCGCTAGCCGCCCCCGTAGGCGATGACCATCTCGGTCGCGATGCCCGCGAAGACGCCCGCCGCCAGCATCAGCAGGCCCAGCTCGCGGTGCCCGATGCGGCGCATCGCGCTCCAGATCTCGCCGATGACGTAGAGGATCGCGCCTGCGGAAACGGAGTAGAAGAGGAGCTCGAGAGGCTCCGAGTTCACCTTGTAGCCCAACATCGCGCCGAGGAACACGGGTGCGCCCCCGACCAGTCCCGCGACGATCAGCCACGTCCAGCTCGGCCGGTGCTCGCCCAGCGGGCCGATGATCCCGAAGCCCTCGGTGGCGTTGTGCACCGCGAAGCCGACGATCAGGACCGTCGCGAGCCCGATCTCGCCGGTGCTGGCCGCGACGCCGATCGCCAGCCCCTCGGCGAAGTTGTGGAGGCCGATCGCGGAGGCGATCGTCATCCCGGTCCGCATGGCATGGGAGCGCTCGTCGCGGGCAGGTCGCGGCCAGCGACCTCGGCCTGCTCGACCGTGAGCGCATCGGAGCCGCCCGCGATCAGCGGCGGCTTCGGCCGCAGCCGGCGCTCGACCAGCGCCAGGCCGGCGCTGCCGAGCGGTGAAGCCGAGGCCCAGCATGAGGCCGAGCCCGATGCCCTCGGCCAGGCTCCCCTCGCCCTCGCCCAGCTCCTCGAAGTGCTCCTCGACGATCTCGACGCCGTGCACCAGCACCTCCGCGAAGAGGAAGGCGAGCACGCCGACGGAGAACATCGCCAGCGCGACGCGGGCGCGCGCCGACGCCAGCCTGATGCGGCCGAAGGGCAGGCCGAGATAGATCGTGAAGCCCGCCAGGGCCCCGAGCAGGACTGTCTCGCCGAAGGACATTCGAGGCGCGAACGATACAGGCTGATTAGGTATGCCTAACCTTGCTCGTAGCGCACCGCGGCCAGATAGAGGCCGTGGGGGCGCGCGGTGTCCCCCGCCTCGGTCGCGGGGCGCCCGCGAGCAGCCGCTCGAACTCGTCGAAGCGGCCGCCTGCCGGAGCCGACCTCGAGCATCGTCCCGACCAGGACCCGGACCATGTTGCGCATGAAGGCGTCGGCCTCGATCCAGAGCTCGAGCAGCTCGCCCTCGGCCGCCGCGCGCGGGACCCGAGCGCCGTGCCGCGCCCCACTCGGCGCGCAGGATGTGCCGCTCGAAGCGCACGTGGTCGGTCTGGGTGGGCGTGAACGCGGTGAAGTCGTGGGTGCCCGGCAGGGCCTCCGCGCAGCGCTGCAGCAGCCCCAGGTAGACCCGGTGCGGCCAGAACAGCGAGAGGCCCCGCTCGAAGGGGCTCGGGACGGGGGCCGCAAGACCCGGTAGCAGTAGGTCCGTGAGCGGGCGTCGCGGCGCGCGTCGAAGCCGGGCGCGCCGGCGCCGCGGCAGCACCGCGACGTCGGCCGGTGAGCCCGTTGAGCGCCCGCGCCAGCTCCGCCGGCGGCTCGCTCGCCGAGCTCGAAGCTCGCCACCTGGCCCCAGGCGTGCACCCCGGCGTCGGTGCGGCCGGCGACGGTCGAGGCGCCGCGGCCGCCGAGGACCTTCGCCAGCGCGCCCTCGAGCTCGCCCTGGACGGTTCGCAGCCCCGGCTGCGCGGCCCAGCCCGCGAACCCGGCGCCGTGATAGGCGAGGTCGAGA
Organism: uncultured Solirubrobacterales bacterium; assembly: GCA_963805235.1. Lineage (GTDB taxonomy): Bacteria > Actinomycetota > Thermoleophilia > Solirubrobacterales > 70-9 > DASSYK01. The sequence continues at coordinate 42,266 of CAWDTF010000009.1, read as the reverse complement.
CGGAGCGTCCTCACGGCGCGAGACTATCGGCCTGTGAGCCCGCTGATCCGATCCGGGGCGGCGTTCGAGCCCGCGTCGAGCGACAGGCTCACGGCGCCGAGGCCCGCTAGGGTCCACTACTGTCATCACGCGAGACAGGAGAAGGCATGGCCAACACGACATCACTCCGCGGACGCAGTTCGAGCGCACCGACCTGCGCGCCGGCGGCGAGGGTATCCGCCGGGGCTCCGAGAAGGGCGCCGCGATCTACAGCGCCTTCGCGGCTGTCTCGGGATCGCGCTCTGCGTCACCGCGGTCGCGACGATCGAGAGCTGGGCTCAGTGGCTCGTGCTCGGCGTGATCGTGGCCTTCACCGTCGGCATGATGGTCGCGATCGGCCCCAACCGCGGCGGCGCCGGCTCGACCTTCAAGGTCGGGCGCTAGACGAGCTCGAGAAAGACCATCTCGGCCGAGTCGCGAGCGGCGCGGGCCGAGCTTGACGATGCGGGTGTAGCCGCCGGTGCGCTGCGCGTAGCGCGGCGCGATCTCCTCGAACAGCTTGTGGACCGCGAACTTGTCCTGGCCGAGCTTCGAGAGCGCCTGGCGGCGCGCGTGCAGGTCGCCGCGCTTTGCCAGGGTGATCAGCTTCTCGAACTCGGGCTTGAGCGCCTTGGCCTTCGGCTGGGTCGTCCCGATCCGCTCGTGCTCGATCAGCTGCTTCGACATCGTGCGAAGCAGCGCCTTGCGATGGGCCGAGTCCCGGCTTAGCTTGTTTCGCTTCTTGGCATGGCGCATCGCCGTGCCTCCGAGCCGGGCTCTAGTGCCCTACTCGGCGCGCAGCGCCGAGGCCGCGGGCCCGGAGCGTCTCCTGGACCTCCTCGATCGACTTGCGACCGAAGTTCGGGATCGCGTTCAGCTCCGACTCCGACTTGCGCACCAGCTCGCCGACGGTCTGGATGCCGGCGCGCTTGAGGCAGTTGTAGGAGCGGACGCCCAGCTCGAGCTCCTCGATCAGGATCTCGTCGAGCCCGTCGGCGCCGGGCACCGCGGCCGCCTCGGCGCCGGGGCCGCCGTTGCCGGGAGCCGCGATCGGCTCCCTCGCCGCGCAGCTCGTCGACCCGGTCGGCGGTGGTGAAGATCGCCAGGCTCTTGATCAGGATCTCCGCGGCCTCGCGCAGCGCGCGCGCCGGGCTCGATCGAGCCGTCGGTCTCGACCTCGAGCGTGAGCTTGTCGAAGTCGGTGCGCTGACCGACCCGCGCGGAGTCGACCGCGTAGGCCGCGCGCCGGATCGGCGAGAAGATCGCGTCGATCGGGATCACGCCGATCGGCTTGTCCTCGGACTTGTTCTCGTCCGCCGGCGAGTAGCCGCGGCCGCGGCCGATCGTCAGGTACATCTCGAGCTTGGTCTTCTTCTCGAGCGTGGCGATCGGCGCGTCGGGGTTGAGGATCTCGACGCCCGCGGGCAGGTCGATGTCCTTGGCCTTGACCTCGCCGGGGCCGGTGGCCACCAGCGGCGTCTCGACCTCGTCGGCGTCGGTGTGCATGCGCACGACGACGTCCTTGAGGTTGAGGACGAGGTCGGTGACGTCCTCCTTCAGGCCCGGGATCGTCGAGAACTCGTGCGCGACGCCCTCGATGCGGACGCTGGTGATCGCGGCGCCGCCGAGCGAGACAGCAGCACGCGGCGGAGGCTGTTGCCGAACGTGTAGCCGAAGCCCTTGTCGAGGGGCTCGATCGTGAACGTGCCCTTGTTGTCGTCGACCTCCTCGGCCGAGATCTTCGGGATCTGGAAATCTGGCAGGGTGGTCATCGCTTCCTCGCTTCTCTCGTTGCTGATGTCGGGGTTACTTCGAGTACAGCTCGACGATGAGCTGCTCCTCGACGGGCGCCGAGATCTCGCTGCGCTCGGGCAGCCTCAGCACCTTGGCGGTGAGCGCGTCGTGGTCGGCCTGAAGCCAGGCCGGCACGCCCGAGGTCAGCTCGGTCGCGTTGCGGACGACGTCGGTGGCGTCGGAGCCGGCCTTGATCGTGATCACGTCGTCCGGCTTCACCTGGTAAGAGGGGATGTCGACCCGCCGGCCGTTGATCGTCCAGTGGCCGTGGCGGACCAGCTGCCTCGCCTGGCGGCGCGAGGCGGCGAAGCCGAGGCGCACGAGGACGTTGTCGAAGCGGCACTCGAGCAGCCGCAGCAGGTTCTCGCCGGTGACGCCCTGCCTGGCGGCTGGCCTTGTCGTAGTAGCTGCGGAACTGCTTCTCGAGCACCTGGTAGTAGCGCCGCGCCTTCTGCTTCTCGCGCAGCTGCGACCCGGTACTCGGACTGGCGCATGCGGCCGCGGCCGTGCTCGCCCGGCGGGTAGGAGCGGCGCTCGACGCCGCACTTGTCGGTGAAGCAGCGCGCGCCCTTCAGGAACAGCTTCTGGCCCTCGCGGCGGCACTGCTTGCACTGGGGGGAGGTGTCGCGAGCCATCAGACCCGCCTCCGCTTGCGGGGACGGCAGCCGTTGTGGGCCTGCGGCGTGACGTCCTTGACGGTCGTCACGTCGAGGCCGGCGGCCTGCAGCGAGCGGATCGCGGTCTCGCGGCCGGAGCCCGCGCCCTTGGCGAAGACCTCGACCTTCTCGAGGCCGTGCTCCATGCCCTTCTTGGCGGCGGCGTCGGCGGTCACCTGGGCGGCGAAGGGGGTGGACTTGCGCGAGCCCTTGAACCCGGCGCTGCCGGCCGACTCCCAGGCGATCACGTTGCCCTCGGGGTCGGTCAGGGTGACGATCGTGTTGTTGAACGAAGTCTTGATGTGGGCCTGCCCGTAGGCGACGTTCTTGCGGGCCTTGCGGCGCGCGACCCTTCTTCGGCTGTGCCAAGTCTGCTCCTCCCGCTTACTTCGCGGGGCCTTCTTCTTGCCGGCGATGCTCATGCGCTTCGGGCCCTTGCGGCCCGCGCGCGTTGGTCTTGGTGCGCTGGCCCCGCACCGGCAGGCCGCGGCGGTGGCGCAGCCCGCGGTAGGAGCCGATCTCCTGGAGGCGCTTGATGTTCTGCGAGCGCTCGCGGCGGAGGTCACCCTCGACCTCGCGGGCCTCGACCGCCTCGCGCAGCTTGACGACCTCGTCCTCGGTCAGGTCCTTGACCGCGGTGTCCGGGTCGACGCCGGCCTCCTTGAGATCTCGTTCGCCGTCGAGCGGCCGATGCCGAAGACGTAGGTGAGGCCGACCTCGACCCGCTTGTTGAGCGGGACGTTGACCCCGGCGATCCGCGCCATCAGCCGACTAGCCCTGCCTCTGCTTGTGGCGGGGATTCGGGCAGATCACGAGCACGGCTCCGCCGCGGCGGATCACCTTGCACTTCTCACAAATCGGTTTTACGGACGCTCGGACCTTCATCGTCCCTCGCTCGTATCGGACACTGAGAACGCCTCTGCGACCCCAGGAGTTGGACCGCGGGCGGACTCGACCGGCCGGGTGGCCAGCCGGGTAATCCTAGCAGCAGCCGCGTCTTGTTCAGCGGGGCGTGCCGTGCGATCGTCGCGTCCACCGCATCAAGATCAGCGAGCGCTGCGATGACCCACGAAACCCGCTCTCGCTACTCGCTAGAGCTCGTGCCAGGGGGTCAGCACGCGCGGGCCTTCGGCGGTGACCGCGACCGTGAACTCGAAGTGCGCGGCGAGCGAGTCGTCCTGCGAGTAGACGGCCCAGCCGTCCGAGCCCATGCGGATCTCGGGGCCGCCGACGTTCACCATCGGCTCGATCGCCAGGACCATGCCCTCCTCCAGCTCCGGGCCCGCGGCCCGGATCGCCGAAGTTCGGGATCTGCGGATCCTCGTGCATCTCGCGCCCGATGCCGTGGCCGACCAGCGAGCGGATCACCGAGAGCCCGTCGCGCTCGACGCGGATCTGGACCGCGTGGGAGACGTCGCGAGAGGCGGTTGCCGGGCCGGGCCTGCGCGATGCCCTCGAACAGGGCCGCGCGCGTGGTCGCGCAGCAGCTTGCGCGCGTCCTCGCTCGACCTTGCCGACCGGGACGGTCATCGCCGCGTCCGCGACCCAGCCTTCATAGGTGACCCCGACGTCGATCGAGAGGATGTCGCCCTTGCGCAGCTCGTAGGGGCCCGGGATGCCGTGGACGACCATCGCGTTCGGCGAGGCGCAGATCGAGCCGGGAAAGCCGCGGTAGCCCTTGAACGAGGGCACCGCGCCCTGCGAGCGGATGAACTTCTCGGCGGTCTCGTCGAGCTCCTTGGTCGTGACGCCGGGGCGCGCCTTGGCCTCGAGCATCTTCAGGCAGCGGGCCTGGATCTCGCCGGCGGCGGCCATCGCCTCGATCTGCTCGGGCGACTTCCGGATGATCCCGCCGCGGTACACGCTACATCTCCATCTCGTCTTCGCGGCGAAGGGTGGCGAGCAGGCCGCGGATCGCCTCCCCCACCTCGTCCGGGCCCTGCGCGCCGTCCACGCGCTGGAGCGTGCCCTGGTCCTCGTAGTAGTCGACGAGCGGCTCGGTCTTGTCGTGGTAGGTCTCGAGCCGGTTGCGGATCACGTCGGGCTTGTCGTCGTCGCGGACGACCAGCTCGCCGCCGTCGACGTCGCAGACCCCGTCCTTCTCGGGCGGGTTGAACTCGACGTGGAAGACGCGGCCGCAGTCTTGCTCGCACGTCCGGCGACCGCCGAGGCGGCGGACGACCTCGTCGTCGGAGACGTCGATCAGCACGGCGGCGGTGATCTGCCTGCCCAGCTTCTCCATCTCGGCGGCCAGCGCCTCGGCCTGGGGGACCGTGCGGGGGAAGCCGTCGAGGATGAAGCCGTCGCTCGCCTCCTCTCCCTCGATCTGCTCGATGATCACGCCGATGATCACCTCGTCGGGCACGAGGTCGCCGCGATCCATGTACTCCTTGGCCTTGAGGCCGATCTCGGTCCCATCCTTGACCGCCGCGCGAAGGATCTCCCCCGTCGCGTAGTAGGGCAGCCGGAAGTCATCCTGGAGGCCCTCGCCCTGCGTGCCCTTGCCGCTACCCGGCGGGCCCAGCAGGATGAGGTTGAGCTCGGACATGCCCGGCTCCGCGCTACTTCAGGAAGCCTTCGTAGTTCCGCATCATCAGCTGCGCCTCGAGCTGCTTGACCGTGTCGAGGGCCACGCCCACGACGATCAGGATCGAGGTGCCGCCGAAGAAGAAGTTCGCCGATGTCTGGCTGATCAGGATGGTCGGGAGCGCCGCGACGGCGCCGAGGTAGAGGGCGCCGGGGAAGGTCAGGCGCGAGAGGATGCGGTCGAGGTACTCCGCGGTCGGCCGCCCGGGCCGCACGCCGGGAACGAAGCCGCCGTACTTCTTGAGGTTGTCGGCCTGGTCCACGGGGTTGAAGGTGACCGCCGTGTAGAAGTAGGTGAAGATGATGATGAAGAAGACCTCGCCGACCACGTAGGCCCAGCTGTTGGGGCTGAAGAACGCGGCGAAGTCGAGCGCGGCCGGGGTGTTCAGGATCTGGCCGACCGTCGGCGGGAAGGCCATGATCGAGGCCGCGAAGATGACCGGGATCACCCCCGCCATGTTCACGCGCAGCGGCAGGTAGGTCGAGCCGCCCGAGGTCATCCGCCGGCCGACCACGCGCTTGGCGTACTGCACGGGTATCCGCCTCTGGCCCTCCTGCACGAAGACGATCGCGACGATCACCGCGAGGGCTATGAAGGGCATCATCACGACGAAGACCTGGTCCGGATTGGTCCACCAGGCCTGGATGCCCGAGGGCAGCCCGGAGACGATCGAGGCGAAGATCATCAGCGAGATCCCGTTGCCGATCCCGCGCTGGGTGATCAGCTCGCCCATCCACATCAGCAGGGTGCAGCCCGCGGTGAGCGAGATCACGATCAGGAACAGCTTCGGGGCCGTCAGCTCGCCCACGACGCTGGTGCCCGCCTGGTTCTGGAAGCTCTCGAACAGGAAGACGTAGCCGAGCGACTGGCCGAAGGCCAGGGCCACGGTCAGGTAGCGCGTGTACTGCGTGATCTTCTGCTGGCCGACCTCGCCCTCCTTCTGGAGCCGCTCGAGGGCGGGCACCACGACGGTCAGGAGCTGCAGGATGATCGACGCGGTGATGTAGGGCATGATCCCGAGCGCGAACAGGGAGAGGCGCGAGAGGCTGCCGCCCGAGAAGAGGTTCAGGAACCCGAGGATGTTCGAGCCCGAGAAGTTCTCCTCGATGTCCTTGACCGTCGCGGCGTCCACGCCGGGCGAGGGGATGTAGGCGCCCAGCCGGTAGAGCGCCAGGATCGCCGCCGTGAACAGCAGCTTCTTGCGGATGTCCTGAACGCTGAACGCGTTGAGGATGGTCTGAAGCACCTAGACCTCCTCGCAGGAGCCGCCGGCGGCCTCGATCTTCTCCTTCGCGGAGGCGCTGAAGGCGTGCGCCCGCACGGTCAGCTTGGTCGAGATCTCGCCGCGGCCGAGCACCTTGACCGGGATGCCGCTGCGCTTCGCCAGCCCGGCCTCCTTCAGTGACTCCGGGGAGACCTCGTCGCCGGCCTTGAAGCGGGCATCGAGGTCCGAGACGTTGACCGGCTGGGTCTTCGTCCGGAACGGCTCGAAGGGCATCGACATCTTGTGATGGCCGCCGCGCAGCTTGCCCATCCGCATGTGGATCGGCGTCTGCCCGCCCTCGTAGGCGAGCTTGCGCTTGCTGCCTGAGCGCGCGCCGGCGCCCTTGTGGCCGCGGCCCGCGGTCTTGCCCTGGCCCGTGCCCTTGCCGCGCCCCAGGCGCTTGCGCGCCTTGCGCGAGCCGGGGGACGGCCTCAGGTTGTGGAGGCCGATCTCCTCGGCCTCGAGCTTGCGCACCTCGGGCTCGCCGGCGGTCTTCGACTTGGGGCTCACTTCGCCTCACCCACCTCGACCAGGTGCGAGATCGCGCGGATCTGGCCCTGGAGGTTCGGGGAGTCCTTGAAGGTGGCGGTGCGGCCGATCTTGCCCAGCTTCAGCGAGCGCAGCGCCGCGCGCTGGTCCGGGGACGCGCCGTTGCCGGAGCGCACCTGCTTGATCAGGACGTCGGCCATCAGGACTCATCCTTCGGGGCATCGGGTGCCTCATCAGCGGCCGGCTCCTCGGCCTGCTTCGGACCCTCGGCGAGCGACGCTTCGGTGCTGCTCAGCGCTTGCCGGGGTCTGCCGGCTGCGACGCCGCGGCGGGGGCTGCTGAGGCTCCGCTCGGCGCCTCGGGCGATTCACCCTCGGCGACGACGTCCTCGGCCGTCACCGGCGCGGGCTTGTCGGCGGGCTCGCCGTTGGTGGGAGCGCCGTTGATCGTCTCGGCCGCGGTCTCGGCGTCGGTCGGGCCGATGCCCAGGACCTCGGTGATCGAGAGGCCGCGCAGCTTCGCGACGTCCTCCGGCTTGCGGAGGGACTCGAGCCCCTCCATCGTGGCCTTGACGAGGTTGATCGGGTTCTGGGTGCCGATCGACTTGGTGAGGACGTCGCGGACGCCGCCCAGCTCGAGCACGGCGCGGACGCCGCCACCGGCGATGACGCCGGTACCGGGGCTGGCCGGGCGCAGGACGACGTGGCCGGCGCCGAAGCGGCCGACGACGAAGTGGGTGATGGTCTGGCCGTACTTGGGCACGCGGATCAGGTTCTTGCGGGCGTTCTCGACGGCCTTCTGGATCGCGAGCGGGACCTCGCGGGCCTTGCCGTAGCCGATCCCGACCACGGAGTCCTCGTCGCCGACGGCGACGAGCGCGGTGAACGAGAAGCGCCGGCCGCCCTTGACCACCTTGGCGACGCGGTTGATCTCGATCACCCGCTCCTGCAGGTCGAGTCCCTTTGCGCTGACTGTCTCTACTGCCATGAGCTGGAAGAAGGTAGCGGAGCGGCGATCGCCGCCCCTGCCGCACCTAGAACTTCAGTCCCCCCTCCCTCGCGCCCTCGGCCAGCGCCTTGACGCGGCCGTGGTAGCGGTAGCCGCCGCGGTCGAAGACGCAGGTCTCGACCTTGGCGTCGGACGCGCGCTTGGCCAGCAGCTCGCCGGCCTTCTTGGCCTGCTCCATCGGAGCGAGCCCCTTGAGGTCGGGCTCGAGCCAGTTGACGGCGGCCAGCGTCTTGCCGGCGTCGTCGTCGATGAGCTGGGCCGAGACGCCGCGGTTGGAGCGGAAGACGGAGAGGCGGGGGCGCTCGGCGCTGCCGCGGATCCTGGCGCGCACGCGCCGGCGCCGGCGCAGCCTGCGCTGGGGCTTGGTCGCGACGGGCATCTACCTCACGCTCGCTTCCCGACCTTGCGGGTGACCTGCTCGCCCGCGTAGCGGATCCCCTTGCCCTTGTAGGGCTCCGGCGGGCGGCTCTTGCGGATGCGCGCTGCGGTCTCCCCCACGAGCTGCTTGTCGATGCCGCGCACGACGATCTCGGTCGGCTGCGGGACCTCGAACTCGATCCCCTCGGGGGCGGGCATGCTGACGGGGTGCGAGTAGCCGAGCGCGAGCTCGAGGGCCTTGCCCTTGAGCTGCGCGCGGTAGCCGACGCCCTGGATCTCCAGCCGCCGCTCGAAGCCGTCGGTGACGCCCTCGACCATGTTCGCGATCAGGCTGCGCGTGAGCCCGTGCAGGGCGCGGTGCTCGCCGCGGTCCGTGGGCCGCTCGACCGTGAGCGTGCCGTCGTCCACCGAGACCTTCATCTCGCGGCTGACCTGCTGGCTCAGCTCGCCCTTCGGGCCCTTGACGGTGACCGCGTCGGGCTTGACGTCGACGCTGACGCCGTCGGGGATGCTCATCGGTTGTCTTCCGATTCGACTCATGGGTTCCTCAGCGAAGCCCTCTCACCAGACGTAGGCGACGACCTCGCCGCCGACGCCCCTCTTTCGCGCCTCGTGGCCGGTCATCACGCCCGTCGAGGTCGAGACGATCGCCGTGCCCATGCCGCCCTGCACCCGCGGGAGGCCGTCCTTGGCGACGTAGCGGCGGCGGCCGGGGCGCGAGACCCGCTCCATCCCGCTGATCACGGGATCGCGGTCCTCGGTATAGCGAAGCGTGACCTTGATCGCCTCGCCCTTCTCTGCCTGGAAGACCTCGAAGTCGCTGATGTAGCCCTGCTCCTTGAGGATGCGGGACACCTCCTTCTTCAGGCGCGACGACGGGATCACGACGTCCTCGTGCTCGGCCTTGAGACCGTTGCGCAGGCGCGTCAGGTAGTCGGAGATGGGATCGGTGAGCATGGCTACCAGCTCGACTTCGTCATCCCGGGGATGTAGCCCTGGTGTGCGTTCTCGCGCAGGCAGATCCGGCAGAGGCCGAACTTGCGATAGACCGCGCGGGGACGGCCGCAGTTGCGGCAGCGGTTATAGCCCCGGGTCTTGTACTTGGGCTGGCGCGCCTGGCGCACCTTCTGGGACGTCTTGGCCATCAGTCTCCTTGTCCTTCGTCGCCGCCTTCTGCGGCGCCGTCCTGCTTCGCGTCGGTCTCGCCGCCCTCGGCCTCGCCCTCGCCCTCCTCGCCCTCCTCGGCGCGCTCGGGCTTCTCGTAGGCCTCGGGGTTCTCCTCCTTGAGCTGCTCGAGGGCCGCCTGCTCGGCCTCGGCCCGCTGGCGGGCCTCCTCCTTGCGGCGCTCCTCCTCCTCCTCGTCCGCGACGTCGGCCTGGCCCGGGCGGCCCTCCTGCGAGAAGGGCATCCCGAGGCCGTCGAGGAGCGCGAAGGCCTCCTCGTCGGTCTCGGCCGTGGTCGTGATCGTGATGTCGAGGCCGCGGACCTCGTCGATCGAGTCGTAGTCGATCTCGGGGAAGATGATCTGCTCGCGCACGCCCATGGAGTAGTTGCCGCGGCCGTCGAAGGAGCGCGCGTTGAGCCCGCGGAAGTCGCGGATGCGCGGGATCGCGATCGAGTTGAGGCGGTCGAGGAACTCCCACATGCGCGCGCGGCGCAGCGTCACGGCGACGCCGACCGGCATCCCCTCGCGCACCTTGAACGACGCGACCGACTTCTTCGCGCGGCGCACGCTCGGCCGCTGGCCCGCGATCGTCGCGAGCTGCTCCATGGCCGCCTCGAGCATCTGGGTGTTCTGCTTGGCCTCGCCGACGCCCATGTTGAGCGTGATCTTGCCCAGCGTCGGCGCCTGCATCGGGCTCGAGTAGCCGAAGCGCTCGATCAGCGCCGGCTTCACCTCGCTCTCGTACGTGTCGCGCAGGCGCGGCGGAGGGGCGGCCTGGCGCTGCTGGTCGGTCACCGCGGCCTCCATCAGTCGATGTCCTTCCCGGTCTTGGCCGAGATCCGCTTGCGCCTGCCGTCGCCGCTTCGCTCGACGCGCACGCGCGTCGGCTTGTTGTTCGAGGGATCGACCAGCATCACGTTGGAGACGTGGATCGGGCCCTCCTTGTCGACGATGCCGCCGACCTGGCCGCCCTTCGAGGTGTCCTTGACCGAGGTCGGGCGCTGGTGGCGCTTGACCATGTTGAGGTGCTCGACGTAGACCTTCTGGCGCTTCGGATCGGTGCGCAGGACCTTGCCGGTCTTGCCCTTGTCCTTGCCGGCGATGATCGCGACGGTGTCGTCGCGGCGGATGCGCATCCCCGGCGCCTTCTCCCGCTTCTGCCTGCGCGCGGCCCGGGCCATCAGAGGACCTCCGGGGCGAGGGAGACGATCCGCATGAAGTTCTTGTCGCGCAGCTCGCGGGCGACGGGGCCGAAGATCCGGGTACCGCGCGGGGCGCCCTGGGGGTCGATCAGCACCGCGGCGTTCTCGTCGAAGGAGATGTAGGTGCCGTCCTTGCGCCCGAGCTGCTTGCGCGTGCGGACGACGACTGCCTCGACGACCTCGCCCTTGCGCACGCCGCCGTGCGGCGTGGCCTGCTTGACCGTCGCCGTGATCACGTCGCCGATCCGCGCGTAGCGGCGGTGCGAGCCGCCCTTGACGCGGATGCAGAGGATCTCGCGGGCGCCCGAGTTGTCGGCCACCTTGAGCCTGGACTCCTGCTGGATCACTTCGCCTTCTCCAGTACCTCGGTGAGGCGCCAGCGCTTGGTCTTCGACAGCGGCCGCGTCTCGACGATGCGGACGCGGTCGCCCTCGTTCGCCTCGTTGGACTCGTCGTGGGCGTGCAGCGTGCTGGAGCTCCGCACGATCTTCTCGTAGGTCCGGTGCCGCCGCGCGACGTCGATTCGGACCGTGATCGTCTTGTCGGCCTTGCTCGACACGACCGTGCCCTGGCGGACCTTGCGGCCGGCGGACTCGCGCTGCGCCGGCGGCGTGCCCTCTCCCGCCTCGTGGCCCGCGCGCTGCTTCGCGCGGTACGCGCGGCGGGACCGGGACGCGGCGGCGCGCTTGGACGCGGCGGCCTCGAGCCGCTCCTCGGAGCCGCCCTGCGGGCGCTCCTCGCCGGGCTCGCGGGAGCGCAGCAGGCGCCTGCGCGCCTTCCAGCCGAGGCCCTCGAGCTCGTCGTCGCCGGGGCCCTCGTCGGCGGCCGGGGCCTCCTCGGCAGGGGCCTGCTCGGCCTCCTCCGCAGGGGCCTCCTCCGCGGCCTCCTCCCTTCGGCAGGGGCCTCCGCAGCAGCCTCCTCGGCCGCCGGGGTCTCCTCCGCCGCGGCCTCGGGGGCCTCGGGCTCGGGCGTCTCTTCGGTTGTCTCGTTCTTCTCTTCGTCGGCCATCAGGCCCTCAGCTCCTGCTCCAGGTCGATTCCTCGTTCTTTCGCGACGGTCAGCAGCCTGGCGACGTCGCGCTTGACGGCGGTCAGGCGAGCCGTGTTCTCGAGCTCGCCCGTCGCGTGCTGGAAGCGCAGGCCGAACTGCTCCTCGCGGGCCTGCTTGAGCCGCTCCAGCAGCTCGTCGTCCTTGAGGTTATGCGCTTCCGAGGCCTTCATCTGCCTCGCATCGCTCTCCACTCTCCGCTGCTTCACGAACTTCGTCTTCACGGGCAGCTTGTGGCCGGCGAGGCGCATCGCGTCCTTGGCGAGGTCCTCGGGCACGCCCGCGAGCTCGAACATGACGCGGCCGGGCTTGACCACGGCCACCCAGCCCTCCGGGTTGCCCTTGCCCGAGCCCATGCGGGTCTCGGCCGGCTTCGCGGTGATCGGCTTGTCGGGGAAGATGTTGATCCAGACCTTGCCGCCGCGCTTGATCTTGCGGGTCATCGCGACTCGGGCGGCCTCGATCTGGCGGTTGGTGATCCAGCCGCGCTCCATCGCCTTCAGGCCGTACTCGCCGAAGGACACGTTGGTGCCGCCCTTCGCGTAGCCGCGCCTGCGGCCGCGCATCTGCTTGCGGTGCTGGACCCGCTTCGGCATCAGCATCAGCGACCGCCCCCTCGGGCGCCGCCGCCGCGGCCGCCGCGGCCGCGCGGCTGGGACTCGTCCTCTTCGACCTGGTCGGAACGGAAGCCCTCGGGCATGACCTCGCCCTTGTTGATCCAGCACTTGACTCCGATGCGGCCGGTGGTCGTGCGGGCCTCGACGAAGCCGTAGTCGATGTCGGCGCGCAGGGTGTGCAGCGGCACGCGGCCGTCGGAGTAGCCCTCGGTCCGCGCCATCTCCGCCCCGCCGAGGCGGCCGGAGACCTGGACCTTGACGCCCTTGGCGCCGGAGCGCATCGCGGAGGTGAGCGCGCGCTTCATCGCGCGGCGGAAGGCGACGCGGTTCTGGAGCTGCTCGGCGATCGACTGGGCGACGAGCTTCGCGTCGAGCTCGGGGCGCTTGATCTCCTTGATGTTCACCTTGACCGGGCGGCCGGTGATCTTGTGCAGCTCGCGGCGCAGCGCATCCACCTCGCTGCCCGACTTGCCGATCACGATGCCGGGACGGGCGGTGGCGATGTCGACCTCGATCTCGTTCGAGCCCTTCTTGATCGAGATCGACGACAGGCCCGCGTGCGAGAGCTTGCCCTCGATGTGGTCGCGGATCGCGATGTCCTCCATCAGGTAATCGGAGAAGTTGCGCTCGTTGAACCAGTTCGACTTCCAGTCGTGGATGTAGCCGACGCGAAAGCCCTCGGGGTGGATCTTCTGTCCCATGCCTAGATGCCCGCCTTCCTGGCCACGTGCGCCTGGTGGCGGGCACGGCCGAGCAGATTGTTGGACGCAGGGCGCAGCGCTCGCCGGCGGCAAGCGCAAGCCCGAGGACGACAGATGCGACGGCCATGGCCGTCATCCAGGTGTGCGTGGTCGGGGAGGCGGGCATCTAGCTCCAGTCCTCGGGGGTCAACGCCACCTTGATGTGGCTGGTTCGCTTGTTGATGCGGGTGGCGCGGCCGAGCGCGCGGGGCCTGTAGCGCTTCAGGGTGGGGCCCTCGTCCACGCTGATGTCCTTCACCACCAGCTCGTCCGCGATCAGATCGTGGTTGTTCTCCGCATTGGCCGCAGCCGACGCGATCAGCTTCGAGATGTCCTGGGCCGCGCTGCGGGGGGAGAAGCGAAGCAGGGTCTGGGCGTCCGCCAGCGGCAGGCCGCGGACCTGGTCGGCGACCAGGCGAGCCTTGCGCGGCGCGACCCGGACGAAGCGGGCGCGGGCGTTGACGACGGGGCGCTGCTCCTCCTTCGGGGCGGCCTTCTTGGCCGGCTTGCGCGCGGGCGCCTTCGCCTTCGAGCCCGTCTTCGCCGCGGCCGGCTTCCCGGCAGCCGCCTTCGCCCCGGTGTCGGCGGTCTTCGAGGTCGCCTCGGCCGCGGTCTCGCCCGCGGCCTTGGTCGCGGTCTCCTTCTTCGCGGCGGGCTTGCGCGCGGCCGGCTTCTTCGCGCCCTCGCTCTTGGGCGCGGCCTTCTTCGCCGCCGGCTTCTTCGCGGCGGGCTTGCGCGCGGCCGGCTTCTTGGCCGCGGTGCCCTTCTCCTCGGGCTTCGACGTGGGCTTCTTCTCGTCGGCCATCGCCTACTCGCCCCCTTGCCCGTTCCGGAGTGGGCGCGGAAGGTCCGCGTCGGCGCGAACTCGCCGAGCTTGTGCCCGACCATCGACTCGGAGATGAACACGGGCACGTGCTTGCGGCCGTCGTGGACCGCGATCGTGTGCCCCACCATCTCGGGGAAGATCGTCGACCTGCGAGACCAGGTCTTCACCATCTGCTTCTGGCCGGAGGAGTTCATCGCCTCGATGCGGGAGAGCAGACGCTCCTCCGCCCACGGCCCCTTCTTGGTCGAGCGTCCCATCAGCCCCTTACCTCTTCTTCCTTCTGCGGCCGCGCACGATCAGCTGGTCGGAGCGCTTGCCCTTCTTGCGGGTCCTGTAGCCGAGCGTCGGCTTGCCCCAGGGGGTCACCGGGTGGCCGCCGGGGGTGTGGTGCGCCTCGCCGCCGCCGTGCGGGTGGTCAACCGGGTTCATCGCTACGCCGCGCGTCTGCGGCCGCTTGCCGCGGTGGCGGCTGCGCCCGGCCTTGCCCCACTTGACGTTCTGGTGCTCGCTGTTCGAGAGGGAGCCGACCGTCGCCCGGCACTCGCCGCGGACCATGCGCACCTCCGAGGAGGGCAGCCGCAGCGAGACCATCGGCCCCTCCTTGGCGACGACCTGGATCGCCGTGCCGGCGGAGCGGCCGAGACGGCCGCCCTGGCCGGGGACGAGCTCGACGTTGTGGACCACGGTGCCGGTCGGGATCCGGGCCAGCGGCAGCGAGTTGCCCGGCGCGATGTCCGCGCCCTCACCCGAGACCACCTCGGCGCCGACCGCGAGGCCCTGCGGGCGCCAGGATGTAGCTCTTGTGGCCGTCCGCGTAGTTGAGCAGCGCGATGTAGGCGGTGCGGTTCGGGTCGTACTCGATCGTCGCGACCTTCGCGGGCACGGCGTCCTTGGTCCGCTTGAAGTCGATCTGGCGGTAGCGGCGCTTGGCCCCGCCGCCGCGGTGGCGCGAGGTGACACGGCCGTGCGACGTTGCGGCCGCTCGAGCGCTGCTTGCCCTTGCTCAGCTTCTTCTGCGGCTTGTCGCCGGTCAGCTCATCGCGGAGCTGGTAGGTGCCGAAGCGGCGCCCGGGGCTGGTCGGCTTTGTCTTGCGAATCGCCATCTAGACCACTAGCCCTCGACCGCCGCGCCCTCGAACAGCTCGATCCGCTCGCCGGGCGCGAGCTGGACGACGGCCTTCTTCCAGGACCGGCTGCGGCCGGCGTGCAGCCCGCGGCGCTTCGGCTTCGAGTTCACCTTCGACGTCCGCACGGCGCGGACGTGCACGCCGAAGATCGACTCGACCGCCTGCGCGATCTGCGTCTTGTGCGCGCGGTCGTGCACGCGGAACGTGTACTTGCCGTCCGCCATCAGGGCGTACGACTTCTCCGAGACGACGGGGCGGATGATCACCTGGCGGGGGTCCATCGTCGTCACCGCCCTCGGCCGGCTCCTCCGCTGAACCGGACTTCGCAGTGCCTTCGGCACTGCTCGCGCTTCCGGGGCCGGCCGGTTGCGACGCCTTCGCGGGGGATGCTGAGGCTCCGCCCGAAGATTTCGGCGCGGCCTTCGGGCCCTTCTTCGCCGTGGCCTTCGCTTGGGCGCTGCGGCCTTTGCCTTGGTCGGTTCGGTCGAGCGGGCCTCCAGCTCGGCGAGCGCGGCCTCGGTCACGGCCAGGGAGGCGGCGCCGATCACGTCGGCGACTCCTGCCGACGTCGCGACCGCGACGCGGACGCCGGGGATGTTGCGGAAGCTCTTGGCGATGGCCTCCTCGTCGGCGGAGACGACGACGAGCGTCGGGCTGCCGGCGCCCCACTTGGCGATAGCCGCGGCGGCCGTCTTGGTCGCGGGCTTGTCGTACGCACCGGCGTCGACGACGGCGACCGTGCCGCGCTCGGCGTGGACGCTGAGGGCGGCGCGCAGCGCCCGGCGGCGCGCCTTGCGGTTGACCTTGAAGGTGTAGTGACGCGGCTTCGGGCCGAACGCGGCGCCACCGCCGTAGCGGTGCGGGACGCCGAGCGCGCCGACGCGGGCGCGCCCGGTGCCCTTCTGGCGCCAGGCCTTGGCGCCGGTCATCGAGACCTCGCCGCGGGTGAGGCTCGAGTGCGTGCCGCGGCGCCGCGCGTTCAGGTCCGCGCGCGCGGCCTGGTGCACGAGGCCCTCGTGGAAGGGCTCGGAGAAGATCGCCTTCGGGAGATCGGCCTTCGACTGCTTGCCGAGGACCGGGGCCTTGATCGCGGCCTCAGCCAAGGGTCCTCACCTCCACGGTGGCGTTGGTCGCGCCGGGGACGGACCCCTTGATCAGCAGCAGGTTGCGCTCCGCGTCCACCTCGACCACGGTCGCCCCGCGCTGGGTGACGCGCTTGGCGCCCATCTGGCCCGGCATCCGCACGCCCTTGAAGACGCGCGCCGGATCGGCGCTGGCGCCGATCGAGCCCGGGGCGCGCACGTTGTGCGAGCCGTGGGTGACGGGACCGCGGGAGAAGCCGTGGCGCTTGACCGTCCCCTGGAAGCCCTTGCCGATCGAGACCGCGGAGACCTTGACCTGGTCGCCGGGCTGGAAGGTGGCGACAGTGACGTCGTCCCCGACCTTCGGCTCGCCGCTCTTAGCATCAGCGGCCGACTCCTCAGCTTCGCTTCCGGGGTCGGCCGGTGCAGTCCTCGGACGTCGTTGCCGCGGCGATCTCGACGTCGCGGAACTCGACGAGCGTCTTCATGCCGCCCGCGCCGGCCTTCTTCAGGTGGCCGAGCTCTCCCTTGGTGAGCTTGCGCTCGGCGACCGGGATCGCCGCGAGCTGGATCGCGTCGTAGCCGTCGCGGTCCGCCTTGCGGATGGCCGTGACCTTGTTCGGCTCCGCCTCGATCACGGTGACCGGGATCGCCGCGCCGTCCTCGCCGAAGACGCGGGTCATGCCGAGCTTCTTGCCGACGATCGCGCTCATCTGCCTCAGAGCCGGATCTCCACGTCGACGCCGGCCGGGAGCGTGTCCATGCGCTGGAGCTCGTCCACCGTCTTCGGCGTGGGCTGGTGGATGTCGATCAGCCGCTTGTGGGTGCGGATCTCGAAGTGCTCGCGCGAGTCCTTGTCCTTGAACGGAGACCGGATGACGACGTAGACGTTCTTCTCGGTCGGCAGCGGCACGGGCCCGGCCACCGACGCGCCGGTCCGCTCGGCGGTCCCGACGATCTCCTGGGCAGCCCGGTCTATGGCGTCGTGGTCGTACGCCTTCAGCCGGATCCTGATCTTTCCCGATGTCAGTGAGGCCACGCCTCGGTGCTCCGTTCTCTCTTTGGTCTTCTCGCGCGACTAGGGCGCCGCCCCCGGACCCTCGTCCGGCGCCACCTCTTCGGCGGCTTGGGCCAGCGCCCCGGTCGTATGTCTTGACGTTGTCCGGCGGCCCTTTGAACCAGTGGCAGGGCCGCCACGAAAGAGCGGGCCCCTCGCGGGGCCCGCTTACGCTTACTCGACTACCTCGGTGACGACACCCGAGCCGACGGTGCGACCGCCCTCGCGGATCGCGAACCGCAGGCCCTCGTCCATGGCGATCGGCTGGATCAGCTCGACCTCCATCTGCGCGTTCTCGCCCGGTGCGACGAACTCACGGTCGGAAGGCAGGTTGACGACGCCGGTGACGTCGGTGGTGCGGAAGTAGAACTGCGGCCTGTAGCCGGTGACGAACGGCGTGTGACGGCCGCCCTCCTCCTTCTTCAGGCAGTAGACCTCCGCCTTGAACTTGGTGTGCGGCGTGATCGAGCCGGGCTTGCAGAGCACCTGGCCGCGCTGGATCTCCTCGCGCTTGGTGCCTCGCAGCAGCGCGCCGATGTTGTCGCCGGCGCGGCCCTCGTCGAGGATCTTGCGGAACATCTCGACGCCGGTGACGACCGTGGTGGACGTCTCCGGGGTGATCCCGACGATCTCGACCTCGTCGCTCGTGTTGATGATGCCCTGCTCGACGCGGCCGGTCGCGACGGTGCCGCGGCCGGTGATCGAGAAGACGTCCTCGACCGGCATCAGGAACGGCTTGTCCAGGTCGCGCTCGGGCTCCGGGATGTAGTCGTCCAGCGCCTGGGCGAGGTCGAGGATGGACTGCTTCGCCTCCTCGTCGCCCTCGAGCGCCTTCAGGGCCGAGCCCTTGATGATCGGGGTCTCGTCGCCCGGGAAGTCGTACTCGTTGAGCAGGTCCTTGACCTCCTCCTCGACGAGCTCGAGCAGCTCCTCGTCGTCCACCATGTCGGTCTTGTTGAGGTAGACGACGACGTAGGGGACGTTGACCTGGCGGGCGAGCAGGATGTGCTCGCGGGTCTGGGGCATCGGGCCGTCCGGCGCCGAGACCACCAGGATCGCGCCGTCCATCTGGGCGGCGCCCGTGATCATGTTCTTGACGTAGTCGGCGTGGCCGGGACAGTCGACGTGCGCGTAGTGGCGGTTGTCGGTCTCGTACTCCACGTGCGAGGTCGCGATCGTGATCCCGCGCTCCTTCTCCTCGGGCGCGTTGTCGATCTCATCGAACGACTTGACCTCGGTTCCACCCTTGTCGGCGAGTGTCTTCGTGATCGCGGCGGTCAGCGTGGTCTTGCCGTGATCGACATGGCCGATGGTGCCGACGTTGACGTGCGGCTTATCGCGATCGAACTTCTCCTTGGACATCTCGCTCCTTTTCCTGTTCTAGGTTTCTCTAAGTCGTTTCCGTGCTGCGAAGTCTTGGTGGTTCCGGCGATTCGTTCGGGTTCGGACCAACCCCCGGAATATAGCTACGGCGCGGTGTTCCAGGCTTATGCCCCCGCACCGACGGGCTCGCCGGAGCGGTGCTCGACGATCTCCTCGGCGATGTTGTTGGGGACCTCCTCGTAGCGCTCGAACTGCATCGTGTAGTTCGCGCGGCCCTGGGTCGAGGAGCGCAGGTCCGTCGCGTAGCCGAACATCTCGCCGAGCGGCACGAAGGCCTGGACCGCCAGCGCGTTCCCGCGCGGCTCCTGGCCCTGGACCTTGCCGCGGCGTCGCGAGAGGTCGCCGATCACGTCGCCGAGGAACTCCTCGGGCGTGACCACCTCGACCGCCATCACGGGCTCGAGCAGGACGGGCTTGGCCTTGCGAGCCGCGGTCTTGAGGACCATCGAGCCGGCGATCTTGAAGGCCATCTCCGAGGAGTCCACGTCGTGGAAGGAGCCGTCGATCAGCTCGGCCCTCACGTCGACCATCGGGTAGCCGGCCTTGACGCCCGACTGCAGCGCCTCCTCGATGCCCTGCTCGACCGACGGGATGTACTCGGTCGGGATCGTTCCGCCCTTGATCCTGTTGACGAAGTCGAAGCCCTCGCCCGGCGCCGGCTCGAGGTTGATGACGGCGTGGCCGTACTGGCCGCGGCCGCCGGTCTGGCGCACGAAGCGCTCGGAGACCTTCTCGACGCGGTCGCGGATCGTCTCGCGGTAGGCGACCTGCGGCTTGCCGACGTTCGCCTCGACGGAGAACTCGCGCAGCATGCGGTCGACCAGCACCTCGAGGTGCAGCTCGCCCATGCCGTGGATCAGGGTCTGGCCGGTCTCCTCGTCGGTCTCGACGCGGAAGGTCGGGTCCTCCTCGGAGAGCCGCTGCAGCGCCTGGCCCAGCTTCTCCTGGTCGACCTTGGTCTTCGGCTCGATCGCGACCGCGATGACCGGCTCGGGGAACTCGATCTGCTCGAGCGCGATTGGGGCGTCGGGGGCGCAGAGCGTGTCGCCGGTCGAGGTCTGCTTGAGGCCGACGCCGGCGAGGATGTCGCCCGCGTAGCACTCCTCGATCTCCTCGCGCGAGTTGGCGTGCATCATCAGCAGCCGGCCGATCCGCTCGGTCTTGCCGGTGGAGGAGTTGAGGACGCGCCCACCGGCCTCGAGCTTGCCTGAGTAGACGCGGAAGTAGGTCAGCTTGCCGACGTAGGGGTCCGCCATCACCTTGAAGGCGAGCGCCGAGAACGGTGCGCTGTCGGAGGGCTCGCGGACCGCCTCGACCGGCTCGCCGTCCTCGCCCTTCTTGGCGGGCTCGAGCCCCGTCATCGGCGGCACCTCGAGCGGGGAGGGCAGCAGCTCGACGATCGCGTCGAGCAGCGGCTGGACGCCCTTGTTCTTGAAGGAGGAGCCCAGCAGGACCGGGCGTCACCTTGATGTCGAGCGTGGCGCGGTGCAGCGACTTGGCGATCCGCTCGTGCGGGATGTCCTCGTCGCCGAGGTACATCTCCATCAGCTCGTCGTCGTAGTCGGCGCAGGCCTCGATCAGCTCGGTGCGGTGCTGCTGCGCCTGCTCGGCGAGATCGGCGGGGATCTCCTCGTAGGAGAACTCGGTGCCCAGCTCGTCGTTCCAGACGAGGGCCTTGTTCTCGATCAGGTCCACGACGCCCCGGAAGTCGCCCTCGGCGCCGATCGGGATCTGGATCGGCAGCGGGTTCGCGCCGAGGCGCTCGCGCATCGTCTTCACGGCGCCGAAGAAGTCGGCCCCGATGCGGTCCATCTTGTTGACGTAGGCGATGCGGGGGACCTCGTACTTGTCGGCCTGCCGCCAGACGGTCTCCGACTGGGGCTCGACGCCGGCGACGGAGTCGAACAGCGCGATCGCGCCGTCGAGCACGCGCAGCGAGCGCTCGACCTCGACGGTGAAGTCGACGTGGCCGGGCGTGTCGATGATGTTGATGCGGTGGTCCTTCCACTCGCACGCGGTCGCGGCCGAGGTGATGGTGATGCCGCGCTCCTGCTCCTGCTCCATCCAGTCCATGACCGCAGCGCCCTCGTGGACCTCGCCCATCTTGTGGGTGCGTCCCGTGTAGTAGAGGATGCGCTCGGTCGTCGTCGTCTTGCCCGCATCGATGTGGGCCATGATCCCGATGTTGCGGGTCTTCTCGAGTGGGAAGCTGCGTGGCATGTGAGGTCTCTTGACTGGGGTGTCCGGCAGGGGCAGTGGGTTAGGCTGGGCTCTGGTTTTGGCGCATGAAAAAGGCCCTTGCGGGCCCGAGCGCTACAGCGTCTCAGTCACCCGTACTTCGCCTATGTCGCGCCGTTCTTCATCGAAACGGAATTCGCTCCGCGCGCACGAACTGACGCCCGAAGCGACGCGGGATGATAGCAAGGGGACCATGACTTCCGACAAGGCTTCCCTCTCAGGGCCCAGGCAGCGGATGCGCGGCGCCGCGCTCGGGCCGGCGAGCGTCTGGGACCTGGCCACGCGGGCCCGGCTCGCCACAGGTCGTGCGCCGCGCTCGGGGAGGAGCCTCCGGCCCGCTCGGCTCCGCCCACCTCTACGTCCTCCTGCCCCTCGCCGGCCTGGCCCTCGCGCTCGTCTGGCTGACCGCGCGCGGGCGCTGGCGGCTCGGCCGCGCCGTCGCGGCGGTCGGACTCGCCGGGCTTGTCGTGACCCTCGCCATCGACCTGCCACAGGGCCTCGACACCGGCCGCGCCGGCAGCGACTACCTCGGCACGGAGGCCCGCCTGATCGAGGGGTTCTGGTCGCAGCTCGCCGCCTCGGCGGCGCTGCTCGCCTTCGGGCCGCTGCTCGGCGCGTACGCGCGGCGCGCCGGCGACGGCTTCGAGCCGGCCCCCCGCTCACCTGCCGGCCGGCGCCGCCGGCTCGCGCGGCGCCGGGCCTCGGCGAGGCCGCCGCGGGAGCGGGCGGCGATCGTCCGGGCGGGTGCGCGACCGTGAGCAGGCTGCCGCGCACCGAGGCCCTCCTGGTGCTCGCCTGCGCGGCGGCCGCGGCGATGCTGGCCGCGTCGCAGTTCATGACGATGTTCGAGCTGACCCCGACCGGCGGCGAGCCGCTCGAGACCGTCAGCTCGGCCGACCAGCACGGCTACGCGATCCTGGTGCTCGCCGTCTTCTCCCTGGCGATGCTGCTGGTCGGCATCGCCGCCCAGAGCGAGCAGGTGGCGCGCATCGCCGCCTTCGCGGTCGCAGCGGGGGGCGTCGTGGCGCTGCTGATCTTCCTCGTCGGCGACCTGCCCGACGCGAACAAGGTCGGGACCCTGGACGACCAATCCTTCATCGACGCCAAGGCCGAGCCGCAGGCGGGCTTCTGGCTGGAGCTCGCGGGCTCCCTCGTGCTGGCCGTCTGCGGCGGCGCGCTGGCGACCCTGGGCCCCGAGAAGCTCACGCTGCGCGTCGGCCAGCGCCGCACGGGCGAGGAGGCGGGGACGACGAACGGCGCGAAGCCCGGCGGCGAGGACGCCGCCGAAGCCGCCGAGAAGCGCGGCCCCTCCTTCAACTGGCCGACCCGGCGCTGAATCGTCGCGGCGAGACGAACAGCGGCAACGAGGGGCCGGTGAGCCCGAGCGCGGTGTGACAGAACATGCGCGGTACGCCTTGTGGTCGCTATAGCGCCCACAATCCGCACTTCGCGCCTCTACCCGGGAGCCTGCGGACGCCGCGCGGGCCGACCCGGGCGCCCGAACCCGCCTGCCCTCGTTGCCGGTTTTCGCCTGCGCCGCGGCGGCCTGAGCCACCCGAGCCCGGGGCCACGGCGCCTCTCAGCGACCTACCAGCGGTAGTGCGCGAAGGCCTTGTTGGCCTGCGCCATGCGGTAGATGTCGTCCTTGCGCTTCCAGGCGTTGCCCTGCTGCTTGGACGGCGTCGAAGATCTCGTTGGCGAGGCGCTCGGACATGGACTTCTCGCTGCGGGCGCGGGCGAACTCGACCAGCCAGCGGACGGCGAGGGTGCGGGCGCGGCGCGCGGGGACCTCGACCGGCACCTGGTAGGTGGCGCCGCCGACGCGGCGGGAGCGGACCTCGAGCACCGGGGTGAGCTGCTTGATCGCGTTCTCGAGCTCCTCGACCGGGTTGCTGCCGGTGCGCTCGCCGACGACCGCGAGCGCGTCGTAGGTGATCTTCTCGGCGGTCGACTTCTTGCCGGCGGTCATCACCTTGTTGATCGACCTGCTGGACCAGCCGGCTGCGGTACGTGGCGTCCGGCTCGAGCGGCCGGATAGTCGCCTGGTTGCGGCGGGCCATCCCTAGGAGGCCTTGACGCCGTACAGAGAGCGGCCCTGCTTGCGGTCCGAGACGCCGGCGGCGTCGAGCGTGCCGCGGACGACCTTGTAGCGGACGCCCGGAAGGTCCTTGACGCGGCCCCCTCGGACGAGCACGACGGAGTGCTCCTGGAGGTTGTGCCCCTCGCCCGGGATGTAGCTGGTGACCTCCATCTGGTTGGTGAGGCGCACGCGGGCGATCTTCCGCAGCGCCGAGTTCGGCTTCTTCGGCGTGACGGTGGCGACGCGGGTGCAGACGCCGCGCCGCTGCGGAGCGGCGACGCGCTTCTTGCGACCCTGGCCCGACTTCAGGCCCGGCGTCGACATCTTCTTCTTCTTGCGGTTGCGGCCCTTGCGGACCAGCTGGTTCGTATTCGGCACGGCGAGGCAGGATA
Source organism: uncultured Solirubrobacterales bacterium (assembly GCA_963805235.1). GTDB lineage: Bacteria > Actinomycetota > Thermoleophilia > Solirubrobacterales > 70-9 > DASSYK01. The sequence goes on along the minus strand of CAWDTF010000009.1, from coordinate 19,116 downwards.
GCGACCCGCCGACCCCGAGGGCGCCTGCGGCGGATGCGGACCGGGAGCTGCACGCCGCAGGCCCTAACCTGCGCGCCGTGGCGCCCTTCGCCGCTCCAGGAGCGACAAGCCCGTGCTCGCGGTCGACATCGACGGCGTCGTCAGCCTGTTCGGCTTCGAGGACGAGCCATGGAGAACGCCGCCGGGCGAGTTCCACCTGGTCGACGGCATGCTGCACTGCATCTCGCTGCCCGCCGGGCGCGCGGCTCAACCGCCTCGCGGAGACATACGAGCTCGTCTGGGCCAGCGGCTGGGAGGACCGGGCCAACGACCACCTGCCCGCGATCCTCGGCGTGCCCCAGCTCCCCTACCTGACCTTCGACGGCCGCGCGCGCTTCGGCACCGCGCACTGGAAGCTGGACGCGCTCGACGAGTACGCGCGCGCCCGCCCCCTGGCCTGGATCGACGACAGCCTCGACGCGAGCTGCCACGAGTGGGCCGAGGCGCGCGAGGCGCCGACGCTGCTCGTGCCCACCGAGTCGGCCATCGGCCTCGAGGAGGCCCACGTCGCGGCGCTCGAGGCCTGGGCCCGCGACGGCTTCACTCCGCGCTGACGGCCTGGCACTGCACGGGTCAAGGGCGGCCCCTTATGGACGGTTAGGGACACCATGGTGGCGCTGAACGTCCACGGGGCGGCGCCGGCGCTTCGTTGGCCTGCCCTCGCATGCCCACGCGGCCCCTGGCGTAGACTCGCATCGGGAATGGAGGGCGCTCTTCCGATCATCTTCCTCGCCGTGGTCCTGAAGATCCCGGTCTTCTTCGGCCTCTGGCTGATCTGGCACGCCGTGCGCGACGAGCCGACCCCCGAGGACATGCCCGGAGCCGAGGAGGAGCACGGCTTCAGGCGCTGGCGGCGCGAGCCGAAGCGCCCGCGCGGCCCGCGCCGCGGCGGCCCGCACGGCGGCGGCGCCGTCGCCCCGGGCTACGCCTCCGCACGGCGCTCCCGCGCCGCCGCGCCGGCCGCCGCCGTCTCCGCGTCCGCCGCGGGCGAGCGGCGCACGCGCGCCGCCGCCGGGCGCTGAGCCCGCAGAGCGGCTAGGACTTCTCGCCCTCGCCCTCGCCGGAGCCCTGCTCGGCCCCCTGCGGCGTCTCGATCTCCGAGGCGAGCTCCTCGAGCTCCTCGGCGAACGAGGGCCCGAAGCCCTCGAGCGAGGCGCCGTCGCCGTCGCCGGCCAGCTCGAGGTCGGCCTGCAGCTCCTCCTCGGAGAGCAGCTCCTCGGCCGGCGGCTGGGCCGGCTCCACCGGCTCGATCTCGAGCGAGCGGTAGTGCTTGAGACCGGTCGCGGCCGGGATCAGCTTGCCGATGATCACGTTCTCCTTCAGGCCCATCAGGCGGTCCCGCTTGCCCTCGAGGGCGGCGTCGGTCAGCACCTTGGTCGTCTCCTGGAAGGAGGCGGCCGAGAGGAAGGACTCCGTCGCCAGCGAGGCCTTGGTGATCCCCAGGATCACGTCCTCGGCGCGGGCCGGGGTCTTCGTCTTGAGGCCCTTGACCTTGTCGTTGATCGCGTTGAAGGTCAGGCGGTCCTCGAGCTGGCCGGGCAGGAGCTCGGTCGAGCCCTTCGACTCGACGCGCACCTTCTTCATCATCTGGCGCACGATCAGCTCGATGTGCTTGTCGTTGATGTCGACGCCCTGCGAGCGGTACACCCGCTGCACCTCGGCCACGATGTACTGCTCGGTCTCGGTGCGGCCGCGAATCGAGAGGATCTCGGCCGGGTAGAGCGAGCCCTCGTTGAGCTGGGTGCCGACCTCGACCTTCTTGCCGTTCTCGACGTAGAGGTTGGTCCGCGGCGGGAACGAGTAGTCGTGCTCCTCGCCCTTGTCGTCGGTGATCGTGACCTTGATCGCCTTGTCGGTCTCCTCGATCGAGGCCTTGCCGGCGACCTCGGCGATCTTCGCCAGGCCCTTCGGCTTGCGCGCCTCGAACAGCTCGACGACTCGCGGCAGGCCCTGGGTGATGTCGAGGCCCGCGACGCCGCCGGTGTGGAAGGTCCGCATCGTCAGCTGCGTGCCCGGCTCGCCGATGGACTGGGCGGCGATGATGCCCACCGCGTCGCCGATCTCGACGAGCTGGCCGGTCGCGGGCATGACGCCGTAGCACTGGGCGCAGACCCCGGACTCGGCCTCGCACTTCGCGACCGAGCGGACCGGCACCTTGGCGTCGGGATCGTCGGGCTCGAAGGCCTCGGCCAGCTCGGAGAGCTCGCCCTTGTCGATCAGCTCGCCGCGCTTCAGCAGCTCGCGGCCCCGCTTCGTCGCCGTCTTCTTGGCGACGACGCGGCCCATCAGGTTCGGGTTCGGCTCGCTGCCGTCGCGGAAGACCGGCATCTCGACGAACTCCTTGGTCTTGCAGTCGTCGATGCGGACGATCACGTCCTGCGAGACGTCCACCAGGCGGCGGGTCAGGTAGCCCGAGTCCGCGGTGCGGAGCGCCGTGTCGGCCAGCCCCTTGCGGGCGCCGTGGGTCGAGATGAAGTACTCGAGCACGGTCAGGCCCTCCATGAAGTTGGCCTTGATCGGGCGCTCGATGATCTCACCCTTCGGATTCGCCATCAGGCCGCGCATGCCGGCGAGCTGGCGGATCTGCTTGAACGAGCCGCGGGCGCCGGAGCTGGCCATCATGTTGATCGGGTTCAGCTCGTTGAGGTTCTCCTCCATCGCCTGGCCGACCTCCTCGGTGGCGCGGTCCCACTGGGAGGTGACGGCCTCCTTGCGCTCCTCGGCGGTGATGTAGCCCTCGTCGTACTGGTCCGTGATCTTCAGCGTCTCGCCCTCGTACTTCTCGAGGATCTCCTCCTTGTTGGGCGGCGCGATGACGTCGTTCTTGGAGATCGTGATCCCAGCCGCCGAGGCGAAGTGGAAGCCGAGCTCCTTGAAGGAGTCGAGCACGAGGGCGACCGCGGGGGCACCGTAGGCCTCGACCAGCTCGCTGACGATCTCGTTGATGTCGCGCTTCTTCAGCGAGCGGTTGACGAAGTCGTAGCGCTCGGGGTTGTACTCGTCGCCGAGGGCCTCCTTGATCGCGCGCTCGACGCTGTCGTTGTAGACGATCCGCCCGACCGTGGTCAGGAAGTGCTCGCGCCCCGCGCGCCGGTACTCGGCGTAGTCGTGCAGCTCCACGATGCCGTTCTCGTAGGCGAGCTCGGCCTCCTGCGCGGAGCGGAACGTGTGGGGGCGCGGGCCGTCCCGGTTCGCCCACTTGCCGCTCTTCAGCTTCTCGTCGAGCTCGGCGAGCTCGTCGCCGCCGGGCCCGAAGGTCAGGTAGTAGAGGCCGAGGACCATGTCCTGCGTCGGCGTCGCCAGCGGCGCGCCGTGGGCGGGCGAGAGGATGTTGTTGGAGGAGAGCATCAGGATGCGCGCCTCCGCCTGGGCCTCCGCGGAGAGCGGCAGGTGGACCGCCATCTGGTCGCCGTCGAAGTCCGCGTTGAACGCGTGGCAGACCAGCGGATGGACCTGGATCGCCTTGCCCTCGACCAGGACCGGCTCGAAGGCCTGGATGCCGAGGCGGTGCAGGGTCGGCGCGCGGTTCAGCAGCACCGGGTGCTCGTGGATGACCTCCTCGAGCACGTCCCAGACCTCGGGGATCATCGAGTCGACCATCTTCTTGGCCGCCTTGATGTTCTGGACCTGCTTGCGCTCGACGAGGCGGGCCATGATGAACGGCTTGAACAGCTCCAGCGCCATCAGCTTCGGCAGGCCGCACTGGTGCAGGCGCAGGCTCGGGCCCGACACGATCACCGAGCGGCCCGAGTAGTCCACGCGCTTGCCGAGCAGGTTCTGGCGGAAGCGCCCCTGCTTGCCCTTGAGCATGTCCGAGAGCGACTTCAGCGGGCGGTTGCCCGGGCCGGTGACGGGCCGGCCGCGGCGGCCGTTGTCGAACAGGGCGTCGACGGCCTCCTGGAGCATCCGCTTCTCGTTGTTGACGATGATCTCGGGCGCGCCGAGGTCGAGCAGGCGCTTGAGGCGGTTGTTCCGGTTGATCACCCTGCGGTAGAGGTCGTTGAGGTCGGAGGTCGCGAAGCGGCCGCCGTCGAGCTGGACCATCGGGCGCAGCTCCGGCGGGATCACCGGGACCACGTCGAGGACCATCCAGTCGGGCTTGTTGTCCGACTTCAGGAAGGCGTCCACCACCTTCAGGCGCTTGACCGCGCGGGCCTGCTTCTGGCCCTTGGAGGTGTTGATCGTCTCCTCGAGCAGCTCGGCCTCGGGCTCGAGCTCGACCTGCTCCAGCAGGTCGCGCACGGACTCGGCGCCCATGCCGCCGCGGAAGTACTCGCCCCAGCCGAACGGGGACCCGAACCGGTCCTTGAGCTCGCGGAAGGTCGTCTCGTCGTTGATGACGTCCTTCGGCTTCATCTCCGAGAAGATCTTGAAGACCTCGCGCAGCCGCTCGGCGGCCTCCTCGAGGTAGCCCTCCGTGTCGGCGATCTCGGCGTCGAAGTTCTTGCGCAGCTCCTTCGCCGTCTTCTCGCGGTCCTCGGCCTTCATCCGCTTCACGTTCGAGACGGTGTCGGCCCAGAGCTCGTCGTCCTCGTTGAAGCCCTCGGTCGAGCCCGGCGCCGGCGCCTCGGAGTCCTTGTCCGCGGCGACGCCGAGGTGGGCGAGGCGGCGGTTGAGCGACTCGTTGAGCTCCTGCGTGCGCTGCTCGCGCTCGCGCTCGTACTCGCCGGCCTGCTTCTCGACCTCCTTCTCGAGGTCGCCGAGGTCCTTCTCCCGGGCCTCCTCGTCCACCCACGTGATCACCGAGGCGGCGAAGTAGAGGACCTTCTCGAGCTCCTTCGGAGCCATGTCGATCAGGTAGCCGATCCGCGAGGGAACGCCCTTGAAGAACCAGATGTGGGAGACCGGCGCGGCGAGGTCGATGTGCCCCATGCGCTCGCGGCGGACCTTCGAGCGCGTCACCTCGACGCCGCAGCGCTCGCAGACGATGCCCTTGTAGCGGACCCGCTTGTACTTGCCGCAGTAGCACTCCCAGTCCTTGGTGGGGCCGAAGATGCGCTCGCAGAAGAGCCCGTCCTTCTCGGGCTTCAGCGTGCGGTAGTTGATGGTCTCGGGCTTCGTCACCTCGCCCGAGCTCCAGCCGCGGATCTTCTTCGAGGAGGCGAGGCCGATCTCGATTGCGTCGAAGTTGTTGATGTCGATCACTGTGTTTTCGTTTCCTTCCTAAAGGGGTCTTCGCGCGTACGGGGCCGCGGCCTTACTTCTTGGCCTCAGCCTCTTCGGTCTCCTCGTCGCCCTCGGTCACCTGCTCCTCCTGCTCGTCGGCGGCCTTCGAGGAGCCCTCGCCGCCACCGTCCGCGCGGACGCCGGAGAGCTCGATTCCGAGCTCCTCGGCCGCCCGCAGCAGGTCGTCCTCCTCCTCGCCCATCTCGACGCCGTCGCCCTCCTCGGAGACCACGTTGGCGTCGAGCGCCAGCGACTGGATCTCCTTCAGCAGGACCTTGAACGACTCCGGGATCGAGGGCTCGGGGATGTTCTCGCCCTTGACGATCGACTCGTAGGCCTTGACGCGGCCGACGGTGTCGTCGGACTTCACGGTGAGCATCTCCTGGAGGGTGTACGCGGCGCCGTACGCCTCGAGCGCCCAGACCTCCATCTCGCCGAAGCGCTGGCCGCCGAACTGCGCCTTGCCGCCCAGCGGCTGCTGGGTGACCAGGGAGTAGGGGCCGGTCGAGCGGGCGTGGATCTTGTCGTCGACCAGGTGCAGCAGCTTCAGGATGTACATGTAGCCGACCGTGACCTTGCCCTCGTAGGGCTCGCCGGAGCGGCCGTTGTAGAGCTGGAACTTGCCCATGGCGCGGTTGCCGGCCCGCTCGCCCTTCTCGATCCCGATGTCGAGGCCGCGCTCGTTCCCGTGCTCCTCCTGCCAGCGGACCATCGCCTCGTCCACGTCCTCGAGGGTCGCCCCGTCGAAGACGGAGGTGGCCACGTTGACGCGGTTCCGGTTGCGCTCGCGCTGCTTGTACGAGTCGGAGCCGTCGTCGTACCAGCCCTCGCCTGCGACCCACCCGAGGTGGGTCTCGAGGATCTGGCCGATGTTCATCCGGCTCGGGACGCCGAGCGGGTTCAGGATCACGTCGATCGGGGTGCCGTCCTCCATGAACGGCATGTCCTCCTCGGGGACGATCTTCGAGATCACGCCCTTGTTCCCGTGGCGGCCGGCGAGCTTGTCGCCCTCGGCGATCTTGCGCTTGGTGGCGACGTAGACCCGCACGAGGTCGTTGACCCCGGGCGGCAGGTCGTCGCCGCCGTCGCGGCTGAAGGTGAGGACGTCGATGACGACGCCGCCCTCGCCGTGCGGCACCTTGAGCGAGGTGTCGCGGACCTCACGCGCCTTCTCCTTGAAGATCGCGCGGATCAGCTTCTCCTCGGCCGTCAGCTCGGTCTCGCCCTTCGGCGTGACCTTGCCGACCAGCAGGTCGCCCGAGGCGACCTCGGCCCCGATGCGGACGATGCCGCGCTCGTCGAGGTTGCGCAGCGACTCCTCCGAGCGGTTCGGGATGTCGCGGGTGATCTCCTCGTCGCCGAGCTTGGTCGTGCGGGCGTCGATCTCGTACTCCTCGATGTGGATCGAGGTGAGCTCGTCGTCCTTCACCAGGCGCTGGCTGAGGATGATCGCGTCCTCGAAGTTGTAGCCCTCCCAGGACATGAAGGCGACCTTGAGGTTCTTGCCGAGCGCGATCTCGCCGCCCGAGGTCGAGGAGCCGTCGGCGAGCACGTCGCCCTTCTTCACCTTGTCGCCGACCGAGACGATCGGGCGCTGGTGGATGATCGTGCCCTGGTTCGAGCGCATGAACTTGTCGAGCGGGTACTCGTCCTTCTTCGAGCCGTGCGTGACCGTGATCAGGTCGGCGTCCACCGAGGCGACCTCGCCGTCGCTCTCGGCCAGGATCACGTCGCCGGAGTCGACGGCGGCGCGGCGCTCCATGCCGGTGCCGATCAGCGGCGGCTCGGGCTTCAGCAGCGGCACGGCCTGCCTCTGCATGTTCGAGCCCATCAGCGCGCGGTTGGCGTCGTCGTGCTCCAGGAACGGGATCAGGGCCGTCGCGACCGACCAGATCTGGGTCGGGGAGACGTCCATCAGCTCGACCTCCTTGGGGGAGACCGTGGTCAGCTCGCCCTCGCGGCGGCGGCAGAGGACGCGCGGGCCCTTGAGCTTGCCCGTGTCCTGGTCCATCTCGGCGTTCGCCTGGGCGATGATCCGCTCCTCCTCCTGGGTCGCGTCCAGGTGGACGATCTCGTCGGTGACGACGCCGTCCTTGACCACCCGGTAGGGGGTCGTGACGAAGCCGTGCTCCGAGATCTGCGCGTATGAGCTGAGGCTGCCGATGAGGCCGATGTTCGGGCCCTCCGGGGTCTCGATCGGGCACATGCGCCCGTAGTGGGTGGAGTGCACGTCGCGGACCTCGATGGGCGCGCGCTCACGGGTGAGGCCGCCCGCGCCGAGCGCCGAGAGGCGGCGGCGGTGGGTCAGGCCGTCCAGCGAGTTGGTCTGGCTCATGAACTGGGAGAGCTGCGAGGAGCCGAAGAACTCCTTCAGCGCGGCGACGACCGGGCGGATGTTGATGATCGTCTGCGGGGTGATCGCGTCGGCGTCCTCGGTGGTGAGGCGCTCGCGGACCACGCGCTCCATCCGGTAGAGGCCGATGCGGAAGGCCTCCTGGATCAGCTCGCCGACCGTGCGCAGGCGGCGGTTGCCGAAGTGCTCGTACTCGTCGAGGTGGTCGTGGACCGCCTCGCGCGGGTAGGTCACGGCCTCGGCGGCGTAGTCCTTGATCGGGTTCTCCTCGTCGATCTCCTCGGGGATCCCGAGGATCCGCGGGATCGAGGTGAGCTCCTTGACCAGGGCGATGATGTCGTCGTGGGTCAGGGTGCGCGTGTCGAGGTCGATGTCGAGGTCGAGCCGCGCGTTCAGCTTGTAGCGGCCGACCCTCGTGAGGTCGTAGCGCTTGGGGTCGAAGAAGAGCTGCTCGAGCAGGGCCTTGGCGGCGTCCACCGAGGGCGGCTCGCCGGGGCGCTGCTTCTTGAACAGCTCGATCAGGGCGCCCTCCTCGGTCTTGGTCGCGTCGGTGTCCGCCGCGATCGTGTGCCGCATGTAGACCGAGTTGTCGAACATCTTGAGGAGCTTCTCGTCGGAGACGTAGCCCATCGCGCGCAGCAGGACCGTGACCGGCAGCTTGCGCTTGCGGTCGATGCGGACGTAGACGCGGCCCTTCTTGTCGATCTCCAGCTCGAGCCAGGAGCCGCGGGCCGGCATCAGGTTCGCGATGAAGACCTGCTTCTCGCGGTCCTTCGGCTCCATCACGTAGGCGCCGGGCGAGCGGACGAGCTGCGTGACGACGACGCGCTCGGTCCCGTTGATGATGAACGTGCCCCGGTCGGTCATCCACGGGAAGTCGCCCATGAAGACGGTCTGCTCGCGGATCTCGCCCGTCTCGCGGTTCTGGAAGGCGACCTTGATGTTGAGCGGCCGCGAGTACGTCATGTCCTTCTCGCGGCACTCGTCGACGTCGTGTGCGGGATCGTCGAACTCGAACTCCTGGAAGACGATCGCGAGGTTCCCCGTGTAGTCCTCGGTCGGGGAGATGTCGTCGATCGTCGCCCTCAGCAGCCCCTCCTTGGGATCGACGAGCGCCTCGAACGAGCGGCGCTGGATATCGATCAGGTGTGGGACGTCGAGGGGGTTCTTGAGGCGAGAGAAGTTCCTACGGGTTACGGGGGCAGCGCTGGATCCAGCCAACTGGGCGACTCCTCAAGTATTCGAAGGGTTGTGAGTCCGCGCCTGCTTCGTCCAGGCAGCAGGGCTCACCGGGGCGCGACCCGGCAGAGTAGCAGATGCCACCCGCCGGGATCAAGATTTGCTTACGAAAAGATAGCGGCCCCGCCCCGGCTCACCGGGACGGGGACGGCCGCTGGGCGCCGAGGCGCCGTGAGGCGGGGGAGCTACTTCAGCTCCACCTGCCCGCCGGCCTCCTCGATCTCGCCCTTCAGCTTCTCGGCCTCGTCGCGCTCGATGCCCTCCTTGATGGGCTTCGGGGCCTCGTCGACCAGGGCCTTCGCCTCCTTGAGGCCGAGCCCGGTGGCGGCGCGCACGACCTTGATCACGCCGATCTTCTTGTCGCCGGCCGCGTTCAGCACGACGTCCACCGTGGTGGACTCGTCTTCACCGCCGCCCGCGTCGCCGCCGCCGGCCGCCGCGGGCGCAGCCGCCGCGACGGCGGTCGCCGACACGCCGAATTCCTCCTCGAGCGCCTTGATGCGCTCGGAGAGCTCGAGCACCGAGATGCTCTTGAGCTCGTCGATCCATTCCTCAGTGCTGGTGGCCATTACTCGCCATCCTCCTTGGTCTCATCCGACTGCTCGTCGGCCTCGTTTCCGTCCGACTGCTCGCCGGAAGCTTCATCTGAAGTCTCGTCCCCGGCGCTGTCCTCGCTCGGGGGCTCGGTCTGCTCCGCGTCCTCGCCCGGTCCCTCGCCCAGGTCCTGGTCCCCCTCGCCGGTGCCGGCGTCGCCGGGATCGAGCCCGGCCTCCTCGCCCTCGGGAGCCCGCTCCTCGGAGGGCTCCTCCTCGGGCGACTCGCTCGGCTCGGGGTCCGGCAGGGACTCCTCGGCGGACGGAGCCGCTCCTCGGGCGCGGCGGGGGCCTCGCCGCTGACCAGGCCCTGGTCGGCCATCTGCTGGAGCTGGCTGGCGAAGCCGGAGATCATCGAGCCGAGGCCGCGGACCAGCCCGGTCAGGGGGCTGGCGACGATGCCGGCGAACTGGGCGTTGAGCTGGTCGCGTCCGGGCAGCTTCGCGATCGCCGTGAACTGGTCGGGTTCGAGGACCTCGTCGTCCATGATCCCGCCCTTGTAGGCGAGGAGCTCCCACTCGCCCCCGAGCTTGGAGATCGTCTTGGCGGCCAGCGCGACGTCGCCGTCCACCAGCGTCAGGGCCGTGGGGCCGGTCAGGAAGTCCTTGATCTCCGCTGTGCCCGCGGCGTCGGCGGCCCGCAGGGTGAGGCGGTTCTTGACGACGCGGAAGCTGGCGCCGGCCTCGCGCAGGCCCGTCCGCAGCTCGGCGGCCTGGGGGACGCTGATCCCGCGGTAGTCGATCGCGAAGATCGCGTCGGCGCCCTTGAGCTCCTCGGTGAGCTGCTCGACGGCGGCTGCCTTCTCTTCCCTGTTCATCTCGTTCCGTCCTTCGGTCTCAGGCCACGAAAAAGCCCGCACGCAGGCGGGCACGAAGAACGGCTTCCTCGGCTCCACCTGCACCGGGCTTCCGGGCTCGCGCCCCGCCGGTGGTCTGCGGCAGAAATTGTGGCGGGCAGTGTAGGGCATCGCCCCGCATCGCCGAGCCCGGTTCGCATTCCCCGCGGATGGCGCGGGTTTGGTGAGGCGCGCGGTAGCGCTAGGCCGCCGGGGCGGGCTCTTCGCTGCTCTCGGCGGGGGCCGGGGCCTCCGCCTCGGCGGCCGGGGCGCGTGCCTCGACCTCGGGGATGCCGTGGGCGGTGATCTCCCCCGCCTTGGTCTTGGCGGGGTCCACGCGGATGCCGGGCCCCATGGTGGTGGCGAGGGTGACGGAGAGGATGTAGCGGCCCTTGGCGGCGGCGGGCTTGGCGCGGATGATCTCCTCGATCACGGCGGCGTAGTTCTCGAGCAGCGCCTCGCCGTCGAAGCTCGCCTTGCCGATCGCGAGGTGGACGATCGCTTGGCGGTCGGTGCGGTACTCGACCTTGCCGGCCTTGGCCTCCTCGACCGCCTTGACGACGTCGTCGGTGACGGTGCCGACCTTGGGGTTCGGCATCAGGCCCTGCGGGCCGAGGACGCGGCCGAGCTTGCCGACCGCCGGCATCAACGCGGGCGTCGCGATCGCGACGTCGAAGTCCGTCCAGCCGCCCTCGACGCGCTCGGCGAGGTCGTCGGAGCCGACGAACTGGGCGCCCGCCTCGGTCGCCTGCCGGGCCTGCTCGCCCTCGGCGAAGACGGCGATCGTGACGTCCTTGCCGAGGCCGCGCGGCAGCGCCAGCGTTCCGCGGAGCTGCTCCTCGGCGTGCCGGACGTTGACGCCCAGCTTGATGTGGAGCTCGACCGTCTCGTCGAAGGAGGCGTGCGGAAGGCTCTTCAGGATCGCGACCGCCTCCGCCGGGTCGTAGGCCCGGGTCCGGTCGATCTGCTCGTAGGCCTGCCGGTAGCGCTTGCCGCGCGCCATCAGGCTCGGCCTCCGGTGTGGGCGGCGGCGCTCACAGCCCCTCCACCGTGACGCCCATCGAGCGAGCGGTGCCGGCGATGATCTTGGTGGCGGCGTCGAGGTCGTTCGCGTTCAGGTCGGGCATCTTGCGCTCGGCGATCTGGCGGGCCTGGTCCACCGTGATCGAGCCGACCTTGTCGGTGTGCGGCTCGCCCGAGCCCTTCTCCAGCCCAGCCGCCTCCTTGATCAGGACGGCGGCCGGCGGCGTCTTGGTGATGAAGGTGAAGGTGCGGTCCTCGAAGACCGTGATCTCCACGGGGATGATGGTCCCGGCGTCCTGCTGGGTCTGGGCGTTGAACGCCTTGCAGAACTCCATGATGTTGACCCCGTGCTGGCCCAGGGCGGGGCCGACCGGCGGCGCCGGGTTCGCCGCGCCCGCGGGGATCTGCAGCTTGATCAGTGTCAGGACCTTCTTCGCCATGGGGGTCGCTCAGGTTAGATGGAAGTCCGAGCTAGATCTTCTTGACCTGGTCGTAGTTGACCTCGACCGGGGTCTCGCGCCCGAAGATCGAGACCAGGACCTTGAGCTTGGCCGCGTCCTCGTTGATCTCGGCGATCTCGCCGGAGAAGTCGGCGAGGGGACCGGAGATGACCTTGACGGACTCGCCGATCGAGAACTGGGCCCGGGTGCGAGGGCGCTCGGCGGTCTCGCGGTGGAGCAGGCGGTCCACCTCCACCTTGGAGAGGGGGATCGGCTTGTTGCGCGAGCCGACGAAGCCGGTGACGCCGGGGGTGTTCTTGACGAGGCCCCAGGAGTCGTCGGTCATCTCCATGTTGACGAGGACGTAGCCGGGCATCGTGCGCTTCTCGGTCTGGATCTTCTGGCCGTCCTTCATCTCCGAGACCTGCTCGGTCGGGACGACGACCTGGCGCACGTTGCGCTCCTGGCCCATCGTGTGGACCCGGTGCTCGAGGTTGTGCTTGACCTTGTTCTCGTGCCCGGAATAGGTGTTGATCACGTACCAGCGAAACATCTGAAGCTCCAGTGAGTCGAGGGGTGGGCTAGAGGATCTGCTTGATCAGCCAGTTGAAGGCTGCATCGAGGCCGCCGAGGTAGGCGGCCATCACGGCGACGAAGATGATGGTGACCGCGGAGGCCTGGACCAGGGTGTCGCGGTCGGGCCACTGGACCTTCTTCAGCTCGGCCCAGCACGAGGCGAAGAAGCCGAGGACGCCTCCGCGGCGCTTCTCGGCCTTCTCGGCCGCTGCCTTCTGCTGGTCGCGCTGGCTCTGGCGGCGGGCCTGCTCCTTCTCCTGGGCGCGCTCGCGCTTGCGGCGGGCCCGCTTCTGCTCGCGGGTCTCCTTCTCCGGGGCCGCGGTCTCGGCGGGCAGACCGACGTCGGCGCGGGAGGGGGCCGGCGGCGCGGGGGCCTCCGCGGCGCGCGCCTCCGCGTCCGGGGCGGTGGTGCGCTCGCCGTAGTCGGCGAGGTCCGCACCGGTCTGCATCACCGCCTCGGCCTCGGCGACATCTCCGGAGACCGGGGTCTGGGTCGCCTCCTGGGCGCGCTCCTCGGCCTCCCGCTCGGCCTGCGGGCGGCCGGGCTGGCGCTCCTGCTGGGCCTGCTGGCGCCGGCGCTTCTCCGCCTTGCGCTGTGCTCGCGTCTTCGCCATCTGCGAGCGGCGCTAGCGGGTTTCCTTGTGCGGGGTGTGGCGCCCGCACCAGCGGCAGAACTTGCGCATCTCTATCCGGTCCGGCGAGTTCCGCCGGGACTTGTTCGTCTCGTAGTTACGGCGCTTGCACTCCTCACAGGCGAGCGTCACGCCGATGCGAACGTCTGAGGCCATGTCTCCTCTTCCAGGCTTGGGCCGGCTCGATCCGGCTCGATTCCGGAGCCGACGAAAAAAACCCCCGGGCCGCGAGGCACGAGGTGCCGAAAGAATAGCGCTCACCGTCCAGTCGGGCCCGAGCCGGCACACCTTAAGACGCTCGGGCTAAAGCCCGAGCGTCTTCGCGATGATGCCGCGCTGGATCTCCGAGGTGCCGCCGTAGATCGTGGAGACGAGGGTGGCGCGGACGAGGCGCTCCATGTCGTACTCGGAGGAGTAGCCGTAGCCGCCCATCATCTGCATGCCCTCGAGCGCGACGCTTCTTGGCGGTCTCGGTGACGAAGAGCTTCACCATCGAGGCCTCCTTCGGGAGCATCGAGTCCGGGTCGGCGTCGGTGAGGCTCGCGACCCAGTAGGTCATCAGGCGGGCGGCCTCGAGGTCGGTGGCGAGGTCGGCGAAGCGGTGCTGGAGCGCCTGGAAGGAGCCGATCGGGCGGCCGAACTGCTTGCGCTCCTTGGCGTACGCGAGCGACGTCGTCGAAGGCGCGCTGGCCGATGCCGAGCATGGTGGCGGCGAGGATCAGGCGCTCGACGTTGAGGCCGGCCATGAGCTGCATCCAGCCGCGGTCGACCTCGCCGAGGACGTTCTCGGCGGGGACCTCGCAGTCGGTGAAGTAGACGTAGTTGGTGTCGCGGCCGCCCATCGTGTCGATCGGCTTCAGCTCCATGCCCTCGGTGCCGCGGGGGATGAAGATCATGGTCAGGCCCTCGTGCTTGTTCTCGCCCTTGGTGGTGCGGCAGACGAGCAGGACGTGGTCGGCGATGTGGGCGTTGGAGATGAAGACCTTCTGCCCGTTGATGACGAAGCCGCCGTTCGCGCGCTCCGCCTTGGTCGAGAGGTTGCCGACGTCCGAGCCGGCCTCGGGCTCGGTCATGGCGATCGACTCGACGCTGCCGGAGGCGATGCCGCCGAGGACCTTCTGCTTCTGCTCCTCCGTGCCGAAGCGCTTGGTGGCGCCGGCGACGATCAGGGTGGTGGCGTAGCCGCCGATCGGGGCCATGCCGCGGGAGGTCTCCTCCATGAACAGGCAGGCGTCCATGTAGCTGCCGCCCGAGCCGCCGTACTCCTCGGGGATCGTGACGCCGAGCCAGCCGAGCTCCGCCATCCGGCGGTAGAGGCCGTGGTTGTGGTGGATCTCATAGCCCTCGGTCAGCGCCTCGCGCTTCTCGGGCGTGCCGGCCTCGCGCTCGCAGAAGTCGCGGATCGCGGCGACGAAGTCGCGCTGCTCGTCGGTGAGCTTGAAGTCCACGGCGCGGGAGACTAACGAAGACTGGCTGCGCGGCCAGTCTCGCCGGGGCTAGGCGATGCGGTCCGGCACGCGGCTGCCCGGCGCGACCCGGTACTTGGCCAGCGTCGTCGTCGTCGCGTTGCCGCGCGCGCGGTGGTCGACCGCCTTCAGCTCGCAGGTGAGGCCGTCGGCGCGGGCCTCGACGACGCCGTAGCCCTTCTTGGTGAACTCGTAGAAGTCGAGGTGGCCGTTGAAGGGCAGGAGGATCTCGAGCGCCTCGGGCGGGAGCCCCGTGGACTCCGGGAGCCCCCCGGACGTCGCCGAGCCGCCCACGAACTCGGGGAAGGCGTTGCGGTTGCCGGCGGTCTTGTCGCCGGTGGTGGTCGCCGTCCCGGCGAAGAACGTGTGGATGTCGCCGGTGACCGCGACGATGTTCTGGACGTTGCGGTCGACCAGACGATCGAGGATCTCCTTGCGCTCGGCGGCGTAGCCGTCCCAGGCGTCGACCTGGGCCGTGGACTCGGGGGTGGCGCCGATCCGCAGGCCCATCAGCATCAGCTGGGTGCCCCAGACCTTCCAGGTCGCGGGCGAGGCCTCGAGGCTCTCGAGCAGCCACTGCTTCTGCTTGGCGCCGAGAAGGGTGCGGCCGGGGGCCGTCGACTCCGGGCAGGCGGCGAGGATCTCGTCGTTGCAGGGCTGCTGGTCGCGGTACTGGCGCTCGTCGGTGAGCATCAGGTCGACCATCTTCCCGAGCCGGTAGTCCTCGTAGATGCGGTCGCGCTCGCCCTTGAAGCGCATGCGCGGCATGTAGTTGAAGAACGCCTTGTAGCCGTTCGCCTTGCGCTGGAGGAAGGAGACGCGCCGCGGGTAGTTCTGGAGGTTGGTCTTGCTCGGGTCCGTCTGCGCCGAGCTGGGCTTGCCGTCGGCGTGGTTGTCCTCGACCTCGTGGTCGTCCCAGACCGCGATGAAGGGGTGCGCGGCGTGCATCGCCTGGAGGTCCTTGTCGCCCTTGTAGAGCTGGTACTTCTGGCGGTACTCGTCGAGGAGTTGGACGTCGCCGTCCTTGTTGCGCCCGGTGCGGTCCTGGCGGGGGTTCGACGAGTCGAAGTCGGAGTACTCGTACATGTAGTCGCCGAGGCAGATCACCAGGTCCAGGTCGGGCTCGTTGGCGATCGCGCGCTGGGCGTTGTAGAAGCCCGCCTCCCAATGCTGGCAGGAGTAGAAGGCGATGCGGATCGGCCGGTTCGAGTTCAGCGGCGGCGCGGTCTTGAAGCGGCCGAGCGGGCGACTTCGAGTCCTCGGTGAAGAAGCGGTAGTAGTAGCGCTCGTCGGGCTTGAGGTCCTTGACGAAGGTGCGGGCGGTGTGGCCGCGGTCCTTGCGGGCGGTGACGGTGCGCTCCTCGACCACCTTGCTGAACTTCTTGTCCTCGGCGACGACGAGACGGAGCGCGCTTGTGGCCGTTGACCCCGTCGAGCTGGGTCCAGAGGGTGATTCCCTGCGGCCGGGGAAAGCCTGAGGCGACGCCGAGGGGGAACTTGCCGTCCTTGGCGAGGGGGATGCGGCGCTTGCGGGCGGCGGCGGCGTAGTTGAAGGGAGTCGAGGCGAGGGCGCCGGTCGCGAGGGCGCCCATCAGGAAGGTGCCGCCGGCCGAGCCTGCGGCCCTCGTCCAGGCCCTCGAAGTCGGGGCCGCCGTCGTGCAGTTCGTCAAGGTGCATTCTCTCTCCACTCCCTCCGGCGCGCGAGCGCGCGGTGAACGATCCGTGATGCCGGCTCTCCCTGCGGGCGCGTGCGGCCCTCCCGGCCGTCCGCACCGTACCGGGCACAGCGCGGCTTATCCTGTCAGACCCCGTCTCGGGAGTCGGGGAGTCCACGCCCTCGATCTCCTCGCGGACGCGCTCGACGATCCCGTCGAGGCTGTCCTCGGTGGCGTCGAGCGCGGCGGCGACGACGATGAAGGCGAGGATCGCGAGGACGGAGAGGACGGCGCCGACGATGCCGCTGACCCGCCCGAGGGTGGCGAGGGCGCGGTGGCCGCGCGCGCCGGCGGCGTCGGCGCGGCGGGCGCCCTGCCGCCGAGGACGATCGCGCCGATCGCGCAGGGGAGGGCGACGAAGAAGGCGGCGCCGGTGCTGAAGAGGAGCAGGAGGATGGAGAGGGGGCCGAGGAAGGCGGCGGCGAAGGCCGGGATGTTGGACTCGGCGTCTGGCCGCGGGGCGAGACGGCCGGGGGCGGGGCCGCGGGCAGACGCGGGGCGCCGCGCCGGGTGGAAGCTGAGGACGGTGCCGCCGAGCTGGATCTCGTCCCCCGCGGCCAGCTCGGCCTCGCCGCGGATGCGATCGCCGTTGACGTAGGTGCCGTTGGAGGAGCCGAGGTCCGCGACGCTGATGCGACCGGCCGCCGCGCGGATCGCGGCGTGGCGGCGCGAGATGCCCGGGTCGGCGAGGACGACGTCCGCCGAGCCCGGCTCGCGGCCGAGGACCACCTCGCCGTCAATCGGGTACTCGGCCCCCGCACCCTCGCCCTGGCGGATGACCAGTGTCCCGGCGGTCATCTCCTAATCGTGCCTTCGCACGGTCCCGAACGCCACCCGCACCCTGCCACAGCCCGCGGGTCTTGTGGTAGGCGCGCTTGAGCGGCGGCCTCAGTGCGCGCCGGTAGGTGAGGCGCAGCGCCGGCCCCGGGCGGTGTTGGTAACTCCGCAGTGAAACGTGCTGACGCTCGCTCGTGGCGAACTTCCGCTTCCACTCCGCCTCGTCGCCGAGCAGCTCGAACGCGTCCAGACCCGTCTCAAAGCACCGCTCGATCACGGAGAGCTGCAACACGAGACCCGGAGCGAGCTTGCGGAACGACTCCTCGTAGCCGGTCTTGAGCAGGTAGAGCCGCCCACGGTGCAACAGGCACAGGTCGAACGCGGCGAGCCGCCCGTCCAGCCGCAGCGTCGACAGCCGCAGCTCTCCCCGCTCGTGAAACGCCGCCGCGACCCCACGGTAGAAGCTCGTCGTCTCGGGTGCGAGAGGACGGCGGTCCCGTGCTTTCCCTTCCAGCCGCCGGCCTCGACCTGCAGGCATTCGTCGAGCTCCGAGTCGAGATCCTCGGGCGCGAACACGAGCGCAAGCTCGGCCCCGTGCTCGCGAACTGCCTTTCGCCGAAAGCGCTCGAGCGGAGCACCCCACCGGCGCTTCGAGCTCTCGCGCCATGCATCGAAGTCTCCAGCCGTCTCCACGATCGGCGACGTATGCCACGGTTCGATCGATGTCCACATGCCTCGCCGGCGCGCGGTCTGGACCAGGTCATGGTCCCGGAGGAACCGATCAGGGAGCGGCTCGATGACCAGCTGGCCGAGCTCGCACGCCGTGCGCCCGTAGAGGGTCGTGATCGCCTCCCTGTCCACTCCCAGCGGTCGCAGAAAGGGGGTGTGCTTGTTGGCGATCGTCGCCGCGCCGCCCCTCGTCGCACGCAGCGGGAGCGCCGCCGCCAGCAGATCCGATCGCCAGAGCACGCACGCGCAAAGGTCATCTGGACCGAACGCGTCGAGCCACGCCCGGAACCAGGCGTGGCGCGAGAACGGAGTTCCCTCCCGGTCCGCCAACCGGTCCCATTCTGCGGCGAGGTCGTCGAACCGCGTACGGTCGGTAATCCACTCCATACGCTCGGTCACAGGGTGCGAGCGTAGCCTCCACGATGGCAGTTCCAGACCTCTTTGATGCTGGCCAAGAGAAAGGGCCGCGTTTGCGGCCCTTTCTCCTGCAATCCGCGGCTGTGAGCGGCTCCCCTACTTCTCACATTGGGGCGTGCTGTCGGCGCCGGCTCCGCCCAGGCACTTGTCCTTGCCGGGACCACCGTTCAGATCATCGTTGCCCTTGTTTCCGATCAGGTGGTCGTTGCCGCCCTCGCCGAACTCGTCGTCGTTTCCGCCCCCGCCGACGACGTGATCATTGCCGTTGCCGGCGCAGACGGTGTCATTGCCCGCGCGGGCATTGACCTTGTCCTTGCCATCCAAGGTGACGAAGACGTCAGCCCCCTTGGTTCCCTTGAGGTTGTCCGCTCCATTGGTGCCGACGATGGTGGCGGCCTTGCCCTGACACGTCTGCGCCGGAGGCTCGGGGGGCGGGACCAGGTTGAAGGTCGCGGTCGCGCTGTGGTTCGCTGTCATCGACAGCACGCACGTGCCGGTGCCGGCGCAGTCGCCCGACCAGCCGGCGAACGTGCTGCCCGCGGCGGCGCTCGCGGTCAGGGTGACCGAGGTGCCGTAGTCATATTCGGCCGAGCACAGCGCGCCGCAGTCGATCCCGGCCGGAGAGCTCGTCACCGTGCCGCTCCCGGAGCCGCCCTTGGCGACCGTGAGCGTGCGCTTCTCGAGGGTGAATGTCGCCGTCACCGATCGCGCCTGGTCCATTGCCACGTTGCAGGCACCGGTGCCGGTGCAGTCGCCGCTCCACCCGGTGAAGGTGGATCCCGCACTTGGGGTCGGCGTCAACGTCACGGTGGCGCTCGCCAGGAACGAGCTGGAGCAGGTCGAGCCGCAGTCGATCCCGGCGGGCGAGCTGGTCACGCTCCCGCTTCCGTTCCCGGCCTTGGACACGGTCAATGTGTTCGTGGGGAGCGTGTCGAATTGCGCGGTCACCGACTTCGCCGCGTCCATCGTCACGACGCACGCGCCGCTGCCGGTGCAGGCGCCGCTCCAGCCGGCGAAGGTCGAGGTCGCGTTCGGGGTCGGCGTCAGGGTCACCATCGTCCCCGAGGTGAAGGTGTGAGTGCAGGTGGCGCCGCAATCGATCCCGGCGGGCGAGCT
>CAWDTF010000008.1:0-34976 GCA_963805235.1 uncultured Solirubrobacterales bacterium | reverse complement strand
GGCGGCTACGACTTCTACGACTGCACCGGGTTCGGCGCCACCGACCTCTTCGGCGGGAAGCTGAAGCTGGGCAAGCTCGCCGACAATGGCGGCCGCACCAAGACGATCGCGCTGATGAAGGCTTCGAGGGCGATCGGCAGCGCGGAGCCCGATGCGGTTCGCGTCGACCAGCGCGGAGTCAAGCGCGACAAGAAGCCCGACATCGGCGCCTACGAGCGGAGAGCGAAGAAGTAGGGGAAAAACCGCTGCTTTCCATGCAAAGCAGCGGTCTGAGCAGAGCCAGCCGAGCAGTTTCTCCGGCTCCGGCTGATGCTCGGCGCGCTCCACCGCCATCGCCAGGCCGACGCTCTCGTCAATCTGAGCCCCACGAACCGGGCTGGCGATCCCCCAGCCGGGTCGGACAACCTAGACCGAGCGGAGCACAGACTCCAACGAGGAGGGCCGCCAGAACTTCCCGCCGCGTGGGGTCGGTACCTCTTCCTCTTTAACCCCTCCGCGATCTGAGCGAGCGTCTTGCCAGCCCTCCGCTCACGACGTATCCGGCTCGCGACATCGTCTGGGATCGCTGGCGGTTGTCGAAGACGAACACCCTGTCTCCGCCTCTCGGCAAGAAGCTGCGCGTTCGCCAGCTTGCGCCTCAGCACGTCGCGACTCGCGTGGACCGCGACCCAGATCGCCGTTGTAGGCTTCCCCGTCCGTGGTCTGACGGTGTATCCCCGGCGAAGCTCGAACGTGAAGATCGGATAGACCCCGAATTCGCCGTCGCGCTCGTCGAGCGCTCGTCAGCTTGCCGCGAACCTTGTCGCCCGCCTCCGCGATCCACCCTGGCGCGTACTCGCGGTCGAGCGGGTCGACGTCGTCTGGTGCTGCTCTAGAGTGTTCATCGTCCTTTCCTTTCGGGTCGGCGTCTGGTTTGGTGACAGCGCCGGCCCTTTCGTTTGTCCGGGCTTCGTCGGCCGCCCGGTGGCCGTTCCAAGTTCTCGAGCGCTGCTCGGCCTCGGCGGCGAGGACGCCGCAAGCGCCGCGCGCGGGGACGAAGATGCGTCGCCTCGGTGGATCACCGGCAGCCGCCCGGCGTGCGCCCACAGATACGCGGTCCACCGTGCTATGCCGGCTCGCGCGCCACCTCGGTCATGCCGAACAGCTGGCGGGTCCGACCGTGCTCGCGCCTAGCCTCCGTCGCGATGTGTCCGATTTCGCCCATTGGCGTAGCGTGACCGCCACGGCCCTTGCCCACGAGCCGACGTGAAGTGGGCAACCCGCGCATTTCGTTACCACGTTCGCCGTCATCCCGGCGTCCTCGAGAACGGGATTCGCGTTGAGTGGCCGCTTGACGCCGATTGGGTTCGCGTCTATCGGCTCGCGCCGAGAACGGTCGACCCGTGATCGCCGGGTTGCACCTGGTCCCGAACGGGTCACAGCCGGCCCGGCCGGCGGCATCACCCACGGCATGGCGCGCCAGTTCCACACCGACCGCGTACTAGGAAGTACAGAAGTACCTCGAGTGGCGGGAGGACAAGTTTGGTCCCGGTGACCGAGCATTTATCGACCGCGTGTTGCTTCGTTCGAGCTGGACCCGCGGAAGGTCATCGGCGACGTGACCGCCCGCCGACGCCGGCGGACTGATCCTGACCTCGCCCGAGCTGCTGAAGCCATCGCAACCGCAGCGGACGGCGAATGGCGACAAGCGGTTGCCGACAAGATGTTTTGCTCAACGTGGACCGCGTACAAGTGGCGCACGGCCGCGCGCGACCGGGGATTCCTAAATGGCGACGACGAGCTCACCGATCGCGCTCGCCAGATTCTCGACGCGTCAGACTCGCGGCCGCGGTAGCTCTTCGGCGGCCAGCTCGGCCGCGCTCGCTAGGTCGATGCACGCCTGCCGGAGCTGATAGCGCGCCGACGGTTCACCCTGAGCAACGGCGGCCTGTGCGTCAATCACCGCGGCCACCCTCTTGTGCAGCGTGCCTTGAAAGTCGCCCCAGTTCGAGTCGGTTCCCTTCTGCCGCTCGACGTCCTGGCGGGTGGCGCTCACGGCGTCGGATTGTCCCCGGACGAAGCCAAGCGAGAAGCCGCTTAGGTGCGCGCTCGCGCGCCGCCGCTCCGGTGTCAGGCTAGGCCACACCCAGTTCTGCATACCCATGTATCACCCCTTCTCCCTCGGCGACTACCCCCTGTGCCGACCCTATTCCAGCGATTCCGCCTAGGTCAACCTTTTCGCGTCTGGCAGCCGCCCTATGCAAATAAGTCTTTGCCCTCCTTTCCTGCCCTCTGTACGGCCGCGACGCCCCGAGGACGCGCCAGGACTCGGCGTGTTGCCACTTTGTTGCCACCCTGGCCCGCAAACGGCACTAGCAAGCCAAACCAATGCGAACTCCTTGTTCGCGAGCTGGACCTCGCGTGAGCCGACCCGCACGCGCCGCGTGACCGGGTCGACAACGAGCTCGCCGACCCTGATCGGCCCCGCCCGCCGGCCCGACCGGCGTCGCAGCACAGCGCCCACCCGCGCCGCCAGCTCCGGATAGTGGAAGGGCTTGACCAGGTAGTCGTCGGCGCCCGCGCCGAAGCCGCGCAGCTTGTCGGCCTCGGAGGCGCGGCCGCTGAGCACGATCACGGGCAGATCCGGGTCGTAGCGGCCACTGCGCCCGTCAGCGCGGCGGATCACGCGCAGGACGTCGATCCCACCGGCGTCGGGGAGCCCGAGATCGAGCAGCAGCAGGTCCGGCTGGCGGTAGCCGCAGAGCCTGAGCGCGTCGGAAGCGCTCGGGGCCGGCAGCACGCGATAGCGGTCCGCCGTCAGGTGGTCGCAGAGCAGCTCGCGCGTGGGCTCGTCGTCTTCGCAGACCACCACCGTCGCCAGCTCGTCGATCTCGGGAAGCACGAGCAGTTGAGCGCCGGGCGGCCGGAACTCTCCCCCGTCGCCGCCGCGGGGGGCTGAGATAGGCTCGGCCCGTGGCGAGCGCAAGAGGGACGAGCAAGATCGTGGCCGGCTTCGACGCCCGCGACGAGGCCCGCAGCGCGCTGGCCCTGGCGCGGGCGCTCGCCACGGCCGGCGGCTCCGAACTGCAGGTCGCCGTGGTCCTGCCGCGCGGGCACATCCCACTGGAGTGGGCGGTCTCGGGCGTCTGGCTCGCCGACGAGCTCAGCGAGCAGCTGTTCGCCGACGCGGCGGAGGAGCTGGGGAGCACGGAGTTCGAGCGCATCGCCCTCGACGGCGGCCTCGGCGGCCGCTCGGCGGCACGCGCCCTGTACGAGCACGCTCGCGAGCAGGGCGCGGATCTGATCGTGGTCGGCTCCAGCCACCGCGGGGCGGTCGGACGGGTCGTGCCGGGGAGCGTCGGCGAGAGCCTCCTGAGCGGCGCGCCCTGCGCGGTCGCGATCGCGCCGCGCGGGTTCGCGGCCGAGGACCTGGGCTCCCGGGGCGTGATCGGCGTCGGGATCGACCACAGCCACGAGTCCCGCCTGGCCCTGCGCGAGGCCGTCCGGATCGCGGAGCTGCTCGGCCTGCGCCTGCGCCTGATCACGGTCGTGCCCGAGATCGCCGAGCTGACCATGCAGGCGCCCCGGATCGAGCAGATCAACGCATCCCTGGAGACGGAGTTCCGGCAGTACCTCGACGAGGCGGAGGCGAGCCTGCCCGAGGGGACCGAGGCGGAGACGCTGATGCTGAAGGGCGACGCGGCCACAGCTCTCGTCGACCAGAGCGCGGACGTGGACGCGCTGGTGCTCGGCTCGCGCGGATACGGGGCGCTGCGCTCCGCCCTGACCGGGGCAGTTTCCGGCAAGGTGGCCCGGGCGGCGTCCTGCCCGATCCTGATCGTCCCGCGGGCGAGCGAGGAACGCGGCAGCTGAGCGCCCCGGCGGCTAGAGGTCCAGCCAGAACTCCTGGCCGACCGAGTCGTTCCCTTCGAAGATGTCCTCGGGCTGCTCGGAGCGGAACTCGAACCCGATCGCCTCGTAGATGCGACGCGCGCTCGCAAGCGAGCTGTTGGTGAAGAGCATGATCTGCTCGTAGCCGGCCTCGCGGGCGAAGCCGACGCAGGCCTCGACCAGCGCCGCGCCGGCGCCGCAGCCGCGGGCCCAGGGCTCGACCAGCAGCAGGCGCACCTGTGCGACCTCGTCGGTGCGCCGGGTGCAGTAGATCGACCCGCAGCGGACGCCGTCCAGCTCGCGCGATCCAGCAGCGCTCGCGCTCGGGGTCGTCGCGCTTCAGGTAGTCGACGATCACCTGTCCGCAGTAGGCCTCGAAGGCCGGGCCCCAGCCCCGCTCCGCGGAGTAGACCGCCGCGTGGCGCTCGAGGATCCAGCCGTGGTCGCCGGGCTCCGGCCCGCGCAGGCGCAGCTCGCGTCCGGATGCGGGATCGCCCAGGATCGCCCGCACGTCGCCCAAGGCCTCCACGAGCCGGCGCTGCTCGACCTCGGTGTGGTCCGCGAGGACCTTCCCCAGCTCGTCGCTCGAGCGCCTGTCGAAGGTGCGGAAGGCGGCCCGCCCGGAGCCGGTGAGGCGGACGAGCTGGCGGCGGCGGTCGGCCTCGGAGCGCTCGCGGATCACCAGGCCGGTCTGCTCGAAGCGGGCGAGGATGCGGCTCATGTAGCCCGGGTCGAGCTCGAGCTCGCGCCGCAGCTCGGTCACCTCGGCCGTGCCGCGCTGGGCTATCTCCCAGATCACGCGCGCCTCGGTGAGCGTGTACGGCGTCCCCATGAACCCGCGCCCCAGCAGGCCCAGCTCCTTGGTGTAGAAGCGGTTGAAGGCGCGGACCGCGGAGACCCGCCCGGCCGCGCCCGCGTCGTCTTGAGTGCTCGTCCGCGCCATTCGTTGACTCAGTCAAACATTATCTCGGAGACGGGCAATCGTCAAGCAACGCCTGGGAACGCCGAGGGCGATGGCAGCTCGAGGATCGCGACGGCCCCGCTGCAGCTCGCGATGCCCCCCGGCCGCACCCCCCGCCGCAGCTCGATCACGGTCCCCGTCCGGTCGAGGAACAGCAGGTCCAGCTCGAACCGCATCCCGAACGTGTGGACGCTGCGGCAGCGGGGGATCAGCAGACCCGCGCCGGCGCGCTCGCGACTGAGCAGCGCGAGGCCGAGCAGCCGTGCCGTGCGGGTGGTCGCGACCGGCACCTCCCACGCCAGCACGCGCCGCCGCGGCGCTCCCGCGAAGCGAAGGGGCTTCCGGCCGGCTCGCATGCAGCGTTGAGCGGGGCGGCAGCCGCCCTCTCCCCTCCGTCGGAGCGATCAACTAGCTTCCGGCCCCGATGGAGGCCGCCGCCCAACCCGTCGCCGTGGCACGCCCGGACTCCGGGTTCCTGCAGCGTGTCTTCGCCTGGATGTTCGTCGGGCTCGCCGTCACGGGCGGGGTCGCAGCGCTGATCGGCTCCAACGACGCCCTGCTCACCGACATCACGGAGTCCCCGGGCATCCTGATCGGGGTCGTGATCGGCCAGCTCGCGCTGGTGATCGCCCTGGTCGCCTCCATCAACCGCATTCCGGTGAGCGTCGCCACCCTGCTCTTCCTCGTCTATTCGGCGACGGTGGGGGTCACCTTCGCCCTGCTGTTCGAGCTGTACACGACCGAGTCCATCTTCACGGCGTTCCTGGTGGCCGCGGGGATGTTCGGCGCGCTCGCGATCTGGGGCGCGGTCACCGACATGGACCTGTCCAAGGTCGGCTCGATCGCGTTCATGGCGCTGATCGGCCTGATCCTGGCGACGATCGTCAACGTCTTCTGGGCCAACGAGGCCCTCTACTGGGTCACGACCTACGTCGGCGTGCTCGTCTTCGCCGCGCTGACGGCCTACGACATGCAGAAGCTGACGCGGCTCTCGCGCCAGGGCCTCTCCGGCGAGGCCGAGGGCCGCGCCGCGATCATCGGCGCCCTCTCGCTCTACCTCGACTTCATCAACCTCTTCCTCTTCCTGCTGCGCATCTTCGGGCGCTCGCGCTAGCGGTCGCGCGCCGGACGCGCGTCGTCGCGGCCTCCGGATCTCCTTCGACTGCAAAGGGGCGTTCATGGGGCCCTCGGGGTTGTCGGCGGGGCGCCCGATGCGCCAAGATGCCCCCACGGCCGCTCGCCACTCGGCGAGCCCGTCGGAGAACAGCTCAGTGCAAGACGAGACCACTCGCAGAGGCAACTACGAATCCGGCGCGGACTACGTGCTCGAGTACGGGGAGCTTCGCTTCTCCTTCAACGAGCGGGACTTCGCGCAGCGGGTCGAGCAGGCGGCCGTGAAGCTCGACTTCGTCGGGCAGGGCCTCGATGAGCACGAGCTGGAGGACCTCCTGGAGCTGGCCGTCAACGGCGAGATCCGGGAGCCCGCCTCGCCCCTCGGCGAGCACGTCAACGAGAACTGGGAGGACCTGGTCGGCCCCTCCAACAAGAGCCTCGTGCACTGGATGCGGCGGCTGGTATTCCGGGGCGCTTGGCTCGACCAGCGGGTCAAGGAGGGCGAGCTGGACATCGTCTTCGACGAGGGCTCCCAGACCTTCGGCTACGTCCAGCCGGACCGCGACTCCGAGCTGATCGAGCTCTCCGCCGAGCCTTCGTGGGCGCGGATCGCCTACGCCGGCCGCGACAGGGCCTAGGACGGGAGCAACTCAGCTTCCCGGTCCGCTCGCCGCGAGCGCCCGGGCCGCCTCGGCCGGGTCCATCTCGCTGAGCTCCGCCCGCAGCTCCCGGACCTCCTCCAGCTCGGCCGGCGAGCGCAGCTCCTCCTCCCCCGAGACGCGGGTGCCCGCGACGTCAATGGAGGGGAACACGCCCTCGTGAGGCGAGGTCGGCGTCGAGGCGGATCAGGAGCGTTCTCGGTGGTCTCGAGCGCGGCGCGGACCTGCTCGCCGCGCTCGTCCGAGTCCAGCACGGTGGCGATCACGGTGAGCGACCCGGAGCCCTCCTCTGCGAGCTCGCGCCCCGCGCCGAACAGGCGCTTGACCCGGTTCGGGTCGCGGTAGCCGAGCGCCAGGCGCGAGAGCGAGTCCACGATCACGACGACGTCCTCGCCCGCCTCGGCGCGCCGCTTGGCGTGGCCGATGGCGAGCTCGGCCGCGCGGACCTGGTCATGCGGCTCCTGGTCGGCGGGGGCGGCGACGATCTCGGCGCCGGCGGCCTCGCGCTCCCACTTCGTGACCTCCTCGGGGCGCTCGTCGGCCAGTAGGACGCGCACGCGGGCGCCCGTTCCCTGCGAGCGCGGAGGCGATCGCGCGCAGCAGGGTCGTCCGGCCCGAGCGCGGCTGGGCGAGGACCAGCACCCGCTGGCCGAAGGCGAGCGGGGCGAGCAGGTCCACCGCGCGGGCCAGCGGCTCCGAGGACTGCCCGAGCGGGATCCTGCGGTGCGGCGGGACGGCCGTCAGGTCCTCGAACTGCACGCGCTCGCCCTCGGGCTCCTGGCCGTTCACCGCGGCGACCCGCACCAGCGCGCGATGGCGCTCACCGCGGCGCGGCTGGCCGCGCCGGTCCGGAGACCTCGTCGCCGGGGCGCAGCTCGCAGCGGCGGATCTGGGAGGCGGAGACGTAGACGTCGCCCTCGGCGGCGCCCAGCCCGCCGAGGCGCAGGAAGCCGTAGCCCTGGGGCATCCGGTCGAGGACGCCGGTGACGTCCTCGGTCTCTTCGTCGGCGGTGCCTCCGCCTCGTCGCGGCTCCTCGCCTTCCTCGTCGCGCTCCTCGGTCTCGCTGCTCCTCGGCCTCTCGCGTCCCTCGGCGCCGCGCTCCTCGCTGCCCGCCTCCTCGCGCTCGCGCGCGCGGCGCTCGCCGCTGCGCGAGCGCCGGCGGCGCCGGCGGGACGCTCTTCGCGATCGGGGGCATCGGCGGCCTCGGCGGCCGCTCCGCCCTCGCCCTCCGCGCCCTCGATCGCCTCGATCAGCTCGGCGCGCGGCAGCAGCCGGAAGCGGGGCACGCCCAGCTCGGCGCGCGCGCTCGTGGAGGTCGGCGAGGTGGCTCTGCTGAGGGGGGTCGCGCTCATCGGCCGGACAGGTTAGTGACCGTCCGGGCGGCGCCGCGCTCGCCTCACGCGCCCGCGCCGGGGTCGAGGCCCTCGCGCGTCACGTCCGCGCGCCAGCCCTCGATCTGCCGGCCGACCTCGCGCCGCGACCAGCCCAGCTCACCCCCATCGCCTCGGCGACGGCGCGCAGGCGGGCCCCCTCGCGCAGCTCGGCCGCCGCGACCAGGCCCAGCCGGGTGCGCCGGAGCAGCACGTCGCTGAGCGAGCCGGCCTGCTCGTGGCGAGCCGCGAGCACCGCCTCGGCCAGCAGGTCGGGATGGCCCGGCAGCATCGGCGCGGCCAGCTCGGGGCGCTCGGAGGCGAGGCGGAGGACCTCGCGCGCGGCGTGCCCGTAGCGGAACGCGAGCTGCTCGCGCGCGCCGGCGGGCAGATCGAGGTCCGCCGTCGAGGTCCTCGTCGCGGGCCGGCATCCCGAGCGGGATGTCGTCGGTGCGGCAGGGCGCTTCGCGCCCGTCCCGCTCGACGATGCGGTCCACGGTCTGCTCGGCCATCCGCCGCCAGGTGGTGAGCTTGCCGCCGGTGATTGTCAGCATCCCGGACGAGGTCTCGTAGAGCTCGGCGCGCCGCGAGATGTCCACCGACTTCTTCGGGTCGCCGGTCGAGATCAGGGGGCGCACCCCCGCGTAGGCGCCCGCGATGCGCTCGCGGCGCGATGCCGAGGCCGAAGTAGTCATTGACCGCGTCGAGCAGGTAGGCGACGTCGTCGTCGCCCGGCGGCACCGCGTCGATGCCGCCGTCGTAGTCCTCGTCCGTGGTGCCGACGAGGACCCGCCCGTACCAGGGCAGCGCGAAGATCGTGCGGTCGCCCCCGGCAGGGACGATGCAGGCGGCGCTGCCGATGTCGAGGTCGTCGGTCGAGAGCAGGATGTGGGCGCCGCGGCTGGGCGCGATCCGCGGGATCTCCTCCTCCTCGAGGATCTCGTCCGGCCGGATCCGGTCGGCCCAGACGCCGGTGGCGTTGACGACGTTGGCCGCGCGCACCTCGAAGCTCTCGCCCGTCGGCCGTCGCGTGCAGCGCACCCCGGCCGCCTGCCCCCCCTCGTCGAGGATCTCGGTCACCTCCGCCCGGTTGAGAGGGACGGCGCCGAAGCGCTCGGCCTCGCCGAGGATGGTCAGGACCAGCCGCGAGTCGTCGGTCTGGCAGTCGTAGAAGAGATAGGCGGAGCTGGGCTCGCGCGGGCCGAGGGCGGGGATCAACTCCGCCGACCTCCTCGCCGTCGATCGTGCGGTGGCGGTCCGGCCACCAGAACCCCTCCTCGTCCCCGTGCTCGGCGCGCTGGGCGCGGCCGCGGCCGACCCGCGCGGTGGACATCACGTCGTACATGTTCAGGCCGATCCCGATCTTGCGGTCGCGTCGGCTCTCGCCCACCGCGGGCACCAGGTAGGGCGTCGGGTAGACCAGGTGCGGGGCGAGCTGGACCATGAGCTGGCGCTCCAGCAGCGCCTCGCGGACCAGCCCGAGGTCGAAGTTCTGCAGGTATCGCAGGCCGCCGTGGACCATCTTCGAGGAGCGGCTGGAGGTGCCCTGGGCGAAGTCGTAGCGCTCCACCAGCGCCACCGAGTACCCGCGCGAGGCCGCGTCCAGGGCGACGCCCGCGCCGGTGATCCCGCCGCCGATGACGACCACGTCGAAGGGGTCGGCCTGCACCGCCTCGAGCGCCTGAGGGCGGGAGATCACGGAGGTGATTCCATCAGTCGAGGAAGTCGGCTACGCGCTCGAGCCCGGCGCGCTGCGGCGGGCGCATCTCCTGAACGGGGCGCCCGAGATACAGCAGCCCGACGAAGCGCTCGCTCTCCTCCAGCCCGACGGCCGCGCGGCCCTCCGGCGCGCGCAGGACCTCAGGCGTGCGCCAGTAGCCCGCGAAGCCGCGGGCGTGCGCGGCGAGCAGCACGATGTAGGCGGCGGCCGCGGTCGCGTGGAGGTCCTCCTCGTCGGTCAGCGGGTCCCCGCTGAGCTCGGCCGAGACGACGACGAGCGTCGGGGCGCGGTCGAGCTTGGGGGCGGCCTCGGGGCCGGCGGCCCGCTTGAGCCGCTCCAGCGCCTCGGGCCCGATCACCCGGAAGTGCCAGGGCTCGGTCAGGTGGTGGTTCGGGGCCCAGCGCGCGAGCTCCAGCACTGCCTCGAGCTCCGCGCGCGGCATCGGCTCGGGCGTGTAGGCCTTGTGGGTCCGCCTGGTGCGGATCGCCTCCTCGACTTCCATCGCCCGAAACGCTAGAGCAGCCTCAGCGCGGGCGGCCCCTGCGGCGCAGCGCCCAGGAGCCGCCGGCCGCGGCCGCCAGGGCGAGCAATGCCAGCGCGAGCCAGGGCGGCCCGGTCCCGATCGTCCTCGCCGCCCGGCTCGCCGGAGAGGGGCTCGAGCTCCTCCAGGGCGCGCAGCCCGGGCTGCGCCGCGCTCGCCGGCCCCGGGCTTCGGCGCAGCCGCTCGGGCCCCCTCCGCCGACTCGGGCGCGGGCTTCGCCTTCCCGGCGGGAGCGCCGGCGTCGCCGCTCTCCGCCGCCGCGGCCGCGACAGGCGGCGCGGACGGGCCCTCTCCGCCTGCTGCCGCCGGCGCCGCGCTCGCGACCCGCGGCAGCGGGAAGGCGCGGCCGCTGACGGCCTGGAGCGCCTGGCCTGTCACCCAGACCGGCGTCTGGTCGCTCGCGCGCGAGTAGCGGTAGTGGCCGTCGCCGGCCCGCACGGAGGCGAGGTAGTCGAGCGGCGAGCGGCCGCCGCGACGCACCGAGCGCGGCGAGACCCCGGCCGCGATCAGCCCCTGCACCGCCCAGGCCGTGGACTGGGCGTTGGCCGGGCCCGCCCTGGAGCGTGAAGCCGCCGCCCGGCGCCTGGGCCGAGCGCAGGTAGGCGACGCCGTCGCGGATCGCCCTGCCGCTGCCGCCCGCGGCGGCCAGCGCCTGCAGGGCGGCGCCGGTGCTGTCGGCGTCGGAGGCCGAGCCGGCGATGAACCCCCAGCCGCCGTCATCGTTGCGCGCGCCGCGCAGCCAGGCGGCGGAGCGCGCGTTGCCCGGGGCGTGCCCGGCCGCGACGAGCGCCAGCACGCCGAACGCAGTCGGGTTGACCTGGCGGCCCCAGGAGCCGTCACGCCCGCGGCGTGCCAGCAGCCTGGCCACGAGGTCGCGGCCCTGGAAGTCGCGCGGGTCGAGCCCGGCAGCGCAGAGGACCATGATCGTTCGCTCGATGTCCCCCGTCGTCGTGATCTCGGAGACGGTCTCGCGCAGGTAGGCGATCGGCGTGCGCCCGCCGCCGCCGCGCATCGCCAACGGGTCCTGGCCAGCGGCGGCCGAGCCCGAGCACGGCCCAGCCCGTCATGCCGGGACTGGACTCCTCGCCCGGCGCCGAGCCGAAGCCCCCGTCGGCGTTCTGGGCGCCCAGCAGCCAGGCGGCCGCCGGTCCCCCGCCCGCGCCAGCCGCGGCGCCGGGGCCGGCAGCCGCCAGCGCGGTCGCGGCGATCAGCCCGGCCGCCCCGATCGCGACGCGGGAGCGGCCGCGCCGGGCCCGCTCGCCCCAGGCGACCTCGAAGCGGCCGCGATAGCGGTCGAGCATCCGGATCAGGGCCGGGCCGGCCGCGAGGGCGAGGGCGAAGTTCCCCGCGGCGTGGGCGATGTTGAACGGGATCCCGCGCGCGGACAGCGCCAGGAAGCGGTCGAGCGACTGCTCGCCTCCGTAGGTGACCATCAGCGAGAGGTCGAGCAGCGCGCCGTAGGCCAGGCCGGCGAAGCCGCAGGCCAGCGCCAGGGGCAGCCGGCCCAGCCTCCGCCCGGTCGCGGCGGCGAGCATCGCGCCGAGCAGGCCCACCATCCCCCAGCCGGCCATCTGCCACGGGGTCCAGGGCCCCTGCCCCAGCCAGAGGTTGCTGACCAGGGCGGAGAGCGCGCCGACGGCGAAGCCCGCGGGCCCGCCCAGCGTGAAGCCCGCTATCAGGGTGATGTCGGTGGTGGGAACGACGTTCGGGACCGGCGAGAACGCCACCCTGCCCGCGATCGACAGGGCGGCGAGCGCGGCGATCAGAGCCACCACCTGCGACGGCGGGCGCGAGCGCTCGTACCAGAGCGCGCCGCCGAGGAGGGTCACGGCGAGCAGGGCCGCGGCCGCGAGCTGCCAGCTCACCGCTGCACCTCCCTCGGCGCCGGGCCGCCCGCCGTCGCGGGCCCGGCGCGAGGGCCTCGCGCAGCAGGGCCGCTCCTGACTCGGCGTCGACCGCGGCGCCGTCGAGGATGCGCGCCACCTCGGTCGAGAAGTACCAGCCCCCCGCGAGCAGCTCGGCGGTGGGGCCGTCGGCGATCACCTCGCCGCGGCCGAGCAGCACGACGCGCTCGGCGAAGAGCGCGGCGAACTCGACGTCGTGCGTCGCGATCACCACCGCCGCGCCCATCCCGCTCAGCCTCTCCGCCAGCGCGGCCAGGTCGGCCTTGCGGGCGCGGTCCATGCCCCGCGTC
This sequence comes from uncultured Solirubrobacterales bacterium, assembly GCA_963805235.1. Lineage (GTDB taxonomy): Bacteria > Actinomycetota > Thermoleophilia > Solirubrobacterales > 70-9 > DASSYK01. The sequence goes on along the minus strand of CAWDTF010000008.1, from coordinate 22,547 downwards.
GGCTCGTCGAGCAGCACGGCGCCCGGGGGCTCCCCCGCCCCGGCGCCGCGCCCCGCGGCGACGATCGCCAGGGCCAGCCGCTGGCGCTCGCCACCGGAGAGGTCGCGCGGGTCCGCTCCCGCCAGGGCGTCGAGGCCGAGCATCCGCAGAGCGGCCTCGCCCTCCGGGCCGGGGAGCTCGTCGCCGGCCCGCTCGCGCACCAGCAGATCGCCGGAGCGCTGCGGCAGCAGGGCCACTCCCGCCGGAGCGCGAACCGACCCCCGCCGCGGCTCGACCAGCCCCGCCGCGCAGCGCAGCAGCGTGCTCTTGCCGGCGCCGTTCCGCCCCATCAGCGCGACCCGCTCGCCGCGCGAGACCTCCACGTCCAGGCCCCGCAGGGCCTCGGTCAGCTCGGCCCCCTCCCCCAGCTCGACCCACGCGCCGCGGGCGATGAGGGCGACGTCCCCGCCGGCGGGCCGGTCGCGCCGGCGCGCGGGCTCCGCCCCCCGAACGCCAGCCCCCGCCGGCGCAGCGTCGCCTTGGCCTCCCGCACGCTGGCCGGGGGCGCGAGCCCGGCGGCGTCGAACAGGCGCGCGCCGGGGGTGGTCAGCTCGGGGCGCGCTCGCAGCGCCCAGCGCAGGAAGGCGCCGGGCTCGCCGTCGAAGGCGATGCGCCCGGCGTCCATCGCCACCACGCGGTCGGCGGCGCCGAGGCAGCGCTCGAGGCGGTGCTCACCGAGCAGGATCGCCGTCCCCCACTCCTCGTTCAGGCGACGCAGCAGGCCGATCAGCTCGTCGCCGGCCACGGGGTCGAGCGCCGATGTGGGCTCGTCCAGCAGGACCAGCCCGGGCCGGATGACGAGGGCGGCGCCAAGCGCGACGCGCTGCAGCTCGCCGCCGGAGAGGGTGTCCGTCCCGCGGTCGAGCAGGTCCGCGATCCCGAGGGCCAGCGCGACCTCCTCGACGGCGCGTGCGCGCTGCGCGGGCGGCACCCCGCGGAGCTCCAGCGGCAGCTCCAGCTCGGCCCTGACGCCGGTGCTGACCACCTGGGTCTCGGGCTCCTGCGCTACGAGCCCGACCGCGGCCGCCAGCTCGGCGGGCCCGTGCGACGCGCACGTCCAGCCCCGCCACCTCCAGCTCGCCCTCGACGCTGCCGCCGTGGAAGTGCGGGACGAGGCCGCAGGCCGCGCGCAGCAGGGTGGTCTTGCCCGAGCCGGAGAGCCCGCAGAGGACCACCAGCTCGCCGGGCTCCAGCGACAGGTCGATCCCCCGCAGGGCCTCGCCCCGCGCCTCGGGGTAGCGGTAGCGCAGGCCATTGCAGCGGAGCACCGGGTCAGCCACCTCGCCCTCCGGCCGTCGCCGGACGGGGAGCGGCGGCGTGCGCGCGGCGCGGCAGGCGCGCGAACGGCGCCAGGCCCAGGGCGGGCAGGGCCACGCAGAGCGCCAGCGTCGCCGGGTCGAGCGCCATCTCGACCCCGGGGAACGCCTCGAAGGAGCCGGCGCCCGCGGCCAGCCCCGCAACGCCGGCGACGGCGACCCCGGCAGCGGACGCCGCCAGGGCCGGCGCGGGCGCGCAGCGGCGACTCGCGGGCGCCGCCCTCCCGGGCAGGGAGTGCCCGCGCAGCTCGAGCGTGGCGGCGACGTCCACGGCGCGGTCGAGCGAGCCCTCCACCAGCCGCCGGGCCAGCGCGGCCGGGCCGGCGGGCGCGGCGGCGGGGCCGCGCATGCTCGCGGCCTCGCGCAGCGCGGCGAGGTCCGCCACCGCGAGCGGCACCATCCGGGCCACCAGGGCGGCCGTCAGGGCGGAGCGGCGGGCCAGGGGGCGCAGGGCGCGCAGCACGGCGTCCGGGTCGACGCAGGCGGAGTAGATCGCGAACGCGAGGACGACGACCGCAACGCGCAGGCCGATCGCCCCGCCGGCCACGAGCGACTCGAGGGTGACGTCCATGCCGCCGAGCACCGGCAGCTCCCAGCCTCGCATGAGGACCGTCTCGCCGCGATGGTTGACGAGGGCGTTGACGACTGCCATCAGCAGAAGGAGAGTCCCCCCGAGCCGCAGCGCCGCGACCACGGCCCTGCGAGCCCCTGCCGCCAGCCCGCAGAGGACAAGGCCGGCGCCGGCCGCTGCCAGCACGACGGGGCTGAGGAAGGCGAAGGCGATCGCCGCGAACGCGCCCAGGTAGGCGATCGCCAGGGCCGGGCGGGCGCGGTGCAGGGGGCTGCGCCCGGGCCGGTATGCGAGCGCCGGCCTCACGGCACCGGCACCGCGATCGAGCCCTGGTTCTCCACGGTCGCCACCGCGAAGCGGTCCTTGAGCGGCTCGCCCAGCAGCTCGACCGCCGCTGCGACGCCGCGCGCGTCGGTTCCCGTCACGACCCAGGTCGGCGGGCCCGTCCTCAGGGCGCAGCGCGGCGACGAGGCCGGCCCCCGCCCCTAGCGTCTCGGCGACGCGACCCCGCTCGTCGAGCAGCGTCAGGCCCGCCGAGGGGCTCGAGCCGGAGAGGGTCGCGAACACCCCGCTGCGCTGCGGCCCGCGGGCGAGCAGGCCGCCGACCGCGTCGGTGCGCACCGCGTCCCAGGGGCCGACCAGGACGCGGATCTCCTCCTCGCCCTCGGCGGCGTCGTCGGCCGGCCCCGGGTCGGAGCCGGTCTCAACCCCCGCCGCCTTCAGCTTCTCGTCCACGAGCGCGCAGGCCCCGCGCGCGCCGCCGCAGAGGATGCTCGCCGGCCAGCGCTCGCCCCCGTAGCCGTGCAGGAACGGCTCGGGCCAGTCGCCGACGACCGCCGGCGCCCGCATCGCGGTGCTCCAGTCGTGGTGGTCCCACCAGACGCTCTCGCCGTCGGCCGGCTCGTAGTCGGCGGAGCCGACGGGCGCCTCGATGCCGTTCACGTAGTAGAACCAGTCGGAGCGCCGCCCGTCCTCGCTGCCGCCCGCGAGGCCGTCTATCGCCTGCACGAAGCCGCCGCCGTATCGCGTCTCCAGCTCCGCGCTGCGGTCGAGCGCGCGCAGCACGGTGTCCGACTCGTCGATCTCGACGGGCTCGTCCCGCAGCACCTCGGCGCCGCGGTCGCGGCTGACGGTCAGCTCGATGGACCCGGCGTCCTCGCCGGGCCCGAGCCCGCAGCCCGCGGCCGCCGCGCGCCGAGCGCGACGGCGGCCACGGCCGCGAGCCTGATGCGCAGCGGCTCAGCTCCGCTTGCCCTTCTCGCAGCGCCGCACGGTGTCGCTCGCGTCGGCGAGCACCTTGTCCTTCGCCTTGCCGCAGTTGACGAAGTCGGCGCCGCCGCCGCGCACGCGCACGACGTCCTTGCCCCCGCGGGTGCGGATCGCGTCCGGGCCGGGCGTGCCCTTGATCACGTCACGCGCGTTGCTGCCGACGATGCGCCTGCCGGGCGCCGCGGGGCAGTCGCTGAGCTGGGCGGCGACACAGAGAGGGACCTGGTTCGACGGGATCTCGGTCGGCGCCGCCCCGGGGCCCGTGGCCACCAGGGTCGTCCTCCCCGCGGCCACGGGAACCGACGCGACTCCGCCGACGGTGGCGGCGGGAGCGGTCCCGCCGCTGACCACGGTGCCGTCGGGCGCGGGCTTCGAGACGCCGTTGAAGTCGAACGCCGTGACCGTGGCCTGGACGACGCCGGGGGTCGCCCGGAACGGCGCGCTCAGCACCAGCTCGTCGCCCGTGTTGGCGCCGGTGCCGAAATTGGCGAAGACCCACAGCACCTCGTCGTCCTTGTCGATCGCGAACAGGTCGGCCGCGGGCGTCGGCGGCACGTGGTTGACGCGATAGAGCCAGCCCGTGAACGGCGTGTCGGTCTCGTTGAAGCCGGCCGCCCGGCAGACCCGGCGGCCGAAGGCGTCCTCCGCGACCAGCACCGGGCGCAACCCGCCGTTCGCGTTCGCGGCCGAGGCGAGCAGCCCCAGTGCCGTCCTTCCCGTGAGCGAGATGTCGCCCCCGGCGCGCACGCAGTTGCCCGAGCCTTGGAGCTCGCCGCGCTGCGCCGCGATCGGGCTGCGGTGCACGTACCAGGTGCCCGGGTCGACGGTCCTGCCCGGCGCCTCGACGCGCAGCGAGAACACCGGCGTCGCCGACGCGGAGCCGGCGGAGCATGAAGCGGTCGCGGCCAGCGCCAGCGCCGCGGCGACCAGAGAACGTCCTCTCATCTGAAGCCACCCCTTTCCTCGAGGGTCTTGCTTGGCTGGCCGGGGACAGGTCTCCTGGCTTCCGGGCCTCGTCTCTCCGCGCCTTCCCGGGGAGCCGGTGGCTCCCCAGTGGCTTCGCTGCGGCGAGGCATTCGCCCGGTCACAGTGGCGGGACCGCGCCGGCTTCGCACCGGACTTCCCTTGACCACCGGCCCTTATTGCGGGCGAGTCTACTCCGCCGCGGGGCGTCGCCGCCCGAACACATAAGAAGAGGGGGGCGGCCGATGGCCGCCCCCCTCGGGAACTTCAGACCAGAAGTGGTCCTACTTCTTCTTCTTCTTCGCCTTCTTCTGCTTGCAGGGCACGATGTCCGTGTCGGCCGTCGTACGCGCCCGGCGCGTTCGCCGGGGTGGTGTAGGTCGAGCGGGCCTGGAACTGCCAGTACTTCGTCGAGCACTTCGCGGCGACGAAGTACTTGGCCGCCTTCTTCTTCTTCTTGTTCGCCTTCTTCACGACCTTCTTGGGGATGGTCGTCTCGAAGTGCGTGATCACGAAGGCGCCACCACCCAGAGCGGGCACCATCGACATCGAGCGTCTTGCCGTACGGACTACCGGGGCCGTTACGCAGCGTGCCGATCAGCGACGCAGTCGAGTTCAGCGGCGCGCTGGTGCGGCTGTGCAGGATGATGACGGGCTTACCACCGGCTGCCGGCGTCCCGTTGAACGCCGTCACGACGGCGGTCACACCCGCGACAGCACCGGCGAGATTCGCCTTACCAGAGCCGACGATGGCCTTCGGACAAGTGGCCTGCGCGGCGGCGGTGTCCAGCGTGCTGATGCTGGCCGGACTGCACTGAGGAAGACCGGTCGTGAAGAACGACCAATCCTTCGGGAAATCGACCTTGGTGTTGCTCGCCTTGTTGTCGAACGGCGCCGTCGTGCCGGTGTACTGCGTGTCGACGTTGATCGTGAACGTTGTTATCGGGCCCGGCTTCTTCTTGTCCTGCTTGCCGGAGTTGACCACTGCATCGACGGTCTGGCCGTTCAGCGTGCCCGCCGCGTGGGCGACCCCGCTGATGCCGACCGACAGAGCCAGCGTGGCCGCTGTCCCGATCAGAAACTTACGCTTGCGCATACCACTCCTTTTCTCGAGGGCTACTTCCAGCGGCATGACGCTCCGCCGCCCGTTCCTAAGCACCTTGCATCGAACCTAACACACGGTTTCCGCCGAAGTTGCCCTGTTCTCCGCTCCTGAAACCGAAAATCCCACTGCTCAGTACCGGGAACGGTAACGGGAAGCGCCCCCGGCTGGGGAAGCTCAGGGGCTGTCCTGGTAGACGTGCAGGTAGTCCGTCAGCTCAGAGATCTCGCCGATCGACTGGACGGGCGGCTGCTGGATGCAGGCCGGGCGGGGCACGCCATTCGTGGAGTTGGCGCCGCCGAAGCCGAGCTCCTGGATCCGGGCGAAGAGGTCCGCGGGGGTGCTGCCCAGCGCCGGGTTGGCACGCGGGATGAAGCTCGGGTCCGTCGGGGTCGCGGGGTTCAGGGTCGCGTTCTGCCCGATCGTGCACTGGCGCGTCTCGAAGCCGGGCAGGCCCGTGGCCAGCGCGTCCATCCAGCCGGGCGCCGCGTACGCGGCGCTGCGGTTCGACTGCAGGCGGCTCGGCGTCCAGACGGCGAAGGCCTCCGGCACGAACGGGTTGACCACGCGGAGGTAGTTCACCGGCACGTTCCCGGTGGCGCTGTTCGCCGTGCTCGCCTGCGTTGCGCCTGTGATGTTTCCGAGGAAGGACGTCACCTCGCGGCGATAGCGCGCGGCCGTGGCGATGATCGGCGTCACCTGGCGCAGGAAGGGGTTGAACTGGGCCAGCAGCGGCGGCAGGTCGATGCTCAGCAGCGCCCGCAGGGCCGGCAGGCCCTGCTTCGAGTTGCGGGCGAGCCTGAGGAAGCCGTCGAAGAAGCCCTTCAGGTCCGGCGTCACTCGAGCGACCTGGCGGAGGCGTCCCACTGATCTCCGGCCCGGAGGGCCGCAGTTGGGTGATCAGCGGGTTGGCGTTGGCGCTGAAACTCTCGAGCCGATTCAGGGTCAGACGCGACTCCTCGAGGAAGGTGGGCAGGACGCGGAAGGTCTCGCGCAGCTCATCGTCGCGCTCCGCCGTCGTCGCGAAGACCGTCGCCGAGTTCTGGATCAGCCCGCGGAGCTGGCCCTGGCGCTCCGAGAGCGCGCTGAAGACGACCCCGGTGTTCTTGACGAAGCGCGAGACGGCCTGATCCTGGGTGTCGAGCACGCGCAACAGGCGGTTCGTGTCCTCGGCGAAGGGCTCCAGGTTCGCGATCGCGGCAGAGAGGTCGGCTCCCCGCCCCGCCGTCGCGAGCGCCGAGCTCTGCATCCAGACCCTGAACGCGTCGCGGGTCCGCTCGTCGAAGGCGCGGAAGATCTCATCGAGCTGCACGGCTTCGGAGACCTGGGCCCGCGGCAGGGAGCCGCCCTCCGGCACGGTCGGGGCGTCCGTGTCGCCCTGAGTCAGCTCCATGTACGTCTCCCCGAGCAGCGTCTTCTGGCGCAGGATCGCCCGCGTGTCCTCGGGCACGGGCGCGTAGCGGTCGTCGATCTCGATCGTCGCCAGCGCGAGGTCCCTGTTCTCGCCCTCGTCCTCGAGCTCGATCTCCTTCACCTTGCCCACGGAGACGTTCGAGATCCGGACGTCCGATTCGATGGCGAGCTGGGAGGCCTCATTCACCGGGACCTTGATCCGGTAGCCCTGCGGGGCGAACGGGACCGGCCCCCCGAAGGCGTTCCAGAGGAAGAGCAGCAGACCGAAGCAGGAGAACGCGAACGCGACCGCGATCGCGATCTGGCCGGCGGATGGTGCGCGCTGGCCCATCAGACGCACCCGGGAATGTCGGTGGAACGGGGCTGGTTGGTCAGCTCGAGCAGCGTGAGGATGAAGGGGGTGCTGAGCCCGATCCCCTCACCGAACTTCGCCACGCCGCAGGAGAGCATCACGATGCCGCGGCGCAGCGGCCCGTGCGCGTCCTGAAGCAGGAACATGTTGTTGGTGTTGTGGTTCAGCCACTGCAGGAAGAAGAGGTAGCCCTCGTCGTCGCCCGCCGGGTTCAAGGCCAGCGCGTTGACCACCTCGTTCAGCCGGGTGAAGCTGGTCTTCAGCGGCGGGACCGTGTCCGCGAGGCCCTGGGTCGCCTTGCGCAGGTGCTTGACCGGGGTGAACACCTGACGTGTGAAGGGCCGGATCTGGTCGCGGATCGGGTCCGCGGTCTCCCGCAGGAAGGGCCGCAGCGCCCGCAGCGCGGGCGCCAGGGCCCGGGCGCCGGGCAGCGAGTCCCGCAGCGCGGGCTTTGACACCAGCGCGAATTCGTCCGCCCCCTTCAGCGCGGCGCGCGTCTCCCGCAGGGTGGGCGGCAGCTCTCGCAGGGCGGCGCGGATGCTGGCCTCCTGCTCGGCGAACACCTGGAGCACCGCGTTCGAGGAGTCGATGAAGCCGGTCAGCTCCGCGTCCTTGTTGCCCAGTTCCTCGGCCACCAGCCGGAAGTTGTGGATCGAGCGGCGCACGCTCTCGCGCCGCTCGGCGAGGCCGTCGGAGATGCGGGCCGCGTCGCGGGCCAGCGGCTCGAACTGGCGCAGCGCGAGACCGAGCTTGACCCCGCGGCCCTGTTCGGGGTCAAGAGCCTCGCCGCCACCCGCCAGCAGCAGCTTCAGGAAGGCCTGCGTGTCCGCATCCAGCGAGGCGAGCACCTCGTCGGGGTTGACGTTCGGGAGGGTGGAGGCCAGCGGGAGGACCGTCCCCTCCTCGACGCTCTCGCCCTCCGTGCCCGGATCCACCTCGATCACCATGTCGTTGAGGCCCGTCTTCGGGCGCGTGAGCAGGGAGGCGTCGTCGTTGATCAGGGGGGCGTACTCGTCCTCTATCTCCATCTCGACCACGGCGTGGCCGTCGGTGAGCTCCACGCCCGTGATGTCGCCGATCTGGATCCCGGCGACCACCACGGGCTGGCCCTGGCCCGGCGTCATGGCCTGGGCCGAGGAGAACTCCGCCTTGAGCGCGAAGCGGTCCTCGCCGAGGAAGGGCAGCCAGCTCGGCAGCGCGGCCGCCTGGCTCGAGAGGATCACGCCGGCCGTGACCACGCCGGCGATGACGAGGGCGATGATCGCGATGAAGTCGCGGAGGTGCTCTCGGATCGCGCGCTTCATGGCGAGGGGCTCGGCGGGCCGATGGCGGCGGCCGGGCCGTTGAGGTCGGGGATGGCGTTGACGTAGCAGGGAACGTCGGTGCGGTAGGGCGGCTTGTTGCCCATCACGGGCTGGGTCCCGATCGGCGCGGCGACGGCGCGTCCGTACTGGGCGTCGTTCTCGAAGCCCCCGCCGGGATCTGGCTGCCGAGCAACAGCGGTCCGCCACCGGTCTGGTAGCGGATGTAGGGCCCGTTGCCGTCGTAGTTCTGCGTCTCCCCGGCGTAGCCGGTGACCGCGTAGGCGAACTCCTTGTAGCCCGGCACGCCGAGGTCGAACGCGTCGTTGATGACGACGTCGCCCGTCGGGATCAGGACGTTGGAGACGCAGCGGCTGAGCAGCTCCGTCTGGTGGAACAGGCCCGGGCCGGCGACCGCGGCCTGGGCCGCTGGCTCGCCGGTGAGGCTGAGCTGGTAGGCGAGCCGGCCCAGCTCGTCGCGGCGCAGCAGCTTGCGGGTCTGCTTCAGCCAGGGGCCGGAGACCGCGATCGTCGCCGGCAGCTCCCGGATGCCGGGCTCGACGTCGCGGGCGAACGCGCGCAGGTAAGGGAGGGTCTGGTTCGTGTGGAGCAGCGAGGGCCGCGCCACCCTCAGGGTCGGCGCGAGCAGGCGCACGGTCTCCGAGACGTTCTCGGACTCGGCGGCGAAGGCGCCGACGGTGGTGTTGAGGTTCGTGATCAGGTCCTGGAGCTGCGACTCGCGCGCGAGCAGGGCGTTGAAGACCCTGTTGCCGGAGAAGATCAGCTCGCTCAGGTCGCCGGGCTCGGTGCCGAGCAGGGCTTCGTTCACGATCGCGCTGTCGCGCGCCGCCGTCGTGCCGTACTTGAAGGAGTCGTTGATCGCCTGGGCCGCGGTCTCGCCCTGGATGTCGGGGTCCTCGCCGGCGTCCTCGGCGGCGGTGGGCACGTGGTTCAGCGCGTCGCCGTAGCCCTGGAGCAGACGCTGGAGGCTCTCGCGGTCGGGCGCCTGAAGGGTGGTCAGGATCTGGTCGAGCTGCACGGCGGTCGAAGTCTGGGTGATCGGGATCGTGCCGTTGTCGGGCAGCTCCGCGGTGCTCGGGCTGCCCGGCTTCAGGTCGAGGAAGAAGTTGCCCTCGAGGAAGATCCGGGGCCGGATCTCTATCTGGGCGTCCTCGCGCACCGGCTGGCCCCTCGTCCTCGACCGTGAAGGTGACCTCCGCCGCGTTCTGGAGCTCGGGGTCGTCGGAGTCAGCGAGGCCGCGAATGGCCGTGACCTTGCCGACGTTGACGCCTGCGATCCGCACCGGCGAGTCCTTGCGGATGTTCGCCGCGTTCTCGAAGACCGCCTTCAGCTCGTACTCGGAGGTGAACGGCAGGGACTTGGTGATCGCGAGGTAGGTGCCGAAGACCACGAACGCGATCAGGATCAGGGCGTTGCGGGCCCGGTGGGGCGGGTGGCCCTTGCGGTAGATCCGCTCGTCGTAGTCGGCGGCCTTCGGCTTCTTGGCTGCTTCCGTCACTTCTTCTTCTTCTTCTTTTTCTTCTTCTTGGCCTTCTTGCCGAGCTGGTCGGGGAGCTGGGCCTCGGTGACGATGCCCTGGTTGCCGGGGAAGTTGCCGATCTGCGTCTGGCCGACGATGTAGCCCTCGTTGCCGGCCTCGCACTCACGCGGGCTCTGGCCCGGAGCGGCGGTGTTCGGGTAGGGGTTCGAGTGCAGGAAGTTGTTGGGCGTGCCACCGCCGTTGGCGGGCGCCGAGGCGGGGCTGCCCTCGCTGTTCGGCCCAGCCGGCGGGTTGAGGGGGATGAAGCGCTGGTAGGTGCCGATGCCGTCGCCGAGGCTGAGGTGTGCGGAGACGTTGCGGAACAGGAGCGTCGCGTAGTTGCAGACCGACTGGGCGGGCCCGACGAACGTGATGAACGGGTTGAGCTCGGCGGAGAAGGCGGTCAGGTCGCTGATGCCCTCTCGCACGTCGGGGTCGTTGTTGAAGTCGAGCAGGGCCTGGGCGGTGGGGTCGAGCTGGGCGTTGAAGGCCGGCGAGGCGCGCAGGGCCTTGACGCCGATCGCGGTCGCGTCCGCAAGCTGGCCCGAGACCGGCGGTCGCAGGGCCGCGAAGCCCGGCCGCAGGTCGGCGAAGAGGCCGGCGGTGTTCACGAGGAACGGCCGGACCCGAGGCAGCGCCCGGATCGCGGCATCCTCCGTCTCCGGGGAGCGGGAGATGGTCTCCTGTATGTAGGGGCGCGCGACGTCGGCGAACGCGCCGAAGGTGCGCTCCAGGGACACGAAGAGCTGCCCCTGCTGCTCGGCGACCGGCGCCGCCTCCGCCGCGGCGGCGGAGAGGCCGCGCACGAAGCCGGCGAGGTCCGTCTCCGGCGAGGAAAGGTTCCGCATCACGGGCAGGAGGCGCTCGACGAGCGGCCGCAGGTCGCCGATCGTGGCGTTGAGGCTGACGCCGCGACCCGCGAGCGCGGCCCCGAACTCGGTCAGGTTGGCCTGGATCGCGGCGCGGGTCGGGTTGTCGAAGGTGTTGAAGACCTCGTCTATCTCGACGGGCTCGGGTGTGGCGGCGCTGAGCGGCAGCGTCGCTCCCGGCGGGAAGCCCTCCTCGGAGGTGCCCCGCTTGAGGTCGAGGTACTTGAGGCCGAGGGCCGAGCGTGAGCGGACGATCACCTGCGTGTCCTCGGGGAGCGGGTCGAGGTCCTCGATCAGCTCCATGTCCACCTTGGCGGCGACGTCGGTGACGGTCTCGCCCTCGGCGTTCGTCGTCTCGACGACCGTCGGGGAGATCTCGTTGATCTGCCCGACCCGGATGCCGCCGATGCGCACCTCGTTGCCCGGCACCAGGGTGTTGGCGTTCGGCAGCGTGGCCGAGACGCGATAGGTCGGGACGAAGGGCAGGCCCTGGTTGGCCTGGTAGGAGAGGAACACCGCGACGACGACGACGAGAACGGTGACCGCGCCGACCAGGGTCGGGCTCGCGGCGAGGCTGCCGGCCCGGCCGCGGCTCACGACGCGCCCCCGAGCAGGAACTGGAGCAGGAGCGAGGCGTCCTCCATGGTCAGGAGATCGGACGCGGCCTCGCCGCCGGGAGCGGCCGAGCGGGAAGCCGCGGCGGGCGTGCCGGGGCCGGCGAGCCCGCCGGCCGCGGAGCCGCCGCTCGAGCCCTCGCCCGAGTCGCCGCCGGCCCCGGCTCGGCGGGCTGCGCGGGCTCCGCCTGCTCCGCGTCGTCGTCGAGCGGGCCCTCCAGCTCCGGGATGATCTCGTCCACCGGCGGCAGCGGGCCGTCCGGCGCCGGGGTTGTCCGCGTCGAGCCGCCGGCCGAGCTGACGCCACCGGCGGTTGCTGCGCTTCCGGCGGTGGCCGCTGCTGCGGACCTGGTGTTGGCGCCGCTGCCCTCGCGGAAGAAGGCCTCGCAGCCCGGGAACGGGATGATCTCGTACTCGAGGCAGTTGGTGAGCTGGGCGGCGGCGCGGAGGAAGTGGCCGTAGGTGTCGAAGCCGTTGATGGACGCGCTCGAGTAGTAGATGAAGTCCATCAGGTACCTGATGCCGTTGGTCCGGGCGAGGGTGTCGAGGAGCTTGGAGAGGGCCTGGGCGGAGGGGCCGGCCTGGTCGGTGAGCTGGCGCAGCTCGACGATCACGGGGTCGGCGGCGACGATCTTGGGCCCGGCGGCCTCGGCTGCGTCGCCGAGGGTGAGGAGGGCGGGGACGCCGGCGCGGGCGAAGGGCGCGAGCTTCTGGGTCGCGCGGCCGAGGTCCTTGGCCGAGAGGCCGACGTCCCTCATCAGGGGGGTGCCCTGGTCGGTGAACTGCTTGAGGCGGCGCATCGTCAGCCGGACCTCGGTCAGGGTCCGGGGAGCTTCTGGAACTGGAGGGCGAGGTCCTCGCTGCGCTCGGCGGTCGCCTCGCCGGCGATGCGCGCGTTGGTGAGGAAGCCGGTGATCGAGGTGCGGTTGCGGGCCAGGGGCTCGAGGACGGTGTCCCCGTCGCTGGCGAGCGAGTCGAGCTGGGCGTCCTGGTCGGCGAGGATCTTGAGGACGCGGTTGGTCTGGCGCAGGGCGGGGTTGGCGCGGTCCACGATCTCGCCGAGCTCGTCGCCGCGGGCGGCGAGGCCGGCTCCGAGGTCGTTGAGGATGAGGCGGAAGCGGTCGCGGTAGGGGACGCGGTTGATGTTCTGGAGCAGGTCGAGGTCCGCCGTCTTGCCGTTGTTCTCGAGCGGCAGCAGGAGCTGGCCCTCGCCGGGCTCGCCCTCGGGGATCTCCTCGAGCTCGGGCGGCGGCTCGGAGCCGGGGGCCCGGGGCTGGGTCGGGGTGCAGTCCACGAAGCGCTCGCCGATCAGCGACTGCGGGCGGATCAGGCAGGAGGCGTCCTGGCGGAAGTCCTTGAAGCCGTCGTCGTCGATCCGCAGGACGATCACGGCCTTGCCGGGATCGGGTTCGCCGTCGCGCGGTGACCACCTCGTCCGCTCCGGACACATCCACCGACTCGATCGAGCCGACCTTGGCCCCGGCGATCCGCACATCCTCGTCCTTGACGAGGAAGCTGCCGTTGTCGAAGACGGCGCGGACGCGGTAGGGGCCGTCGTCGGCGCCGGTGGCCGGCAGGGCGACGAGCAGGCCGGCGACGGCCAGGGCGCCGACGATGAGGACGATCCGCCTCATGGCCCGGGGGGCACGTCGGTGACCGTGCAGTCGTTGGTGGCGGGCGGGACCGGAGTGGTGAGCATGCCGTTGTCGAGGAAGGGGCTGGAGCCGTCGACGGCGGGCTGGGTCATGCCGCCGGGGCAGCGGGCGAAGTACTTGTTGTTCGGGCTGCCGAAGGCGCCGTAGTCGGCGAACTGCTGGCTGGTCGGGATCGGGTTGAGGCTGCCGCCGGCGTTGGTGAAGATGTTGAGGGCCGCCGAGCTGGACCCGGACGATCTTGCCGTCGGCGTCATAGCTGGCGCTGATCTGGCCGAGCTTGCCGATCGCGTTGAGCAGGTCCGGGCTGTACGGGCGCAGGAACGTGAGGGTGGGCTCCGAGTCCTGCATCGCCTGGATCGTCGGCTCGACCGCAGAGTCGGCGGCGTTGCGGAGCGGGACGAACTGCTTCGCGGCCTCGGCCAGGTCGTTGTTCTTGCCGGGGCGGTTGACCGCCAGGCGGAGGTCCCTGAAGACGGGGACCGACTTTCCGACCAGCGGGCGGAGCTGCTTCACGAAGGGGTAGAGGTCCCGGGTCGCGGGCTTGGCGACGTTCACGAGCCGGTCGAGGTCGTCGAGCGCCGGGCGGAGGTTGAAGAACGTCGTGTTGGCCTGGCGGAGCGCCGGCGGCAGGGCGCGGAGGGCGCGGTCGAGGGCGACGTTCTGGGAGGCGATCGCGCCGAGGGCCTGGTTGCCGTTGGAGACGAGCCCGGAGAGGTCGTCGCGGCGCTCGGCGACGGCGGTGACGACGCGCGAGCCGCTGACGAGGAAGTCGGTGAGGACCGCCTCGTCGGAGTTGAGCTCGGAGATCAGCCGGTCGGCGGAGGTCAGGGCCGGGCTGAGGTAGCGGTAGACGTCGTTGGCCTCCTGCTCGCGGCCGGAGTACAGGTCGGCGGACCCGCGGATGATGTTGCGAAGGGCCTCCTGCTCGGGCTCGCGGAAGGTGTTGAAGAGCTGGTCGAGGTCCACGGGGGTGGTGGTGTCGACCTGGGTGATCAGCGCGTCGTCCGGGAGGGCCGGGGAGTTGTCGGGGCCCGGGGAGATCGAGACGTAGCGATTCGCGATGCCCGAGAGGGAGGTCGAGCGGATGACGGCGGTGGTGCCCTCATGCAGCTCGCGGCTGATCTTGATGTCCACCTGCGCCTGGCCGTCGTCGCGGAGGGTGACGTCTTCCACGGAACCGACGGGCTGACCGCCGATCAGCACCTCGTTGTCCGGGACGAGCTGGCCGCCGGTCTCGAACAGGAGGCGGTAGCGGTTGCCGTCGTCGCCGCCGGAGAGGAGGATGAATGCGATCGCGACGACGACCAGCGCGAGCGCGCCGACCGCGGCAATGCGGCCGATGCCCCCTCCCCGCCTCAGCGCGGGCGACGTCCCGTCCGGGGGTGTCACACGTGTCCCCGCCGGCCCACGCGATCGTGCATCAGATCTGGCTTCAGGGCTTCCCTCTCCGGTCCCGTTCGGGCGCGTCCGGCCACGCGCCACTCCTCCACGCCCGATCCTATAGAAGCCCCCCGTCGCGGCCATGCGTAATTCCCCGAAGAGCCGGGCATTAACTGATCCTCAACAAACGGCGCTGCGATGGGGATTGCGCCTGATTCGACGCCCGTGGGCGTCGCCCTGCCGGAAGCCTCGCCGGAGCCCGGCGAGTCTACGGCGAGGCCTGGTCATCTGCGACCGATAGCACCTCGTCCAGGATCGCCAGCCCGTCCGCGGCCTCGGCATCGCTCAGATTCAGCGGGGGAGCAACGTTGATGCGGTTGCCGAATACGAAAATGATCAGCCCGTGATCCAGGCACGCCGCGCCGAGCGCCGCCATCGGCGCGAATCGGGGCCCGCTCGCCGCGTACGGCACCAGCGGCTCCCGCGTCATGGGGTCCCGGACGAGCTCCAGCGTCCACAGCGCGCCGATGCCCCGCACCTCACCCACAGACGGGTGCTGCTCAGCCAGCGCGCGCAGGCCCGGTCCGAGGACGTCCGTCCCAAGCCGCGCCGCCGAGGCGACCAGGCCCTCGTCGTGCATCGCCTCGCAGCGTGCCGACTGCCGCGGCACAGGCGAGGGGATGCCCCGCATATGTCAGGCCACCGGGGTAGGGCCGCTGCACGAAGGTGTCGTAGATCGGGTCGCCCACGAGGACGCCGCCGAGCGGCACATACCCTGAGTTCACGCCCTTGGCGAACGCCATGAGATCGGGCGTAACCCGAGCGTGGTCGACGCCGAACCACTCGCCCGTACGGCCGAAGCCGACCATCACCTCGTCGGCGATGTACACGATCCCGTGCTGTGTGCACAGCTCCCGGACCCCTTGCGAGGTAGCCGGGCGGTGGCGGGATGACGCCCGACCCGCCGATCACTGACTCGAGAACCAGAGCCGCGATCGTGGACGGGCCCTCGAGCTCGATCACGTGCTCGAGGTGCGCGAGTGCCCGTTCGCACTCCTCGCTTGGCGTCGAGGAGCCGAACGCCGAGCGGTACAGGTACGGGCCGAAGAAGTGAACGACGCCGGCGGCGCCGGTGTCCGTGGCCCAGCGGCGATGATCGCCAGTGAGATGCATCGAGGTGGTCGTCGCCCCGTGGTACGAGCGGTACGCCGCGAGCAGCTTCGGGCGCCCGGTGTGAACACGCGCCATCCGGGTGGCGTGCTCGATCGCCTCCGTACCGCCGTTGGTGAACATCACGTGGTTCAACCCGGCCGGGGCGACGTCGACGATCATCTTCGCCGCCTCACCGCGTACGTCGCTCACCCAGGTCGGGGCGAGCGTGCAGAGACGGTCAGCCTGTTCCTTGATCGCGGAGACGACCCTGGGATGCTGGTGCCCTACGTTCGTGAACACCAGTTGCGAGCTGAAGTCGAGGTAACGCCGTCCGGTGTGATCGACGAGGAAGCTGCCTTCGCCGCTCACGAATGCCGGGACATTTCGCGGGGTCTGCGCCACCCATGGGTGGAAGACCAGCCGATCGAGCTCCGAAATATCCATCAGGCCCCAAGACTATTCCGCGTCGCGAAGATAATTCTGCGGATGGCGTCCGGCACGCTGAAGCACCGCTACCGGGATTCGAACCCGGGTTTCCGGACTGAGAATCCGGCGTCCTAGTCCCCTAGACGATAGCGGCGTGCGGGTGCCGGCCAGGCAGTGTAGCCAAGGGGTTTTCTGTCCGGTGCGACCGGGATCATCGAACGTATGTTCGTGTTCTCCCGCATGGTCCGTCGGCTCTGGCAGCCGCTACATTTCTCAGCCCCAGCGGGTGTGCTGGAACTGGTAGACAGCATCGGCTCAGAACCGGTGGCGCGTAAGCGCGTGTGGGTTCGATTCCCTCCACCCGCATTCAGCAGGATTTCCTGAGATGCATCGGAGGCCCGTGATCGCCGAGGCCTTCCGGCTCCGCGATGAGCAGGGTCTCGGAGCGGTGCGGGTGGGAAAGCGCCTGCGCGTATCCGCCGGCACGGTCCGCGACTGGTTCGCCGGCAAGGTGCCGCGCCATTCGCGGGACCTCGCTGACCCGGGAGCGGGGATCCACCCGCCTTGTCCGCGCTGCGGGCTCGACGAGCACGACTTCGGTGCACTCCCGCCGGACTACGCCTACCTGCTGGGGCTCTATCTGGGCGATGGGTCGATCGCCCGCCACCGGCGCGGCGTCTACCGCCTGCGGGTGTTTCTGGATTTGGCCTATCCCGGGATCATCTCCTCTTGTGCGAGGGCGATCGCTGCCGTCAACCCAGGCCGGAGCGTCAACCAGCGCGCTCGCGGCGGCAGCTACGGCGATCCTGGCAGGCTCTCCAACACCGAGGTCAGCTCCTACTCCAAGGCCTGGCCCTGCCTGGTCCCGCAGCATGGTCCCGGAGCGAAGCACACCCGTCGGATCTGGCTGGCCGAATGGCAGCGACGGCTGGTGGAGCGATGGCCTCACCTCTTGCTGCGCGGGCTGATCCACTCAGACGGCTGCCGCGCGATCAACACCGGCCGCGGCGGCTGGCGCCATCCCCGCTACGCGTTCTCGAACGCCTCCACCGACATCACGAGCATCTTCTGCACGGCGTGTGACGTCCTCGGCCTGCATTGGACCGCCTCGTTCCCGACGAAGGAAACAAGCGCTGTCACTATCTACGTCTCCCGCAAGGCCGACGTCGCGCGGATGGACGAGTTCATCGGCCCGAAGGCCTGAGACCGGCCCGCTTGTTCTGAGTCTCTACCAAAGGTTGAGGGTTCATGCCGCTGGGAGCTCGCGGCCGAGCCAGCCGCGGTAGAAGCCCTCGATGTCGGGCAGGAAGTCGTGGACGACCGGGTAGCCGGGGACGGCCGCGTCGCACTCGAGCATCCGGGCGCAGGAGGGGCAGTAGAACTCGCGCAGCTCGACCCAGTCGGGGTCGCCGCCGGCGAAGCCCGGGAAGACCTCGGACATGGTCTCGGCGTCGTCGCGGACGAAGACCGCCGCCTCCATCTTCCAGTTGCGATCGTGGCCGCAGAAGTCGTGCCCGCAGTCGCAGCGGATGACGAGCTCAGCATCGGCTCCGCCGCCGGCCCGGACGACGTTCAGCCCCTCCCCCAGCGGCAGCACGATCGGCTCGTCGTAGGGGACGCGGTCCTGGAGGATCGCAAGCCACTTGTCGAAGCGGTCGGGGTCCTTGTAGCCGGACTGGATGTCCTTGACCTCCCTGCGCGACAGCTTCTCGTCGAGCATCGCCTCCAGCGTCTCGCGCTCCAGCGTCTTCCCCGCCGCCCGCGGCGGCTCGATCTCGGCGACCCGCGAGGAGGCGAGGAACTCGTCCGCCGACTCCTCCGGCGTGACCTTGCCCTCCGGCGCCCGCTCGATCACGACGGTCGGCGTCGGCGCCTCGAGCTGGAAGTCCGGCTCGAGGTCCCAGAAGCCGCGGTACTCCGCGGCCCAGCGCGCGGAGAGCAGCATCGACTCGGCCAGCCCGGTCCGCACCGGCTCGATCATGTCCTGGGCGATCACCCGCTCGCGCTGCTCGGCCCACCACTCCCGCGCCGGCCGCGCCCGCCGCAGCCGCTCGGCGCGGAACTCCTCGCGCCGCGTCGCGGTCGCCGCCTCGTCGGCGGCGCCGTCCCCATCCAGCACCACTCCGTAGACCGAGTCCGCGAAGCGCGTCAGCAGGTGGCCCTCCGCGACGTCGCGCGCCACCTCCGCCGGCCGCCGCAGCAGCGCGTCGCCCAGGCCCGGACCACCCTTCATCACCGACAGGTAGAGGTCTCCCTCCTCGAACGGCTCCAGCGTCGTCATGTTGTCCTGCTTGTAGGTCCGCTCGCCCGAGATCGCCATCAACGCCGGCTCCTCGAAGCTGCCGTCGGCGAGCGGGTAGGCCTCCCCCCTCGCGGCCATCTCGCGCAGGTCGTTGCGCTTGATGTTGTGGACGTAGCCCGCGGACCCGGGGTAGCCGCCGAAGACGCCGGCGGTGAGCATCCGCGTGCAGCCGAGGTTCTGCAGCTCCCAGAACGGCGTCTTCCAGAGCATCAGCAGCGATTCGAAGCTGGACCCACCGCGGTGCCGCCCCGCCCCGCCCGAGTTCGCCTTGATCCGGCGCGAGAGATAGATCATCGGGCAGATCAGCTCCCACATCTCGACGTCGCCCGCGTCGCCCTCCGGGTTGAACATCGCCGCGCAGGTGTCGGTCCCGTCGAGCACGTACTTCGCCCCCATCCCCTGTGCCGCGACCTCGAAGTTCATGATCGCCGAGCTGTTGCCGTACTGGTCGATGCCGCCGCCCTGGATCACGTTGCCGCTGACCGAGTACGGCGCCATCACCTCCTCGATGAACCCGCGCGCCTGCAGACCGCGCGCGAGCGTGCGCGCGAAGCCGAGGAAGGCCGGCTGAAGGAACGCCCACGCGATCCCGGTCGAGCCCTCGGCCTCGCCGAGGTTCGCGATCGTCCCCTCGGGGAAGTTGGTCTCGATCGCCAGATAGGCGCCGTCGTTCACCTTGTCGTTGCAGATCAGGGTCTGGGTGAACATCACCCAGATCGCCCCCTGCATCCCCGACGGAGTGCAGTTCATCGAGTGCCAGCCCCAGGCCGACGACCCCTCGAGGTCGAGCGCATAGTCGCCGTCGCCGCCGATCCGCACCTCGAACGGCGCATGCATGACGAAGTCCCGCCGAGCCCGCGCCGGGAGCTGCTGCTTGTCCGCGAACGTGATGTCGAAGTTGGCGGCCGAGCGGTAGCGCCCCGGCACCGTCATCTCCGAGATCCGCGACTTGAACGAGCGCCGCCCCTCCTCGATCACCTCGCGGCTGAACTGCTTGAAGCGATCGATCCCCTCCTCGAGGATCACCCGCTCCACCGCCTCGCGGATCATGTGGCAGCCGGCCAGCCGCGTCCGCTCGTCGAGCAGGTAGTACATCGGTGCCCGCGTCTGCTTGTCGCAGCGGGTCAGGTGCCATTGCGCCAGCTCATCGCCCTCGCCGATCTTCATGCAGGGCAGGTCGATCCCGTCGTCGAGCCGGTTGGTCGACCGACCGGCACGCCGCCGGGCGTCGAGGCCCCGATGTCGAGCACGTGGGTCACCCCGCCCGCCCATGCGATCAGCTCCCCCTCCCAGAAGATCGGGACGAAGGTCTGCACGTCCGCGTTATGGACATCGCCGATCGTCGGGTCGTTGTTGGCGAAGATGTCCCCCGGCCGGATCACCGGGTTCGTCCTCGTAGCCGGAGCGGACCATGTACTTGATCGCGTCCGACATCGTGTGGACGTGGACGATGATCCCCGTGGGAGCGCGATCGAGTCGCCCTCGGGCGTGTACAGCGCGAAGCAGAGCTCGCCCAGCTCGCGCACGATCGGCGAGGCCGAGATGTTGAGCGCGGTCTCCCGCGCCGAACCAGCCCGCCGCGCAGCCGCGCGAACAGCTTCTCGTAGCCGATCGGGTCGGAGGTCTTCATCGCGAGGTCGCCCGTCAGCCCCGCGTAGGAGCCGGTCTCGGCGAACTCCCGCTCGGAGTCGGCCAGCATCTGTCGCCGCGTGCGCCCGTCCCAGCCGATCGGCCGGCCTCGCGGCTCCAGCTCGCGCGTCGCGTCGACCATCGCCATCTCAGGCCTCCGTTCCGGTCAGGTGGAATATCTGGTGGCGGTCGAGCCGCGCGCCGCGGCCCGGCGGGATCGCGAACGTCGTCGCCACCGACTCGACGATCGCCGGCCCCTCGATCACGTGGCCGGCACGACTCGACGAGCTCGTGAGATCGCGGTCTCGGCGAAGCCGTCCGCCCCAGTGCGCCGGGCGCCGTCCTTCTCCGGCGGCGCGCCCTCGGTCGGCTCCTCGTCGGGCAGGGACGGCTTCTCCACGTGCGACCGAGCCCGTGACGATCGCGTGGGTGACCAGGTAGCCCAGCTCCGGCGAGCGCGCCGAGCGCGCGTAGACCTTGCCGTAGGCCTCCTCGAAGGCGGCGATCAGCTCGTCCACGTGCGCGCCCTCCTCCAGCTCGCGTGCGGCGAGACGATCTCGATGTCGTTGAGCTGGCCGTAGTACTGCATCCGCACCGCGTGGCTGAACTCGATCGCCTCCCGCGCGACCCCCGACTTCGCGAACTCCTCGGCCACCTTCTCCTGCAGGCCCAGCCAAGCGCCCGTGACCATCATTCCGATGCCCGCCTTCTCCATCTCGTCCACCTCGCGCCGCCCGCGCCGATCGGCATGTCGATCGTCTGGTCGTAGCGGTACTCGAACTCGGCGCAGGCGCAGCCGTAGGCGGAGAACCCGGCCGCCCAGGCCGGCACCAGCACGTCGCGGTAGGGCACGCCCTCCGTGTAGCCGGCGACGTGGAGCGGCCCGCCGCCGCCGTAGCAGAGCAGCGAGTAGTCGGCAGGCGAGTAGCCCTTGCCGAGGATCCGTCCCACCGCCTCGTTCCGCAGCGTCTGCTCGAACAGCGAGATGACGCCGGCGGCGGCGTCCTCGACGCCGAGCCCCAGCGGCTTGGCGACCTGACGCTCAACCTCAGCATGAGCCCTCTCGGGGTCGAGCTGGATGTCGCCGCCGAGGAAGTAGTCCGGGTTGACCGCCCCAGCACCAGGTTGAGGTCGGTGACCGAGACCGTGTCCAGCCCCCCCTCGGGCCAGCAGACCCCGATCCGCGAGCCGGCCGAGTCCGGCCCGAGCTCGGGCCGCTCCGAGTTCGGGTTGACGCGCACGAACGACCCGGTGCCGGCGCCGATCGAGTCGATCTTGACCAGCGGCATGCCAGCACGAAGCGCGCGATGTCCGGCGTCTGGGTGATCTCGAGCGCCCGTCGGTGAGCAGCGCGATGTCGAACGAGGTGCCGCCGATATCGGTGCAGAGCACGTTCGAGCTCGAGCCGCGCCGCGAGCGCGGGCCGCCGACGACGCCACCGATCGGCCCCGAGACGAGGGTCCGCGCCAGCTCCTTGGCCTCGATCGAGATCGTCCCGCCGTGAGAGGCCATCACCCGCAGCTCGAAGCCGGCGCCCGCTCCTTGGTCCGGTCGCGCACCGCGCAGCGTCTCCGGCGGGGCTCCGCCGCGTAGGCCTCGATCAGCGTCGAGTTCAGGCGCGGCAGGTCCCGCCGCATCGGGTAGAGCTCGGAGGAGAGGAAGACCGGCACGTTCCGTTGGCCCCGTTCCTCGCCTTCACCTCGGCGAGGATCTCCCCCACCCGCAGCTCGTGCTCGGCGTTGCGGTAGCTGAACAGCAGCGAGACGACGATCCCCTCGCACCCCCGCGTCGAGCAGCTCCGCCGCGGCCTCGCGCACGTCGGCCTCGCGCAGCGGCAGGACCTCCTCGCCGAACACGTCGATCCGCCCGCGCACGCCCTGCATCCGCTCGCGCGGGACGAGCGGCTCGTTGTGGTGGTGGGTGGCGAGGTGGAGCCGGTCGGCGTAGAGTAGCCGAGGTAGGTCTGGATCCCGCGCTCGATCCGCAGGTAGTCCTCCTGCCCGGCGCTGACGATCGCGCCGACCCGAGGCCCTGGCGCGACAGCAGCCGGTTCAGCATCGCGGTGCCGGAGAAGATCCCGGAGGCGATCCCCGGGAACGCCTCCTCGGGTCGAGCTTCCCACTGCTCGAGCGCGTCCCGGAGGAGCCATGAACCCCGCGGACTCGTCCTCGGGCGTCGTCTGCGCCTTGCCGACGACGAACGTCGCCGGCCTGGTCGACGATGAACCTGTCGGTCATCGTGCCGCCGGCGTCGATCGCCAGCACGCGCGGGTTGCGCTCAGCACCTGGCTCCTCTCTCCGGGCGCTGCCCTTCAACCTACCGCCGCCGCGCGGCCGGGTGGCTGGCCCTCTCGGGCGCGCGACGCGGCCGGTGTCGGTCCGGTCTGCCATCTGGATCGTGCGCGCAGGGTATCCCGACCCCGCCGCGCGAGCGGATAGGTTCCCCGGCGATGGGTCTCGCACTCGTGATCCTTGCCGCCGTCCTCGCCGTCGCGGGGGTGTTCGCCTGGCTGACCTACAACCGCATGGTCTCCCGGCGCAACGCGGTGGACAACTCCTGGGCGCAGATAGACGCCGCGCTCCAGCGCCGCCACGACCTGATCCCCAGCCTGGTCGAGGCGGTCAAGGGCTACGCGAGGCACGAGCAGGCGACC
>CAWDTF010000007.1:0-754990 GCA_963805235.1 uncultured Solirubrobacterales bacterium | reverse complement strand
GCCGGCTGAGCTCGGATGAGAACGCTCTCTATCGCCGCGATGCAGACGGCGCCGATCGCGCGCGATCCCGAAGGCACCCTCGAGCGCCTCGCCGAGCGAGCCCCTGCCGTCAAGGCAGCCGTCCCGCACGCGCAACTCCTGGTGCTGCCCGAGCTCCACCTCTCGGCGGTCCCAGGGCTGCTCGACGAGTCCGACGGCTACGCCGACTCGGTCGCAGTCGAGGTTCCCGGGCCGCTCACGGACCGCCTCGGCGTGATCGCCCGCGACAATGAACTCTGGGTCGCCGCCGGCTCGGTCTACGAGCGCTCGGATCGGGGGCACATCCACAACACCGCGGTCGTCGTCTCACCGCAGGGCGGGCTCGCCGCTCGCTACCGCAAGGTCTTCCCCTGGCGTCCGACCGAGCACTCCGTTCCGGGCGACGGCTTCGTCACCTTCGACATCCCGGACGTCGGCCGGCTCGGCCTGGCGATCTGTTACGACGGCTTCTTTCCAGAGGTGATCCGCCAGCTCGCCTGGCTCGGCGCCGAGGTGGTGATCCAGCCCACGCTCACCACCACCTCCGACCGCGAGGCCGAGCTGATCGCCGCCCGGGCCAACGCGATCTTCAACCAGCTCTACGTCGTCAACGTCAACGCCGCGCAGCCGGTGGCGCTGGGGCGAAGTCTGGTCGTTGACCCCGAGGGACTGGTGCGAGTCCAGGCCGGGGAGGGGGAGGAGCTGCTCACCGACGTGCTCGACCTCGAGGCGGTGGAGCGAGTGCGCCGCTTCGGCATCGCCGGCGTCTCGCGGATGTGGGAGCAGCTCGACTTGCTCGACGGCGCCGGACCGGAGCTGCCGATGTATGGCGGCCGGATCCGTCGACGCCCGAGTGCCCGGCGCTCCTAGCTAGCTGAGCGAGCATCCAGTCCTGAGCTCACCCAAACCAGCCCCGCGGAGCCGCGTGGTCTTAGTCATCGCCGTGGCAGCGGTGACGATCGACACCGCCCTGCTCGGGCTGATCGCCCCTCTCCTTCCCGAGATCGAGCGGCGAACCGGTGCGAGCGAAGGCGCTCTCGGGGCCTCCCTCGCAGCCTACGCAGTGCCGATCGTCCTTCTCTCGCTCCCGCTCGGGCGCCTGGCAGACTCGGTGGGGCGCAGGGGCCTGCTGATCGCGGGGCTCGCGCTGGCCGCGGCGGGCTCTGTGGTGATCGCGGCATCGGAGTCCATCTGGCCGCTGATGCTCGGCCGGGTCATCCAGGGGGTCGGGTCGGCGGCGAGCTGGATCGCGGCGCTCGCCCTCGTCTCCGATCTCGCGCGACCGGGCCGGAGGGGGGAGGCGATCGGTGTCGCCCTTGGTGCGACCAGTGCCGGCTCGATCGCGGGGCCAGCACTCGGAGGGATCACCGCCGACCTGCTCTCGTTCGCCGCCCCCTTTCTGATCGTCGGCGGGATCTCCGTCGCCATCGCCGTCGCGGCCACGTTCTTGCTGCCTCCCGAACGACGCACGGCGCCGCGGACACCGCCCTGGGCCACGATCAGGCACTCGGTTGGATCAGGGACCGGCGCGGTGGCGGTGGGCATGACCATCGCCGGGGCCTGCGCCCTGGGCCTGATCGAGGTCGTCGCACCGCTCGACCTCGACTCCCGCCTCGGCTTGTCCAGCGCGGTGATCGGGTTGCTCTTCGCCTGGTCCATAGCGGTCGATGCCGCGGTTGCACCGTTCGGCGGCCGCTGGGGGGATAGGCACGGCCGGCTCGGGCCGGCCGTGTTCGGGCTCGCGGCCACGGCCGGCTCGGCCCTCCTACTGGCGGGACTGGGCGGGACCGTGGGAGCGGCACTGGCGCTCGGAGTGTTCGGGGCCGGATTCAGCCTCACGTTCTCCGCCGCGGTCCCGTGGCTCGACGAGGCTTTCGGCGAGGTCGAGCGCGGGCTTGGGTACGGGGTTCTCAATCTGCTCTACGCGACCGGATACACGATCGGGCCCCTGATCGGCGGCGCCCTGCTCGAGGTTGCGAGTGCCACTGCGGCCTACGCGCTGACGGCGGTCGCGCTCGCGGGGTGCGCCCTCGTCGTGCTCCGCCGGGTGCGGGCGCCCACCGCCGGGCCGGCCTAACGCAACTCTCAGGTAGACGACCCTTGGGTGCGGGGCTCCTACTCGGCCCGCAGCCTCTCATCGCCCCTTCGGGACGACGACCTGGTGAAGCCGATAGGTCCCCTGTACTTCGCCGGCGAGCACACGGCCGGCGAGTGGCACGGCTTGATGGAGGGGGCCCTTCGGAGCGGACGGCGCGCGGCTGAACAAATCCTCGGAACCGCCAAGCGCCCTCGTGATTGAGGGCGTTGGCTGGTGGGCCTCACAAATCTTCGCGGAATCTGCGATCGCAACGCGATCGTCAGCGCCCTCGAGTCCGGCCAGCTGGCCAGCTACGCGGGATGCTCGCATCTACGGGTTCACAGACACCAAGGGCCCTCTTTCGAGGGCCCTTGGCTAGTAGCGGGGGCGGGATTCGAACC
Source organism: uncultured Solirubrobacterales bacterium (assembly GCA_963805235.1). Lineage (GTDB taxonomy): Bacteria > Actinomycetota > Thermoleophilia > Solirubrobacterales > 70-9 > DASSYK01. Next base: position 752,494 of record CAWDTF010000007.1, on the reverse strand, counting down.
CGCGACCTTCGGGTTATGAGCCCGACGAGCTACCAGACTGCTCCACCCCGCGGCGGTGGCGCCATTTTAGCGCGATCGGTCGATTTCGAAGGAGAAGCGCGATCGGTTTCGAGAGGTGGGCGCGCGGGTAGAGAGGCGCCATGCGAGAGGGGACGCACCGCCAAGGAGGGCGCTAGAGTGCTGCGCCGTGCTCGGGAGAGGGATTTGGGGGGCTTGACGGGATGAGGGTCGCCGTCTTGGACATCGGGACCAACTCGACCCGGTTGCTGATCGCTGACGTCGAGGACGGGGAGGTCCGCGAGGTCGAGCGGCGCACCACCGTCACCAACCTCGGCAGGGGGGTTGACCTGACCCACAAGCTCTGCACGGACGCCGTCGAGAGCGTCTGCTTCGTGATCGCCGACTACCGGGCGCGCTGGGAGGAGCTCGGGGCCGAGCGGGTGGTCGCGATCGCGACCAGCGCCGTCCGCGACGCGGCCAACGGCGACGCGTTCATCGCGGAGCTGCGCGAGCTGTTCGGCCTCGACACCCGAGTCCTGAGCGGCGAGGAGGAGGCGGGGCTCACCTACCTTGGGGCCACGGCTCAGCGGACCGACGACGACACGACTCTCGTCTTCGACATCGGCGGCGGCTCGACCGAGCTGGTGGTGGGGACGGGTTCTGAGGTCGCGTTCCACGTATCGCTCCAGGCGGGGACGATCCGGCAGTCCGAGCGCCACCTCAGCTCGGACCCGCCCGACCCCCACGAGCTCGAGGAGCTGGCCGACGACGTCAGGACGCTGATCGACTCGGCGGTGGCGGCCGGAGGCGGGAACGGGCACAGGGTGCGGGGGATCGCCGTCGCGGGCACCCCGACCTCGCTCGCCGCGATCGACCAGGAGCTCGACCCCTACGACCCGCGCCGAGTCCACGGCCACCGGCTCGCGCTCCGCACGATCCAGCGCATCTACTCGCGGCTGGCCACGCTGCCGCTGGCCGAGCGCCTGCGCGTCCCCGGCCTCCACCCCGGCCGGGCGCCGACGATCGTCGCCGGCACGGTCATCCTGGTCCAGATCATGCGCGCCTTCGGGCTCGAGGAGATCGAGGTCTCCGAGCGCGACATCCTGCACGGCTCGGCCCTCTCGGCCGCCCTGGCCCCGGCCTGAGCCGCCGCGCCGCAACTGACAGGCGCCGTCGTACGGGTCGGACATTGCGGCACGTCTGCCCTGAATACCCCGGTTTTTGGTATTGGCTTTGCGCGATCCCTAGTGAATACTGGGGGCGTCGGGAGCACCGGTGCTGGGCCGGACGCCCTGCACCTACTCTCGGCTCATAGGTCTCGGGCGTTTTGCCGAAAGGCGCCTCCCGTCGTCCGGGGCCACACATACCCCCCAAGTAAGGCCCCCGAGACGTACCCCTGCCCGTCCTGACGGGGCCTCTGGACCGGCCGCCGCTTAGGCGGTCGGTCTTCGTTCGGGGCCGTCAGGCCGGCGAGCCGGGGTGGATCGTGGCCGCCGCGGCGGCGTCGCCCGTGCCCTCGCGCGCGACGCGGGCGAAGGCTTCGCGAGCGAGCAGGCCCGCCGCGATTCCGGCGACGCCGGCCATGATCAGGGCCGCGCGCGGGTCGAGCGCCTCGGAGAGCCAGCCGGCGAGCGGGCCGCCGATCGGCGTCGAGCCGAGGAACACCACCGAGTACAGCGCCATCACCCGGCCGCGCATGACCGGGTCGGAGGCGAGCTGCAGCGCCGAGTTGACCGAGGCGGCGAAGGTGACGCTGGCCGCTCCGAGCGGGGCGAGCACCACCAGCTCCAGGGCCATCGTCGGCGCGCCCGCGGCGAGGAGGGCCAGCGCGCCGAAGCCGATCGCAGCCCCCGCGAGCAGCCCGGGCGTGGCCTGGCCGCGCGCGCCGGTCGCGAGCCCGCCGGCGATCGCGCCGATCCCCATCGCGCTGACGAGGGCGGCGTAGGCGCCCGCGCCGCCCTCGAAGGTGAACTTGGCGAGCAGCGGCAGCACCGCCTGGAAGTTGAGCCCGAGGGTGCCGACGGCCGCCATCAGGGCGAGCGGGATCCACAGATCGGGCGTGGCCCGCACGTAACGCAAGGCCGCGCGCACCGCAGCCGGCTCGCGGGGGGCGATCCGCGCCGGCTCCAGAGCCGCCCTGTCCATGGTCGCCAGCGCGGCGATCATCACTCCGAAGCTGGCTGCGTTGAGGGCGAAGCAGGGCTCGGGGCCGACCGTGGCGATCAGCACTCCGGCCAGCGCGGGGCCGACGACCCGGGCCGAGTGCACGAGGACGCTGTTGAGGCTGACGGCGTTGACTACGCGCTCGCCGCCGACGATCTCCATCACGAAGGCCTGCCGGGTCGGGTAGTCCACCGCGTTGACGCAGCCTCGGACGAAGACGAGGCCGTAGACCATCCACGGCTCCAGCCCGGCGGTCAGGGCGAGGGCCAGCATCGCCAGCGGCGTGATCATGTGGAGGCCCTGGGTCAGGACGAGCAGGCGGCGCTTCGAGACCCGGTCGGCGACGAGGCCGCCGAGGGCGCCGAGGAGAAGCATCGGGAGGAACTGGAGCGCGGTCACCGCGCCAACCGCTACACCGCTGCCGGTGAGGCTGAGGACCACCCACATCTCGGCGACCATCTGCATCCAGTTGCCCGAGAGCGAGGCGAGCTGCCCGACGAAGTAGCGCCGGTAGTTCGGGACCTCGAGGCTTGCGAAGGAGCGGCCGAGGGCTTCCGTCACTGCGGCCCACCCGCCCGCGCTCGCAGCTCCGCGGTGGGATGGTCGTGCTCGAGCATGCGCTCGAGCGCCTCGGCGGCGCGCTCGAGCGCCGCGACGTCATCATCGCCGAGCTCGGAGAGCCGGCGCGCGAAGTAGGCGGTCTTGCGGGCGCGCAGCTCGCCGCAGCAGCTCGCGCCCGGAGGGGGTGATCGAGAGGATCGAGCAGCGGCCGTCGAGGGGGTCGGGCGCGCGCGCGACGAGCCCGGCGGACTCGAGGTGGCCGACGATCCGTGTGGCGGTGGGCTTCGAGATCCGCTCGCGCTCGGGCGAGCTCGGAGGGGCCGAGCGGGCCGTGGCGCTCGATCGTGGCGAGCGCGGCCGTCTGCGAGGGACCGAGGCCGCCTCCGGCCTCCTGGCGCAGGCGGCGCGCGGTGCGGGTCACGGCGAGGCGCAGGCGCGGGGCGAGCTCGTCCCTCGTCGCTCTCGGTTCGATGCTCATCGGCATATAGTTAGCTTAGCAAATCACTTTTGCGGCCCCGAGAGACCTGAGGCGCCCCTGGGCGACCCTCTCCCCCTCCCCTGGGGCCCTTCCCCACCCCCTAGGGGTCGCCCCCAGATCTCTGGGGTCGGTGTTTCGGGTTCCCCTCGATGGCGCGCGTCCCCAGCCGGGCGAGAGTGCGATCCACAGCAACGCAAAGACCACCCGGAGGAGAGACCCAGATGCCCGCCACCGCCTCGACCACCAGCTTCCAGAGCCTCGAGAACCAGCTTGCCGGCCGCGTTTCGACCGCGCACGACGCCGACTGGGACCAGGCGCGCCAGGCCTTCAACCTGGCCGTCGACCAGCGGCCCGCTGCGGTCGTCCTTCCCGCCGATGCGCGGGACGTGATCGCGGTCGTCCGCTTCGCCCGCGAGCACGGGCTGCGCGTCGCCCCCCAGGCCACCGGCCACAACGCCGGCCCGCTCTCACTCGAGGACACGATCCTCCTCAAGACCTCGGAGATGAGGGGTGGGGAGATCGACCCGGCCCGGCGACGCGCTCGCGTCAACGCCGGCGCCCAGTGGCGAGACGTCGTCCCCGCCGCGGCCGAGCACGGCCTCGCCGCCCTGCACGGCTCCGCGCAGGACGTCGGCATCGTCGGCTACTCGCTCGGCGGAGGGGTCGGCTGGTACGCGCGCAAGCACGGCCTCGCGGCGAACAAGGTGACCGCGATCGGCCTCGTCACGGCCGAGGGCCGCCAGGTCCGCGTGGACGCCGACAGCGACCCGGACCTGTTCTGGGCCCTGCGCGGAGGCGGCGGCGCCAACTTCGGCATCGTCACCTCGCTCGAGTTCGAGCTGCTGCCGATCACCGCGCCATACGCCGGGATGTTCGTGTTCGACTGGGAGCGCTCCGAGGAGGTCCTGCACGTCTGGCACGAGCTGACCTCGCACTGGCCGGACGAGATCACGACCACGTTCCGGATCCTCCAGATCCCGGACATCCCCGACATCCCGGAGATGGTGCGCGGCCGCAACCTCGCGGTGGTCAACGGCGCCTTCCTCGGCGACGAAGCCGAGGGCGCGGAGCTGCTCGCGCCGCTGCGCGGCCTCGGCCCCGAGTTGGACACCTGGGGAACGGTCCCCGCGGACTCTCTCGTGCACCTGCACATGGACCCGCCGGACCCGGTGCCCGGGATGTCCGGGGCGAGCCGCCTGCTGCGTCGGCTGGACCCGGGCAAGATCGACGAGCTGGTCGCGCTGACCGGCCCCGGCTCGGGCTCGCCGCTGATGGGCTTCGAGCTGCGCCACACCGGCGGCGCCCTCGCTCGGGCCCCGCGCGGCGGCGGCGCTGTCTCCAAGCTCGACGGCGAGCTCCTCAGCTTCGCCTTCGGGATGGTGATGGCGCCGGAGATGGTGGGGCCGCTCGAGGCGCACCTGGCGCTGGTGGACGACGCCATCAGCGGCGCCGGCGTCGGCCGCTACTCGAACTTCTCCGAGGAGAAGGTCGAGATGGCCGAGCTCTACGACGAGCAGACGCTGGCCCGCCTGCAGCGGGTGCGCGCGGCCTACGACCCCGACGGCCTCTTCCGGGCAAACCACGAGATCGCGGCCGGCTGAGCCGCGGCCACGACACACGAGGAGATCACACGATGAAGCGCACGATCAAGACGGCCGCGGTCCTCGCAGCGGCGACCATGCTCTTCGCGGCCGCGCCCGCGGCGGCGAAGAAGAAGCAGGCATCCACCGGCAACTACGCCGGCAAGACCACCGGCGGCGCGAACATCACGTTCAAGCTGGCGAAGGGCGGGAAGGTCAAGGACCTGAGCTCGGGCATCTTCGTCTCGTGCATCTCGGCCCAGTCCTCGACCCCGAAGGGCGGCGTCGAGACCTACGCGCCTCCGGCCGGCACCAAGCTCGGCACGACCGAGGGCGAGGTCAAGCAGCCCTCGGCGCTTGCCTGGGGCATGGACGTGACCAAGCACTACACGACGACGCTCCGCAAGGCCGGCAAGACGCGGGTGACGGGCGAGCTGAAGATGAGCTTCAGCTACCTGATCCCCGACCTCTACTGGCCGCGGATCTACATGTGCTACGGGACCACGGAGTTCACCGCCAGGCGCGGTTGAACCTCCACTGCCCCGGCCCGGAACGACGGCGCCGGCCCCGCCCCCAGCGGCGGGCCGGCGCCGTCGCCGTTTCGGGCGCTGCGCGTACCCTGAGAGCCCATGGCGGGGACCGGGAAGCTCACACGGGCCGTGATGTTCGCGGCGCTCGCAGCCCTCGCGGGCGTGATCGCCTTCGGCGCGATCGCCGGCGCGAAGAAGAAGCCGCGGAAGATGCCGCGAGGCCCCTACCCCGCGCTCGGCTGCCCCGTGTTCCCGGCCTCCGAGCGCGGCGCCGAACGCCCCCTCCGCCGCCGACCAGACAGCCTGGAACCAGGACGTCTCCCAGGCGCCGCTCGCCCCTGACTCCGCCGCCGTGATCGCCCACATCGCCGCCCACGGCGGCGACACGCTGCACCCGGACTTCGGCTCCCCGCGCGCCTACGGCTTCCCGTACGCGGTCACCGGCAAGCGCCAGAAGCGCACGCGGGTGCGCTTCACCGCCTACGGCGACGAGTCCGACCGCGGCCCCTACCGCGTCCCGCTGAAGGCGCTGGTCGAGGGCGGTCAGCGCTCGGATGGCGACCGGCACGTGCTCAGCGTCGACCGCCGGCGCTGCCGCCTGCAGGAGCTCTACCGCGCCTTCGCGCGCAAGCGCCCCAAGCCGCCCCACTGGGAGGCCGACTCCGCCGCGATCTGGAACCTGCGCTCGGCCGCCCTGCGCCCCGACGGCTGGACCTCGGCCGACGCGGCGGGCCTGCCGATCTTCCCCGGGCTGGTGCGCTACGACGAGGCTCGGCGCGGCTCGATCGACCACGCGGTCCGGGTCACGTTCTCCTCCACCCGCGACGCATGGGTGCGGCCCGCCACGCACTGCGCCGGCGACACGTCCGACCCGAGCGCGCCTGCGATGGGCACTCGCCTGCGCCTGAGCGCCGGCTACGACATCTCAGAGCTCGGCGGCGCGGCGAGGGTGGTCGCGGTCGCGCTCAAGCGCTACGGGATGATCGTGGCCGACAACGGCTCGAACTGGTTCATCTCGGGCACCTCGGACCGCCGCTGGGACGACGAGGACCTGGACCAGCTCAAGTCGATCCCGGGGACCGCGTTCGAGGTCCTGCGCTCGGCCGCTCCCGTTCACGTCTGCTGAGCCGCCCCACGGCGCCCCGAGCCTGCTACCGTCCTCAGGCGTAAGGCCGAATACCGGCACAAGTTGTGTTCAGCGCCCGCAGGTAGTTGCATCTCGCAATCCTCCGCGTTCGCAGTGCACATAAGCATGGAGGTAGCGATATGCCTACCGGAACCGTGAAGTGGTTCAGCGACGAGAAGGGCTACGGATTCATCACGCCCGACGACGGCTCCGCCGACGTCTTCGTCCATCACAGCTCGATCGAGGGTGAGGGCTTCAAGACCCTCGCCGAGAACGCCAAGGTCGAGTACGAGACCGAGCAGGGCCCCAAGGGCCCGGCGGCCGCGGGCGTGAAGGCCCTCTAAGACGGACTTCGCAGAACCGCTGTACGGAAGGGCCCCCGCAAGGGGGCCCTTCTCTTTAGCGCGAACGACCACACCCACTCCCTACCCTCTTCCCTCCTCATGGCCGCGACGCGCAGAGAAGACCTCCGAAACATCGCCATCGTCGCCCACGTCGACCACGGCAAGACGACGCTGGTGGACGCGATGCTGTGGCAGTCCGGCGCCTTCCGCTCCGGCCAGGACGTGGCCGAGCGCGTGATGGACTCGATGGACCTCGAGCGCGAGAAGGGCATCACGATCCTCGCCAAGAACACGGCGGTGCGCTACGGCGACGTGAAGCTCAACATCATCGACACGCCCGGCCACGCGGACTTCGGCGGCGAGGTCGAGCGCGGGCTGACGATGGTCGACGGCGTGCTGCTGCTGGTGGACGCCTCCGAGGGCCCCCTCCCCCAGACCCGCTTCGTGCTGCGCAAGGCGCTGGAGGCGCGGCTGCCGGTGATCCTCGTCGTCAACAAGGTGGACCGCCCCGACGCCCGCATCGGCGAGGTCCTGGACGAGGTCTACGAGCTCTTCCTCGACCTGGACGCCGACGAGTCCCAGATCGACTTCCCGATCGTCTACACCAATGCCCGCGCGGGCTGGGCCTCCCTGACCGAGGGCGACGAGGGCAGCGACCTGCGCCCGCTGATGGACCTGATCGTCGAGCGGATCCCCGCCCCCGACTACGAGGAGGGCGCGCCGCTCCAGGCCCACGTCACCAACCTCGACGCATCCCCCTACGTCGGCCGCCTCGCGCTCTGCCGCGTCCGCAACGGGACGATCCGCTCCGGCCAGCGGATCGCATGGTGCCGCGCGAACGGCGAGATCGAGAGCGCGGCCGTCAGCGAGCTCTACGTGACCGAGGCCCTCGAGCGGGTCGAGGCCGCCGAGGCGGGGCCGGGCGAGATCATCGCGGTCGCGGGGATCCCCGAGGTCACGATCGGCGAGACCCTCGCCGACCCGGAGGACCCCCGTCCCCTGCCCGTGATCTCGGTGGACGAGCCCTCGCTCTCGATCACGGTCGGCATCAACACCGCCCCCACCGCGGGGCAGGAGGGCGACAGGCTCACGGCGCGCCAGATCCACGACCGGCTCGGCCAGGAGCTGGTCGGCAACGTCTCGATCCGGGTCCGCGAGACCGATCGCCCCGACGCCTGGGAGGTCGAGGGCCGCGGCGAGCTCCAGCTCGTCGTCCTGCTGGAGATGATGCGGCGCGAGGGCTTCGAGCTGACGGCGGGCCAGCCGCAGGTCATCACCCGCGAGATCGACGGGCGGCTCTGCGAGCCCGTCGAGCGGCTCGCGATCGACGTGCCCGAGGACTACGTCGGGGTGGTGACCCAGGCGCTCGCCGTGCGCAAGGGCCGGATGGAGCAGATGGTCAACCACTCGACCGGGTGGGTGCGGCTGGAGTACCTGGTGCCGGCCCGCGCGCTGATCGGCTTCCGCACCGAGTTCCTGACCGAGACGCGGGGCACCGGCCTCATGCACCACGTCTTCGACCGCTGGGAGCCCTGGGCGGGCGAGCTGCGCACCCGCCCGACCGGCTCCCTCGTCGCCGACAGGCGCGGCAGGACCGCCTCCTTCGCCCTCTTCTCGCTTCAGGAGCGCGGTGCGCTCTTCGTCGGTCCCGGCGAGGAGGTCTACGAGGGCATGATCGTCGGCGAGAACGCCCGCTCAGAGGACATCGACGTCAACGCGATCAAGGAGAAGCAGCAGACCAACATCCGCGCCGCCGCCGCCGACCAGACCGTGAAGCTGGTGCCGGCGAAGCGCCTCTCGCTCGAGGAGGCGCTGGAGTTCCTGCGCGCCGACGAGTGCGTCGAGGTCACTCCGGGCGCCGTGCGCCTGCGCAAGCTCGAGCTGGAGCAGGTCGCCAGGATGAAGGCCGCGCGGCGCGTCCGGCAGGCCGCCAGGACATGACGCCGCGCTGTGGGCTCGCGCCCTAGGCGCTGAACTTCGCCGCCGGCGGGACGCCGAGGCGGCTGCGGGCCTTGCGCACCGCGGGAGTCGAGGTGCGGCAGGCCTTCGCGATCTGGTTGTCCGGGCGGGTGGGGTCGCGCTTGATCTCGAACTCGAGACGGGCCCACGAGCTGAGCTGCTGGCGCTCCTGCGCCGGCGCGTCGGCGGGCAGATGTGCGACTCCGGCCTCCGCGGCGCGCTCGCGCCGGCAGGCGAGGCAGTAGAGCCCGCCGTCCTCCTCGACCCACGAGCTGGGCATCGCGGGCGCTTCGGCGTCGGGCATCCAGCGGATGGTCATGTCACAGCGGTGACAGGTCCAAGCCTCGGTGCTGATCGTCTGCTCGGTCAAGCTGGCTCCACCTTTCTGTCTGATCCCCCTCTGTACAAGGTCGTGCGCGAGGGACTGAGGGTGAAGCCGCCAAGCGATTCCCCTCACAGGGTACCGACCCGGCGGCTTCGGGGCCCTCTAGCTCCTGCGGCGCCGGCCGTTGCGCGGCCTGCCGCCTCGGCGGCCCTGGCCGCCGCTCGCAGCGCGGTGCCGGCGGTTGCCGGGCTCGACGCCGAACTCGCGGTGCAGGCCGAGATCGCGGGCGATCTCGGCCATCTCCCGGCGCTGGTCGGGCAGCACGAAGCTGGCGGCGACCCCGGAGGCGCCCGCGCGGCCGGTCCGGCCCGTGCGGTGCACGTAGGTGTCGCGGTCCTCGGGGGCGTCGAAGTTGATCACGTGGGTGATCTCGGCCACGTCGATGCCGCGGGCGGCGACGTCCGTCGCGACGAGGGTGTCGCAGTTGCCGTCCTCGAAGCTCGCCAGGGCGCGGCGACGCTGGCTTTGGGACTTGTTGCCGTGCATCGCCAGCGCCTCCAGCTTGTGGCGGCTGAGCTTCTTGACGAGGCGGTCGGCCCCGCGCTTGGTGCGCACGAAGACCAGGGTCCTGCCCCGCTCCGAGTCGCGCAGCTCGCCGACCAGCGCGTCCAGCTTCGCCTCGTGGACGAGGTGATGGAAGCGGTGCTCGACCTCGCTGCGGTTCTCCGCGGCGGGAGCGTGCACGTGGCGGCGCGGGCTGCGCGTGTAGGCGGCGGCGAGCTTGCCGGCCGCGCCCTCGAGCGTGGCCGAGAAGAAGAGCGTCTGGCGCCCCTGCTTCGGGATCAGCTCGACGATCCGGTCCACGGCGGGCTTGAAGCCCATGTCGAGCATGCGGTCGGCCTCGTCCAGCACCAGGGTGCGGACGTGGTCGAGGCTGAGCAGCTTGCGCTGGATCAGGTCCTCGAGGCGGCCGGGCGTCGCGACCACGATGTGGGCGGCGGCGGCCTTGCGGGCCTGCTGCGGGATGCCGACGCCGCCGAAGACCGGGGCGATCTTGAGGGCCCGCGAGTGCGCGATCGAGCGCGTCTCCTCGACGATCTGCTCGGCGAGCTCGCGGGTGGGCGCGAGGACGAGCGCCGCGGGGCGGCGCGCCTCGGCGCTGACGCGGTCGACGATCGGCACGCCGAAGGCGAGCGTCTTGCCGGAACCGGTCGGGGACTGCACGAGCACGTCGTGCCCGGCGAGCACGTCGGCGATGCAGAGGCTCTGCACGGCGAACGGCTCAGTGAAGCCGCGCTCGGAGAGCGCGTCCACGACGGGACGCGACACGCCGAGGTCGGCGAAAGACTTCGATGACACTTATTCAGCTCCTTATGAGTGATTCGGGGAGATCCAGCGGCCCCGAGAGCTCATCAGAAGCGCAGGGAGAAACGGAACCTCTCGGACCGCGATTCCGCGTGGCGGCGGCGATCCGACGCGAAGGACGGTAGCAGGGCGCGCCCGGCGCGGCGGCACGCCGCACCCCGATGGGCACGAGTGCCCGCCCGGCGTGGCCCTGGCGCGCGGCCGGCTACCGGTGCCTGACGCCCTCGCGGGCGAAGCCGGCGAGCCGCGGCTCGTCGACGACGACATCGCCGAGGGCCGCGTCCACGGCATCGAGGACGTCGCGTGAGAGGGTGAGGCCCGACGCGGTGACGTTCTGCTCGAGCTGCTCGGGCCGGGAGGCCCCCACGATCGCGGAGGCCACCTCGTCGCGGCGCAGCACCCAGGCGAGGGCCATCTGGGCCATCGTCAGGCCGGCGCCCTCGGCGACCGGGACGAGGCGCTGGACGGCATCGAGCACGTCGTCGCGCAGGTAGCGCTCGATCGTGAAGCCCATCCGGTCGGAGGCGGCGCGGGAGTCGGCAGGCGGCTGCTCGCCCGGCAGATACTTGCCGGACAGCACGCCCTGCGCCAGGGGCGACCAGACGATGTTGGAGATGCCGTGCTCCGCGCAGAGCGGGAACAGCTCGGCCTCGGGGGCCCGCCAGATCATGTTGTACTGCGGCTGGGAGGAGACGAACTTGGCGGTGCCCGGCACCTCGAGGCCCGCGCGGACCTGCTCCGGAGTCCACTCGCTGAACCCGATCTGCCGCACCTTGCCCGACGCGACGGCCTCCGTCAGCGCCTCCATCGTCTCCTCGATCGGGGTGTCGGGGTCCGCGCGGTGGCACTGGTAGAGGTCCACGTAGTCGGTCCGCAGCCGCTTCAGCGAGGCATCGAGCTGCTTGCGGATCTGCTCGGCGGAGAGCCCCGAGTCCGTGTCCGACATCGGGAAGAAGACCTTCGTCGCGAGCACGTAGGAGTCGCGGTCGTAGCCGGAGAGGATCTCCCCCCACGCCTCCTCCGCCGCCCCGACCCCGTAGATGTTCGACGTGTCGAAGAGGTTGATGCCGAGATCGAAGGCCCGGCGCGTGCAGGCCTCCGTCTGGTCGCGCTCGATCCCGCCCTCGTAGGTCAGCCAGGAGCCGAGCGAGATCTCGGAGACCTCGATGCCGCTGTCGCCCAGCCGCCGCCGCCTCACGCCGCCGGCCCCGCCAGGCTCATCTCAGCGGCCCTCGGCCTCGGCCTCCATCTTCTCCAGGCGCGTGTAGTAGTCGGGGAACTCGTTCAGGTGGGCGAGCGCGATCTTGCCGGTGACGATCGGGTCGTCCTCGGTCACGTTCGTCGCCGGGTCCTGGGTGCCGTGCTCGAGCTCGATGTCCATGCCGGCGCGGAACTGCTCGACGTCGAACGGCGCCGTCTCCCAGTCGATGCCGATCTGCTCGCCGACCTCGCGTGCCTGCTCGCTGCTGAAGTGCGGTTTCGCGGCCATCGCCGTCGATCCAATCAGGCGCGGGCCGCCCGGTCAACCGGCCGCTGCCCCGGGCTATTGCTTCTGCCTGTCCCTGCCGGGGCCGCCGACCAGCTTGTCCTTGCCCTGGCCCCCGATCAGGACGTCCTTGCCCCCTTCGCCCCAAAGCTTGTCGTTGCCGGGCCCGCCGCTCAGGGTGTCGTCGCCAGGCCCGCCCCTGAGCTTGTCGTTGCCGGGCCCGCCGCTCAGGGCGTTGTCGCGCGTCCCGCCGGCTCGCGCGCTCGTCGAGCCCACTGGCGCGCTGTTGGGTTCAGGATGTCGTTGCCGCCGCCGCCGTTCAGCTTGTCGTTGCCGGGGCCGCCGTTGAGGGTGTCGTTGCCGGCCCCGCCGCTCAGCGTGTCGTTGCCGGCCCCGCCGTTCAGGATGTCGTTGCCGGCCTCGCCGCTCAGGATGTCGTTGCCGTGCCCCGCCGTTCAGGATGTCGTTGCCGTCCCCGCCGTTCAGGATGTCGTTGCCGGCCCGCCGTTCAGGGTGTCGTTGCCGGCCCCGCCGTTCAGGGTGTCGTTCCCGGCCCCGCCGTTCAGGGTGTCGTTGCCGGCCCCGCCGTTCAGGGTGTCGTTGCCGTCCCCGCCGCTCAGGGTGTCGTTGCCGTCCCCGCCGTTCAGGTGTCGTTGCCGGCCCCGCCGTTCAGGTGTCCTCGCCGGGCCCGCCATGATCACGTCGTTGCCGCCGCCGCCGTTCACGATGTCGTTGCCGGCGCCGGCGTTGATCACGTCGTCGCCGGGAGTGCCCGTGATCACGTCGTTGCCGGATGTGCCCTGGATCGCGCAGCTCACGGTCACCGCCACCGTCGCGGTGGAGCCGCCGTTCAGCGTGTAGGTGAAGGTGTCGGTCGGGCTGCCGCTGTTGCAGTAGTTCGCGTTCGGGCTGGTAGGTGAGCCCGGTGCCGCCGCCGGTGATCACCACGGTGCCGTTGGCCGGCTGGGTCACCGAGGGATCGTCTTCGGGCCGCCGTCGACGTCGGTGTCGTTGGCGAGCACGTCGATCGCGTTGGCGCCGGAGTCCTCGGCGACCGTCGGCGGTGTCGTTGACCGCGACCGGGGCGTCGTCGACGCAGGTCACGGTCACCGCGACGGTCGCGGTCGAGCCGCCGTTCAGGGTGTAGGTGAAGTTGTCGGTCGGGTGCCGGCGGCGTTGCAGTAGTTGGCGTTCGGGCTGGTAGGTCAGCCCGGTGCCGCCGCCGGTGATCACCACGGTGCCGTTGGCCGGCTGGGTGACCGAGGCGATCGTCTTCGGGCCGCCGTCGACGTCGGTGTCGTTGGCGAGCACGTCGATCGCGGTCGCGCCGGAGTCCTCGGCCACCGTCGCGCGTGTCGTCGACCGCGACCGGGGGGTCGTCGACGCAGGTGACGGTCACCGCCACCGTCGCCGTGCGAGCCGCCGTTCAGGGTGTAGGTGAAGGTGTCGGTCGGGCTGCCGGCTCGTTGCAGTAGTTCGGCGTCGGGCTGGTAGGTGAGCCCGGTGCCGCCGCCGGTGATCACCACCGTGCCGTTGGCGGGCTGGGTCGCCGACGGTGATCGTCTTCGGGCCGCCGTCGACGTCGGTGTCGTTGGCGAGCACGTCGATCGCGGTCGCGCCGGAGTCCTCGGCGACCGTCGCGGTGTCGTCGACCGCGACCGGGTCGTCGTCGACGCAGGTGACCGTCACCGAGACGGTCGCGGTGGAGCCGCCGTTGAGGGTGTAGGTGAAGTCGTCGGTCGGGCCGCCGGTCGTTGCAGTAGTTCGCGTCGGGCTGGTAGGTGAGCGCCGGTGCCGCCGCCGGTGATCACCACGGTGCCGTTGGCGGGCTGGGTCACCGAGGTCGATCGTCTTCGGGCCGCCGTCGACGTCGGTGTCGTTGGCGAGCACGTCGATCGCGGTCGCGCCGGAGTCCTCGGCGACGGTCGCGGCGTCGTCGACCGCGACCGGGTCGTCGTCGACGCAGGTGACCGTCACCGCGACCGTCGCGGTCGAGCCGCCGTTCAGGGTGTAGGTGAAGTCGTCGGTCGGGGCCGCCCTCGTTGCAGTAGTTCGGGTCGGGCTGGTAGGTGAGCGCTGGCCGTCGCCGGTGATCGACGACCGTGCCGTTGGCGGGCTGGGTCGCCGAGGCGATCGTCTTCGGGCCGCCGTCGACGTCGGTGTCGTTGGCGAGCACGTCGATCGTGGTCGCGCCGGAGTCCTCGGCGACGGTGGCGGCGTCGTCGACGGCGACCGGGTCATCGTCGACGCAGGTGACCGTGACCGCGACGGTCGCGGTCGAGCCGCCGTTCAGGGTGTAGGTGAAGTCGTCGGTCGGGCCGCCGTCGTTGCAGTAGTTCGGGTCGGGCTGGTAGGTGAGCGACTGGCCGTCGCCGGTGATCGACGACCGTGCCGTTGGCGGGCTGGGTGGCCGAGGCGATCGTCTTCGGGCCGCCGTCGACGTCGGTGTCGTTGGCGAGCACGTCGATCGCGGTCGCGCCGGAGTCCTCGGCGACGGTCGCGGCGTCGTCGACCGCGACCGGGTCGTCGTCGACGCAGGTGACCGTGACCGAGACGGTCGCGGTCGAGCCGCCGTTCAGGGTGTAGGTGAAGTCGTCGGTCGGGCCGCCGTCGTTGCAGTAGTTCGGGTCGGGCTCGTAGGTGAGCGACTGGCCGTCGCCGGTGACCACGACGGTGCCGTTGGCGGGCTGGGTGGCCGAGGCGATCGTCTTCGGGCCGCCGTCGACGTCGGTGTCGTTGGCGAGCACGTCGATCGCGGTTCGCGCCGGAGTCCTCGGCGACGGTGGCGGCGTCGTCGACGGCGACCGGGTCGTCGTCGACGCAGGTCACCGTGACCGCGACGGTCGCGGTCGAGCCGCCGTTCAGGGTGTAGGTGAAGTGTCGGTCGGGGCCGCCCGTCGTTGCAGTAGTTCGGGTCGGGCTGGTAGGTGAGCGACTGGCCGTCGCCGGTGATCGACGACCGTGCCGTTGGCGGGCTGGGTCGCCGAGGCGATCGTCTTCGGGCCGCCGTCGACGTCGGTGTCGTTGGCGAGCACGTCGATCGCGTTCGCGCCGGAGTCCTCGGCGACGGTCGCGGCGTCGTCGACCGCGACCGGGTCGTCGTCGGCGCAGGTGACCGTGACCGCGACGGTCGCGGTCGAGCCGCCGTTCAGGGTGTAGGTGAAGTCGTCGGTCGGGGCCGCCGCTCGTTGCAGTAGTTCGGGTCGGGCTGGTAGGTGAGCCGACTGGCCGCCGCCGGTGATCGACGACGGTGCCGTTGGCGGGCTGGGTCGCCGAGGCGATCGTCTTCGGGCCGCCGTCGACGTCGGTGTCGTTGGCGAGCACGTCGATCGCGGTCGCGCCGGAGTCCTCGGCGACGGTCGCGGCGTCGTCGACGGCGACCGGGTCGTCGTCGACGCAGGTGACCGTGACCGAGACGGTCGCGGTCGAGCCGCCGTTCAGGGTGTAGGTGAAGTCGTCGGTCGGGGCCGCGCCGTCGTTGCAGTAGTTCGGGTCGGGCTGGTAGGTGAGCGACTGGCCGCCGCCGGTGACCGACGACCGTGCCGTTGGCGGGCTGGGTCGCCGAGGCGATCGTCTTCGGGCCGCCGTCGACGTCGGTGTCGTTGGCGAGCACGTCGATCGCGGTCGCCGCCGGAGTCCTCGGCGACGGTGGCGGCGTCGTCGACGGCGACCGGGTCGTCGTCGACGCAGGTGACCGTGACCGCGACGGTCGCGGTCGAGCCGCCGTTCAGGGTGTAGGTGAAGTCGTCGGTCGGGGCCGCGCCGTCGTTGCAGTAGTTCGGGTCGGGCTGGTAGGTGAGCGACTGGCCGTCGCCGGTGACCACGACCGTGCCGTTGGCGGGCTGGGTGGCCGACGGCGATCGTCTTCGGGCCGCCGTCGACGTCGGTGTCGTTGGCGAGCACGTCGATCGCGGTCGCGCCGGAGTCCTCGGCGACGGTGGCGGCGTCGTCGACCGCGACCGGGTCATCGTCGGCGCAGGTGACCGTGACCGAGACGGTCGCGGTCGAGCCGCCGTTCAGGGTGTAGGTGAAGTCGTCGGTCGGGGCCGCGCCTCGTTGCAGTAGTTCGGGTCGGGCTGGTAGGTGAGCGACTGGCCGTCGCCGGCGACCGACGACCGTGCCGTTGGCGGGCTGGGTGGCCGAGGCGATCGTCTTCGGGCCGCCGTCGACGTCGGTGTCGTTGGCGAGCACGTCGATCGTGGTTCGCGCCGGAGTCCTCGGCGACCGTGGCGGCGTCGTCGACCGCGACCGGGTCATCGTCGACGCAGGTGACCGTGACCGCGACGGTCGCGGTCGAGCCGCCGTTGAGGGTGTAGGTGAAGTCGTCGGTGGGGCCGCCCTCGTTGCAGTAGTTCGGGTCGGGCTCGTAGGTGAGCGCTGGCCGTCGCCGGCGACCGACGACCGTGCCGTTGGTCGGGCTGGGTCGCCGACGGCGATCGTCTTCGGGCCGCCGTCGACGTCGGTGTCGTTGGCGAGCACGTCGATCGGCTCGCGCCGGAGTCCTCGGCGACGGTGGCGGCGTCGTCGACGGCGACCGGGTCATCGCCGGCGCAGGTCACCGTCACCGAGACGGTCGCGGTCGAGCCGCCGTTCAGGGTGTAGGTGAAGTCGTCGGTCGGGGCCGCCCTCGTTGCAGTAGTTCGGGTCGGGCTGGTAGGTGAGCGACTGGCCGTCGCCGGCGACCGACGACCGTGCCGTTGGCGGGCTGGGTCGCCGCGGCGATCGTCTTCGGGCCGCCGTCGACGTCGGTGTCGTTGGCGAGCACGTCGATCGCGGTCGCGCCGGAGTCCTCGGCGACGGTGGCGGCGTCGTCGACGGCGACCGGGTCATCGCCGGCGCAGTTGACCGTGACCGCGACGGTCGCGGTCGAGCCGCCGTTCAGGGTGTAGGTGAAGTTGTCGGTCGGGGCCGCCCTCGTTGCAGTAGTTCGGGTCGGGCTCGTAGGTGAGCGACTGGCCGTCGCCGGCGACCGACGACGGTGCCGTTGGCGGGCTGGGTCGCCGAGGCGATCGTCTTCGGGCCGCCGTCGACGTCGGTGTCGTTGGCGAGCACGTCGATCGGGTTCGCGCCGGAGTCCTCGGCGACGGTGGCGGCGTCGTCGACGGCGACCGGGTCATCGCCGGCGCAGTTGACCGTGACCGCGACGGTCGCGGTCGAGCCGCCGTTCAGGGTGTAGGTGAAGTCGTCGGTCGGGGCCGCCCTCGTTGCAGTAGTTCGGGTCGGGCTCGTAGGTGAGCGACTGGCCGTCGCCGGCGACGACGACGTGCCGTTGGCGGGCTGGGTCGCCGAGGTGATCGTCTTCGGGCCGCCGTCGACGTCGGTGTCGTTGGCGAGCACGTTGATCGTGTTCGCGCCCGAGTCCTCGGCGACGGTGGCGGCGTCGTCGACGGCGACCGGGGGCGGTGTCCCCGAGGCCGCTGATCGTGACCTCCGCTCAGGATCGGGCGTCAGGTGCCGGGTCGCTGCTGGTGAGCACCGCGCGGTACTGCACGTAGCGGGAGGTCCCCGGGATGTCGCCGCCGCTGGCCGCGACCGGGGTGAAGGCGCTCCAGCTCCCGTCGGGCGTGGGCGTGTCGCCGGTGCGGACGCTGAGCGCGACCGCCGGTGCCCAGGGGCGTCGTGGCGTCCCAGGTGAGCGCCCCCCAGTTGACGCTCTGGCCGGGACCGGCGTCGAATACCCGCGACTCGAAGGTGCCCGAGGCCGGGTACGGGCTCATCCGCATCCAATCGACCGAGAGGGGCACGGCGCTGTTGGCGAAATCGCTGGCGATCGGGCGCAGGGCGGGGCCGAAGGTCCCGTTGTGGGTGGAGACCGGGACCGTGGCGCCGTCGACGAAGAAGCGGACCTGGGCCGCGTCCCATTCGATCCGATAGAGGTGGGGGGTCCCGACGTACTGGCCCGGGAGGCCGATGTTCACGTTGCCGCCGAAGCTCGTGCGGGCCTGCAGCTGGCTGGTGCTCGTTGTTGGTGCTGAACATCGCCCGAAGGCGTTGAATGAGGAGCTGTCCGCGAAGCCCGCGTGCTGGAACGTCTCCGGCGCCGAACGTCGCCACGAACTCGAGCGAGCGGCCCGGGCCGTAGCTCGCGTCCGTGCTGGCCAGGGCGCCCTCCACCCGCAGCGCGCCACCGGAGACGGTCGAGGTGCCGCCCGGTCCAGGGAGTGCTCGACCACCCGGCCGGGAGCCCCGGCCCGCCCGAGAACTCCTGGCCCTCGGCCGGCTTCAGGATCACCTCGCCGTTGTCGGTCTGGGAGATGTAGGTGTTGGCGTCGAGGGTGCCGGCGCCGAAGTCGCTCCGTGTCGTGTCGGTGAAGCCGAAGCCGGGCGGCGTCGTGGTGAAGGTCCAGGTGTCGTCGGCGCCGAGCTGGTTGCCGGCCGGGTCCGCCACCGTCCCGGCCACCGTGACGGTGTAGACCGAGTTGAAGTCGAGATCCGCGTCGGGGTTCAGCGTCGCGGTGTCTCCCGCGTAGCTGACGGTCGCCGGCACGTCAACGCCCGCTCCCTGCTTGCGCAGCGCACGCTGGAGCCGTTGATCGTCGCCGGGTTCATCGGCTCGCTGAACTGGACCCCGACGTTCGCGCCGACTCCGACGCCGGTGGCGCCCGGCGCCGGGTCGCGCCCGATGATCGTGGGCGGGGTCGAGTCGGGGGCTGAGACGTAACCGATCGAGACCTCGCTCAGGGCCGGCGTGAGCGCCGGGTTGCTCGCTACTGAGCACCGCCTGGTACTGCACGTAGCGGGAGGTCCCCGGGATGTCGCCGCCGCTGGCCGCGACCGGGGTGAAGGCGCTCCAGCTTCCGTCGGGCGTCGGCGTGTCGCCGGTGCGGACGCTGAGCGCGACGCCGGTCCCGGGCGGGGTCGCCGCGGTCCAGTCGAGCGCCCCCCAGTCGACGGCCGGACCGCCGTCGAAGACGCGCGAGGTGAAGGTCCCGGAGCCGGGGTAGGGGCTCATGCGCAGCCAGTCGACACTCAGCTCCGGGCCGGCGGCGTTTAGATCGCTCGCGATCGGGCGCATCTGCGTGGCCCCGAAGCTCGCGGCGTGCGTCGCCACCAGCCCCCCGTCCACGTAGTAGCGAACCTCGGCCGCGTCCCACTCGATCCGGTAGGTGTGGGGCGAGCCGAGCAGGGAGGCCGGCAGCAGCGTCTCCGCGGTGGCCGGGCCGCTGGTCCGGGCGCGGAAGAGGCCGTCGTTCGGGACGCTGAAGATCGCCCAGTTCGCGTTGTTGTTCAGGTCCACCCCGAAGCCGACGTGCTGCCTGATCTGCCCGGTGAAGGTGGCCCTGAACTCGATCGCCCGCCCCGCCCCGTAGGTCGCCGCGGTCCTGGCGTACGCCTCGTCGAGGTGCAGGCTCCCGCCGGAGACGGTCCCGCCGGTGCCGGGCGCGCAACCCTCGGGTGTGCTCCACGGGCAGCTCTCCCATCCGGCGGGCAGCGAGCTGCCTCCGAACTCGGAGCCCTCGGTCGGCTTCAGCATCACCTCGCCGTTGCCGGTCTCGGAGACGTAGGTGTCCGCGCCGGGGTGCCGGCGCCGAAGTCGGCGACCGTGGTGTCGATCAGGGTCTGGAGCGGGCGCGCTGGTCGTGAAGCTCCATGTGTCATCGGCGCCGAGCGGTTGCCGGCCTGGTCGGCCACCGTCCCGGCGACCGTCACCGTGTAGGTCGGGCTCGGGTCGAGGCTCGGCGTTCGGGGTTCGAGCGTCGCGGTGTTCCCCGCGTAGCTCACCGTCGCCGGCGACGTCGGTGCCGGACCCCTGCTTGCGCAGGCGGACGGTGGACGCCGTTGATCGTCGCCGGGTTCATCGGCTCGCTGAACTGCACCTCGACATCGGTGTCTACGCGCGACCGCCGGTCGCGTCCGGTGACGGGTGCGCCCGGTGATCGTCGGCGCGGTCGGTGTCCTCGCCCGGGGCGTATCCGATCGAGACCTCGCTCAGCACCGGCGTCAGCGCCGTGTCGGAGCTGGTGAGCTGCGGCCCGGTACTGGACGTAGCGGCTAGTTGCCGGGGATGTCGCCGCCGCTGGAGGCGATCGGGGTGAAGGCTGCTCCAGCTCGCCGTCGGGGGTCGGGGTGTTGCCGGTGCGGACGCTGATCGCGATGCCGGTGCCCGACGGCGTCGCCGAGTTCCAGCTGAGCGGCGCCCCAGTCGCGCCTGGCCGGCGCCGGCGTCGAAGACGCGGGAGTCGAAGGTGCCCGAGCCCGGATAGGGGCTCATCCGCAGCCAGTCGACCGTGAGCTCCGGGCCGCCGGCGGTGAGGTCGGTGACGAGCGGTCGCATCTGGGTGGCGCCGAAGTCCGCTGAGTGCGTTGCGACCAGGGCCCCGTCCACGTAGTAGCGGAGCGCGGTCGCGTCCCACTCGATCCGGTAGAGATGCGGAGAGCCGACCAGGCTGCTCGGCAGCGGCGTCTCGGTCGTGGCCCCGCCGTTGTTGGTGCGAGCGTTGAAGGTGCCGTCGAACTTGACGCTGAAGATGGCCCAGTTCGGCGAGTTGTTGAGGTCCACCCCGAAGCCGACGTGCTGGTTGTTCTGCTGGTTGAAGGTGGCCCTGAACTCGAGCGAGCGGCCCGAGCCGTAGGTGGCGGTGGTCCTGGCGTAGGCGCCATCAGCGTGGAGGCTGCCTCCGGAGACGGTGGCGCCGGTCCCGGGCGTGCAGTTCTCCGGGTCGGGAGCGCTCCACGGGCAACTCGACCAGCCGGCGGGAATCGAGCTGCCCGAGAACTCCGAGCCCTCGGTCGGCTTCAGGATCACCTCGCCGTTGTCGGTCTCGGAGACGTAGGTGTCGGCGCCCGGGGTGCCGGCGCTGAAGTCGGCGACCGTGGTGTCGATGAAGCTGAGGCGTCGCGGTGGTGAAGCTCCAGGTGTCGTCCGCCGCCGAGCTGCGTTGCCGGACGCGTCCTTGACGCCGCTCGCCCCGCCACGACCGTCACGTCGTAGACGGCGCTCGGGTCGAGGTCCGCGTCCGGGTTCAGCGTCGCGGTGTTCCCCGCGTAGCTCACCGTCGCCGGCACGTCGGTGCCCGCCCCCTGCTTGCGCAGGCGAACGGTGGACGCCGTCGATCGTCGCCGGGTTCATCGCTTCGCTGAACTGGACCTCGACGCTGGTGTTCCGTGGGACGCCGGTGGCGTCCGGCGCCGGGCTGCGGCCGGTGATCGTGGGCGCTGTGGTGTCCTCGCCCACGCTGTAGCCGATCGAGACGTCCTGGAGGGCGACCGTCGCGTCCGGGCCACCGGTCAGCTCGGCCCGGTACTGCACGTAGCGCGAGTTGCCGGGGATGTCGCCGCCGCTCGATGCGATCGGGGTGAAGGCGCTCCAGCTCCCGTCCGGCGTCGGGGTGTTGCCCGTGCGGACGCTGAGCGCGACGCCGGTCCCCGGCGGTGCGTTCGCGTGCCAGGTCAAGGCGCCCCAGTCGGCCGCCTGGCCGGCATCGAAGACGCGGGAGGTGAACGTGCCCGCGGAGGGGTAGGGGCTGATGCGCAGCCAGTCCACCGAGAGCTCCGGGCCGCCGGCGTTGAAGTCGCTGGCCGCGACGTTGAGGTTGGGGGTGCCGGGGTTGAAGGCCTCGGTGTGGACCAGGTTGCCGTCGACGTAGTACTGGGCCTGGCCTGCGTTCCACTGGATCCGATACAGGTGCGGGGAGCCCACGTATTGGCCGGGAGCGCCGATCGGGACGTCCAGGTTGCCGGGGTTGGTGCTGGCGTAGAGCTGGCCGCCGCTCGAGCCGCGGGTACTGAACATCGCCCAGGTGCTGTTGAAGTTGTCGGTGAACGCGACGTGCTGGAACGGGGCGGCGCCGAAGGTGGCGACGAACTCGAGAGAGCGGCCGGCCGGATAGGTCGCGGTCGTGTTGGCCATGCCGCCGTTCACGTGGAGGGCGCCGCCGGAGACCGTGGCGGGACCCGGCGGGGATGAGCAGGGGTCAGGCCAGGAGCAACCCGTCCACCCGGCCGGCAGTCCCGGCCCTCCCGAGAACTCCTGGCCCTCCGCCGGCTTCAGGATGACCTCGCCGTTGCCGGTCTCGGAGACGTAGGTGTTCGCGTCGGGGCTGCCGGCGCTGAAGTCGGCGACCGTGGTGTCGGTGAAGGTGGCCGAGGGGGTCGTGAAGCTCGCCGGGGCGGCCGGAGGGTTCGGCTCGGTGGCGGAGTTGGCCGCGGCGTCGGCCGAGCTGACCCGGTAGTAGTAGGTGGTGTTCGGCGCCAGGCCGCTGAGCTGGATGCTGTGGGAGGTGGTGAGGCCGGGGCTGGTCTCGCTCTGGTTGAGGGCGCCGGCGCTTGTCCCGTAGTCCACGCGCGAGTTCGAGGCCTCGTTCGTGTCCCACGTGATCGTGGCGGTGCCGTCACCGGCGGCCGAGTGCGCGACGTTCGAGATCGCCGGCGGGGTCTCGTCCACGTCGTAGGTGGCGACGTAGCTGCCGGCGGCGGCGTCGATGAACGCGTACTCGGTGCCCTTGATGGTCCGGTTGGTCGTCGTCACCGGTGAGCCGTTGCGGGTGATGCCGGTGAGCTGGCCGACGGCCGAGCTCGTCGGCACCATCGCCCGCAGGCCGTTCGAGCCCGCGAACGGGGCGATCTCGAACCCGAGGTCGTTGCCGTTCCACTCGACGTTCTCGAACGACGAGCCGTTGCGTCCGTCCAGCCACTCGAGCATCTGGCGGGCGGAGACGACCGGCACGTCCCGCGAGAGCGCGGAGCCGATGATCGCGTTCGCGCCCGGATGCGAGGAGCTGTCGGTGTGCATGTTGGTCGTGAAGACGCCGTAGTAGCCCTCGGGGCCGATCGCGTTGTCGAGCAGCGTGTCCGCGTGCAGCGGGTATGACTGGCCCGACTCATCGGTCATCTGCGTCGTCGCCTGGTAGACGTCGACCATCGAGCCGTCGAGGTCGGCGAACCGCTGCGGCATCCCTGACCCGGTGAACATCCCCGGGCGGTTCTGGATCCAGCCGTCCGGCCAGTAGTAGTAGTTGGTGTCGAGGCGGATGCCGTTCGCCAGCTCCACCTTCGGCTGCGTCGCCCAGTCGCTCCAGGCGATGCAGTGCGTGCGGTTGGTGACCGGCGCGTCCAGGCTCGGGTAGCCGGAGGCGAAGTCCGCGAGCTGGCTCGAGTAGAAGCCCTCGAGCTGCGCCTGGCTGGTCCAGTTGCCGCAGTTCGTGTTCACGTGGAGGGCGATCTCGAAGCCGGCGGTCTCGAATGCGTTCGCCTGGGCGTCGCTGATCGGCGTGCCGGGATAGATGTAGGAGGTCGAGCGCACGCACTCCCAGTCGGCCACCGAGCAGCCGGGGTTCAGGGCCTGGAAGGTGTTGAACTGACCCGTGGTGCCGTTGTTGCCGTGGTCGTCCCCGGTCATCACCACGGCCGCCTTCTCGTCCCGCGGCAGGAACCAGAACCGCGGCAGCGGCTTGCGGTCCAGGTTCATCTGCTCGATCAGGTTGGTGAGCAGGTGCTGCTGCTCGTCGGCCTGCGGGATCTCGACCTTGTCGAGGTTCACCCAGTCGGGCTGGACGTCTCCGGCCTTGGCGCCGTAGAACTGGTCGTCGGAGCGGATCAGCTGGCCGCCGCCGACCCCGCTGTCGCGCTCGTCACCCGCCCAGGCCGGATTGCCCTGGCGCGTGTAGACGACCGAGCGGGCCAGGTCGTAGGTGAAGGCGGCGGCGCTGCCGCCGTTCGAGCCGACGCTGCGCAGCGTCACCGCCGGGTTGGCGGTGGCGGTGTCGGCGTCCGAGTAGAGGGTCGCGATCTCCTGCGCCCCGTTCAGCGTGTAGCGGTCGGCCGTCCCGTGGAACTGGATCGTCTCCCCGACGATCCCGGCGCCCGGTCCCGAGGCCGTGTTGACCTGCAGATACTGGTTCGACAGCGTCGATCCGGCGCGACGTGAGCCCGAGCAGGCCCGCGAGCTGCGGGTCGGGACGGCTCGCGATCAGGTTGCCGCCGGCCTGCACCCAGTTCGAGATGTCGGTCACCTGGCCGGCGGTGAGCGCGCCGTCGCCGAGGATCGCGACGTCATGCGCGTTCAGCACCGCCGGGGTGACGTTCGAGATGTCGGTGGCCGTGAACTCGTTCAGGCCCTGGGCGCGCAGGATCTCGGCGAAGTAGCGGCTGAACGGGTTCGCGGCGTTGGAGATCACCAGGATCGGGCCGCCGGGCCCCTCGTCCGGCGGAGGCGGCGGGGGCGCCGAGGTGGTGAACGACCAGGAGGAGTCCGCGGCGAGCGCGTTGGCGGGGTCGCGTCGTCCTCGACGCCGCCGGGGCCGCCCTGCACGGTCGCCGTGTAGGTGGTCGAGTTCTGGAGGGCGCTGTTCGGGTCGAGGATCGCCCTCCTCAGCGCGGCGTTGTAGGTGACGGTGGCGGGGACGAGCGCATTCGCGGAGTCGCGCAGCTCGAAGTTGGTCCCGTTGATCGTGGTCGGGTCCATCGGCTCGTTGAAGGTGGCGGTGACGTTGGCGTCCGTGGCGACGCCGCTGGCGTCGCTGGCGGGCGAGCGGGCGGTGATCGTCGGCGGCGTCGTGTCCGGCCCGACGGTGTTCTCGAAGACGACGTCGACCAGGTAGTTGCTCGACCCGAAGGTGTCGGTCGGCAATACGCCTCCGGCGCCGTAGCGGTAGACGCCGTTTGGCCCGTCCAGCCCGTCGGCGAGGGCGTGCAGCGGCGGGCTGTCGAAACCGCCGCCGGCGAAGTAGCCGTTGATGGCCGCGTAGTTGCCCTTGGGCGCGTGGTAGGAGGCGACGTAGGTCGTGTCCGCGTCGATCGCCACCGGCGCCCCGAAGCTCACCTCCTGCCAACCGGTTGCGCTCTCCGCGGTGAAGACGACGCCGCCGGGCGGGTCAGCTCGGTGCCTGCGGCGGTCCAGAGACGACCCGACGTGGGTGCCGCCGTTGCCCGCGGTCTTGTAGAAGCGGAGCCCGGTGATGAAGCCGGCTTCGTCGGAGCGGAACTTGACGCCGAGCTCGACTGCGTTCGGGTCATTCTCCTGGGGGCCGGTGAAGGAGTCGTCCCAGATCGAGCAGGGGCAGGTGCGCGCGATGACGTTGACGGTGACGCCGGCGCCGGGGGTCTCGAGGTTGCCGCTGTCGTCGGCCGCCCGCGTCTTGATCGTCGCGCTGCCTGTGGCGCCCGGGGTCCACGAGTAGGTCCAGTTCGCCCGCCCCTGCGCCGGGTGCCAGGTCGCGCCGTTGTCGGTCGAGACCTCAACGCTGCCGACCTGGCCGCCTCCGGACTCTCCCTCGGTGTCCGTGGCGGTGCCGCTGATCGTGATCGGCGCGCCGCTCTGAACGTCAGAGCCGGCCAGGGGCGAGGAGATCTGGGAGCTGGGGGCCTCCGTGTCGGTCGAGGCGGTGGCCGCCGTCAGCCCGGCCTGGATCGACTCGGGCTGGGCGCCCATGTCGGCGAACAGGTTGACGGTCGCCTGCTGCATCCGCGGGTCGGGGGTCGAGCCGCCGCGATCGTGATTGCCGTCGAGCCCCCAGGACCACTGGATCGTCCCGGCGCCGAAGACCAGCGCGTCGTCAGTCGTCCCGGCGCCGTTCGAGTCGCGGTAGAGGGTCAGATGGTGGGTGGCGGTCCCCGGGCCGAAGGTGGAACCGTTGTCCAGGAGCACATCGACCCCGCTGCGCGTGGTGGAGGAGTTGTGGATCAGCCCCGGCGGCCGGGCGCTGTTCTGGGGCGCCTCGTCCCACTCGTATCCGAGGGTGTCGCCGGCCAGCGTTGCGGTCTGCCCCGCGCCGAGGTTGGCGATGCTGGTGTCGCGCCAGAGGCGCATCTTCCCGTCGGCCGCCGGCACCTCGATCGCGGAGGTGCCGGAGTTGACCCTGAACATCGTGCCGGTGAGCCCGTTCTCGGGGTTGGGGCCCTCGGGGTTGAACGGGCGAACATCGCGCCAGGTCCCGGTCCAGGCCGGATCGGGATCGATCTTGGCGCCGGCGTGCGTCTCCTTATAGGAGACCAGGGTGCGATGGTCGGTGCTCGAGCCGTCGGCTGTGCTGCTCTCCCAGCGGGTCTTCCAGAAGATCTCGTTACCGCTGAAGAACGCGAGGTCGACGCCGGCGTCGCGCGCGGCCTCGACGTTGTTGCGCTGGGTCCCGGACCAGTACTCGTCGTGCCCCACCGAGAGGAAGGCCTTGTGCTCGAGGATCTCGCTCCCGAACCGGTCGCTATCCACCCCCGTGAAGTAGGAGACGTCGTAGCCGTTTCGCTCCAGCCAGCGGACCATCGGGTACTCGGCGTTGAACGGAGAGTCCTCCGGCGTGGGACCGCGGGTCGTGAAGGGCCGGTTGTAGCTGACCTTGTAGGCCCGGGCCGGATTCGTCCCGGGCCCGCCCGTGTTGCTCTGGTAGAGGCTCCTACCGCCGTACTCGTTGTAGGCCTGCCAGGTGGTGTCCTGGGTCTGGAACAGCAGGTCCGAGCCGCCATCGTCGTCGCGGACGATGAAGTAGATGTGGCTTCCGTCCGAGGCCCCGCCGTCGCGGACGAGCTTGGCGAAATAGATCCCCGAGACCGCGTCCGCCGGCACGGCCCAGGAGGCGGACTGCGTCCAGTTGCCGCAGTCGGTCAGCCCCGTAGTTGAGTCGTCGAGGCAGGGGTCCTGGTTCTGTGGCACGCCGCCGACGGTGGCCACCTTGCGGGCGCCGGCGCCGGCGTAGTAGCCCATCCGGTAGATGTCGAGGTGGTAGGCCGGTAGGTGGTGTCGACCTTGAAGCGGACCGTCTGTCCCTGGTCCACGCTGATGTCGGTGGCGAACCCCTGGATGTCGGGGTCGCCGGCGCCGCTGACGTCCCACTCGCTCGCCGGGTTGCCCGGCTTGGTGTTCTCGCAGAGGACGGGGTTCTGCACCGGCTCGTCGCAGGGGGCGGCCAGCGCCGTCCCGGTGCCGGGGCCGGCGAGGCCGCAGGCGATCAGGGCGAGGCCGGCGAGGAAGCCGAGGCGGAGGGCGCGCGCAGCCGCGACGGCAACCTGGCGCGCGTGCGCCGTGCTCCTCGGGCTCCGCCGCCTCCGTTGGCGGGCCTCGAGACACCGCCCATCCTGAAACTCCTCCGGCCACACAGCCGGGCACTACCGGGTTTTGCGCAAGCCGGAGATCGAGACCTTTTGCCCCACCCCCGGGGGACCGGGGATCTCTTCCGCTAAGTGCGGACGGTTTACCCGGATGACGCCGTTGCGCAATCGCCCGATCGGTCGAACTGAGGATTCGGGGGCATCCATCGGGCGCTCGACAATCGTTCGATGACGAATCACTTGCGCGTCGACCTACAAACGGGCTACGGTCGGCTGGTCGACGAAAGGCGCCGAGCCGTTGAGCACGATCAAGGTCCTGATCGCCGAGGACCACCCCGTATACCTCGATGGCCTCCTGCTGGCCGTCGCGAAGCGGTCCGGCATCTCGGTCGCCGGCACGCCGGCGAACGGCGAGGCCGCACTGAGCGAGGCCAGGGCCACCCGTCCGGATGTGCTGGTGATAGATGTCGGGATCGCGGGGCTTCACGGCCTGACCGTGATCCGCTCGCTCGCCGCCGAAGCTATCCCGACCCGGGCGCTGGTGGTCTCCGACAACCTCGACTCCGACGTCGTCTACGAGGCCGTTTCCGCCGGCGCGGGCGGATACGTCGCCAAGGGCAGCGACGGGGCCGCGATCTGCGACGCGATCGAGGAGATCGCCGCCGGGCGGACGGTGTGGCCGGACGACGTCCGAGCGGCCCTCGCCGGCGAGATCCGGGGGCGCGGCAGTCAACGGCGGCGTGCTGAGCCCGCGCGAGATCGAGATCCTGAAGCTCGTCGCCGACGGCTGCTCGACGCCGCAGATCGCATCCCGGCTCCACCTCAGCGTCGCCACGGTCAAGACCCACCTCCACCGCAGCTTCGGCAAGCTCGAGGTCAGCGACAGGGCGGCGGCGGTCGCCGCGTGCATCCGCCGCGGCCTCTTCGACTGAGCGTTCGGCTCAGGCCAGGTTCGCGCGGCGCGGGTAGACGACCTCGGGGTCGGTGAGGACGTTCACCAGCGCCGGCTTGCCCGACGCGAACGCCCGCTCGAGCGCGGGCCGCAGCTCGTCCGGGCGAGCGGACGAGCTCGCCGTGACAGCCGAGGCCCGCGACGACCTCGTCGTAGCGGGTCTCCGGTTCGAGCTCGGCGGCGAGCGAGTAGCCGTAGAGGAACTTCATCGGATGGTGCTCCAGCGCCCAGATGCCGTTGTTGCCGACGACCCCGACGATCGGCAGGCCGTGGCGGGCCATGGTGTCGAACTCCATCCCGGAGAATCCGAAGGCGCCGTCGCCCGAGCAGCAGGCAGACCTGGCGCTCGGGATGCGCGAGCTTGGCCCCGATCGCCTGGCCCGGCCCGGCGCCGAGGCAGCCGTAGGGGCCGGGGTCCATCCAGGTGCCCGGGCTCCCAGGTCTCGAAGACGCGGCCGGCGAAGCTGACGAAGTCGCCGCCGTCGCCGATCACGATCGCGTCGGGGTCGAGGAACTCGCCGAGCTCCCTGTAGACCCGCATCGGGTGCAGGGGCGAGCGGTCGTCGGCGAGCTGGTCGGCCTCCTCGGCGCGCTTGGCGGTCTCGGTGTCGCGCAGCTCGGCGACCCACTTCGCGGTGCGGGCGCGATCCCCGCCGGCCGCGTCGCGCATCGCCGTCAGCGTCGCGCCGACGTCGCCGACCAGGCCGACGTCGGGGGCGCGGTTGCGCTCGAGCCGGTTGGGCCCGAAGTCGAGGGTGATCAGCTTCGCGTCGGCGGCGATCGCCTGCCCGAAGCCGAGGCGGAAGTCGAGCGGGACGCCGATCACCAGCGCGACGTCGCAGCCGCCGAGCCCGGCGCCGCGGGCCCGGGAGAAGAAGAGCTCGTGGTCGGGAGGAAGGCAGCCGCGCCCCATCCCGTTGAGGAAGACCGGGGCCCCGAGGGCCTCGGCCAGCTCGCGCATCTCCGCCTCGGCGCGGGCCCAGTAGAGGTTGGAGCCGGCCATGATCACCGGCCGCTCCGCCCCGGCCAGGAGCTCCGCGGCGCGCTCCAGGCCGTCGGCGGGGGCCGCGGGCTCGGCCGCCGGCTCGGGGACCTCCGCCTCGGCCTCCATGAAGACGACGTCCAGCGGGTAGTCGACGAACGTCGGGCCGAACGGCGGCTCGATCGCACGGTCGATCGCGGCGGCGGTGGCGGCGGGGATCGCGGCGGTCTCCTTGACCGTCTCGGCGGACTTGACCAGCGGGGTCACGAAGGGCAGGTGGTCTATCTCCTGAAGCGAGCCGCTGCCCCAGCGCATCTCCGGAGCGCGCCCCCCGAGCGTCACCAGCGGCACCCCGTCGGCCTGCGCCGTCGCGATCGCGCTGACGCCGTTGGTGACCCCGGCGCCCGCGGTGAGTGCGCAGACGCCCGGCTCGCGAGTCGCCTTGGCCCAGCCGATCGCGGCGAACGCCGCCGCCTGCTCGTGGCGGAAGTCCACGACCTCGATGCCCTCGGCCTTGCAGCCGTCGTAGATCGAGAAGAGGTGGCCTCCGGAGAGCGTGAACAGCCTGCTGACTCCGCGTGAGCGCAGCGCGCGGGCGACGAGCCGGCCGCCGTGCATCGAGCCCGCCGTGCCGACCTGCGGCTCGGCCCGCTTCTCCTCCGTCGCCACGGCGCGAGCCTAGCGCAGCACCCAGGTGTCCTTGGCGCCGCCGTCCTGGGAGCTGTTGACGATCAGCTCCCCCGCCCCGAGCGCGACCCGCGTCAGCCCTCCTGGGACGATCTCGTCGCCGATCGCGAAGGCGCGCAGGTCCACGTGACGGGGCTCGAGGCGACCGTCGCAGGCCGTGGGGTGGGTCGAGAGACGCACGGTCTCCTGCGCGACGAAGGCCTCCGGGTCGGAGCGCACCCTGGCGGCGAGCCGCTCCGTCGCGCTCTCCCCCTCCTGCTCGGCGATCACGACCCCCTCCCCTCCCGACTCCGCGCGCGGCTTCACCACCAGCTCGTCGATCCGCTCCAGCGCCTCCTCGCGCTGCTCCTCGATCCCGAGGTCGAAGCCCGGCACCGAGGGGAGGACCGGCTCCTCGCCCAGGTAGTAGCGGATCAGCTCCTCGACGTAGACGTGGGTCAGCTTGTCGTCGGCCACCGAGCCGCCGAACGCGTTGACCATCCCCAGCGTCCCCCGGCGCACAGGCTCGAGCAGCGCATCCGCGACCCAGGTCGGCTCCCCGCCCGGGCCGCGCAGGCCGCCCTCGTCGGTGCGCCGGTAGACGACGTCGAGCGGTTGCGGCTCCTCCCCCTCGGCTGCGCCCCAGAGGCGGCCATCCCGCTGCTCGATGCGCTCCGGCGTCAGCAGGGGGATGTCCAGCCGCCCGGCCAGGTCGCGGTGCTCGCACCAGGCGCTGTTCTCCGGCCCGTCGCTCAGCAGCGCCGCCCGGGGCTCGCCCCCGGCGCCCGGCGGAGCCGCGGCGCGGATCGCGGCGGCGAGCTGCTCCACGCCGGCCGCGACGTCGCGGCGCTCCCCCGGCGGCCCCAGCGGCGCGATCGCGTCGATCGCCGAGCGGGCGGCGATCGCGTAGGCGATCCCCGAGGGCGTCATCGCGTTGTCCTCGAGCACCCGCAAGAGGCCGTCGGCGCCGCGCACGACGTCGAACCCGATCACGGAGGCGTGCGGGCCCTGCACCTCCACCCCCACCATGTCCGGCTCGAAGTTCTCGGACGTCGCGATCAGGCGCTCGGGCACCACGCCGTCGCGGACCGCACGCTGCTCGCCGTAGGCGTCGGCGGCGAACTGCGTTCAGCGCCCGCGCGCGCTGCCGCAGGCCGCGCTCCAGCTCCGCCCACTCGGCCGCGGTGACGATCCTGGGGACCACGTCGAGGTGGAACTCGCGCGAGCCCCCGGGAACGCGGAAGTCGATGTCGTTCTCGGCGCAATGCGCGCGCAGCCGCGCCGCCAGCTCCTCGAGGTCCTGTTCGGCGAGCGTCGCCAGCATTCCCCCGTACGCGCCGCGCGGCCGCCCGGAGGCGTCGAGGGCCTCGTCGTAGCCGTCCGGCACGTAGAGCTGTGGCGGGGCGTCCGTGCCCCGTGCGGTCATGGTCCTCCTTCGGCTGCGCCCC
This sequence comes from uncultured Solirubrobacterales bacterium, assembly GCA_963805235.1. Lineage (GTDB taxonomy): Bacteria > Actinomycetota > Thermoleophilia > Solirubrobacterales > 70-9 > DASSYK01. Next base: position 721,550 of record CAWDTF010000007.1, on the reverse strand, counting down.
TCGCCACGGGCCTTTTATGCCCGCTCCGGGCACATCTCAGTCCATCGGGTCGCGCCTCCGGCGAGGCTCGGCGCCTCACGCTGGTGCTATTGTTCACCATATGGTAAATGATCCGTTCAAGGCCCTCGCCCACCCGATCCGCCGCGGCATCGTCGAGCGGCTCGCGGGCGGCACGGCCACGGTCGCCGAGGCGACCCGCGACTACCCGGTCTCGAAGCCGGCCATCTCGAAGCACCTGAAGGTGCTCGAGGAGTCCGGGGTCATCGTCCGAGTGATCGACGGACGCAACCACCGGCTCTCACTCGACCCACAGGCGCTCGATGAGGCCGCGGAATGGATGGACGTGCAGCGGGCGCGCTGGAGCCGCCTGTTCGACACGGTTGACGAATACCTGAAGGAGGAATCCGAATGAGCACGCAAGTCGCAACACCCCGGTCGTCTCCCAGCAGGAGTGGGAGGCGGCGCACCAGGAGCTGCTGGTGAAGGAGAAGGAGCACACCCGCGCGCGGGACGCGCTCGCCGCCGCGCGCCGGCGGATGCCCCGCATGGCCGTGGAGAAGGCCTACCGCTTCGAGGGCCCGGACGGCCCAGTGAGCCTGGCCGACCTGTTCGAGGGCCGTCGCCAGCTGATCGTCTACCGCGCCTTCTACGGACCGGAGGTCACCACCTACGCGGAGGGGGGCTCCTATCCGGCCCGGGCGTGCGTCGGCTGCTCCTTCGTGGCCGATCAGGTGGCGCACCCCGCCCACCTGAACGCGCGGGACGTGACGCTCGCCTTCGCCTCGCGCGCGCCGCAGGCCGAGATCCAGGGCCTGAAGGAGCGCATGGGCTGGGACCGCATCCCCTGGTACGAGATCACCGATGAGTTCGACAAGGACTTCGGCGTCGATCAGTGGCACGGGACCAACGTCTTCCTGCGGGACGGTGAGCAGATCTACCGGACCTACTGGGTCCACGCCCGCGGCGATGAGGCGCTGGGCTCCACCTGGAGCTATCTCGACATCGCGCCGTTCGGCCGCCAGGAGGAGTGGGAGGACTCTCCGCGAGGGCGTCCCGCAGTCGGCCCCGTATGAGTGGTGGAACTACAACGGCGACTACGAGAAGAAGTGATGCTCGCCCACGTCTCCGGAATCCCCGTGGAGGAGCTGGTGCCGCTCGCGAGCGGCACCGGCGGCCTCCTCGTGGCGCGGCTCTGGCTTCGCGCCCGGATTCGCGCAAAGATCAAGCGATGAGTGACGGCCACGACCTGACGATGGAGCGGACCTACGCCGCTCCGGCCAGGCGCGTCTTCGACGCGTTCACGAGCGAGGAGGTGATGCGCCGCTGGTGGCACGCCGGCGAGGACTGGGAGACGCCGGAGGCGCGGGTGGACCTGCGGGTCGGCGGCGAGGTACGCGTCGTCATGCGCAACCCGCACAAGGACGAGCTCTACGGGGGCGGCGGGCGCTACACCGAGATCGACCCGCCGGCCCGGCTCGCGTTCACCTGGCTCTGGGACGACGACCGCGATCAGACCGAGCAGCTGATCGAGATCGACTTCGACGAGCGGGACGACCGCACGACCGTGCGCTTCACCCACCGCAACCTCTGGAACGAGCAGACCGTCGCCGACCACGAGGACGGCTGGGGCAAGGCGTTCGAGAACCTCAAACGCATCGTTGAAGCCTGAGCTGACCGCAGCGGCGCTCGGGGTCGGTGTGGCTTCCCTAGCGCCCGGGCAGCATGCCCGAGCCGCGCCCGGCTCCCCCGGGGCGGCCGAGCCCGCTCGCGGGGGCCCTGCCGAGGCCGTCGCCCTCGCGGGGGGCGCGGCCGAGCCTGTCTCCCACTCCGGCGCCGTACCCGTCGCTGACCTCCGCCCCGCCCTCACCCGGCACGACGACGCGCGGGATCACCGGCGCGTAGATCTCGATCGGCTGCGCGTAGCCGCGGACCTCCATCTCGCCCCGCGAGACGACCTCGATCGTCTCGGAGAGCAGCGCCCGGGTGGCGCCGGTGATCAGCACGGGGTCGCCGGTGTCGCGGGTCTTCGCCTCCACGCGGGACGCGAGGTTGACGGCGTCGCCGATGACGCTGAAGGAGAGGCGACCCGCGCCGCCGATCGAGCCCGCCACGACCGAGCCGGAGTTGACGCCGATGCCGATCTCGAAGCCGCCGGGCCTGCGGGAGTTGACTGTGCGGGCGATCTCGACCGCGCACTGGACGGCGCGGTCGGCGTGGTTGTCCACCCGGTCGGGAGCGTTCCAGACGGCGAGCAGCCCATCACCGATGAACTGGTCCACGTGGCCGCGGTGGCGGCCGATGATCGGGACCACGCACTCGAACAGCTCGTTGAGGCGGGAGACGACCTCGGACGCCGAGGCCTGCGCCGAGAGCTCCGTGAACTGCTGCACGTCGCAGAAGACCAGCGAGACCTCGGCCTCGTGACCGCGCGCCTCGAAGTCCTCGCTGATCAGATGGCGCGCGACCTCCTCGTCCAGGTACGTGCCGAAGGCCTCGCGCAGCCGCTCGCGCTCGCTGAGGCCCTCGATCATCTGGTTGAACGCGGACGAGAGCTCGCCGAACTCGTCCGCGGTGGTTACCGGGACATGCTCGTCGAAGCGGCCCTGGCGGATCCGCTCGGTCGCGGCCTCGAGGTCCTCGATCGGCCGCAGGATCGAGCGGCTGAGCAGGACCGTCAGCTCGAAGCTGATCGCGAAGGCGACGGTGAGGGCGATGACGACGTTGAGCGACAGCGCCTGAACGCCGCCGCCGTCGGAGGTCAGGGCGGCGACCGTGACGCCGGTGATCACGTTGATCAGCGGCAGCGAGCCGAGCAGCTTGAAGCGCAGCGGCAGCGCCGGCCGCGTGATCCGGACGGGCTTCTCGAGCGCGGCGTTGATGTCGAAGAGGATCGGCCGCATCGCCAGCTCGAGCGCCAGGTAGTGCAGGATCGCGGAGTAGCCGAGAGCGATCAGGGAGCCGGCGAACAGCGGGATGAACGCGAGCGAGGAGAGGCCGTACTCGATCACGGCGTAGATCGAGACGGGGATCGCCACCCCCAGCACCGGAAATCCGGCGTCGCGCCGGATCAGCTGCAGCGGCAGGGTCACGGCCGTCTGCCAGGCCGCCTCGGTCTCCATCGGGGCCCGCGCCCCCGCGATCCAGCGCTTCAGCGGGCCGAGCCTGGGCAGGATCCGCCAGAGGACGATCGCGATCGCCAGCGCCGTCAGGACGACGGTCACGCCCATGACCCTGAGCACGTCGGCGCGGTCGGCCTCGTAGTAGAAGCCGATCAGCGCGACCGAGCCGAGGCCGATCACGAAGGCGCTCTGGAGCTCCAGCGCGATGAACGCGGCCGGGTAGCGGGCCCCGAGCTTGCGGTAGAGCCAGGTCAGCGGATGGCCGAAGAGGGCGTTTCCCATGCCCCCATTGTCGCGGACCGGGCAGCGGGTCTACGATCAGACCGGATGGAGGCGACCGCGGCACGCAGAAGCTGGGTGACCCCGCCCGGGACTTCCTCGGCCGGGCCGGGCGCCATTTCATCGGCGGGGAGTTGGTCGAGCCCGCCGGCACCGGCACCTTCGAGAGCCTCGACCCGGCCACCGGGCGGCCGATCGCCGAGCTCGCCCAGGGCGGGCCCGCCGACGTGGACCGGGCCGTGTCCGCGGCGCGGGAGGCCTTCGAGGGAGGCTGGGCGGCCACGGCGCCGCACAAGCGCAGCGCCCTGATCTGGGCGCTCGCCGAGCTGATCCGCGCCAACCGCGACGAGCTGGCCGAGCTGGAGTCGCTCGACAACGGCAAGCCCCTCGCCTACGCCCGGGGGGACATGGCCGCGGCGGCCAACCACCTGCGCTACTACGCCGGCTGGCCCACGAAGATCGAGGGCGAGACGATCCCGGTCGGCGCCCCCGACACCCTCTGCTACACGCGCCGCGAGCCGGTCGGCGTCTGCGCGCAGATCATCCCCTGGAACTTCCCGCTGCTGATGGCGGTCTGGAAGCTCGCGCCGGTGCTCGCCACCGGCTGCACCATCGTCCTCAAGCCCGCGGAGCAGACGCCGCTGACCGCGCTGCGCCTGGCCGAGCTGGTGGCCGAGGCGGGCATCCCCGACGGCGTCATCAACGTGATCACCGGCGACGGGGCCACCGGCGAGGCGCTGGTCGCGCACCCCGACGTGGACAAGGTCGCCTTCACGGGCTCGACCGCGGTCGGCCGCGAGATCGGGGCACGCTGCGGGCACGACCTCAAGCGGGTCACCCTGGAGCTGGGCGGCAAGAGCCCCAACATCATCCTCCCCGACGCCGACCTCGAGGCCGCGGTCAAGGGCTCGTTCCAGGCCCTCTACTTCAACTCCGGCCAGGTCTGCAACGCCGGCTCGCGCCTCTTCGTCCCGTCCGGCGCCTACGACGAGGTGCTCAGCGGCCTGGCCGAGATCGCCCGCGGCGCCACGGTCGGGCCCGGCCTCGAGGAGGGCACCGACCTCGGCCCGGTCGTCTCCGCCGAGCAGCACGAGCGCGTGCTGCGGCTACATCGCCTCGGGCCGGAGCGAGGGCGCCGAGCTGCTCACGGGCGGCGGCCCGCCGGAGGGCGGGAACGGCGGCTACTTCATCGAGCCGACCCTGTTCGCGGGCGTCTCCGACGAGATGAGGATCGCCCGCGAGGAGATCTTCGGCCCCGTCCTGGTGGCGCTGCCCTACGACGAGCTGGAGGAGGTGGCCGCGCGCGCCAACGACACCGAATACGGGCTGGCCGCCGGGGTCTGGACCCGCGATCTCTCCAAGGCGCACCGGCTGGCCGCGATGCTGCGCGCCGGCTCCGTCTACATCAACGGCTGGGGTCAGGCGGACCCCGCGGCCCCCTTCGGCGGCTTCAAGGCGTCAGGGATCGGCCGCGAGAAGGGGCACGCCAATCTCGACGCCTACCTGGAGACCAAGACGGTCTTCACCAAGCTCTGATGCGCCGGGACCCGCCGCGGGCCGCGGCGCATCGGCAGGGCTAGATGGCGCGGACGGCCTCGGAGACCGGCGTCTCCCCCGGCGAACAGCTCGAACGTCTTGCCGACGGTGTTGTCCGCGATCAGCACCTCGGCGAGCACCGCCGCGACGTCGTCCCGGGGAACCGGTCCGCTGCGCCCGAGTTCGGTGCTCGCGTCCACCAGACCGGTCCCGGGTTCGTCCTGCAGCGAGCCCGGCCTGACGATCGTGAAGTCCAGGCCGGAGCCCTCGAGGGCCGCGTCGGCCTCCGCCTTCGCCTCCAGGTACGGACGCATCGGCCCCTCCCCAGCGGCCTCGGGGTCGTGGGCCCCGATCGAGCTGACCATCAGGTAGCGCCGGATCCCGTTCGTCCGCGCGGCTTCGATCAGTTTGACGGCACCGCCGTAGTCCACCGTGCGCTTGCGCTCGGGCCCGCTACCCGGCCCGGCGCCGGCGGCGAACACGACCGCGTCCGCTCCGGCCACGGCCTCGTCGAGCGGCTCGCTCTCGATGTCGCAGACGACCGCCTCGGCCCCGAGTGCTTCGAGGTCCGCGGCCTGCTCGGGCCGCGAATCACCCCGCGCGCCCGGTCCCCGCGCTCGGCCAGCAGCCCAGCAGCCGGCGCGCGATCTTGCCGTGCCCCGACGATGACGACGTCCATCCCGACGATACCGCCCCAGCGGCGAGCCCAGCGGGATAATCGCGCGATGGCCACCGCGGACCTCACCGTGATCGGCCTCGGGCGCGCGGACCCGAGCGCCGGCGAGTACATCGCCGAGATCCAGCGCCGGCTCGCCGCCCAGGACAAGGTCGGCTACCGGCTGCACGCGATGGGCACCTCGCTCGAGGGCACGACCGAGGACATCCTCGCCGTCGTCGGAGAGCTCCACCGCGTGCCGTTCGAGCTTGGCCTGCCCCGCGTCTACACCGTCCTCAAGCTGGACGAGCGCCGCGACCGCGAGCAGACCCTCGACGACAAGGTGCGGTCGGTGGAGGAGCGGCTGAAAGAGGGCTGAACGGTGGAAGCCCGGGGGCCTCTGCCCCCGATCCGCCACCGTCGATGCCGGGGGTGGGATTCGAACCCACACCGCCCTCAGGAGGGCCGCGGATTTTAAGTCCGCTGCGTCAGCCAATTGCGCCACCCCGGCGCTGCCGCGGATCGTAGCCCGGGCCCGGGCGGACGGGTTTGGGTTGCCCGTCCTACGGAAAAGCTGGTAGACGTACGGCGAGTTTCTAACGGTGCGGTTAAGGCCGCTGGAACGCAACAAGACCGCCGCTACGGTGTTCGTAGGGCTGAGAGAGAGCATCCAGTTCCACGCAGTCCTATCCCCCGTGGAAGCCTCCGCACTTACACACGCGCAGAAGCGCGGGCTTTTCGCCCGGCGTTCTCCGCTGCTCAAGTTCCAGGACGACGCCGCCCTCGTCACCCTGACGCGGCGCGGCCATCAGCACGCCTTCGAGCAGCTCGTGGAGCGCTACCAGTCGAGACTGCTGGGCTTCTGCCGTCAGATGCTGGGCTCCACCGAGGACGCCGAGGACGTGCTCCAGGAGGTCTTCGTGGCGGCCTACAACGCGATGGTGGCGGACGAGCGCGAGATCGCGGTCCGTCCCTGGCTCTACCGGATCGCCCGCAACCGCTGCCTCAACCACCTGCGCAAGCCGACCGCGGACGGGCAGGACACGATGGACGACCGGCCCTATATGCACGGCGTGACCACGCTCGAGCGCGTCCAGAGCCGCGAGGAGTTCCACAGCCTGCTGGACGACGTCTCCCACCTTCCCGAGACCCAGCGCTCGGCCCTGCTGCTGCGCGAGATCGACGCGATGAGCTACGAGGAGATCGCCCAGGCCATGGACACCACCGTCCCCGGCGTGAAGTCGCTGCTGGTCCGAGCGCGGATCGCCCTCGCCGAGTCGAGCCAGGCGCGCCAGCTCACCTGCGACGAGGTCCGCGTCCAGCTCGCCGAGGCCGCCGAGGGCCTCGCCAAGCTCGACGGCGCGGCCCGCCGCCACGTCAAGGCCTGTGAGAACTGCGAGCGGTTCCGCAAGGAGCTGCGCAAGAACGAGAAGGTGCTCGCCGCCCTCTTCCCCGCCGCCCCGCTGCTCGCGCTGAAGGGCGCGATCGTCGGCAAGCTGACCGGCCTCTTCGGCGGCGGCGCGGGCGCGGGCGGCACCGCCGCGGGCGGGGCCGGAGCCGCGGCAGCGGGCGGCGCAGCCGCGAGCGGCACCGGGGCCGCCGTCGCCGGCGGGGCAGCCGCCGCGGGCGGTGCGGCCGCGGGCGGTGCGGCGCGCGGAGCCGCGGGCGCCGTGGGCGCCGCGATCGGCACCAAGGCCGCCGCCGGACTCGCAACCGCCGCGCTGCTCGCGGGCGGGGCCGTCGAGGTCAAGCACGTCGTCGACAAGGAGCCCGCCTCCAAGGCGCCCGCGAAGGCCGCAACCGCAGCGGCGCCGCAGCGGCAGGCCCCGCCGGTCGTCCCGCTGCCCGCCGAGGCCACGCCTCTCCCCGCCGAGCCCTCCGCGCCTTCGGTGGCCACCAAGCCCGAGGAGGTCGTCGTCGAGCCCGTCCCGGTCGAGACGAGCGAGCCGAGCGAGCCCGGCGGCGTCGCAGCGAAGGACACGAAGCCGAAGCCGGCCGAGCCGATCGCCACCACCGACGGCGACGGCAAGAGCGCCGGGGTCGTCGGCGGACCGGTCACCACCGGCATCCAGACCGAGTGCGACCCCGACGGCGACGGGGTCAGCGACCCCTCCTGCGAGAGCACCGCCGGCAGCGGCATCGAGGAGACCGCGCAGGCGCCCGCGCCGGTGAAGCCCGCCAAGAAGGTCGTCAAGCGCAAGGCGCCGTCGCGCAGCTCGAAGCGCAGCCCGGCGCCGCGCAGAAGCGCAGCCCGGCGCCTCCCCAGCGCAGCCGGGCGCCCGCCTCGAAGAAGAGCAAGTAGCGGGCCTCCCGTGACCTGCGGCGGGCCCGCGCCCGCCGGGCCGGGCCGGCCTCCTAGCCGCTCCGGGTGAGGTGCTGCTTGAGGAAGCCGACGGTCTTGTCCCAGGCCGCCTTGGCGTGGCCCTCGTCGTAGGTGCCCAGGCGGTCATGGTCGTTCGCGAAGGCGTGGCCCGCACCCTCGTAGAACTCGAACGCGGCCTCGACTCCGGCCTCCTGGAGCTCGGCCTCCAGCGCCTTGGCGTCGTCCACGGCGATGAAGTCGTCGCTTGTGCCGAAGTGGCCCAGGACGGGCGCCTCGATCTGCGAGAAGTCCGGCTTGCCGTGCGGCATCACGTAGTAGTAGGTGACCGCGGCGCCGACCTCCGGATTCGAGGCCGCCGCCCAGACGGAGAGCCCGCCCCCCATGCAGAACCCGACCGACCCCACCTGGCCCGTGCACTTCTCGTGCGAGAGCAGATAGCGCACGGCGCCCCGCATCTCCTTTTCGGCCTCGTCCATGCTGAGCGCCATCAGCTTCTGCTGGGCCTCGTCGGGCTGCTCGGTCGTCTCGCCGTGGAAGAGGTCGGGGGCCAGCGCCACGAAGCCCTCCGCGGCGAAGCGATCCACCATGCGCCGGACGCTGTCGTCCAGCCCCCACCACTCCTGCAGGACGACGACGCCGGGCCCCTCGCCCTCCGGTTCGGCCAGGTAGCCCTTCGCCGTGCCTCCGTTCGCCTCGAACTCGACCTCACCCATCAGCTCTCCTCCTCGTCTCGTTTCGCAAGCTCCTCGGACAGCGCCCACCCCACGGCGACGCCGACCATCATGCCCATCCGCGCCTCCTCGGCGAGCATCGTGCGGATCGCCGTCAAGCGCTCCTCCTCGCCGGGGACGGTGGCCGCCTTCAGCACCTCGGCCTCGTGCGACTCGTCGAACCAGCCGCCGGCGCTGAGCGCCTCCGTGAGCACCCGCTGGAGCCCGGGAGCCGCGCGCGCCACCGCGCGCTCGATCTCGCCGAAGCTCTCGCGGGAGCCGAGCGCGTCGACGGCCGCATTCACCTGCTCGTCCGGATAGGGACCGCGGGGCACGCGCGGAACATACCCGGGTCCCTCAGCACTTGCGCGCGATCGTGATCCCGTCGGCCACGCCCACCATCGCCGCCTCGACGCGCTCGTCCGCCGCGAGGCGGTCGTTGAGCGCCGCCATCGCAGCCGCTCCCTCATCTCCCTCTGGCGGGTCGAGCACGCGCCCGCCCATGAAGACGTTGTCGAGCAAGACCAGGCCGCCGGGGCGCAGCAGCCGTAGGCAGTGCTCGAAGTAGCCCGGATAGCCCGGCTTGTCGGCGTCGACGAAGGCGAAATCGAAGGAGCTTTCCTCCCGGATGGAGGCGAGCGTCTCGGCGGCAGGACCGACCCGGATCTCGACGCGGCCGGCGAGGCCCGCCCGCTCGAGGTGCTCGCGCGCCCTGGCCGCGTAGGACTCATCCAGCTCGCAGCAGAGCAGGCGGCCGTCAGCCGGCAGGCCGCGCGCGATCGCCAGCGCGCCATAGCCGAGGAACGTCCCGACCTCGAGAGCGCGTCGCGCGCCCGTCGCCCTGACGAGGATCGTCAACAGCGCGGCCTGGTCCCCGGCGATCTGCATCGGCGCGAGGTTGCCCATGGCCTCCCCCGCGCCCTCGATCTCGGAGGCGACGTCGCCGCGGAAGGAGCTGTGCTCGACCGCGTAGCGGTGCAGCTCGGGCGTGAGGACTGTGAACTTGTCGAGGGCCATGTCCCGGCGAGCGGCTAGGAGGGGCGCCGCTCGCGCCGGGCGTAGGCGGTGGCGAAGCCGCACGCCGCGCCGACCAGCCCGCCCGCCAGGCCGGCGAAGACGTTCGCGAAGTCCTCCACGAGGGGAAGCGCGATCAGGACCACCGCGCACGCGGCCGCCCCGATCAGGTCGAAGTCGTCGTCGGGCTGGGAGCGCAGCTCGCCCGCCTTCAGCGCCGCCCACGCACTGAGCAGGCCGAGCGCCACCCCGTTCCCGCCGGCCGCCAGCATGATGTGGTCGGCGTCGCCGATCGCGCCCTCGATCCCGTCCGCGGCGAGCATGCCCAGCGCGCCGCACGCCACCATCAGGACCGCGGTGGCGACGGTGCCGACCCTGCTCTCGACGAGGGAGCCGAAGATCACGACGCCGACCGAGACCACGAAGAGGTAGCTGACGTCCGGATAGACCCAGGGCGCGGCGAGGTAGCGCCACCAGTCGCCGTCCACGGAGCCGACGATCGCACCGAGCTCATAGGGGTCGGCCACGCCCGCGCGCGAGATGAGCACCAGCAATGCCGGGATCAGGACGGCCGCGAGCACCGCGTAGGGGCGCTCGGAGAGCCGGGCGGCGAGACCGGTGGCTCGCTCGGCGCGCTCGCGCCGCCTGCGCCGGCGGCGGGCGCTGCGCGGCTCGCGAGGCTGCAGCTCGTCGCCGTGGCGCTCCAGCTTCGGAGCGCGCTTGCGGAGGCGGGTCCCGCAGTACGGGCACTCGGTGACGTACGGGCTCACCTCCGAGCCGCAGCTCCGGCAGACGACGCTCAGCTCAGGCGCGCTCACGCTGCGAGGATACCCCCGCCCGCGCCGCCCACCGGTTGAGCTCGTAGAGCAGCCGGGCCAGCTCGCGGCCGATCCCGGTCAGGCGGTACCGCCGGGCGGCGTCGCACTCGACGATGCCGGCCGCGCTCAGCTCCGCGAGCCTGGACGAGAGCACGGACGGGCTGATCCCCAGTTCGTCCCGCAGCGCCGTGAACCCGAGCGCGTCCCGGCGCAGCTCCCAGACCACGCGCAGCATCCAGCGACGACCGAGGAGCTCGAGGGCATTTGGCATGCGGGCGTCCGCCATCGCGTTCTATTTTCGTACTTGACTCCGTGAAATGCAAGCATTTCAGTACGTTTTTCGTATCTTACATCTGCGCCGGCGTTCGATTCCGAGCGAAACGGGGTCCGACTGACCCCTCAGGGCTCGGTGGCGCGCACGATCTCCCGCATCAGGCCGGTGAGGTCGTTGCCGCTGCCGTCGAACCAGTCGAGCTGGCGGCGCGCGCCGGTCCCGTGGGCGATCAGGTCCTCCAGCCCCTCCAGCTCGGCCTCGCAGCCCAGCTCCTGCGCGTGCTCGCCCAGCTCGTCGAGCACTCCGCGCGCGATCTCGGCGCCGGGGACCTCGACTCCGCGGTCGAAGTCGATCAGCTTCCCCTCGATCCCGACGAGGGCCGCCCGGACCTTGTTGTCGTCGATCAGCTCCCAGGGGTGCTCGACGCTGGGCACGCCGTCGTCGTAGCGGGCCGCGAGCATGTGCGCGAGGCACTGGGCGAGCGCCGCGAAGCCGACGGTGTGCTCCACCCGGGTCTGCTGGTCGAAGACGCGCAGCTCGACTGTGCCGAAGCGCGGGTGCGGGCGCACGTCCCACCAGAGGAAGGTGTAGTCGTCTATCGCCCCTCCCTTCATCATCAGCTCGACGCGGTGGGAGTAGATCTCCCAGCTCCCGTAGTAGGGCGGAATCCCCACGCGCGGGAAGGCGCGGAAGACCGGCGTGCGGGAGGACATCATCCCGGTCGGCTTCCCGCGCCAGAGCGGCGAGTTGCTGGACATCCCCAGCAGCAGGGGCAGGTAGCCGCGCATGCCGTCGGCGATGTAGATCGCCTTCTCCGGATCGTCGATGCCGATGTGCACGTGGGTCCCGAAGATCAGCTCGCGCTTCGCGACCCAGCCGAGCTCGGCCACCAGCTTCAGGTAGCGCGGGTCGGCGACGATGCGCTGGTCCTCGTAGAGCGCGGCTGGGTGCGTGGCGGAGGCGCCGATGACGAGCCCGATCTCGGCGGTCACGTCGATCACGCAGCGCCGCAGCTCGGCGAGCTTGCGGCCGGCCGTGGCTACGTCGGGGGACGGCGCGGTGGCGATCTCCAGCACCGACTGCATCAGCTCCGGCTTGACCTCCCCGCTGATGCCCGCGGGCACGGCCTCCAGCACCTGCCCGATCGCCTGGGCGAGGTCGAGCGTCTCGGAGTGGCAGAGCATCAGCTCCTCCTCGATCCCGATGGTGAAGGGCGTGCCGGCGAAGTTGTGGTCGAGCACCGGGGCGAGCGTATCCGTAGCGGGCGCGGAAGCGGGGCCGGAGTGGGATCGGGCATACTGCCTGCAAGCCCAACTCAGGAGGTTTCGAGCCGATGGAAGTCCAGTCACTCACCGAGCAGAAGTCGCTGCTCGAGGTCCTGCCCCCCGGCAAGCGCGCCCGCCTGCGCCGCCTTCTCTTCGAGTTCGGCCCCGGCAACGGCACGCTGATGCTGCTCCCGATCGACCAGGGGATCGAGCACGGCCCGCGCGACTTCTTCCCCAACCCCGCCTCGAAGGACCCCGAGTACCAGTTCCGGCTCGCCGCCGAAGCCGGTTACTCGGCGCTCGCCTGCCAGATCGGCATGGCGGAGAAGTACTACCCCGACTACGCCGGCCAGGTGCCGCTGATCCTCAAGGTCAACGGCAAGACCGACATCCCGCCCTCCGACGAGGCGCTGTCCACCTGCAACGCCTCCGTCGAGGACGCCGTGCGCCTCGGCGCGGACGCCGTCGGCTACACCCTCTACGTCGGCTCTCCCCGCCAGGGCGAGGACCTGGCCCAGCTCAAGGCCGTCCGCGAGGACTGCGACCGCTACGGCATGCCGCTGGTCGTGTGGGCCTATCCGCGCGGCCGCGACATCGACAAGAAGGGCGGCCAGCTCAGCTTCTACGCGATCGACTACGCCGCCCGGCTCGCGATGGAGATGGGGGCCGACGTGGTCAAGCTCAACTTCCCCAAGCTCGACCCGGAGAAGGCGAAGGACACGCCGGCGCCCTACAACGACATGGACATCTCGGTCGAGGACGCCGTCAGCCATATCGTGGCCTCAGCGGGACGCTCGCTGGTCGTGCTCTCGGGCGGCTCCAAGGCAGACGACGACGTCGTCATCGGCCACGCCCGCACGATCATGCAGGCCGGCGGCAGCGGCGTCATCTTCGGCCGCAACGTCTGGCAGCGGGAGTGGGGCGACGCGGTGGAGATCATCGAGCAGATCAAGAGCACGTTGCTGTCTGAGGTTCGGCGGGTCCCCTAGGGACTGGGCGCGTGGCGGCGGGCGGTCGGCTCCCGGCCATCGCCTGCGGTGACCTGTGACACAGAGTCGTCCTCGGCGACCGCCGAGACCCGCCCGCCCGCCGAGGGGCGCATAGCTGCGGACCGCCGCGCGCTCAATGCAGCATGAGAGGGCAGCAAGGCGCTGAGCACGACAGGGTGGGGCTGATGCTTCGGTATCGGCGCAGTGGGTGGTGGACTGGGGTGCTGCTGCTGGCGGTGGTCGTCTTCCTGCTCGTCCGCGGGGCGGAGCGGCGGCGGGGACGAGGATGGGACGGCCCCCGGTGGCGCGGGGCCGGGCGAGAGCGTGGAGGCGAAGGTCACGGGAGTGACCGACGGGGACACGATCGACGTCGAGATCGAGGGCGAGCACGAGAACGTCCGCTACATCGGGATCGACACCCCGGAGTCCACGCCCGACCAGCCGCTGGAGTGCTTCGGGCACGAGGCCGCGGCCGAGAACGAGCGCCTGGTCGGCGGCGCCACGGTCACGCTCAGCTTCGGGCCCGAGCTGCGCGACCGCTACGGCAGGCTCCTCGCCTACGTCAGGCGCGGTGGGGTACTGGTCAACGCCGAGCTCGTGCGCGGGGGCTACGCGCGCTCGCTGACGATCGCGCCCAACGACGAGCTCGCTCCGCTCTTCCAGCGGCTCGAGCGCGAGGCGGGCAGGGCCGCCCTAGGCCTCTGGGGCGCTTGTGTCAAGTGACTCCTGCAAGATCGTTTGCTAGTTTGAGCGGGCCCTAACACTCCCGTCAGGGCCCCTTTGCGATGGCACACATGCGGATGCGACAGAGCATGGCTCAGATCGAGCTGGCGTTCGAGCAGGAGATGGCGCTCGAGAAACGCCGGCGCGACCAGCTGCGCAAGCGGGCGGCGAACCGCTCCCGCGCCCGTCGCATCCAGCGCACGGAGTCGCGCGGCAAGGTCCGGTTCAGCGTCCTGCTGGTGGCGCTCACGATCACGGTCGTGACGGTGGTCGTCTCGATGTTCGAGACGCTCGCCTGGCTGATGGGCTGAGGAGGGTCTGACGGCCGCCCGCCGCGGCCGCTAGCGGTTGGAGATGCGCTGCAGCGCCGCCTCGACCTCGCCGTTCAGGGCCTCCGCGGCATCGGAGTCGCCGTCGCCCGCCGGCCGCGCGCTCGTGGGCGGCCTCCTCCCCGATCCGCTCGTAGACCTCGTGCCGGTGGATCGGCAGGTCCCGGGGAGCGCTGATGCCGATGCGAACCTTCTCGCCGGAAACCGACAGGACCTGCACCTCGACGTCTTCGCCGATCATGATGCTCTGGCCCGGCTTCCTTGTCAGTACCAGCATCGCCATTCTCGCTTCCGGGGATCGTGGGGATCCGGCGGCGCGCCGCCGGGGGTTGGCTACCGAGAAATGGGTACCTTAGCGGAGTCCAGGCCCAAGGGCGCCGGTTGAGGCGCATTGGGTAATGTCCGGCTCCGATGGCCCGCAAGTCGCTCCGGCCCCAGCTCAACCAGATCCGCGCCTGGGTCCGCCAGGGGCGCACCGACGCGTGGATCGCCCACCAGCTCGAGGTGTCCACCTCGCAGCTCCGAGACTTCCGGCGCCGCCACAGCCTCGACACCGAGGGCGAGGAGCCGGCGAGCGACCTCGACCTCCGCGACGAGATCGAGGCGGAGATCGAGGCCGAGCTGGCCGAGGCGGAGCCGGAGCCCGAAGAGGAGCCCGAGCCCGAGGAGGGGACGACCGACGAGGACGCCGGCGACGATGACGGCGACCGCGAGGGCGGCCGCCGCAGGCGCCGGCGCCGCCGCGGCGGGCGAGGGCGCGGCCGGGGGCGGCGCCGCGACCTCGAGGCCACCTTCGACCACGGCGAGGCCGACGGCTACGGCCTCTGGCTCGACCCGGCGGTCAAGGACGACCCCGTCTACGCCGAGCACTGGGCCGGCAAGCGGGCGCTGAAGGTGACGATCGAGCCGGAGCGGATCGTGCTCGAGGCGGTCGACGCTGACGGCGGCGACGACGCGGACGACGAGGACTGACCGGCCGGACAATGGCCGTCGAGACGGGCGCGCCCCGGCCGGGCGGGTCCTGTCCCTGCGGATGGGGGCGCTTGGCCGGGCGGTCCTGTCCCTGCGGTGCCCCCCACATCCTCGCTCGCGCTGCGGTGTGGGGCCCCCCGCTGGGCCACCCGCCCGGAGAAGCGCCCACATAAGACGCCAATGACTCGGGCGGCCGGTCCTCTCGTATGGCCGCCGCTGGAGCGGCGCGGCCGGAGGCGTCCAGCCCGCGGGGCAGGTCGCAGCAACCCGGGCTAGTCGGACGGGGTGATGTGGCCTCCGGAGTAGTCGGTGGCTCCGCGCAGGTGCAGGTGGAAGGCCCCGTCCACGATCGCCTGTGGGTCGAGGTCGGCGGCGTGCTCGGGAAGGGCCCAGCGGGCCGCCTCCAGGCACCAGTCGGTCCCCTCGGCGTAGAGGTCGGCGAGCTGGGCGGCCGTGAAGGTCGCGCCGATGCGCCGGCGCAGCTCGTCGCGGACGGCGCCGACGGCGCGCAGCGCCCGCTGCCCGTCGGGCGTGCCCGCGAGCTCGCGCAGCCGCGCGTCGCCCTCTTCCCACTGATAGAGCGCGTTGGCGAGGGGGTAGGCCACCCCTCTTGTCTAGCAGGCGACAGGATCTATCGGGTCGTCTTGGGGCGGTGGCCGCGGGAGCGCGCCTTCGCAGGCGGCGGGGTCGAGCGGCCGGCGCCCGACCTGCCAGATGTCCACGAGGCCCGTGCCGCCGACGCGCCTGACGGCCGGGGCGCGGTCGAGCCAGGCGAACTCGGCCGGCTGCACGGCGGACTTGGGATCGTCCTGGTCGTACTCCGGCGTGGTGACGATGAAGTCGAACTCGCCCGCGTTGGCGGCGGCGACCCACTCGGGGCACTCGGCGATCTCGTGGAAGGCGCCCCGCTCGCCGCGCTCGCCGATGTAGCGGACCTCGTTCGAGGAGTCCGGCCCCCAGAGGCCGTACTGGAAGAGCGCGCCCGTGGTGCCCGCGAGCCCGATCCTCACCCCGCCGGACGCCCGGGCCCAGTCGTAGACGGCGCCGAGCCCCTGTTGCAGCTCGACCGCCGGCTGCTCGTCGCGGGGGTAGTCGGGGGCGCGGGAGGAGTAGCGCTGATCGAGGTAGTCGTCCTGGACGGCACGCCCGGCGAGCGCCAGCGCGAGCACGAGCACGCCGACCCCGGCGGCCAGCGGGACCGCGGGGGCGCCGGCGCGGGCGAGCAGGACGGCGGCGACCGGCAGGCCCACCACCGCGGCCGCGAGCAGGAGCCCGCCGGCGAGCCGGTCCGTCTCGATCGGCTCCAGGTGGAGGACGTTCAGCACGGTCAGGCCCGCGAACAGCGCGAACGCCCCGATGCGCCAGGCGCGGGCGCGGCGCCCTGCGAGCGGGGGCGGAATGGCGAACAGCACCAGCGCCAGCGCCAGGCCCGGCGCCAGGTAGCGGACGTTGAGCCGGAAGCCGACCGGGGAGCCCTCGGGGCCGGACGCGCCCAGCGGCGTCAGCAGGTAGGCGACCGCGGCGAACAGGGCGACCGCGGCGAGCATCCGCTCGAGCGGCTCGCCCCGCCACAGCCAGAGCACCACACCGACGACCGCCGCGGCGAGCAGGAGCGGCCAGAGGTCCCCGAGGCGCTCCTCGAGCCCGGGCCGGAAGAAGCGGCCCCAGACGTCGGTGTCGGTGAGGTAGTGGACGATCGCGAAGGGCTCGCGGCCGGCGAGCTCCTCCGGCTTGGAAAGGGGGCCGATGTCCACGAACGGGAAGGGCGAGCCGGTGACGACGAGGTCGCGCAGGTACCAGAGGCCGCCTCCCACGGCGAGGCCGCCGAGCCAGGCGGCGGCGGCGCGCAGGCGCTCGCCGCTCCCGGCGATCGCGATCACGCCGATCGTCAGCGCCGCCACGGGGGGCACGACCGTCAGCTTCGTCCCCAGCGCGAGCCCCGCGGCGAGCCCCGCGGCGATCAGGGCCCCGCGCGAGGTGGCGCGACGGGCGTTGACCAGGATCGCGACGCTCGCGAGCAGCAGCGCGATCGCGACGACGTCGTTGTTGGCGTTGCCGGGCTGGCGCGAGAAGAGCAGGTTCGCCGAGGCCAGGGCCGCGACCGCGGCGCAGGCGGGCGCCCCGGCTCCGTATGGGCGGCCGATGCACCAGGCGGCGAGCAGCGCGAGGCCGAGCCAGCCGAGGTTGAGCAGCGGGGAGAGGAAGTCGTTGCCGAAGAGCAGCAGCGCGTCGGCGTGCAGCAGCTCGGAGTTCTGGGGATAAAGCCAGTTGAGGTAGAGGGGGTCGGTGAACAGCAGCTCGGTCACGGAGCCCGTCCCCGCCATGTGCGCGGCGAACGGCAGGTGGTACCAGAGCGAGTCCCCGCCGTAGATCCCCCGGTCGAGCGCCAGCAGGGTCGGGCCCGCCCACTGGAGCGCGACCACGGCCGCCAGGGCCACGGCCCCCGCGACCTGGACGGCCTCGACGGGCGGGCTGCGGCGCGGGCCCTCCCCCGCGGGCACCCCGGCCGCCCCGGCCTCGGCCCCGCCCTCGGGCGAGGACGCGGCGATCGCCGGCCCGAGGCGCACGGCCCCGGCCCCCGCGATCGCGCAGGCCGCGACCAGCAGCGCTCCGTCCAGGAGCCCGAAGAGCCCGAGCAGCTCGGAGATCGCGACCAGCAGCCCGAGGCCGAGCACGGCGGACGCCAGGATCGCCGGCGACCCGCTCCAGCCCGGCAGCAGCGCGCGGCGAAGAGCGCGGCCCGCGAGCGCCATCGAGCCGGCGACGACCGCGAGGCCGACCAGCCCGAGGATGTAGTCGCCGTCGCTCATGTCCCGGGCTTCTCGGTCGATCCGGCTGCGCCGGCTTCGGGGGCGGCGCAGTCGACGGGGTCGAGGGGGCCGTCGATTCGGAAGACCGCGACGCGCCCCACAGCCAGCTCCTCCTCCGCCCCGCTCACCCGGCGCAGCCAGCCCGCTTCGGGCGAGGGCTCGTCGGTGTCCGGCGCGTTCAGATCGAGCCGCGAGCTCGTGGCGACGTAGTCGTAGCCGCCCGCGTTGACGGCGGCGATGAACGCGGAGCAGCTTCCCTCCTCTCCCCCTTCGCCGTCGTCCGCCGAGCCGAGCGACCGGAAGTCGCCGGCGTCGAGCTCGCGCCCGATGAACTGGACGCGGTTGTCGAGGCGGTCACCGTAGAGCGCGTACTGGCTGTAGGCGCCGCTCAGGCCGGCCACCCCGATGTCGAGGCCGGACGTGTCCTTCGCCCATGCGGCGAGCTCGTCGAGCTGGAAGCGGAAGTCCTCGGCGTGGGTGTAGCGGGCGTCGAGGTAGTCGTCGGCCCGCTCCCACCCGACGGCAGCGACGGCCAGGGCGCACGCCGCTCCGGCCGCGGCGGCCTGCACGGGGCTCCGCCGCGCCAGGAGCGCGATGCCCACCGGCACGCCCACGATCACGACCCCGATCAGGGCGGCGATCGGGATCGAGGAGTAGGCCTCGTCCCAGATGTAGGCCGAGTCCGAGTAGAGGGAGGTGGCGAGGAGGGCGGCGATGCCACCGGCGAGCAGCGGCAGCCGGAAGCGCACCGGGGTCAGCTTCGGCTCCAGCGGGAGCAGCGCCAGGGCCAGGGCGAGCGCCGGCACGAGGTAGCGCAGGTTGATCCCGAAGGCGCGGGGATCGCCCTCCGGGCCGGCCGCGGTGAGCGGCGTGAACAGGTAGAAGATGCCGCCGGCGATCGCGACGGCCCCCGCCACCCGCACCGCGCTCGAGCGGGGCCGGACGAGGGCGAGCACGGCCCCGGCCGCGGCGAGCGCGAGGAAGAGGAACCAGGCCGGGCCGAACAGGTCCTCGATCGACCTCCGGAAGAACGACCACACGTCCCCGTCCGGGTTCTCGAAGATGTAGTGCGCGACCGTGAAGTCGTCGCGGCCCTCGAGGCCCCGGTCTGGCCCCGGCAGGTCCAGCGGCCCGATCTCGCCGATCCACGGCAGCGGGTTGCCCGAGTGGATCAGGTTGCGCAGGAACCAGAAGCCCGAGGTGAGCGCCACGCCGCCGAGAAGGAGCCCGAGGGCCCGCAGACGCATCCCGGGCGGCATCAGGAAGGGCACGCCGACCGCGAAGGCGACGGCCGCCCCGGCCACCGTCAGCTTCGTGCCCAGCGCGAGGCCGATCGCCAGCCCGGCGAGGAGGATCGCGGCGCCGGCCGGGGCGCCGAGCGACCGGAGCGGCAGCGCGCCCGGCCGCCCAGGCGTTGACGAGGATCGCCGCGGCGGCCAGCAGCAGGGCGACCGGCGCGACGTCGTTGGCCGGGGTGCCGGCCTCGCGCGGGACCATCGGCCCCGTGTCGAGGACCAGCAGCGCCGCCAGCATGCTGAGGGGCGCGACGCCGTAGGGCCGCCCGATGCACCAGGCGGCGAGCAGCGAGACGCCGAGCCAGCCGAAGTTGACGAGCGGCGAGAAGACGTCGCGGTCGAACAGCGCGATGCCGGCGCCGTGCAGGAGCTCGGAGTTCTGGGGGTAGAACCAGTTCAGGTAGAGGGGATCGGTGAAGTGGAGCGCCCAGACCGAGCCGGTGTCCGCGATCCGCGCCGCGAACGGCCCGTGGTACCAGAGCGTGTCGAAGGTGAGCATCCCCCGTGCCCAGACGTCCTGGAGACCCGTCGCCCAGTGCGCGGCGACGAACGCCGCGGCCGCGAGCGCGACCAGGAGCTGCGCGCGAGTGACGGCGGGAGCCGGGGGCGCGGCACCCCCGTCGGGCGCGGGCGGCAGCGCGAACCGCGCGGCCGCGCCGAGCGCGAGGGAGGCGAGGACGATCGGGACCGCGTGGAAGAGGCCGACGGCCCCCAGCAGCTGCAGCAGGATCGTCAGGAGTGACAGGGCGAGGACGGCATCGGCCAGCAGCGCGGGAGCCCCCGACCAGCCGGGCAGCAGGCGCCCGCGGAGCGCCGACCCGGCGTAGGCCAGCGGGATCGCGATGGCGGCGAGGCCGATCACGCCCGTGGCGTAGTCCCCGAAGCTCACGGGGTCAGCCCGGCGTCGTCAGCGGCTCGGCGCGCCCGGGCGATGCTCCCTGGCCGAGAGCCTGCGCGGCGCCCTCGAAGGCCCGGCAGCCCGTCGGGTCGAGCTCGCCGTCGAGGCGGAAGACGAAGGTGCGCTCCTTGGGATCGGCGGCCCTGAAGTCGACCAGCAGCTGGCTCGGGGTCTCCGCGCCGGGGGCGCCCCGCGTCCACTCGGCCTCGACGGGCGAGACCGACTGGGTGCGCTGGTCGGGGCCGATGACGACGTAGTCGTAGCCGCCCTCGTTGAGGGCCGTGCGCCACTCCTCGCAGGCGGCGACGTCCTCCACGTTCTCCGGGTCGAGGGCGATCGGGGTCAGCGCGCCGTGCGGCCCGTGGTGGCCGAGGTACTGGACGTGGTTGGAGAGGTCGTCGCCGTAGAAGACGTACTGCTTGAAGCCCGGCCGGCCGCCGACGATCGCGATCCGGGCGTCCTCCGGCTCCTCCTCGTTGAACCAGGTGAGCGCGGCCTTGATGCCCGCCGGGAAGTCGGCGGGCGCGGTCTCGGCCCGGTAGCGGTCGTCCAGGTAGTCGCTGTTCTTCGTCCAGCCGATCCCGACGGCGAGGCCGAGGACAAGCGCAGTGACGGCGGCCACGGTGACGGGAGAGCCGCGCCGCGCGAGCATCGCCAGCCCGACGGGGGCCGCCACGAGGAGGGCCGCGAGCACGACGGCGCCGAGGGCGTAGTCGCTCTGCCACACGTCGTCCGCGCCGCTGAAGAGGCCGATCGCCAGGATCAGCCCGAGCCCCCCGAGCAGGTAGGGCCGGACGCGGTCCCGGGAGAGGCCCGGGTCCACGGCGAGCAGCAGGGCCCCCAGGGCGAAGCAGGGCGACGCGTAGCGGAGGTTGACCTCGAACGCGCTGGGCGCTTCGAACGGGCCCGCCGCGGTCAGGGGGGTGAACAGGTAGGCGAGTCCGCTGAGCAGCGCGACGACTCCCAGCATGCGCAGCATCGAGGTGCGGCCGCGCCAGACGGCGAGCGCGGCCCCCGCGAGCACGCCGGCGATCACGAGCGGCCAGAGGACGCCGAAGCTGTCGTGCAGCCCGGGGATGAAGTAGTCGCTGATGACGCCGGCGTTGGTGAGGTAGTCCGAGACGGTGTGTGGCTCCCGGATGTCGATGTCGAGTTGCTGCGGGCCTGGCAGGGGGCCCGCGTCGGCCCAGGGCAGCGGGTTTCCGGCCTCGACCAGGTTCCGCGCGAACCAGAAGCCCCCCGTGAAGAGCGCGCTCCCGGACCAGATCAGGGCAGTCCGGACGCGGTGTCCCCTGGCGGCGACCGCGATCACCCCGAGCGTGAGCAGCCCGAAGGGCGCGAGCAGGTTGAGCTTGGTGCCGAGCGCCAGGCCCGCAGCCAGCCCGGCGACGATCAGCGCGTCGCGCGGGAGCAGCGGGGCGAGCGCCGGGCCCCCGCCCACGAAGGTCCGCGCCGACCGGGTCGCGGCGCGCGCCTGGGCGTCAGCGTTGACCAGGATCGCAGCCGACGCGAGCAGGAAGAAGAGGCCGCCGATGTCGTTCTTGGCGTCGCCCGGCTGGTAGAGCAGGAGCATCTCCGCGTCGAGGATCACCGCCAGGGCGAGCACGGCCGCCGCCGCGGCCCCGTAGGGGCGCCCGAAGCACCAGGCGGCCAGCAGGCAGAGCGCCATCCAGCCGATGTTGATCAGCGGGGAGAGGAAGTCGCTGCCGATGAAGAGGATCCCGGCGGAATGGAGCAGCTCGGAGTTCTGGGGGTAGAACCAGACCGTCAGCCGCAGCGCCTCGGTGAAGTGGAGGCCGCCCAGCTGTGCGTCCTGAACGAAGCGGGCCGCGAACGGGGCGTTGTGCCAGGTCGTGTTCGGCAGGTACATGCCGATGTCGAGGCCGAGCTGAGTGCCCATCGCCCAATGCGCCGCGACCGCCAGCCCGGCGGCGACCGCGATCGCGAGCGCGGCCGGGCGGACCTCGGGGGCCGGCAGGGGGATCCCGTCGGTCGGCCCGGCGGCAAGCCCGACGGCGAGCCCGACCAGCACGCATGCGGCCAGCACCCATCCGGGGCGATAGAGCCCGACGACGCCCACCAGCTCGAGGGTGACGACCAGCAGCGAGAGCCCGAGCACGACCTCGGCGAGGCGGGCGGGGGCCCCGGTCCATCCGCCGAGCAGGCGCGCACGCAGGCGGACGGCGGCGAAGCCGAGGGCGAGCGCGACGACGATGAGCTCGATCGAGCCAGCCAGGTACTCGCCGAAGCTCACGAGTCCTCCTCCGCCTCGGCCGCGGCCTCCTCTTCCTCCAGGGCCTCGGTCTCGGCGGCCTTGATCGCGTTCTCACGCGCCTTGGCCTTGCGGTAGATGCGCTCGGCCTCCCCGCACGTCGAGGGATCGAGCTTTCCGTCGACCTCGAAGACGGCCGCGAGGCCGCCGCTGCGCACGACCTTCGTGGTGGCGTCGTCCTCGCCGACCCAGGCCAGCTCGGGCGGGATGCTGGTCTCGCGCCGGATCCGCGGGGTTACGACCACGTAGTCGAAGTCGCCCGCGTTGATCACACGGCGCAGCTTCTTGCAGTTCGCGATCTGCCTGAAGGTGCCGCGGCGCAGCTCCTCGCCGAGGTACTGCACGTAATTCGAGAGGTCGTCGCCGTAGAAGAAGTACTGGCCGAAGGCCGAGGCCCGGCCGACGACCGCGATCCGCGCGCCGCGGGTGTCCTTGCCGAACTCCTGGATCGGCTTCCACTCCGGGGTCGAGCGGAAGCCGGTCTCCAGCGGCGGGGCCACGGCCACCTCGTAGCGGTTGTCGAGGTAGTCCTCGCGCTGGGTCTCGCCGAGGACGACGGTGGCCACGCAGCGCGAACAGGCCGAGCCCGGCGAGGGCCCAGCGGTTCACCCCCGCCCTGCCGGCGGCGACGATGGCAGCGGGCACGGCCACGACGAGCAGGGCGAGGATCAGCGACTCGTCGTGATGGCCGAAGTCCCAGCTCCTCGGGATCGTCAGGCCCGTGACGTCGTCGGCGATGAACGCGCCCTGGAGGATCAGCACGGCGAAGCCACCGATCAGGACCCAGGGCCACGGCCGGTGCCGCACGGACGGCACCAGCGGCAGCAGTACGAATGCCATGATCAGCGCGGGCGCGACGTAGCGCAGGTTCGCGTCGAAGCCCGTGGGCTGGCCGAGCCCGCCGGATGCGGTGAGCGGCGTGAAGACGTAGGCAAGCCCGGCGACGATGCCTGTGATCGCCAGCACGCGCATCAGGCGGCTGCCGCCCTTCACCAGGACGAAGAGGAGGCCGAAGGCCGCCGCCCCCAGGATCACCGGCCAGAGCGGTCCGAGCCTGTTCTCGAGGACCGGGAAGAACCAGTCCTTCCAGATGTGGGGGTCGTTGTAGTACTCGCTGAGGCTGTGGGCCTCGCGCGGGTAGAACCCGCCCTGGTCCGGCCCGGGAAGGTTGAGCGGCCCGAGCTTGTCGATCTGGGGAAACGGGTTGAGGGAGTAGAAGAGGTTGCGCCCGTACCAGAAGCCCGCGGTGATCAGCATGCCCCCGAGCCACCACGCCAGGGCCTGCCACCAGTGGCGGCGGCCCCCGAGGTAGGCGATCCCGATCGTCAGCGCCCCGAGGGCGGCGAGCAGCGTGATCTTGGTCCCGATTCCGAGGCCGGCGGCGAGCCCGGCCAGGAACAGCGGGCCGGTGCCGATCCCTGCGAGCACCCGCGGGTCGCCGGCGACGGGGACGTCCTCGACTACGCCGGTCTGGGGATGCTCGTCGGTCGCCTCAGGATCGAACCCGGGCACATCGGATGGGAGCGGCGCCTCGCCGGTCGGGTGGCCCGCGCTGGCCAGGTCCGGCGCGGCGCGGGCGGTCGCCGCGCCGTTGACGATGAACGCTATGACCGCGAGTAAGAAGAAGACGCCGGCGACGTCGTTGGGCGCGTTGCCGGCCTGCGAGGCGACCATCATCTCCGAGTCGAGGATCACCGCCGCGCCCAGCACCGTCACCGCGCTGACCGCGAACGGGCGGCCGATGCACCAGGCCGCCAGCAGGGAGATCGCGAGCCAGCCGAGGTTGATCAGCGGCGAGAGCAGGTCGGTGTCGAGGGTGACCATCCCGACCGCATGCAGCAGCTCGGAGTTCTGCGGGTAGTACCAGGCGGTCAGCTTCAGCGGGTCGGTGAAGTGCAGGGGCCCGACCTCGCCGGACTGCGCGAACCGCCCCGAGAAGGACATGTGGTACCAGGTGGTGTCCTGGTAGTACATGCCGGTGTCCAGGGACTCCTGGGAGGCCTCGGACCAGTGCGCCACGACGATCGCCGCCGCGATCACGCTGACGATGACCATCAGGGTGCTCGAGCGGACCGCCGGGAACTGGTGCGGCGGGCCGGGCGGCAGGCGCGGACGCGCCCACAAGGCCGCGCCGATGCCGACGAGCGCGCACACGGCCACCAGCGGAACCTCCTCCAGCAGCTTCAGGACCCCGAGCAGCTCGGCGATGACGACGAGCGCCGAGAGGCCCAGAATGAACTCCGCGAGGCGGGCGAGCGCCCCCGTCCAAGCGGGAACGAGCAGGGCTCGAACGTGGAAGGCGCCGATTCCGAGAGCGGCGACGATAACCGCCAGCTCCGCCGCGCCGAACAGGTACTGGCTTGTGCTCACGGCTGTCGAGTCAGATCAGAAGAAAGCGCGCAGCCACACCAGCCGCGCGCGAGGCGCGAATCATATCCGCGTCCCTCAATCCGGGCTCAGTCGAGGCCGTCCACCACGTAGAGGCGCTCGCCGGGCTTGATCATGCCCATCTTGCGCGCCTCCCGGCCCAGGGTCAGCGGGCTCTCGGCCTCGTCCACCTGGCGCTGCAGATCGGTGTGCTCACGCTTCAGCTCGGCCAGCCGCTCCTCGCTCTGTTTCGAGTCCTTCCAGGCGTCGGCCAGGTTCACCAGCGGGTTCAGGTAGCTCGCCATCACGCCGAACAGCACCAGCACCAGCGCCACCCGCCCGACGCGGTCCCAGCGCACCCGCGAAGGCCCGACCCTGCGTCGCACCTGCCTGCGCTGCGGTCTGCGTGCCTGGCCCACGCCTGAGCATTCGCCGCCTGGCCCCCGTCCCCTGCCGTGGCCGCCGCCGCACTCCCGGACAACGCGTCTCGCGTAGACCGCGCCAGTCTGGCGGGGCGTCGACTTGTTTCGAGAGGTTGCCGTCCCAGCCGTTCGACGGGCCGGCGTCGGGTGCCGCCGTGCGAGTCTGTGACACAGCGAGCAGTAGGCGGCACCCGGCGACGGCCGGCCGCCACCGCCCGCGACCCGCTACCGCTTGAAGACTGACGCCCCCGGGAACTCGCGCGCGGTCGCCGAGCTCGTCGGCGATCCGCAGCAGGCGGTTGTACTTGGCGACGCGGTCCGAGCGGGAGGGGGCGCCGGTCTTGATCTGGCCGGCGCCGGTGCCGACGGCGAGGTCGGCGATGGTGGTGTCCTCGGTCTCGCCCGAGCGGTGGGAGATGACGGCGGTGTAGCCGGCGTCGCGGGCGACCTGGATCGCCTCGAGGGTCTCGGTCAGGGTGCCGATCTGGTTGACCTTGACGAGGATCGAGTTGGCGACGCCGAGCTCGATGCCGCGGCGCAGGCGTTCGGGATTGGTGACGAAGAGGTCGTCGCCCACGAGCTGGCAGCGGTCGCCGAGCCTTTCGGTCAGGACCTTCCAGCCCTCCCAGTCCTCCTCGTCGAGGCCGTCCTCGATCGAGACGATCGGGTAGCGGTCGGAGAGACCCGCCCAGAGGTCGGCCATCTCCTCCGAGGACAGGGCCCGGTCCTCGCTGGCGAGGACGTAGGAGCCGTCCTCGTAGAGCTCGCTCGTCGCGGGGTCCATCGCGATCATCACGTCGGATCCAGGCGCGTAGCCGGCGGACTCGATCGCGGCTATCAGCAGGTCAAGCGCAGCCTGGTTCGACTCGAGGTCGGGCGCGAAGCCGCCCTCGTCGCCTCCGGCCGTGGACAGCCCCTTGTCGTGCAGGGTCTGCTTGAGCGCGTGGAAGACCTCGGTGCCCATGCGCAGACAGGACGGGTAGTCGCCCGCCCCGGCGGGGACCACCATGAACTCCTGGAAGTCGACTGCGTTGTCGGCGTGGGCGCCGCCGTTGAGGACGTTCATCATCGGGACGGGCAGCACGCGGGCTTCGCCGACGTCCCCGGCCCCGGTCGCCGCATAGAGCTCGCCGAGGTACTCGTAGAGGGGGCGCGCCGCCGTCCCGGCCGCGGCCTTGGCGACCGCGAGCGAGACGCCGAGGATCGCGTTGGCGCCCAGCCGGCCCTTGTTGGGCGTGCCGTCGAGCTCGATCATCGTGCGGTCGAGCGCCGCCTGGTCGCCGGCGGGAGCGCCGCGCAGGGCGTCGGCGATCTCGCCGTTCACGTTGGCGACGGCCTTGGAGACCCCTTTTCCTCCCCACTCCCGGCCTCCGTCGCGCAGCTCGACGGCCTCGAACTCGCCGGTCGAGGCGCCGGACGGGACCGCGGCCCGCCCGCGGGCGCCGGAGTCGAGCCGGACCTCCACCTCGACCGTCGGGTTACCGCGCGAGTCCAGGATCTGGCGGCCGCGGATTGACTCGATCTGGGGCATCGCGGCGCGGCAGTCTACCCGTCTCCCGCCACCCGGACTCGCCCGCCCAGCCGCGACCCTCGACCACCAAGCGCTAACTCCACCCCGCTATAGGGGGACGACTCGCAGCGTTCGTCGCGTCGGCCCGCCGTCGGCCGCCGCGGCCTGCGGGGCCGGCGCCGGGGCGCCGACCGTGCGAGTGTGTGTCCCAACACCGAGCAGTAGGCGGTGCCCGGCGACGGCCCCCGCGCCGCTCAGCCCGCCAGCCGGCGCGCCGCCGCGCGCAGGGCCAGCTCCGGGTCCACGCCCAGCTCGCGGGAGCGCCGCACGACTTCCAGGAGCATTTCGCCGACCTCGCGCTCGGCCTCGTCGCGGGCGGCGGGATCTCCTCCGGGGGCGCCCGGCTTGCCGGCGCCGGCCGCGTCTTCCGGGTCCCCCCGGCGCAGGACCTTGCGCGCATAGAGCAGCGCGGGAAGGGCCTCGGGGAGGTCGGCCAGGGGATCGTCCCCGCGGCCCTCGACGTCGCGCTTGATGCGCTCCCACTGGCCGAGGACCTCGCCCGCGGTCTCCAATCGAGGCCCCTCCGAGGATGACTCCGTCCCCCCGCCCTGTTCGTCGGCCCCGAACACGTGCGGGTGGCGCCGGATCAGCTTCTCGGTACAGGAATCGGCGACCGCGGCGAGGCTCCCCTCACCCCTCTCCTCCAGCAGCAGGGCGAGGAAGACGACCTGGAAGAGGACATCGCCCAGCTCGTCCCGCATCGCGGCCGTGTCGTCGGCCTGCGCGGCGTCGGCCAGCTCGTAGGCCTCCTCGACGGTGTGCGGGACGATCGAGCGGGCGTCCTGCTCGCGGTCCCAGGGGCACTCGCGCCGCAGGCGGCGGGTGATGGCGTCGAGCCGGGCGACGGCGTCCCGGGTGGCGTCCTCGCTCACGGCTCGGGCCGCCGGGAGCCGGGCGTCAGGGCTGGACGCTGGTCCCGCCGGCGCCCGGGAACCAGGCCCTCCAGGCCTCCCGTGGGCGCGGCGGCCGTGTCGTCCTCGCCCGGCGGGTGCGGGCGCTGCGGCTGGCCGGCGGCGGGGGTGAAGACCCTGATCGAGCCCGGCGCGGCCGGCGTCGGGCCGGCGCCGCCGCTCGCGGCGAAGACGGGCGCGGGGCAGCTGACGCCGGTGCGCTGGTCCTCCGGGAGCTGGGCCTGCTGCTCCTCCTGCGCCTCGGTGTCGCACGGCTCCGCCTCCGCGGTGAAGTTCTCGCAGCGCTCGCCGAGGACGTCGTCGGCGCAGACCGTGAGCTGGGTCCAGCGGTCGCGGTAGTCGGCGAGGAAGGCGGTGAACACCTCCTGCTGGAGCTGGCCGGAGAGCTGCTGGTCGATCTGGGCGCGGGCCTCCTCGAAGGGGATCGTGCGCGCCTCGGTGATGGTGTCCACCTGGAAGACGTAGAAGCCCTCATTGGTCGAGACGGGGCCCTCGACCACGCCTTGCTCGGCGGCGAAGATCTCGCCGTTCAGCGGCTCGGGGAAGACGCCCTCGGTCACGTTCTCGCGGACTCCGCCCTTGTCCTTGGAGGCCGCGTCGGTCGAGAGGTCCTTGGCGACCTTGGCCCAGCTCTCGGGGGAGTTGTCGGCGCTGAGCGCGTCGAAGGCCTTCTGCGCGTCGGCCTCGGTCTGGGCCTGGAGAACGCGGATGTTGCGCGAGGCCGGCTGCTCGAACTGCTCCTTGTTCGACTCGTAGAACTTCTTCGCGTCCTCCTCGGGCACCGTCGCCGCGTCCGCGTTGATCTCGTCCTGGATCTTGGTCGAGATGATCTGGAGCTCGACGCGCTCGTCGATGTCCTCCTGCGTGAACCCGGACTGCTCGAGGAAGTCCTGATACTCCTTCTCCGTCTTGAAGTTCTCGTTCTTGGTCTGCTCGAACTCCTGCTGGACCTCGCGATCCGAGACCTCGATCCCGCGCTCGGCGCCCTCGCCCTTGATCCAGGCGGAGTCGAGGACGGTGTTCAGGGCCTGCTCGGAGAGCGCCTCGTACTGGGGGTCGTCCGCGGGCGGCGGGGCGTCGAGGCCCTGCTGGGTCGCGGCCTGCGCCAATGCGCTGTCGAAGGCCTCGCGGCTGACGGCCTCGCCGTCGACGACGGCCACGGCGTCATCCGGCACATCGTCCTGCCCGAGGTCGCCGAAGATCGCGATCGCGGCGACGGCGATGACCAGGATCGCCCCGAAGGCGACCGGGAGCGCCCACTTGTTCGAGTTCCTCCGCTTCACGCCGCGGGAGCCTAACAACAGTGCGCTAAGCGGGCGCTAAGGCGGTTGCGGCGCCGACGCCCTCGGTCAGGGCCAGGAGCGCCCCGAGGCGGGCGGCCGCCTCGTCGGGAACCGGCAGGGCCAGGGTCTTCTCGCGCCACTGGTAGATCGCCTCGGGGACGCGCTCGCTGAGCGCGGCGACCTGCTTGGAATCCAGCTCCAGGGGGAAGGCGCGCAGGCGCCCCGCACGGAACTCCACGGTCCGCACTCCGGCGGCGCCGAGCTCGAGCCGCGCCCTGGCCATGTCGAGCAGGTTCGCTACCGGCTGCGGCATCGGGCCGAAGCGGTCGGCAAGCTCGTCGGCCAGCGCGCGCAGCTCGCCGCGCTCGCGGGCCGCGGCGATCCGCCGGTGCACGTCGATCTTGGCGGCCTCGAAGGGGACGTAGTCGCTCGGCACGTAGGCGTCCACGTCGAGCTCGACCCGTACCGGCTCGCGCTCGGGCCCGAGCCCCTCCCCCTCCTCGATCCCCGCCCGCATCGCCTCGGCGGCGTCCTCGAGCATCTGGCAGTAGAGCTCGAAGCCGACGGCGGCGACGTGCCCGGACTGCTCGTCGCCGAGCAGGTTGCCGGCGCCGCGGATCTCGAGGTCGCGCATCGCGACGCGGAAGCCCGAGCCCAGCTCGGTGTTGTCGGAGAGCGTGGCCAGGCGGGCGGCCGCGTCCGCCGTCAGGAGCTCGGGCGAGGGGTAGAGCATGTAGGCGTACGCGCGCTCGGAGCTGCGGCCCACCCTGCCGCGGATCTGGTATGCCTGCGACAGGCCGAGCTGGTCGGCGCGCTCGACGATCAGGGTGTTGGCCGATGGGATGTCGATGCCCGACTCGATGATCGTCGTCGCGACCAGGCAGTCGTGCTCGCCGCGAACGAAGGAGAGCATCGTCGCCTCGAGCTGGAGCTCGTCCATCTGCCCGTGGGCCTCGGCGAAGCGCACCCCGGGGCAGAGACCCCGCAGGCGCTCGGCCGTCTCGTGCAGCGAGTCGATGCGGTTGTGGAGGAAGAAGGCCTGGCCGCCGCGCTCGACCTCGCGGCGGATCGCCCGCCCGATCAGCTCCTCGTCGTAGGGCCCGACGTAGGTCCGCACGGGCCGCCGGCCCTCGGGCGGGGTCTCGATCACCGAGATGTCGCGCAGGCCGGCCAGCGACATCTGCAGGGTCCGCGGGATCGGGGTCGCCGACAGCGAGAGGACGTCCACCCTGAGCTTGAGCTGCCGCAACAGGTCCTTCTGCTTGACGCCGAAGCGCTGTTCCTCGTCCACGATCAGCAGGCCGAGGTCCTTTCCGCGCACGTCGCGCGAGAGCAGGCGGTGGGTGCCGATCAGGATGTCCACCTTGCCCTCCGAGAAGCGCTTGAGGGCGTCCTTCACCTCCGCAGGCCTCCGCAGCCGCGAGACCATCTCGACGTTGAAGGGCGACTCTGCGAGGCGCTCGCGGAAGGTGCCGAAGTGCTGCTGGGCGAGGATCGTCGTCGGCGCGAGCATCATCACCTGCTTGCCGTCTGCGGCGGCCTTGTGCGCTGCGCGCAGCGCGACCTCGGTCTTGCCGTAGCCGACGTCGCCGCAGATCAGGCGGTCCATCGGGCGCTCGCCCTCCATGTCGGCCTTGACCGCGTCGATCGCCTCGAGCTGGTCGGCGGTCTCGCGGTACGGGAAGGCCGCCTCGAAGGCGATCTGGAGCTCCCCGTCGGGCGTGTAGGCGTGCCCCCTTCGCACCTGCCGCTCGGCGTAGAGGTTGAGCAGCTCGCCGGCCATCTGGTGGGCGGCGCGGCGCGCGCGGGCCTTCAGGTTCTGCCAGCGCTTGCCGCCGAGCGGGCTGAGCGCCGCCTCGGACCCGTCGGCGCCGACGTAGCGGCTGATCTTCGCAAGCTGGTCGGTGGGCGCGAAGACCCTGTCGCCGCCCTTGTACTCCAGCTCCAGGTAGTCGCGGGTGACGCCCGCGAGCGTCTTCGTGTCGAAGCCGGAGAAGCGCGCTACGCCGTGGTCCTCGTGCACGACGAGATCGCCGACGCGCAGCTCGATCGCCGCCGCGATCCGGTGGCGCGCGGCGGCCGGCGCGACGGCCTTGCGGCGATGCACGAGCCGCGACCAGGGGATCACGGCCAGCTTCAGCTCCGGCGCGATGAAGCCCTCCCGCAGCGCGCCCTCGGCGAAGCGGACGCCCGGATCGGCCGGGGGGTCTGCGCCGAGCGGCGGCGCGTCGACGCGCGCGAGGTTGTAGCGGGTGCGATCGGCCTCGCCGCCGCGCTCGAAGGCGACCACCGTGCGGTAGCCGGAGCGCAGCAGCTTCTCCAGCTCGGCCTCGGCCTCGGCCGCGTTGCGCGAGGGGAACTCCGCGCGCTGGGCGCGCAGCGAATGGGGCTGGTTCGCCTCGGCGCCGCTCAGCTCCAGCGCTGCCAGCTCGCCGAGCCGCGCCGCCACGTCCACGTAGAGGTGCTTGGCGTCGTCGGCGTGCATCGCGGCGGTGACGTCCTCCCAGTGGTCGTGGAGGGTGCCGGGGATCTCCTCGGCGGAGGCGATCGCGACGAAGGCGCCGGGCGGCAGCAGGTCCAGCGGCGCGCGGAAGCGCTCGACCGGCAGCAGCTCGGCGATCTCGAGGCGCTCGCCGGCGCCCGCCGCGTCGCCGACGTCTCCGTCGCCTCCTGCCCCCTGGGATGCCGGCGGGCCGAGCAGCTCGGCGGCCTCGCGGTGCTCGCCGGCCAGCTCGGCGGCCGGAGCGAAGACGACGCGCTCGGCGTCGCCGAGCGAGCGCTGGGTGAAGGTGGAGAACCAGCGGATGCCCTCGACCTCGTCGCCGAAGAGCTCGACCCGCACGGCCCGCTCCTCGGTCGCCGGATAGACGTCGAGGATGTCGCCGCGCTGGGCGAACTGGCCCCGCTCCTCGACCTGGTCGGCGCGCTCGTACCCCGCCTCGACGAGCAACTCGGTCACGTCGCCGAGGGCGACCTCCTCGCCGCGGTGCAGGACGAGGCCGTCGGGGCGGAGCTCCGGGTCGGGGACCGCCTCGGCGAGCGCGACGGCGCTCGCGACGACGACCGGGGCGGGCTCGTCGCTCCCGGCCTCAGCCAGGGCATCGAGCGCCGCCACGCGCAGGCCGGCGAGATGCGGCGGCGGCGCGACGTGCGAGAGGTAGCCGGTGCCGCGCGAGGGGTAGAGGTGGACCGGCCGGGGCGCCAGGTAGGCGCGCAGGTCGGCCGCGAGGTCCCGCGCCGAGCGGTCGTCACCGCTGACGATCAGCGCGGCGCCGGCGCCGGCCGCGTCGTCGAGCAGGGCCGCGAGCACGAAGGGCCGGAGGGCGCTCGAAACGTGGGCCTGGATCGGCCTCGGCGCCCGCCTGCCGGGCCTCGACGGCTGCTGCGAGCGCGCGAAAGCCCTCGCCATCGTCGGCGAGGGCGAGGAGCGGTCGGAGTGAGCGGGTGGCGGTCTCCATCTGAGCAAGGCGAGCGACCGGTACGCGAGGTCCGGCGGCTTCCGGCCGGTCCCCGCCGCGCTCGATCCTAGCGGCGCCGCGCTGCCGGCCGGGCGGCCTCGACGCCGGCCGTATCCGCCGAGCCGCCTCACTCCCCGTGCGGCAAGCCCGGGCCCGGTGCGCTGCCACTCGACCTGGCCGCGCCCCTCGTCGGCAGAGCGCTCGACCACGCCGTCCCATTCGAGCAGCATCCGCTTGATCCGGGCCACCGCCTCGGGCGGGTGCGCGGCGACCTCGCCGGCCAGCTCCATCGCGACCTCCTCCGTCCGGGCCGCGGGAGCGACGCGGTGGACCAGCCCCATGCGCAGCGCCTCGTCGGCGCTGACGTTGCGCGACGTGAGCAGCAGGTACTTGGCGGTGGAGAGCCCGCAGAGCGTGACGAGGCGGGCCGGGCCGACGGGGACGCCGAGGGCGGCGCCGGGGAAGCGCAGGCGCAGGTTGGAGCCGCCGACCCGCAGGTCGCAGGCGACCGCGATCTCGGCGCCGCCTCCGACCACCGAGCCGTGGCAGGCGGCGACGGTCGGCTTCGGGAAGGCGGTGAGCTCGTCGTAGAGGTCCGCGAAAAGCTGCATGCGGCGGACCCGGCCCTCCTCGTCGAGCACCTCGCGCACGTCGGCGCCGGCCGAGAGCCCGAGGTGGTCGTTCGAGGAGATCACGAGCACGCGCACCTCGTCGTCGGCCCTGGCCGCGGCGAGGTGGGTGAGCATCTCCTCGAGCATCGCCGTGTTGATGGCGTTGCGGGCGTCCGCGCGCTCGAGGCGGAGCAGGCCGATCCCGTCGGCGGCCGTGAAGCTCGTCAGCGCCTCGCTCACGCCGGCGCCTCCTCTCGCCCGTCCGCAGCCGCGTCGCCCGCCGCGATCCTCTCCACCAGGCGCTCGGCCTCGTCGGCGGCGCGGCCGATCAGGGCCGCGACCTGATCGCGGGGCTCGCTGAAGCGGCCGAGCACGTGGGCCGAGACGACCTCGGGGTCCGTGCTGTCGGGGCGCCCCACCCCCGCGCGGACGCGCCAGAAATCAGGGCCGCCCAGTCCGCGCCCGAGGCTCTTGAGGCCGTTGTGGCCGGCCAGCCCGCCGCCCAGCTTGCTGCGCACCTCGCCGAAGGGGAGGTCGATCTCGTCGTGCAGAACCACGATCCGGTCGAGGGGCACGCCCAGCGCGCCGCGGGCCGGGCCGGCGGCGTCGCCGGAGTCGTTCATGTAAGTCTGCGGCAGCAGCACCGCGATGCGGGGGCCGCCGGGCCCCGTCCGGCCCTCGGCGATGAGCCCCCCGAACCGCTTCTTCGCATTGGGAAGCTCCCAGCGCCGGGCGAGCTCGTCGCCGATCTCGAAGCCGATGTTGTGGCGCGTGGCCGCGTAGCGGGTGCCGGGGTTGCCCAGCCCGACCACGAGCACGTCCGCCCTGCCCCCGCCCGAAGCCGCTTCCGGATCGCGCTTCGCGGCGCGGCGGAACAGCGACAGCGGTTACTCCCCGTCCCCGCCGTCTCCGCCGCCGGACTCGCCCTCGCCGCCCTCGGCCTCGCCCTCGCCGCCCTCCTCGGCGCCCTCGGGGGCCTCCTCGCCCTCGCCGACGAGCTCGGCCTCCTCCTCCACCGCCGGCTCGGGCTCCTCCTCGACCCGCGGCGGGCTGAGGGTGGCGATCGTCCACTCCGCGGGCTCGTCAACCATGAACTTGACGCCGCTCGGCGGCGTCACGGCGTCCAGGGAGACCGTGTCGTTGATCTCCATGGTGGAGACGTCGACCAGGATCTGCTCGGGGATGTCGGTGGGAAGCGCCTCGATCGGGAGCTCGCGCCCGATGTGCTCGAGCACGCCGCCCTCGCGCACGCCGGGGGCGTTGTCGGCGCCATCGAGCTCGATCGCGACGTCCGCCTGGATCGTCTCGTCGAGACGCACCTCGAGGCAGTCGAAGTGGATGATCTCGCCGCGCAGCGGGTGGCGCTGCTCTTCCTTGATCACGACCGGGACGGCCTTCGAGTCCCCCACCTCGAGGTCGAGCAGGGTCTGGCCCTCGCCGAGCAGGGCGCGCAGGTCCCGCTCGGAGACCTGGAAGGGCCGCGCCTCGCCGCCGTGCCCGTAGACGACGCCGGGGATCAGGCCCTGCCGGCGCAGGCGCCGGGTCGCGCGCGTACCGAAGGTGTCGCGCGGTGTGACACTGAGTGTGGGTCGGTCGGATGCCATGGGGGGTCGCCGTATGGTGCCGCCGGGCTCCATCTGGCAAGGTGAGTGGCGAGCCAGGATAGAAGAATGCCTTGAACCGATGACCACCGACCCCGACAGAGAAGACGAGCTCGAGCAGGACCAGGACGAGCGCCGAGGAGTCCGGATTCCTCGCGAGGACGGCCGCCGGGCGGCCGAAGCGAGGGAGCGCGAGGCCGCCGAGCGGGAGGAGCAGTCGGGGGCCATCCCCGCCAGCAGGATCGGGCGCTCGGCGAAGCTCGGGGCGGCGATCGGAGGTCAGGCGACGAAGTACGCGGGCACGGCTGCCGCGAACCTCGGCCGCTCGGACGAGAGCAAGGCCGAGCGGATGGAGACGCGCCACCTCGAGACCGCGCTGAAGATGGCGTCTGTGCTGGGTGAGATGAAGGGCGCCGCGATGAAGATCGGCCAGATGGCCTCCTTCATCGACACGGACTTCCTGCCGCCCGAGTACCGCGAGGTCTACCAGGAGCAGCTCTCGAAGCTGCGCGCCCACGCCCCGGCGATGCCCTGGGACAAGGTGGCCGGGATCCTCGAGGAGGAGTACGGCCGCGACCCCGACAGCGTCTTCGCCGAGATCGAGCACGAGGCGTTCGCCGCCGCCTCGATCGGCCAGGTCCACCGCGCGAGGCTGGCCGACGGCTCCAGGGTCGCGGTCAAGGTCCAGTACCCCGGGGTCGCCGACGCCCTCGAGTCCGACGTCGCCAACGCCGGCATCCTGGTGCGGCTGGCCAAGGCGGTCGCCCCCGGCCTCGACGCCAGGGCCGTCGCCGACGAGCTGCGCGAGCGCGTGCTCGAGGAGCTCGACTACGAGTTCGAGGCGCAGAACCAGCGGAGCTTCGCGCGCTCCTACGACGGGCATCCCTTCATCTACGTGCCCAAGGTCCACTCGCGGCTCTCGCGCCGGCGGGTGCTTGTCAGCGAGTTCGTCGAGGGGCACGACTTCGAGTTCGTGAGGACGCTGCCGCAGGACGAGCGTGACATCTTCGGCGAGATCGTCTTCCGCTTCTGCTTCGGCTCGATCTACCACCTGCAGCACTTCAACGCCGACACGCACCCCGGCAACTACCTGCTGATGGACGACGGCCGGGTCGCCTTCCTCGACTTCGGGATGACCAAGCGGGTGAGCGAGTCGCAGATCATGCTCGAGCAGCGTGCGGTGGACGCCGCCGCGCGCGACGACGCCGACGCGCTGCTGGAAGCCCTCAACGACATCGGGTTCCTGGCCCGCCCGCAGCGGATCGACGCCGAGCGGCTGCTCGAGCACGTCAAGTTCGTCGGCGGCTGGTACCTCGAGGACCGCGAGCTGGAGATCACATCGAAGCGCGTGATGAAGATGATCGAGGTCACCTCGGACCCCCGCTCGGAGTTCTACGACCTGATCCGCAAGGAGAACCTCCCCGCCGACGAGCTGATGGGCCGCAGGATGGAGACCGGGCTGCTGGCGGTGCTGGCCCAGCTCGGGGCGAAGGCGAACTGGCACCGGATCATGCGCGAGTGGGTCTACGCCGACCCGCCCTCGACCGTGCTGGGCGAGGCGGAGTGGCGCTACTTCGAGGGGCGCGGCACCCGGCAGACGCCGGGGCTGCCGACCAGGGCCTAGCCCTCCTTTTCCGCCTGCTTCGCGGCCTCGGGGCGCTCCTCGGCCGCGGGTTCGGCCTCCTCGTCGAGCTCCTCGACCACGTCGGGCTCGGCCGGCTCGGGCGCCGGCGCCTCGCCGGCCGCGGCGCGCTCGGCCTCGCTCGAACAGCCGCGGGTCATTGGTCGCGACGCCTCCGATCCCCATCTTGATCAGCTCGGTCATGCGGCCGAGGTCGTCCACGGTCCAGGCGATCAGCTCGACGCCGGCGTCGTTCGCCGCCCGCACGGCCTTGGGGGTGACGACCTGGTGGTAGGCCCAGATGGCGGAGAGGCCGAGCTGCTCGGTGCGCTCGGCGATCGCCCTCGGGAACTGGCGGCGCATCGCGGCGAGGGCCACCTTCAGGATCGGCAGCACCGAGCGGTGGCTGGTCCAGTCGCGGCTGGTCTTGGGGAAGGTCCACCCGAGCCGCAATCCGGGCTCGAGCTGGCGCAGCTTCTGCAGACTCTCGATCTCCATCGTCGAGACCATCGCCCGCTCCACCAGGCCGTGCCCGGCTAGGGCCCCCGCCAGCTCCGCCTCGCGCCCGGGAAGCTTCAGGTCGCAGTCGATCTCGACCTTGTCCAGGGGCGGGTCGAGGAATGCGTCGAGCGCCTCGTGCAGGGTCAGCGGGCGTCGCGTCAGTGCGTCCTCGTAGTCGTGGGCGACGATCAGCTTGCCCTCGCGCGCGCGCAGGACGTCGAACTCGATCATGTCCACGCCGTGCTCCACCGCGGCCTCGAAGCTCTCGATCGTGTTCCCGTGGACGATCTCGTCCGCGCCCTTGTGCCCGATCCGCCGCAGGGCGCGCTTCTCCGCGGGCCCAGCCTCGCCGGACCCGTTCTTCACACCTGCCATGCGCGCACCGTAGCGGCATAGGCCGCCGGCGGCGTTTCCAGCGGCCGGTTGTTAGCTTGCGGCGTGCCCTGCTCCCTCGACTCCTGACAGCCCTCGCCTGCGCCGCCACCCTCGGCGCCCTGGCCGCATGCGGGGAGTCCGACCAGGAGCAGGCCCGGGAGGTGGTGCAGGACTACGTCGACGCCCGCACCTCGGGCGACTTCGGCGCGATCTGCGACCTCTACTCCGACGATTTCAAGCAGGAGCTCGGCGCGGTGGATGACTGCGAGGGGTTCGTCCGCGAGCAGAGCGGCGGCGGCGCGGACGGCGGAGCCGCCGAGGAGCTGGAGATCGTCGACGTCCGCGTCCGCGACTCCGACCGGGCGATCGCCGACATCGACGTCGTCCGCGGCGGCGAGGGCCCGGCCAGGATCGGCCTGATCCTCAGCCGCGACGGCGACGACTGGAAGATCTCCGGGCTGCAGTAGCTCAGAAGAGCTGGTTCTCG
The DNA here is from genome assembly GCA_963805235.1 of uncultured Solirubrobacterales bacterium. Lineage (GTDB taxonomy): Bacteria > Actinomycetota > Thermoleophilia > Solirubrobacterales > 70-9 > DASSYK01. The sequence goes on along the minus strand of CAWDTF010000007.1, from coordinate 684,062 downwards.
CCGGCGAAGATCTCGGAGACCGAGTCGTCGGTGAAGATGCGGCGGATCGAGTCGGCCAGGGTCTGGGCCGCGGAGATGATGTGGATGTTGTCGGGCGCTCCGGGACGGAGCGGCATCGTGTCGGTGACGACGATGCGCTCGATCCTGGAGCTCTCGAACGCCAGGCGCTCGTACGCCGGGCCCGAGAAGACGCCGTGGGTCGCGACCGCGATCACGCGGGCGGCCCCCTCCTCGAGCACGGTCTTGGCGGCGGCGCAGAGGGTCCCGGCGGTGTCGATCATGTCGTCCACGAGGACGGCGGTCTTGCCCTCGACGTCGCCGACGACGTAGCCGATCTCGGCGACCTGCTGGGCCGGGCGCTCCTTCTCCATCACGGCCCAGGTGCAGCCGACCTTGCGGGCGAAGTTGCGGGCCGTCTTCACGCGGCCGGCGTCCGGGGAGACGATCACCGGCTCCTCGTCGAACTGGAGGTCGGCGACGTACTGGGTGAGCATCGGCAGGGCGGTCATGTGGTCGAGCGGGACGTGGAAGAAGCCCTGGACCTGGCCGGCGTGGAGGTCCATCGTGAGGACGCGGTCCACCCCGACGGCCTCGAGCGCCTTGGCGACGATGCGGGCGGTGATCGGCTCGCGCGGCGCCGACTTCTTGTCCTGGCGGGCGTAGCCGTACCAGGGCATGACGGCGATGATGCGGTGCGCGGACGCGCCCTGGGCCGCGTCGATCATCGTCAGCAGCTCCATCAGCGCGTCGTTGGGGGTCATCCCGGCCTGCTCGTTGGCGGCCGTGGACTGGACGAGGAAGACGTCGGCGCCGCGGATGGACTCCTCGTAGCGGCAGTAGACCTCGCCGTTCGAGAAGGTTTTGAGGGTGACCTCCCCCATGTCCACGTCGAGGTGGCGGGAGATGTTCGCGGCGAGGTCCATCGAGGCGCGGCCGCCGAACACCATCAGGCGCTTCGTGTAGTCCTGGGTGATCGCGCTGATGGCCTGGGTTCGCTCGATGGTGCTCACGACGACGCCTCGTCCTTCTCGTTCGCCTTCGCCTTGCGCTCGGCGTAGCCGGGGACGTTCTCCTGCTCTGCCCTCGAGATCCCCAGCGCGCCCGCCGGGACGTCCTCGGTGATCACCGAACCGGCGCCAGTGTACGCGCCATCGCCGACTTCTACGGGCGCGACCAGGGCGGTGTCAACCCCGGTCCGCACGTTCCGGCCCACCTTCGTGCGCTTCTTGCGGAATCCGTCGTAGTTGGCGGTGATCGTGCCCGCCCCGAGATTCGTCCCCTCGCCGATCTCCGCGTCGCCGACGTAGGCGAGGTGCGGGACCTTGGCGCCCTCGCCGATGTGCGAGTTCTTGATCTCGACGAAGGCTCCGGCCTTCGAGCCCGGGCCCAGCTCGGCGTCGGGGCGCAGGTAGGCGAAGGGGCCGACCATGGCGCCGTCCGCGACCGCGCAGCTCACGAGGAAGGAGTGGAAGACCGTGACCCGCTCGCCGATGCGGACGTCGGTGAGGGTGGTCATCGGGCCGATCACCGACCCGGAGCCGATGCTGGTGCGGCCGCGCAGGGCGCAGCCCGGCGCCAGCGTGACGTCGGGGGCGAGCTCGACGTCCGCGTCCACCCAGGTGGACCCGGGGTCCTCGACCGTGACGCCCGCGAGCATGTGGCCTCGCAGGATGCGGCGGCGGGCCTCGGCGGTGACGCGGGCGAGGTCGAGGCGGTCGTTGACCCCGAGGTTGACGGCGGGGTCGCCGACCAGGTGGGCGGCGACGGCGCCGCCCGCATCCCGGATCAGGGGGATCACGTCGGGCAGGTAGTACTCGCCCTGGGCGTTGTCGGCGGAGAGGCGCTCGAGCGCGGCGGCGAGGGGGGCCGCGGCGAACGCGTAGGTGCCCGCGTTCACCTCCCTGATCTCGAGCTGTTCCGGGGCGGCGTCGCCGGCGGCCTTGGTCTCGACGATGCGCTCCACGTCCCCGGAGGCGCCGCGGACGACGCGCCCGAAGGTGCCGGGGTCGTCGAGCTCGGTTGTCATGACGGTCGCGTCGGCGCCCGTGGAGCGGTGGGCGTCGATCAGGCCGGCGATCTCGCCGGCGCCCAGCAGCGGGGTGTCGCCGGAGAGGACCAGGACGGTCTCGGAGGACTCGATGGCCTCGCGCGCGGCGCGCAGGGCGCCTCCGGTCCCGTCGGAGGTCGGCTGGACCACGGTCTCGGTCCCCTCGGGAAGCGCGTCGCCGAGGTCGTTCCCGGGGGAGACGATCACGCAGACCCGGCCGGCGCCCGCCTCGCGCGCGGCCAGGATCGGCCAGGCCACCATCGGGCGGCCGCAAACCTCGTGCAGGACCTTGGGCACGGAGGAGCGCATCCTGGTCCCCCGTCCCGCGGCCATGATCAGGGCCGTGGGCGCGGTGCTCACCCCGGAAGCGTAGACCGCTCGCCCGAAACGGGCGGGCGGCGGCTTTCGGTCTCTCTCATGCGTGCTCGGATTCCGCCGCTGGGGCGGCCTGGTCCTGCGCGGCGAACGCGGCCGTGACGAGCTCGACGATCTCGGGCGGGGCCTTCTCCGGAGACCCCGCGTCCATGGGCGGGTCGGGGTCGTACTCGATCCCGAGCTGGACCGCCTGCGCCACCTCGTCGCCGTTGATGAGCTGGACCAGGCGGAGAGCCATGTCTATCCCCGCCGAGACGCCGGCGGCGGTCACGATCTTGCCGTGCTCGACGATTCGCTCGGGCACGGGACGGGCCCCGAGCGAGGCCAGCAAGTCGCGCGCCAGCCAGTGCGTCGTCGCCGGCGCGCCGTCGAGGAGGCCGGCGGCCGCGAGGAGCAGCGAGCCGGTGCAGACCGAGGTCGTCCAGGTCGTGCCCTCGTGGACCTCGCGGATCCACTCCAGCAGCGGCTCGTGTTCGAGCAGCGCTCGGGTGCCGAAGCCGCCGGGCACGACGAGGATGTCCGGGCTGCGCACCTCGTCGAGCGAAGCGTCCGCGACCAGGGAGAGGGTGTCGGACTCGTTGCGCACCGGGCCGACGGTCTCAGCGACGAAGACTGACTCGTTGCCGGGCACGGAGTTCAGGACCTCGTGCGGCCCGGTTATGTCGAGAGCGGTGAAGCGGTCGTAGAGCAGGTAGGCGATCTGCATGGCGCGATGATGGCGCTCAGCGCTCATATCCGCAACGTCGCCGGGCAGACGATCCTCGCCGCCCCCGCTCGTCCCCCTCAGGCGGCCTCCCTCGCCCGGTTCGGCCAGGTGCGGGTCGGTATCTCGACCGCGTCAGGGTCGCGGCCCTCGGCCGCGGCCCGCTCCCTCGCGTACGACCGGACCCACTTCCTGACTGCGTTGTCCGAGACCCCGTAGCGCCGGCCGACCCCGAGATAGCCGTGCTCCTCGATCTCGCGCAGGAGCTGATCCTCGGGCGGTCGCTCGACCTTGCGGGTGGCAGGGCGCCGGCTTGGGGCACGGATCGAGCGGACTCCGCAGTACCGCGAGCAATACTTCTGCGTCGCGCTGCGAGGCGCGAAGGAGGTGCCGCAACGCAAGCACTCGCGCGGCTCGACGTCGATTCGGTTCTTGCGGCCACAATGCGTGTCGAGTGTCGCTGCACAGTTGGGACAGACGATTCGCAGGTTCTCGAGGCGGTTGTCGTCCCGCACCCCGTTCTTGTGGTCGAGGATCATCCCGATACGACGTCCCTGCCAGAGGTCGTCTTGACCGCAGAGCTCACACACAGGCCGCTTGAGACCCTCGTCGTAGAGGCGCTGCTTGAGGTGAGACCGTGAGTACGCCGACCCTTGAACCAGGATCTCGGCGAGGGGGCGCCTCGGCCTCCTTCGGAGCGCCTCGTTCGCGGCCGCATAGGGATCGAAGTGAACGGTGCTGATTCCCCACTGGACCGCCCGCCGCTTCAGCGTCTGTGGGTTCCCTCCGGTTGGGCAGTAGCCGAGCCTTCGCAGCGCTTCGGCCCACGATCGCGAAACCGCGATCGCGGCCCTGGCCTCCGCCTCGCCGTAGCGTCGAGCAGCTGAAGGAGCTTGCGGCGACGAAGGTAGATGGGAAACGTCGATCTCCCACCTTTCAGCCCACTTCCTCAGCGTCTGGATGTTCTTGCCGTGATAGGCGGAGCCGAGCGCGCTCAGCACCTGCCGCCAGTTCTCAGCCCCGGCCATCGCCCGGCGAGCCTGTTCCCTGGTGTACCTGGGCTTCCATGGCATGACTTCGACCTATCGAACATATGTTCGCACAGGCCCCGGACGGGAAGCCAGCTGGGGAGCCCGGAATCGAACCGGGATAGCGGCCACCAAAAGACCGAGTCTTGCCGTTAGACGACTCCCCAAGATCCGCATGAGGAGTGTAATTGCGAGGTCTCGGTTCAGGGCGGCGGTGGTGTACGTCCCCTACATAGGGTGCGACGCACGCGCGCGGGGACCTCAGCCCGCGCGTTCCGCCTCGCGCGCCAGGCGCCGCAGCAGGGGCGGGATCGCCCGGCCGTAGGTCGCCGCCGCGGCCGGCTCGACCGGCCCGGGTGCGCTCAGCTCGATCGCGATCTCCGAGCGGCCCGCGCTCGCCGGCAGGACCTCGTGCCGCAGCGTGAGCGGGGGCACCAGCCAGGTCCACGACCGGCCGGGGACGACCTCGCCGACCCTGGCCGGCACGGGGACGATCCCGCCCAGCCGGGCGAAGCCGGTGCGGCCTTCTTCCACCTCCGGGCGACCCAGCCCCCACGCCCCGCCCAGGTGCGGCGCCCAGCGGCTCCACAGCGCCGGCCGCGCGAGCAGCGGCCAGACGGCCTCGGGCGGCGCGGCTGCCTGCTCGGCCCAGCGCCTCAAGCCCGCTGCTGGCCCTCCGGCTCGGAGTCCGGCTGCCGCGAGACCTTCCCGCCCGCGCTGCCCGGCTCGCCGGCGGGGCCGAGCGGCGGCGCGATGCCGAGCACCCGCATCGCCTTGAGCCCGAGCCCGAGCTTCTCCCGTCCCTCGGTGGAGGTCGCGTCATGGCCGCAGAGCTCCTTGGCGCGCTCGAGGCGGTAGCGGATCGTGTGGCGGTGGGTGAACAGGGTCTGCGCCGTGGCGGCGACGTTGCCGTCGTGGTCGAGGTAGTTCTCGACGGTCGTCATCAGCTCGGTCTCGTACTGCTCGTCGTATGCCACCAGCGGCTCGACGGTCTCGGAGTAGAAGCGCTCGAGCTCGGCCGGGTCCTCGCTCATCGCCGGCAGCAGCAGTCGGTAGGCGCCCGTGTCCTCGAAGGCGAGCAGGCCCGCGCCCTCGGCCTCACCGACGTTGGCCGCCAGCTTCGCCTCCTGGCCCGCCCGGTAGAGGTCCACCGGATCGGCCGCGAGGCGGCTGAGCGAGACCGTGATGGTGAACCCGCTCAGCCCCGTGTCGAGCTCGGTCGCGAGCGCCTCCGCCGCGCGGCGCAGCCTCGCCTCGTCGTCGGCGGGGATCACCGCCACCACCTCCGCCCGCTCACCCGCGTGCTCGCCCGCGCGCGGCGAGCGCGCCCGAGCTGATCGCCGCGCACGGCGCGCAGCGACAAGGTCAGCACCCGGCCGCGCCACTCGCCGCTCTGCGCCGAGTGCGGCACCGCGCGCGCCGATCAGGACGCCGGCGCCGGCGGAGATGTCCGCCCCGAGCTCCGCGGCGCGCGCCGCGATGTCCCCCCGGTCGGTCACCGCCTGTCCAGCAGCGAGCGCACGAAGTCCCCCGCGGCCTCCTCGCTCGCCCACTCCGGCGAGCGCGACCGCTCCAGCTCCAGCCCGAGCAGGGTCGCGACCATGCGCAGCATCGCCGGCCCCGGCTCCTCGCCGGAGCGCGGCGCGCCAGCGCAGCTCCCCGACCGGCTCGTCGGCCACCCGCAGGTCGAGCACGTTCACGCCGTCCCCGCCCGCGAGCAGCTTGCTCTCCTCGTCCGAGGACTCGGCGGCCACCGCAAGCACCGCGCTCGAGCGGTCGATCAGCGCCACGCTCGCGTCCAGCGCCCGCGCCGCGGCACGCGACACCGCGGGCAGCCCCGCGCCCGACTCGATCGCCGTCGAGAGCGCCTCAACCGCGCCGTCGGCGTCCATCGCGCGCTCCTTCTCCTTGGCGGTCACCCCGACAGTCTAGGTTCGGCCGCGCCGAGCAGCCCGGCGAGCGCCGCCCGAGCCCTAGAAGATCTCCTGCAGCCTGTCCCAGTTGTAGAAGACGAGCACCCCGACCAGCACCCCGACGAGCAGCAGCGCTGCCAGCACGAACAGAGACAGGAACCCGGCGGCGAACTTCTCCCAGGGGCGCCCGTAGGACCCCAGCGCGGGCGCCAGGATCAAACCGACGAACGCCACCAGCGAGACCAGCGCGGCGGCGCCGAACAGGTAGTACTCAGTGCCCAGCGCCAGCAGGCTCGGGGGGTGGGTCAGGAGCTCCGTCATCGCGGCGCTGATTCTCCCTGATGTGGGCGATCACAAGCGCCACGGCCGCGGCGGCGGCGAACGCGGAGAAGCCCAGCGACCAGCCGCCGGAGACGTCGCTCAGCCAGTGGACGCGCAGATAGACGCGGCTGAGCCCGACCACGGCGGTCAGCGCGACCCCCGCCGCGATCAGGGCCGTCCGGTGCGCGATCGCGGGGCTGACCCGCCAGGCGAGCGTCACCGCCAGCCACGTGTAGATCGTCGAGTGCGCCGCGTGCCCGCTCGGGAACGCGTAGCCGTCGCCCCCGTCAGCGGGTCCGCGGGCCGCGGCCGCTCCGTCCACTCCTTGATCAGGTCGGGCAGCACCGCGACCGCGACCACCCCCGCCAGCATCACCCACAGCTCCAGCCAGCGCCGCGCCGACGGCCAGCGCGATCCCCGCCGCCAGCGCCACCGCTCCCAGCGCCCAGCCCGAGCCGAGGACGGTCACCACCTTCGCCAGCTCGTCCAGCCACCCCATCCGGATCTCGTTGGAGAAGTCCAGCGCCGCGCGGTCTCCTCCGGTGGCCGCCGGGTCGCCGGCCACGATCGACCAGTAGGAGACCAGCACGAAGAGGCTGACCGAGAGCACCGCGATCAGCGTCGTGAACTCGAGCCCGAGCTGCCCCGGCGTCACGCGCCGCCAGAGGAACACGGCCTGCGGGCGCAGCCGGCGCGCCAGGGCCAGGACCGGCCGCAGCGCTGGCCGGCCCTCCATCTCGGCCGCGAGCCGGTCCCTGTTCTCCGGCACCCGCAGCCACCTGACCCCGACGACCACCGCGACCACGAAGCCGACGAAGAAGCCGAACCAGATCAGCCCCTGCCCCACGATCTCCGCGACCGTGTCGAGGCTCTGCGAGGCGAAGTACCCGATCAGGATGAACGTGAGTGCCCAGAGCCCCGTGCCGAGCACGCTGTAGGGCGCGAACGACGAGTAAGGCATCTTGCTCGTCCCCGCGATGAACGGCGCCAGCGCCCGCACCAGCCCGATGAAGCGCCCGATCAGGATCGTCTTGCCGCCGTGGCGCGCGAAGTAGCTCTCCACCTGCGCCAGCCGCTCCTCCGTGATCCGCACCCGCTCGCCGTGGCGCACCAGGAACCCCCGGCCGAGCCGAGCCCCGAGCACGAAGCTGACGCGTGTCGCCGCAGAACGCCGAGAGCCACGTGATCCCCAGGATCACCGGCAGCGAGATGTCCCCCTGCCCCGCGACCGCGCCGCCGAGCAGGACCGTGAACTCCCCCGGTGCGATCAGCCCCACGAAGGCGCCGGTCTCGAGGAACGCCAGCAGCGCCACCAGCAGGTAGGTCCACGACCCGAGCCCCGCGGAGAGGTCCTCGATGATCTTCTCGAGGTCGAACTCCGGCAGCTGCGTCGCGGAAGACGAGGAAGGCCACGACGAGCAGCGCGATCCCCCCGCGCAGCAGCCACTTGCGGTCGATCCGCGAGCCGCTCATCCGCCCCCACCGTAGAGGGGGCCGGTCGCGATCGCCCCGGGCCAGCGGCCCCGCAGCGCCGCCGCGGCCTCCTCGGCCGCCTCGTCGTCGGGGAACAGCCCGAAGGCGGTCGGACCGGAGCCGGTCACCATCGCGTGCCCGGCCCCCACCTCCGTGAGCGCGGCGAGCACCTCCTCGATCTGCGGGCGCAGCTCCACCGCCGCCGGCTGCAGGTCGTTGACCAGGTGCCCTGTGTAGTCCAGCGGCGAGGCGCCCGAGCCGGCCGCGTCGTGCAGCGCCCGCCGCATCACCTCCAGCTCGGAGGCGCCCCGGCGCGGCGTCAGCCGGTCCGCCTCCGCGTAGACGTCGGCCGTCGCGAGCCCGTCGTCCTGCGGCACCAGCACGACCGCGTGCGGGCCGGGCGGGGCCACGGGCTCGATCAGCTCGCCGGCCCCCGCCACGAGGCAGGGGCGCGGCTCGAGCTGGGAGGGCACGTCGGCGCCGACCGCCGCCGCGATCGCGCCGATCCCCTCGACCTCACCCCGCGCCAGCCGCAGCACCGCGGCGGCGTCGGCGCTGCCGCCCCCGAGCCCGGCGGCGACGGGAATCCGCTTGCGGATCTCCACCCGCAGCGGCGGCGCGTCCCAGCCCGCCGCGCGCAGCCGCTCCAGCGCCGTCGCGGCCAGGTTCGGCCCCGCCACCCCCTCGCAGACGACCTCGTCGCCGGCCCCGGTGGCCGGCGAGATCCTCAGCTCGTCGCAGAGCCGCAGCGGCTCGAACAGCGAGCGGATCTCGTGCAACCCGTCCGTCGCGCGCGGCCCCCACGTACAGGCAGAGGTTCAGCTTCGCGGGCGCCAGCAGCGTCTCGCCCGCTCCGGCCTCCCAGGGTGGCGCGCCGCCGCTCATGCCCCGGCCTCCTCGAGCAGCGCGCGCGAGGCGCTCGAGCTCCGGTGGCGCCAGCGCCTCGGCGCGGGCGTCCTCCGGGCGCCCCATCGCCGCCAGCGCCGCCCGCGCCGGCACCAGCGCCCCCGGCCGCGCCAGCTCCAGCGAGCGCGCCAGCGACTTGCGCCGGTGCGCGAAGGCGTCGCGGATCACGCGCGCCCGCTCCGGCGTCGCACCCGGCCCACGCCTCTCCATCCGCAGCAGCGCGGACTCCACCCGCGGCCGCGGAGTGAACACAGCGGGATCCACCCTCCTCACCAGCGTCACCTCGCAGGCGAGCTGGGCGATCACGCTCGGCGAGCCGTACTCGCGAGTGCCCGGCGCGGCGCGCAGCCGCTCCGCGATCTCGCGCTGCACCATCACCAGCCAGCTCTCCATTGACGGCAGCTCCGCGATCGTGCGCAGCAGCAGCGGCGTCGCGATCGAATAGGGCAGGTTCGCGACCATCCTCGTCGGCGGCGGGTCCAACGCGGCCGAGGTCCAGCCTCATCGCGTCCCCCCAGACCAGGTTCACGTTGCCCAGCCCCGCCGCCAGTGGCTCCAGCTCCGGCCGCAGGCGCTCGTCCAGCTCGACCAGGTGCAGTCGCGCGACCGCGGGCGCCAGCCTCTCGGTCAGCGCGCCGCCGCCGCCCCCCACCTCCAGCACGACGTCCGCGGGATCGAGCGCGGCCTCGCGCACGATCGCGTCGAGCAGGTTCGGGTCGGCGAGGAAGTTCTGGCCCAGGCGCCGCTGCCTGGCGCTCGCTCGCGGCTTGCCTCGGACCACCGGCTGAGTCTAGATCCCGGCGGGCCAGCCGAAGACGCGGACGGCGTTGGCCTCGACCGCGCGCTCGAGCTCCGCCGGAGCCATCCCCCGCACCTCCGCCAGCCGCTCGGCCGTGGCCACCACGTTCGCCGGCTGGTTCGGCCGCCCGCGCACCGGCTGGGGCGCCAGGAACGGCGAGTCCGTCTCCACCAGGAGCCGGTCCTCCGGCACGATCCGCGCCGCCTCGCGCACCGGCTCCGCGCTCGGATAGGTGACGTTCCCGGCGAACGAGCAGTACCAGCCGCGCTCCGCCGCCCGCTCCGCCCAGCGCGGCGCGGCCGAGAAGCAGTGCAGGATCGACGTCGCCGCTCGCCTCGGCCGCCAGCGTCTCGAACGCCTCCGAGACCGCCTCCTCCGACCCCTCCCGGTCGCGGAGGTGGATCACGACCGGCTTGCCGGCGCGCCCGGCGATCGCGAGCTGCGCCGAGAAGGCGCGCCGCTGCTCGTCGGGGTCGGCGCGGTCCCGGTAGAAGTCGAGGCCGGTCTCGCCGATCGCCACCACTTCGTCGCGCGACGCCAGCTCCTCGATCGCAGCGGCCGCCGCGTCGTCGAAGCCGTCGGCCCCGTTCGGATGCCGCCCGACGCAGGCGAACACCGCCTCGTGCGCCGCGGCCAGCTCCACCGCTCCCGGGTTCGAGTCCTCGCCGAGACCGACCTCGAGGATGCGCCGCACGCCCGCGGCGCCGGCGGCCGCAATCAGCTCGGACGCGTCGGGCTCGCAGAGACCGAGGTGCGCGTGGGAGTCGATCACCGCCGCGAGTCTACGAGCGCCGCGCCGCGGGAGGCGGCGCGCCGGCCGCGGCTACTTGAAGCGGAAGTTGCGGCGGTCGGTGTCGATCTCGCCCGTGAGCGTGTTCGTGGCCGAGACCTTGGTCACCAGCTTGGCGGACCCCCCGCTCTGCCTGATCGCGGCCCGCGCGGGCTTGTTCGGCTTCAGGAAGACCTCGACGACCTGGCCCGCGACGAACGCGCCCGTCGAGCTGGCCGGGCCGCAGGTTCGGGCCGTTGAGCACGACAGACGAGGTCGCCGTGAGCTGGCAGTCCGCAGCGCAGACGACGCGGTACTCGATGCGGTTGTCCCGCTTCAGCTTGCCCTTGGTGAGGTAGCGGATGAGCTCCTCGCCCGAGCTGGAGGCCGTCGGCCCCTCGCCGGCGCCGGCGGCGCCCGGGCCGACCAGGGCGGCGGTCGCGGCGACCCCGAGGACTGCGGCGGTGACCCTGCGCTTCACGGGCCGCACCCTAGCAGCGCCACGGTGGATCGGCCGGCAGCGGCCTCGGCTAAGTGTCCAGCTTCGGAAACAGCGGCGGGATCCGCTCCACGGACGCGCCGCCGCCGCGCGAGCCGAACGACGCCAGCTCGCGGCCGGGCTCGCCGAGAGCGTCCAGGAGCTTCGCCGTGGACTCGGGCATGTAGGCGTGCAGCAGCAGGGTGGTCACGCGCAGACCCTCGGCGAGCCCGTAGAGCACGGAGTCCAGCCGCCCCGAGGCGGACTCGTCCTTGGCGAGGTCCCAGGGCCGGGTCTCCTCGACGTACTGGTTGAGGCGGCGCACCAGCTTCCAGACCTCCTCCAGGGCCTGGGTCAGCTCCGAATGGTCGAGCAGCTCGCGCACCCGCTCCGGCGCGCCCGCGAACGCCCCGGCGAGGTCCGTTTCCGCCTCGGCCTCGGGCACGGCGCCGTCGCGGTAGCGCCCGATCATCGAGAGCGTGCGGTTGGCGAGGTTGCCGTACTCGTTGGCGAGCTCGGTCTCGTAGCGCGCCTCGAAGCCCGCCGGAGAGATCTGGCCGTCCTGGCCGAATGAGACCTCGCGGAAGCAGTAGTAGCGGAGCGCGTCCGCGCCGAACTTCGCGATCACCTCGTGCGGATCCAGCACGTTGCCGAGCGACTTGGACATCTTGTGGCCCTCCATCAGCAGGAACCCGTGGATGTACATCCCCTTCGGGACCTCGATCCCCGCCGCCATCAGGAAGGCGGGCCAGTAGACGGCGTGGAACTTGAGGATGTCCTTGGCGAGGATGTGGAAGGCGGGCCAGAAGCGCTCCGTCAGGTCCTCGCCCTCCCGCCCGTAGCTCAGGGCGGTGTAGTAGTTGAGCAGCGCGTCGAACCAGACGTAGATCACCTGGTCGGGGTCCCAGGGGACCGGCACCCCCCACTTCAGCCGCGGGCGCGAGAGCGACACGTCCTGGAGGCCCTGGCGGATGAAGGCCAGCGCCTCGTTGCGGCGGAAGTTCGGCTGCACGAGGTCGGGGCGCTCCGCGTAGAGCTTCTCGAGCGGCTCCTGGAAGGCGGAGAGCCTGAAGAACCAGTTCTCCTCCTGCTCGCGGGCCAGCTCGATCTTGTGGATCGGGCAGCGGTTGCCGTCCTCGATCTCGCCCTCGGTCTTGAAGTCCGCGCAGCGCGGGCAGTACCAGCCCTCGTAGCTGCCCTCGTAGACGTGGCCGTTGTCGTAGACGCGCTGGACGACCTCCTGGACGCGCTTCTGGTGGCCCTCGTCGGTGGTGCGGATGAAGAAGTCGTTCGACGCGTTCACCTTCGCCGCCATCTCCTTGAAGCGGGGCGCGAGGCGGTCGCCGAGCTCGCGGGGGGTGACGCCCTCGCGCTCGGCCTGCTGGGCGACCGGCTCGCCGAACTCGTCGGTGCCCGTGAGGAAGAACACCTCCTCCCCGCGCTGGCGGTGGTGGCGGGCGAGGATGTCGGCCGCGATCGTCGAGTAGGCGTGCCCGAGATGGGGCTCGCCGTTGACGTAGTAGATCGGAGTGGTGACGTAGAAGCTCACGGGCGATGAGAATACGGCGCAGGGTGACCACGCCTGTGCTCATGTCACGCGGCACCCCCGGACGCGAAGCGGAGGACGTGCCGGCTAGATGAGTTTCTCCTGCCCCTTCGCCCGCGGCCGGCGCTTGCGCGGGATGCCCGCCGCCTCGTTCAGCGCGTCCTCGATCTCGGCGAGGATCGCGCGCTCGGAGCGCGAGGCCACGATCGGCTCGCTCATCCCCTCCACGTGCACGTAGGTGCGCCGCCCGTCGCCGCGATCCTTCGGATCGAGCGGCACGAGGGCGTAGATGAGGTCGGCCCGGGCGAACCTGCCGTACCCGAGCGAGACCATCCGGGGCTCGCGCTTCGTCGCCACGTACCACGCCCGCAAAGCGTACCTCGGCGCCCGCATACCGCGGCTTCGCCATCGGAACGCGGTCGTACGCGACCGCTGGCTAGCGCCGCGGGTCGCGCCCGGTGATCCCGCGGTAGAGCTCGTTCGCGGGCACCCCGGTCAGCGCCGAGACGATGCTCGCCGCCGCGCGCGGACGGGCGCCGGCGCGGACGAGGCCGCGCAGGGCGTCTATCGCGAAGCCGATGTCGGCGCTCGCCGTCTCGCGCGCGGGCCCGAGGACGACCACGATCTCGCCCCGCACCTCCTCGCGGAAGCGGCGCATCAGCTCGCCGAGCGTCCCGCGCGCGACTTCCTCGTGCAGCTTGGTGAGCTCCCGGCAGACGGCCGCCGGGCGGTCGGGGGCGAGCGCCGCGAGGGCGGCGAGGGACTCGGGGAGCCGCCGCGGGGACTCGAACGCGACCACGGTCTCGGCGGACTGGAGCACCCGCTCCATCTCTCCCGTGCGGCGCGGGAGGAAGCCGAGGAAGCGCCAGCGGTGGGCGGGAAGGCCGGAGGCCACCAGGGCCGTGATCACGGCCGAGGGCCCGGGCAGGACCTCGACCTCCAGGTCGCGGTCTATGCAGGCGCGCAGCAGGCGGTAGCCCGGGTCCGAGATCGCGGGGGTCCCGGCGTCGGAGATCAGCACCACGGTCTCCCCGCGCTCGATGACCTGCGCAAGCTCGCGCGCCCGCTCGGCCTCGTTCTGCTCGTGGTAGGAGACCAGCCGCGGCGCCTTGATCTCGAGCAGCTCGAGCAGGCGCCCGGCGCGGCGCGTGTCCTCGCAGGCGACGATGTCCGCGCGCGCGAGCGCGTCACGGGCGCGGCCCGTGATGTCCCCGAGGTTGCCGATCGGGGTCGGGCAGATGGTCAGCTTGCCGGGCATCCGCCTCCAGCCCGCCGCGCCAGCTCCTCGAGCGCCATCTGGGCGGCGCCGATCATCCCGGCGTCGGAGCCCAGCGCCGCCGGCGTCACCGGCGTCCGGTTCATCGGCGGCAGCGCGCGGCGGCGCATCTCCTCGCGGGCCGGCTCCACCAGGAGCTCCCCGGCGCCGGCGGTGACCCCGCCGCCGATCACCACGACATCGGGGTCGAAGACGTTGACGAGGCTGGCGATGGCGACGCCGAGGTAGCGACCCGCCTCGGCGATCACCTCGCGCGCGACCGCGTCGCCGGCCAGCGCCGCCTCGGTCACCACCCGGCCAGTGATCCCGCCTTCCTGAAGCGCCCTGAAGAGCGCCGACCCCGGATTGCGCCCGGCGGCGGCCGTCCCCTCGCGGGCGAGCGCGGTGCCGGAGGCCATCGTCTCCACGCAACCCATGTTCGGGCAGGTCCCCTGACATGGCGGCCCGTTGTCCTCGACCACGATGTGGCCCAGCTCCGCAGCCGCCCCCGTCGTGCCGCGATAGAGCTCCCGGTTGATGATGATCCCGCCTCCGATCCCGGTCCCGACCGTCAGCAGGATCGCGTTCCGCGCGCCCTTCGCCGCGCCGAAGCGGTGCTCGGCCAGGGCCGCGCAGTTGGCGTCGTTGTCGATGAAGACGGGGATGCCGACGCGCTCGCGCATCAGGTCCCGGATCGGCACGTCCGTGATCTCGAGGTTGACGGCGTTGATCGCGACCCCACGCTCGCGGTCGATCGTGCAGGGGATGCCGAGCCCGGCGCCGATCACCTGCGGCCGCGCCTCCATCGCCTCGCGCAGCTCCTGCTCGATGGCCCCCACCACCTCGTCCTCGCTGCGCCCGGTCGAGGACTCGCGGCTGGTGTGGAGGATGTTCTGCTGGGAGTCGACGACCCCGGTGGCGAGCTTGGTTCCGCCGAGATCTACGCCGATCGCCTCGCGGCTGCTCAAGATCGGTCGCGTTCGCGCGGGCTCATCCGGTAAGTATTGAGGTTCGATGAGCCCGCAGGGAGAAGACAGGCCGCCCGAGCGGCCGGCGGACGAGGACGCCCCGGACTACACCGTCTACGGCAAGGACGGCGAGGAGCGCAAGCAGGCGCCTCCCCGCCGGACGCGCGGCTCCGGCAAGCGGACGGACCGCCCCGACTACAAGGTCTACCGCTCGCGGCCCGGCCTGCGCGACCGCATGCGCAAGCCCGACCTGGCCGCGCTGCGGCGCGAGCGCGGTGCCGGGGGCGGCCGCGGCCTGCGCGGGCGCATCTCGGGCGGCGAGGGCCGCCGCCGCTGGCTCCGCTGGGTGCTGGTCGCCGTCCTCGGGTGGATCCTGCTGAGCTTCGTCGCCTTCGCAGTCTCGGCCCAGATCCAGAAGGGCAAGCTCGACGACTCCGCCAAGAATGCCCTCGCCGGCGGGCCGGACCTGCTGGCGGGTCAGAACATCCTCATCCTCGGCGGCGACCGCCGCGGCGACCGGCAGGAGAACGCCAGCGGCTCCGAGGGCCAGGGTCCGCCCCGCGCCGACACGATCATGGTCCTGCACGCGTCCCTTACCTCGTTCCGGAAGCTCTCGATCCCGCGCGACACCTACGCCGCGATCCCCGATTGCGGCTCCCAGAAGATCAACGCCTCCCTCGCCTGCAACACGAACAGCCCCGATGGCAACGCAGCCTCCACGATCAACACCGTCTCCGACTTCCTCGGAATCGACATCAACCACATCGTGATCATCGACTTCGACGGCTTCGCCGACTTCATCAACACCCTGGGCGGGATCGAGGTGGACATCGAGACGAAGGTCTGCGGCGACGTGGACGGCGGCAAGTCCCAGGGCGGCGTCTCGATCAAGCTGCCGCCGGGCGAGCACACCCTCGAGGGTGACAAGGCCCTGGCGCTGGCGCGAATCCGCAAGAACGACTGCGACCCGGGCGAGACCGACCTCGACCGGGCCGCGCGCCAGCAGGTCCTGCTGAACGGGATCAAGGGCCGGCTCACCGACCCGCTGCGCCTGCCCTACAACTTCGTCAAGGGCCCATGGATCGGCTGGAACGCGCCCAGGGCCTTCATCAGCGACATGGGCGGGCTGACCCTGCCGCAGGTTGCCATCGCGGCGATCTTCGGCGGCAGCGGCGACACCAACGTCCTCGGCGAGAAGAACGCCAGCACCGGCCCCGGCGGCAGCATCTTCATCGGCCAGGGCGAGTGCCGCCGCGCAGTCGAGGAGCTGACGGGCGGCGAGCCGGTCGAGGAGCCGGCCTGCAGCCCCGGGTGAGCGGACGAGAAACCGGCACGAAGGCATCGCGTCCACCTCGAGGTCCTCAGGGTGGCTCCGCGGCCCGCGGACCGGCGTCAGTCCGAGGAGGAGCTGCTCTTCGTCGCAGGCTTTGCGTCGGAGGACTTCGACTCGCTCTTCGAGTCCCCCTGCGCCTCGGACTTGCTCTCGCCCTTCGAGTCGCCGCCCTTCGAGTCGCCGCCCTTCGATTCGCCCGAGTCGCCGCTTCCGGCCGGCGCCTTTTTCTTCGCGTAGTCGGTGGTGTAGAAGCCCGAGCCCTTGAAGTGGACCGCGACCGGGTGGAAGACCCGCTCGACTGCGGCGCCGCACTCCTCGCAGGCCGAGACCGGGTCGTCGGACATGCCCTGCATGACCTCGAACAAATGCCCGTTTTCGCAGCGGTACTCGTAGATCGGCATCGCGGCAGTATCTCAGCCGGGCTCGCGCGGCCGCGCGCGGGCCGCCCGGGAGCCGCTCGCGGGCGGGCTCGGCGCCGACCCGGTCATCACTAGGCTTGCCGCCCATGGCCGAGCCCACGCTCGACAAGGTGGTGGCGCTCTGCAAGCGCCGCGGCTTCATCTTCCAGTCCTCCGAGATCTACGGCGGGCTGGCCTCGACCTACGACTACGGCCACTACGGGGTCCTGCTCAAGAACAACGTCAAGGCCGAGTGGTGGCGCGCCGTGGTGCGCGAGCGGGACGACATGGTCGCCCTCGACGCCGCGATCCTGATGCACCCGCGGACCTGGGAGGCCTCGGGCCACCTCGAGGGGTTCACCGACCCGCTCGTCCAGTGCCTGGGCGAGTGCAAGCGGCGCTGGCGCGCGGACCACCTGCGAGAGGAGCAGCTCGGCGCCGAGGACGCCGAGGGCGAGATCCGCTGCCCGGAGTGCGGGGGCGAGCTCTCCGAGCCGATGCAGTTCAACCTCATGTTCGAGACCCACATGGGCCCGACGCGCGAGTCGGGCTCGGAGGTCTACCTCCGCCCCGAGACAGCGCAGGGGATCTTCGTCAACTTCAAGAACGTGCTCCAGTTCGCGCGCAAGAAGCCGCCGTTCGGGATCGCCCAGGTCGGCAAGGCGTTCCGCAACGAGATCACGCCGGGCAACTTCATCTTCCGCACCCGCGAGTTCGAGCAGATGGAGATCGAGTTCTTCGTGCCGCCGCCCGAGGCCCCGGAGTGGCACCGGCGCTGGATGGACGATCGCATGGACTGGTACACGGAGCTGGGCATCCGCGAGTCGAAGCTGCGCCTGCGCGAGCACGGCGCCGACGAGCTCTCGCACTACTCCAGCGCCACCTCCGACATCGAGTACGAGTTCCCGATGGGCTTCTCCGAGCTGGAGGGCATCGCGAATCGCGGCGACTTCGACCTCGTCCAGCACGCGAAGCACTCCGGCGAGAAGCTGGAGTACGTGGACTCGGCCGACGGCAGCCGCTACGTCCCGCACGTGATCGAGCCCTCCGCCGGCGCCGACCGCGCGACCCTCGCCTTCATGGTGGACGCCTACGACGAGGAGGAGGTCGAGGGCCGCGAGCGCGTCGTGCTGCGCCTGCACCCGAAGCTCGCCCCGGTCAAGGTCGCGGTGCTGCCGCTCGTCAACAAGGACGGGCAGCCGGAGAAGGCCCGCGAGATCTACGAGGAGCTGCGCAAGCTGATGTGGGCCGAGTACGACGCCGGCGGCTCGATCGGCAAGCGCTACCGCCGCCAGGACGAGATCGGCACCCCCTGGGGCGTCACCGTGGACCACCAGACGATGGAGGACGGCACCGTCACCCTGCGCGACCGCGACTCGCTCGAGCAGACCCGGATCCCCGCCTCCGAGCTCGCGGACGAGCTCAGCGGCCGGCTCGCCGCCCCCTGGAGCTCGCCGAAGGCCGCGTAAGGCCCGGCGGACGACCGGGCGGGCGACGAAGATGCCCGCGATGACCCCACGGGCGCGGACCGCCGTCTTCCTGCTCGCCGCCGGGGTCTCCGGCTGGAACTGCGGCAACGTCGGGCCGGTGGTCGGCTCGCTGGCCTCGGAGTTCGACGCGAGCCTCGCCCAGATCGGCCTGATCTCGGGCACCTTCTTCTTCGCCGGCTGCGTGGTGGCGAACCTCGTGGCCTCGCGCATCGCGCCGCGGATAGACGTCCTCGCGGGCGTCCGAGCCGCCTGCGTGCTCTCGGCCGCGGGCAACGTGATCCTCGCCGCCAGCCCCGACTTCGCCGGCCTCGTCGCGGGGCGGATCGTCGCCGGGCTGGGCGTCGGCCTCTCGATCCTGTTCGTGCCGGCCTACGCCCGCGCTGTCGGCGGCGTGCGCCTGCTCGGGGTCTTCGGCGCCGGGCTGACGCTGGGGATCGCCACCTCGCTGGCGCTCGGCAGCGTGATGGAGGGCGAGGGGGTGGACTGGCGGGTCGCCTTCGCCATCACCGCCGTCCTCGGGGTGGCCCCGCTGGCCGCGCTGCCCCGCGCGAAGGTCGAGATCCCCCGCGCCCCGCACCACACGGGCGAGGGCCTGCTGCGCCGGGCGCTGCGAAGCGGCGCCTGGTGGCGCATCGAGCTGCTCGGGGTCACGGTCCTGACGGTCCCGCTGGTCGTCGGCGCTTGGCTCGTCCACTACCTGACCGTCGGGGACGGCCTCTCCCCGTCGACGGCGGGGGCCCTCGCATTCCTCCTCTTCGGGATCTCCGCATTGATGCGCGACGTCGCCGGCCGGCTCGCGGAGCGCGGGACTCCCGTCGCGGCACTGGTGCTCGGTGGCTTGGCGATGGCGGCGGCGGGCCTGCTGCTGCTCGGCGAGGACCGCTCGCTGGGCCCGGCGATCGCAGCCATCGTCCTGCTCGGGGTCGGGCTCTCCCTCCCCTATCCCCTCTTCTACGACGAGGGCGAGCGCGTCTTCCCGGACCGCCCGCTCGGCGGCCTCGCCCTGCTGCAGGTCTTCGCCAACGCCTTCCCGATCTTCGCTGTGCCCCTGTTCGGCGCGGCCCTCGCGAGCGGAGACGAGGGCTTCGCCTTCGGAGCGCTGGCTGCGGTCACCGTGATCAGCGCGCTCTTGAACGTGCGGCCGGCGGTCGGTCCGGCGCCGGCGGACTCGGCCTGACACCGGCCTTCATCAGCTGTCCTGACTTATGGGGGTTATCTGCCCTCTAGGCAGGACAGCCGCCGCGCTACGCGGCAGGGCTCGCCGCGCAGCGCCGGGCAGGACGGCAGCCCGGTGGGGATGTCGAAGCGGGGCAGCACCGGCAGCACGAGCTTCGACTGCCTCTTGGGCGAGAAGGCGACGCTGACGTTCGCCTGCCCTGCCGGCACGGTCTCGGCGAACGACCAGACCGGCTGGTCGCCGGCCGGTGGCGTGATCGTGACGCGGATTCGCGAGCCCGCGCGGTAGGCGTGGCCCTGGTAATAGAGCGGAATCGTCAGCTTGGTGAACCGCCCCTTCGGCAGCCTGCGGGCGTCCGAGCGGCGGAGGCTCAGCACCGGCTCGAGCAGGGTGCTCTCCTCGGCATCGAGCCTGCGCTTGCTCGCGCGCAGCCAGCCGCTCTGCACGTAGGTCTCCTTGCCGTCCCCGCGCACCTCGGAAACCGTCACCTGGAGGTCCACGTCGGGCACGGACGCGCGGACCCAGGCGTAGAGCGCCCCGCCGCCGAGGACGGTGGTGTCGGCGCCGAGCGGCGGCGTGAGATAGGAGAGCGAGCGGTCCGCCGGGGGCTGGCGCCAGTCGTAGCTGGGGCTGTCGGTCCAGAGGTCGCCCTCTGCGGTGTTGGACCCGGCGAAGTCGTCCGCGGGCCGCGACCCCTTGTCCCAGACGAAGCTGTCGGCACCGGGCTTCCGCGCAGGCTTGCGGGCGAGGGCGGCGCCCTGCCGCAGGTACCACTCGCGCGGCTTCACGCTGGGCGGCGGGAACGTCTTGAAGCCCGCCTCGAAGCCGGGGACCGGGTGGCCGGGCTGCCCGCCGCCGCCGTTGTCGAACAGGACCCGCACACGGGGCTGCGCCTCGAACGCCGCCTTGGCCGCCTCGAAGGTCGGCTGCGCGCGGATCGGGTCGGGCGGGATGCCAACCCCGGTGACGCCCATCACCTGGCTGTAGAGCACGGGCGCGAGCGCCTCCGCGTCGGGCGGCAGCACGGGCTTCCGCCCCGCCACGTAGAGCTCGAGGAAGTCGAACCAGCGGTTGAACGTCTCGGGGACGAGCGAGTCAATGTGAAGCCCATTCGTGAACGTCATCCACTTGCGCGGGCCCCTGAACCGGTCGGCGAGGTTGGGGCAGTGGGCGCCGGTCTGCTCGTCGTTGAACTGGCAGGCGAGGAAGGTCGGCACCTTGATCTTGTGCACGAAGCGGGAGGGGTTGATCGGGTCGGCGACCCGCGGGCGGTAGAAGCGGTTCTCGTAGGTCTTGCGGATCAGGTCCACCGCCGAGGGGTGCAGCGCCTGGTTCTGCGCGCAGATCTGGTCGCCGTTCTGGATCCGCTGCCAGGCCCAGTCCTGGCCGGCGGTCGGCGAGGCCGGCTGCCCATCCTCGACCCGGTCCTTCGCCCACTCGAGCGCGAAGCCCGTGTTGAGGATGCCGCCGGGGTAGAGCGTCGTCGCGGTGTTGTCGATCACCGACAGCGGCGTGATCGCCGCGAGGCTCGGCGGGCGGGTCGCGCCGACGAAGAGCTGGCTGATGCCGCCGTAGGAGACGCCGACCATGCCCACCTTGTGGTGCATCGCCCACGGCTGGCGCGCGACCGTTTCGATCACGTCGTAGCCGTCGAGCGCCTGCAGGCGCTCGAAGAAGTCGAAGGCGCCCCCCGAGCACCCGGTGCCGCGCATGTTCACGTCGACGACCGCGTAGCCGAGCAGGTTGGCGATCGGGCTGATCCCGCTCTCGGCCCCGGCCGGGTTGGCGTAGCCGTAGCCGGAGTACTCGACCAGGGTGGGGTACGGAGGCGGGCCCGCGGGCGTGCGGACGCTGATCGCGAGGCTCGTCTCGTCGCGCGTCTTCAGGTAGCCGTAGCCGGACGTCGGCAGGGCCTGGTCGTAGATCGCGGTGCTGCCGGGAGCGGCGCGGCCGCTACGGACGGCCAGCTTCGGGGTGAGCTGCCCCGCCCCGTCGCGGACCCGATAGCCCTTGCCCGGCTTCAGCTTGCGGAAGACGTGCCCGCCCAGAGGACCGGCCGCGGCCTTGCGGACCCGCTTGCCGGCGCGGTCGAGCAGACGCAGCGGCTCGCCGGGGTCGGCGCCGGTGACGTAGATCTGGCCGACGCTGCCGTGGGCGCCGAGATCGCTGACCGCTCCCGCGCCCGCGGGTGCGGCAAGGGAGAACAGCGCCGCGGCAGCGACCGCCAAGACGATCCTTTGATTCCCTGCTCTCCTCATCCCTGAGCCCTCTCTCCTCGCCCTGCCGTCCCGGCCTGGCGGTCCTCAGCCTATTCGATCCCGCCGGCCCGCCAGCGCTCGCCGGAGCTGACCCGCTCCATTCCCACCCAGGACAGGTCCATCACGGCCTCGACGAGCCTCTCCCTGGGAACCTCGCGGTGCTCGCCCCACCAGTCCGCCAAGGACTGGATCGCGCCGATCTGCTGCTGGGCGATCATCTCGATCGCGACCGCCATCTCGGGGTCTCGGGCCACCAGCCCCGCCACCTCCGCAGTCATCAGGGCGACGATCTCTGACGCGACCTGGTCCCGGAGCCGCGCCAGCCACTCCGCCACGTCGGGGTCCCCCGTGCTGCGCAACATGATCGCCGCCGCTCCCCGGCGCTCCTCGAGGAAGGAGAAGAACGCCTCGGCCCCCGCGCGCAGGCGGGCCTCGCCGGGATCGGCATCGGCCAGCGCGGCGTTGATGCGCTCGAGCAGCTCGGTGACGTGCGCCTCGAGCATCGCCGCGTGCAGTTCCCGCTTCGAGTCGAAGTGCTCGTAGAGCAGCGCCTTCGAGACGCCGGCCGCCTCGGCGATCTGGTCGAGCGAGGTCCGGTGGTAGCCCCCCTCCGCGAACGCCTCGCGCGCTGCCTCGAGGATCAGCACCCGGCGGTCCGAGGCGGGCATGCGGCGGCGCACCGGCGGCTCGGGCCTGCTCGTTCCTCGTGTGATGGACTTCACGGAAGCACCTTTCCCTAACTGACCAGCTGGTCAGTTAGCATACGCGCCGCGGGCCCCGGAAGAGAGAGGAGCAGCGATGGCCACCAGTACCTCCAGCGGCAGCGCGACGAAGCCGGCAAGCGCAGAGGACGTCTCCGCGCGCGCGAGCGCGCAGATCTCGTACGAGGACCTGTACAAGCGCTGGGAGCACGGCCAGTGGCAGGCGACCGCGATCGACTTCTCCGAGGACCGCAAGGGCTGGGAGGCCCTGGAGGAGATCCAGCGCTCCTCGGCGCTCTGGATCTACTCGATGTTCTTCTACGGCGAGGACGCCGTCACCGACGGGCTCTCCCCGTACATCGACGCCGCGCCCAAGGAGGAGCAGAAGTACTTCCTCGCCACGCAGCAGGTGGACGAGGCCCGCCACAGCGTCTTCTTCCACCGCTTCTT
Source organism: uncultured Solirubrobacterales bacterium (assembly GCA_963805235.1). Classification (GTDB taxonomy): domain Bacteria; phylum Actinomycetota; class Thermoleophilia; order Solirubrobacterales; family 70-9; genus DASSYK01. The sequence goes on along the minus strand of CAWDTF010000007.1, from coordinate 661,674 downwards.
CAAGGAAGTGATCGGCGCCGGAGACACCCTCTCCGCCGGGCTCGCGTTCACCGAGCAGTACCTGAACTGGGGCTACCGCGGGGTCTTCGGCCGGCTGGAGACCATGGCCGACGAGCTGCGCCGCGACCGCTCCCTGCCCAAGTTCGCGCAGGCGATCGCCCTCTACCACCTGGTCATCGAGGCCTCGATGGCCCAGCCGGGCCAGCACTACATCGAGGACTACTTCACGAAGGCGGGCTCGATGCCCGGCTTCTCGGAGGGCATGCACAATGTCTCACGCGACGAGCAGCGCCACATCGGGTTCGGCGTCAAGGTGCTCTCCGAGCTGCTGCGCCGAGTCGGACGAGTGCAAGGCGGCGGTCGACGAGCTGATGCGCGAGGTGCTGCCGCTACCTCACCACGGTCTTCGTGCCGCCGAACTGGGACGAGCGCTACACGACCGCCTACGGCTTCACCCTCGAGGACATCTACTCGTTCGGGATGCGCTCGGTCGAGGCAAAGTGGCGCGCGATCGGCTACCCGCTCGACGAGATGCCCCCCGGCGTCTACCCGTTCGATCCCGCGATGCCGCACCGCGAGCGCGCCGAGCGGCAGATCAAGCTGCTGAAGGCCGGCGTCCTGGCCGAGCCCGGCACGTCGATCACCGCCACCCCGGAGGTGCAGCAGATCTACTTCGACGTGGTCGCCCGCTCGGCGCGCACCGACGCGGTGGACCGCCCGACGAAGATCCAGTGGCGCTTCAGCGACGCCGAGCCCTTCCACGTCGTCATCGACAACGGCTCCAGCCGCGCCGAGCGCGGCCTTGCCCCGGACGCCGACCTCACGCTGGAGGCGAGCTGGGCCGACTGGATCCGGGTCGCGATGCGAGGGGAGAGCCCGGCGAAGGCGATGCTGCAGCGCCGGCTGCGCCCGCGGGGCTCGCTGCGCCAGCTCGCCCGCATGGGGCGGATCTGGGAGCCGCGGAGAACCGGCTAGCGAGCTGCGCGGCTCAGCGGCGCCCGATGCCGGCGTCGAGCGCCTCGGGCGGGAGCAGGCGCCGCGCGACCGGGGTCGCGGTGGCCCCGTGGACCAGGATCGAGGCGATCACACAGGCGATCGCCGTCCAGACGACGACCTCCGTCTCCTCGGCGCTGAGAACGCCGGCGCCCACCGCGACGGCCGCGTAGTAGAGCGACCCGATCCCGCGCACCCCGAACCAGGCCACGAAGGCGCGCTCGGGCCCGGGCAGCCGGCTGCCGAGCAGTGAGACCGCGACCGCCGCCGGGCGAATCGCCAGCAGCAGGACCGGCACCAGCAGCCAGCCGCTGAGGCCCGGCTGCCCCAGCCCGGCGAGGGTGAGCATGCTGCCGAGCAGCAGCACCACCGCCAGCTCCCCGAACTTCTCGACGGCCTCGGCCCCGTCGTGGACGCTGCGGTTGTACTCGTGCCCGTGCTCGTAGTGGCGGAACGCGACTCCGCCCGCGAAGACCGCGATGAACCCGAGCGTCCCGGCCACCTCGGCGACGCCGTAGATGACCAGCGCCGCCGGGATCGCGAGCCAGGCGTCGAAGGCGGTCGCGAGCATGTCGCGGTCGCGGAGGGCCACGGCGAGCGCGGCGATCCCGTAGCCGAGCGCCGCCCCGATCGCGACTGCTGCGCCGAACGCGTAGACGACGTCGGAGAGCAGCCACTCGCCGATCCAGCCCTCGCCCCGCTCCGCGGCGATGAACAGGCCGAGGAAGAGGAAGGGCAGTCCGAGCCCGTCGTTGAGCCCCGCCTCGCCCGGTGACCGAGATGTTCGGCTCGTGCTCTGTCTCGTCGCCCGGCGGCGCCGACCCCGATGTCGCCCGCGAGGACGGGGTCGGTCGGGGCGATGATCGCCCCGAGCACCACGGCCGCCCCCAGCGACAGCCCCATCACGCCGGTCCCGAACAGCGCGACCGCGGCGATCGTCAACGGCATCGCGACGAGCAGCAGCCGCGCCACGCTCGACCACGAGCGCCGCGCGAAGGGCTCCTCCAGCTTCAGCCCGGTCCCGAACAGCGCGATCACGATCGCCAGCTCCGCCAGGTGCTCGATCAGGGACTCGTCGGAGAGCGGGTCCACCCAGCCGATGCCCGCAAGCTGGATCACCACCGCTGCCGCCGTGCCCAGCCCGAGGTAGATGATGCTGGCCGAGAACGCGCGCTCGTGCTCGTGCGAGAGCGCCCCGATCGCTGCGAAGACCGCCAGCCCGCAGAAGACGAGCCCGATCGCGAGCGGATCGGCGAACGAGAACCCGCGCTCGGCGGCCAGAAGGTCCACTCAGGAGCCGAGCAGGCGGCGCCTCTGCGCCTCGAACTCGGCGGCCGTGATCTCCCCCGCGTCCCGCTTCCCCGCGAGGTACTCGATCTGCGCGTTGGGATCGACCTCGGGCGGCGAGATGCCCCCCGCGATGCCCCCCGCGCCCGGGATCTTCAGGCCGGCCATCCCCAGCGCGCCCAGAATCGCCTGCTGGAGCCCGGGCACGGTGCTCGCGTCGATCTTCTGGCCTTCCTCTGGCCGGGTCGATCCCGTGCTTGCGCAGGACGTCCTCGACCCGCTCGCGCGCGCCGGTGCCGCGCAGGTCGATGGAGTGGGTCGAGCTGCGCTCGCCCTCGGCGGCGCCGGCGTCGATGCCGAGCCGTCGCAGGGCGTTGTCGGCGGCCGACGTGCTCGTCCAGCCGCTCTCCCCCATCGAGACGCTCTGGCCGTCCGGGATCGCCGTCCCGGCCACAGTGGCCTCGAACTCCGGCGTCCCCGGCTCGGGGATCGCCCGCTCGTCCCTGCGGAGGAAGCCGAAGAGGCCCATGGCTACCCGCCGGTGAGCAGCGCGCGCGCGGCCACGGTCCCGGCGGCGATCACGTCGGAGTGGTCGCGCTCGGGATCCGAGAGCATCTGCAGGGCGATGCCGTCGGCGAGCGCGAAGAGGACCCCGACCACGGCGTCTGCGTCGAACCGCAGGGAGATCACGCCCTCGCTCTCCTTCTTGCGCAGGATCTCCGAGACGTGCTCGCGGGTGCGGTTGAAGAGCTCCCCCACCTCGCGCTGGATCTCCGGGTTGCGCCTGCCGGCGGTGAAGAGCTCGAAGATCAGCACCCAGAAGCCGGGCTCGTGCTGCACCGAGTCGCGCAGGTTCGAGACCAGCGCCTCGAGGATCTCGTCGGCCGTGCCCGCGCTCCCGAGTGGCTCGTCGAGGCGGGCGATGCGGTGCTCGGAGTCGCGCCGCACCACCTCGGCCAGCAGCGCCTCCTTGGTGCCGAAGTAGTAGTGCAGGAGGCCCCGGCTGACGCCGGCCTCGCGCGCGACGTGCTCGAAGGTCGAGCCCGAGATCCCCCGGCGGGCGACGCTCGAGCGCATCGCCTCGACGATCCGCTGCGCCTTCTCCCCGCTCAGCTCGCGTGTCTGCGCGGCCTCCATGTGCGGGGAGGTTACGGATCCGGCTGGCTGGACAGCCTGCCCGCCCGGGGCCGGGAGCGGGCAAAGAGAGAGGGCGCCGCCCGGCGCCCTCTCGCAAGGCCCGGTGAGCGGGCGAGCTAGGTCGTGCCGCTCGAGACCGGCTGGCTCGGCTCCGGGACGGAGGTCGAGGTGTACTCGAACTCCTCCTCGGGCCCGAACAGCTTGTCCAGCACGGCCTTGCGCGCGTCCTCGCTGAGGATCAGGACCAGGGCCGCGCCGATGACGGCGATCAGCAGCGCCTTGCCGAGCGTGAAGCCCCCGCCGCTGCGCTTGCCCCGGAGCTTGTCCGCCGCTTCCTTGAAGGACTCGGCGGCCTGGCTCAGATCGCGGTGCATCTTCTTGTCGTCCAGGAGGGTCGTCGCCGGGCCCTTGCCGTTGGACATGCGGGCGTATGCGTCCTTGGCCGACTCGAAGGCGTCGCGGATGCTGTCGCGCAGCTCCTCGTCCTCCATCAGCCGCCGCACGTACGGGTTCGAGGCAACCGAGCTGGCGGCGTCACCGACCCTGTGTGTTCTGCTGCTTTGCCCCATCTGTGGTCTCCTCGCTTCCTTGACTGGGTGCTCGGGGGAGACTACCCGCTACGAACCGGGCGCAACCGCAGCATCCCGACTCACCTCAGCCCCCGAACGCGACCTTCCAAGCGTCCCCGATCTTCTCGGCGTAGGAGAACTCGAGCTCGCCCAGCTCGTGCTCGGGGATCTCGGCGACGTCGGCTTCGTTGCGGGCGGGCAGGATCACGCGCTTGATCCCCGCCCGCTGGGCGGCCAGGGTCTTCTCCTTGATGCCCCCGACGGGCATCACGTTGCCGGTCAGGGTGATCTCCCCGGTCATCGCGAGGTCGTTGGCGACGGGCTTGCCGCAGACGAGGGAAGCCAGCGCGGTCGCCATCGCCACCCCCGCGGAAGGCCCGTCCTTCGGCACGGCGCCCGCCGGCACGTGGATGTGGATGTCGTTCTGCGCGAACCACTCGGGGTCGAGGTCGGGGGCGATCTCGGCCACGTGGCCGCGCACGTAGGAGAGGGCGGCCTGGGCGGACTCGCGCATGACGTCGCCGAGCTGGCCGGTGATCGTGAGCTTGCCGGACCCGCGCGCGGCGGTGGCCTCGATGAACAGAACCTCGCCGCCGACCGGCGTCCAGGCGAGGCCCGTCGTGACGCCGGGCTCCTTGGTCCGCCTCCTCGTCTCCGAGAAGACGCGGCGCTTGCCGAGCAGCTCGCGGGCGCGCTTGGCCGAGATGCTGACCTTCCCGTCCACCTCGCCCTCGGCGACCTGCCGGGCGACTTTTCGCAGGGCAGTTCCGATCTGGCGCTCGAGGTTGCGGACGCCGGCCTCCCGCGTGTACTCCTCGATGATCGCCGTGATCGCGGGGTCGGCGATCGCGGCCTGCGAGGGCTTCAGCCCGTTGGCCGCGAGCTGGCGAGGGACCAGGTAGCGCTTCGCGATGTGGAGCTTCTCGTCCACGGTGTAGCCCGCGAGCTGGATCGTCTCCATCCGGTCCTGGAGAGGCCCCGGGACCGGGTCGAGGATGTTCGCCGTGGCGATGAACAGCACGTCCGAGAGGTCGAACGGCAGGTCGAGGTAGTGGTCGCGGAAGTTCTCGTTCTGTGCGGGGTCGAGGACCTCCAGCATCGCGCTGGCCGGGTCGCCGCGGAAGTCAGCGCCCATCTTGTCGATCTCGTCGATCATGAAGACGGGGTTGCGGGTGCCGGCGTCGCGCAGGGCGCGGATGATGGTCCCCGGCAGGGCGCCGATGTAGGTGCGGCGGTGGCCGCGGATCTCGGCCTCGTCGCGAACGCCGCCGACGGAGATGCGCTCGAACTTGCGCCCGAGCGCGCGGGCGATGGACTTGCCGAGGCTCGTCTTGCCCACGCCGGGTGGGCCGACGAAGCAGAGGATCGGGCCGGGCGAGGTCGGGTTCAGCTTGCGGACGGCCAGGTACTCGAGGATCCGGTCCTTCACCTCCTCGAGGTCGTAGTGGTCCTCGTCGAGGACCTCGCGCGCGTGGGCGATGTCGAGGTTGTCCTCGGTCTCCTCGTTCCAGGGGAGGTCGAGGATCCACTCGAGGTAGGTGCGAATGACGCCGTACTCGGCGGCGGCAGGAGGCAGCTTCTCCAGCCGCCCCAGCTCGCGCTCGGCCTGCTTGTGCGCCTCCTCTGGCAGCTCGGCCTGCTCGAGGCGCTGGCGCAACTCGCTGACCTCGGCCTGCTGCTCGTCGCCCTCCCCCAGCTCCTCCTGGATCGCCTTCATCTGCTGGCGCAGGAAGAACTCCCGCTGGCCCTTGTCTATCTCCGACTCGACCTGCGACTGGATCTTGGAGCCGAGCCGGACGACCTCGAGCTCCCGCGTGAGGATCTCCGAGAGGCGCCGCAGCCGCTTCGTCACGTTCGGCTCTTCCAGCAGCTCCTGCTTCTCGAAGACCGGGATCCGCATCGAGCCGGCGATCAGGTGCGAGAGCGCCGCCGGGTCATCGAGGTTGGTGACCGCGAGCTGGAGCTCCTCGGGCAGGTAGGGGATCGACTCGATGATCTCGCTGAAGGTGTTCTGGACGTTGCGCGTCAGCGCCTCGAGCTCCGGGGATGGCTCGAGCACGTCGGGCACCTGCTCGATGCGCGCGATCAGGTACGGGGACTCGGCGATGTAGTCGACGATCCGGATCCGGCGCCCCCCCTGGACCAGGATCCGCAGGCGTCCCGTCCGGGACCTTCATCATCCGCGCCACGGTGCCGGCGACCCCGACGCGGTGCAGGTCCGAGGGGCCGGGCTCGTCGTTCTCGGGGTCCTTCGAGGCGACCATCGCCAGCATCCGGTTCCCCGAGAGCACGTCGTTGACGAGCTTGACCGAGCGGGGCTGGCCGACGGCGAGCGGGGTCAGGGCGTCGGGGTAGGTGACCGTCTCGCGCAGAGGCAGGATGGGGAGGGCGTCGGGCAGGGGCTCGCTCTGCCGGATCGCGTCCTCGACGTCCGGGATCTCGACGACCTCCACCTCGGGCACCTCGACGTCGGTCGGGCCCCCCAGGATTCCGGCGCCCAGATCGTCGTCCACGTCAGTCCTCGCTGCGCTCGATGGGCACCTGGCGCGCGGTCTGGGGAGCGCGCACGGGCAGCTCGATGCGGAGGATCCCGTCCTCGTAGGTGGCCTGCGCCGCGTCGGCCCGCACCTCAACGGAGAGCTCGACGACGCGCTTGAAGGGGCCGGAGGGCAGCTCGACCTGCTGGTAGATGCGGCCCTCGGTGTCGCGCACCGGCCGCTCGCCGCTGACGATCAGCGCACGCCCGCGGACCTCGACGTTGACCGCGTCGACGTCGGTCCCGGGCAGCTCGACCTTGACGATCGCCCTCTCCGGGACGTCCTCGCCGCAGTAGTAGACGTCGACCCTGGGGACGAACGCGGCCTGCCGCGGCGCGCCGTATCCGGCCTGGTCCCAGAAGTCGCCGAGCAGCTCATCCATCTCCCTGCGCATCCGCGCGAAATCGGCGAACGGGTCGCGGTGGGACGTCATGCCGAAAGCCTAGCTGGGGACGGGGCTCAGACCTCGTAGACCTCGCCCTCGCGGGCGACCTCGACCGGCCCCCCGAAGCCGCGGGCCGCCTCCTCGCGGGCCCACTCGTCCCCGAGCTCGTCCGAGATGTGGGTGAGGACGACCCGCTTGGCGCCGGCACGCTTCGCGTGCTCGCCCGCCTCCTCCGGCGTCAGGTGCCCGCGCACCCCTGTGCGCTCCGGGCGCGGCAGCGTCGCCTCGATCAGGAGCAGGTCGGCGCCCCGGGCCGCGTCCACGATCTCGTCGCCGGGGCGGGTGTCGGCGCTGTAGGCGAACTTGGCCCCCGCCGGATCGGTCACCGTCACCGCGAAGGTGTCCACGAAGTGCGGGACCCGGTGGAAGCCGACGCTGAGGCCCTCCACCGCGACCGTGTCGCCGGCGGAGTAGTGCTCCAGCCTGAACGCGCGCTCGATCAGGTCCTCGTTCCCCCAGGCGCCGACCACCCGGCGGAAGATCGCCGCCGCGCCGGGCGGGGCGATCAGCCGGGGACGGGCGGGATCGTCGGTCCCCGGCCATGTGTGCACCGGCACCGGCTGCTGCTTGGGGGCGTAGGTGAGCGCGTAGGAGAAGGGGACCAGGTCGAGGAAGTGGTCGGCGTGGAGGTGCGAGATCGCGACCGCGTCGATCTCCACGTAGTCGACCCGTTCGCGCAACTTGCCGAAGACGCCGTTGCCGCAATCGAGCAGCAGCCGCGCGCCGCCCTCCTCGACCAGGTACCCGCTGCAAGCGCCGCCGGCGTCCTGCCAGGACGGCGACTTCCCGAGCACGGTGACTCTCAAGTGACGATGAGCCTCATCAGGACTGCCCCGCCGGGACTCTAGCCGGGCGACCGACATCAGTCGCGGCCACTGGCGGCCGCCCGCGTCCTGCGCGGCGGCTTACGCCGCCGCTTGGGAGACAGCGGCCTTGTGGCCGCTGGAGAGAGCGGCCTGGTGGCCGCTCGCCGGCTGCATGGCGGCCACAGGCTCCCGGGAGAGCAGGATGGGCTGGCGCGGGGGCATCAGACCGCTGGGGCTGTCGGGGCGAAAGGTCGGGCAAGGCTCGTCGAGCCCGAGCGCGCAGAGGTTCCGTGCCCGGAAGAAGCACTGGTCGCAGCTCTTCGTCTCCGCGCTCGCGCGCGTCTGCCGTCCGGCCAAGGCGCTTCCCTCTCGTCTGGATCGTCGCCACGGGGCTGGTCCCCGCTGCGGTGTCGCCACCTTCAAACCCGGCGGCGGAAGCCACTATGGCACCGTCGCCACGCACGCGCCAGGCACGTTCCCGCAAATGGCGATGTTCTTTTTCTTCACAACCTGAATGGGCGCGGCGGGCGGCGGGTAGGGGGCCGCCCAGGATGCCCGGACCCCCTTGTTAGGACGCCCTAATCGGCCCGCCTCTCCGAGGGCGACGGCGCTAAGATCCGGCCGATGGCGCAGGAGCGGACAGATCGGCTCTCGGCCTCGCCGCCGATGTTCCAGAGCAGGTTCCTCGACTTCTTCACCCGCGTGCACCCGATCGTGCCCGCGTTGATCTACGTGCCCGTGGTGGCGGTCTGCGTCTGGCTCGGACTCGACGACGGCCTCTCCGGGGGAACGACGGCGCTGCTCGTGCTCGCCGGCCTCGTGATCTGGACGCCGACCGAGTACTGGCTCCACCGCCTGGTCTTCCACTGGCAGCCCAAGTTCAAGGGCGGCGACCGCCTCCACTTCATGATCCACGGCGTCCACCACGACCACCCCAACGACGCCCTGCGGCTGGTGATGCCCCCCGGCGCCAGCATCCCCCTCGCCGTCCTCTTCTTCGGCCTCTTCGCCCTGATCTTCGGCCTCCCCCACGCCCTCCCCCTCTTCGCCGGGTTCATCGTCGGCTACCTCGTCTACGACTACACGCACTACCACGTGCACCACCACACGCCGAGGACGAAGTTCGGCAAGCAGCTTCGCGAGCAGCACATGCGCCACCACTTCCAGGACCACCACTACGGCTTCGGGGTCTCCTCGCCGCTGTGGGACGCGGTCTTCCGCACGCTGCCCCGCCGCCGCAGGGTCGAGAAGCGGGCCCCCGAGGCGGGCGACGCCTCCACCGCCACCTAGCGCCGCCGCTCAGGCGATCGGGTTGGGGGCCTCGCGCCCGTCGAGCACGGCGATCACGTTGTCGGCCGCGAGGCGGGCCATCGCGTCGCGCGAGCGCACCGTCGCCGAGCCGATGTGCGGCAGCAGCACGCAGCGGGGAGCGTCGAGCAGCTCGGCGGGGACCTCTGGCTCGGCCTCGTAGACGTCGAGGCCGGCGGCGCCGAGCCTGCCCTCCCGGAGCGCGGAGGCCACGGCGGCGGCGTCCACCAGCGTGCCCCGCGAGGTGTTGACCAGCACGCCCTCGGGGCCGATCGCCTCCAGCTCGGGGGCGCCGATCAGGCGCCGGGTGCCGGGGCCGCCGGGCGCGTGGAGGCTGACGACGTCCGCGGCGCGCAGCAGCTCGCCCAGCTCCAGGCGCTCGGCGCCGAGGGCCGCCTCCGCCTCGGGCTTCGCCGACGGGCCCGCGTAGACGACGCGGGCCCCGAGCGCGTGGACGAGCTCCGCGTAGCGCATCCCGATCCGGCCGAGGCCGACGACGCCGACCGTGGAGCCGCGCAGCTCCAGGCCCCGGTAGGCGGCGGGGTCCCAACCGCGCCAGCGGCCGGCGCGCAGGTCCCGCTCGGCGTCGCCGAGGCGCCGTGCGGCGGCGAGGGTCAGGGCCAGGGCCAGCTCGGCCGTGGCCTCGGTCAGCACGCCCGGGGTGTTGGTGGCGACGACGCCGCGCTCGCGGCAGGCGTCGAGGTCGATGTTGTCGTAGCCGACCGCGAAGTTCGCGACGACCCGCAGCCCGGGGCCGGCGGCGTCGAGCAGAGCCGCGTCGACGGGCACCGTGGGGTCGGCGACGATTGCCGCCGCGCCCGGCGCCAGCTCCCGCACCCGCTCCGGCGACGCGTCGAGGCCGCCCTCGCGCAGCTCGAATCGCCCGGCCAGCAGTTCGCGCCCGGCCGGCAGCAGCACGCGGGCGATCACGACCACCTGAGCGTCAGCGCTCATCGCTCGCGAACGCTAACGGTTACAGTGAAGTGACTATTAACTGGTGATGGAAGGGGACTCTACGGACATGGCGACTTCGGACACGGTAGACAGGGCGCGCGCGCTGCTGGAGCAGCGGCGCGAGGAGTTGAGCGCGGAGTTGAAGCAGATCGAGAGCGCGATCTCCGGGCTCGGCGGCCGCAAGCGCGGCCCCGGCCGCCCGCGCGGTTCGGGCGGCGGCACTCGTCGCAGGCGCCGGCGCGGCGGCACCCGCGCCGACCAGGCGGTGAAGCTGATCGGCGAGAACCCGGGCATCGGCGTCTCCGAGCTCGGCAAGCAGATGAAGCTCAAGGCGCCGAACTACCTCTACCGCGTGCTGCCCGAGCTGGAGAAGGAGGGCCGCATCAAGAAGAAGGGGCGGGGCTACCACCCGGCTGCCGGCTGACCGCCGGCCGCGACCTCAGCGCCGCTTGCGGCTCACAGGGATTCGACGTCCCGCCCCGTCTTTCGGCGATTAGAGCAGCCCCATCCCGTCGACCGACTCGCGCTCCTCGCGCAGCTCCGCAACGCTGGCGTCGATGCGCTCGCGCGAGAAGTCGGGGACCTCGAGGCCCTCGACGACCGTGTAGGACGCCGCCCGAGCAGGTGCAGGGAAGGCCGCTGAAGACGCCCTCGGCGATCCCGTAGGAGCCGTTGCTGGGCACGGCCATCGAGACCCAGTCGCCCTCGGGGGTGCCGAGCACCCAGTCGTGGACGTGGTCGATCGCGGCGTTGGCCGCCGAGGCGGCGCTGGAGGAGCCGCGGGCCTCGATGACGGCCGCGCCGCGCTTGGCGACCGTGGGGATGAACTCGTCGGCGATCCAGCCCTCGTCGCCGACCGCGTCCCAGGCCGAGCCGCCCTTGACCTTGGCGTTGACCAGGTCGGGGTACTGGGTGGTCGAGTGGTTGCCCCAGATCGTCATGTTCGTGATGTCCGAGACCTCGGAGCCCGTGCGCTGCGCGAGCTGGGCGATCGCGCGGTTGTGGTCGAGGCGCACCATCGCGTTGAAGCGCTCGCGTGGAACATCGGGCGCGTTGGAGGCGGCGATCAGACAGTTCGTGTTGGCCGGGTTGCCGACCACGAGCACCTTGACGTCGTCCGCGGCGCCGGCGTTGATCGCCTCGCCCTGGGGCTTGAAGATCCCGCCGTTGGCCTCGAGCAGGTCGGCCCGCTCCATGCCGGGCCCGCGCGGCCGCGCGCCCACCAGCAGCCCCACGTTGCAGCCGTCGAACGCCTGCTTCGGGTCGTCGAAGATGTCGACCCCGTCCAGCAGGGGGAAGGCGCAGTCATCCAGCTCCATCGCCGTCCCCTCCGCTGCCTTGACCGCGTCGGGGATCTCCAGCAGCCGCAGCCGCACCTTCGTGTCCGTGCCGAGCATCTCCCCGGCGGCGATCCGGAACAGGATCGCGTAGCCGATCTGCCCGGCGGCGCCGGTAACCGTCACGTTCACAGGCGAATCACTCACGTTTGCGTCTCCTAAGTCTCGTTGGGGGGTGAACCGCCCGCGCCACGCGCCTTATCCGGCATATGCCCGAGCAAAGCGCATCGCGGGCCCGGAATGGCTCATTGCCCTGCTCGCCGAGCGACAGCACGGGATTGTTGCGGCGTGGCAACTCTATTCGCTGGGCCTCTCCGACGACCAAGTCAGCCACCGGGTCAAGGCCGGCTGGCTTCACCGCATGCACCGCGGGGTCTACTCCGTCGGCCACCGGCGGATCCCACCGGCCGGGCACTGGATGGCGGCGGTGCTGGCCGTCGCGCGCCCGGCACCCGGCACGCCGACTGCTGTCCTCAGCCACCGCTCTGCCGCTGCGCTCTGGACGCTCTGCGCGGAGGTGGCGTGAAGCCGCCGGTTGACGTGACCGTTCGCCGCGGCAATCCGAAGCGCCGACCAGGCCTGAGGCTGCATCGCACCAACAAGCTCGAGGACGACGAGATCACTCGGCGGCGCGGCATCCCCTGCACGACGGCTGCCCGCACTCTGCTGGATCTGGGCTCTGTGCTTCGCCGCCGGCAGCTCGAGCGAGCGATCGACGAGGCCGAGCACAAGCGCCTCTGCGACACGGCGGAGATCGAGAAGCTTCTGGAACGCCACCGCGGCCGACCCGGCACGGCGCTGCTGGCGCAGGTCCTGGGCGGCCACGAGCCGGGATCCACCCTCACCCGCTCCGAGTTGGAGGAGAGGTTCCTCGCGGTGTGCAGGAACAGCGAGCTTCCGAGCCCGCAGGTCAATGCTGCCCTGGTGGGCCTGACCGTTGACTTCCTCTGGCCGCATGCGAGGCTGGTGGTCGAGGTCGACGGCCGTCGATCACACGCGACTAGGCGGGCTTTTCAGGACGACCGCGACCGCGACACCCTGCTCGCCGCGAACGGGTACCACGTGATGCGCTTCACATGGTGGGATGTGACGCGGCGGCCCGCCGTGGTCGCCAGCAGGGTCGCCCGTGTGCTGGCGCAACGCGCGCGTCGCTGACTCTGGCGCGATTTCCTCGGGCTATAGCCGGGAAAGGCGCATTGGATGCCTCAGGCCATTGCGGCCTGGAGGCTCTCGTCGATCGCGGCGAGGAACTCCTGGGTGGTGAGGAAGCCCTGGTCGCCTCCGACGAGCAGGGCGAGGTCCTTGGTCATCTTGCCGGCCTCGACCGTCTCGACGCAGACGCGCTCGAGGGTCTCGGCGAACTCGGTGACCTCGGGAGTGCCGTCCATCCGGCCCCGGGCGGCGAGGCCGCGGGTCCAGGCGAAGATCGAGGCGATCGGGTTGGTGGAGGTGGGGTTGCCCTTCTGGTGCTCGCGGAAGTGGCGGGTGACGGTGCCGTGCGCGGCCTCGGCCTCGACCGTCTTGCCGTCGGGGGTCATCAGCACGGAGGTCATCAGCCCGAGCGAGCCGAAGCCCTGGGCGACGGTGTCGGACTGGACGTCGCCGTCGTAGTTCTTGCAGGCCCAGACGTAGCCGCCCTCCCACTTCAGCGACGCGGCGACCATGTCGTCGATCAGGCGGTGCTCGTAGGTCAGTCCCTTCGCGTCGAAGTCCGCCTTGAACTCGGCATCGAAGACCTCCTGGAAGAGGTCCTTGAAGCGGCCGTCGTAGGTCTTCAGGATCGTGTTCTTCGTCGACATGTAGACCGGGTAGCCGCGCTCGAGCCCGTAGCGGAACGAGGCGCGGGAGAAGTCCCGGATCGAGTCGTCGAGGTTGTACATCGCCATCGCGATCCCGCCGCCGCCCTCGCCGGGGAAGTCGAAGACGTCCAGCTCGATCGGCTCGCCGGAGCCGTCTCCCGGCTGGAAGCTGAGCACGAGCTTGCCCCCGCCCTCCGGGATCAGGGTGTCGGTGGCGCGGTACTGGTCGCCGAAGGCGTGGCGGCCGATGATGATCGGCTTGGTCCAGCCCGGGACGAGCCGCGGGATGTTGGAGATCACGATCGGCTCGCGGAAGATCACGCCGCCCAGGATGTTGCGGATCGTGCCGTTGGGCGAGCGGTACATGCGCTTCAGCCCGAACTCCTCGACCCTCGCCTCGTCGGGGGTGATCGTCGCGCACTTGACCCCGACGCCGAACTCCTTGATCGCGTTCGCTGCGTCGACCGTGATCTGGTCGTCGGTTGCGTCGCGGCTCTCGATCCCGAGGTCGAAGTAGCGCAGCTCGACGTCGAGGTAGGGCAGGATCAGCTGCTCCTTGATGAAGGCCCAGATGATCCGGGTCATCTCGTCGCCGTCGAGCTCGACGACCGGGTTCTGGACCTTGATCTTCGCCATCGCGGCGCGATGCTATCGGCCGCGCGCCGGTGCCTCCCCTGCCAGAATGGGCGGCATGGCCACCGCCGAGCGCCGGGCAGGCGCGCGCACCCACGAGGTCACCAACCAGGCCCCGCCGCTGGCGGGCTACAACGTCTACAAGGCTGATCGCGTGCTGCGGGAGGCGGTCCGCCGGGAGGGCGCCGACTGGGCCGAGCGGCGCATCTCGGAGGTAGGCGAGTTCGCCGGCTCCGAGCGCGCGATCGAGCTCGGCCGTCTCGCCAACGAGAACCCGCCGAAGCTCGCCACGCACGACCGCTACGGCAACCGGGTGGACATCCCCGAGTTCCACCCCGCCTGGCACGAGCTGATGGAGGCATCGGTCCGGCACGAGCTGCACTCGCTTCCCTGGCGCCAGCCGATACCCGGCGCGCACGTCGCCCGAGGCGCCGCGTTCATGTGCTTCTCGCAGGCCGAGGCCGGGGTCGGCTGCCCGATCTCGATGACCTACTCCGTGATCCCGGCGCTCCGTCACCAGCCCGACGTCGCAGCCGAGTGGGAGCCGCGCTTCCTTTCGGCCGAGTACGACCCGCGGAACGTCCCGGCATCCGAGAAGCCCGGCGCGCTCGCGGGGATGGGCATGACGGAGAAGCAGGGCGGCTCCGACGTCCGCTCCAACAGCACCGTGGCGCGGCCGCTGAACGGGGGCGGGCCCGGCGGCGAGTACGAGCTGACCGGCCACAAGTGGTTCATGTCCGCCCCCCAGTGCGACGCCTTCCTGGTGCTCGCCCAGGCCGACGGCGGCATCTCCTGCTTCCTCTTCCCTCGCTGGACGCCCGACGGCGAGCGCAACAGCTTCCGCCTCCAGCGCCTCAAGGACAAGCTCGGCAACCGCTCGAACGCGTCGTCGGAGATCGAGTTCGACGGCGCCTGGGCCCGCCTCGTCGGCGAGGAGGGCGCGGGGGTCCGCACGATCATCGAGATGGTCAACCACACGCGCCTCGACTGCGTGCTCGGCGGAGCCACCGGGATGCGCGCCGGGGTCGCCCAGGCGATCAACCATGCCGATCATCGCGCGACCTTCGGCAGGACTCTGATCGAGCAGCCGTTGATGCAGAACGTGCTCGCCGACCTCGCCGTCGAGTCCGAGGCGGCGACGATCTCGGCGCTGCGGCTCGCGCGCGCGTACGACGAGGCGCTCGCCGGCGACGAGCGCGCCCAGGCCTTCAAGCGGATCTCCAATGCCGTCCTCAAGTACTGGATCACCAAGCGCGCCCCCTCCCACGCCGTCGAGTGCCTCGAGGCGCTGGGGGGGAACGGCTACGTCGAGGAGTCGGGCATGCCCCGGCTCTTCCGCGAGAGCCCGCTCAACTCGATCTGGGAGGGCTCGGGCAACGTCCAGTGCCTCGACGTCCTGCGGGCGATGATCAAGAGCCCGGACTCGCTCGAGGCCTACTTCGAAGAGGTGGCCGAGGGTGCCGCCGAGCCTCGCATAGCCGCGGGGGCCGAGGCGCTCCGCGCCGAGCTCTCCGACGTCACCGAGATCGAGGCCCGCGCGCGCCGCATAGTCGAGCGCATGGCTCTGCTGCTCCAGGGCTCGCTGATGGCCCGCTACGCGGACGAGGCCTCGGCAGCAGCCTTCCTGTCATCCCGCCTCGAGGGCTCCTGGGGCCACGCCTTCGGCACCCTGCCGGCCGGCGTTGACTACACCCGGATCGTCGACCGCCACCGCGCGGCGGCCTGAGCTCTTCCCCCACCGAGCGCCGCGACGCACCGGGCGGCTAAGTCCGTGCCGGATCGGCCTCCGGGGCGACGTGCTCGCTGGTGGTCGGGGTGCCGGGCAAGGGAGCGGAAACGCTACCCCTAACATCCGCACGGATGCCCGCGGGCGCCCTCACGCTCTTCCACGTGCGGGGGATCAGGATCAGCGTCGACTACTCCTGGTTCCTGGTCCTCTTCCTGATCATCTTCTCCCTGTCGGGCTTCTACCGCGACGTGCTCGAGGACCCCGACGACGCGATCGGGCCCTATCTCCTGGCGCTCGCCAGCGCGCTGCTCTTCTTCGCCTCGATCCTGCTGCACGAGCTCGGGCACGCGGTCGTCGCGATCCGGCGCGGAATCGGGATCGACGGGATCACGCTCTGGATGTTCGGCGGCGTCGCGCGGCTCTCGCGCGACTCGGACTCGCCCGGGGACGGAGTTCAAGATCGCGATCGCGGGGCCGCTGGTCACCGCGGCCATCGTCGTCGTCTGCGTCGGTGCCGGCATCGGGCTCGCCGGGCGCCGAGGACTTCCGCGACGCGGCGACGATCGAGGAGCAGACCCGCACGTCCGGAATCGCGGCGATGATCGCCTGGCTCGCCAGCATCAACCTCCTGGTCCTGATCTTCAACCTCGTCCCGGCCTTCCCGCTCGACGGCGGCCGCATCGCCCGCGCGATCGCCTGGTGGCGGACCGGAAACCGCAGCAAGGCGACTCGCTTCGCCGCGACGTTGGGCCGTGGCTTCGGCTACATCCTGATCGGCGGCGGCGTCTACCTCTTCATCCTCGGCGACGTCGTCAGCGGCATCTGGCTGGCGCTCGTCGGCTTCATCCTCAACGGCGCGGCGCGCGGCGCGGTCGCGCAGCTCGCCGTCACCGACCGCATCGAGGGCATATCGGTCGGCGACGTGATGGACCGCCGGCCGGTAGCCATCCCGGAGCGCTTCACCGTCGAGCGGGCCCTCGACGAGTTCTTCCTTCGCTACCGCTACCCGTGGTTCCCCGTGATCGACGGCGAGGCCCGCTTCGTCGGGCTGCTCGACCGCGGCACCGCCGAGGAGGTCCCGACGGTCGAGCGAACGGGCACCACCGTGGGCGAGATCCTCGCCCGCGACGAAGGCTCGCTGACGGTCGCGGACGACGCGCCGCTCGAGACGGTCCTCGGGAGCGAAGCCTTGCGGCGACTGGGCGCGCTGATGGCGATAGACGGCGACGGGCGCCTCAGCGGCGTGATCACGGTGGACGCGGTCGGCCGGGCGCTGCGCACCCCGTCGGGATCGACGCCCGCGGTCTAACCGTCCAAATCCGGCTTCAACACTAGGATTTCGCGGCGCGGCAGCGGGAGGCCGCTCTATAGGATGGCCCGAGATGCCCAGCGGACCTGACCGCCACGCCGCTCGCGCTCGGCCGGCTGCAAACACTTCGCCGTCCTTCGTCCTCGGGCTTGGCCTTGCCTCCAGCAAGGGCTGCGCCCTGCGTCCTCGACCGGCTCGGTTTTCGCTCGGCCGAGCACAAACGGCGTAACGGTCATGCCCGCGCATGACGTCTTGGTGATCGGGGCGGGGCTGGCTGGGCAGCGCGCCGCCCTCGCCGCCGCGGAGCAGGGAGTGAACGTCGGGATCATCTCCAAGGTCCACCCCGTGCGCTCGCACTCGAACGCAGCGCAGGGCGGGATCAACGCGGCCCTGAACGAGGACGACTCCTGGGAGTCGCACGCGTTCGACACGGTCAAGGGCTCCGACTACCTGGCCGACCAGGACGCGGTCGAGATCATGTGTCGCGAGGCGCCAGAGGAGCTCCTGCACCTCGAGCACCTCGGCGTGACCTTCCACCGCAACGAGGAGGGCAGGCTCGGCACGCGCGCCTTCGGCGGCGCCTCGGCCGCCCGCACCTACTACGTCGCCGACATCACCGGCCAGGCGATCATGCACGTCCTCTACGAGCAGCTGATGAAGTTCTCGGACGAGGTCGCCCGCTACGAGGAGTACTTCACCACGCAGCTCGCCCTCGACGACGGGGGCAACTGCGTGGGGGCGGTCTGCCGGAGCATCAGGGACGGCTCGATGGAGCTCTTCTCCGCCAAGGCCGTGATCCTCGCGACCGGCGGCAACGGACAGGTCTGGCAGCCGACCACCAACGCGCTGATCTGCACCGGCGACGGCATCGGCATGGCCTACAGGGCCGGCGCGAAGCTGATGGACATGGAGATGATCCAGTACCACCCGACCTGCCTCGCGGGCAAGGGCTTCCTGATCACCGAGGGCGCCCGCGGCGAGGGCGCGCACCTGCTCAACGCCAAGGGCGAGCGCTTCATGGAGCGCTACGCGCCGAACAAGATGGAGCTGGCCTCGCGCGACGTGGTCTCCAGGGCCGAGCAGACCGAGATCAACGAGGGGCGCGGTTTTCCCGACGGCACGGTCGCGCTCGACATCACGGTGGTGCCGCGCAAGCGGATCCACGAGGCCCTGCGTGAGATCGTGCTGGTCGGGAAGGACTTCGCCGGAGTGGACATCACCAAGGAGCCGATCCACATCAAGCCCGGCAACCACTACACGATGGGCGGCATCAAGACCGACGTCGACGGGCGCACCGAAGTGCCCGGCCTCTACGCCGCCGGTGAGTGCGCCTGCGTATCGGTCCACGGCGGCAACCGGCTCGGCGCCAACTCCCTCCTCGACACCCTGATCTTCGGCCGCCGCTCCGGCGTCGACGCCGCCGAGCGCGGCAAGGGCCGCGAGCAGGCCCGCGCCTCGCAGGCGGCCCTCGACGACGAGGAGTCGCGGGTCGGGGAGATCCTGGGCCGCGACGCCGGCTCCGGGCGCCGCGTCTCCGAGATCCGCAAGGAGCTCGGCGAGACGATGGACAAGCACGTGGCTGTCTTCCGCGACGAGGAGGGCATCACCACCGCCCTCGAGACGGTCAAGCGCCTCAAGGAGGAGGCGAAGTCCTGCTACATCGACGACAAGGGAAACGTCTTCAATCAGGACGTGCTCGGCGCGATCGAGCTGGAGTTCATGCTCGAGAACGCGGAGTGCACCTGCGTCGGGGCCCTGCACCGGACCGAGAGCCGTGGCGCCCAATACCGCACTGACTTCCCCGAGCGAAACGACACCGACTGGCTCAAGCACATCGATCTCGCGCGGAGCGACGATGGCCCGGAGATCAGCTATTCCGAGGTGACGATGACCCAGTGGGAGCCGATGGAGAGGACTTACTGAGATGGCCGAGTACACGCTCAAGGTCCGCCGCTTCCAGCCCGAGTCCGGGCAGGGGCCCTACTGGGAGAGCTTCGACGTAGACCTCGACCCCACGCTCTCCGTTCTCGACGGGCTGCTCCAGGCCAAGGACCGCGACGACGGCTCGCTCTCGGTCCGCTGCTCGTGCCGCGCCGCCATCTGCGGCTCCTGCGGGATGAAGATCAACGGACAGTCCGGTCTCGCCTGCAAGACGCAGATCGGCGAGGCGCAGGAGTGGGCGGAGCGAGAGGGCGCAAACGGCAACGGGTCGAAGCCCGCGGAAATCGTGGTCGAGCCGATGGGGAACATGCCCGTGATCAAGGACCTGGTCACGGACATGGAGTCCACGCACTGGGCCAAGATCCGCCGCGTAACCCCGTGGCTGCTCCCCGAGGGCGACCCCCCCGAGCGCGAGTACATCGTGCCGCCGGAGTCGATGATCGACGTGACACAGTCGATGGCCTGCATCCAGTGCGGAGCATGCGTCAGTGCCTGCCTCTCGATGGAGATGGACCCCGACTTCATCGGCCCCGCGGCGCTCGCCAAGGCCTACCGCTTCGTCGGCGACCCGCGCGACGCCGCAGTCCGAGGAGCGCCTGCACGACCTCGCCAACGACCCCCACGGAATCTACGACTGCACCCACTGCTTCTCGTGCATCGACGCGTGCCCCAAGGGGGTCGCGCCGATGGACCAGATCATGCGCCTGCGCCGCGCGGCCGGTGACGAGCACGGGATCGAGGATGTGAACAACGGCCAGCGCCACGAGGCGGCGTTCGTGAAGATCATCGAGTCGAAGGGCACCCTGGACGAATCCCTGCTGCTGCAGGAGTCCTTCGCCCCCGGGGTCAAGGGCAAGCTGAAGCCCCCGCGCGGCGCGATCAAGGCCCTGCTGGAGTCCATCCCGACGGCGATCCGCGGGATCCGCAGCGGCAAGATGCGCTCGCTGCCGAAGCTGATCCCGGGGATCCACCCGAAGCTGCCGGGCGACTCGCAGGACCAGGTCAAGCGCATCTTCGCCCATGCCGAGGAGCACTCGATCGAGCTCAACCTCTACATCAAGGGCGAGGAGGCCGACGAGGACGCGCCGGTCCCCGAGGCGGAGGCGACCCCTGAGGCGGCCGTGGAGCCGGAGCCCGACGAGAGCACGCCGGCCGAGCCGGACGAGACCGCCGCCTCCGCCGAGACCGGCGACGCCGAGAGCAAGGGCCCGACCCAGGGCGGAGAGCACGGCCAGGCGGACCCTGGCCCGAGCGAGTCCGGCAAGCCCGGACAGGGAGGGGCGGCCTGATGTCGGACCTCAAGTACGCGTACTGGCCCGGCTGCGTCTCGCGCGGGTTCACCACCGAGCTGCACGGCTCGATGGCGCTGGTCTCCGAGCGGCTCGGCATCGAGCTGGTCGAGCTGGACCGCGCCAACTGCTCGGGCGCCGGCGTGATCGCCGAGCACAACCAGGAGCTGGCGGACACGCTCAACGCGCGCACCTTCGCCCTCGCCCAGCAGACCGGCCTGCCGATGATGAACATCTGCTCGACCTGCCAGGGAGCGCAGTCGGAGTGCCAGCAGCGCCTCGACGCCGACACGGAGTACCGCGGCCACGTCAACGAGGTCCTCGGCGAGGAGGGGCTCTCCTACGACAAGGAGGGCTTCACCAACAAGAACTTCCTCTGGGTGCTGGTCGAGGACTACGGCCTCGACAAGCTGAAGGCCCAGGTGCAACGACCGCTCGATGGCCTGCGCGTCGGCCCGTTCTACGGCTGCTACATCCTGCGCCCGCGACACCGCCTGGGCTACGAGGACCACCCGGAGCGCGACCTCTACATGGACCGCGTGATCGAGGCCCTGGGCGGCGAGGTCGTGGAGTACGACGGCGCTCGCAAGTGCTGCGGGTTCCCGATCATCACCATGTCGCGCGAGGTCTCGTTGCGCCAGGCCGGCACCCACATCGGCGACGCGCTCGACGCCGAGGCGGACTGCCTTGTGACGCCCTGTCCCCTCTGCCACCTCAACCTGGACATGCAGCAGCCCGAGGCGGCCAAGGTCGTCAACCGCGACCTCGGCCTCGCCGTGCTGCACCTGCCCCAGCTCGTCGGCCTGGCCCTCGGCTTCTCGCCGCAGGAGCTGGGCATGAGCCGGCACATCGCCTCCACCAAGTGGGTGGAGGAGCGCCTCGAGGGCGCACCGGCCGGCTGCCTAGCCCCCGTGGCCTCCCCGGGGAGACCGCCCCGATCAAGCAGCCCCTCGGCGGCTGACGCCGGGTGGGCGTGCCGCTGATTGCAGCAGCCACCCCGGCCGCGGAGGCGCTGGCCGACCTGGCGATTGTCCTCGCCGCCGCCAAGGTCGGGGACGAGGTCTTCAAGCGCCTGCATCAACCGGCGCTCATCGGCGAGATCCTCGCCGGGTTGCTGATCGGCCCCTCGGTGCTCGGGATCGTCGAGCCCGGGGAGGTGCTCGAGGTCTTCGCCGAGCTCGGCGTCGTCTTCATCCTCTTCTGGGTCGGTCTCGAGACCCGGCTCTCGGACATGCGCGAGGTCGGCCGCGTGGCCGCATCCGTCGGGGCGCTCGGCGTCCTCATCCCCTTCGTGAGCGGGCTAGGGTTCGCACTCGCCCTCGGTGAAGAGACCGCGACCGCGGTCTTCATCGGGGCGGCGCTCGCCGCCACCAGCGCCGGAATCACGGCCGCGGTCTTCGACGACCTCGGACTGGTCGGCTCGCGCCCGGCGCGCACGGTGCTGGGGGCTGCTGTGATCGACGACATCCTCGCCCTGATCCTGGTCGCGGTCGCCACCGGGATCGCAGCCGAGGGCGGCTTCGACCCGCTCGTCCTCCTGGTCTCGGCCGGCGCGGCGGTCGCGTTCATCGCGTTCTTCGCGCTGGGCGGGACCGCGCTGCTGCGGAAGCGGCCGCAGCTGCTGCACGAGCCGCGGTTCTCCGAGTCCCCCCTTCTCCCCGCCGTGATCCTCTGCCTCGCGCTCGCCGCAATTGCGTCGCAGATCGGGCTCGCCGCGATCATCGGCGCCTTCCTCGCCGGCATGATCGTCGCCGAGACGCGCGACCAGCACCCGATCGAGGAGGAGGTCGAGCCGCTCTACGCCTTCTTCCCGCCGTTCTTCTTCGCCTTCATCGGGATCGAGATCTCGCTCGGCGAGCTGGCCGATCCGGGCGCCCTCGCGCTGCTCGCTGGGCTGACCGCGATCGCGATCGCCAGCAAGCTCGCCGGCGCGTACCCCGGCGCGCGCTCGCTCGGCCCGGCGGAGGCCCGGATCGTCGCGATCGGGATGGTCCCGCGAGGCGAGGTCGGGATCATCGTGGCGGGCATCGGCGCCACGGCGGGCGTCATCGACGACGAGCTGTTCGCCGCGGTGGTGACGATGTCCGTCTTGACTACCCTGGGCGCGCCGCCGGCGCTGAGGCGAGCCAGCGCTCGAGCTCGTCCGCCGGGAGCGGGCGAGCCAGATGGAAGCCCTGGCCGAGAGGACAGCCGCACGCCGTCATGAACTCGAGTTGCTCCGCCGTCTCGATTCCTTCGGCCAGCGGAATCAGGTCGAGGCCGCGGCTGATCTCGATGATCCCCGCGACGAGCCTGTTCGCGAAGTCATCGGCGGGAACGCCGCTGACGAACGAGCGGTCCACCTTGAGCGTCTCGACCCCGCGGATGTCCCGCAGGCGCCCGAGCGAGGAGTAGCCGGTGCCGAAATCGTCGATCGCCATCGGGACGCCGCGGGCGCGCAGGCCCTGCATCACCTCGCGCATCCGGGGCAACTCCGTCATCGCCGCGGACTCGGTGATCTCCACCATGAGGGAGCCCGAGGGCAGCCCCTCGTGCTCGACGGCGCCGGCGATGCGCTCGACGACGTCGGGGTGGCGCATCTCGCGGAGCGAGAGGTTGACCGAAGCCGCGATGCTGAGGCCCCGGCGCTGCCAGGCCGCGAGCTGGCGGCAGGTCTCGTCGACCACCCACTCGCCGATCCGCTCGATGACGCCGGTCTCCTCGGCGAGCGGGATGAACTCGCCCGGGGGCACCAGCCCGCGCTCGGGACGGCGCCAGCGCACCAGCGCCTCGACCCGCGCGCAGGTTCCCGCCTCGAGATCGACGATCGGCTGGTAGTGGAGCTCCAGCTCGTCGCGATCGATCGCGCGGAACAGGTCCGCCGTCAGCGTGAGGGCGGCCGGCCGGTCGCCGGCGATCTCCTGGTAGAGCACGGTTCCCCCTCCCCCGCTCTCCTTGCTCCGGTACATCGCCTCGTCGGCGTGCCGAATCAGGGCGGCCGGCTCCTCGGCGTCGGTCGGAAAGAGGCTGACGCCGATGCTGGCGTCGACGGCCACCTCGCTGTCCGAGACGACGAAGGGGACGCGAAGGCTGTCGTGCAGGCGCTTGGCCGCGGCCGTGGCCATCTGCACCGCCTCTCCCTCCCCGACGCGGCTGCCGTCGGGCTGCGTGAGGTTGAGCAGGACCAGGAACTCGTCCCCGCTGTGGCGGGCGAGGATGTCCTCGGAGCGGACGCCGTGGCGGAGCCGCTCCGCCACCTGCCGCAGCAGCTCGTCACCGGCGTCGTGGCCGAGGGTCTCGTTTATCGCCTTGACCCGGTCGAGGTCGAGGTAGAGCACCGCGAGATGCCCGCCGTGCCGGGCGGTGCGCGAGATCGCCACCTCGAGATGACGCTCGAAGAGCGAGCGCTTGGTCAGCCCGGTGAGCTCGTCGTGGGCGCTCAGGTAGTCGAGCCGGTGCAGGGCCGCGACCCTGTCTGTGATGTCGGTCGCGACGCCGAGGACGCCGGTGACCTCCTCGCCCTCGCTCAGGGGCAGGCAGAGCGTCTCGTAGTCGCGGCCGCCCGAGCGGGTCTGCGTCCTGACGACCTCGCCGCCCAGGGCGCGGCGATGGCACTCGAGCGTATGGGGCTCGTGCGCGTGGACGTCCCAGATGCTCTGGCCGACCAGCTCGCCGGAGCGGTGGCCCATCGCCTCCAGCGGGTGCCCCCGCGACTCGGTGATCGTCCCTTCGCGGTCGATCGCCCAGACGACGACCGGGGCGACGTCGACGAGCGCTGCGAGCTGTTCGGGGGGTGCGGGAGCTGCCGCGGCTTCGCGTATCCCTGCGTCACTCGAGCGCTCACCTGCGGCCCTGCGGTGCGGACGGCCCTGCAGCATGGACAAGTGGACACCTCCGGTCCACGCTTTGTAGCACGCAGGCGACGTTTTTCCTGCACCCGGGCGGTTATTGGCGTTTCCGCGGTCCCTCAATAGTCTGGGTCGGCCGGGATGACCCTCGCCGCCCTCATCTTCGTCGTCGCCCTCGCGGTGATCGCCTCCGAGCGGGTGCACCGGACGAAGGTCGCCCTGCTCGGCGCGACGCTCGCGGTCCTCTTCGTCTCCGAGTTCAACCAGGAGAAGGCGATCGAGTCGGTCGACTTCAACACGATCGGCCTGCTCGCCGGGATGATGATCCTGGTCTACCTGACCCAGCAGACGGGAGTCTACGACTACATCGCGATCCGCGCCGGCCAGTTCTCGAAGGGTCGCCCCCTCTGGGTCGTGCTCAGCCTCGCCGGCACCACCGCACTGCTCTCGGCCTTCCTCGACAACCTGACGACGATCCTGCTGGTCGTCCCGATCACCTTCCTGCTCGCCGACGCGCTCGACATCGACCCGATCCCCCTGATCGTGATCGAGGTGATCGCCTCCAACATCGGCGGCACTGCGACGCTGATCGGCGACCCGCCGAACATCATCATCGCCGGCGCGACCGGGCTCAGCTTCAACCGACTTCATCGTCAACCTGGCGCCGATCGTCGTCGTCACCTTCGTGGTCGTCACCGGGCTGCTCTACCTCTTCTACCGCCCCAGGCTCCAGATCGAGGAACGCAACCGCCGTTACGTGATGGAGCTGGAGGCCCGCGAGTCGATCCGGGACGCGGCGGAGCTGAAGCGCACGGGGCCGGTGCTGGTCGGCCACCATCCTCGCCTTCTTCGCCCACCAGGCCCTTCACATCGAGCCGGCGACGGTGGCTCTCACCGGCGCGACCATCGCCCTGCTCGTGACGAAGGTGGACCTGCAGGACGCCCTCTCGAAGATCGAGTGGCCGACGCTCTTCTTCTTCGTCGCCCTGTTCGTGATGGTCGGCGCGCTCGAGGAGACCGGAGCGATCGGGGAGGTCGCCGACGGGGTCGAGGACCTGACCGGCGGCGACCGCACCGCCGAGCTGCTGGGGATCACCTGGATCGCCGCCGCGGGCTCGGCCGTCGTCGACAACATCCCCTTCACCACGGCGATGATCCCCGTGGTCGAGCAGCTCGGCGGGGCCGAGGAGGACGCCTACTGGTGGGCGCTCTCCCTCGGGGCCTGCTTCGGCGGCAACGCCACGATCATCGCCGCGGCGGCCAACGTCGCCGCCGCCGGCCTGACCGAGCGCGCCGGGCGCCCGATCGGCTTCGTCGCCTTCCTCAAGGTTGGCATCCCGGTCACGGTGCTCTCCGTGGCCATGGCTAGCCTCTACATCACGGTGCGCTACATCCTGCTGAGCTGAGCTGATGCCGGACGCGATCGCGAAAGCCACGATCCGCGAGATCGAGCCGCTGCGTCAGTACGACAGCGGTCGGCGAGGCCGCCGCGCCGCATCATCGACGAGGACCTGCCGGGCCTGCCCGGTGGTGGACGAAGAGGGCGGGTTCGTGGGGATCTTCGGCGAGCGCGAGTTCATGCAGGCCCTCTTCCCCGGCTACGTCGGCGAACTGGCCTCCGCCCGGATGGTCTCGCGGGACATCGACTCGGTGATCGAGCGCCGCGTCGGCTGCCGCGACGAGCCGGTCAGCGAGCACATGACGACGGACCACGTCGTCGTCGAGGACGACTACTCGGACACCGAGCTCGCCGAGATCTTCCTGCACCACCGCGTGCTCATCGTGCCCGTCGCGACCGAGGGCAAGGTGCACGCGCTGATCACGCGCAACGACTTCTTTCGCGAGCTCGCCCGCAAGCTCGGCTGAGCTGACTCCCAGGCCATACGATGGCCGGCGTGCGCGCTGCCAAGGGACTGGCGGTGGCTGCGTTGGCCTGCTCCCTCGGAGGGCCGGCCCATGGCGCCCCCGCACCACAGGAGAGGGAGAAGGGCCCTCCCTGTGCGGGGCAGCGCTCCAACGTGGTCGGGACCGACGGGCCGGACACGATCCGCCTCACAGCGCGCAAGCACCGGCGGCGCGGGCGCCTGGTCGTGGCCTCGCTCGGCGGCGGCGACCGCATCATCGGCACGCGCCGCCGCGACCTGATCTGCTCGGGCCGCGGACGCGACCGGATCGTGGCCGGCGGCGGCAATGACCGCATCTCGACCGGCAGCGGCGCCGATCGCGTCTCCGCGGGCAGGGGCGATGACGTGGTCGCGCTCGGCAGGGGCCCTGACCGCTCCGCCGCCGGAGGCGGCTCCGACGTGATCCGCGGCGGCCGCGACGCCGACGCGATCGCGGGCGGCGCGGGGGCCGACCTGGTCCTGCCGGGCGGCGCCAAGGACACCGCCTCCGGGGGCAGCGGCGCCGACCGCCTGCTCGGCTCGCGCGGCAACGACAAGCTCAGCGGCGGCGGCGGCGCCGACCTCCTCAGCGGCCAGATCGGCAGCGACCGGCTGCGCGGCGGCGGCGGCGCGGACCAGGTCCGGGGCGAGCGCGGCCTGGACAACCTGCGCGGCGGCGCGGGCGACGACCAGCTCGACGCGGGGCCGGGGCCCGACGACGCCAGCGGCGGCAACGGCGCCGACCTGATCCTGGCGGGGGAGGGCGGCGACCGGGTCAACGCGGGCGCGGGCGCCGACCGCGTCCTCGGAGGCGCGGGCGGCGACTACGTGGACGGCGACCAGGGGGCCGACAGGCTCTACGGCCAGCTCGTCGACGACGAGATGGCGGGAGGCGACGGCGCCGACGTGATCTCCGGCGGCCACGGCGTGGACGACATCCATGGCGGCGCCGGCGACGACCTGCTGCGCGGCGACGCGAACGTCGACTACCAGTGGGGCGACGCCGGCAGCGACACCGTGAGCTACGCGACGGCCACCCCTCCCGGCCCGGCGGCCGGCGTGACCGGCGCTGAGGTGGACCTGCGCAGGGAGCGCGCGCTCGATGACCCGCCGCAGGCCATCGTGTACGACGACGACCCGCGGGAGCTGGTGCGGGAGATCGAAAACGTGATCGGCTCGGACTTCGGCGACTCCCTGCGCGGCCGCGGCGCCGGCTCGGTCCGCGGCCTCGGCGGGGCCGAGGAGTGCAGCGACTTCGCGATCGCCGCCTGCGACTCCGAGGCCCCAGGGCCCGCCACGGTCTCGCTGGACTCCGGCGGGGCCGATCCGGGCGTGCTGGTGCGCGGAGGCGCGGGCAACGTCGCCGAGTCGTTCACCCTCAGCATGACGCCCGCCGCCTACGTGCTCGGCTCGGCCTCCCCCGTGATCGCCGGGCCGGGCTGCGTGAATGCCTCGGCGACGGAGGTGAGCTGCCCCAAGCCCGCGGCCCCGCTCGGCTACGCCACCCTCTACGGGGGCGGTGGCGACGACCAGCTCCGCCTCGGCCAGGGCTTCCCGGATCCCGGCGTGATCGTGCTGGACGGGGGCGACGGGAGCGACTCGATCGGCGGCGCCGGCGGCGCCGAGATCCTGTTCGCCGGGCCGTCGGGATCGGACCTCCTGGTGGCCGGCGCCGGCGACGACGCCCTCTTCTCGGGGCCCGGAGCCGACGTCCTCGCGGCAGGAGACGGGAGCGACCAGCTCGTCACGAGCGCGCCCTGCGACGGCCACGACTTCTCGGGCGGCGGGGGCGCTGGCGACATCGCGGGGTTCGGCCAGGCTCTCGACCGGGGCGTCGTCGCCCACCTGAGCGGGCCCGCCTACGTCCCGGGCGACCCAGCCTGCAGGGCCACGAGCATCCGCGGCGACAACGAGATCCTCGAGGGGACCCAGCACGCCGACGTCCTCTACGGCGACCGCCGCGACAACCCGTTGATCCTGGGCAACGAGGGCGACGACACCCTCTTCGGTCTCGGCGGCAACGACGTGCTCAGGGGCGAGCGGGGGCTGGACTCCTACTTCGGGGGCGGGGGCCGCGACCTCCTGTACGCGTTCGACCGCGCCCGCGACGTCATCCTGAGCTGCGGCCCGGGCGGGCACCGGGTCGTCCGCGACCGCTCCGACCCGCGGGCCCGCGGCTGCCGCAAGGGCGGGGCCGAGGCGAAGAAGAAGAACAAGAAGAAGAAGAAGAAGAGCCGCAGGAAGGGCGGCAAGAAGAAGGGCGGTGGCGGGAAGGGGAAGCGCGGCGGGCGCTAGGCCCGGGCCGGCACCCGCACCAGGCCGCGCTCGTGCAGCAGCTCGGCGACCTGGACGGCGTTGGTGGCTGCGCCCTTGCGCAGGTTGTCGCCGACCACCCAGAGGTTGATGCAGCGCGGGTGGGACGGGTCGCGCCGGATGCGCCCGACCAGGACCTCGTCGCGGCCGGCGGCATTGATCGCCAGCGGATAGACGCCGGCGCCGGGGTCGTCCTCGACCACCACGCCGGGCGCATCGGCCAGCAGCTCGCGGCAGCGCTCAGGCGAGAGCTCGTCGCGCGTCTGGACGTTGACCGACTCGGAGTGGCCGGTGATCACGGGCACCCGTGCGCAGGTCGCCGAGATCCCCACGTCGCCGCCCAGCGAGAGGATCTTGCGCGTCTCCGCCATCACCTTGCGCTCCTCGGTGGTGTAGTCGTCGCCGTCCTTGAACACCTCGACCTGCGGCAGCACGTTGAAGGCGACCTGGTGGGGGAAGACTTCGACGCGCGGCTCCTTGCCGTCGAGGATCGCCTGCGACTGGGAGCGCAGCTCCTCGATCGCCTTGCGCCCGGTGCCGGAGACCGACTGGTAGGTGGAGACGATCAGGCGCTCGATCCCCGCCTCGGCGAGGATCGGCTTGAGCGCCATCATCAGCTCCATCGTCGTGCAGTTCGGGTTCGCGACGATCCCCTTGTGGGCGTCCACCGCCTCGTCGTTGACGCCGGCGACCACCAGGGGGACGTCCTCGTGCATGCGCCAGTAGCTGGTGTTGTCCACCACGACCGCGCCGGCGTCCACCAGCTTCGGCGCCCACTCGGCGCTGATCTTGCCGCCCGCGGAGGAGAGGGCGATCTCGATGCCCTGGATGGAATCCTCGTTCAGCTCGCGCACCTCGAGCTCGCGGCCTGCGTAGGGAACGGTGCTCCCCGCGGAGCGGGCCGAGGCCAGCGGCACGACCTCGCGGGCAGGGAAGCCGCGCTCCGCCAGCACCTCGAGGATCGTGGCCCCGACCGCGCCGGTCGCGCCCACGACACCGACTCTGTAGCCGCTCTCGCTCATCGCCTCAAGTGTGGCAGAGGCCGGCGAGCGGGCTAGGAGCTCACGGTCGGCCGGTGCTCGGCCCCCGTGGGCTCTTCCTTGCGGATCGCGCCCTCGCCCAGCTCGAAGGCCGCGTGCAGGGCCTTGACCGCGTCCGGCACCCGCTCGGAGCCGATCACGCAGGAGATCTTGATCGGCGAGGTGGAGATCATCTCGATGTTGATCCGCTGCTCGCCGAGCGTCTCGAAGACCTTGGCCGCGACCCCCGGATGGCTCCGCATCCCCGCGCCGACGATCGAGACCTTGCCGATCCTGTCGTCCGTCTCGACCCCGACGCCCACCGCCGAGCGCCTCGATCGCCTCGACGGCCCCCGGCAGGTCGTCCCGCTCGACGGTGAAGGAGAGGTCGGCGCCCTCCGAATGCGACACGGGCTCGTTCTGGATGATCATGTCCACGTTGACGTTCGCCTCCGCGAGCGCGCCGAAGATGCGGCCGGCGACGCCCGGCTCGTCGGGCACGCGGGTCAGCGTGACGCGAGCCTCGTCGGTCGAGTGGGTCACGGCTGTGACGAGCGGTCGTTCCATGGTGTCCTGCTCGGAGACGACGAGGGTACCGGGGCCGTCGTCGGCGGAGCTGCGGCAGTGGATCGGGATGCCGTGGTTCCGCGCGTACTCGACCGAGCGGAGCTGCAGGACCTTCGCCCCCGAGGAGGCCATCTCCAGCATCTCCTCGAACGAGACCTGGGGCAGCTTGCGCGCGTCCGGCACCAGCCGCGGGTCGGCGCTGAAGACGCCGGCGACGTCGGTGTAGATCTCGCAGACCTCCGCCCCGAGGGCCGCGGCCAGCGCCACCGCGGTGGTGTCCGAGCCGCCGCGGCCGAGGGTGGTCACGTCGCGGCTGTCGGTGGAGACGCCCTGGAAGCCGGCGACCAGCACGATCGAGTCCTCCTCCAGCGCGGCGCGGATGCGATCGGCGCGGACGTCGATGATCCGCGCCTTCGTGTGCGAGGAGTCGGTGACGATCCCCGCCTGCGAGCCCGTCAGCGAGATCGCCCGGTGGCCGAGGTCGTTGATCGCCATCGCGCAGAGCGCGCAGGAATCGCGCTCGCCGATCGAAAGCAGCATGTCCATCTCGCGCGGGTCCGGGCGCGGCGAGATCTCGTGCGCCGCCTCGACCAGCTCGTCGGTCGTCTTGCCCCGCGCCGAGAGCACCGCGACGACGCTGCGCCCCGCCTCGCGCGCGGCCACGATCCGCCGCGCGGCGCGCTTCAGCTCCTCGGCCCCGGAGACCGAGGTCCCGCCGAACTTCATCACCACGATCTCGCTGTCGGCCACCGCGGCCATGGCGACTGAGGATAGGCGAGCGCCCGCGGGGAACCGGCGCATCGTCGCCTCCTTCTGCTTACCATCGTTTTTAGGTATGGCTGTTCACGGTCCAGGACGGACGAGCATGAGCGCCGCGGGAGCCGCCCCGCGGCGCCTGCGCCGGCCCCTCCCCTACCCCTCTCCGCGCTCCGACACGAGCGCTTCCACCGCGGGCTGCTGTTCGCCATCCTGCTCGCCGCCGTGGCCGGCGCGGTCGCCTCGGTCGTGGTCCAGCGGGCCGGCGACGAGCCGGCGGCCGTCCGCCCTCCGGGGTCCGCCCCTCGCCGCAGGTCGCGAAGCTCGTCGGGCAGATGACTCCGCGCCAGAAGGTGGATGCGGTGATGGCCGGCTTCGAGGACCGCGGCGCGGCGCGGCGGCAGCCCTGGGCGCCGCTCGTGGTCAGCTCGCGAGAACTGGCCGCGGTCCCGCGGCAAGTCGAGCGGCTGACCGCGCGCCCCGCGGCCAGGTCCGCCGCGGCCGGCCGCTCGTGATCGGCACCCAGGAGGGCGGCGTCTACCGCTCCTATCGCGAACCTGCCCCCTTCGCAACCCAGCTCCAGATCGGCGACACGGCCGACCCGAAGGTCGCGACGCTGGAGCAGGCCGCCGAGAAGGCGGCTGCCATGAGCGCCGCGGGCTTCGACCTCAACCTCGGCCCCCGTCGCCGACGTCGCCACGCTCGACAGCCCGATCGCCGACCGCGCCTTCGGCGACGACCCCGAGCTCGTCGCCAGGCTGACCGCCGCCGCCGTCGCGCGGCTGCCGGAGGGGGAGATCGCCTGCGCCGTCTCGCACTTCCCCGGCCTCGGCGCCGCCTCGGACGACACCGACGGTCAGCCCCGCGACCGTCGGCCTCGACGCCGCCTCGCTCGCCTCCCGCGACCTCGTCCCGTTCCAGCGCCGCCTTCGACGCGGGCGCGCCCGCCGTCGTCCTCTCGCTCGCCTTCTACGCCGCCTACGACCCGGTCACCCCCGCCGCGCTCTCCCCCGCGATCGCCGGGGACCTCCTGCGCGACGAGCTCGGGCTTCAAGGGCGTGGCGATCACCGACGACCTCAGCTCCGGCGCCGTCGCCGCGGGCATCGGCGCCCCCGAGGCGGCCGTCGGGCGCTCGCCGCCGGCGCCGACATGGTCACGATCAGCGAGCCTGGCCAGGCGGCCGCAGGCCCGCGGGGCGATCCGCGCAGGCGGTCGCGCCGGCAGCGATCCCGGCGACCGCCTCGACGAGGCGGTCGCCCGCGTGCTCGAGCTGAAGCGCAAGCTCGGGCTTCTGAAGCGCAGCTAGCACTGCCCGGAGCCGCGGGCGGGTGCGGCGCCGTGACTACAGTCACACACACGGATATATCAGGCCGATATATCTGCGGTCATGGAGCTCAACGCAACCGCGAAGGTGATCCTGGGTCTGATCGCGGCGCGGCCGCGGTCCGGCTACGAGATCAAGCAGCTCGTCGACCACTCGGCCCGGTTCTTCTGGGCGGCCAGCTACGGGCAGATCTATCCCGAGCTGAAGCGGCTGGAGAAGGCGGGGCTGATCGCGGGCGAAGACTCGCCGCAGGGGGCGAGGCAGCGCACCGTCTACAGCCTGACCGCGGAGGGGCGCGCGAGTCGCGGCGATGGCTGGCGCAGCCGCCGGAGGTCTTCGAGATGCGCGACGAGGGCCTGCTGAAGCTCTTCTTCGCCGGCACCTTCGACCCGGCGCGGACGCCCGAGATCGCCCGCGAGCGCGCAGCCCACGCGCCGCGAGGTCGGCGAGCGCCTGGCCGCGATCGAGCGCCAGGTCGAGCCGGGATGCCGGACGGGGCGCCGAGGCGACCTCGGACGCCGGTCGCTGACCGCCCTGCGCTTCGGGATCGAGATGAGCGCCTGGCTCGCGGACTGGTTCGAGCGGGCCGCGAAGAGACTCGAGAGCGAGCTGGCCGGCGCGAAGGGAACGCCCGGCCGGAACAGGAGGACCTGATGTTCGACGCACTCGCATCGCCTCGCCTCAGCGCCGGCGCCTCGCGGTCGTGCTCGGCGGCCGTCGTCTTCTTCGGCGCGGCCGGCGCCGTCGGCGGCTCTGTCGCCGACCGGCTCGACCCCTACGGGGCCGACGACCCGGACACCGAGAGCGTGATCGCCGCCGAGCGGCTCGAGGACGCGGGCTACCGCGACGCCGGCGGTCGTCGTCCTGATCGAGGGCGCGCAGCTCGACTCAGCCGCAGACCCGCGCGCGCGTCGACGGAGCTCGCAGCGCGAGCTCGCTGGCCGACCCCGAGGTCGCGAGCGTGACGCGGCTTCCTACGACACCGGCTCCCGCGACTTCGTCTCGAGTGAGGGCGACGCGACCTACCTCGCGGTCGCGCTCGCCAGCCACCGAGGACAAGGACTCGCAGGACGCGGCCGAGCGGCATCCGCGACGAGCTCGCGGGCGAGCCGGGCGTCAGCGGTCGGCGGCCCGGCGCTGGCCCAGCAGCAGGTCAACGAGCAGGTCGAGGAGGACCTGCGCAGGGCCGAGATGCTCGCCTTCCCGCTGCTCTTCCTGCTCTCGTTCCTCTTCTTCCGCAGCCTCGTCGCCGCGGCGCTGCCGCTGCTGGTCGGCGGCCTGGCGATCGTCGGCACCTTCCTCGCTCTGCGGGTGGCCAGCGAGGTCGGCTCGATCTCGATCTTCGCCCTCAACCTGACCACCGGCCTGGGCCTCGGGCCTGGCGATCGACTACAGCCTCTTCATGGTCTCCCGCTACCGCGAGGAGATCGCGCGCATCGGGCCCGGGCTTGGAGGCGATGCGCCGGACGATGGCGACCGCCGGGCGCACCGTGCTGTTCTCGTCGCTGACGGTCGCCGCCGCGCTGGCCTCGCTGCTGGTCTTCCCGCAGCGCTTCCTCTACTCGATGGGGCTCGGCGGCTCGATCGTCGCGCTGCTCGCGGCCGCTGATCGCGCTGATCGTGCTGCCGGCGCTGCTGGCGCTGCTCGGCGAGCGCGTCAACTCGCTCGCGCCGAAGTTCCTGCAGCGCCGCGCCGAGCGCGAGGCCGAGCCCGCCAAGGACGGCTTCTGGTACCGGCTCTCCCACTTGGTGATGCGCCGCCCGGCGCCGGTGGCGATCGCTCAGCGCGGCGTTCCTGATCGCGCCTCGGCATCCCGTTCCTCGCGATCAAGTTCACCTCGCCCGACGCTCAGATCCTCCCCGAGGACCGCAGCGCCCGCCAGGTGGACGACGTCGATCCGCGCCGAGTTCCCGCCCAACCGCGACACCCCGATCCGCGTCCTGGTCGAGAACGGCCGAGCGGCCGACGCCGCAGCAGGTCGTCGCGCGAGCTCGCGGGCACGGAGGGGATCGCCGCGGTCAACCCGCCGCGCGAGCTGCAGAGCGGCGACTTCGTGGTCGAGGCGGTCTCGGACGACCCCTACATCAACGACGCGCAGCCGCGACACGGTGCAGCACGGTCCGGGAGCTGCCGGAGCCGCCGGCGCGGCGACGGCTGCTGGTCACCGGCGCGACCGCCGACTTCCTCGACTTCCAGTAGAGCCTCGAGGAGCACCTGCCGATCGCGGTCGCGATCATCGTCGTCGCGACCCTGATCGTGCTCTTCCTGATGACGGGCTCGGTGGTGCTGCCGGTCAAGCAGCTGCTGATGAACGTGCTCAACCTGAGCGCGGTCTTCGGGATCCTCGTCTTCGATCTTCCAGGACGGCCGGCTCGAGGGCCTGCTCGACTACCGCAGCCAGGGCGCGCTGGAGCAGACGATGCCGATCCTGCTGTTCGCGGTCGCCTTCGGCCTCTCGACCGACTACGGCGTCTTCCTGCTCTCGCGGATCAAGGAGGCGCGTGACGCGGGCGCCGACGACTCGCGAGGCGTCGCGATCGGCCTCGAGCGCACCGGCCGCATCGTCACCGCGGCCGCGCTGCTGTTCTCGATCGCGATCGGCGCCTTCGCCACCTCGGAGATCATCTTCATCAAGCAGAACGGGATCGGCACCGCGCTCGCGGTGCTGATCGACGCGACGATCATCCGCGCCTTCCTGGTGCCCTCGCTGATGGCGATGCTCGGCCGCTGGAACTGGTGGGCGCCGAGGCCCCTGCGCCGGCTGCACCGCCGGATCGGGCTCAGCGAGTCCGGCCCCCGAGCGGGCGTGGAGGCTGAACGCAAGACCGCGCTGCGGATGCGCGCGAGCGGCGGAGCTGCCCGCAGGCCGCGGGTATGCTCACGCGAGCGTGACCATCGCCACCGCCATATTCCTGATCGCGATCGGCGCGATCCTGCGCTACGCGATCACGGTCGAGACCGACGTGATCGACATCCAGACCGTCGGCCTGATCCTGATGATCGCCGGCGGCGCCGGCCTGGCGCTGTCGCTGCTCTACGAGCTGATCCGCAGTCGAGCGGCCGCAGCGCGACCGCCGCGACGAGTACCCGCAGCGCGCCGCTCCTACGACGACGATCCGACGCGGCGCATGCGCTAGGCCGGTGGGCTCTAGCCCAGGCGCGGAGCGCCCGGCCAGCGCCTTGCCGAGCGTGACCTCGTCGGCGTGCTCGAGGTCGGCGCCGACCGGGCAGGCCGCTGGCGAGCCGGGTGACGGTGACCGTCGGTCGCGCAGGGCCGTCGGCGATGTGCAGCGCGGTCGCCTCCCCGGTGGTGGTCGGGTTGGTGGCGAGCACGACCTCGGTGACCTCGCCGTTGACCCGCTCGAGCAGCTCGGCGATCTTGCAGGTCCTCGGGGTCGATGCCGTCGATCGGCGAGAGCGCGCCGCCGAGCACGTGGTAGACGCCGCGGTACTCGCCGGTGCGCTCGATCGGGATCACGTCGGCGGGCTCCTCGACCACGCAGATCAGCGAGCGGTCGCGCCGGCGTGTCCTCGCAGATGCGGCAGCGCGGCCCCTCGGCGAGGTTGAAGCAGACCTCGCAGAGGCCGACCTTCTCCTTGACCTCGCGGATCGCCTCGGCGAGCGCGAGCGCCTCGTCGTCCTCGGCGCGCAGGATGTGGAAGGCGAGCCGCTGCGCGGTGCGCTGGCCGATCCCCGGCAGGCGGGAGAGCTCGGCGATCAGGCGGCTGATCGGGCCGGCGTGCATCCCGGCCAGCCTAGCTGGCCGGAGTCGCTCTGGCCGAGGCCGCCGGATGCCGCCCATGCCGGGCAGCCCGCCGCCGCCCATCCGCCGGCGATGCCGCCGAGCTTGCTGGAGGCCAGCTCCTGGGCCGAGCGGATCGCCTCGTTGACCGCGGCGGTGACCATGTCCTGGAGCAGCTCGGGGTCCTCGGGGTCGATCGCCTCGGGCGAGATCGTCGAGCTCGCGCAGCTTCATGTCGCCGGTCATCGTCACCTTGACCATGCCGCCGCCGGCGCTGGCCTCGACGGTCTCGTCCTTGAGCTGCTCCTGCGCCTTCACCATCTCGGCCTGCATCTGCTGGACCTGCTGCAGCAGCTGGTTCATGTCGGGTTCCTTGGCCATCAGCCCGTCTCCTCGCTCGCGGGTCTCTTCGGGGACGACCTCGCTGGCGTCGAACTTCGTCTTCAGCAGCTCGATGATCTCCTCCTCGGCCATCTCCGCGGTCCGCCGCGCCCGTCCGTCTCGGCGGGCGGCTCCTCGCCCTCGATCAGCTCGTAGACGGGCCGCAGCCTGCTCGCCGACGATCGCGGCGACCGCTCCGCGATCCGCTCGACGTTCGCCTTGGCCTCCGCCTTGCGCTTGTTGAACTTCGCGGACGGCGGGGAAGCCGATCCTGATCACCGACCGCTCGGCGTCGATCGCGAGCGGCCGGGCGCCCTCGAAGAGCGTGGAGAGCATCTCCGAGCCCGAGCTGCGGACGTGATCCACCACCGCCGGCCAGAGCTGAGCACCCGCTCGAGGTCGACGGCGGCAGCCGCCGGCACGCCCTCGGCTTCGCTTCTGCCGGCACCTCCTCGGCTTCGCCTGCGCCCGGACCGGTTTGCGACGCGGGCGCGGGGGGTGCCGAGGCTCCTTCCGGCGGCGCCGACGGGCTTTCCGCGGGCGGGGCTGCTGAGGCTCCGCTGGGCGGTGCCGATGGGCGGCCCTTGACGGCTCGCCCTCGAGCCGGACTCCAGAGCTCTCGATCCGGCGCAGCAGCGCCTCGCGCGAGGCATCGAGGGACGGGCTGGGCCACCTTGAGCAGCGCCACCTCGAGGCTGAGGCGCGGGTCGTCGCCCTCGCGCATGTTCGCGACCGCGACCGAGAGCGCGTCGATCGCGCCCATCAGCTTGGCGTCGCCGACCGCCGCCGCCTGGGCGGCGAGGCGCTCGGGCTGGGCGACGGTCACCGTGAAGGACTCCGGCACCGCGCCGGTGGCGCGCGGCGACCAGCAGCTGGCGCAGGTGGGCGACCAGGTCGCGGGCGAACTGGCCGGGGTCGCGCCCCGAGCGGGCAGAGCGGCTCGACCGCCTCGAGCGCGGCCGGCGGCGTCGCCGGCGGCGAGCGCGTCGGTGACCTCGAAGAGCAGCTCGGCGTCGGCGGCCCCGAGCAGCTCGACCACGTCCTCGGTGGAGACGCTCGTCGCCGCCGAAGGCGACGAGCTGGTCGAGGGTCCCGAGCGCGTCGCGGAAGCTGCCGCGCGGCCGAGCGCGAGATCAGCGCCACCGCGCCGTCGTCGATCTCGATCCCCTCGGCGTCGGCCACGCGGCGGACCACCTCGGCGATCTGCTCCAGCGAGGGCCGCTGGAAGTCGAAGCGCTGGCAGCGGTCCACGATCGTCGCCATCACCTTCTGCGGCTCCGTGGTCGCGAGCACGAAGACCGTGTTCGGCGGCGGCTCCTCGAGCGTCTTCAGGAAGGCGTTCCACGCCTCCTTGGTCAGCATGTGGGCCTCGTCGAGGATGTAGACCTTCCAGTGGCCCTCGGCGGGCGCGTAGCCGACGCGCTCGCGCAGGTCGCGCACGTCGTCCACGGAGCGGTTGGAGGCGGCGTCCATCTCGATCACGTCGAGCGAGGTGCCGGCCGCGATCGTCCGGCACGCCTCGCACTCGCCGCAGGGGGTCAGCGGTCGGGCCGTTGACGCAGTTGAGCGAGCGCGCGAGGATCTTCGCCATCGAGGTCTTGCCCGTCCCCCGGGAGCCGACGAACAGGTAGGCGTGGTGGACCCGGCCGCCGCTCGACCGCGTTGCGAGAGCGTGCGCACGACGTGCTCCTGGCCGACGACCTCGCCGAAGCTCTGGGGGCGGTGGCGGCGGTAGAGGGAGGCTGAGTGGGCCACGCAGCGAGTCTAACCCGCGGCCGGGCCGGCTCCGGGGGCGGCGCTCAGCGGGCGCGCTTGCGCTTCAGGCACTTTGCGGTGGCGGCGCTCGACGCGCGCTTCGCGCTGCGCTTCGTCTTCTTGCACCGCTTCTTCTTGGCCGCCTTGGAGGGGCGCGCGACCGCAACGCCCGCGACCGAGCTGATCGGCGCGCCGTCGAGGGAGTCGCCGGTGGCGATGTGGCCGGAGGCGGCGCCAGGTGCCCCCGGCGAGTAGGTCACCCAGATCGTGCAGTAGGAGATCACGAGCTGGTCCCGCGGCATCGAGGCCGGGCAGTCGTTGGTCTGGGAGAAACCGCCGCTGGCGCCGATCGCGACCGCGAGCGGCGGCTCGGGCACCGGCTCGCAGGTGTAGCCGATGACCAGGGGGTCGTCGTCGCAGACGGTCGCCAGCATGAAGGCCTTGGTCACGCTCGAGCCGGTCGCGACCGCGCCGAAGTCGTGGGTGCTCGGGCTCAGGGTCGCGCTCGCCCCCGCGGCGGCGGGCAGCATCAGGCTTGCGGCGGCAGCCGCCAGCAGCGGCTTCAGGAGCCTCCTCACCCCATCAGGGTGGCACGGTCGCGGCGGAGGCGCAAACCGAGCCCGGGGCGTGCCTACACCGCCGCGCCGACGAGGCTGCCGACGGCGTAGGTGATCCCCGCGGCCCCGAGGCCGATCACGAGCTGGCGTAGCGCGGAGCGCCACGCGGGGCGGCCGGTCAGCAGCGTGATCGCGGCGCCGATCCCGAGCAGAGCGACCGCGCTCGCAGCCAGGCTGGCGATCACGGCCGTATCGCCATCCGCCAGCGCGAAGGGGAGCACCGGGACGATCGCGCCGACCGTGAATAGCGCGAAAGAGGAGGCCGCCGCGACCCACGCCGACCCGCCCAGCTCGTCGGGGTCGAACCCGAGCTCCTCCCGCGCCATCGCATTCAGCGCGGTGTCCTCGTCGCTCATCACCCGCGAGGCGAGGTGGCTCGCCTCTTCCGTCGTCAGCCCGCGGCGCCGGTAGAGCGTCACCAGCTCGGCCCGCTCGTGCTCCGGGTCGGTCGCGATCTCCTCGGCCTCGCGGTCGAGCTGGCGCTGGTTCAGCTCGCGCGAGCTCTGCACCGAGATCCACTCCCCCATCGCCATCGAGAAGGCTCCCGCGAGCAGGCCCGCGATGCCCGTGATCAGCACGTCCCGGCCGGCCAGGTCGGCGCCGGCGACGCCCATCACCAGGCTGAGGTTGGAGACAAGCCCGTCGTTCGCGCCGAGGACGGCGGCGCGCAGCGCGTTGCCGCTGACGCCCCGGCGGCGGCCGAGCGCGCGGGCGAGGGCGTCCGCGGTGCGGCCCGTGCGGGACGCCTCCACGGCGGCGTCGAGCACGCGCGCGTGGTCGCGCTCGTCCTCGGGGATGTCCGTCTCGCCGGCCTCGGGCTGGTCCTCGTAGGTCTCCCGCTCGGCGCCCTCGAGCGCGGCGGCGGCGGGCAGCACCAGCCGGCTGCCGAAGCGCCTGGCCAGCATCGCGAGCAGCCGGGCACGGGGGCTCGGCCGCTCGGGGGCGCCGCCGTCGAGCTCGTTGAGCTGCTCGCGCCAGAACTCAGCGTGGCGCAACTCGGAGTCCGCCAGTCGCTCGAAGCCGCGCGCGAGCTGCGGATCCTTCTCGGCCGCTGCCATCGCGCCGTACACGGCGGCTCGGTCCAGCTCGGCCTGCACGTTCGCGCGGTAGCGCCTGACCCGTGCGGAGTTCCCGGCAGCCATTCCGGAAGCTTCGCGCACATAGAGATGGACCGTGCACCCGTCTTCGAGACGAAGCGCCCGGGCGCGTCATCCTCGGCCGGCTCGGGTCAGGCTTGCCTGCATCACATGGCGGCTACCGCTTAAGGCTGCTTCCTTCCGGATCTGACCTGGTTCACAGGCCGCCACTGCGCAGGACCTGGCCGTCAGCGCCGCCCTCGGCGACCCGGCCCCGAGAGCCGGACCCTCGAACGGGAATTCAGCCCCGCTAGAGCGGATTGCGGGTGCAGGGCACCGCTACCTCCCCGCCTAGCACGGTCCACGACGATCGTAGCGCGGCGCGCCGGACGCGAAGGCGGGAGGCGGCGCAGGGTGGCGGTCAGGGCGAGAGCCGCTCGATCCGCCAGGCGCCGCCCTCGCGCGTGTAGCGGAAGCGGTCGTGCAGGCGGCTCTCGCGGCCCTGCCAGAACTCGATCGCCTGCGGGCTGAGCAGGTAGCCGCCCCAGTGCTCGGGGCGAGGGATGGGCTCGCCCTCCAACTCGCTCGCGAGCCGCGCGAAGCGGGCGTCCAATTCCTCCCGCTCGACGGGCCGGCTCTGGGCCGAGGTCAGGGCGCCGATCTGGCTCTCGCGCGGGCGCGAGGCGAAATAGGCGTCCGACTCGCCCGCCGGAAGGCGCTCCACCCGCGCCGCGGACCCGGACCTGGCGGTCCAGCTCGCGCCAGTAGAGGATCAGCGCGGCACGCGGGTTCGCGGCCAGCTCTCCGCCCTTGACGCTCTCGTAGTTCGAGAAGAAGCTGAACCCCTCGGGCGAGAAGCCCTTGAGCAGGACCATGCGGGCGTTCGGGGCCCCGTCGGCGTCGGCGGTGGCGAGCGTCATCGCCTCGGGCAGCGGCACCTTCAGCAGCGCCAGCTCCCACCACTCCTCGAACTGGTCCATCGGGTCGTCCGCGAGCGCCTCGCGGACGAGCGGCGGGAGGTCTTCGCGGCGGGGCATCCGCGCATCATCCCGCGCGCGTGAGAGGATTGCGTCTAGCGCGCGGCACGGGCCGTGGCGCCTCCAAGGACGATGGGGAGACAGCCGTGAGGATGGGAACGCGATGAGCGCGCTTCTGCACAGCCTCGGCGAGTTCAGCGCGCGGAACTGGAAGCTGGTGATTCCAGCCTGGATCGTCGCGACGGTCGCGCTGGTCCTGATCGCGAACTCCGTCGGCCGGGAGACCAACGACGACCTCACCCTCCCCGGGACGGGCTCGACGGAGGCGCAGAACCTCCTCGACAAGAAGCTCCCGGACCAGGCCAACGGCAGCGTGCCGATCGTCTTCGAGACGAAGAGCGGGACGCTGACGTCCGGCGCGGGCAAGACCGCGGTCGAGGACGCGGTCAAGCGGCTCCAAGGCAACGAGAACGTCCAGACCGTGGTCAGCCCCTACTCCGAGCAGGGCGCGGCCCAGATCAGCACGGACGGCAAGATCGTCTACGCGGCGGTCGCCCTGACCGAGAGCTCCAGCGACTTGACCGAGGACGAGGCCAACAGCGTCCTCGACTCGGCCGAGAAGGGGATGCCGGACGACATCGAGGTGTCGGCGAGCGGCTACCTCGGCGACGACCTCTCCAACCCCAGCACGCGCGCCAGCGAGGTGATCGGGATCGTCGCCGCGCTGATCGTGCTGCTCTTCGCCTTCAGGACCTTCACCGTCCGCTCCGCTGCCGGTGACCACGGCGGTGATCGCGCTGATGGCCGGCCTCGCCGTGGTCGGTCTCGCCGGCCACCTCTTCAGCGTCCCCTCGATCGCCCCGACTCTCGGGATCATGCTCGGCCTGGCGGTGGGGACCGACTACTCCCTGTTCATCATCAGCCGCCAGATGCGCCTCCTCGACGAGGGGGACGAGCCCGAGGACGCGATCGCGCGGGCGTTGTCGAGCTCCGGGTCCGCGGTCGTCTTCGCGGGCAGCACGGTGGTGATCGCGCTGCTGAGCCTCTACTTCAGCGGCATCCCGCTGGTGCGCTCGCTCGGCTACGCCACCGCGATCGTCGTGGTCTTCGCCGTGCTCGCCGCGATCACCCTGCTGCCTGCGCTGCTCGGCCTGCTCGGCCGCCGCATCCAGTCGCTTCCGTTCCGGCTCGGGACGCGCGGCAGGAGGCCGCGCCACGCGCTGGGCTGGAGCAAGTGGGCGGACCGGCTGCGCCGCCACCCGGTGATCGCGACGGTCGCCGGCGTGGTCCTCCTCGTCGTGCTCGCGATCCCGATCACCGAGATGCGGCTCGGCGCGCCGGACGACGGGCAGGACCCGAAGGACACCACCGCCCGCCAGTCCTTCGACGCGCTCAGCAAGGGCTTCGGGCCCGGCACGACCGGCCAGCTCCTGATCTCGGTGGACGTCTCGCCGGACAACCCGCTGCAGCCCTCGACGAGCGAGGAGCAGCAGGCGGAGTCGCAGGAAGAGCAGCTACAGGAGGAGATCTCGCAGGAGGAGGCGGAGGGCCAGGCCCCGAGCGCGAAGCAGCAACAGCAGGAGCAGCAGCTCTCAGAGGAGGAGCAGATCGCCGCGACCCCGGCCGGCGACCCCCGCCTGGTCAAGCTCCAGCAGGACATCTCCAAGCAGGGCGACGTGCAGTCCGTCTCGCCCGCCGCGACCGACAAGAACGGCACGGCTGCCGTCTTCGCCGTGACCCCGAAGACCTCGCCCTCCGCGTACGCGACCCAGGACCTCGTCAACCACCTGCGCGACGAGACCATCCCCGACGCCACCCAGGGGACCGGGATGAAGGTGTACGTCGGAGGCACGACCGCCGGCTACATAGACCTCGCCGACAAGATCAGCGAGAAGCTGCCGCTGGTGATCGCGATCGTCGTCGCGCTCAG
This sequence comes from uncultured Solirubrobacterales bacterium, assembly GCA_963805235.1. Lineage (GTDB taxonomy): Bacteria > Actinomycetota > Thermoleophilia > Solirubrobacterales > 70-9 > DASSYK01. Next base: position 619,431 of record CAWDTF010000007.1, on the reverse strand, counting down.
CATCCTGCTGCTGATGCTGGCCTTCCGGACGCTGGTCGTGCCGCTGGTCTCGGCGCTCGTCAACCTGCTCGCCGTCGTCGCCGCCTACGGCGTCCTCACCGCGGTCTTCCAGAAGGGCTGGGGCATCGAGCTGATCGGCCTCGACGGGCCGATGCCGGTGGTCAGCTACGTGCCGCTGATGATGTTCGCGATCCTCTTCGGCCTCTCGATGGACTACCAGGTGTTCCTGGTCTCGCGGATCGCCGAGCGCCACGGCGCCGGCGCCGAGAACAGCGAGGCGGTCACCGACGGCCTCGCCAACACCGGCCGCTGGATCGCCGCCGCCGCGACGATCATGTTCGCCGTCTTCTTCAGCTTCGTCCTCAACGGCGACCCGATCGTCAAGCAGTTCGGCGTCGGCCTCGCGGTCGCCGTCGCGATCGACGCCTTCGTCGTCCTGCTGATCATGCCCGCCCTGATGGAGCTCCTCCGCGAGCGCAACTGGTACCTCCCCCGCTGGCTCGACCGCGCCCTCCCCGACCTCAAGGTCGAGGGCGACCCGGAGCTGCGGCGCGAGGGCGCGCCCAGCTAGACCCTCCCCCGCGCCGTCCGGCCGCAGCCCCGGACCGCGGCACCCAGGGGGCACGTCATGCCCCCAGACGACCACCGTCCGAGGTCTCGCCCCCCACTCGGCCGCCCCCGGCGCGGGCTTATGATTCCCGGCCCAGGGCGCGTAGCTCAGTGGGAGAGCGCTCGCTTCACACGCGAGAGGTCGGTGGTTCGAAACCACCCGCGCCCATCCCTAAGGCCAAGCGGTCGCCGAGGTAAGCTGCCGACCCACTACGTCGGCGACCTTTCCTGAAAGCCGGAGGAAAGGAGGACCGCGATGGCAACCGCTGACGAGCTCGGCCGTACGCCACGAGGCGGCTCGACGATCTCGCTCGGTTTTCCCTGATGGGAGGCCGCTGATCGGGCGCCGTTCGCGGCGCTTCGCGCTCGGTGGCGAGATCCCGGACGGCGTCCTTCGCCTACAAGTCACAAGCACGAGCCGATGCCGCTCTCCGAGCTCGAGCGGTCGCTGCTGCTCGACCTCGATGGGTCGGGACGACCGGCTGGCACTACGCGATCACCCGCAACGCCACGCTACGCGCCGCACCTCGCCGAACTACGCCGACGCGGCCGCCGGGCCGCACCTTCCCCTCGGCGGCCGGGTTCCACACCGCCGAGCTGTTCTTCACCGACGACCGGGCACCTACCTCTTCGCGACCCGCGACGCCGGCGCCCTGGTCGACCCGGCGACCGAGGAGGTCACGCCGGCAGCTGATGGTCGAGCGCCATCGCGGCCGGCGTCCAGCAAGCTCTCCGACGGGCGGCTCAACATGCCGGCCGAGGAGCCCTACATGGAGGGCCACAACACCTGGTGCGTCAACGGCCCCGGCTCGCTGCTCGTGATCCCGGTGGCCGACCTCGCCCAGCACATGATCGCGATCCTCTGCTTCTTCGTCCAGAACGGCTACTGCGATCTTCGACGACGTCAACGACGAGCGGATCCCGGGGATCGAGCGATTCGGCGACCTGGTCGACCTCGAGGAGCCCTTCCCGCTCACCTTCGTCGAGCAGTACGCGCTCACCGAGGCCACCGCCGAGCTGGCGACCTCCTGCTACGCCGGCGTGCTGATGCTGCAGGCGATGGGGCTCGGCGGCTGGATGTTCGACGGCATCGACCGCTTCACGTGCTCGGCGCCAGCGGCGACCCCGACGTCCCGGGCTCGGCTTCCGCTACGACGAGGACGAGCGCTGGTCGATGCCCAACCCGACCGGCCTGGAGGGCGTCTTCGAGGCCTTCTGCCCGCCGCACTACGCCGACATGGCGGCGGCGGTCGAGGCGTTCGCCGAGCGCAAGTTCGGCCCCGGCGGGCCGTTCAACCGCGACACCCCGGGTGCCTGGAGCGAGAGCGCCGGGTGCGGGCGAGCGCCCAGGTCCACGACGACGAGTTCAAGGCGCTGCGTCGCGCTCCAGGCGCAGTACGTCTTCGACACCTTCGGCAAGTTCCCGGGCACCGTGCCGAGCTCTTCATCCTCACCTACCTCCAGGCCCACCACCTCGACCTGGACTTCTACGACCGCTTCTTCAAGCCCGGCGCCTACCTCGGACCCACGCCGAGCACATGGAGCGCTGGCACCCGGCCGACTAGCGGTCTCCAGCTCCGCGCGATGACCGTGGGCCGAGCGCTGGCGCGCGCAGGTCCGCGGCCCGCTCCCTTAGGATCCCCGCGCGATGGACCGGAGACTGATCGGGGTGGGGATCTTCGCGGCCGTGCTGGCCGTGATCGTCGTGGTGGTGCTCGTCGCCCGCGGCGGCGGCGATGACGGCGACGGCGGCGCGTCAACGGCCGAGGCGAAGCCCAAGCCCACCGTCGAGGTCCCGGACGAGCCGGCCCCCACCGAGCTCGTGATCGAGGACATCGAGGAGGGCGACGGCGCCGAGGCCCAGAGCGGCGACCAGGTCAGCGTCAACTACGTCGGCGTCCTCTACGACAGCGGCAAGGAGTTCGACGCCTCCTTCGACCGCGGCCAGCCCTTCGAGTTCCAGCTCGGCACGGGCGGGGTCATCCCCGGCTGGGACCAGGGCGTCGAGGGGATGAAGGTCGGCGGACGGCGCCGGCTCGTCATCCCGCCGGACCTCGGCTACGGGGCGCAGGGCTCTCCGCCCACGATCCCGCCGAACGCCACCCTGGTCTTCGTGATCGACCTGCTCTCGGTCGACTAGCACGGGCACGCCGGCGCGGCACTGAGCCGGCATACGCCCTGAGTACGGATGCGCGGACCGAGCGCCGGGCCTAGCCTCAATGGTGATGACGAACGGCCGCACGCATGGACGCCGGTTCGATCCGGCTGAGACGGGGAAGGCCGGGCCGGGCCCCATCCCGCTGCACCCCTGCCGGCTCGCCGTCTTCGATCCCTCGCCCGCCCTCACGATCACCGTCGAGCGCGGACCGGAGATCCACATCCACGCGGGAGGCCAGGGGTTCTGGGTCGCCCGGATGGCTTCGCGTCTCGGCGCCGATGTCCGCCTCTGCGTTCCGCTCGGGGGCGAGACCGGGCAGGTGCTCGGCTCCCTGCTGCGAGCCGATGGCATCACGCCCGTTGCCGTGGAGACGGAGGAGGACAACGGCGCCTACGTGCACAGCCGCGCCGACGGCGGTCGGACCGTGGTCGCCGAGACCGCCAGCCCCGCGCTCTCCCGCCACGAGCTCGACGACCTGTACGGCGCCACCCTGAGCGCCGGTCTCGACTCCGACCTGATGCTGCTCACAGGGCCGCGCAACCCCGGCGTCGTGCCGGCCGACACCTACGGCCGCCTCACCGCCGACCTGAAGCTGAACGGCCGGTCGGTCCTCGCCGATCTCAGCGACGAGGCGATGTGGTCCGCGATCCACGGCGAGGCCGACCTGATCAAGGCCAGCGACGAGGACCTCGCCGCCATGGGCATCCTGGAGGGCGAGGGAATCGCCGGCGCGGTGGCCACGGCGCAGCGCCTCCGGGCGGAGGGGGCCGCCAACGTGCTGATCACGCGCCGGCAGGACCCCGCCGTGGCGAGCCTCGGCGAGCGGCTGCTCGCGATCACCGGCCCTCGTTTCGAGCCCCTCGACCCGCATGGAGCGGGCGACTCCCTCTTCGCCGGCATCGGCGTCGGCCTCGGCGGCGGGCTGGCCATCGAGGACGCGCTCCGCGTCGGCATGGCCGCCGGCGCCCTGAACGTCACCCGCCACGGGCTCGGCACCGGGCATGCCCGCGAGGTCTCCGCCCTCGCCCCGCAGGTCCGCATCGAGGCAGTCGACCCCGCGCCTGCCCCGACCGCGGGAGAAGCGGCGGCCTCCTAGCTTCCGCGCGGCCATCCTGTGCGAAGCCGTGACGGGCATCCTCAGCCCATGACCCCGAGCGACCCCCGCGAGGCTCCCGGAATCGACCCCGAGGAGCGCCTCGAGCCTGCTCCTCCAGCATCTGGGGCCCGGCCCGGCGGCCTCGGGAGCCGCGAGGCGGCTCGCCGGCTCGAGCAACACGGGCCGAACGAGATTCGCCGCCGCGAGCAGCGAAGCCGCTCCGCGACCTCGCTCATCAGTTCACCCACCCGCTTGCGCTGCTGCTCTGGGTGGCGGCGATCCTGGCCTGGGTCGCCGGGATCGTCCCGGTTGCGATCGCGATCGTCGTCGTGATCGTCGTCAACGCGGTCTTCGCCTTTGCCCAGGAGCTGCAGGCCGAGCGCGCGGTCGAGGCGCTCGCCGCCTACCTCCCCTCCGAGGCGCGGGTCCTGCGCGACGGCGTGGAGCGACGGGTCGCGACGACGGAGATCGTCCCGGGCGACGTCCTGCTGGTCGCGGAGGGTGACCGCATCTCGGCGGATGCGCGCCTGTTGTCGGGTGCGGTCGAGCTCGATCTGTCCGCGCTCACGGGCGAGTCCGAGCCGGTCGATCGAACAGCCGATCTCGCCGACACGGGCGTGCCCGCTGCTCCAGGCCCGCGACCTCGTGCTCTCGGGGACCAGCTGCACCGGCGGCGAGGCCCGGGCGCTCGTCTACGCGACCGGGATGCAGACCGAGATCGGGCGGGTCGCGTCGCTCTCTCCAGCGGGTCGAGCGCGACGAGTCCCCGCTCGAGATTCAGGTACGGGGGGTCGCATGGCTGATCGCGCTGATCGCGGCCGTGGCGGCGGTCGCCTTCGTTCCGGTGGCCACGCTCGTCGCCGGGCTCTCGCTCGGCGACGCGGTCGTCTTCGCCGTCGGCCTGCTGGTCGGGCTCGTGCCCGAGGGCCTGCTGCCGGTGATCACCCTGGCGCTCGCGGTGGGGGCCCGCGACCTCGTACGTCGCGGCGCCGTGGTCAAGCGGCTGAGCGCGGTCGAGACACTCGGTTCGACCACGTCATCTGCACCGACAAGACCGGGACGCTGACCGAGAACCGGATGCGCGTCACCGCGATCTGGACGCCCGACCGGCGAACTCGACCTCGAGGCTGTGGGCGACGCGGCGCTCGCGGCCGAGCCGGACGGCTTCCGCGCTCGTCGCGGCCGTGAGCGCGGCCTGCAACAACGCCCGGCTGAGGCCGACGGAGCCGCGCCGGGGATCCGACCGAGATCGCGCTGCTGCAGGCGGCGACAGCGCTCGGGGTCGCCACGAGTCGCCGCGGATCAGCGTGAGCGTGTCCGCCGCCGCCAGTTTCGCTTCGACCCGGGTTGAAGCGGATGTCCACCGTCGACGAGCGCGATGACGGCATCGTGGGTCGAACGCGAAGGGCGCCCCGGAGACGTGTGCTTCCGCTGTGCACGAGCAAGGTCGACGGACGGGCGCCGCGAGCCGCTCGGAGCCGGCGAGCGGCAGCGAATCGAGGGAGATCGTCGACGACTACGCCATGCGGGGGCTTCGGGTCCTGGCCGTCGCCGAGCGCGGCTTGACCCAGCCGCCGGGCTACCCGAGCGGCGGGAGGAGGCCGAGGAGGGCCTGAGCCTCCTCGGGCTGGTGGCGATGTTCGATCCGCCCGCGGCCCGAGGTCGCCGCCGCCGTCAAGCGCTGCCACCGAGCGGGGATCCGGATCATCGTCGATCACCGGCGATCACGGCCTGACCGCCGCCGCGATCGCCGGGCGGGTCGGGATCGGCGGCGAGCACCCGCGGTTATCGCCGGCGCGGAGGTCGACCGCATGGGCGATGAGGCGCTCGACGCGCTGCTCAGCGGCAGCGACGAGCTGATCTTCGCGCGCAGCTCGCCCGAGACGAAGCTGCGCATCGCGGAGTCGCTCAGGCAGGAGGGCCTGCGTCGTCGCGATGACCGGCGACGGGGTCAACGATGCGCCGGCCCTGCGCCGCGCCGACATCGGGGTGGCCATGGGGCGATCGGGAACGGACGTCGCCCGCGAAGCGTCGACGATGGTCCTCACCGACGACAACTTCGCGACCATCGTCGCCGCCGTGGAGGCGGGGCGGCGGGTCTACGACAACGTCCGCAAGTTCCTCTTCTACCTCTTCGCCCACGCCACTCCGGAGGTGACGCCCTTCGTCGTCTTCGCCCTCGGAGGCGGCGCGATCCCGCTGCCGCTCACCGTCCTGCAGCTGCTCGCCTTCGACGTCGGCACGGAGACTCTGCCCGCCCTCGCACTCGGGCGGGAGCCGGCCGAGCCCGGGATCATGCGCCGGCCTCCGCGCGACCGCTCCGAGGGCGTGATCCGACCGCCCATGCTGCTGCGCGCCTGGCTCTTCCTGGGGTTGATCTGCGCGGCCCTGCAGATGGCTGGGTTCTTCTACGTGCTGAACGGCGCCGGCTGGTCACCCGGCGATCCCACCGGCGCCGGTGACCCGTTGCACCACGTCTACGAGCAGGCGACGACGATGACGTTCCTGGGGATGGTGATGGGGCAAATAGGCACCGCGTTCGCGGCCCGCACCGAGCGGGCCTCGCTGCGCTCGATCGGCGTCCTCTCGAATCGCCTGCTGCTCTGGGGCATCGCGTTCGAGCTCGCCCTTCGGCGTTGATCATCTACGCGCCGCCGCTCCAATCGCTGCTCAGCACCGCCGCTCTCGAACCTCACATGATCCTCTTCGTCCCTCCCTTCCCGTTCGTCGTCTGGGGATCGGACGAGCTGCGGCGCTGGCTCGTCAGGCGCCGCGCTCCCGCGGGCTGACGCCCTCGCGGCCGGCGAGCAGGTCGGCCCAGTCGACGCGGACGAGTAGGGCCAGGCCGGCGAGCGCGACGACCTGCGCCGCGATCCCGAGCGGAGAGGTGATGAGGTCGGTGAACGCGTCGCCCACGCTCTGCTCGATCGCCGAGGCCCCGATGACGTAGATCGAGTACGAGACGAGGCGGCCCGCGAAGAAGGCGGCGGTCAGCGGGAGCAGGCGCACCTCCATCAGCCCGGCGGCGGTGAAGAGCTGGCCGCTCGGCACCGGCGAGAGCGCGAAGAGGCCGAGCCCGGTCACGGTCAGGCTGCGCTTCGCCAGCAGGAACTCCTGGGCGGCCGCGAGGTGGGCGCGCCGCTCCTCCGAGAGCCGCGGGCGCAGCCGCCTCGCCCCGTGGGCGAGGACGAGGCGTCCGGACGCCGCCGCCAGCGCTCCCCCGAGGACCAGCGGCACCGGCGCCAGGTCGAGATTGAGCGAGACCGCGACGAGGATCGCCGCCGTCGGGGGGCCGAAGGCGGGCAGCAGGTTGACGGCGAAGACGCCGGCGAAGACGAGGAGGTACTCGTACGCCATCGCGGCCGCCTCAGGCCGCCCTGGAAGCCGTCGCCGGCTCCTCGCGCAGGAGCTGGGCGTAGGCGATCACGCCGGGGACGATCGGCAGCCAGAAGGCGAAGAGCCGGTAGGTCAGCACGGCGACGATCGCGAGCCCGCCCGGGACGCCGAACGCGATCAGGGCCCCGATCATGCCTCCGTCCACGGCGCCGATCCCTCCCGGTACGGGGAGCGTGTTCGCGAGCATCCCCACGAAGTAGGCCATCAACACGACCGCGAATCCGGGAGCGTCGCCGTAGGCCGCGAGGCAGGCGGTGAGCACGGCGATGTCGAAGCCCCACCATCCCAGCGCCCCGAGCAGGCCGGTACGGCGGGCGCTCGCCAGGGCCAGGGACCCGCTCACCCCGGCCCGCAGCGTCGCCGGGACCGTGGCGAGCGCGCGACTCGCGCGTGACAGGGCGCCGGAGGCGGAGCGCACCCTGTCGGCCGCGCGACCGAGGGCGGGCGCCAGGCGCCAGGCGATCAGCCCGACGGCGATGACCGCGGCGCCGAAGACGGCCGGCACCACCGTCATCCCGAAGGGGGCGGGGCCCGAGAAGATCCCGAGCCGCAATCCCACGCCCCCCACGATCAGCGCGGCCATGTAGATGCCGTAGAGCAGGACGAAGAACGTGGCGGCTCGGTCGGTGATCTCGCGCGCGGCCATCCCCGCTCGGTTCAGCGCCCAGACGAGAAGCACGATGCCGCCGGCCCCCGCGGTCGCGAGCAGTCGCGTCGCGACCACGCCGGCCATCGTGATCCGGTAGCTCCGCCGCCAGCCGATCGGGATGGAGCCCTCGCCGAAGACGACCCGGAAGAAGATGACGTAGGAGGCGAAGGAGAGCACCTCAAAGAGCCCGGCGGCCAGAAGCCAGAAGCCCTCGCCCCGCCCCAGCCGCGCCCAGGTGTCGTCGAGCCCGGCCAGGGTCGGGAGGAGGCCGTACAGGGAGATGATCGCGATGGCCGCCAGCGCGACGGACACCGCGATGGCGCGCCCGCTGGGAAGCGAGGGCCCGCGCGGGGCGGATTCGCCGTCGGCGGCAGACGTGGCGGGTCGGGACATACGGGTATCGTGCCGCGCCGCCGTGAGCTTTGAGTCGGACACCGCGCTGAGACCCGCCGGAGAAGGCGCCTGGGAGGGGGTGATCGCCCCCGGCTGGGACACGCCGCGCGGGCCGCTCGGCGGTTACGTGATGGCGATCATGATGCGCGGCCTGGAGCTGGCGGTCGCCGACCCCGAGCGCCAGCCGCGCTCGGTGACGATGCACTTCCTGCGCGTGCCCGAGGCGGGGCCGGTCACGGTCAGCGCGCAGATCGAGCGCGAGGGGCGCTCGCTGACCACCGTCAGCGGCCGGATGGCCCAGGGCGGCAAGCCGATCGGCCTGGCCCTCGCGGCGCACTCGAAGCCGTGGGAGGGTCCGCTGATCGACGACGCGCCGATGCCGGAGGCCGATCCGCCCGACCCCCCCGACGCGCCGCAGGCCTCCCTCGAGCGCGCCGATCCTCCCGCCTTCCTGCAGCGACTGGTGATGCAGCACCGCTTCGGCCCCGCGCCGTTCAGCTCCGCCGATCGCGGCGAGATCGGCGGCTGGCTCGGGATCAGAGGCACCGAGCGCTTGGACGCCCTCGCGGTCGCGGTGCTGGCGGACGCATGGTTCCCGGCGCCCTGGCCCCGCCTGACCGAGCTCGCGCCCGCGCCGACCATCGAGCTGACGATCCACTTCCGCTCTCCGCTGCCGGTCGAGGCAGAGCTGCTGCTCGGCCGCTTCACCAACAGCTACGTGCGCGACGGCTTCTTCGAGGAGGACGGCGCGCTGTGGGCGCCGGACGGGACTCTCGTGGCCCAGTCGCGCCAGCTCGGGCTGCTCCTCGGCGCGAAGGCCCCGTCCGCCGGCCCGGAGGCGCCGCAGTGAAGGCGCCCCTCAAGCCGCCCACCCGCGCGCCGATACCGCCTGCATGAGCGAGCACCGGCGCCAGCGCATAGTGATCGAGACCGACAGGCTGCGGATCGCCGGCGAGGTGGTCCTGCCCACCGAGGGGATCCGCACCAGGCTCTCCGACCTCCTGAACCGCGAGGGCCTCAAATTCGTCGCGGTGGTCAACGCGACGATCCGCGACCACCATGGCGGGTCGGCGGCCGAACGGCCCTTCATCGCGGTCGCGCGCGACCACATCGTGCTCGCCTACGAGGACGACGAGGCGCAGTAGCGAGGGCGCTCGTCAGCGCTTGCCGAACGCGATCCAGAACGGCGGGCCGAAGGGCAGCGGATCAGGGCGCTCAGTTCAGCGAGGGGTCGAGCGGCATCCGCGCGAGCAGCGCGAACTCGCCGCCCATGCGGGTGAGCACGTCGGCCCAGAGGTCGCCTTCGGCGAAGACGTCGTCCGGCGATCCCGGCTCGATGATCCAGGCCTCGGCCTCCAGCTCGGCGTCGAGCTGGCCCGGCCCCCATCCCGAGTACCCGGCGAAGACGCGCACGCGCAGAAGCTCGGGCGGGTCGTCGAGGTCCACCATGCCGACTCCGCCCATCACCAGCTTGGTCGCCGCGGCCGGGTCGCGGTGCTCGCCGATCGCGGTGACGGCGTTGGGCTGGACCGGGCCGCCGATGTGGACGATGTGCTCCGGCCCGATCAGCTCGCCCAGCTCGGCGGCCACCTCGCCCACGGTCGCCTCCGAGGGCTGGTTCAGGACGAGGCCGAACGCCCCCTCCTCGCTGTGCTCGACGACGAGCACGACGGCGCGTCGGAACTGGTCGCTCATGTCCGGCGACGCGATCAGGAGCTGTCCGGCGAGGCTCTCGGCCACGCGCGTAGCGTAAGGGTGGCGCGGCGGCAGAGCGGCGGTGCCCCGCCGCGGGCGCCCCTACGGGGTGAGGACGATCTTCAGCGCCTCGCGGCGGTCGTAGAGGCTGTAGGCCTCGGGCGCCTCGTCGAGCTTCATGTGGTGGGTGACCAGCGGCGAGGGGTCGAGCCGGCCGTCGACCAGCATCTCCAGCACCGGGTCCACGTGCTCGATCACGTTCGCGTGGCCGGTGTGCATCGTCAGCGCCTTGATCCAGATCACGCCCATGTGCAGCTCGATGCGCTCGGCATAGACGCCGGTGGCGGAGACGGTGCCCGCCTTGCGCGCAAGCCGGCAGGCGAGGTCGAGCGCCTCGGGATGGCCCGACCGCGTCAACGGCGAGCTCCACCCCCCTCCCCTCGGTCAGCTTCTTGACCTCCGCCCGCGGGTCCTGCTCGCTCAGGTGGACCGGCACGGCCCCGAAGGACTCGGCCATCTCGAGCCGCTCGGCGACGGTGTCGATCGCGACCACCGTGGAGGCGCCGGCCGCCTTCGCCGCCTGCACCGCGCAGAGCCCGACGGGGCCGAGCCCGAGCACCGCGGCGGTCTCGCCCTCGGCCAGCGGGCGCGAGGCGATCGCGTGGTAGCCGGTGCCCATCACGTCGCCGGCGAACAGCGCGACGTCGTCGGAGACGCCCTCCGGGACCTTGCGCAGGTCCACGTCGGCGTGCGGCACCAGCAGCAGCTCGGCCTGGGCGCCCTGGAGCGATCCCAGCGTGGCGCCGTGCCCGTAGACCCGGCCCTCGTCGCACTTGTGGAACTCGTGGCGCTCGCAGAAGAAGCAGTGCCCGCAGGCGGTGCAGTAGGTGCCGAGCACGCGGTCGCCGACGGCGACGCTGCCGACCTCGTCGCCCACCGCGACGACCTCGCCGACGAACTCGTGGCCGATGATGAAGCCGGGCTCGATCTGAACCCGCCCGTGGTAGATGTGGAGGTCGGAGCCGCAGATGCCGCTGGCCTCGACTCGGACGATCGCGTCGTCGGGCGCCAGCAGCTCCGGGTCGGGCTTCTCCTCGACGCGCACCTCGCCCGGGGCCTGGAAGGTGACCGCTCTCATCGCCGCGCAGCCTAACGGCCGCCCGCCGGCCTCCGGCCTGTGCGAGGATCGGGCCGACCCCGGCGGAAGGAGCGCGGATGGGAGTTGACAGGTCCAGGCCGGTGCTGATCACCGGCTGCTCGACCGGCATCGGGCGCGCCACGGCCGAGCGGCTCGGCCGCGCCGGCTGGAACGTGTACGCGACGGCGCGGCGCCCGGAGTCCATCGCAGACCTCGGGGCGGCGGGGTGCCAGACGCTTGCGCTCGACGTCACCGACGAGGCCTCGATGAGCGCGGCGGTCGAGCGGGTGCGGGCGGAGGCGGGGCCGGTCGGCGCGCTGGTCAACAACGCCGGCTACAGCCAGAGCGGCGCGATCGAGACGATCCCGATGGACAGCGTCCGCCGCCAGTTCGAGACCAACGTGTTCGGCCTGATGCGGATGTGCCAGCTCGTGCTGCCGGGCATGCGCGAGGCGGGCTCGGGCCGCATCGTCAACGTCAGCTCGATGGGCGGCAAGCTCACCTTCCCGGGCGGCGGCGTCTACCACGCGACCAAGCACGCGGTCGAGGCGATCTCCGACGCCCTGCGCTTCGAGGTCGCGGGCTTCGGCGTCGAGGTCGTCGTGATCGAGCCGGGCCTGATCAGGACGGAGTTCGGCGAGACCGCCGTCGGCAGCATCGCCGATGCCGACTCGAGGCGACGGCGCGCCTACGCGCGAGTTCAACGCGGACGTCGCGGCCGCGACCGCGGGCGCCTACCGGGGCCCGATGTCCAAGCTGGGCGCAGGCCCGGAGGCGGTCGCGGCGAAGATCGAGAAGGCGCTCGCGGCCGCGCGGCCGAGCCCCCGCTACAAGGTCACCGCCTCGGCCGCGATCATCATGGGCATGCGGCGCGGCATGACCGACCGCATGTGGGACCGCTTCGTCGCCACCCAGTACCCGCGCCCGGGAGAGCGCTGATGGAGGGCGCCGGCGAGCAGCGCGAGGGCGCGGCCGGCGGCATCGATCCCGGCGCCGACATCGGCCACGTCCACCTCAAGGTCTCCGACCTCGACCGCGCCGTCGCCTTCTACACGGAGGTCCTCGGCTTCGAGCTGCGTCACGACCTACCCGGGCGCCGCCTTCGTCTCCGCCGGCGGCTATCACCACCACATCGGGCTCAACGTCTGGCAGAGCGAGGGCGGCTCCCCTCCCCGCCCCGCAGCACCGGCCTCTTCCACACCGCGATCCGCTATCCGACCCGGGCCGCGCTCGCGACCGCCGTGAAGCGGGTCGTGGAGGCGGAGGTTCCCCTCAGCGGCGCCTCCGACCACGGCGTCAGCGAGGCGGTCTACCTCGCCGACCCCGACCACAACGGGATCGAGCTCTACTGGGACCGGCCCGCGCGAGCAGTGGCCGCGGCGCGAGGACGGCGGCATCGACATGTTCACCGCCGGCCTCGACCTGCGCGCGCTGCTGGCCGAGGCGGACTGAGCCGGCCGCAGGGGGACACGGCGGTCCCGTCCCAAGGGGGCATAACAACCATAAGTCGGGACTGCCGGGAAGCCAGCCGCCGGCGGGCCTCTCACGCCGCCCGTTTTCGACCCGTCACCCGCGGGCAATAGGCTCAGAGCCATGTCACGGGCCCTGCGGATCCTCACCCTCGCCGGCGTCGCCTACGTCCTCTGGGAGTACCTCAAGGACACGATGGGCGACAAGGGCCCCAATCGCCCGGCCGGACCGGTCGCCAGCGGGCCCCTGCGCCCGCCGCAGGCAGGCACCGGCCCCGCGGCCCCGGCAGAGAACGAGGCCGGCGCTGAGGACTCGGCCCCCGCAGAGAACGAGGCCGGCGCTGAGGACTCGGCCGGCGAGGGGCCCACGAAGGCCGAGCTGTACGAGCGCGCAACCGAGCTGGGAATCAAGGGCCGCTCGAGCATGAGCAAGGCCGAGCTCGAGCGCGCGATCCGCGCCGCGAGCTAGCGCGGTCCTCAGCGCGTGGATCTCGCGATCCGAGCCGTACACCTGATCGCCGCCGCGGTCTGGGCGGGGGGCCTGGTCTTCCTCGCCGTCGCCGCGGGCGTCGCCCGCGCGACGATCCCCGAAGGCGAGCGGGTCGAGTTCTTCCGCCGGCTCGGCCGCCGCTTCCTGGTCGTCTCGCTTGCGGCCGCGGCGCTGCTCGCCGCCACCGGCGCCGACATGGCCGCCGACCGCCTTGCGAGCTGGGACGCGCTCAACGAGACCGAGTGGGGCCGCATCATCCGCGCCAAGACCGTGCTGTTCGCCGGCCGCGGTCCTGCTGGCGCTCCTCCACGCCCTGGTGCTCGGCCCGCAGATCCGCGAGCTGCGGCTGGCGCTGCCTCCGAGTCGCGGAGCGATGGTCGAGCACGGCGACACCGAGCTCGAGGCGCGGTCAAGTCTCTGCGGATCGCCTCGACGGTGGTCCAGGTCATGATTCTCGCCGTCACCCTGGCCATCCTCGTGCTCGCCGCCGACCTGATCGTCTGAGCGGCAGGCGGCGGCTGAAGCATTCGCGGCGATAGTCGGCGGGAATGCTTCACTCGTCCCCGGCCGCGCGCGGGGGCTTGCGTCAGGTGCGAACATATGTTCGATGTCTCCCCGGGCGATCCTGCACGCGGACGCCGACGCGTTCTTTGCGTCGGTCGAGCAGCGGGACGACCCGGCGCTGCGCGGCAGGCCCGTGATCGTCGGTGGCGGGGTCGTGCTGGCGGCCAGCTACGAGGCGCGAGCGCGCGGCGTGCGCGGGGCGATGGGCGGCGAGCGGGCGCGGCGGCTCTGCCCCGAGGCCATCGTGGTCCCGCCCCGCTTCGAGGCCTACATAGGCGCAAGCCGCGAGCTCTTCGCACTCTTCCGCGACCTGGCGCCCACGGTCGAAGGGCTCTCGCTGGAGGAGGCGTTCCTCGACGTGACGGGGCTCGAGGAGATCGCCGGCACGCCTCCCCGGATCGCCGCGCGGCTGCGCGCACGCGCGGCGGCCGAGCTGCGACTACCGGTCTCCGTCGGCGTCGCCGACACGAAGATCGCGGCGAAGATGGCAAGCCGCGCCGCGAAGCCGGACGGCCTGCGGGTCGTCCCGCCCGACCGCACCCTCGAGTTCCTCCACCCGATCCCCGTCGAGGACTTCTGGGGCGTCGGAGCCCCCACCGCGCGCCGCCTGCACGCTCGCGGGCTGCTCACCGTCGGCCACCTCGCGCGCGCCTCGGAGGCGCGGCTCGCCGAGATCGTCGGCGGCCACGCGGCACGGCAGCTCCACGCTCTCGCGAACAACCGCGATCCTCGCCGCGTCCGCCGCGGCTCGCACCGCCGCTCGTTCGGCTCGCAGTCCGCATTCAGGCGCACGGCCTCCCCGGGCCGCCTCGACCGCACCCTGTTCTCGATCGCCGAGCGCGTCACCCGGCGCATGCGCTCCGCCGGGCGCGCCGGCCGGACCGTCACGCTCCGGGTCCGCTTCGGCGACTACTCGCGCGCCAGCCGCTCGCGCACCCTCGACCAGCCCACCGCCGCGACCCGGCCCGTGCTCGCCGCGGCGCGGGGCCTGCTGGCGGAGGTGATGCCGCGGATCGAGCGGCGCGAGGCGACCCTGCTCGGGATCGCCGTCACGAACCTGACCGCGGAGGCGGGCCAGCTCCACCTGCCCGAACGACCCGACTACGAGCGGCTCGACTGGGCCCTGGACGAGCTGCGCGACCGCTACGGCAGGGATGCGGTGCGGCGGGCGGTGCAGATACGCGAGGGCGGCGACACGCTCGCGGATGCCGCCCGCGACGCCCGCGAGGGCGGGCCTCACTCGGATCCAGCGCACCTTCGCCGCTCGCCCCCCGGCGCCCGGGATCAGCCCGGCCGAGACTCGTAGTAGAGGCCGACGACGCCGTTCGAGTAGGCGGTCGCGCCGTAGTCGACGCCGATCTTGGCGGGTTCCCCACCGAACACGGCTCGTATCGCTGGGCGAAAAAGTAGCCGCCCTCGAGCCATTCGCTCATTCCGAGCGGCCGGCCGGGAGCCGCTCGGGCAGCTCGAAGCGCGGGAAGGCAGAGGGAGTGCGGAACACGATCAGCTCGGAGATCAGCTCACCGCGAAGGGCAAGCACGTCGAGCGCGAGCGGCAGGTAGTCGCCCGTCTCGGGCTCGATCATGTACGTGCCGAGCGCCAGCTGGCCGTTGGCTCGCGCCTGCGCGTAACGCAGCCGCGGCGCCGGGCCGCCGGGCATGAGCCACGAGCGCCCGACCTCCTCCCGGCCCCGGCACCACCCGGGGTAGGGCGGCATCGCGAAGGTGGCGTCCTCAGCCAGCAACGCGAGGATCGCGTCGATGTCGCCGCGCTCGAACGCGTCCGCGAAGCGCTCCACGATCTCGCGCAGCTTGCGGTCGCCGAGCGCCCGCAGGGTCGCCTGCTGGCTTTGGTCCGGGAGGCGCTCGTCGACGGCAGCCCGGGCACGCTGCAGTGCGCCGTTCACGGACGGGACGCTGGTCTCGAGCGCCTCCGCGGCCTCCTTTGCCGAGAAGCCGAGCACATCGCGCAGGACGAGCGCCGCCCGCTGGCGCGGAGGCAGGTGCTGCAGGGCCGCGACGAACGCCAGCTCGAGCGCCTCGCGGCGCTCAAAGCGAGCCTCGGGGCTCGCCGCCCCGTCTGCGATCCCGATCGCCTCATCGGGGTAGGGCTCGATCCACAGCTTCTCCGCCAGCGGCCGTTCCGCCTCGCCGACCTCGGGTGGCGTCGGCGGACCGTAGTCGATCGGCAGCACGCGCTTGGGGCGCTTGGCGATAGCGTCGAGGCAGACGTTGGTCGCGATCCGGTAGAGCCAGGTTCGCAGCGAGCTCCTGCCCTGGAACCGGGGCAAGGCGCGCCAGGCCCGCAGCAGCGCCTCCTGAAGCGCGTCGTCGGCGTCGTGGACCGAGCCCAGCATCCGGTAGCAGTGCGCATGCAGCTCGGCGCGGTGCGGCTCGATCAGCTCCCCGAAGGCAACCTCGTCGCCGCGGCGTGCCGCGGAGAGGCCGAGGTCCTCGATGTTCGATGCGCCGGACACCATCCAGAAAGTTAGACCGGCCGCGCCGCGCAGATTCACCGCTCGGCGGTCAGTCCCGGCGGCCACGTCGGTCAAACCAGGCAGATGAGCACAGACCCCGCCAACCCGATCGTCCACCTCGAGCTCCGGACGGCGAACCTGCCGCGCGCGTGCGCGTTCTACACCGAGCTGCTCGGCTGGCGGGCCGAGACGGTCCGCGCGGGGCCGGGCTCCTACCTCGCACTCGAGCTGGGGCACAGCATCCACGGCGGCGTCGCCGAACGCGACAGCGCAGCGGCGGCCTGGCTCCCTTACGCCGAGGTCGCCGACGTCGCGCAGGCGACCGAGCGCGGGCGCGTGCTCGGCGCAGCCGTCATCCTCGAGCCCCGCGAGGGCCCAGCCGGCTGGCGCAGCATCCTCGCAGTGCCCGACGGGGCGGAGATCGCGCTCTGGCAACCGAAGCGCTGACTGACGGAAGGAACGAGGGAGGGACGGACAGGCCCAGAAAGGACGGCCTAGCGGAGGGGGTGGGATTCGAACCCACGAGGCGCCTTACGACGCCCAACGGTTTTCGAGACCGCCCCGTTCAACCACTCCGGCACCCCTCCGGGACGGAGGCGAAGGCTAGCGTCCGTCGGGCGGACAGCGCCTCGGCGCCGGGCCGCTCAGGCGCGCCGCAGCTCGCCCTCGAGCACGTAGCGGAGGATCTCGACGACCTGCTCCGGCTCGCGCGCGGTGGCGACGGCGGCGCGGTCCACCTCCTTCAGCGCGTGGTCGTGCTCGGGCGGGTGCAGGGTGACGATCGGCTTGCCGAGCGCCGCAGCGAAGCCGGCGTCGAAGGCCGCGTTCCACTGCTTGTACTTCTCGCCGAAGCGGACGACGACCACGTCGGCGCGGCGGATCGCGGTCTGGGTGCGGATCGCGTTGACCCCGGCGCCCTTGTGGTCCTTCCAGAAGCTCTCGGACTCGGGACCCAGGATCGCGACCCCGACGTCGTCGGAGGCGCCGTGGTCGGTGACCGGGGAGCTGAAGCCGATGTCGAGCCCGGCGCGCTCGGCGCCCTCGGCGATCCGCTCGCGCCAGTCGCTGTGGATCTCGCCCGCGAGGTAGACGCTCCAGGACACGCGGCGATGCTAGCGCTAGGATCGCGGCGGGATGCAGGGGCGTGGGATCCGACTGCTGAGGACGCTGGCGCTGGTCGCGCTGGGCGCGGTGCTGGCCACCGCCGTCGTCGCCGTGGCCAAGAAGAAGCCTCCGGCGCCGGCCAAGCCGCAGCCGAGCCCGGCGATCTCGGTGCGCGACACGGGCGTCGGGCTCGCCGCGGATCGGCGCGCACGGCACGGTCGGCGCCGCCGACTACGTGCCCGTGATCCGCTCCTACTACGACAGCGGGTCGTACGCCGCCGACCTGGCCGACGTCGGGAGCCGGGCCAAGGCGTTCATGGTCAAGCAGGCGAAGGCCATCCGCGACGCCGCGAAGCGCAAGTGCGAGAAGATCAAGCGCAAGAAGAAGAAGAGCAGAGTGCAACAAGAACCCGCCCCTCGCCGTCGTCCTCGACATCGACGAGACATCGCTTTCGAACTACGCGGAGCTGAACACCGGCAACTTCGCTAACGCCGCGGGCGCCCTGATCCTCGCGATCGCCAACGCCGACTCGCCCGCGATCGGCCCGACGCTCGACCTCTATCGCGAGGCGCGGGCGCGCGGCATCGCCGTCTTCGCCGTCACCGGCCGGCCCGACAGCGTCGAGAGCTCTCACCCGCGCAGAACCTAGCACCGCGGGCTACACCGACCTGGCCGGGATCTACTTCAAGCCGAGCGGCGAGCCGACGATCGCTTTCAAGAGCGCCTCGCGCGCCGCGATCGAGCAGCAGGGCTACCGGATCGTCGCCAACGTCGGCGACCAGGAGAGCGATCTCGAGGGCGGCCACGCGGACCGCAGCTTCAAGCTCCCGAACCCCTTCTACTTCATCGAGTAGGCGGCGCCCCGCCCGCGCGAGGGAGGGGCCGGCTTCTAGACTTGGGCGGCACCCGGAGAGGTGTCCGAGTGGCTTAAGGAGCGCGCTTGGAAAGCGCGTGGGCGTTCATAGCGCCTCGTGGGTTCGAATCCCACCCTCTCCGCTGTGCTGCGAGACCGCGTCTCAGCTGAGGCCTCAGCCCGGCGTAGCCGCTCGCGGCGGCTGGCGAAGAAGTCCCGCAGCATCGCCCCCGCCTCGGCGGCCAGCAGGCCCGCCGGCGACCTCGGGGCGGTGGTTGAGGACCGCGCCCGCGGGCGGCGCGTAGAGGTCCACCACGCCGCCGAGCGCGCCGCCCTTCGGGTCACTCGCGGCGTAGACCACCCGCGGCACCCGCGCGAGAGAGATCGCCCCCGCGCACATCGCGCAGGGCTCGAGCGTCACGTACAGCGTCGTGTCCGGCAGCCGCCAGCCGCCCAGCCGCTCGGCGGCCGCGCGCAGCGCCAGGACCTCGGCGTGGGCGGTGGGGTCGGAGCGGAGCTCGCGCTCGTTCGCCGGCCGCTGCGAGCACCTCCTCGCCCCGCGCCACCACCGCGCCGATCGGCACATCCTCGTGGGCGGCCGCGGCCGCCGCCTGCTCGAGCGCGAGGCGCATCATGCGCTCGTCGGTCGCGGCGCGATCCGTCATGCCGGGAGTATCGAGCCCTGGCGGCCCGCGGCGCGGCGCGCGTTCGGGGGGAACTTCGGCGCTCCTACCGTGTTACTGACCTTGCCGGCGCTTCCGATCCGGACGGCGCCCGACCTCCTGCAGGGAACCCGATGCGAAAGCTGATCGCGACAACCGCCCTGCTCCTCGCCGCCACGCTCGGCGGCGCGCCCGCCCCCGCCCCCGCGCAGGAGGGGCCAGGCGCGGCCCCGGACGGCGGCAAGCCCTGGGCGGAGGGAGAGCTGCTCGTCCGCTTCGAGTCGGGGCGCGAGCGCCTTGTGCAGCTTCCGCCGTCGGTCGGCGTCGCAGAGGCCGCCGAGACCCTGTCGGCCAACCCGGAGGTCGCCTACGCGCTGCCGAACTACATCGCCCGCGCCTCGGCCGTCCCCAACGACCCGGGCCTCGGCTCGGCCCCCGGAGACTGGCGGCGCACCCAGTGGAACTTCCTGCCCTGCGGGACGCTCTGCGATGGCGGCTCAGGAGCGCCACCGCTCGAGTTCCAGGCGCGTGGCGGACTCAACGCCCTGGACGCCTGGGACATCCTCAAGCAGCGCCGGGCCGCGGGCGGCAAGGGCGCGCGGGTCGCGGTGCTGGACACCGGCGTCGCCTACCGCAACAACAAGCCGGGCTTCCTCAAGAGCCCCGACTTCAGCCCGGGCCAGTTCGTCGGCGGATATGACTTCGTCAAGGGCAACGCCAAGCCGCTGGACCGCGACGGCCACGGCACCCACGTCGCCGGCACGATCGCCGAGCGCAACGGCAACGGCGTCGGGCTGACCGGCCTGGTGCCGCGCGCGAAGCTGATCCCGGTCCGGGTCCTCGACGCGCAGGGCCTCGGGACGGCGCGGGACATCGCGCGGGGGATTCGCTATGCGGCGAAGCAGAGGGCGGACGTGATCAACATGAGCTTCGAGTTCTCGCTGTCGGTGAACAGCTGCGCCAAGATCAAGTCGGTCTGCAGGGCGATCAAGTTCGCCGCGAAGCGGGGCTCGCCTGCTCGTCGCCGCCGCCGGCAACTCGAACGGCGAGCCCGTCGCCTTCCCCGGCGGCGCGCCCCGCGTGCTCGGCGTCGGCCGCACCACCAAGGACGCCTGCCTCGCCGCCGGCTCCCGCACGGGCTCAGGCCTGGACCTGGTCGCCCCCGGCGGCGGGCTCCCCGCCCTTCCGTCCTGCGGTGCCGACGATCCCCTCTTCGCGCGCGGCATCCCGATCTTCCAGCTCACCTTCAGCGGCCGCGACTTCCGCACCTTCGGCTACCCCTCGTTCTACGAGGGCACCTCGATGGCCGCCGCCCACGTCTCGGGCGTCGCCGCCATGGTCGTCGCCTCCAAGGTCCTCGGCCGCGATCCCTCACCCGCCGCGGTCGACTGCCAGCTCCGGGCCACCGCCCGCAAGACGGACGCGCAGCTCGGCCAGCCCTACGACCCGCGCCTGTTCGGCTCGGGCCTGGTGGACGCCGCCGCGGCGGTCAGCGCCCGCGCGCCAGGTTGCTAGCGGCCACCAGGCCGCCCCTCAGGTGGTCCTGACGATCCACACGTCGCACGGCGCGTGGTGGGAGATCTTGTTGGGCACGGAGCCGAGCAGGAAGCGGCGCGCTCCCGGTCATGCCCTTGTTGCCGACGAGGATCAGGTCGGCCTTGTTCTCCTCCGCGACGTCGAGGATGGCGTCGGCGGGGTCACCCTCGCGCGGGTGGGTGACGACCTCCACCTTCGCCTTCTTGGCCTCGCCTGAGGCCTTGTCGAGAACGAACTGGACGTCCTCGCGCGGGTTGATGACGTGTGAGACGTCGCCGCTGATCCCCTCCCCCTCCTCCTTGAGGCGGGCCTGGGGCACCGGCTCGTAGGCGCTGACGATCTCCAGCCTGGCCCCGGTCATCTTCGCGAGCTCGATCGCGGTGCGAACGGCCTCGGCGGCGGTCTCTGAGCCGTCGGTTCCAACGACGATGCGATCGAACATCTTTCCTCCCGTGGCCGGATTTGCGCGCAGATCCTATCCCCGTTTCCCGGCCCGGTGCGGCACTGCGTCAACCCGGGCGCCCGGAGACGCGATTGACTCAGGTCAGGCGGGCGATCGCGATCACCATCGAGGCCAGCAGGCAGACGACGCAGATCGCGAGCGCGATGGACCAGGACCGCGGCACGGCCGGTAGCCTACGCGCCGCGTGGCCGAGAGACTCCTGTTCAAGCCCCCCTGGAGCCCGGACCTGCAGAAGGTGGCCGAGGGGGTCTGGCTGGTGCGCGGCGACCTCATGCGGGGGATGAACGTCTACCTGCTCGAGGAGCCCGGCGGCGGCGTGACCGCGTTCGACTCCGGGACGCGGCCGATGGCGAAGGCGATCCTCAAGGCCGCCGAGCGCCTCGGCGGCCTCAAGCGGGTCGTGCTCGGCCACAGCCACTCCGACCACCGGGGCGCGGCGCCCTCGCTCGGGGCGCCCGTCTTCTGCCATCCCGGCGAGAGGCCGTACGCCGAAAAACCGACCTGGCGCGAGAACGCGCCCTACTGGGACATGGACCTGCTCGAGGTGAAGAGCGTCCACTGGCTCTACGAGCACTGGCTGCACGACCGCTGGGACGGCGGGGCGGTGGAGATCGCCGGCACGGTCGCGGAGGGCGACGACGTCTGCGGCTTCGAGGTCAAGGACCTGCCGGGCCACTCGCCCGGCCTGATCGGGCTCTGGCGGGCCTCGGACCGGGTCGCGATCGTCAGCGACACCGTCTACTTCGCGGACTCGGCGCGGCTGAAGGGCCTCGACTACCCCAACGTCCCGCACCGCGCCTTCAACTGGGACACGGAGCTCGCCGCCGGCTCGGTCCGCAAGCTCGCCGCCCTCGACCCCGCGCTGGTGTGCGCGGGGCACGAGGAGCCGCACTCAGCGCCGGACATGCGCGAGCAGCTCGAGCGCGCGGCGGACGTGGTCCTGGGCCCCGTGGGCGTCTCGGGCTAGGTAACCGCCGCTTGAGCTCCGGGGGCGTCATCGCGCCCCCGATCGGTCAACCGGGCGCGGGAGCCGGCGAGCCGCGGTATCGCGCATACGTCTCGGCGACCCAGGCCCCGCCGGGACGGGCTTCGAGCTCCTCGCGCAGGGGCAGCAGGGACTCCGGCAGCGGCGGCGCCCAGGGCCGCTCGGGCGGAGCCAGCAACGGCGTGAACAGCGCGCAGGCGCTGATGTCCGCGACGCTCAGCTCGTCCCCGGCCAGGTAGCCGCTCGGCCTCAGCTCCGACTCGACCCGGTGCACTGCCGCCCGAACGCCTTCCGCCGCCTCGGCGGCGCTCGCGTCGCCGATGTCGTAGTCCCGCCGCAGCATCCGCTCGATGACGGGCGCGGCCCGGACCATCAGCGTCCACCTCACCCCGCGGCGACCCGAGAGCGCCGCGTCGGCCGCCGCCTCGGGATCGTCGAGGGTGTGGTGCCAGAACAGCCGGCGCACGCGCGGCGCCAACTCCTCGTCGAAGTAGTCCTCGAGCTCCAGCGCACGAGCCCGCTCGTCGGGGTCCGCCGGATAGAGAGCCGGCTCCGGCCGATACTGTTCGAGCGCGGCGATGATGGCGGTCGAGTCCCCGATCCGGCGGCCGTCGATAGCGATCACGGGGAGCCGGTCGTGCCGGCCCCGGGTCAGGCGCAGCGCCGCGAGCCGGTGAGTCCCCGGGGTGGGCGTGCGGAGCTCGTACGAGATCCGCTTGTAGTCGAGCGCCCAGCGGACCTTCTCGTTGAAGTGGGACATCTCGATGTGCCAGAGGATCACGCCCACACGTACGAGGCTACTCGCGGTTCTCGCGCTAATCCTCGTCGCCCTCGGGTGGGCGGGGGGTCGGCGCCTCGACGCCCGCGAGCGCCGAGGCGGGAGTGGTCGCCGGCACCTCGTACCAGTCCACGTAGCGCCCGCAGGCCTCGCTCAGGGGGACGCGCTCGCGCAGGTCGGTCCCGGCCTCCTCGAAGGGGAGGACGTCACCCCGGTCGGTCGGGGCCAGCGGGGTGGCGACGATCCGGCCGAGGTAGGCGCGGCTCTCGGTGCCCAGGAGGCGCCCCGCGAGCGGAGGGCGCTCCACGCTGACGGTGAACCGGGTGGCCCCTCCATCTTCCCCACCATGATCGTGCCGACGGGGTAGTAGGGGGCGGGGCCGCGGAAGAGCAGGTTCGCGTCGAGGACCTCGTCGAAGCCCGGCGCGCTCACGCGCAGGGCCTGGGTGCTCGCGTACTGCATCGAGATCGCCCAGGGGCCTGGCGAGAGGTCCAGCTCCTCGACCGCGCCGGCGGCGTCGGTGATGTCGGGGCCGGGCTCCCAGGCCTTGCCGATCGCCGGCGCCCGCGGGAAGACCACGGCGCTGCCACCCTCGACCTGGGAGAGCCTACGGCCGCTCTCCTCGGAGCAGTCGAGGGTGGCGCCGGGGTAGATCGGCTCGAGCAGGGTGCGGCGGAAGCCGGGCTCGCCCTGGGCGGGCGTCTGGCCGGAGGCCCGTTCCCAGAGGATGAAGTCGCCGGTCTCCCGCCTGGGCTCGAACCCCGGCGGGGCGACGCTGTTGAACTCGGCGCTGGTGGTCAGCACCCAGTCGAAGTCCTCGAGACCGCGGTCGTCCGCGTCGTCTGTGACGCGCCTGGCCGGGACGTTGTCCCAGTCGAACTTGGCGTTGATCGGGGTCGCCCTGTAGAGGGTCGAGGTCTCCTCGGTGTCGTAGTGGTTGACCACCGGTGAGTGGACGTCCTCGGCGCCGAGCAGCTCCCACGAGATGAAGTTGTCGCGGCCGAGGAACAGCACCTCCTCCCCCTGGACGTAGGGACGCAGCTCCATCAGCGCCTCGCTGCTCGCCACCGGGCCGACCGCCGATTGGCGCAGGGGCAGGAGGGTCGAGAAGGCGGCGGCGAGCGCGAAGGCGGCCGTGAGGGCGGGGACGCCGAGGCGCACCAGCGGGCGCAGCGGCCGGGGCGGCCACCACGCCACTTCCGGCTCGGCCAGCTCCTCCTCCCCCTCGACGGGGTCGGCGGCGAGCAGGCCCCGCACCACCACGAGCATCACGACGGGCGCCGCGATCGCGAGCGCCTTCGCGGAGGTATAGGCCGTCCCGGCCGCGACTGCGACCAGGTAGCCGCCGGCGACGGCCGCCAGCGCTGCAAGCAGTGCGCGCTCGCGGCGGGCGAGGGCCCATCCGAGTCCCCAGCCGAACGCGATCAGCCCCAGCAGTCCGCCCGCGATAGAAGGCGAGCTCGGGGGTACTCGAGTTCTTCGGCGCGATCCGGAACTCGCTGGAGGGCCAGACCCCCAGGGCCTCGAGCGGGTTCAGGGGCTGGCGGAGGTTGCCGAAGCCCGTGTTGCCGCCCTCGCCCGAAGGGCTGAAGGCCTCGAAGCCGGCGAAGCTCGCGATGCGAACCAGCTCCGGGAGGGCCAGCAGCACCGGGATCGCGATCCCGGCGGCGATCACCCCGCGGGCCGAGCCCCAACGCTCGCCGAGCGCGAGCCCGCCCCGCTCGCCGCGCTCGCTCCAGGCCGAGATCAGCGCCCAGGCGATCGCCGCCACGGCCAGCCAGGCGAGGCCGGGGAAGCTGTAGTTGTAGATCGTGCCCGCGGCGATCACGCCGGGCACCAGGGCCGCCCTCCAGACGGCGGCGCGGGCGGCCGGGGCCCGTGGGAGCCCGACCCCGGAGGGGCCCGCGCGCCCGGACCACGCCCGGCCCAGACCCGGCAGCGACAGCGCGAAGCCGACCAGGGCGAGGCCGAGCAGCGGCTCCTTGAACGCGCCCTGCGCCAGGTATGCCGCGCCGAGGTAGGGAAGGGCGGCGAGCACGGCGGCCGGAGCGCGCAGCTGGCCCCGCACCCCGCCGAGGGCGCCGAACGCCACCAGGGCGGCCAGCACCGCGATCGCCCCGCTCAGCCCCGCGAAGGACTCGACCAGCGAGGCGCCGGTCGTCTTCGAGGCCGCCGAGGCGACCGCGTGCGGGCCGAGCGGGTACCCCTCCTCGACGAGGTCCGGGGCGGGGCCCTCGCGTGTGTCCACCCACTCCGCGAAGAGCAGATGCGAGGCCATGTCATCGTTGATCAGCCCCTGGCCGAGGATGCCGACGCGGCCGCTGGCCGCGAAGGGGATCGCCACGACCAGGGCGGCTCCGAGCACCGCCGCGAGCGCTGCGGCCCGGAAGGGCCCGCGCGGCGTCCGGTCCCGGGCGAGGATGGCGAGCGCCGCGAGCAGCGCGACGCCGCTCGCGACCGCGGCCGTCGTCCCGTGGCCCGGCAGCTTCACCGCGATCCCGCAGATCACGAGGAGGGCCGAGATCCCCGCGGCGGGGCCCGGGGCGGCGTTGCGAGCGCGGCCGGAGAGCACCATCAGCGCCGCTCCGAGCAGGAGCGAGGCGGCGGCGATCAGCGCGCCGGCGAGCAGGGCCGAGAGCATCGGCGCAGACTAGAGGGGCTGGCCGGCTAGACAGTGTCGGCGACGGGGGCGCCGGCGGCGACCGATCCGCCTCCGGCCCAGTCGGCACTGTAGACGCGGTGCCGGCCCGCGAGGCCCTTGAGCTCCAGCTCGCGGCCGCCGTCGAAGCCGATGCCCTCCAGCTCCCCGGCCGCCGAGCGCATCTCGTCCGAGACCAGGATCTCCCCGCCGCAGGCCTCCGCAGCGATCCGCGCGGCGAGGATCACGTTCTTGCCGAAGAAGTCGCCCTCGGACGCGATCACCTCGCCCGTGTGGAGGCCGATCCGGACGCGCAGCGCCTCCCCCGCCCCTTCGCGCTCGCGCTCGGCGAACGCGCGCTGGACGGCGATCGCGCACTCCAGCGCACGCGCCGGGTCGGGGAAGGCGAGCATGAAGCCATCGCCCTGGCTCTTCACCTCGAAGCCGCCGAAGCGGTCCAGTTCGCGGCGGAAGACGCCGTTGTGCTCGCGCAGCACCTCCAGCCAGCGCGCGTCGCCGAGCCGCTCGGTGATCACCGTCGAGTCCTCGATGTCGCTGAAGAGGATCGCCACGGTCCCGTCAGGCGCGGCGTGGGCGCGGAGGTCGGGGCGCTCGTGCTCCAGGGCCGAGACGACCTCGTCAATCGAAGTCGTCACGTCGACGCCCGAGAGCCCCTGCGCCTCGAGGCGCAGGCGCAGGGCCCGGTCGGCGATTCCCCGCGCGCCCATCTCGCGCGCCGCGGAAAGGCCCTCGCCGAGCAGTGCCAGCGCCCGCTCGCCATCGCCGCTGAACCCGCGCGCGAGGAGCTGCTCCGCCAGGTCCACGCGCGAGATCGCAAGGCCCGGCTTGTCGCCGCTGCGGCGCGAGAGCTCGATCGAGTTCTCGAGGTGGCCGATCGCGTCCTCGGTGCGCCCGCAGGTGGCGGACAGCAGTCCGAGGACGCGGTCCACGGGGCCGTTGCAGGCCGCGGCACGGGCCACGACGATCAGCCGGCCGGCGTAAGGCAGCAGCTCGTCGTGGATCTGACCGGCGCGCTCCGAGTCGCCGAGCAGCGCCACGGCCTCTCCCAGCAGGCTGGTCGCCGTGAACCAGTTGGTGTCGCGGGGGATCGCGGAGAGGCCGTCTCCGGCGAAGCGTTCGAGCTGGAGCCGTCCCTCCTCGATGTCGCCGGACCGCGCCGCGAGACTGATCACCGCGCTGCGCCAGGCCGGGATGCCGGGGAAGCGCTCGGCCAGCTCGCGCACGGCCGGCAGCAGCTCGCCGGCGCGGCCCTGGAGGCTGCGGATCTGGGTGAGCTGGATCCCGTGATACTGGGCAGCCAGTGACTGCTCGGCCCTGTCGCCCGCGCGCCGGGCCTCCCCGGCGAGCCGCTCCGCCTCCGCCAGGTCGCCGTCCATCAGCATCCGCATCCCGCGCCAGGCGAAGGTGTGCCAGGTGTGCTCGGGCATCCGCAGCTCGTCGGCCAGGCGCGAGTAGAGCGCCAGCTCCGCGTCCACCCCGGCGAGGTCCCCCAGTTCGAGCAGCCCCCAGAGCCGGAAGGCGTGGCCGCGCAGCACGGACTCGCGGTCGCCCGTCGCCTGCCCCAGCTCGAGCATCTCGTCGGCGATCCGCATGCGCTCGTACACCGAGTCGGGCCCGAACGGGATGAAGATCTTGCGGTGCAGCGCCGCGGCAAGGGTGCGCGGCGCGTCGTTCTCGCGCGCGATCTCGAACGCCTCGTCCACCAGGGCGGCCGACTGGGCGATGTCGTTGTCAGCCCAGTACAGCTCGGCCGACTTGGCCGACAGCAACGCTGCCCGGCGCGCCGTTCGCTCGGGTCCGATCGCCTCCAGCGCCTCGTCCAGCAGGGCGAGCAGGTCCTCGTCCACGGTTCCGGCGGCGGTCATCATCGCGATGCCGATGGCGGCGCCGACCAGGCCGTCGTGGTCGCCGAGGGTTCTCGCCGAGGCTGCGGCCCGCTCGAAGGCGGCGCGCGCGTCGGCCACCCTCGCCGCCTTGGCCTCCGCGCCGCCCAGCGCCAGCAGGAGCCTGCAGCGCAGGGCCTCGTCGGGCTGGTCGCTGAGCTCGAGCGCCTCCAGCGCCCGCGAGAGGACCTCGACTGCGTCCTCGTAGGCGAGCTGGTCCATGTCCTGCGCGCCGGCCCGCTCGGCGTACTCGATGGTCCGGGCGAGGTCGCCGCGGGGCGCAGCGGCCAGGAAGTGGTGGGCGAGCTCGCCGAGGCGCTCGGAGGGGTCCTCCCCGCAGATCTCCTCCAGTGCCAGGCCGATCCGCTCGTGCAACCCCGAGCGCTGCGCCGGGCTCAGCTCCTCGTAGAGGGTGTCGCGGACCAGCGCGTGGGAGAACGAGTAGCGCCCGCCTCCCTGGTCGGTGACGAGGCGCTCCGCGATGGCCTCCTCCGCAGCCGCCATCAGCTGCGCGGGCGTGAGCCGGGCGACGCGCACCACCAGCTCGCGGTCGAACTCCCGCCCGATCGCCGCGGCGACTCGCAGCGCCTTGTTCGTGCCCGCCGAGAGCCGGTCGAGCCGGCGGCCCACGACCTCGCGCACGCCCTGCGGGATCACCCGCTCCCACGACTCCGGCCCGTCGCCGAGCCTGCCCTCGCTGGTGAGGAGCCGCACGACCTCCCCGACGAAGAAAGGGTTGCCGTCGGTCTGGAGATGCACCGTCTCGGCCAGGCCCGGCGCCGGCGGCGCCCCTGACGTCATCTCGATGTAGCCCGCGACGTCCGCGGTCGAGAGGCCCTGGAGCGCGATGCGCTCGCCGCGGTCGCCGCCCAGCTCGGCCAGGACCCTCGCCAGGGGATGGTGGCGGCCCAGCTCGACGTCGCGGTAGGTGCCGACGATCAGGAGACCGCTCGACGAGAGCTCGGCCGCGGCGTACTTGAGCAGCAGGAGGGAGGGCTCGTCGGCCCAGTGCAGGTCGTCGAGGACGATCGCCATCGGCCGGTCGCGCGCGACCGCGATGAGAAAGCTGGTCACGGAGTCGAAGAGGCGGAAGCGGGCCTCCTCGCTCTCCCCCGCGTCGGTGGGCTCCACGTCGAGGCGCTCGGCCAGCTCGGGCACCAAGTGGGCGATGTCAGCGGCCCCGGCGCCCATCTGCCAGGCCATCGCCACCGGGTCCGCTTCCCGCACAAGCTCGCGAACCGCCTGGACCCAGGGCCAGTAGGCGGGCGCGCCCTCGTCGTCGCGGCAGCGCCCCCAGTACACCCGGGCTCCGCGGACGCGCGCGTAGGTGGAGAGCTCCTCGGCGGCGCGTGTCTTGCCGATGCCCGGCTCCCCGGCGATGAGCTGGAGCCGCCCGGCGCCCGCAAGCGCGCCGTCCACGGCCGCGCGCATCCGCTCGACCTCGGCCTCGCGGCCGACGAAGACGCCGCGCGCGAGGGACTCGAGCGGGTTGCGCTCCCGCTCGCCCTCCTCGGAGGCCGGGGGCACTGAGAGCGCCTCGATCAGCATCCGCCGGACCTCCCCCGCGTCCGCCGGCCGCTCCTCCGGGCGCTTGGCGAGCAGGGCGAGCACGACGCCGTCGAGTGCCTCCGGCACCTCGCGGTTGTGCCGCGATGGCGCGACCGGAGCCGCGTGCAGGTGGCGCGAGATGATCGAGACGGCGTCCTCGCCGGGGAACGGCGGGCTCCCGGTCAGCATCTCGTAGAGCAGGGCACCGAGCGAGTAGAGGTCGCTGGCGGGCCCGGCGGTCTCGCCCAGCGCCTGCTCAGGCGGCAGGTAGGCGACGGTGCCGACCAGAGTCCCGCCGCTGACGCGTGTGCGCGTCTCGGTGGTCGCCAGGCCGAAGTCGCCGAGCCGCGCCGAGCCGTCGTCGTCCAGCCAGACGTTGGCGGGCTTCAGGTCGCGGTGGACGATCCCGCGGGCGTGGGCGTGCTCGAGCGCGCGCGTGACATCGGCCGCGACCGCGACCGCCCGCTCCGGGTCGAGGGGCCCGCCCTCGGCCGCGAGCAGAGTCGCGACGTCCCCGCCGGGCATGTACTCGCTGACGATGAACGGGTTGCCGTCCTGCTCGCCGGTGTCGAGGACGCTGACGACGTGGGGGTGGTCGCCCAGCTTGCGCATCGCCTGCGCCTCCCGCTTCGCGCGCGCCTCGACGGCTGCGGCGACGTCCTCCGTCTCGAACAGCGCCACCGCAACCTCACGCCCGGCGGCGGTGTCGTCGGCCAGGTAGACCTGCTTGCGGGCGCCCGCCCCGAGGAAGCGGCGGACCCGGTAGCGCCCGCCCGCGAGCTCGGCGGGGACCTCGGCCGGGAGGGGAGCTTCGGAGGGGGGCGCCGCGCGGGGTGCGCTCGCCATGAGCTCGGCCCCGCACGAATCGCAGAACCGGGCCCCCTCGCGGTTCTCGTTGCCGCAGGCAGGGCAGCGCATCTGACCCAGGATAAGGCCCGGCTTTGCCCGCTCCTAACTCCGGGCCTGCGAGCATGGGGCCGTGTCGCACGCAAGCTGGGAGTTCCCAGAGGGGACCGAGATCGCCCCGGGCCGCAGCATCCTGAAGGAGATCGGCGGGGGCAACCTCTACGAGGTCCACCTCGTCTGGGACGAGCACATGCACGCGCTGCTGGTGGCGAAGCTGATCCGCCCCGACCAGGTCGACGATCCGGACGCGATCGAGGACCTGGAGGAGGAGGCCGAGGTCCTGCGCGCCCTCGCCCATCCCGTGATCGTGCGCGGGTTCGACGCCGTCGCCGAGGGCCCCTACCCGCACCTGCTGATCGAGCACCTCGAGGGGCCCTCGCTGCGGCGCCTGATCAAGCGCGCCGGGCCGCTGCCCATGCAGCAGCTCCTGCCGCTCGCCCTGCACCTCGCCGGCGCGCTGCACTACATGGGCGCAGAGGGGTACGTCCACCTCGACGTCAAGCCCGACAACACGATCATGAGCGTGCCCCCGCGCCTGATCGACCTCAGCATCGCCCGCCCTCTCGAGCGCGCCGCCCGCCTCCGCCACCCTGTCGGCACCGACGCCTACATGGCGCCCGAGCAGTGCCACCCGAGGGGAAACCGAGGGGCGCATCGGGCCGCCCGCGGACGTCTGGGGGCTCGGCGCGACGCTCTTCCACGCGGCGGCCGGGGAGCGCCCGTTCCCGCGGCCCGAGGGGGCTCGCGACAGCGAGCAGCCCGAGGTGCGCTTCCCGCAGCTCGTCGAGGGCCCGGTCGACCTGCCTGCGAGCCTGCCCGAGCCATTCGTGGAGCTGGTCGAGCAGATGCTCGCCCGCGATCCGGACGAGCGCCCCACCGCGGCCGAGGTCGCCGCCCGCCTCGAGCCGCTGATCGCGGAGCTGCCGCGCAAGCTCTCGTTGAGCCGCCGCGGCTCGCGCCTGATCTGACATCCGGCCATCTGCACGGAGGCCTTGCCGCGACTGAACCATCTCCTAACCTGCGGTTGCGACGCTGTCACGAACACCGGCAACGACCATCCCCGAGACGGAGGGACTCGATGAGCGAAAGAGACGAGAGAGGAGCCGGCCGTGGGCAGGGCTCGGCCAAGCGCGCGTTCCTGCACCTGTCCGAGGGCAACGAGATCGCGGCCGAGCAGCCCTCGGCCGCGCGCAAGGCGGTGGCCGTCCTGCTGATGGGCCTCTTCATCGCCGCGATGCCGATGCTGTGGGCGAACAGCGCCCAGGGCGACGAGCAGGCGGTGCGGCCGTCGAGCGTGAGCTCGGACGACGACAAGGACGACGACGACAGCGGCTCCGGCGGCGACGGCGATGACGACTCGACCACACCGTCCGCCGCGACCGCGGGCACCGGGTCCAAGGACTCCGCCCTGACCGCGGGCACGAGCGCCGCCAGCAACGACAGCACCGACGACGCGAACTCTGCAAAGACCAAGGGCACCGGCAACAAGGACTCCGCCCGGACGGCCCACACGACCAACCCGAGCACCGGATTCAAGACCGATGACTCGGTCTCGGAGAAGACCAAGGGCACCGGCTCGCGGGACTCGGCCAAGACGGCCGGCACCACGCGCGGAACGCGCGGCTGAGCTGATCCCAGTCGAAAGGGCCCCGGGCGGCGCCCGGGGCCCTTTCAGTTCCCTATGGCTCGTCGACGGTGAAGGTCTCGCAGGCGGAGAGCTCGCCCGAGTCGAAGCCGCGGCGGAACCACTTGCGGCGCTGCTCGGAGGTGCCGTGGGTGAAGCTCTCTGGGTCGATCCGGCCCTGGGCCTGCTCCTGGATGCGGTCGTCGCCGACGGCCTCGGCCGCCGTGATGCCCTCCTCGAGGTCGCCGCCCTCGAGGATTCCCTGGTCGTAGACGGAGCGGCCCCAGAGCCCGGCGAAGCAGTCGGCCTGGAGCTCGAGCCGGACCGAGAGCTCATTGGCGTCGCCCGAATTCGATTCGCTCTGCGAGCGGACCTGCTGCTCGATCCCGAGCTGCTGCTGGATGTGGTGCCCGTACTCGTGCGCGAGCACGTAGGCCTGGGCGAAGTCGCCGGGAGCCTTGAAGCGCTGGTCGAGCTCCTCTGAAGAAGGTGAGATCGACGTAGGCCGTCTGGTCGAGCGGGCAGTAGAACGGGCCCGTGGCCGAGCTCGCCTGGCCGCAGCCCGAAGCGACGGCGTCGCTGAACAGGACCAGGCCGGGAGGCTGGAGCTGCTTTCCCGGCGCTCTCGAACTGAGCGGTCCAGAACGCGTCGAGATCGTTGAGCACGAAGTTGACGAACTGCTTGCCCTGGTCCTGGGCATCGGCCTCGCCGGGGGCGGGCTGCTGTGCGGTCGTCTCATCGACGCCCGGGACCTGGCCCTGGCCGCTCGGCAGCCCAGGGATGTCGAAGCCCCCACCCCCCTCCTCCCCGCCGCCGCAGCTCCGCAGCACCAGGAAGATCACGATGACGATCAGGATCGTGCCGAGGCCCATCTTGCGGCCGCCACCGCTGGGCATCGGGAAGCCCAAGCCTCCGCCGCCGCGGCCTCCGGGGAAGCTGAAGCCGCCGCCCCCCTGCCCGCGGCGGTCCTCGAGTCGTGGGTTCGCTTTGCCGGGCTTCCACTTCATCGTCGCGGCAGCCTATTCGAGTCGCTCGCGCTGCTGGAGCACGTAGAGCAGGCCGAGCGCGGGCACGCAGGTGACGGCGGCGATCCCGAAGACGACGATCACGGTCGTCAGCGCCGCGGAGGCCCCGGCGGCGTCCTCGATCGTGAGTTGGGCCGGGAGCAGGTAGGGGTGCTGGGCGACGAACCATCCCCAGATCACCGCGACGACGGCGCCGACGGCCGCCGGGCGCAGGAGCAGACCGGCGCGGCCCCCGAACCCGCTGCTGAGCCCCGCACCAGGAGCCCGAGGGCCGCAAGGCCGCAGACACCGGAGAGGACCACCAGCGGAAGCCCCGGGCCCACCAGCCCGTCGTAGACGAAGCGCGCATCGTCGCGCAGGGCCACGATCCCGGCGGCGGCTGCGGCGCCGGCGACCACGGCCGCCGCCAGGGCGCGCCGGGCGAAGTAGCGCTGCAGCCCGGAGTCGCCGTCGGCGCCCGCGTCGCGGACGAGGAAGACGGCGGCGAGGTAGGCGGCGGCCGCGACGAACATGACGCCGATCAGGAGGGGCAGCACGCCGGTCCAGCTCGCCGTCGGGTCGCCGCTCCCTTCGGCGGGGACCTCGCCCGGAGGCGATCGCGCCGACGACCGTGCCCATGAAGAACGGCGTCAGCACCGAGGAGACGCCGAAGACCCGGGTGGCGGGCTGGCGCACCGGCCCCGGCAGGGCGTGGCGGAAGGCGAAGCCCGAGCCGCGCAGCACGATCCCCAGCGCCGCCAGCGCCAGCGGGATGTAGAGCGTCGTCATGATCGCGGCGAAGGCCGCGGGGAACGCCGTCCAGAGCACGACCAGGCAGAAGATCAGCCAGACGTGGTTGGCCTCCCAGACCGGCGCGATCGAGCGGTCGATCTGGTCGCGCGCCCGCTCACCGCGTCGCGCCGCGGCCGGCGAGCAGGTCCCACATGCCGCCGCCGAAGTCCGCCCCGGCGAAGACGGCGTAGAGGGTGGCCCCGAGGAAGAGGATCGCGGCGACCGCGTCGGCCTTGCTCATGCCGGCGCGCCTCCGGCCGGGGCGGTCCGGCTGCCGAGGGCCGCAGCGGACGCCTCCCGCCGTCGCGGGCCTCGGGCAGCTCGGCGCCCTCCTCGCGCCAGCTCCGGGCGAAGGCGCGCAGGACGAAGGCAGTGACGATCGCGAGCGTCAGACTAGATCGACATCGTCAGCGCGAAGACCCACCAGAGGCCCTGGGCCGCCGGTCACGGCCTCCTCGGTGCGCATGAAGCCGCGGACGATCCAGGGCTGGCGGCCGACCTCGGTCACGATCCAGCCGGACTCCAGCGCGACGACCGAGGCGACGCCGGCCAGCGCCGCGGCGCGCAGGAACCACTTCGACTCGGGCAGCCGCCTGCGCCGCCACCAGACGAAGGCGAACCAGGCCGCCAGCGCGAGCAGAGCCGTGCCGATGCCCACCATCACGTCGAAGGACCAGTGGATCAGGGTCAGCGCGGGCGGGCGCTCGTCGTCGGGGATGTCTTCGAGCCCGGTGACGACGGTGTCGGCGCTCCAAGCCGACCAGGTAGGAGTCCAGGTCCGGGATCGCGATCTCGTACTTGATGTCGTCCTCCTCGCAGATCCCGAAGATGTTCTCCGCCTGGTTCGGCCCGGTCTCGTAGATGCACTCCAGCGCCGCGAACTTGGAGGGCTGGTCGTCGGCGACGTCGCGCGCCGCGAGGTCCCCGACGAAGAGCTGGACCGGCGTGATCGCGGCGGCGACCGCGAAGGGGATGACGAAGCCGAGGCGGTGGTAGCGGTCGCGGCGGCCGCGCAGCATGCCCACGGCGTAGACCGAGGCGACCCCGAAGCCGGTGACCATGTACGCCGCCAGCCACATGTGCGGGAACTCGTGCCAGAAGGACGGGGTTGAGCAGGACGTCGGCCACGTTGACCTCGCGAGGCCGTCCCGTCGGGCGCGAGCTCGAAGCCCTGCTGGCGTGTTCATCCAGGAGTTGGCGGCGATCACCGCCAGCGGCGCCGCCGATCCCCGAGATCACGATCGGGACGCCGCTCCAGAAGTGCGCCCAGCCCGGGCAGGCGGTCCCAGCCGTAGATGTAGATCGCGATGAAGATCGCCTCGAGGAAGAAGAAGATCCCCTCGATCGCGAAGCCCACCCCGAACGCGTCGCCGAAGCGGTCCATCATCCCCGGCCACAGCAGCCCGAGCTCGAATGAGAGCACCGTGCCGCTGACGGCGCCGACGGCGAACAGCACCGCGACCACCTTCGACCAGCGCCTGGCCAGCAGCAGGGCGTCGGCGTCCCCGTGCTTCCGCCCCCGGTACTCGGCGATCAGCATCATCGCCGGGAAGGCGACGCCGAAGCACGCCAGGATGATGTGGAACCCCAGCGTGAACGCCATCTGGTACCGCGCCGCGAGGAGGTTCGAAGAGGCTTCCGCGAGCAGGGGCGAGAGCTCGAGCATCCCCGGGACACAATAGGGGTCGGATGCGGGTGATTCCCTGGACGCGGACTGGTCGGACTAGCGGCTCGGCCGGCTGACGGTCTCGACCGCCTGGCGCTTCTCCCTGTACGCGGCCATCAGCCGCTCGCGGTCGGCCTCGCCGACGTACTTGAGCGCCTCGCGCAGCGTCACCCCAGAAGCGCGGTCGGTGCGCGTCTCGAGCCAGTGGACGACCTCGGCGGGACGGGTCCTGCCGGCGTCTCGAAGGACCCAGCCGATCGCCTTGCGGATGAAGAACTCCTTCTCGTCGAGCATCAGGTCCGCGAAGCGCAGGAAGCGGTCCGCCGGCTGTCCCTCCTTCAGCGGCATCAGCCAGGCGAGCAGCGAGGCCCTCCGCACCCAGAAGTCCTCGTCGCGCGACCAGCGGTTGAGGCGCGCGGCCGAGCGCGGATAGCGGATCAGTATCCCTCCGAGCACGTGCACGGCCAGCGGATCGACGAGCGCCCAGGTGCGTGCCTCCCTCACCAGCCGCTCGACCAGCTTCAGGTCGCGCGGCGCGATCAGCTCGTCATGGCGCTCCAGCAGGGAAACCGCCGCCGCCCTGCGCTCGTGGACCGGCTTCGACCACAGCGCCTCGGCGAGGCCCAGCACCTCCTCCCGGGTCATCGCGGGGTGCGCGGCGGCGAACTCCTTCACCACGCGCTCGACCTGCGGCAGCGTCGCCCCCACGAACTCCAGCTCGCTCTTCAGGTAGCGCTTCTCACCCTCGGCGCGCTCGGGGGTGCCGAGGGAACGCAGCTCGGCCTCGATCTC
Source organism: uncultured Solirubrobacterales bacterium (assembly GCA_963805235.1). GTDB lineage: Bacteria > Actinomycetota > Thermoleophilia > Solirubrobacterales > 70-9 > DASSYK01. The sequence continues at coordinate 584,041 of CAWDTF010000007.1, read as the reverse complement.
CTCCGCGTCGGCGGCCGCGCCCAAGGTCACGCCTCCAGCAGCGGCAGCCCGTCCGCGAAGGACGAGATCACGGCGTCGGCGCCGCCCTCGCGCAGCTCGTCGAGCGAGTACTTGCCGGTTGCGACCCCGGTCACGCGGATGCCGGCGCCGTGGCCGGCCTCGACGTCGCGCGGGGTGTCGCCGACCGAGAAGCAGCGGGCGAGGTCCAGCGGCTTGCCGAAGACGACGCTTCCCCGCTCCAGCGCGCGCTTCGTCAGCTCGGTGCGGTCGGGCGAGTCCGACCCGTAGCCGGCGAAGGCGAAGAACCGGTTGAGGTTGGCCCGCGAGAGCTTGATGTGAGCGGCCCCCTCGACGTTGCCGGTCGTGACCCCGAGCAGGTAGCCGTCGTCGATCAGGCGCTCGAGCAGCTCCTCGGCCCCAGGCATCGTCCGGTAGCCGGGCGAGTTGTCCACCTCCTCCGGCAGGTACTTGAGCCGCAGCGCCATCAGCTTCGCCATCTCCTCGTCCGTGGCCTCGCGGCCGATCACCGCTTCGAAGGCCTGCCGCCCGACGGCGGGATCGGGCACGCCCTTGCCGGTCACCTTGGAGATCTCGACGTGCACCCCGTGCAGCTCCTCGAAGGCCCGGTGCCAGGCGCGGTCGGAGGCGCCGCCGCTCTCGATCAGGGTGCCGTCGATGTCGAAGAGGATCGCCTGGGTGCGCCCGCCGCTCACGCGCGGGATCATCACCGATCGGCGCCCGCCGGGGCCACCGGCCGCTGGGATCGCCCGCCACCGGGCGCACGGTACGGTGTCCAGGCATGGACGGCGAGGAGCTGCTCGACTTCATCTGGCCCTACCGGGACCGCTACGAGACCCACCGGAGCCTGCCCCGCGAGGGCCTCGCGCGCGAGGAGATCCTGGCCGAGCTGACCGAGATGGCCGAGCGCGAGGACGAGCCCGCGCGCGCCGGGAAGATCTCGGGCTCGCTCTACCACGGCGGCGCCGACCACTTCGCATTCCTCGCGCAGGTCTACCAGCGCTTCGCCCACGTCAACGTGCTGCAGCGCGACATGTACCCGAGCGCGACCAAGCTCGAGGGCGAGGTCCTGGCGATGGCGCTCGGCCTCTTCAACGCGGACGCGGCGCAGGGCGAGGGCGACGCTCCCTGCGGGGTCCTGACCTTCGGCGGCTCCGAGGGCCTGTTCGAGGCGATGCTCGTCTACCGCGACCGCGGCCGCGAGAAGGGGATCACGGAACCCGAGGTCGTGATGCCCGTCAGCGCCCACGTCGCGCTCGACAAGGCGGCGCACTACCTCGGCGTGAAGATCGTCCACGCCCCGCTGGACGAGGGCTTCCGCGGCGACGTGGACGCGATCACCGAGCTGATCGGCCCCAACACGGTCGCGCTCGTCGGCTCCGCGGGCACCTACCCGCACGGCGTCATCGACCCCCTGCCCGAGCTCTCCGAGCTGGCGCTGGAACACGACATCGGACTGCACGTGGACGGCTGCCTCGGCGGCTTCATCCTGCCCTGGGCCGAGCGGCTCGGCCGCGAGCTGCCGCCCTGGGACTTCCGCCTGCCCGGAGTCACCTCGATCACCGCCGACACCCACAAGTACGGCTACGCGCCGAAGGGGACCGGGGTGCTGCTCTACCGGAATCCCGATCTCCGGCACAAGCAGTACTTCGTCTACACCGAGTGGCCCGGCGGCGTCTACGCCTCCCCGGGCATCGCCGGCAGCCGCTCGGGCGGGCTGATCGCCGCGACCTGGGCCGCGATGGTCGGCCTCGGCGAGACCGGCTACCTCGAGCTGGCCGAGCCGATCGTCCGCTCCGCCGACGAGCTGCGCGCGACCGTGGACGGGATTCCCGAGCTGCGCCGCTTCGGGGACTCGCCCTTCATGGTCGCCTTCGGCTCCGACGAGCTCGACGTCTGGCACCTGAACGACGCGCTCCAGGAGCGCGGCTGGCGGATGAACGGCTGCCAGAAGCCCGACGGCCTGCACTTCTGCGTCACCCGGCCGAACACGGCGCCCGGCGTGATGGAGCAGTTCGCGAAGGATCTGCGCGACGCGGTCGCCTACGCCAAGGACCCGCCCGACGCCCCGGCCAAGAGCGGCGCGCTGTACGGCGGCGGCGCCGGCGGCCCGGCGCCGGGCGACCTGATGGTCGCCTTCCTCGACGCGACGATGACCCCCGCGCCCGGGGAGTGAGCGGGCCGCGATGAGCGCGGCGGCCGAGCGGCACATACTCGCCCTCGACATGGGGACGAGCGCCGCGAAGGCCGCGGTCGTCTCGCGCCACGGCGCGATCTCAGGGACGGGCATCCGCGAGATCGGCATGACCCACCTGCCCGGCGGCGGCGCCGAGCAGGATCCCGAGGGATGGTGGGCGGCCGCGTCGGCGGCCGGCCGCGATGCGGTCGAGGCCTCGGGCGTCGCCCCGGAGGACGTGATCGCTGTCCGGGCCACGACGCAGTGGGCGGTCACCGTGCCGGTGGATGAATCCGGACGGGCGCTCTGCAACGCGATCTCCTGGATGGACACCCGCGGGGGGCGCCACGTCAGGGAGATGGCCGGGGGGCCGGTGCGCGTTTCCGGCTACTCCCCGCGCAAGGTGGCCCGCTGGATCAGGCTGACCGCGGGGGCCCCGGTCCTCGCCGGGATTGACGGCCTCGGCCACGTCCTCCACATCAAGCACGACCGCCCCGAGGTCTATGCCGAGACGGCCGACTTCCTGGAGCCCTCGGACTTCCTCAACCTCCGCATGACCGGCCGGGCGGCGGCCTCCTACGCGACGATCTGGCCCTACTGGCTCACCGACAACCGCGATGTGGAGGCGGTCCGCTACGACGACGCGCTGCTGCGCTGGGCCGGCGTGGACCGCGAGAAGATGCCCGAGCTGCTTCCCGTCGGCGCGGTCGTGGGCGAGCTGACCGGGGAGGCGGCCGCAGCGCTCGGCCTGCGGTCCGGCACCCCGGTCCTCAGCGGCCTGATGGACACGCAGGCGGCGACGATCGGTGCGGGGATCGCGCGGGAGCGCGAGGGCTACTTCGTCGTCGGCACGACCTCCTGGCTCGCCTGCCTCTCGCCCCGCAAGCGCACCGACCTGCGCCACCAGCTCGCGACGATGCCGGCCGCGCTGCCCGGGCGCCTGCAGGTCTCCGCAGAGCAGGGGCCGGCCGGACGCTGCCTCGAGCTGCTCAAGGACAACCTCCTCTACGACGCCGCGAGCCCGGAGGGCCCGGCGCCGCCCGACGACGCCTTCGAGCGGCTCGAGCGGCTGGCGGCGGCCGTCCCGCCCGGCAGCGACGGCCTCGTCTTCACCCCCTGGGTCAACGGCGTGCACGCCCCCGCCGAGGACCACTTCACCCGCAGCGCCTTCTTCAACCAATCGCTGACCACCACCCGCGGCCACTACGCCCGCGCCGTGATGGAGGGCATCGCCTACAACCTGCGCTGGGTGCGCCCCTACGTCGAGCGCTTCGCGGGCGGCGCCTTCGAGCGGCTCAACTTCATCGGCGGCGGCGCCCAGTCGGCCACCTGGTGCCAGATCTTCGCCGACGTCCTCGGCGTCGAGGTCGGCCAGGTCGGCGACCCCCGCTACGCCAACGCCCGCGGCGCGGCTCTCTCCGGCTTCCTCGCCCTCGGCGAGATGGAGCCGTCAGACATCGCGGCGGCGGTCCCGATCGAGGCGACCTACGCGCCCGACCCCGCGGCGAGGGCGGTCCACGACCGCCAGTTCGAGAGCTTCCTCGAGCTTTACAAGCGGAACCGCAAGACCTACCGGCGGCTCAACACCCGGAGGCTGAACGCACCTCTGGACGTCCACCGAGGCCATAGGCTCGGTGGACGTCCCAAAAGGGTCGCCTGACGGCACCGGGGGCCGGCCCGGAGCTGCCCGCTGGAATCACCGTCCGCGGTGGGAGCGGTAGCGGCGGATCAGGGCGTTGGTCGAGCTGTCGTGGGCCAGCTCTGGCTCGGTCGCGGACTGGAGCTCGGGGATGATCTTCTTCGCCAGGACCTTCCCCAGCTCGACCCCCCACTGGTCGAAGGAGTCGATGCCCCAGATCGCGCCCTGGGTGAAGACGCGAGTGCTCGTAGAGGGCGACGAGGGTGCCGAGGGTGCGCGGCGTCAGGCGCTCGGCCAGGATCACGTTCGAGGGGCGGTTGCCCTCCATCACGCGGTGGGGCACGACCGCCTCCGGCGTGCCCTCCGCGCGGACCTCGCTCCGCGGTCTTGCCGAAGGCGAGCGCCTCGGGCTGGGCGAAGACGTTCGACATCAGCAGGTCGTGGTGCTCGCCGAGCGGGTGCAGCGTCCGCATGAAGCCGATGAAGTCGCAGGGGATCAGTCGCGTGCCCTGGTGGATCAGCTGGTAGAAGCTGTGCTGTCCGTTCGTCCCCGGCTCGCCCCAGTAGACCGCGCCGGTCACGTAGTCCACGCGGGCGCCGTCAAGCGTGACGTGCTTGCCGTTTGACTCCATCGTGAGCTGCTGCAGGTAGGCGGGGAAGCGGTGCAGGTACTGGTCGTAGGGCAGCACCGCGGACGTCTGGGCGCCGAAGAAGTTGCCGTACCAGACCGCCAGCATGCCCAGCAGCGCCGGCAGGCTCGACTCCAGCGGGGCAGTGCGGAAGTGCTCGTCCATCGCGTGGAAGCCGCCGAGCATGTCGGCGAAGCCCTCGGGCCCGATCGCCAGCATCGTCGAGAGGCCGATCGCGGAGTCCATCGAGTAGCGCCCGCCCACCCATTCCCAGAAGCCGAACATGTTGTCGGTGTCGATCCCGAACTTCGACACCTCCTCGGCGTTGGTCGAGACCGCGACGAAGTGCTTCGCGACCGCCGCCTCGTCGCCGCCGAGCCCGGCCAGCGCCCAGAGGCGGGCGGTCTGGGCGTTGGTCATGGTCTCCAGCGTCGTGAAGGTCTTCGAGGAGATCACGAACAGGGTCTCGGCCGGGTCGAGATCCATGGTCTTCTCGGCGAAGTCGGTGCCGTCCACGTTGGAGACGAAGCGGAACGTCATCTCGCGGCGGGAGTAGTGCCGCAGCGCCTCGTAGGCCATCACCGGGCCGAGGTCCGAGCCGCCGATGCCGACGTTGACCACGTTGCGGATCGGCTTGCCGGTGTGGCCGGTCCACTCGCCCGAGCGCACCCGCTCGGCGAAGGCGCCCATCCGGTCGAGCACCTCGTGCACCTCCTTGACCACGTCCACCCCGTCCACGATCAGCGAGCGCTCGCGCGGCATCCGCAGCGCGACGTGCAGCACGGCCCGGTCCTCGCTGACGTTGATGTGCTCGCCCGCGAACATCGCGTCGCGGCGCTCCTCCACCCCGCGCTCGCGCGCGAGCTCGGCCAGCAGCCCCAGGGTCTCGTCGGTGACGCGGTTCTTCGAGTAGTCGAGGTGAAGGCCGGCGCCCTCGGCGGTCAGGCGCGTCCCGCGGTCAGGGTCCTCGGCGAACAGCTCGCGCAGGTGGTGCCCGCTGATCTCGGCGTGGTGCGCCTCCAGCGCCTTCCAGGCCTGGCGCTGCACAGATCCGGCGGTCTATCCGCGGCCATCGCTGGGCAGGCTATCCGCTCGTTGTGCCCCCTGGCGGGGACTCGATCAGCGCTTCTTCTTGCGCTTCTTCGCGCTTCTTCACGCACTTCCCCTGCTTCAGCTTGCGGCCCTTCTTGCACTTCTTCGGTGTCGTGGCCGTGCTCCCGCGTGCCCGTGGTGCCGCCGCCCTGCTGAGGTGGCGCGGTGACGGTGATCGTGATGTTCTCGCCGTCCGCGAGGCTGCCGTCGAGTGCGTTGAACGTGACGCCGGGGAAGCTGCCCACCTGGGCCGGGGTCGGCGTCCATTGGAAGGCGCCCGCAGGGCTCAGCGACGCACCCGCGGGCAGGTTGAGGCCGGCGTAGGTGAGGACGTCGCCGACGTCCGAGTCGGTCGCGGTCACGCTGAAGGCGAGGGTGCTGCCGAGCTGAACCGACTTGTCACCGATCGGGTCCAGCACCGGGGGCTGGCGCTCGTAGGCGCCGATGTCGCAGCGGCTGACCGAGTCATCGCGGGGGAGACCGCGCTGGTCGCTCGTAAGGCAGTAGGGATACCCGCTCCCGATGGCGACGGGATTGCCGGCGTTGTCGGCGGGAGCCCCGGCCGAGTAGCTGTGGGTGGGGAAGTCACCGCCCGACAGCGGGTTCAGGTCGGGATCCTGGCCGATGATGTCGGTGAGGTCGAGCCCGGTGCACCCGGTGACGGCCTCGATCAGGTTGTAGGCGCCGCTGCTCAGGGTTCCGGAGCAGTCCGGATGGACGTTGCCGGCCGACGAGCCGTCGGCGTTGTCGGCGATGATCGAGCTGGCGACGTTGACCGTCCCGCCGGTGACCAGGATGCCGCCGCCGTCGCCCGCTTGCGGTCCCCCCCGTCGGCGTCGGCGGTGTTGCCGGCGATCGTCGAGTTCAGAATCGTCGTGATCCCGCCGCCGAGGACCCAGAGCCCGCCCCCGCCCGCTTTCGCCGAGTTGCCGCTGATCGTCGAGTTGTGAATCGTCAGGGTCCCGCTTGTGAGGCTCTGCTTGACGATCGCGCCGCCGCCGTCGAACACGCTTTCCGCCGCGTGGCCGGTGATCGCGCTCCGGACGAGCGAGAGGTTGCCGAACTCCTGGAAGATCGCGCTGCCCCCACCGGTGTTGCCCGTGATCACGGTTTCGATCAGCGAGGCGGAGCCGTCGAGGCGCAGCACGGCGCCGCCGCCGCCCGTGGAGTTGTTGCCGCTGATCCTCGAGCGGGTGACGTTGAGCAGTCCGAAGTTATGGCGGATCGCGCCTCCGCCGGCGCCGGCGGTGTCGTCGCCGCCGCTGATGTCCACGTCGGTGAGGTTGGCCGTGACGCCGCCCGTGGGGCTGACCTGGTCGTCGACGTCGATCGCGCGGTCGCCGGTGACGGCGCCGTTGGCGAAGATCGTGGCCCGGCTCGGCCCGGCGGACTCGATCGTGAGCGGCTCGTTGAGAATGTCGAGGTCCCCGCTCGCGTTCGCGTTTTCCACTCCGGGCAGGGCCAGGGTGTAGGTCTGGCCCGGGGCCAGCTGGATCGTGTCCGCATCCTCGTCAGCGGAGACGGTGCACCCCTGGAAACTCGTCAGGTCGGCGTTCGCCAGGCTCACGGCCTCGCGCAGGGAGCACGTTCCGTTTGCGGCGAAATCGTCGCCGAAGGCGTTTGGCGTGATCGTCGCCGCGCCCGCGGCGGCGGGCAGCGCCAGCGCAGCGAGCGAGGACAGCAGACCTGCGGCAACTCCCTTGACGCGCATCCTTCTCCCCGGTCGGTTCGCCGCCACGTTAGCCCGGGGCGGCCGGGATGTCTAGCTCTTGGACGCCAGCTTCTCGGCCTCCTGGGAGATCGAGTCGACCATGTCGTTCCACGACTTGACGAAGATCTCGGCGCCGTCCTTCTGAAGCTTCTCAGCGAGGGCGGAGACGTCGATCCCGGCTTCGGCGAACTTCGCGAGGACCTCCTCGGCGTCGCCGCCGTCGGCGGGCATCGGCTCGCCGACCTCGCCGTGGTCGGCGAAGGCGAGCAGCGTCTTCTCCGGCATCGTGTTGACCGTGTTGGGCGAGGCGAAGGCCTCGATGTAGAGGGTTTCCGAGGCCTCGGGATCCTTGGTCCCGGTCGAGGCCCACAGCAGGCGCTGCGGGCGCGCGCCCTCGCTCTCGAGCTTCTGCATCCGCTCGGAGTCGAGCAGCTCGCGGTAGGCGGCGTAGGCGCGCTTGCCGATCGCGATCCCGAGCGTGTTCTTCAACCCGGCCGGCACCTCGTCGGCGACGGCGACGTCCCAGCGGCTCATGAAGATCGAGGCGACGGAGCGGACGTCGGGGTCGAGGCCCGCCTCGATCCGGCGCTCGATCCCCCGCATGTAGGCCTCGGCGGCGGCGAGGTACTGCTCGCGGTCGAACAGCAGCGTCACGTTGATCGGGACGCCGGCGAAGATCGACTCCTCGATGGCGGGCAGGCCCTCGGGCGTGCCGGGGATCTTGATGAAGATGTTGTCCCGCTGGCCGCGCTCGTGCAGCTCGGCCGCCTGCGCGATCGTGCCCTCGGTGTCGAAGGCGAGCTTCGGCGAGACCTCGAGCGAGACGTAGCCGTCCACGGTGTCGCTGGCCTCGTAGGCGCCCCGGAAGAGGTCGGCGGCGCGCTGCAGGTCGGAGATCGCCAGCCCGAAGAAGAGCGGCTCGGGCTCGAGGCCCTGCTCGCGCAGCTCGTTGATCTGCTCGTCGTATGCGTGGCCGCCGCTGACGGCCTTGTCGAAGATGGTCGGGTTCGAGGTCAGGCCGGTGACGTCGAGCTCGCGGATGTAGCCCTCGAGCGTGCCGTCGTCGAGGATCTCGCGGGTGATGTAGTCGAGCCAGATGCTCTGGCCGAGGTCGTGGAGCTGCTTCGTGGGCTTCATCTTTCGAGAACCTCCTTCGCGGCCTCGGCCACCTTGTCGGGGGTGAATCCGAACTTGGTCAGTACGTCCTTGAGCGGCGCCGAGGAGCCGAACGTGTGCATGCCGATGCGGACTCCATCTTCGCCGACGAACCGGTCCCACCCCAGGGTAGACCCCTCCTCGACGGAGACCCTGGCCTTGACCGCGGGCGGCAGGACCTCGTCGCGGTAGGCCTGCTCCTGGCGCTCGAAGAGCTCCCAGCAGGGGAGGCTGACCACGCGCGAGCGGACGCCGTCGGCGACCAGCTTCTCGTGGGCCTCCAGGGCCAGCGCGACCTCGCTGCCGGTCGCGAGCAGGATCACCTCCGGGTCGCCTCCCTCGGGATCGGCGAGCACGTAGCCGCCCCGGCGGACCCCGTCGGCGGACGCGTAGCGGGAGCGGTCGATGATCGGCACGTCCTGGCGGGTCAGCACCAGCGCGACGGGCTGGTGGGTGCGGTCCATCGCCACGCGCCAGGCGACCGCCGTCTCGTTGGCGTCGGCCGGGCGGATCACGTCGAGGCCCGGGATCGCGCGCAGGGAGGAGAGCTGCTCGACCGGCTGGTGGGTCGGGCCGTCCTCGCCGAGGCCGATCGAGTCGTGCGTGAAGACGTGGATCACGGGCAGCTCCATCAGGGACGAGAGCCGGATCGCGGGCCGCGCGTAGTCCGAGAAGGTCAGGTAGGTGGACCAGAGCGGCCGCAGCTTCGATAGGGAGAGCCCGTTCGAGATCGCGGCCGACTCGTGCTCGCGCACGCCGAGGTGGATCTGGCGGCCCGCGCGCGATGCGGGCTCGAACGCCGCCTCGCCGTCGAGGCCGACCGAGGTCGATCCCGTCAGGTCGGCCGAGCCGGCGAGCAGCCAGGGGACGCGCTTCGCCACGGCGTTCTCGACCGCGTTCGAGGCCTTGCGGGTCGCCATCCCCTTCTCGCCGGGCTCGAAGCTGGGGATGTCGGCGTCCCAGCCGTCGGGCAGCTCGCGGCGCTGCATCGCCTCCTGCTGGGCGGCGAGCTCGGGCTCGGACTCCCGGTAGGAGGCGAAGAGCTTCTCCCAGGCGCCCCGGAGCTCGGCGCCCGCGCTTGCCGATGCCCTCGGCGAAGTGCTCGCGCACGCCGTCGGGGACGAGGAACTGCGCGTCCTCGGGCCAGCCGTAGGCGCGCTTGGTCTCGCGCACCTCCTCCTCCCCGAGCGGCTCGCCGTGGGCGGCGGCGGTGTCCACCTTGTGCGGCGAGCCGTAGCCGATGTGCGAGTCCACGACGATCAGGGTCGGCCGCTCGGATTCGTCGGCGAAGTTCTTCAGCGCGGTCTCGATCTGCGCGATGTCGTTGGCGTCCTCGATCCGGGTGACGTTCCAGCCGTAGCCCTCGAAGCGGGTGGGGACGTCGTCCTCGTAGGTGAGATCGGTGTGCCCGTCGATCGTGATGTGGTTGTTGTCGTAGAGCCAGCAGAGGTTGTCGAGGCGCTGGTGGCCGGCGATCGAGGCCGCCTCGTGCGAGACGCCCTCCATCAGGCAGCCGTCGCCCGCGATCGCGTAGACGTCGTAGCCGAAGAGCTCGAAGCCGGGGCGGTTGAAGTGCGCCGCCTGCCACTTCGAGGCGATCGCCATCCCCACGCTGGTCGCGATCCCCTGGCCCAGCGGGCCCGTCGTGGTCTCGACGCCCGACGTCCAGCGGTACTCGGGGTGGCCGGGGGTCCGCGAGTCGAGCTGGCGGAAGCGCTCGATGTCGTCGAGGCTGACCGAGGGGTCGCCGACGACCTCGTAGTCGGGATCCACCGCCTTCACCCCCGCCAGGAAGAGCAGCGAGTAGAGCAGCATCGAGGCGTGGCCCGCGGAAAGGACGAAGCGGTCGCGGTTCGGCCAGATCGGGTTCTCGGGGTCGAAGCGCAGGAACTTCTGCCAGAGGGTGTAGGCGAGCGGCGCCAGCGCCATCGGCGTCCCCGGGTGGCCCGAGTTCGCCTTCTGGATCGCGTCTATGGACAGCGTCCGGATCGTGTTGATGCAGAGGCGGTCGATGTCCTCGGCGCCGACTGCGTCTCCGGTGGGGATCGGGGCTGGCTCTCCTGGCATCCTCGACTCCGATCCTACGACTAGATTGCGCGGGCGACGTGAACGACCTGGACCTCGACACCGAGAAGCGGGTCGCGGCGGAGGCCGCGGCGGAGCTGGTCGAGAGCGGGATGACGCTCGGACTCGGCACCGGATCGACCGTCGCGCTGCTGCTGCCGGCGATCGCGGCGCGGGGGCTGAGCGACCTGCGCTGCGTCGCGACCTCGGTCGCCACGGAGGATCAGGCGCGCGAGCTGGGCATCCCCGTCGAGGCGTTCGACACGCTGGAGCGGCTCGACCTCGCCATTGACGGCGCCGACCAGATCGCGCCCGACCGCTGGCTCGTCAAGGGCGGCGGCGGAGCGCACACCCGCGAGAAGATCGTCGCCGCGACGGCTGAGCGCTTCGTCGTGATCGCCGACTCGACCAAGCCGGTGGAGCGGATCGGGGCGCCGATCCCGCTGGAGCTGGCGGCCTACGGGCTCGCCTCGACGCTGCGCCGCCTCGGCGACGAGGTTGGGCCTGTCGAGATCCGGCCGCGACACGCCCCCCAGCCCCGACGGCGGCGTGATCGCCGACATGCTCTGCGACGTCGAGGACCCGGCCGGGCTCGCCGCCGCTCTGGAGGCCGTTCCGGGAGTCGTCGACCACGGCCTCTTCCCGGCCGCGATGGTCTCCGAGGTGATCGTCGGCCGCGGCGAATCCGTCGAGCGTGCCTGAGCGGCGCCCAGGCCCCTGGCGACAACTGCGCGCGATCGGCCCCCTGCCCGCGACGGTGGCGATCGCGATCCCGGCTCTGCTGGTCGCGATCGGAGGCGTCGACCCCGGCTTCGGGCTCCCCACCGCGGCCGCGGCGGTGGTGATCGCCGCGGGGGCACTGGCGCTGGCGGCCGGCCTCCGGCTCGCCGTCGAGACGATCCGCCTGTTCGCCTCAGTCGGCGAGGGGACGCTCGCCCCCTGGGACCCGACCCTGCAACTGGTCGTGGTCGGGGCCTACCGGCGGGTCCGCAACCCGATGATCACCGGGGTCGGCCTGGTCCTGCTCGGCCAGGGCCTGGTTCTCGGCTCCGTCGCGATCCTGATCGAGCTCGCGGCCTTCGCCACCATCAACGCGATCTACATGCCGCCGATCGAGGAGCCGGGGCTCGAGCGCCGGTTCGGCGCCGAGTACGCCGCCTACAAGCGCGCCGTGCCGCGCTGGATCCCGCGCCGCGAGCCGTGGACGCCCGACTGAGCTGACCGCTCCGAGCCTCTTGTCCCCGGGTTAGTGTCGAAGCGATGGGTCGCATGGCGACAACAGCGGCTGCTGCTATGGCCCTCGGCTTATGGCTCGTCGCGCCCGCCGCCGCCACACCGGGCGACGTCGCGCGCGGCGCAACCCCGGACCGGCTCGCCGCCCACCCCGTTCCCCAGGATCCCGCGTAGGTCCGCCACTACTGGACCGCCGAACGCATGCGCGAGGCCGAGCCGCTTGACGGCCCCCGCGGCCGCCGGTGACGAGCCCAGCCCGCTGGCGAGCGCCGCGGCGCAGCCGCCCGACATCGAAACCGACCCGGCGAACGACACCGCTTATCCCGAGCGGATCCATGGCCGCCTGTTCGTCACCTTCGCGCCGGACGATGCGAGCTGCTCGGCGACAGTCGTGCGCTCCTTCACACGCAACCTGATCCTGACCGCGGGCCACTGCGTGGTCTCTCCCACCGCCGCGGGCCCGCAGTGGGCGACGAACGTCGCCTTCGTCCCGGGCTACCGCAACAACGCCCGCCCGTTCGGGACCTACCCGGCGATGAAGCTCCGCGCCCCCGGCATCTGGGCCTTCGAGGGGGACATCTCCTTCGACGTCGGCGCGATCAACCTCGCGGCCGGCCCGACCGGCCAGATCCAGGACGCGCTCGGCGCCCGCGGCGTCAGCTTTCAACCGGCCCGGCAGCGACTTAAGGGCAAGCGCTTCAAGGTCTTCGGCTACCCGGCTGACCCGCCGGCCTTCTACGACGGCCAGCGCCTGATCCTCTGCGACAGCCCCTTCCAGGGCTTCGAGAAGTTCACCGGCGCCCTCAAGGCGGGGCCCTGCCACCAGCAGGGGGGCTCGAGCGGCGGCGGCTGGGTCCTCGGCAGGCGGCCTGCTGAACTCGGTGGTCAGCCACGGCGCCTGCCGCATCGACAGCGACGGCTGCGAGGTGACGTCCGGGACCTACTTCGGCGACTTCGCCTTCAGCCTCTGGGCCAAGGCCGCGGGTGGCCTGCCCGAGAAGCGCAAGAAGAAGATCAAGAGCTGCCGCCGCAAGGACAAGAACGCCCGCCGCTGCCTGGTCAAAGCGAAAACCTTCAAGCCGGTTGTGCGCTAGGAGGACGGCGCCGCGGCGCGGTCGGCGAGGACCACGGACTCGGTCGCCTCGACGCGGCCGGCGGGTATCGAGGCATCGCCTGCGAGCAGCTTCGCGAGGGGATCGCGCTTGGATTCCCCGGTGACGATCCAGAGCAGGCGCTTCGCCTCCGCCAGGACCGGATAGGTGAGGGTCATCCGGTGGGTGCCCTGGTACGGGCGCCCGGTGACGGCGACGCGCCGGTCGGTCACGTCGAGCACGGGGTCGCCGGGGACGAGGGAGGCGGTGTGGCCGTCGGGCCCGAGGCCGAGGTGGATCAGCTCGAGCGCCGCCGGGAGCACCTCCGCGTAGCGGGCGGCGCCCTGCTCGGGGTCGTCGCCGTCCACCGGCATCGGGCGCAGCGAGCCCTGGGCGCCGATCGAGAGCGCCGCGATCAGGTGGGTGAGGTTGCGCTCCGGGGAGCCGGCCGGGGCGATGCGCTCGTCGACCTGGTAGATCGCGGTGTCGGCCCAGGGCAGCTCCTGCTCCTCGAGCTGCCCGTACATCGCCCAGGGCGTGTGGCCGCCGCTCGCGGCCATCGCGAAGTCGCCGTGCGCGGCCACCGCCTCGCCGCGCGGCCTCTGCGATCAGCTCGGCGCCGCGGCGCGCGACCGCGGCCTCGTCGTCGAGGACGATCAGCTTGTGGAGGCCGCTCACGCCGACCTCTGCGGCGGCGGGCCGCTCACGCCGGCTTCTCGTCGTGCCCGCCGAACTCCTTGCGCATCGCCGAGAGCACCTTGTTCGCGAACTCGTCGAGGTTGCGCGAGGAGAAGCGCTCGTAGAGCGCCGTGGTCAGCACCGGCGCCGGGACGCCCTCCTCGATCGCGGCGAGCGAGGTCCAGCGGCCCTCGCCGGAGTCGGAGACGCGGCCGCCGAACTCCTCGAGCTGCGGCGAGGCGTGCAGGGCCGACGCGGCGAGGTCGAGCAGCCAGGAGGCGACGACGCTGCCGCGCCGCCAGACCTCGGCCACCTCGGCCACGTCTATCTCGTACTGGTAGTGCTCGGGGTGCTCCAGCGGGGCCGTCTCGGCGTCCGCGTCGCGCCTCTGCTTGCCCGCGTCGGCGTTGCGGATGATGTTGAGGCCCTCGGCGTAGGCGGCCATCAGCCCGTACTCGATCGCCGTTGTGGACCATCTTCACGAAGTGGCCCGCGCCGGCGGGCCCGCAGTGGAGGTAGCCCTGCTCGGAGGGCGAGGGGTCGCCGCCGCGGCCGGGGGTCCGGTCGATCTCGCCGATGCCCGGCGCGACCGCCGCGAAGATCGGGTCGAGGCGCTCGACGGCGCCGTCGGGGCCGCCGATCATCAGGCAGTAGCCGCGCTCGAGGCCCCAGACCCCGCCGCTGGTGCCGCAGTCGATGTAGTCGATGCCCCGCTCGGCGAGCTCGTTCGAGCGGCGGATGTCGTCGTGGTAGTGCGTGTTGCCGCCGTCGATGATCGCGTCGCCTGACGAGAGCGCGTCGGCGACGCCGGCGACGGTCTTCTCGGTGATCTCGCCCGCCGGGACCATCACCCAGACCGAGCGCGGGGCGTCGAGCTTCTCGGCCATCTCGGCCAGGGAGGAGACGCCGATCGCGCCCTCGTCCGCGAGGTCCTTGACCGCGTCGGGATTGACGTCGTAGACGACGCACTCGTGCCCGGCGCGCATCAGCCGCCGGACGATGTTCGCCCCCATCCGGCCCAGCCCGACCATCCCAAGCTGCGAGCTCATCCAGCTCCTCCTCGTGTCCGCGTCCGTGTCCTCGGTCGGGGCCATCCTAAGCGCGGCGGCGCTTGTGTATACGGTGCGGGCCTGTATGGCGGAGACCGGCCACCTCGATCCCTCCCGCAGCCTCCACGCCCCGCCCGCGCCGAAGGGTGAAGTGCTGGTGATCTTCGGCATCACCGGGGACCTGGCGAAGAAGATGACCCTGATGTCGCTGTACCGGCTTGAGCGCCGTGGCGCGCTCGACGTGCGGATCATCGGGGTGGCCCGCGACTCGTGGACCTACGAGGACCTCTGCAAGCACGTGCGCGAGGCGGTGAGCAACAGCATCGAGGACGTGGACGAGAAGATCCTCGACCGGCTCGAGAAGCGGATGAGCTACATCACGGGGGACTACGGAGACGCCGGCACCTTCACCCGGCTCGGCAACGAGATGGGCGAGTACGAGTACGCCGTCTTCTATCTGGAGACCCCGCCCTCCCTCTTCGCGCCGGTCGTGCAGCAGCTCGGCAACGCCGGCCTCACCGACCGCGCGCGGGTCGTGCTGGAGAAGCCCTTCGGCGACTCGCTCGAGTCCGCCCGCGAGCTCCAGCGCCAGCTCCTGGAGGTGCTGACCGAGCCTCAGATCTACCGGATCGACCACTTCCTCGGCAAGGAGCCCGTGATGGACATCTCCTACCTGCGCTTCGCGAACTCCCTGTTCGAGCCGATCTGGAAGCGCAGCTACATCGACTCCGTCCAGATCACGATGGCCGAGAACTTCGGCGTAGAGGACCGCGGCGCCTTCTACGACAAGGTCGGCGCCCTGCGGGACGTCGTCCAGAACCACCTGCTTCAGCTCCTCGCCCTGACGGGAATGGAGGCGCCGTCCGGCGGCGCCGAGCCGGACCCGATCCGCGACCGCAAGCTCGACTTCTTCCGCTCGATCCACGCGGCCGACCCCGGCCGCTACGTCCGCGGCCAGTACGAGGGCTACCGCGAGATCGAGGGCGTCGCCCCCGACTCGACCACGGAGACCTTCGTCGCGCTGCGCCTCGAGGCACAGAACTGGCGCTGGGCGAACACGCCCTTCTTCATCCGCGCGGGCAAGGCGATGGCGACGAAGCTGACCGAGATCCGGGTCATGCTCGAGAGCCCGCCGGCCCTCGGCATCGGCGACCGGCCGGTGCCGCAGGCGGACGAGATCATCTTCAGGATCGACCCGAAGGCGGGCGCCTCCGTGCTGATGGAGGCCAAGCAGCCGGGCGAAGAGGCGCTGCGCCGCGTCCACCTCGACCTGCTCTTCGCCCAGCAGGTGGGCGAGCAGCCGACGCCGTACGAGCGGCTCCTGTCCGACGCGATCGCCGGCAAGCCGGAGCTCTTCTCCCGCATGGACATGGTCGAGGAGACCTGGCGGATCGTCCAGCCCCTGATCGACCGGCCGTGCAACCTCGAGAGCTACCCGAAGGGGAGCTGGGGCCCCGAGAGCGCCTCGCACCTGACCCAGGGCTACGGCGGCTGGCGCAAGCCGTGGATGCCGGACGACGAGCCCTACGGGCCGATCGGCGCGGGGTAGCCGGCCGGCTGGGCCGGCGCGCGGCTCAGTCGAAGCGGCAGAGCGGCAGGTCGCCGGACTGGCCGGGGCGCTTGCACTGCGTCTTGGCGGACCAGCCCTGGAAGCTCGTGGCGCAGTGGGTCGGGCCCGGCGGCGGGAAGTCGTAGCGCTCGATCCCGAACTTGCCGTGCGCCCGGGGCCAGCCCTTGCCGTTGGTCTTGTCAATCGTGCCGTTGAAGTACCCGGTCGCGAAGCCGCCGAAATCCCACGCGAAGCGGAAGGCGTAGCGGTTCGGCTTCGGGTTGTCCGCGCGGGGCGGCTTCGCCTTGGCGACCTTGACGTCCGTTGCCAGGTCGGCCGTGAGCCGGGCGCTCGGCGAGGAGGGGCCGCCAGGCTCCTGGCATCTCAGCGGGAGCTCCGAGAAGCGGACCCGGGTCAGCCGGCGCGGCGTGTATTTGCCGCCGGCGCGCTTGTTCTTGAAGACGAAGTTGAGGGCCATGTCGCCGATGCGCGGCGAGTTCGCCCCGGGCCCGTCGAGGTGATCCCGAAGGCCTCGAACTGGCGCACCTGCGTGCCCGCCTGCGCCGCCGGCGCGAGAGCGGCCGGGATGAGCAGCGCCGCCGCTGCGGCACCGCGATCAGTGTCGACCTTCTCGTCAGCATCGTTTGGACCTCCATCTCTACAAACACGGGAGCGGGGCCGATGTCGCGCTAGTGTTCGCCGCCATGTCCCACGCCACCCTTCACACCAATGCCGGCGCGATCATTTTCGAGCTCTTCGACGAGGACGCGCCGAAGACCGTCGAGAACTTCCGCACGCTGCCGCCGACGGCTTCTACGACGGGCTGATCTTCCACCGGGTCATCCAGGACTTCATGGTCCAGGGCGGCTGCCCGGAGGGGACCGGCACCGGCGGCCCGGGCTACACCTTCGAGGACGAGTTCAACGACCACAAGGTCGTGCGCGGCGCGCTGGCGATGGCCAACGCCGGCCCGAACACCAACGGCTCGCAGTTCTTCATCGTCACCACGCAGTCCGCCGCCTGGCTCGACGGCAAGCACACCGTCTTCGGCGAGGTCGTCGAGGGGATGGACGTGGTCGACGCGATCGAGGGGACCGAGACGGGCCCCGGCGACCGCCCGGTACCCCGCAGATGATCGAGCGCGTCGAGCTCGGCCGACTGAGCGTCGCCCGGCCGGTGGGCCTCGGCGACCGCATCAAGGGTGTCTTCAGGACGGCAGCGGGCCCGCGCCACCCGGACGGCCTGGCCGAGCTGCACGTCAGCGATCCGCGCTTCGACGACTGGGACGTGGTCCGCGACTTCGGCGACCTCGAGGCCGCCCGCGCCTGGCGCCAGCAGCTCACCGACACCGGCGTAGAGGCGGTTCTGACCGCCGACTGGCCTCTCGACGAGTGGGGCCACGGCGACATCGCGCTGCGCGTGCCCCCGGGCTCGTGGAGCGAGGCCGAGGAGCGGCTGGGCGAGGACTGAGCGCGGCGCGTCCCCGCTCAGCGCACCGCCTCGCCGTCCGGCGCCACCACCAGCCAGAGGCCCCCGAACTCCTCGACGTTCTGGCAGAGCACCTCGCCCTTCGGATCGTCCACGTAGTAGTAGAGCGGGTGGCCGCCGTAGGTCACCTGGGTGGAGCCGTCGTCGCGCTCGGTCGTGCCGAGCAGGCCCTGGTCGGCGCCGCCTGAGGCGACCGGCTCGCCCTCGGTGAGCACGGGCGGCCAGGCCTCCGCGCACTCGCCGTAGCACTCGCTGTACGCGCCTCGCTCCTTCTCGAACAGGTAGATGGCCTGGTCCGAGCCGTCGAAGAGGATCCGGCCGTAGTCGGATCCAGAGACCTTGATCTCGGTCCCGGGCTGCGCCTGACCCGCGCCGCCGGCCGGCTCCTGGTCCGTGGCGGTCGTGGTCTGCTCCTGGTCCGTGGCGGTCGTGCCGGGGGAGCGCCGTAGCCGCCGCTCCCCCCTCCGCTCCCGTCGCCTCTCGTCGCCACAGCCCGCGAGCGCCAGGGCCGTCACGGCCGCGGCGGTGCTCAACAGGATCCGCATCGTCGCTCCTCTCCTCGCCTTCGTGCCGACCATCTCGCGCGCCCGTAAAGAGTGAGTCAAGCCGTGGAACAGAGGCGGCGCCGGGCATAGACTCGCCGCGAATAGGCCCTGGCGAGGGGAGACGCGGGGCCTCGGAGAGAGGAGAGTCATATGGACATGGCCACCGTCCCGGCGCGGTTGCGCGTCTCGCGTGCTCGCGCTCGCGGCCCTCGCCCTCGCGATCGCGGCGACCCTAGCGGTTGCGGCGGCCGCCAGGGCCAACTACGTCGCCCTCGGCGACTCGTACGCCGCCGGCCCGCTGATCCCGAACCCGGTGCTGCCGCTCGGCCGCCTCAAGTCGTCCAACAACTACCCGCCTCGCGGCGCCGGCGGCATCGGCCTGCCGCTGCGCGACGCGAGCTGCAGCGGCGCGAAGACGACCACATGACGCAGCCGCAGGACGTCGACCCCGACGGCCCGAACCCGCCGCAGTTCAACTCGCTGGACTCCGACACCACGGGTCGTCTCGATGACGATCGGCGGCAACGACATCGGGTTCTCGGAGATCGCGCAGAGCTGCATCACCTGCAACCCGTTCGGCCACGCCGTGCCAGGACAAGTACGTCGTCAACGGCGTCGACGCGATCAGCGCAGCGGATCAACGCGACGGCGCCGCTGGTCGACGCGGTGCTCGACGGCATCCGCGCCCGCTCGCCGCTGGCGCGCATCTTCGTCGTCAACTACCCGGCGATCTTCCCCGAGACCGGGTACGGCTGCTTCCGCAGATGCCGATCGCCGTTCGGCGACGTCGGCTACCTGCGCGACAAGCAGCAGCGAGCTGAACGCAGATGCTCGCCGACGCAGGCCGCGGCCAACGGCGCCCGGCTCGTCGACTGGTACGCGGCGAGCATCGGCCACGACGCCTGCAAGAGCTGCCGTCGACCCGCTGGGTCGAGCCGCTCGTCCCGGGCAACTGGCGCGGCGTCGCTGCACCCGAACCTCGAGCGGGATGCAGGGCGCGGCGAACGCGCTCGTCGCCTCGTACAGCAGTCCCTCAGGAAGGCTCGCTCGCGGGACCGGGGGGAGCCTCAGCACTCCCCGGCCGCGTGCGACCCGGCCTGCGCGTTTACGACCCCGAGCGCCGGTTCCGAGCGCCACATCAGCCACAGCCGCGGGGAGTCCTCGAGGCCGACCTCCTCCACGAGCTCGAAGCCGAAGCGCTCGTAGAAGGGGATGTTCGAGCTGCGCTGGGTCTCGAGGTAGCAGCGGCATGCCCTCGGCGTCCGCGCGCTCGAGCCCGGGACGGATCAGGGCGGTGCCGGCGCCGCTGCGCTGGGCGGCGGGCGCGATCGAGAGGGTCTGCAGGTACCAGTGGGGCACGCGCGGGTGGTGCCGCGCGATCAGCTCCTCCCAGCGCATCGCCCGCCGGAAGCAGCCGGCGCCCTCGGGCAGCGAGCGAGATCGTCTCGGCGAGCCGCTCCCGGCGGCCCAGCTCGAGCGTCCCCGGCGGGAACCAGAGCGCGGCCCCGACCGTGTCCGGCGTGGTCCAAGCCCCGCCCCGGGGCATGTAGACGCGCCTGATCATCCAGCGGTAGTGGCGCGGCAGCAGGCGGCGGCGCTGCCAGTCGCCGCGCAGCATCCAGACCCAGATCTCGTTGTCGAGGAAGCCCTCGGCCGCGGCGCGGGCAGCGCCGGGGACCAGCTCGGGCGTGACAGGCACGACTTCCGGGCGAGCTGTCACGGCCGCCGCTCGACGTGCCCCGTCTCGTCCACCCCGGGGTCGATGTCGGGATCGGCGTAGAGGACGACGCGTGCGGGCGAAGCGGTCTTGCCAGCCGCGCCGCCGGTCGTCGGTCAGGACCCCGAGGAAGCCGAGGCCGAGCGGGATCGCCGCGATGATGAAGCCGATCAACCTTCTGATGTCCTGGGCGGGCGGGACGCGGCCGTCCACCTCGTCGAAGATCCGCAGGCCGAAGAAGGTCATCCCCGGGGTCCGCTCGGCGAGCGTCCAGAAGACGGCGAGGTAGACCGCGGCCGCGACCAACCAGGCGAACACGCCGAACGCGATCGTCACCGCCTGCGCCTGGTCGCCGGTGTCGAAGACGTTGTTGATCAGCGCGGTGAGCAGCGCTGCGATCGCCAGCAGGATCCCGTTCAGGATCGCGGCGTCGAGGCCCAGCGCCAGCAGGCGGGTTGCGCCGCCGGCGTAGATCGGCCGCTCGCGCCGCTGCGGCTTGCGGAACAGGCGCCGCGCGAAGCGGTCGAGGCCGTCGTCGAGCGTGCGGGTGGCTTCGCGCGCGCTGCGGCGCAGGTCCTCGAGCAGCCCGACCCCCTGCGAGGTGATCGCCGAGCGGACCTCGGGCGCCTCGGCCACCCGCTCGACGAGCTGCTGGGCCTGCCTGCTCTCCAGCACCTGCTGCCAGACGCGGTCCACGACCTCGCTCTCCAGCACGCGCTCCGTGGCCCGCTCGACCGTCTCGCTGTCGAGGGCGCGGTCCAGGGCGCGGTCGGCGCTCCGCTCGACCGCCCGGTTGACGCCCAGCCTCCTGCCGACCCCGCGCGCCCCGCGCCAGCCGAGCCGGGCGAACGGCTCGATCGCCCTCCCGGTCGCGATCAGCAGGGAGTCGAGCGGCCCGCGCTCCTCGACCGGGCGCACCAGCTCGGCCTCCACCACCTCCTGCCCCTCGTCGGCGGGCCCCGGCTGCCCCGCCTCGGGCTCCGGGCGCCCCGGGCCCGCAGGCGCGGGCGCGCGGCCGGCGTCCGGCCTCGGGCGTCAGGGGATCGGGGCGGGCCGCATCCATCTCAAGCCGCAGGGTAAGGCCGCGGCCCTCCCGGCGCGGGCGGAGCGGGCCGCGCCTCGATCGCAGCGTGACAACCGCCTGACGGGCGCGGTGGGTAATGTTGGCGCCAGGGAGAAGGAATCACCCGAAGTTGCCGACCACTCCGAATCTGCTTGAGAGGGACAGCGAGCTAGCCTCGATCGACGCGTTGATCGAGCAGTCTCGCGACGGCCGCGCGGGGCTGGCGCTGGTCGAGGGGCCCGCGGGCATAGGCAAGAGCAGGCTGCTGGCTGAGCTGCGCCGGCGCGCCGAATCGGAGGGCTTCCTCGTGCTCACCGCCAGGGGCAGCGAGATCGAGCGGGAGTTCCCGTTCGGCGTCGCGCGCCAGCTCTTCGAGCCGCTGCTGGCGAGCGAGGCGGAGCGAGGGGAGCTGCTCGGGGGCTCGGCCGCCACGGCCGAGGTCGTCTTCTCCTCCTCCGAGGAGGGGACCGGCGGCGACTCCTCCTTCGCGGCGCTCAACGGCCTCTACTGGCTCGCCGTCAACCTCTCCGAGCGCCGGCCGCTGCTGCTCGCGATAGACGACCTGCACTGGGCGGACGCGTCCTCCCTGCGCTTCATCGCGTATCTCGCCCGCCGCCTCGAGAGCGTCGAGATGCTGGTCGCGACGACGCTGCGCACCGCCGACCCGGGGACCGACGCGGCCCTGCTGGCGGAGATCGCCAACGACCCGCTCACCACGGCGATCCAGCCGCACCCGCTGACAGCCGCGGCGGTCGCGGCGATCGTGCGCGACCGGCTCGGCGAGGGAGCGGCCGACTCCTTCTGCGCCGCCTGCCACGAGACCACCGGCGGCAACCCGCTGCTGCTCGAGGAGCTGCTGCGCGCCCTCGCCTCCGAGCGGATCAGCCCCGGCGCCGAGAGCGTCAAGGTGGTCAAGGACCTCGGTCCGCGCGCGGCCTCGCGCTCGGTGCTGATCCGGCTGGCCCGGCTCGACCCGGACGCGGTCGCTGTCGCGCACGAGCCACCGCCGTGCTCGGCGATGGGGCCGAGCTCGCGGCCGTCGCCGCCCTCGCCGGGACTCGAGCCCGCCCGCGCGGCGGAGATGAGCGGCGCGCTCGCGCGCGCCGAGATCCTGCGGCCCGAGGCCGCCGCTGGGCTTCGTCCACCCGCTGGTGCGCGCGGCCGTCTACGCGGACCTGCCGCCGGGCGAGCGCGAGCTCCGCCACCAGCAGGCGGCCGAGCAGCTCGGCGAGGCCGGAGCGCCCGCGGAGCAGGTCGCAGCCCACCTGCTCGCCATCCCCCCGGCGCGCGACCCCGCCGTGGCCCGGGTCCTGCACAGGGCGGGCCGCGAGGCCATGGTCAAGGGAGCCCCCGACAGCGCGGCCGCCTACCTCCGGCGCGCCCTCGCGGAGCCGCCGGACCCCGCGAGCCGGACGCGCATCGTCTTCGAGCTCGGCCTGGTCGAGGCCCTGACGAACGCCCCCGCCTCGGTCGAGCACCTGCGGGAGGCCTACGACCGGCTGGACGACCCGGTGGCGAAGGGCCTCGCCGGGTCGATGCTCGCCCGCAGCCTGCTCTTCACCGGCCGCCAGGCCGAGGCGGCCGAGGTCGCCTCGAAGGCGACCCGCGAGCTGCCGCCGGAGCTGACCGACATGCGGGCGGCCCTCGACGCCTTCCAGGCGATCGCCGCGCTCTTCGGGTTCGGGTCCTACGAGCCGTTCGCCAGAGGCTGCGCGGCTACAGCGAGCTCGACCGACGACAGCCTCGGCTGGAAGTTCGTGGCCGCGATCCGCTCGCTCGACCGGACCTACCTCGCCCATCCCGCCGACGAGTGCTGCGAGCTGGCGATCGCGGCGCTCGAGGGCGGGGACCTGACCAGGGCGGACTCCGGGCATGACGGTCTTCGCCGCGATCAACACGCTCGTCTTCGCCGACCGCCCCGAGGCTGACCGCTACTGGGCCGAGCTGCAGGCCGAGGCCCACCAGCGGGGCTCGCTGTTCGGGATCTCGGGCCTGCACATGTGGCAGGGCCACGCGCTGGCACGCCGCGGCGAGCTCTCGGACGCGGAGGAGATGCTGCTGGAGGCCAAGGACGAGTTCCCGACCTCTACGGATACGGGCCCGGCGCCCACGTCTACCTGCGGGCGTTCCTGGGGGCCTCCGGCTCGACCGCGGCGACGTCGCCGTCGCGCGCCGCACGATCGAGGAGGCCGAGGACCCCGGCGACGCGTCCGACGCCGCCTGCTTCTGGCTCTACGCGAAGATCCGCGTGCTCCTCGCCGAGGGCCGCGACGAGGAGCTGATCGAGCTGGCCGACGAGCTCGCCGGAGGCGTCCTGGACACGGTCAACCCCGCGATCTTCCGATGGCGCAACCCGAAGGCGATCGCGCTCGATCGGCTCGGGCGCCGCGACGAGGCGCTGGCGCTGGCGCGCGAGGAGGTGGAGATCGCCCGCGGCTACGGGGGCGCCGGCGGCCCTCGGCCACTCGCTGCGGGTGCTCGGCCAGCTCGAGGGCGGGGCCGAGGGGATCGAGCTGCTGCGGGAGTCGGTCGAGGTGCTCGACGGATCGCTCGCGCGCCTCGAGCTCGCCGAGTCCCTCTGCGGACTGGGGACGGCGATCCGGCTTGCGCGCAAGCCGAGCGACGCCCGCGAGCCCCTCTGCCGCGCGCTCGAGATCGCCGAGCGTCTGCGGCGCCGAGGCGGTCGTCGAGCGCGCCCGCTCGGAGCTGTACGCGACCGGCGCCCGCCCGCGCCGCGACGCGCTCAAGGGGGTCGAGTCGCTGACCCCGAGCGAGCGCCGGGTCGCCGACCTCGCGGCGGAGGGCAACAGCAACCGCGAGATCGCCCAGGAGCTCTACGTCACCCCGAAGACCGTCGAGGTCCACCTCTCGAACGCCTACCGGAAGCTCGAGATCAAGGGGCGGCGCGAGCTGGCGACGGCCCTCGCTCCCACCCGGTCGACGTCCTAGTCGCTCAGCTCCGGGATGTGCCGCTCGACGTGGGCGGCGATCGTCTCGCGCACCCAGCGCTGGGTGTCGGCGTCGGCCATCCGGTAGCGGCCCAGCAGCATCTTCTGGTCGTCGAGGGGAAGCCCCGCGATCTCCCAGTCCACGGCCAGCCGCTCGAAGAGCATCTCGTTCCGCCGCCGCCAGTTGTCCTCCTGGGATGCCGCGGCCGCCGGCAGCGGCTCGCGGAGCTTGCGAATCGTTCCCCGGCTGACGGACGTGCGCAGCCGCAACACGTTCCCCTCGGGGTCGGCGTACTCCGCCGTCTCGACCGGCTCCCGCTTGCGCCTGCGCTTCGCCATGGCGGCAGTCTGCCACCGCCGGCCGCGTTTGCGCCCTCCGCAGACGGCGGTAGCGTCCCGGGTTCAGTCCCCAACGACGGGAGGAGTCCCGATGGCGGAAGACGGAACCGCGAGGGAAGCGAAGCTGACCCAGTACCTGACCGAGGCCTACGCCAAGGAGAAGGAGCTGGAGACCGCGCTCCAGGCGCACATCGGAATGACCACCCGGCCGCCCTACAAGAAGCGGCTGCAGCAGCACCTGCGCGAGACCAAGGCGCACGCCAAGCAGCTCGAGCGCCGGATCAAGCAGGTCAGCGGCAGCGGCCCGAGCCTGACGGCGAAGGCGATGCGGCTGATCGCCACCGCCAAGGGCCCGCTGCACATGATGCGCGGCTCCAGCGAGCCGGAGAAGATGCTGAAGAACGTGAAGACCGAGTACGCCCAGGAGCACGAGGAGATCGCCACCTACAAGGCGATCGAGACGCTCGCCGGGAGCCTCAAGGACTCCGACACCGCGAAGCTCGCACGCTCGATCCGCCGCGACGAGGAGCGGATGGCGAAGTTCCTCGAGCGCCAGATCGGCCCGCTGACCAAGGCCGTGGTCCAGGAGGAGGTCCCGGCCTCAGAGCGGCGGCCGTCCGGCTCGCGGAGCGGGGGCTCGAAGGGCTCGCGGTCGCGGACGGCGCGGGCGGCGTCGAAGGGCTCGCGGTCGCGGACCGGGGGCGCGAAGGGCTCGCGGTCGCGCAGCGCCGGCTCGAAGAGCTCGCGCCACGGAGCGGCGGCTCGCCCTCATCGCGCTCGCGCCGCGGCGGCGCCTCGCGCGGCCGTGCTCGCACCTCCTCGCGCGCCAAGAGCTGACCGCGGCTGAACGCGAGAGGCGCGCGCGCCCGGCTACGGTGCAGCGGTGGCCTCCGCCCCGCTGCTCGTAGTCGACGCGCCCTCGATGCTGTTCCGGGCCTTCTACGCGCTGCCCAAGTCGATCAAGGGCGCAGACGGGCAGCCCGTCAACGCACTGCTCGGGACGGCGAACCTGGTCCTGCGCGAGGTCGAGAAGCACCGGCCTCGGGCCGTGGTGCTCTGCTCCGGTCCCGACGCGGCCGCCTACCGGGTCGAGCTGTACCCCGCCTACCACGCCGACCGCGAGGAGGCGTTCCCCGACGAGCTCCGGCACCAGTGGGAGGACGCCGGCGACTTCTTCGCCGCCTTCGGCTGGACGATCGCCACCAGCGAGGAGCTCGAGGCCGACGACCTGCTCGGCTCCTATGCCCGCCGAGAGGCGCAGGCCGGGGGCAGGACGCTGATCATGACCGGCGACCGCGACATGTTCCAGTGCGCCGACGCCTCCACCAAGGTGCTCTACATCAGCACCGGAAAGCAGGGCGGCGAGCTGATCGGCCCGACCGAGGTGAAGATGCGGTACGGGATCCCGCCGGAGCTCGTGCCGGACTTCATCGCGTTGCGCGGGGACCCCTCCGACGGCCTTCCCGGCGCGAAGGGCGTCGGGGAGAAGACGGCCGCCGAGCTGCTGCGCAGGCACGGCTCGCTCGAGGGCGTCCTCGACGCCGCGTTCCGGGAGCCGCGGCCGAGCTCTCGCACCGCGCTGACCGGCGCCCGCGACGAGCTGCTCGCCTTCAAGGAGATCGCGACCCTCCGGACCGAGAAGGTGCGCCGCCCGCGCGACAAGCGCACCGACTTCCGCGGCGCCGCCAAGGCGGCCGAGGCGCGGGGGATGAACCGCCTCGCCGAGCGCCTGCGCAATTCGGCGCTGACACTGGCTGGGCAGCCAGTTATTGTTCCGAGGTGATGGCCGCCGAGGAAGCCCCCGCCGCCGCCCCCGCGCCCAAGGAGCTGAGCGACGCCGAGCTGATCGAGCTCGACGTCACCGACCGCGAGCACTGGGAGGACGGCCCGCCCGCACGAGGTCTTCACCGAGCTGCGCGGCCGCTGCCCGGTCCACTGGAGCGAGATCAACGAGTATCCCGGCGAGGCCGGGTTCTGGTCCCTGACCAAGGCCGAGCACGTCCGCGAGGTCAGCCTCGACTGGAAGACCTTCTCCTCGGAGCGCGGCGGCGTCACCGGCCTGACGCACGTGATCCCGCTCGAGTTCCAGCAGGGGATGTTCATCGGCATGGACCCGCCGAAGCACGACCGGATCAAGCAGCTCTTCAATCGCGGCTTCACCCCCAAGCGCATCGCGCAGCACGAGGACGCGATCCGCGCGATCGCCGAGGGCGTCCTCGACCGGGTCGCCCCCCGGGGGGAGTGCGACCTGGTCAGCGACGTCGCCCAGCCCGTGGTCTCGCGGGTCATCGGCAGCTTCATGGGGCTGCCGGAGGAGGACGACATCGTCTGGGCGACCCTCGCCAACTCGGCCCTCGGCCTCGGCGACGAGGACCTCAATCCCGGCGGCATCGAGCAGATCGTCAACCAGGACCTCCCCGAGGTCTTCGAGCGCTGTCGCGCCCTGATCGCGGAGCGCCGCGATCGCCCGACCGACGACCTGACCAGCGTCCTCGTCCACGCCGAGATCGACGGCGAGCGCCTCGAGGAGCACGAGATCGTCCTGGGCTTCTTCCTCCTGATCATGGCCGGCAACGACTCGACCAAGGCGACCTACACCAGCGGCATGCGCGCCCTGCTCGAGCACCCCGACCAGATGCGGATGCTCGCCGAGGACCCCTCGCTCATCCCCGGCGCCGTCGAGGAGTGCCTGCGCATGTACCCGGCCTTCGCGCACTTCCGCCGCACGGCGACCGAGGACACCGAGATCGCCGGCCAGCCGGTGAAGGAAGGCGAGAAGGTGCTGATGTGGTACCTGTCGTCGAACCGCGACGAGGACCGCTACGAGGACCCGCACACCTTCGACGTCCTGCGCAACCCCGAGCACCAGGCCTTCGGCGCCGGCGGCCGCCACTTCTGCCTCGGCGCCGCGCTGGCCCGGCTCGAACTGAAGGTCCTGTTCGAGGAGACCTTGAAGCGCTTCCCCGAGATGGAGCTCGCCGGCGAGCCCGCGCCCGCCGTCTCCGCCTTCCTCAACCAGCTGAAGTCGCTGCCGGTCCGCTGGTAGCGGCGGTCGGCTAGTCCTCGCAGACGTCGCCCACGCGCGCCTCGCCGATCCTCACGATCTCGTTCGGGTCCACCAGGACGCCGTGGCCGTGATCGCCGGCGTTGCAGAGCACCCGCTCGTGCTCGAGCAGGCTGCTGTCCACGAGCTGCGGGACCCCGTGCAGGTTGCCGAAAGGCGGTATCGCGCCCACCTCGAATCGCTCGAAGTCGCGGGCGATCTCGTCCTCGCGCGCCATCCGCAGCTCGCTCCCGGCGGCGAGCAGGGCGCGCGCCTTGCCGAGATCCAAGCGCCGTGACGCCGGGATCGCCGCGAGCACGTAGCGGTCGCCGTCGTGCAGGACGAGGTCCTTGACGGCGTCGCCCGGCTCGATCCCGGCGGCCCTGGCCTCGGCGGCCGCGGTGAAGCGCTCCTCGTGCTCGACCGCCTCGTAGGCGACCCCCTGCTCGTCCAGGTAAGCGTGAACCGCTTCGACGTTCTGCTCGGACATCGTCTTCCTCCTCAGGTGATCGTCCCGGTCGCCCGGCGTCCACTGCATGCTCGCGCACCGAACCGGACTTGGCCAGGGGAACCTCAGGGCGCCGTCCAGACCACCCGGTCCCCCTCCCCCTCGCCGCGGGAGGCCTCCCCCGCGAGCTCGAGGTGGTCGAGGTAGGCGAGGGCTATCTGGAGGCCCCAGGCCGCCGTGGCCGGGTTGAGGTTGTCGGGCCCGACCAGGTCCGGGATCGTCTCGAAGGCGGTCTTGGGGCCGGCGCGCAGCGAGCCGCGCACGCGCTCGAGCTGCTCCAGGGCCTCGGCGCGGGTCGCCGCAACCTTCGCGGGGACGCTGCGGAAGGGGCGGCCGTGGCCCGAGAGGCAGAGGCTGGCGTCGAGTGGCTCGATCCGGTCGAGGCTGGCGAGGAACTCGCCCACCGGGTCCGGCGTGTGCCCGTAGTCGTAGAACACGGAGATCCGGCCCAGCAGGTGGTCCCCCGAGATCAGCAGCCCGTTCTCGCGCTGGTGCAGGCAGACGTGGGAGGGCGCGTGGCCCGGGGTCTCATAGACCTGCCAGGCGCCGAGTCCCGTCGGCACCTCGACCCCGGGGACCAGCTCGCGGTCGGGCGGGACCAGCGCCTCGATGCCCGGCTCCTCGCCGCGGCGGCGCTTCTCGTATCGCCTCAGGGCGTCGGCGGGAACCCCGCTCTGCCGCGCGACCTCGATGCGCGCCTCGAGCGACCCCTCGGGGTCCTCGACGTAGGCGCGGATGTGCTCCCAGGCCGGGTGCATCCACAGCTCGCAGCCGCTCGCCTCGATGATCGGGGCGGCGAGCCCGTAGTGGTCGGCGTGGGCGTGGGTGCAGACGAGCAGCTCGACGTCCGAGAGCCGGAACGCCGCCTGCGCGAGCGCTCGCTCGAGCTGCGCGGTCCGCCCCTCCCCCCCGATCCCGGTGTCGAAGAGCACGATGCCCTCCTCACCCTTGACCGCCCAGGCGTTGCCGTGCGGCACGCCGGGCCACGGGAGCGGCAGGCGCAGCCGCCAGACGCCGGGCAGCACGCGGTCGGCGCGCGGCTGGGCCTGTCGGCGCTCGCTCACCCCACGAACCTAGCGAGGCGGTACGCGTGCGGGGCGTGCTCTCGAGCGTCCTCACCTTGCGCGGTGGCCCCACCCCGTCAGGCCGACGCCGCGGGACGGGGTCCCGCGGCGCCCGCGCTGAGGCGGAGGTGGAGGCGCTAGGAGCCCGAGGGCGTCAGCACCTCTCCGATGACGTGCACGACGCCGTTGCCGGTCTGGACGTCCGCGCTCTCGACCGTCACGCCGTTGACCTTGACCGCGCTGCCATCGACGGTGATCTCTAGGTCCTCACCCTGCAGCGTCGGGATCATCTGCCCGTCGCTGAGATCTGACGAGAGCACCTCGCCCTCGGCCACGTGGTAGGTGAGGATGTCCGTGAGCTGCTGCTTGTTGGCTGGCTTCAGCAGGTCCTCAAGCTGCCCTGGCGGAAGCGCCTCGAAGGCGGCGTTGGTCGGCGCGAAGACCGTGTACGGGCCCGGGCCGCTGAGGGTCTCGGCCAGCCCCGCCGCCGTCACGGCCTCAACCAGCGTGCTCAGATCGGGCGTCGCCTGCGCGGCAGCGACGATGTTCTCCGGCTCGGCAGTGGTTGTCGTCTCGGTCGTCGTCTCGGCGGCCGTCGTCCCCTCGTCGCCGTCGTCGTCGTCGCCGCAACCCGCGGCGATGGCGGCGACGCTGAGCATGGCTATTCCGACCACCATCGCCCTCGTCAGCTTGTACTTCATCGCAGAACCTCCTTGTCGTGATTTCGCTTACCTGTTACGGGGCCGAGCCGGCTCCGGTTCACTCGGCGGCGGAACAGGCGATGGCATGGCGACCGGAGGCCGGCCGTGGCCGGCATGCGTTCGCGCCCGGGCGAGCGCCCGCCGCCGGGGGCGCGGGAGCGCTTTCCGGCGTGGCTAGGCGCCCTGGATGAAGTCGAGGAAGCCCGAGACCCGGGTGTAGACGGCGCCCTGGCCCTGCAGCCCGCAGCGGACCCAGGCGAACCCGCGGGGCCGCTTGCCGCCGACCGTGGAGGCGACGCCCACGAGCCGCGGGCCAGACGGGCTGAAGCCGACCAGCGGTCCGCCCGAGTCGCCCTGGCAGGGCGAGCGGCGGATCGAGCGGCGCTTGTCCCCGGTCCTCGCCGCGCCCCAGCGCTCACCGACGGTGCACAGGCTGGTCGCCGCGGGCAGCTTGTAGCGCGTGCAGAGCCCCGGGCGGAAGAACTGGAGCGCGCCGCGCAGGATGCCGATCTGCGGCTTCTTGCGCGCGTCCACCTGACCGTGGCCGAAGCCGACCGCGAACGCCGGCACGCCGGCGGCCGTCATCGCAGCGTCCGAGCACGGGATCGGCGAGCTTGATCGGGGGCGCTCCGACGGGCTCCGCCAGAGCGAGGACGGCGATGTCGTTGACGAGGCCGCCGTTGCGCATGCGCCGGTACTCGGGATGCACCTTCACCGAGCTGACCGCGACCTCCTGGCCGCCTGCCAGCGCGGAGGCCGACCCGGCGCGGACGCGCATCTCGGCTGGCACGACGCAGTGCGCGGCCGTCACCACCCTCACCGGGGAGACCACCGAGCCGGTGCAGAGCGTGCGCTCAGTCAGGACGGAGACCACGTAGGGCACCTGGGCGACGCCGATACGCGATCCGCCGACGACGCTCTTGCCGGCCACCGGCGACTTCGCGAGCGCGGCGGAGCCGCCGCAGGCGAGCAGCAGGGCAAGGATCGCCACGAGTCCGGTCCTCTTCACACCCCAGACGTCGGCAGCGCAGCGCCGGAACATGAGCGCGGGCGTCCGCCGGCTCAGCCGGCGGCCTCGGCCGTCTCGACGGCGGCGGCGAGGGACTCGAGCTGTTCGGGGGCGAGGGCCAGCTCGATCGCCGGGAAGAGCACGCGCTCCTCGTGGCGGACGTGCGCGTCGAGGCGCTCGCCGAGCTCGCGCAGCTCGTCCACGGAGGGATCGCCGGCCTCGCGCAGGGCCGCGATCCGCGCCCGGATCCAGACGTGATCGGTCAGGACCCTGACGATCGCATCGTCGGCGGGGTCGGCGCCGCCGTCGCGGACGTAAAGCGGCAGCAGCACGTCCTCCTCGACCCGGAAGTGCAGGGCGCCGTGCGAGTCGAAGAAGTCGATCATCTCCGCGAGCGCCTCGGCCGCGGTGTCGGCGTCGGCGCGCTTCAGCTTCAGCGCCCGGAACAGCGCCTGATGGTGCTCGCGCGAGAGGGAGGCGAGCGCTTCGTCCCGCTTCATCGCTGACGATCGTAAGGCAGGACCGCCCGGGCGGGCGCTCCGGCGCCGAGCCTCCACGCGCTCAGCGCGGCGCGCCGCAGAGCCCCCAGGCCCCGCGGCCGGCGGCCCTCGCTCTTGCCTCGGCGCGGCGGAACTGCCTCACCCGCCGGAAGGGGCGCCCGCCGTAGACGTAGACGCGGGCCCAGCCCGCCCGCAGGATCCTCAGCTGCAACGAGGTCCCGCCGCGGCGGATGCCGTAAGCGAGCAGGCGGCCGTAGCGGTCGCGGCGGCTCTGGCTCGGGTCGGTGCGCAGCCGCACCTTGCGGCCCTCGGCGATGCGCCTCATCGCCGCGGAGGCCTGGCGGCCGCCGCACTCCGCGCCTCCGTAGACCTCGGGCGTGTCGATCCCGATCAGCCGCACGCGGTCCCTGCGCCCGCCACGCAGCCTGACGTCGAGCGTGTCGCCGTCTACGACGCCGGTGACCCGCCCCTTCAGCTTCACGGCCCGCGGGCGAGCGGGCTCTCCCCCGCCGCCCCCTCCGCCGCCGCCCGCGCCGGCGCAGGGGCAGGGCAGGCTCTCGCAGGCGCGGCCGTCGCCGTCGGCATCGAGGTTGTGGGGGTCGCTGCCGGGCCCGCCCTGGGAGAGGAAGAAGTCCTGTGCCTGCGCCTGGGTCGAGAAGTCCGAGCAGTCACGGTCGCCGGCGGCGACGCTCCTCCCCTGCCCGCCCCCGGCGAGCGTCGCAGCCACCGCCAGGCACGCCGCCGCCCCCACCGCTCCTCGCATCCTCCGCGCCATCCCCCGAATCTAAGCTCACGGGGTGGCGGGGAACCTGAGACAGCGCGCGTGGCGGATCGCCGGCCTGGCGGCGGCCGGCGCCGCGATCGCCTGGTGGCTCGTGCTCGCCGTCCGCCAGATCTCCGACGGCAGCTTCTACTCCGACGACTGGGCGATCCAGTGGGACTGGGACCACTACGGCTATTGGGAGTCGGTCGAGACGCAGACCCGGGTCATGGGCGCGAAGCCGCTGCTGGCGTTCCTCCTGCCCACCGTCTACCAGGTGCTCGGCACCGACCCGGCCGGCCACCACGTGCTGGCCGCGGCACTGGCCCTGGCAACGACCGCGACCTTCTACTTCGTGCTGCGCGCGCTGCGCTTCGAGCCGCGAGACGCGGTGCCCGTCGCCCTGCTCGCTCTCCTCTTTCCATGGGTCTCCTCCCTGCGGCTGTGGCCGACGGGCAGCGTCAACGAGTTCGCGGTGCTGCTCCTGTTCGCCGGGATCCTCGTGGCGCTGCGGACCTTGCCGGAGCGCACCGCGCCCACGAGCGGCGGCGTCACGAGGGGCCTGCTGCTGCACCTGCCCGCCACCGCGCTGTACGTCGCGGCGGTGCTCACCTATGACGCCACGGCCGCAGTCGCGGCCGGCGCCTGGCTGCTCTACGTGCCACTCGGCGGCTGGCGCGCCACCTGGCCGCGGGCGCTGATGGACGTGGCGGCCGTCGGCGCCGCGGCGATCTGGACCCGTGAGCACACCCACAAGCACGTCGCCGACGTGGCGGACCAGATCGCCCACATGCTGGACATCGCCCGCGACGGGGCCGACCTGATCGGGGCCTCGCTCGTCCCGGCCGCGCTCCCCGCCGAGATGCCGGCAGCCCTGACGGTCGCGGTGCTCGCCGTCGCTGCGGCGGTCCTCGCGGCGGCGGCCGTGCGCGGCGGCGCGCGCTGGGCCCTGGTGGCGGCGGCGTCGGTCGGCGCGCTGGCACTCACCTGGGCGATCTACGTCCCGCAGGCGTTCTACACGCCGACCTTCCGGGGCATCGAAGACCGGGTCAACATCCTCGCCGTCTACCCGGCGGTCGTCCTGGTCTGGGCCGTCTTGCGCGCGGCCGCGAGCCTGCTCGCGCGGGACGGGTACCGCATCGCGGTCGCGGGGGCGGTCGCGATCGCGGTCGGCTATGGCGTCCACGACTCGCGCCAGCAGCGCGAGTGGGCCGACGCCGCCGCGCTCGAGGCCGAGGTGCTGGACGCCATCGAGCGGGCGGCGCCGCCGGAAGGCTCGCTGGTCCTCACCTTCGGGCACCCGGCCCAGGCGGCCCCCCGCGTCCCCAGCTTCAACCAGTCGTGGGACCTGCACCCGGCGGCCCAGCTCCTCACGGGCAAGGCGATCCACGCCTATCCGGTCTTCACCGGGGCCGAGCTGCGCTGCGCGCTCAAGGGCGTGGCGGTGGACCGCCTGCCGACGCCGCTCTACTGGACGATCGACATCAAGCCCAGGGGGACACCCGGCGTCACGGCCTACTCGAGCGTCGTCTTCGTGGACGTCGGCGGCGGCCGCCACGCCGTGATCCGCAGCCGCGCGGAGTGCCTCGCCGCGCTGCGCGAGTTCCCGCCCGGGCCCTGGCGGGACGACCTGGCGAGCGACTGACGCGCAGGCGGCCTGGAGCGGGCGGGCGTAGCTGCGCGGATCAGGCGCGCGCCGCGGCGACGATCGGGGCGAGCAGCTCGGACAGCGGCGGGCCGCCCACCTGCCGCAGCTCGTAGCGGGCCTGGCGGATCGGGTGCCGGCTCTCGACGATCCGGCCCAGGCTTATCGGCGTCCCGGCGATGACCGCGTCGCATTCGATCGCGTTGATCGTCGCCTCCAGGTCGCGGAGCTGCTCCGCCGAATAGCCCATGGCGGGCACCGCGCGACCGATGTGGCCGAAACGCTCGAGCGTCTCCCGGACCGACCCGACCGCGTGCGGGCGCGGGTCCACCGGCTTCGCCCCCGCCCGCTCGGCGGCGACTGTGCCGGCGCCGAAGGCCATCTCGCCGTGGGTGATCGAGGGGCCGTCCTCGATCACCACCACCGGGCGGCCCTCCAGCGAGGGCCCCTCATCCAGGGTGACCGGCGACTCGGCCTCGATCACCGGCGCCCCTGGGTTGACCGCGGCCACGCCGGCGAGCGCGCGCTCGAGCTGCTCGGGAGTGGCGCTGTCCAGCTTGTTGACGATCACGACGTCGGCCATGCGCAGGTTCGTCTCGCCGGGGTGGTAGCGCAGCGCGTCCTCGGGACGCAGCGGATCGACCACGACGATCATCAGATCGGGCCGGATGAACGGGAAGTCGTTGTTGCCGCCGTCCCAGATGATCGCGTCCACCTCGCCCGAAGCGAGCTCGACGATCTCGCCGTAGTCCACCCCCGCGTACACGACCATCCCCTCCTCCACCGGCCGCTCGTACTCCTCGCGCTCCTCGATCGTAGGGTCGGAGGCGTCGATGTCCTCGATGGTCTCGAAGCGCTGCGCGCGCATCGCCTCGAGATCGCCGTAGGGCATCGGATGCCGGATCAGCCCGACGCGGAGGCCGGCGTCGAGCAGCGCGCGGCCGACCGCCCGGCTCGTCTGGCTCTTGCCGGCCCCGGTGCGCGTCGCGCACACCGCGACGACGGGCTTCCCGCTCTCGACCATGGTCGAGCCCGGCCCGAGCAGCGTGAAGTCGGCGCCCGCGGCCAGCGCGGTCGAGGCCAGGTGCATCACCTGCTCGTGGGGAACGTCCGAGTAGGCGAACACGACCTCGTCCACCCCCTCCCTCTCGATCAGCTCGCTGAGCTCGCTCTCGGGGCGGATCGGGATCCCCTCGCGGATAGCGGGGGCCCGCCAGCGACGGCGGGTAGACGCGGTCGTCTATCCCGGGGATCTGGGTCGCCGTGAAGGCGACGACCTCGACCCCGGGATCGTCGCGATGGACGACGTTGAAGTCGTGGAAGTCCCGGCCCCCCGCACCCATGATCAAGATCCGGCGCATCGCGCGACAGGCTAGTGCCCGCGGCCGCTTACGGCGCCTCGCGACGGGCAATACTGTTCCACCGTGGCGGACGGGAACCGGACCTCGACCGATGATCCGGCAGTAGCGGCGACGGCGCCGGTCCTGAGCGGCTGGTCGCTCGCCTACGAGGGCTTCGACCCCGTGCAGGAGCCTCTGCGCGAGGCGCTCTGCGCCGTCGGCAACGGGCGCTTCGCCTCCCGCGCCGCGGCTCCCGAGGCTGACGCCGACGGCGTCCACTACCCGGGCACCTACGCGGCCGGCTGCTTCAACACGCTGACGAGTGAGGTCGCGGGCCGCGAGGTGGAGGACGAGTCGATCGTCAACCTGCCGAACTGGCTCCCGCTCAGCTTCCGGATCGAGGACGGCGAGTGGCTCGACCTCACCGCCGTCGAGCTGCACGAGTACCGCCAGGTGCTCGACCTGCGCCGCGCGCTGCTCACGCGGCGGCTGCGCTTCCGCGACGCCGAGGGCCGCGAGACCGAGATGACGGAGCGGCGGTTCCTGAGCATGGCGAACCCGAACCTCGCCGCGCTCCAGACGACGCTGCTGCCCGTCAACTGGTCGGGCGACGTGACGTTCCGCTCGGCGCTCGATGGCCGGGTGGTCAACGGCGGGGTCGCCCGCTACCGCGGCCTCGCCAACCGCCACCTGGTGCCGGTGGAGGTGAGCGCATGGGACGGTGAGGCGATCATGCTCGAAGCGGAGACAAGCCAGTCGCACGCCCGGATCGCGGAAGCGGCACGGACGAGGCTGCTGCGCGACGGAGAGAGCGTCCCGGCGGCGACCACGGTGATCGAGGAGCCCGACTGGATCGGCGTCGAGCTCCGCGCCGAGGCCGTGCAGGGTGAGGCGATCGCCGCGGAGAAGGTCGTCGCCCTGTTCACGTCGCGCGAGCCCGCGGTCTCCGAGCCGGGCCACGAGGCCCGCCTGCAGCTGGCGCACGCGGGCGGGTTCGAGCAGCTGCTCGTCAGCCATGCGCTGCGCTGGGACGAGCTCTGGGACCTCTGCTCCCTCGAGATCAGGAACACCGAGGAGTCCGCCTCGACCGAGCTGCGCCTGAACATCTACCACCTGCTGGCGAGCGTCTCGAAGCACAGCGGCGACGTCGACGCCGCGGTCCCCGCCCGGGGGCTGGCCGGGGAGGCGTACCGAGGGCACGCCTTCTGGGACGCGCTGTTCGTCTTCCCCTTCCTCAACCTGCGCCTCCCCGACCTCACGCGGACGCTGCTCCACTACCGCTACCGGCGGCTGCGCGCGGCCCGCCGGGCCGCGCGGGAAATGGGGTGCCGGGGGGCCCTGTACCCGTGGCAGGGCGGGTCGAACGGCGCCGAGCTGACGCCGAAGATCCACCTCAACCCGCGCTCCGGCCGCTGGAACCCCGACAACTCCCGCCTGCAGCGGCACATCAACTGCGCGATCGCGTACGACATCTGGCTCTACCACCAGGCGACGAACGACATCGAGTTCCTCGCCTTCTACGGCGCGGAGATGTTCATCGAGATCGCGCGCTTCTGGGCGAGCGTGGCCACCTACGACCCTGACCGCGAGCGCTATGTGATCCGCGGGGTGGTCGGGCCCGACGAGTACCACGACGCCTACCCCGACTCCGAGCGCCCCGGCGTCGACAACAACGCCTACACGAACGCGATGGCGGCGTGGGTGCTGTGGAGGGCCCGCGACGTCGTGGACGCGCTTCCCGAGCAGCGGCGCGAGGAGCTCTCGCGCACGCTGCGGCTGAGCGGCGGCGAGCTCGAGCGCTGGGACGAGGTCAGCCGCAAGCTGCTCATCCCCTTCCACGACGACGGGATCATCAGCCAGTTCGAGGGCTACGAAGAGCTCGAGGAGCTCGACTGGGAGGGCCTTGCGGGACAG
The DNA here is from genome assembly GCA_963805235.1 of uncultured Solirubrobacterales bacterium. Taxonomy (GTDB): domain Bacteria; phylum Actinomycetota; class Thermoleophilia; order Solirubrobacterales; family 70-9; genus DASSYK01. The sequence goes on along the minus strand of CAWDTF010000007.1, from coordinate 547,373 downwards.
GTACGAGAACATCCAGCGCCTCGACCGCATCCTCGACGCCGAGGGAGACACCGTCAACCGCTACAAGGCGTCGAAGCAGGCGGATGTCCTGATGCTCTTCTACCTGCTCTCGGCCGACGAGCTGGGCAAGCTCTTCGAGCGGCTCGGCTACCGGCTCGACGACGAGGCGATCCCCCGCAACATCGAGTACTACCTCGCGCGGACCTCCCACGGCTCGACCCTGAGCAAGGTGGTCCACGCGTGGGTGCTGGTCCGCTCTGATCGCGAGCGCGCCTGGGGGCTGCTCTCGGAGGCGCTCGAGAGCGACCTGCTCGACAGCCAGGGCGGCACTACCTCGGAGGGCGTGCACCTCGGCGCGATGGCCGGGACCGTGGACCTCCTCCAGCGGGCCTACACCGGGATCGAGACGAGGGACGAGGTGCTGTGGCTTCACCCGCAGCTCCCGGAGGACCTTTCCCGGCTGCGGTTCCGGATCCGCTACCGGCGCCACTGGGGGGTCGAGATAGACATCACCAGGGACCGGGTCCGGGTCAGCGCCCGGCCGGCCGACGTCTACCCGATCAGGGTCGGCATCAACGGCGAGATCGTCGAGCTCGCGGCCGGCGCGACGATCGAGCGCCCGCTGTAACCGCTCAGAGGCGGATCGGGGCCGGCCCCGGCGGCTCGCTCACGCAGGCGAGGACCCAGCCCGCCTCCTCGCGCCACCAACCGCGCACCTCGACCCCCTCGCGCTCCCAGCGCACGGCGAGCGGCCGCCACTCGTCCCGGCCCGGCCGGTCCCACCCGTCGAGCGAGACCGCCGCCCCGCGCACGTCCAGGCGGAGCCCCTCGCGCCGCGCCTTCGCCGCCGCCTCCTTCGCGGCCCAGAGCAGGTTGGCGAGGCGGGCGCCCCCCGCCTCGCCGGCGGCGAGCACGCTCTCGCGCTCGGCAGGGGCGAGCCACGTCCTGACGAAGGCGCCGCTGCGCGGCTCGACCGCCTCGAGGTCGCAGCCGATCGCGACGCCGGCGCCGGCCACGACCGCGAGCGCCCGCCCCCTGCGGTGGCTCAGCGACAGCGCGGCGTCCGCGCGCTCGCCGCGGACGAAGGCCTCCGGGGCCCCGTCGTCCGCAGCCAGGACCTCCACCTCGCCGAGGGCCGCTCCGCTCCAAGCCGCGAGCGCCTCCTTCGCCGCCCACCTGCCCAGGCGCCAGTCGGACCTGCGCTTCTCAACCCGCAGGCCGTCCAGGACCGCCCGCTCCCGCGGGCCCAGCCACTCGTCCGCCGCGGGGACGTCAGCGAGGGAGCGGGTCAGCCAGCCGGTAGCGGGCATCGGAGGAGGCCGGCTGCTCGCCGGCACGGCGCATCCCTCTCTCGATCGCGTCGATCAGGTAGGGGCGCAGCGAGGCCGGGGGGATGATCCTGCTCACCGAGCCCATCGCGAGCGCGCGCTCGACGCTGTGAGCGCGGTCGAACTCGTCCGCCAGCTCGCCGAGCTTCTCCGAGCGGACCTCCTCCCAGACGGCCGTGCGCTCGCCGCGCAGGGCCTGGCGCTCCGCCCCTTCCGCCGCCGCCAGCCGCTGGTCGAGATCGACGATGCGCGCGTCGGCGGCGGTCCGCTTCTCGACCTCGCGCGCGAAGACGACGGCGGCCGCGGGCGCGCCGCCGATCACCGAGGCGTGGGCTCCCTCGAGCGCCGAGGCCTCGAGCCCCTCGTTGAGGCGCTGGGAGAAGACGACGAAGGCTCCGCCGTGGTAGCGCGAGACCACGCAGAAGACGATCGGCCCGTCGAAATTGACCACGGCCCGGCCGATCTCGGCCCCGTACTCGAGCTGCCACTCGTACATGGACTCCGGCGACCCGTCGAAGCCCGAGAGGTTCGCGAGCACGACCACCGGCCGGCGCCCGCTCGCGGCGTTGATCGCGCGGGCGACCTTCTTCGAGGAGCGCGGGAACAGCGTCCCCGACGTCCACCGGTCCGGGCCGTCGGCGGGCACCTGCCCGTAGCGGACCAGCGGCCGCGACTCGATCCCGAGCAGGGCCACCGGCCAGCCGCCGAGGTGCGCCTCCCAGACGACGGCCGTCTCCGCGTCGCGCATCCCGGCCCAGCGCTCCATCGGAGGGTGGTCGGAGTCGATCGCCGCGCCCATCACCGAGCGGATGTCGAAGGGCTTCTTCCGCCCGGGGTTGGTGGAGTCGGAGAAGATGTCTCCGACGCGCTCGAGCCCTGAGTCGGGCCAGGTGTGCGGGGCCTCGCGGACGTCGCGGTCGGCCGGGTCGTCGGTGTGGGCGCGGCGGGGGAAGCGCTCGCCGGGGGCCACATAGGTGTGCTCGTAGTGCGAGAGCAGCACCCGGCAGGCGCCGCCGAGGTCAGGGGCCCAGTACTGGGCCTCGCCGTTCGGGCCCATGATCCGCTCGTAGCCGCCGATGCCGAAGTTGTCCTCGGCGGAGACGCCGCCCGAGAAGTCGAGCGCCTGCTTGCCGGTCAGCACCATCGCGCTCTCGGGCGTCATCACCAGGATGCCGCGCGTGTGCATGAGCATCGTCGCCTCCGCGTTCCAGTAGGGCTGCGCGCCGACGTTGATGCCGGTGATGACGACGTTCAGCTCCCCCCGCGCTGCGTGTACTCGACGATCCGCCGCAGCACCGCGGCGATCCAGTCCATGTTCTCGGTGCCGCTGTCCATGGCGATCTTCGCCCCCGCGGAGATCGCGAACCACTCGGCCGGCACCCCGAGCTCCTCCGCGAGGTCGAGCGCGGCGATGATCCGCCGGCACTCGGGCTCCGCGAGCGAGCCCAGGGCCCTCGACGGGTCGCCGAAGAGGCTCACGCGCACCATCCCCTCCGGATAGCGCTCGTTGCGGTTGCGCATCAGGCCGACGACGATGCCGGTCGGGTTCGTGGCCGAGGGACGGTCCACCGGGACCAGCCGGCCCTCCTCGTCCAGCTCGTGGGCGACGAACTCGCCCGTGGGCTGGTCCGCCTCGGCCTCCGAGGCGGCCGGCGCGAGGGCCTTGACGATCTCGGTCGGATGCAGGGTGCCGCGGCGCCGGGCCGCGATCACCCGCTGGGTGGACTCGTCCAGCGGCTGCAGCGTGTGCGTCGGCGGGTCGTCGAGCTCGACGACGACGCCACTGCCGGTGGGGCTGAAGAACCGCAGCACCCTTTGCCGCACGCTGCCGGCGCTGTCGGGCACGCCGGCGTACAGCAGGACCATCTCGATCCCGAGCGGCGCGGTCGGGCGGGCGTTGCGGCTGACCAGCGAGCGGACCTCCTCCGGGCTCAGCTCGAGGGGCGGCCAGGCGTGAAGCACGACGCGGTTCCAGAGCGGCCGCCGCCTCGGCGGCTGGCGGGAGTGGAAGCTGCGGATCGCCTCCAGCGCCCCGCCCAGCATCCGCTCGAGCTCCGGCAGTGCGACCACGGCGCCGTCGGGGCCGCGCACGGGCGTCAGGTCGCGCACCTCGGCGATCGCGAACAGCCGCTCGTCCTTGGGGTTGGTGCGGGCGATGCCCCTGAACAGGTAGATGTCCTCGCTCGAGGGCACCCGCTCGAGCGCGAACTCCGTGAAACGCCAGAGCCGCAGCCGGTTCGCCATCATCGGATGCAGGCCACGCAAGCGACTCGTCCTCCCTCGGCGGGGCGCCGTCGGCCGACCGGAAGGTGAAGAGGTCCACCGCGGACATGCCGCGCCCGCGGCGCGGCTCGGCGACCGCGACCGCGATCCGCTCGACGGCCCGCGGGAGCCCGGCTTCGGCGAGGCTGGCCTCGAAGCCCGCGACCAGCTCCTCGTGCGAAACCCGCTCCGCGGGATGAGCGGCGTAGATATCGGCCACGACGGCCGTGCCGGGCGGCGCCCCGGCGGCGTGAGCCGCCAGAGCCCGCGCCACTTCCCCGAGCTCGCCGAGCTCCACGAAAGCCACCGCCAGGCTGTGCCGGCGCCCCTGGCTCTCGTACTCGGTGGTGAGGAAGGAGCGCCCGTCCCCCTCGGCCTCGTCGAAGGGCCCCAGCTCGCGCACGCGGTAGTAGCGGCGGGTCATCGTCTCGACCAGCACCCGCTGGAGCCTCGGCTCTGCGGTGGCGATGCGACTCGTCAGCAGCGGGGCGAGCGGCTGAGGGCAGTCCACGAGCGCCTGCACCCGCGCCTCGCGGTCCGGGCGCTCGGGGTCCTCGCTGAGCGCGGTCAGGTGCTCCTCCATCGCCGCGTAGGCCTCCTCCCTGGCCGCCTCGATCACCGGCTCGTCGAAGTAGCGGTAGCGCACCTCCCTGGCGAGGTCGGCCACTACCTGGTCGCGGTCTCGCTCGCCGCGATCAGCCGGTCCAGCACCTCGCGGAACTCGTCGCCGACGTTGCCCACGAGCGAGGAGGCGCGCTCCAGGCGGTGGTCGAGAATCGCGGTCACGGCGGCCCGGGAGGCCTCCGCCCGCTCCTGCGAGAGGAACAGCCGGTAGCAGGCCCGCTCGAGCGCGATGCTGCGCTCGAGGCCGTCGAGGCCGTAGTGCCGCAGCGCGCGCTCGAGGTTCTCGACGAAGCGCGGCGGTAGCCCCTCCGCCTCTGCGTCGAGCGAGCGCAGGTAGCTGTGCAGGTACTCCTGCGGGCTGCGCAGCAGGTCGCCCTCCGGGTCGCCGGAGTCGTGCCGCCGCCGCGTCAGCGAGCGCAGATCGGCGAAGACGTCGAGCAGGCGGTGCTCGCCGCCGATCAGCAGCGGATCGCAGCCCAGCAGGTCGCCGCAGGACTCGTCGAGCTCGGCCGCGAGCCGGCGAGCCTCCTCCGGGTCCACGTCGTAGCCGAGCACCAGCCACTCCAGGCGCTGGAGCTTCTCCCGGCAGAGCGTCGCCCGCTCCGCCTGGCGCTCCTCGGAGGCCCGGAAGAAGACGCGTGGCGCGACCTCCTGCTCGTCCTCCCCCTCGACCGGGTCGAGCTGCAGCAGCGGTGCCTGGGCGTCCACCTGGACGTTGGCCCGCGCGAGGACCTCGCGGACGCGTCCGCGGAACGGCGCGACGATGGAGCTCTCCATCTTCATGCTCTCCATCACGGCCACCACCTCGCCGCGCTCCACCTCGTCGCCCGCCTCGACCGGCATGGACACGACCACTCCGGGGGCGAGGCTGCGGACGAAGCCGCGGTCGTCCCGCGAGAGCCGGTGGGGGATCCCGTCCACCTCGACGAGGAGCTGGGCCCCCTGCGCCGAGATCACGGCCCGATGGGAGTCGCCGCCGTAGACGATGCGGCGCTCGTAGTCGTCGAGGCGCTCGACCTCGGCCTCGACGCTGACGCCGTCCGTCTCGACCCTGTAGAGGCGGGGCCCCACCTTGCCGACGCGCAAGCGATACCCGTGGCCGCCGTGGCGCAGCTCGACGGTCCGCCCCGTCTTCGCCTCCGCCTCGGGCCGGCCGCGGCGCGCGAATGCGTAGAAGCGCGCCCGCTCGAGGCCCGTCTCGATCTCCGCGATCTCGATCGCGGCCTGGATCAGCGCCACGTCGGCGTACGGTGGCTGCCTCGTGTCGCCGCTGAGCTGCAGCCGGTCGAGCCAGGTGTTGTCCACCGCGCCCGCCCGCAGGTCCGGGTGGTCGAGCAGCTCGAGCAGGAAGCCCTGGTTGGTGGTGCCGTCGCGCAGCACGACCATCGTCTCCCGCAGCGCCCGGCGCAGCCGCGCGATCGCCTCGTCGCGGTCCTGCCCCCAGGCGATCAGCTTCGCCACCATCGAGTCGAACTCGGCGGGTATCTCGTCCCCCTCCCCGATGCCGGTGTCCACGCGCACCCCCGGCCCGCTCGGAAGCCGCAGCATCTCGACCCGGCCCGGCGTCGGCGCGAAGCCGAGCGCCGGGTCCTCGGCGTTCAGCCGCGCCTCGATCGCGTGCCCTCGCGCCGCGGGCGGATCCCCCTCGAGGCGGCCGCCCGCGGCGACGTGGAGCTGGAGCTTGACCAGGTCAAGCCCGGTGACGGCCTCGGTCACGGGATGCTCCACCTGGAGCCTGGCGTTCACCTCCATGAAGGAGAACGTGCGCTCCTCGGGCTGGTAGAGGAACTCGACGGTGGCGGCGCCGCGGTAGCCCGCCTCCCGCACCAGGCGGGCGGCCGCCTCCCCCAGCTCGCGCTCCTGCTCCGCGGTCAGGGCCGGGCTCGAGGACTCCTCGACCACCTTCTGGCTGCGCCGCTGCACGCTGCAGTCGCGCACCCCGGCCGCCCAGACGCCCCCCTCGCCGTCGGCGATCGCCTGCACCTCGACGTGGCGGGCCGGGGTGATCAGCTTCTCGATCAGCACGGCCGCGTCTCCGAACGCGGACAGGGCCTCGGCGCGGGCGTGATCGAACGCGTGCTCGAGCTCGCCGGGGCTATCCGCGCGGCGGATGCCCCGCCCGCCGCCGCCCGCCGCCGCCTTGACCAGCACCGGGTAGCCGATCTCCTCCGCGCAGCGCAGCGCGTCACCGGCGTCCTCGACGGCGCCGCCGCTCCAGGGCGCCACCGGCACATCCGTCTCCTCGGCCATCAGCTTGGCGTTCACCTTGTCGCCGAGGCGTCGCATGACGTCCGCGTCGGGGCCCGCGAAGACGACGCCGAGCCGCTCGCAGAGCTCCGCGAAGCGCGGGTGCTCGGCGACGAACCCCCAGCCGACCCAGGCCGCCTCGGCGCCGGTCGCGACCAGCGCGCGCTCGAGCGCGGCGTAGTCGAGATAGCGGTTCTTCTTGGACCCGTCGGCGGGATCCACGAAGCTCGCCGAGCCGAGGTTGAAGGCCTCGTCGGCGTGCCGGACGAACATCGCGTTGCGCTCCGGCTCGGTGAAGAGGGCGATCAGGCGGATCGGCTCGGAGCGCTCCTCGTTCAGCTCGCGGACCGCGTGGATCAGGCGCATCGCCGGCTCGCCCCGGTTGACGATCGCCAGTCGCTGGAACGGTCTCTGCACCGGCCCGCCCGTCCCGGCCGCCTAGGTCATCGCCGCGCGGAGAGGTTGCAGGGCGTCCTCCTCGGTCGGGCCCGGAAGCTCGATCGTGCGGTAGCCCTCGAGCCTGACCCGAACGCGGCCCTTCGCGTCCACGACCTCGGCGTCCGCGCCCTCCCCGTCCTCACGCGGATGGACGACCGCCCATGCCGGGCTCCCGACCTCCCCGGGATAGCGGGTGATGCGGTCCACGTGGGTGGGCAGCGCCATGCGTCCCGCCGAGCCCAGCTCGTACACGCCCGCGGTCTGGAAGCAGAGCTCGATCAGGCGCGGGTCCATCTCCATCGGCTGGCCGGGCGGCTCGTGATCGGGCGGGAGGTCGGGCGCCAGCTCGCCGAGCACGGCCCCGTTGCTGCGCCAGGCGCGCTCCAGCACCTGGTAGGCGGGGCCGTGGAAGTAGATGCGGTAGACGGCGTCGTGATCGACCACCGGGGCGTCCTGCGCGTCGCCGGGCCTCTCCGCGGCCGGCTCGGGAGCGCCGGGGGGTCCGGGGTCAGGAGCACCCGGCCGGTGAAGTGAACGGTCTCCTGCTCGCCCTTGCCGTGCAGCTCGCGCCGGCCGATCAGCGCGCAGTCGGCGCTGACCGTCCCGTCGCCGCCGTCGCGCAGGAGCGCCCGCACCTCGAGGGTGCGCGGCTCGTCGCGGTAGAACTTGACGGGCGCCAGCAGGTCAACGTCCTCGACCGCGGCGACGTGCCAGCCGGGCAGGATCGCCGCGGCCGCCTCGGCGAACGCCTCGATCCCCATCACGCCCGGGAGCACCGGGGTCCCGTCTATCCGGTGGTCGTTCAGGAACGCCTGCCGCCCGGGATCGAGGTCGGCGAGCACCCGCACGCCCTCCCCCACCGTCATCGCGGCGATCCTCCCGCTCATCGGCCCGGGCGGCGAGGGGGCGAGCTTCGTCGCCTCCGCCGGATCTATGCCGCCGGTGGGGTGGCGCTCGGCGAGCAGCAGCCCGAGCGAGCCGGCGACCAGCACCTCGCCGCCCGGCCCGGCGGCGGTCAGCTCGCGGCGGACGACCGGCACGCCGATCCCCGGCGGCAGCATGTCGATCCCGGCCATCTCCATCATCTTCGGGATCGAGCCCCGGCTCGCCATCCCGATCTCGGCCCAGGCGGTCCAGTCGATCGCCACTCCGCGCTCGGCCGGGCCATCCCCCCGGCGCAGCGAGGAGATGCTCTTGCAGAGGACGTCGTTGGCGGCCGAATAGTCGGTCTGGCCGGCGTTGCCGAAGCGCCCGGCGATCGAGCTGAAGACCACGGCGCTGCCGATCTCGGCGTCGCGCAGGGCGTGCAGGAGGTTGAACCAGCCGTCCACCTTGACGTCGAAGACGAGCTCGTACTCCGTCTGCGGCTTGTCGGGCAGGAAGTGGCTGATCTCCAGCCCCGCGGCGTGCATGAGGACGTCCACCCGCCCGCCGGCATCCGCAACCGCCGCGGCCACCTGCTCCGGGTCGGTCAGGTCCACCTGGTGCCAGTGCGCCGTGCCTCCCGCGCTGCGAATCGCCTCGATCGCGCCCACCGCCGCCCGCGCCCGCTCGATCCGCGCCAGCTCGCGCTCGACGAGCTTCGGGGTCGGGCGCTCGCCGCGCTCCTTGATTCGCTCGGCCAGGTCGCGCTTGAGCTGCTCGCGGTCTGAGTCGAAGCGCTCCAGGTCCGGGTCGCCCGGGTCCGGCTCGGGCACGAGGTCGAGCAGGTGGAAGGTGCCGCCCGAGGCGGCCGCCAGGTCCGCCGTGATCGCCGAGACGATGCTCCCGGCGGCTCCGGTGACGAGGAACGTCGTCTCCGAGCCGAGCTCGCGGGCCGGGTCCGGTTCCGCCTCCCGCTCGGCGAGCCCCACCGTCCAGCGCAGCTCCTGCGCGTGGCCGACCTCGACCGCGCCCGGGTCGCGCAGCGTCTCCTCCAGCAGCAGGTCCGCGAGCGCGGCCGTCTTGCGGCTGGGCGGGAAGTCCACCGCCTTGACCAGCGCCTGCTCGCGCTCCCGGGCGAGCGCCTTCGTGAAGCCCGCGACGCCGCCCCCCATCACCGACATCGCTCCCTCCGCCTCGTAGCCGTGGCGGCCCCCGAGCCGGGTCGCCGAGACGAGGAACGTGCCGGGCGCGGAGACCTGCTCGGCGAGCGCGCGCATCGTCGTCGCGAGCAGCTTCACCCGCACACGCAGCCCCTCGTGCCACCCGGAGGGGTCGAGCGAGCTGAGCGGGCCCTCGTCGTCAAGCGCGGGCAGCCAGTAGACGCCCTGCACGGGCCCCGCAGCCGTCCACTCGGCGAGCCGGCCCTCGAGCTCTTCGGCCCCGGGCTCGTCCTCGATCTCCAGCACCTCGACGCCCAGCTTCTCCAGGCGCTTGGCGAGCGCCCCCCCGACGCCGCCGCGGTCCGGCATCAGGACCACACGGCTGCCGGCGCCGAGCTCGACCCCGGTCGGCGCGCAGCGATCCAGGGGCGGCCGCACGACCGGCACCGGCACGCGCCGCGGGAACGCGCCGTCAGCGGGCGCAGCCTCGGCCGCGGGGGCCCCCGCCGCCCCGGGGCCGGTCACGGCCTCCTCGCCGGGCGCCCCGGGAGCGCCGGCGCCCCCCGCCCGCTCGCGCACGAACCCGGCGACGTGGTTCAGGGTCGGGTAGTCGCGCAGCTTCAGGGAGTCGTCGCGCTCGATCCCGTAGGCCTCGCGGATCGCGGCGAAGACCTCGGCCTGCTTGACGGTGTCGATCCCGAGGTCCGCTTCGAGGTCGAGCTCGGGGTCGAGCATGTCGGCCGGGTAGCCGGTCTGCTCTGAGACGAGGGCGAGGATGCGCTGGATCACCTCCTCGTCGGAGCCGGCGGCGGCCGGGGCCTCGGCGGGAGCGGCGGCCGGCGGGGCCGCCGCTGGGGCTGCCGACGGAGGGGCGGGCGCGGGCGGCGCTGCTGCGCCGGCGCCCCCCGCCCGCTCGCGCACGAACCCGGCGACGTGGTTCAGGGTCGGGTAGTCGCGCAGCTTCAGGGAGTCGTCGCGCTCGATCCCGTAGGCCTCGCGGATCGCGGCGAAGACCTCGGCCTGCTTGACGGTGTCGATCCCGAGGTCCGCTTCGAGGTCGAGCTCGGGGTCGAGCATGTCGGCCGGGTAGCCGGTCTGCTCTGAGACGAGGGCGAGGATGCGCTCGATCACCTCCTCGTCGGAGCCGGCGGCGGCCGGGGCCTCGGCGGGAGCGGGCGGCCGGCGGGGCCGCCGCTGGGGCCGCCGACGGCGGCGGCGGGCGCGGGCGGCGCTGCTGCGCCGGCGCCCCCCGCCCGCTCGCGCACGAACCCGGCGACGTGGTTCAGGGTCGGGTAGTCGCGCAGCTTGAGGGTGTCGTCGCGCTCGATCCCGTAGGCCTCGCGGATCGCGGCGAAGACCTCGGCCTGCTTGACGGTGTCGATCCCGAGGTCCGCTTCGAGGTCGAGCTCGGGGTCGAGCATGTCGGCCGGGTAGCCGGTCTCGGCGGCGACGAGCTCGAGGACGCGGTCCAGGATCGCCTCGTCGGACGGCGCCGCGGCCTCCTCGGCGGTGGCCTCGGCCGGCGCCTTCGCGGGGGTGGCGGGCGGTGCGGCGACCGGGGGCGGCTCCGAGGGCGCCGCCGGTGCGGGAGGCGGCGTCGTGCCGGCGGGCTCGGGCGGTGCCGCCGCGGCCACGGGGGTCGTGTCGGGGGCGCCCAGCGGGACGGCCGTGGCCGCCGGCTCGGGCGGCACCGTGGGCGCGGCGCTCGGCCCGCGGTCCACCACCCGCAGGCGGCGCTTGTCCACCTCGAGCTGCGGGTCGTCCTGGCCGCTGATGCGGCGCAGCCAGCGCGACCAGGCCTCCCGGTCGGCCACCCGGTAGTCGAAGCCGAGCTCCTCGGGGTTGCGCCGGCGGCCGTCGGCGACGGGGGCCCAGCGCAGCAGCATCATGCTGATCTGGGAGCCGAACCCGGCGGCGAGGCGCAGCGCGAAGCGGATCGGGTAGGAGCCGCCCTGTGGAGAGGTGGAGATCCCCGAGCTCGGGGTCCACCTGCTCGAAGTTGGGCACGGGCGGGACGATCCCGGTCTCCAGCGCCTTGACCGCGACGACGTCCTCGATCCCGACCCCCATCGGGTGCCCCGTGAGTCCCTTGGTGTTGGCGATCAGCATGCGGTCGGCGGCGCGGCCGAAGACCTCGCGCAGGGCGTGGATCTCCGCGGAGGCGCTGCCGCCGCGGGCGGGCGTGTAGGTCTCGTGCGAGACGAACACGGTTTCGCCGGCCGAGCTCGTGCCGCGACTCGCCGCGGGCCTCCGCCTGGCGCACGACCTCCTCCATCACCCTGCCGATGTGGTCGACGTCCAGCCGCGTGCCGTGGAAGGCGCTGTTCGCGGTCACCGCCCCGAGCACCTCGCAGATGGGCTGGATCCCGCGCTCGCGGGCGGCGCTCGCGCTCTCGACCATCAGCGCGGCGGCTCCCATCCCGAGCAGCATCCCGTGGCGGCGGCGGTCGAAGGGGAGCGCGGCGTCCTCGACAGCCTCGTCGGTGGCCGCGGCGCCCGAGGCGAGGAAGCCGGCGCCCATCCAGGGCAGCATCTCCTCGGAGGTGGCGTCGTCGGCGGCCACGATCACCACGCGGCGGCAGCGGCCCGCCCTGATCCAGTCCTCGGCCACTGCGACCGCCTGGGTGGTGCTCGCGCACGCCGCGTTGACCTGCGTGTTCGGCCCGCGGGCGCCGATCAGCTCGGCGAACTGGGAGTGGCCCATGGAGAGAACCCGGAAGAGGAAGCGCCGGTCGAACCGGTACGGGTTGCTCTCCAGCTCCAGGCGGAGGTCGTGGATGCGCCGGTCGACCTCCGCCAGCGCGCTGCCCCCGTTCTCCTCGGCGAGGCGGGCCCGCAGCGACTCCAGGCCCTGGAGCTGCTCGCGGCGGCCGCGGTCGGCCCAGTAGCGGTTCAGCTCGCCGGCGAACTCGTCCAGCCCGGGGAAGGCCGAGGCGAAGATGATCGCCGGTGTCGTCGCGCATCTCCTCCGGCAGCGCCCAGCGGTCGGGCAGCTGGGTGCCCTTGGTGGTCGTCTTGTAGTGCTGCACCAGCGGGATGCCGGCGTCGCGCAGCGCGTCGATCCCGGCCGCGATCGCGAGCTGGGTGTCGCGGCCGAGCGCCGCAGCCGGTCGGCTTGTCGACCCCGAACTCCTCGGCGAGGTCGAGCTCCCCGGCGCGCGCCGGCGAGCTTGATCACGTCGGCGGCGCCGTCGATCGTCTCGAAGCGCGGCCGTGCCGTCGTCGCCCTTGACCAGCCGCGTGATGTGCTTGTCGAGGATCTCGTGGCGCAGGTGCGAGGGGATCACGTCGATGAGCTGCTCGCCGTGCAGGATGCGCGCGAGGTTGCCGTCGTCGAAGATGCGCTCGGTGCCGGGCAGTGCCGAGCGCCGGCGCCGGTGATCACGACCGGCTCGATCTCCGCGGGGGGCCCGCCGCCGCCGTCGCCCGCGCCGTCCCCTCCCAGAGCTGCCGGCGCTGCGAGGAACTCGGCGAACATGCGCCCGAGCTCGCAGGTAGGTGTCGTCGCCGGCGGCCCCGGGCGACGCAGCGCGTGCGGCGCTCGCCGCCGCGCCGCTGTGCGCGGGCGGCTCGCACCGGCAGGGCGCCGGGTGCCGGCTGGCGGCGCTCGCTGCCGACCCCGAGCCCCGACGCGTAGAGCCCGCAGAGCGCCTGGTTGAACGAGGGCAGGTCGCCGGTCTTGGGGTGGTTGGTGAACAGGCTCAGCGCCTCGTCGTCGCCCGAGCACGTCGGACGGCGAAGCCGTGCAGTGCGCGCTTGGGGCCGGACTCGACGAACACGCGCGCGCCGGCCTCGAACAGCGTCTGCAGGCCCTTGACGAACTGCACCGGCGAGGCGACCTGGCGCCCGAGGATGTCGATCATCGCGCTCCTCGACGCCGGGCCCCGTCGGGTAGAACTCGCCGTCGACGTTGGCGACGACCGGGATCTCCGGCGGCGAGACGTGGAGCCGGCGCAGCATCGCCCGCAGCGGCTCGGAGGCGGGGGCGACGATCTCGGTGTGGAAGGCGTGGCTGACCGGCAGCAGGATCGCCTGGTGGCCGCGCTCGGCCAGTAGCGGCCACGGCGCGCTCGACCGGCTCGGTGGCGCCGCCGATCACGACCTGGTGGGTGGAGTTGACGTTCGCGATCACGGCGTAGCCGTCCACCGCGCCCATGATCTCCTCGACCTCCTCGAGTGGCGCGGAGACCGCCGCCATCGCGCCCGGGTCGTCGAGCTCGAGGCTGGCCATCTCGCGGCCCCGGGCGCTGACGGCCTCGAGCGCCTCCTCGAACGGCAGCACGCCCGCGGCGACCAGCGCCGCGTACTCCCCGAGGCTGTGGCCCATCACGAAGTCCGGCACGATCCCGTAGGCCGCCAGCAGCCGGGTCAGCGCGATGTCCACCGCCAGCACGGCCGGCTGCGTGATCTCCGTGCGCATCAGGTCCGCGCTCGGCCGCGGCCCATCGCCTCGGCGTCGCCGCGGTCCACGAAGATGAAGTCGCTGAGCGGCCGGCCGTCGAGCAGCGGGCGCATCACCCTGTCGGCCTCCTCGAAGGTCTCGGCGACGACCGGCTCGACCCGGCGCAGCTCGGCCGCGCATGTTCGCGTACTGCGAGCCCTGCCCCGTGTAGAGGAAGGCGACCTTGCCGGGCGGTGCCGCCGGCCGCGGAAGATGCCCGCGGGCGCGCAGCGCCTTCCAGGCCGCCGGGTTGCCGGACTCCAGCGCCTTCAGCGCCTGGCCGGCCTTCTGCGCCAGCTCGGCGCTGTCGCCGTAGTCGATCGCGACGCGCTCGGGCGCGCGCAGCGCGGCCTCTTCGGGCGCCGCGGGCGGCGGTGCGTTGCCGGCCTCGGCCTCGGCGAGCGCTGCCTTGAGAGGCGCCGCGAGCCCGGCCTCGTCCGCGGCGCCGAGCACGAGTGCGCCGCGGAGCGGCGCCTTCGGCTCGGCCGCGGCCGACGCCGTCCCGCTCGCGGCGGCCGGCTCCCCGGCGCTCGCGGTGGCCCCGGCGAGCTCCCCGCCGGCGACGTCCCTGCTCACGGCGATCCGGTCCCGTCCGCCGTCGTTCAGCCTCCCGGGGACGTGCTCCTCCAGCACCGCGTGGAAGTTCGTGCCGCCGAAGCCGAAGGCGCTCACCCCGGCGACGCGGGGGTCCCCGTTCCGGGGCTCCCACTCCCGCAGCTCGGTGTTGACCGCGAACGGGCTGGCCGACCAGTCCACGTTCGGGTTCGGGCGCTCGAAGTTGAGGCTCGGCGGGAGCACCTTGTGGTGCAGCGCGAGCGCGGCCTTGAGGATCCCGGCGGCCCCGGCCGCCCCCTTCAGGTGGCCGATGTTGGACTTGACCGAGCCGAGCGCCACCGAGTGCGGTGGCAGGTGCGTCCCCGGCGAACGCCTCGCCCAGGCTGTCCACCTCGACGACGTCCCCAACCCGGGTGGAGGTGCCGTGGCCCTCGACCAGCGAGCAGGCCGACGGGTCGAGGCCCGCCTTGACCCAGGCGCGCTCGATCGCGAGCCGCTGGCCGACCGGGTTCGGCGCCGTGATGCCCTTGCCCTTGCCGTCGCTGGCGCCGGCGATGCCGCGGATCACGGCGTAGACGCGGTCGCCGTCGCGCTCGGCGTCGGCCAGGCGCTTGAGCACGAACACCGCCGCGCCCTCGCCCATCACGAACCCGTCGGCGCCGTCGGCGTAGGGTCGGGTGCCGGTCGCCGAGAGCGCGCCGATCGCGCAGAACTTGACGAAGGTGGAGGCGCCCATGTTGCGGTCGATGCCGCCGGTGACCACGGCGTCGTACTCGCCCTCGATCAGGCCCTCGATCGAGGAGTCGATCGCCGCCATCGCCGAGGCGCAGGCGGCGTCCACGACGTAGTTCGGCCCGCGCAGGTTGAAGAGGTTGGCGACGCGCCCCGCGAGGCAGTTGCCGAGCTCGCCGGGCATCGTGTCCTCGGTCACCGGCGGCAGCCGCTCGTCGAGGTTCTCGTGCATCTCCTCCGCGATCGGCCTCGCGCACCTCGGCGGGCAGGGCTCGCGTAGCTCTCGGAGCGCCCGAGCTCGCGGGCCAGCTCCGGCAAAGCGATCCGCAGGGCGGTCAGGTAGTGCTGCTCGCCGGCCATCGCGTTGCCGAGCACCACCGCCGTGCGCTCGAGGTCGAGCTCCCGCTCGGGCCAGCCGTAGTCGAGCAGCGCCATCCGGGTGCAGGCGACGCCCCACTTCTGCGCGTCGTCCATCGAGTCGCTGACCTTCGGCGGGATCGGCAGCTTCCAGCCGAGCGGGTCCCACTCCCAGTCGCGCACCCAGCCGCCGATCTTCGAGTAGGTCCGCTCTGTGGCCTTGGGGTCGGGGTCGAAGTAGAGCTCCGGGTCCCAGCGCTCCGGATCCACGTCGCTGATCGCGTAGCGCCCCCCGCTCACGTTCTCCCAGAAGCGATCGGCGTCGGGGGCGTCGGGCAGGATCGCCGCTGACCCCGCACGATCGCGATCGGGTGGAGCTGCTCGCCGCTCATCGGGCCTCCGGGTCGTCGCGTTGCTGCGCCCGTCGCCCCATCGCTCACGCTCTCCCGTAGAGGTGGTCGGCGACCGCGTCCATGTCGGCGAGCAGGCCGGCCTGCGCCGCCTGGATCGCCGGCAGCCCGAGGCGCTCGGCGAGCTCTCCGGGAGCACCCCCGTCGGCCCCGGTCACGAGGCGGATGCCCTCGGCGGCCGTGCTCAGCGCGGCGTCGCGCGCGTTGACGCGGCTCATGGCGCCCAGCGCGGCGGCGCCGAAGCGGCGTGCGGCCTTGGGCGAGAGCGTTCCCTCGGCGGCCCGGGCCGCGCGGCGCGCGAGCGCCCCCGCGCCCTCGACCTGCGCGGCGAGCGCGCCCAGCCGCAGCAGTACGTGCTGGTTGCGCGTGAGGCGAGCGGTGCGGCAGGCCTCCATCAGCTCGGCGAGCGCGTGGGTGGCGAGCGCCGCGGCTCCGGCCCCGGAGTCGGGATGGCCGGCGGCGAGGCCCTCCAGCTCCCGGGCCACCTCGTGGTAGTGGTCGCCGCGGGTCTTCAGGTGGGCCTGCCAGCGGTCGCGGGCGATCGTCATCTCCATGATCTCGGAGGTGCCCTCGTAGATCGTGGTGATGCGGACGTCGCGCTTGATCTTCTCGACCATGTACTCGTGGGTGTAGCCGTAGCCGCCGTGGGCCTGGATCGCGGCGTCCGCGGCGGCGTTGCCGGCCTCGCTCGCCAGGTACTTGGCGATCGCGCCCTCGGTGTTGAGCGAGCCCTCGCCGGCGTCGATCCGCTCGGCGGTCTCCTCGATCGAGGCGCGCGCCGCCTCCAGGCGCACCGCGTGGGGGACGATCAGCTTGTGGGTGTAGCCCTGCTTCTCGGAGAGCGGCGAGCCCGCCTGGATCCGCTCCGCCGAGTAGGGGATCGCGCGGTCCAGGGCCGCCCACCCGGCGCCGAGCCCGAAGGCGGCCACCATCAGGCGCGTGAAGCCGAAGACCTGCTGGGCCTGGGCGAGGCCCTGGCCCTCGACGCCGCCGACCAGGCTCTCGGGGCCGACGCGCACGTCCTCGAGGAACAGCGCCGCCGTGTTGGAGAGCCTGATCCCGTGCTTGTCCTCGTGCTCGCCGTGGCTGAAGCCGTCGAGGCCGGCGTCGAGGACGAACCAGCTCGGCCCGCCGGGCGCCAGCGCAAGCACGCGAGCTGAGGTCGGCGACGCCGCCGTTCGAGATCCACTGCTTGGCGCCGGTGATCTCGTAGCCGCTCACCGTCCCGTTCTCGGTCACCGGCTTGGCGGTCGTCTTCATCGCCGCCAGGTCGGAGCCGGCGTCGGGCTCGGTGGCGCCGTAGGCCATCAGCAGGCCCTCCTCGGCGATCCGCGTCATCCAGCGCTGCTTCTGCTCGGGGGTGCCGCCGACGGTGATCGGGTCGGAGCCGAGGAAGGTCGCCAGGACCGAGGTCGCGACGCCGAGGTCGATCGCGGCCATGCGTCTCGCAGACGCGGTAGACGTCCACCGCCGCGCCGCCCATTCCCCCGAACTCCTCCGGGATGAAGAGGAGCTGGACGCCGAGCTCCTCCCCGCACATCCGCCGGACCAGCTCCTCCGGGAACTCGTCCTTCTCGTCCAGCTCGATCAGGCGCGACTCGGGGAGCTCGCGACGCGCGAACTCCTCGATGGACTCGATGGTGAAGTCGAGCGCCTCGAGATCGAGACCGACTTCCATGTTCCTCTCACTCTCGTCGTCCCCTGTTGATTTTCAAAGCTGCGCTCCGAGCCTACCACCGGCCTACCTGATCTCGGGAGGGCGGAACACCCGCCGGTGCGCGCTCGGAGACCGGTCCGGCGCGGGATGGGAAACGGGCCCCGCGCCGAATATGATCGGCCCCACTTGCCGGCCGGAGACGACACCGAGCACACCCGCGCCGCGGTCGCCGCGCTGCGCCGCGCCCTCGAGGACCCCGCCGTCGAGCTGCGCCGCGAGGCCGCCCTCGCCCTCGGCCAGCTCCGCGACGTCGAATCCGCCGGGCCGCTGGTCAAGGCCCTCGGCTCCGACCCTGAGCCCGTGCGCCGCGCCGCCGCCCTCGCCCTCGGCAGGATCGAGACGCCCGAGGCGCGGAAGGCCCTCCTCGACGCCCTCGCCGGCGACCTCGCCGTCTGGCGCCAGGCCGCCGTCGCCCTCAGCCATCAGCACTCCCCCGAGGTCATCGAGGGCCTCACCGAGCTTCTCTCGAACGCGGAGGCCGACGAGCACGCCCGCCGCGGAGCCGCGTTGGCCCTCGGAGCCCTCCTGGCCGAGGAGCCGCTCTCGATCGAGGCCACCGCCTCCTTCGAGGACACTCAGGGCAGGCTGCACGTCCTGTTCTGAGCCGCTCACGCCCTGCCCCTGGCGTCGGCGCTCACGCCATAGGCTGGACGGATGCAGGAGCTGCTGCCCGGGGTCTTCCACTGGACCGCCAAGCACCCGAAGCTCGGGATCGAGGTGAGCTGTCACTACGTCTCCGGCTCCGCCACCGCGATCGACCCGCTGCTGCCGGCCGAGGGGATCGAGTGGTTCGAGGAGCGCGGCGTCGAGCGGATCGTCCTCTCCACCCGCCACCACCTTCGTGACTCCGAGCGGCTCGTCGAGCGCTTCGGCTGCCCGATCCTCTGCCATGTGTCCGGCCTGCACGAGTTCGAGGACGGGCCGGAGGTGTCCGGCTTCTCGTTCGGCGACCGGCTCGCCCCCGACGTCGTCGCGCTCGAGATGGACGCGATCTCGCCGGACGACACCGTGCTGCGCATCGAGGCCGGGGACGGCGCCCTGTTGTTCGCAGACAGCGTCATCCACTACGGCCGGCTCGGCTTCGTTCCCGACAACCTGATCGGCGACGACCCCGAGGGCGTGAAGGCGATGATCAAGCGGCGCTGCGAGCCGCTGCTGGAGGAGGATTTCGAGGTGCTGCTGTTCGCCCACGGGACCCCGCTCGTCGACGGCGCGCGCGAGGCGCTGCGCTCCTTCGCGGCCTCCTCCGAGGGGCCGGCTTCTCGGCCTTCCTGACGCAGCTTTCGCGCCGAGCCCGCTACGAGCTCCCGAAGAACCGCAGCGCCGGCGCGCCGGACCGGTGGCCAAAAAGAGAGGGCGGGCAGAGGGCGAATGCCCTCTGCCCGCCCGTCGCGCTCACGCGCCGGCTGAGCTAGTGCTTGCCGTGCGCGTGATGGTGTCCGTGATTGTGCCCGTGCTTGCGGCTTCCCACAGGCGGTGCGCGTCTCGCTGTCGCAATTGTTGGCGGTGTTGGTGTCACCAGCCAGGTTCACGCACGCGATGAACTCGACGCTGTCGCCCTTGGCCGCGTCGCCGGTCCACATCAGCGGGAACAGGCGACTCTTACCTGGGGCGATCGTCTTCGTCCCGCCGAGCGCCTCGACCGAGCCGTTCGGCGTCCCGTTGACCTCGACGCTCGCGTCGATGTCCGTGTCGGGATCCACCGTGATCGGCGAGTCCCCGACGTTGGTGACCTTGAGGAAATAGACCTTCCTGTCCTTCTTGCCATGAGCGTTGACCTTGCCCACGACGATCACCTTGGCCGCGGCGTCAACCTCTTCCGCCGCCACGTTCTGCACCGTGACCACCACGGTGTCGGTGTCGCAGAGCGACGTCGGGTCGGCCTCGTCGCAGACCTCCAGCGTGAAGGTCAGCGGCGTGTCCGCGTCCACCTGCGGCGCCGTGAACGTCGGCGTCGCGGTGTTCGCGCCGGTCAGCGTGACCGCCGGCCCACGGGTCTGGGTCCACGCGTAGGTCAGCGTCTCGCCGTCCGGATCGGACGATCCCGATCCGTCGAGCGTGACCGTGTCACCTTCGTTGACCGTCTGGTCGGCTCCGGCGTTCGCCGTCGGCGGGTTGTCCACCGGCGGCACGTCGACGTCTGCACCGTGACCGTCACGGTGTCGGTGTCGCAGAGCGGCGTCGGCCTCGTCGCAGACCTCCAGCGTGAAGGTCAGCGGCGTGTCCGCGTCGACCTGCGGCGCCGTGAACGTCGGCGTCGCGGTGTTCGCGCCGGTCAGCGTGACCGCCGGCCCAGGGTCTGGGTCCACGCGTAGGTCAGCGCGTCGCCGTCCGGATCGGACGATCCCGATCCGTCGAGGGTGACCAGTGTCACCTTCGTCGACCGTCTGGTCGGGTCCGGCGTTCGCCGTCGGCGGCGGTGTTCACCGGCGGCACGTCGAGCACCGTGACCACCACGGTGTCGGTGTCGCAGAGCTCGGCTGCCGTCGTCGCAGACCTCCAGCTCGAAGGTCAGCGCCGTGTCCGCGTCCACCTGCGGCGCCGTGAACGTCGGCGTCGCGGTGTTCGGCGCCGGTCAGCGTGACCGCCGGCCCGCCGGTCTGGGTCCACGCGTAGGTGAGCGCGTCGCCGTCCGGATCGGACGATCCCGATCCGTCGAGCGTGACCGTGGCACCTTCGTCGACCGTCTGGTCGGCTCCGGCGTTCGCCGTCGGCGGCGTTGTTCACCGGCGGCACGTCGAGCACGTTGACCACCACGGTGTCGGTGTCGCAGAGCGTGCCGGTCGGCCTCGTCGCAGACCTCCAGCGCGAAGGTCAGCGGCGTGTCCGCGTCCACCTGCGGCGCCGTGAACGTCGGCGTCGCGGTGTTCGCGCCGGTCAGCGTGACGCCCGCCCGGGGTCTGGGTCCACGCGTAGGTGAGCGTCTCGCCGTCCGGATCGGTCGATCCCGATCCGTCGAGCGTGACCGTGTCACCTTCGTCGACCGTCTGGTCGGGTCCGGCGTTCGCCGTCGGGGCGTTGTTCACCGGCGGCACGTCGAGCACCGTGACCACCACGGTGTCGGTGTCGCAGAGCGGCGGTGGCCTCGTCGCAGACCTCCAGCGCGAAGGTCAGCGGCGTGTCCGCGTCCACCTGCGGCGCCGTGAACGTCGGCGTCGCGGTGTTCGCGCCGGTCAGCGTGACCGCCGGCCCACCGGTCTGGGTCCAGGCGTAGGTGAGCGCCTCGCCGTCCGGATCGGAGGATCCCGATCCGTTGAGCGTGACCGTGTCACCTTCGTTGACCGTCTGGTCGGCTCCGGCGTTCGCCGTCGGCGGGTTGTCCACCGGCGGCGCGATGATCGTTCGTCGTTGAGAACGTCGGCGCCGGATCCTGGAATACGGGTGTATTCGGATCGGCCGGCGGGTCCGGCGGCGGCACCAATGTGCCGGGGCAGCAGCGGAACCGCACGCCGAGGAATCCGCCGACGAAGGCCCTGATCAGCATGCCGCCGACGTTGGGCCGCGAACGCGCGTCGCGCTCTGCTCGCCGGAACTCGATCGGAAGGCCGCTGGATCGGGCGGTCCACGTCAGGTCCGCGAAGGAGACGTTTGCCAACGCGTCCGTCGCGGTCTCGTCGCCGGTGCCCGGAGTCCCGTCGGGATCGGTGATGGTCGTCGTGACCGTCACCGAGCCGTCGGCGCACCGAACGCCGCCCGGGTACGGCGGGTTGCCCCCGCCCCCGACGCGGTTGGTGTCCTGTTGCCCCTCGACCGTGTTGGTCCCCTCGATCGTCATCATCGCGTTGATGGGATCGTGTTCGGTCCCTCCACGCAGCAGGCCGAGGTTGTAGCCGGCGACGAAGATCGCGCCGGGAATCGCCGCGGTGCCGTCTGATACCGCTCAGCGTGACCGTGTCACCCGGCGCCACCGGCTCCGGCGACGTCCCGGTGATCGTGAGGTCCATCTGGCTGATATTCGCTCGGTGACGCGGTGTTCTGACAGGCGTCGGGCCCACGTCGTGCCGGCGCTGGCCGAGCTTGCTGGCAAGACGAAGACCGCAGATGCGGCCGTTGCAAGCACGGCGAGCGCCGCGTACGGCGCTTAAGACATCTCTCACACTCCCTTTCGCGATTTCCCTCCCTGTAAGGGGGCCGAACGCGCTGTGATCGATAGAACCTGACGTTCATGGAACCCGCCCATCGTATATCCCCCGGCCGCGTTGAGCAAACCAAGAAAGTACGCAACCGGTCCTCCTCAGCCGGTCCGCTGAAGATGGATGAGAGCCCCGAGGTTTTAGTTGCGACGACGGGGGCAGAGGGCGAAATCGCCCTCTGCCCACCCATCGCGCCATGCCGTCGCTACCTACTAGCGATGACGGTGGCGGTGTCGCAATCGTTCGTCGTGTCTACGTCACCAGTCAGTTCAACGCAAGCGTTGAAATCGACGCTGGCGCCCGCTGCTAACGCGCCCGAGGCGTAGCTCCACTCGGCCTTCAGCGCTTCGAGGCACCCGGCTTGATCGTCACGGGCGGCCGGCAACCGACACCGTGCCGGTAGCCGTGCCGTTGACCTCGACGCTCGTGCTGATGTCGCCAGCGGGTTGATCGTGATCGGCGCAGTGCCCTCGTTGCTGACCTTGAAGACGAACGACTTGCTGTCTTCTTCGCCGAGACCGCCTGCCCGCTGACGATCACGTTGGCCTGCGGCATCGATCCTCCGCGACGGCACGTCCTTGGTGACCGTCACCACGCCGCTGCCGTCGGCATAGCCGCGTTGCCGGTGCGCTCGAGAGCTCCACGTTGAACGTCTCGTTCGGCTCAACGGCGGTGTCCGCGTCCACCTGCGCCGTCACCGTCTTGGACGGCGTCGCCGGGGGCGAAGGTCAACGTGCCGCCGGTCGACGCGTAGTCGCTGGGGGCGGTCGCGGTGCCGTTCGGCGGTCGCGTAATTGACCGTGATCGGTCGCGGCCTGGGCGCGCTCGAGCGAGACCGTGAACTCGAACGCGGTCTGCCCGCTGTTGCCCTCCGGCCTCGGTGACGTCGTTGATCGGGATCGCCGATGCAGCGGCGTCGTCGTTGGTGATCGTCCCGACGCCGGTGCCGTCGAGGATCGTCGCGTTGCCGGTGGCGTTGGAGAGGTTCACGTTGAACGTCTCGTTCGGCTCGACGGCGGTGTCGCCGTTGACCTGCACCGTCACCGTCTTGGAGGTGTCGCCGGGGGCGAAGGTCACCGTGCCGGTGGCCGACGCGTAGTCGCCCGGGCGCCGCGGCGGTGCCGTTCGCGGTCGCGTAATCGACCGTGATCGGGTTCGCCGAGGGCGCGTCGAGCGAGACCGTGAACTTGAAGGCGGTCTGCCCGCTGTTGCCCTCCGCCCGGTGACGTCGTTGATCGAGATCTCCGCTGGGCTCGTCGACGTCGTTGTCGTTGATCGTCCCGACGCCGATGGCCGTCGGCGATCGCCGCGTTGCCGGTGGCGTTGGAGAGGTTCACGTCGAACGTCTCCGTGCCCTCGACCGGGCGTCGTCGTTGGTCTGCACCGTCACCGTCTCGGAGGTGTCGCCGGGGGCGAAGGTCACCGTGCCGGTGGCCGCCGTGTAGTCCCCGGGCGCCACCGCCGTGCTGTTGGCGGTCGCGTAGTCGACCGTGATCGGGTTCGCCGAGGCGCTGGTCGAGCGAGACGGTGAACTCCACCGCCCCTCCCTCCGTCGCCGAGGCGTTGCTGATCGAGATCTGCCGCTGTGG
This sequence comes from uncultured Solirubrobacterales bacterium, assembly GCA_963805235.1. GTDB lineage: Bacteria > Actinomycetota > Thermoleophilia > Solirubrobacterales > 70-9 > DASSYK01. The sequence continues at coordinate 524,516 of CAWDTF010000007.1, read as the reverse complement.
CTCAGCGACGTCGTTGTCGAGGATCGTCCCGACGCCAGTGCCGTCGGCGATCGCCGCGTTGCCGGTGGCGTTGGAGAGGTTCACGGCGAACGTCTCCGTGCCCTCAACCAGCGGTGTCGTCGTTGGTCTGCACCGTCACCGTCTCGGAGGTGTCGCCGGGGGCGAAGGTCACCGTGCCGGTGGCCGCCGTGTAGTCCCCGGGTGCCACAGCCGTGTTGTTCGCGGTCGCGAAGTCGACCGTGATCGGGTTCGCCGAGGCCGCGTCGAGCGAGACGGTGAACTCCACCGCCCCTCCCTCCGTCGCCGAGGCGTTGCTGATCGAGATCTGCCGCTGGGCTCGGCGACGTCGTTGTCGAGGATCGTCCCGACGCCGATGCCGTCGGCGATCGCCGCGTTGCCGGTGGCGTTGGAGAGGTTCACGGCGAACGTCTCCGTGCCCTCGACCAGGGCGTCGTCGTTGGTCTGCACCGTCACCGTCTCGGAGGTGTCGCCGGGGGCGAAGGTCACCGTGCCGGTGGCCGCCGTGTAGTCCCCGGGCGCCACGGCCGTGTTGTTCGCGGTCGCGTAGTCGACCGTGATCGGGTTCGCCGAGGCCGCGTCGAGCGAGACGGTGAACTCCACCGCCCCTCCCTCGGTCGCCGAGGCGTTGCTGATCGAGATCTGCCGCTGAGGCTCGGCCTCCTGGATCGTCGTCGTTGCGAACGAGGCGGCCGGGTCGTCAACGTGATGATCCCCGGGGGGCCGGCGGGGCCACCGTGCCGGGGCTGCAGTCGAACTCGACCGGGATCGCCCCACCGACGAGGGCGTTGATGACGATGCCGCCGCTTCCCGCCGTGGGAGGGGCCGTCACGGTGACTCCTCGCGGAACTTGATCGTCCCGCTGGCACCGGCGGTCCAGTTCAGGTCGGCGTAGGTGACGTCCAACTAGGCCTCGGTCGCGGCCTCGTCGCCGTTGTTGCCCCGGTTGGCCGGGGTGGGATCGATGATCACCGTCGTTACGAACACCGAACCGTTCGGCGACGCGGTGCCACCGACCGTGTTCGTGGCCTGGGTCCCCTCGACTGTGTTCGTGCCCTCGATCTTCGTCTGATGGTGGTCGGGCACGTTCTTCGGGCCCGTTGCGAGGAGGCGCGATGCTGTAGCCGGCCACGAAGATCGCCCCGGGGATCGGCCAGCGCTCTGGTTGATGTTGTTCATCGTGATCGCGCCGCCGGCCGCCACCGTGTAGCCCGTCGTCGCCAGCCGTGATGACCTCGATCTGGCTCATGTTCGGCGAGACGCTGTTGATACAGGCGTTCGGGACCGTGGTGACGTCGTTGTCGAGGATCGTCCCGACACCGAGGCCGTCGGCGATCGCCGCGTTGCCGGTGGCGTCGGAGAGGTTCACGTCGAACGTCTCCGTGCCCTCAACCAGGGCGTCGTCGATGGTCTGCACCGTCACCGCTCGGTGGTGTCGCCGGGGGCGAAGGTCACCGTTCCGGTGGCCGCCGTGTAGTCCCCGGGCGCCACGGCGGTGCCGTTCGCGGTCGCGTAATTGACCGTGATCGGGCTCGCCGAGGCCGCGCTCGAGCGAGACGGTGAACCCGTTCGTCCCTCCCTCCGTCGCCGAGGCGTTGCTGATCGAGATCGCCGCGTGGCTCAGCGACGTCGTTGTTGTGATCGTCCCGACGCCGAGGCCGTCGGCGATCGCCGCGTTGCCGGTGGCGCCGGAGAGGTTCACGTCGAACGTCTCGTCCCTCAACCAGGGCGTCGTCGTTGGTCTGCACCGTCACCGTCTCGAGGTGTCGCCGGGGGCGAAGGTCACCGTGCCGGTGGCCGCCGTGTAGTCCCCGGGCGCCACGGCGGTGCCGTTCGCGGTCGCGAATTCGACCGTGATCGGGTTCGCCGAGGCCGCGTCGAGCGAGACGGTGAACTCCTCCGCCCCTCCCTCGGTCGCCGAGGCGTTGCTGATCGAGATCTGCCGCTGAGGCTCGGCGACGTCGTTGTCGAGGATCGTCCCGACGCCGAGGCCGTCGGCGATCGCCGCGTTGCCGCTGGCGTTGGAGAGGTTCACGGCGAACGTCTCCGTGCCCTCAACCAGGGCGTCGTCGATGGTCTGCACCGTCACCGTCTCGGAGGTGTCGCCGGGGGCGAAGGTCACCGTGCCGGTGGCCGCCGTGTAGTCCCCGGGCGCCACAGCCGTGTTGTTCGCGGTCGCGAATTCGACCGTGATCGGGTTCGCCGAGGGCGCGTCGAGCGAGACGGTGAACTCCACCGCCCCTCCCTCCGTTGCCGAGGCGTTGTTGATCGAGATCTGCCGCTGTGGCTCGGCGCCTCGATCTGCGTCGTGTCGAACGAGGCCGCCGGATCGATCAGCGTTATCGTCCCCGGGGCGGCGGGGCCACCGTGCCGGGGCGCAGCGGAACTGGGCGGGGAACGCACCGACCAGCGGCGTTGATCAGCAGGGTCGTTGTTGGCGGCAGTGGGAGGCGCCGTCCCGATTGACTCCTGCCGGTACTCGATCGTCGCCGCTGGCGCCAGGCGGTCCAGTTCAGGTCGTCGTAGTTGACGCTGAACGAGGCATCGGTCGCGGTCTCGTCGAGTGGTGCCCGGACCCGTCGGGATCGCGTGATCACCGTCGTGACGAACACCGAGCCGTTCGGCGACGGGGTGCCCCCGACCGTGTTGGTGGTCTGGGTGCCCTCGACCGTGTTGGTCGCCTCGATCTTCGTCTGCACGTTGACCGGGATCGTTGTTCGGGCCTGGTGCGGCGGATGGCGCCGAGGTTGTAGCCGGCCACGAAGATCGCGCCGGGGATTGCGGCGCTCTGGGTGAGGTTGTTCGTCGTGGTCGCTCCGCCGGCCGCCACCGTGGTCAGCCCGTCGTCGCCGGCCGTGATCACCTCGATCTGGCTGAGGTTCGCCGAGATGCTGTTCGCACAGGCGTTCGAGACCGAGGTGCCGTCGTTGTCGTTGATCGTCCCGACACCGAGGCCGTCGGCGATCGCCGCGTTGCCGGTGGCGCCGGAGAGGTTCACGTTGAACGTCTCCGGGCCCTCAACCGGGCGTCGTCGATGGTCTGCACCGAGACCGGCTCGGAGGTGTCGCCGGGGGCGAAGGTCACCGTGCCGGTGGCCGCCGTGTAGTCCCCGGGTGCCACGGCGCTTGCCGTTCGCGGTCGCGTAATTGACCGTGACCGGCGCGGCCTGGGCGCGCTCGAGCGAGACGGTGAACCCGATCGTCCGCCTCCCTCGGCTGCCGAGGAGTTGTTGATCGAGATGCTCGATGCAGCGACGTCGTCGTTGGTGATCGTCCCGACGCCAGTGCCGTCGAGGATCGCCGCGTTTCCGGTGGCGTTCGAGAGGTTCACGTCGAACGTCTCGTTCGGCTCAACCAGGGCGTCGCCGTTGACCTGCACCGTCACCGTCTCGGGGTCGTCGCCGGGGGCGAAGGTCACCGTGCCGGTGGCCGCCGTGTAGTCCCCGGGCGCCACGGCCGTGTTGTTCGTGGTCGCGTAGTCGACCGTGACCGGGTTCGCCGAGGCCGCGTCGAGCGAGACCGTGAACTCCGCGGGTCCGCCCGCTTTCCTTCGGCCACGGAGACGTCGTTGATCGAGATCTGCCGCTGTGGCTCGACGTCGTTGTCGACGATCGTCCCGACACCGAGGCCGTCGGCGATCACCGCGTTGCCGGTGGCGCCGGAGAGGTTCACGTCGAACGTCTCCGTCGGGCTCAACCAGGGCGTCGTCGTTGGTCTCACCGTCACCGTCTCGGAGGTGTCGCCGGGGGCGAAGGTCACCGTTCCGGTGGCCGCCGTGTAGTCCCCGGGCGCCACGGCGCTGCCGTTCGCGGTCGCGTAATCGACCGTCACGGTCCCGGCCTGGGCGCGCTCGAGCGAGACGGTGAAGTCCACCGCCCCTCCCTCCGTCGCCGAGGCGTCGTTGATCGAGATATCCGATGCAGCGGCGTCGTCGTTGACGATCGTCCCGAGCCCCTGGTTATCGGCGATCGTCGCGTTGGCCGATGGCGCCCGAGAGGTTCACGTTGAACGTCTCGTTCGGCTCAACGGCGGTGTCGCCGTTCACCTGCACCGTCACCGTCTGCGAGGTCTGGCCGGGGGTGAAGGTCACCGTCTGGGCCGGCGGCCCAATCGCCGTGTAGTCGCCAGGGGCCGTCGCCGTGACGTCGGCGGTCGCGACCTGGACCGTCACGTTGGCGGTCGCGGCCCCGCTGAGCGAGACCGTGAAATTGAACGCGGTCTGCCCGCTGTTGCCCTCCGCCAGCGAGACGTCGTTGATCGTGATTTGCGGACGCACGTTGACCACCGGTGTCCGTGTCCGTCCACAGACCTCCAGCTGGAACGTCAGGCTCGCCGGTCCCGTCGGGGCGGTGAACGACGGCGTCGCGGTGTTCGCGCCGCTCAGCGTGACCGCCGGCCCGTCGGTCTGGGTCCACGCGTGTCAGGGGTTGGCTGACCGCAGGCGGATCGTCGTCGTTGCGAACGACGGGGCCGGATCGATGAGCGCGACCGTCCCCGGGTCCGGCGGGGTCACCGTGCCGGGGCTGCAGCGGACTCCACAGGGAGCGCGCCGCCGACCACGGCGTTGATGAAGATGCCGTTCGCGCCGCGGTCGGCAAGCCGGCCGGGCCGACCTGAGTGTCCTCCCGGAACTCGATCGTGCCGCTGGCGCCGGCGGTCCAGGTCTGGTCGTTGTAGGTGACCCTGACCTGCCGTCGGTCGCGGTCTCGTCGCCGGTGCCCGGGGTCGTCGTCGGGATCGTCGATCACCGTCGTGATCGAGATCGAGCGCGAACGTTCGTCGGCCTGGATCCCCTCCACTGTGTTCGTCCCCTCGATCTTCGTCGTGACCGTGGCGGGAATCGTGTTCGGCCCCGTCCACAAGGAGACCGAGGTTGTAGCCGGCCACGAAGATCGCGCCGGGCACGTTGGCCGTCTGGTCGAGGTTGCTCAGCGTGACCGTGCCGCCCGGTGCCACCGCGTCGGCGTGTCGGTGCCGGTCATGGTGACGCCGATCTGGCTGTTGTTCGCCGTGACGCTGTTCGCACAGGCGTTGGTGAACGTGACGGCGCTGGCCGAGCTTGCTGGCAAGACGAAGACCGCAGGCTGCGGCCATGGCGAGCACGGCGAGCGCTAAGTTACGGCGCTTAAGCATCTCTCACACTCCCTTTCGGGGACGAGACCCCGATTTCGGGGACGAGCCCGCATCTATAGAACCCCGTTCATAGAACAGCGGGATTCATATACCCAGGACGCGGCGGTGTCAAGGGGCAGGCGGAATTCCCCGAGCCTGCGGATGCATCTGAAGACATTAGGATTCCCAAGCGTGTCGAGGGAGGCTCTGATCGGGTTCTCCGCGGGGCGGCGCTCGCGGCGGCGGTTCTGGCGATCGCGCTGCTCGCGGGTTGCGGCGGCGACGATGACGATGGCTCCGACGAGGCAGCGGGGACCGAGTCGGTAGCGGCTGAGCAGAGTCCCGTCGACTTCGGCGAGGAGGCGGAGGGCGCCGACCGCGACGCCGCCGGCACAGCGGTCCAGGAATTCCTGCGCGCCTGGGCGGACAGCGACTGGGCGGAAGCATGCTCTCTGATGGCGGCCCCACCAAGAGAATGTCGAGCTGTTCGCAGGCCAGTTCGTGAAGAGCCAGGACTGCACGGAGCAGCTCGAGGCGCTGAGCGAACAGCTCCCGGCGAAGATGCTCCCGCAGGCCGAGCGCATCGAGGTGACGGCCGTACGGATCGAGGAGGCGGGCGGCTTCGTGCTCTATCGCGACGCCGCGGGAACCAAGTCCGCCTTCCCCGTCCTGCAGGAGGACTCGGCCTGGAAGGTCGCCGCCCTCGTGGGGTCAAGCCGCCAATCTCCCGTAGCCCGAAATCGGTACGCGCGGATCCGAATATCGCGTACGCATACGTGATAGAACTGGCTGCCTGGTCCCCAGGGAAGGAGGAGCAGAGGATGAGGAGCGCAGCGAACTCTGTGAGCAGCGTCCGGCGGCGAGCGCAGTGACTGCTTCCTATGCGGAGCTCAGCCCGGCGCTGCCGCGGGCGCTCGAGGGGCTCCCACCCCGCGAGCGGATCCTGTGGTCGATGGCGAGGGTGGTGGCCGAGGAGGGATTCGAGTCGGTCACCGTCACCGGCGTCGTCAGGCGCGCCGGCGTCTCACGCGAGACCTTCAACGAGCTGTTCGAGGACAAGAAGGAGTGTGTGCTGGCGGCCCACGCGAGGGTGATCGACGGACTTGTCGCCCACGTCTCCCGCGCCTTCGAAGGTGATGGCCCATGGCCTCAGAAGATCCGGCGTGGGCTCGCGGCCTGCCTCGAGGCGTTCTCGGCCGAGCCGAAGGTGGCCCGGATGGCGACCGTCGACGTCCCGGCGGCCCGGCCCGAAGCCCGGCGCTGCTATCGCGGTGCGCTGGAGCGGTTCCGGCCGTTCTTCAGGGAGGGCCGCGACTACGCGGAGCGCCGACACCCTGCCGCCCGACACCGAGCTGATGGCGGTGGGCGGGGCGGAGGCGATCATCTTCGACGAGATCGTCTCCGGCAGGACGGAGGAGCTCCCGAACCTGCTTCCCGACATCCTCTTCACCGTCCTCGTGCCCTACATCGGTCCGGAGGCCGCGAAGGCCGAGGGCCGGCAGGCCCCGCTGTCTGCCTCGAGGCGTTTTCGGCCGAGCAGGAGCGGTACCTAGCCCACCGACTGGCGAGCCCGCTCGCGCTCGGTGGCCGCAGCCTCCGGGCCGAGGAAGGGCTGGGTGATCCAGTAGACGACGTCGGGCAGGCGCTCCGGCAGGCGCGCGGTCGCGCCGTGGAGCACCTCGCTGTAGAGGAGCTCGTTGACGCCGCCGACGATCGCGATCGAGGTGATCCCCGGCAGCTCGAGCGAGGAATGGTTCCGGCCGGCATCGACGAACTCGGCGAAATGGCGCAGAGAGGCGTCCCGGCGAACGACCGCCTGCGGGCCCGCCGCGAGCACCTCGACGAGCGCGAACCTGGCCCCCTCCGGCCATCCCGCGAGCAACTCGAGGTAGGCCGACATGCCGGTGCGGATGCGCTCCGCCCAGGGGGCGTCCGCTCGCTGCTCGAAGCCCGAGGACATCGCCTCGAACAGCCGCGAGGAGACGTGGTCATAGCTCGCGAGGAAGCACTCCTCGAGGTCGTCGAAGATCTCGTAGAAGGTCGCGCGCGACACCCCGGCCCGCTCGACCACGTCCACGACGCGGGTCTCCGAGTACCCCCGCTCGGCCACCGCCTCGATCATCGACTGGATCAGCCGCGCCCGCTGCGACTCGGCCACCTCCTCGCGCGAGAGGCCATGCCGGCCGCGCGGAAGCTGCCCGCCGGGGTCGGATCCCTCGTCTTTGATCTTCGGCTTTGTATTCATCTGATAACCGTACCTAGAAGTAAGTGGATATGCGCCGGTTCTGCACCAGTATGGCGACTCGCCCGGCTCGATAGACGCCTTGCGGGCCACTGAGCGGCCTCGCCGGCCACCAGGCGCATCCATTTGTGAAGCGCTGAGTACATGTCGTTATCAGGTCGCCGTTCAGTCTTCCTAATGACAAGAGATGAAACTGGACGTTTTTCCGAGCTTTGCCGAGCGCAGCGCTCCCGGGCTAGGCTGCGCCGATGCGCCCGAAGCTCGCCGCCGTCCTGGCGGCGCTGATCGTCGCGGCCGTGCCCGCGGTGCTGATCGGGAACGCGCTCTGGGTGATGGTCAACCCCTGGCTCGTCCACGCCCAGTACGCGATCCCCGGCTTCCCCGACGACGCCTTCGGGCTCAGCGACGCCGAGCGCACGGACCTCGCCCTCACCGGCGTCGACTCGATCAGGCCGGGCACGGAGGGCGTCGAGCTATTGCGAGAGGCGCGGCTGCCGAGCGGCGGCGAGGCCTTCGATCAGCGCGAGATAGACCACATGCAGGACGTCCGGGGGCTGATGGCCGCCTTCTTCATCCTCTGGGCTGCGGCACTGGCGCTGGGGATCGCGGCGGCCCTGGCGCTCCGCAGGCTCGGCTCCGGACGCCGGATCTCGGTCGCGCTGAAGCGAGGCGCCGTGCTGACCCTCGCCGTGATGGCCGCCGCCGGGCTCGTGATGCTCGTCGACTTCGAGTTCTTCTTCGACGGCTTCCACGGGATCTTCTTCGAGGACGAGACCTGGGAGTTCAACGAGACCTACCTCCTCCGCCAGATCTACCCTGACTTCTTCTGGGGCGTCGCGGGAGCCGCGATTGCGGCCGCGGTCGCCCTCCAGGCCCTGGTCCTGTTCGCGGCCTTCCGCGGACGGGCCCGTGTGCCGGTCAGGCGCTCGTAGTCAGCCCAGCCCTACTTCTTTCGCTTTGAGCCCTTCTTCTTCTTCCTCTTGCGCTTCCTCTGCTGCGGCGTGCCGGCGCCGGCGCCGGCGCGGCGGCGGCCACGACACCGCTGCGGGTCACGGACGCCTCGTCTGGTTCGGGCTGACCCGGCTGCACCGGACCGATGCGGTAGGGCCGCATCATCTCGTTGTCCTCGTGCTCGACGATGTGGCAGTGCCAGACGAACTGGCCGGGCGTGTCGAACTTTGCGCGTATGCGCGTGACCTGCCCCGGGTAGGGCGACGACCGTGTCCTTGAAGCCGCTCTCCCACGGCTCCGGCGGGGTCGGCGAGCCCGTCAGCTCCACCGTCTCCGCTTCCTCGTCCACGACGATGTCCTGGCGGTTCACCACCTCGAACGCGACCTCGTGGACGTGCATGGGGTGGGCGTCGGCGGTCGTGTTGTACATCTCCCAGACCTCGCTCGCGCCCACGGCCGGGTTCTCGGTGACCGGGTCCTCCCACAACCGCTCCATCCACACCCCGCCGGCCACCGTGCCGAGGAGGGCCTCGATCGGCCCCTCGACCGGTTCGTCATTCGCGTCGAAGCCCACGCCCGCCTTCTCGATCATCGCCACCTGCCGCGTGACCGTCTCCGCCGGCAGCGGCGTGATCGCGGGCAGCTGGAGGAACTGCGGCGGGGTCGAGTCGTCGACGCCGACCGCGGGCACGACGCGGAACTGCATGATCTGGCCGGTGGTGTCGGGGTCGGCGACGTCGAAGTCGTCCGGCGGCTCGCCGCCGCCGAAGGGGTCGTCGGGACCGATGTTCCGGAGGACGTGATTCCCAACGGGCACGTTGGTGAAGTCGACGATCATGTCCGCCCGCTCGGCGTTGCCCATCAGGAGACGGTTCCCGTTGTCGGCGGTGAGGTTCACGGGGGCGGCGAGGAACCCGCCCTCGTTCCCGATCTGCCAGGCCTCGACCCCGGGGATGTCGTTGAAGTCGAGGATCAGGAACCGCGACTGGCAGCCGTTGAGGAAGCGGAGCCGGTAGCGGCGCCGCTCGACCTGGAGGAACGGCCAGGTGTTGCCGTTGACCATGATCATGTTCCCGAAGAACTCGGGATTCCAGATCGGCGAGAACTCCCCGTCGGGGATGTAATCGCGCACGATCTCGTCGAAGAACACCCGGCTGTCCGGATAGAAGAGCGAGCCGTCCTCGTTGAACGAGCGGTCCTGGATCGCGATCGGGATCTCCCGATAGGGCTTGTTGGGCGGGAACTTGTCGCCCTCCCGCGGCGCCGGGCCGGGTAGCGACGCCGTGACGCCGGTGCGGCTGTCGAGCACCGCCTTGTCGCCGGCCGGCCCGCCGCGGACGAGGTAGAAGCCCGCCGGGCCCGCGTAGACGTTGAGCCGCGTCATGCCGAGGGCGTGATCGTGGTACCAGATCGTCGAGGCGCGGTTCTCGTTCGGATACTGGAAGGTGGCGAAGCCGGGCCCCCAGGTGACGCCGTAGTTCGCGGCGGCCTTGCCGGCGAAGAAGTCGTACCACGTCCCTTCGGTGGCGAAGCCCGCCAGGTCGTTGGCGTCAGGCAGGTACCACGCTTCCGCGTAGCCGTCGCTGTCGTCAGCCACGCCCACGGCGCCGTGCACGTGGGTGACGATCGGCACCGGGCCCGTGTATGGGCCGGGCGTCTCCGTGAACGTCGGCCGGCTGTCGCGCGGGCCGGGCGGGTTCGCCCAGTGCAGGGTCGGGTCGACCGGCAGCAGGTGGGGCAGGAAGTCGCCGTTGTCGTCGACGAGCTCGTTGATCCACTTGACCCGGACCGGCCTGTTCACACTGGCCTCGATCGTCAGCGACGGGGCGTTGTGGATGAGCAGGCCGCGGTTGCTCTGCGCCGACTTCCCGCCGTAGCCCCATACCGTCGTTGGGTCAAAGCCCGCCGGGAGGATCTGCTGCGAGATCTGCTTCATCGAGATCTCGTAGTAGTCGGCGGGCTTGCCGCCCTTCAGCTTGATCGTGCCGGCCCTGGGCATCACCGGCGGGATCAGCATCGGGGTCTGGAACTTCGGAACCGCGTCCGGATCCAGGGTGCCACCCGGGATCTGGGCGAGCGCGACCGGCGCGCTCGCGCCGGGAACCCGTCCGAAGAGGTAGAAGCCGGCGCTCGCTCCCCCGACCCAAGCGACGAAGGTACGCCGGGAAAACCGCTGTTCAGACCCAGTCATGCACTGCCTCCCTATAGCCAATCCCCCCGCGCCAACCGGAACTGTGAATCGCCGGTTTCATAGAAATTTGTCACGTGCCCGGCGACATGTCAATCTCGACCCACGCTCCGGCGAGCAAGGGATACAAAATGAGCACCCACACTCGGCCCCGGCCGCTACTCGCGCTCCTCACCGCGCTGGTTCTGATGCTCGGGCTCGCCGCGTGCGGCGGCAACAGCGCGACGGAGGAGGGCGGCGGCCGGATCGGGGAGAACCTGATCGAGGAGGACCCGCAGAACAGCGGCGTCGCGATCACCGTCGGCTCGAAGAACTTCACCGAGCAGTACGTCCTCGGCGAGATCTACGCGCAGGCCCTCCGGGCAGCGGGCTACGACGTCAAGACCAGGCTCGACCTGGGCTCGGAGCAGATCGCGCTTCAGGCATTGAGGCGGGGTGAGATAGACGCCTATCCGGAGTACGCCTCGACCGCGCTGACCTCGTTCTTCGACCTCGCGCCCGAGGACGTCCCGGCCGATGCGCAGCAGGCCTTCGACGAGAGCAGGGACGACTTCGAGGGGCTCGGCCTCGTCGCGTTCCCGCCGACGCCCTTCTCCAGCGCGAACGCGGTCGGGCTCCTCACCGAGACGGCCGACCGGCTCGGGATCACGAAGGTCTCCGACCTCGCGGGGATCTCCCCGGGCCTTGCCCTCGTCGGAGCGCCGGAGTGCCGCCAGCGGCTCGATTGCCTGGCCGGGCTCGAGAAGTACTACGGGCTGAAGTTCAAGAGCTTCACCCCGGCCGACATCAGCCGGCGCTACCGGGTGCTCGACCGGGGCGAGGCGGACCTCTCGATCCTGTTCACCACCGACGCGCAGCTCTTCATCTCCGACAACTACGTGATCCTCGACGACGACAAGGGGGTCCTGCCGGCCGGGAACGTGCTCTTCGTCGCCCGCGAGCAGACCGCGGAGCAGGCCGGCCCAGATTTCGCGGAGACGGTCGAGAGCGTCCAGGAGAACCTCACCCTCGAGGTGATGCAGGAGCTCAACGCCCGCGTGGACGTCGACGGCGAGAGGCCGGAGGAAGCGGCCCGGCGGTACCTCGTGGAGTTCGGCTACCTCCGCTGAGGCCGCGCCGCTAGGCCTTGGTCGGCTTGGCCTCCGGTTCCGCCCGGGTGCGCTCCCCGATCCCGACCCGCGGCAGCCAGTCGAGCGCGCGCGGCAGGTACCAGTTCCAGTCGCCGAGCAGGGTCATCGTCGCCGGCAGCAGGACGCCGCGGATGATCGTCGCGTCGATCAGCACGGCGACGGCGAGGCCGACGCCGAACTGCTTGAAGACCACCGACGACAGGGTGGCGAAGATCGCGAACACGGCGATCATCACCGCGGCCGCCGCGGTCACCACGGAGGCGGTGCCCTTGATCCCGCGGCTCACGGCCTCGGTGGTGGGCAGTCCGCTGTCGTAGGCCTCCCGGACCCGGCTGAGGATGAACACGTGGTAGTCCATCGAGAGCCCGAAGAGGAGCACGAACAGGAACAGCGGCAGCCACGAGACGATCGCGCCCGTCGACTCGAACCCGAGCAGGGATTCGAGGTGGCCCTCCTGGAAGATCCAGACCACCACCCCGTAGGCCGCGCCGACCGAGAGCAGGTTGAGCAGGATCGCCTTGATCGGGATCACGATCGAGCGGAAGGTCACCAGGAGGAGCAGGAAGGCGAACCCGAGCACGAAGGCGAACACGATCGGCACCCGCGTCTCCATCAGGTCGCTGAAGTCCTTGGAGCCGGCGGTGTAGCCGGTGACGTTGGCCTCGAGCTCGGGGTGTGGGCCCACCGCGGCGGGCACGATCTCATCGCGAAGCTCGGCGAGAGCCGCGTAGGAGGCGTCGTTGGTGCCGTCGCCGACGATCGGCACGCTGACCACCGCGACGCGGCGATCCGAGCTGAACTGGACCGTGACCGGCGGCTCGACCACGTCGCTCGCCTCCACCCGCTCTCGCAGATTGTGCACGGCGATGGTCAGCTCCACGTTGGAGGCGTCGCCGCGCTCGATCACGACGTCGGCCGGGATCTGGTTGCCGGGAAACGCCGTCTGGATCCGGTCGTAGGTCTGGATCACGGGCAGGTCCTGGGGAAGCGTCTCGATCCCGGGCTCCGCCAGCTTCAGGTTCAGCACCGGGCTCGCCAGGAGGAGCAGGACGGCGGTCGAGCTGACCGCCGCGACCACCGGCCGCCGGAGCGCCCGGTCGAGGATCGCCCCCCAGACCCGCGACTCGCGGGCCGCCCGCTCCTCCGGCCTGGTCAGGAACGGCACCCGGCCCTTGTTCACCCGGTCGGCCGAGCTTCGCCAGCACCGCCGGCAGCACGGTCAGGGAGCCCAGCACGGCGATCGCGACGACGGTGATCGTCCCGGCGGCGAAGGAGGTGAAGGTCGCGGCGCCCGCGACGAACATCCCGGCCATCGCGATCGCCACCGTCACCCCCGAGACGAGCACGGCGCGGCCCGAGGTCGCCGCCGCCGCCTCGAGCGCCGCCCGCTCGCCCTTGCCAGCGCGCCCTCTCCTCCCGCTCGCGGCGCAGGTAGAACAGCGAGTAGTCCACCCCGACCGCGAGACCCGACCAGGAGGACCACCGAGGTGACCGCGTCATCCACCGGCCAGATCTGGCTCAGCGGGCCGAGCAGGCCGATCGCCGCGGCGACGGCGGTCGCCGCCAGCAGCAGCGGCACCAGCGCGGCGACCACCGCGGCGAAGGCGAGCAGGAGGATGATCAGCGTGATCGGGACGGAGGTCACCTCGGCGCGGCGGAAGTCGTCCTCGAACGACTCGCCCAGCTGCTTGTTGGCGCTCGCGTCGCCGAACTCCTCGATCCGGAACTCCGGGTGCGCCTCGCCGAGGGCCGCGACGGTTTCCAGGGGGGCCTCGACCAGGTCCTCGGTCGTGACGTCGCTCTCCTCGCCGGGGTCCGGGATCTCGAATGTGATCAGCGCCGAGCGGCCGTCCTGCGAGACCACCCCCTCGCTCCCGGCGAAGTAGGGGCTCTCGACGTCGACCACGTCGTCGGTCGACTCGAGCTTGGCCACGGCGTCGTCGACCACCGCGCGGAACGCCGCGGCGTCGGCGGTGACTCCGGGGTCCTTGGATTGGACCAGGACGGTCTCGTCCGCGTTCTCGGGAAACGCGTCCGCGATCGCGTGGTCGGCCTCCCGCGCCTCGCCCACTCCCTGGTCCTCGTCCTCGATCGACTCGGTGCCGACGGAGCCGCCGATGAACACAGCGAGCACGACGAACGCCAGCCATCCGACGATCGCCTTCCAGGGGTGACTGGCGCTCCAGCCTCCGGCGCGTGCGGCGAGATTCCTGCTGCGTTCCAAGCGAGCACCCCCGGGTCGGGACTCCACTGCCCGCATCATCCTCGAACGGCCCTCCGGCGGCAACAAGTCGCAGGGCGGCTGCGGCCAGATGAGGCCGCCGCCGAGCGAGATCTGACTGGCCTAGTCCCCGCTCGCGCCCAGGCCCGCCGCCTCGGCCCGGGCGATCAGCTGGTCGGCGTGCTTGCGGCTGGCTTCGTCGATCATCTCGCCGTCGAGCTGAACGGCGCCTCGCTCCCCCGCGGCCGCCAGCGCCTCCAGCACGGCGCGGGCGCGCTCGTACTCCTCCGGCGTCGGCGAGAAGATCTCGTTGAGCGGGTCGAGCTGGCTCGGGTGGATCGCCCACTTTCCGTCGTAGCCCAGGGCGCGCGCGCTCTCCGCGGAGGAGCGCAGCTCATCCTCGTCCGAGACGTCCAGATGCGGTCCGTCGATCGCCGCCAAGCCGGCGGCGCGGGCGTGGACGAGCACGGTCTCGCGGACCCAATGCCAGCGGTCGCCCGGATAGCGGCCTTCCGGCGGGCGGCCGAGCGAGGCCCCCAGGTCGGCGTAGCCGACGATCAGCGTCTCGAGCCGAGAGCCGGCGCCGGCGATCTCGCCCACGCGGACGAGCCCTGCGGCGGTCTCGATCAGCGCCTGCAGGCCGACGCGTGGCCGGTGGGAGCCGGCGCTGCCCTCCGCCCCCTCGAGCAGGCGCTCGACCTCATGGATCTGGGCAGCGGTCTCGCACTTGGGGATCACGAGGCTGCCGAGCGCAGCGCCGTCCGCCGCCGCCAGCTCGGTCACGTCCCGCTCCCACCACTCGCTGTCCGTCCCGTTGACGCGAACCGCCACGGCCCGGCCGCCCCAGTCCTCGGCGATCGCCGCGCAGGCCGCGGATCGCGCCGCCTCCTTCGCGTCGGGCGTCACCGAGTCCTCGAGGTCGATCACGATCTCGTCGGCGGGCAACGACCGCGCCTTGGCGAGCATCTTCGCCGAGGAGGCGGGGACGGAGAGGCAGGAGCGGCGGGATCTCACGCCTCGCGAGCATAGTCTCGCAATCAGTTAGCCTCGTGCCAGATGCCTCTGACCGGGCCAGCCGGCGCGGTCACTTCGCGGAGGAGAGCTTGGAAGCGAGCCAGCGGGTCGTCAGCGACGGTCCCCATTTCGAGGATTTCGAGGTGGGCGACGTCTTCGACGATGCACCCGCGCTCACCCTCACCTCCGGCCATGCCGCCCTGCATCAGGCGCTGCTCGGAGACAGGCTGAGGCTGCCGCTCGACGCCGAGCTGAGCACCGCGGTCACCACGCGCGACCGCCCCCTCGCGCATCCGAACCTGGTCTGTGACGTCGCCATCGGCCAGTCGACCGGGCCGACCCAGCGCGTCCTGGGCAACCTCTTCTACCGGGGCCTGGTGCTGTTGCGCCCGGCTCATATCGGCGACACGCTGCGCACCCGGACCGAGGTCGTCGGGCTGAAGCAGAACCGGGCCCGGGAGGACGGCACCGCGAGCGGACTGGTCGCCCTGCGGATTCGCACTGAGAACCAGCGCGGCGAGGCCGTGCTCGACTTCTGGCGCTGCCCGATGATCCCGCTGCGAGACCCGGCGGCCGAGACGGGACACGCGGACCGCTTCGAAGCGATCCCCGACGAGCTCGACCCGGAGCGGGTCGCCGCCGCGGTCCCCGGCGAGTGGAGGCTCGACCGCTTCCGGGAGCGCGTCCCCGGCGCGCACTTCGACGAGCTCGAGGCCGGGACCACGTACGAGGTCGGAGGCCGCGACACCGTGAGCGCGGCGCCGGAGCTGGCCCGGCTCACCCTCAACCTGGCCAAGGCGCACACCGACCCCGGGGCGAGCTCGCACGGGCGCCGCCTCGTCTACGGCGGACACACGATCGCGGTCGCCGCGGCGCAGGCCACGCGCGCGATCCCCAACCTGGTCACGATCGTCGCCTGGCGCGGTTGCGACCACCTCGCTCCGGTCTTCGAGGGCGACGTCCTGGCGACCGAGCTCAGCGTCGAGGGGGCGCAGCCGCTCGACGACGGCGGGGGGCTGGTGGACCTGCGCGCCCGGGTGCAGGCCGACCGCGCCGGGAGCGGCGAGATCACGGGGGTCCTCGACTGGAGCTTCGTGGGATTGATGGCCTAGGAGGAGAAACGGCTATGACGATGGGAATCCTGAACGGCATGCGAGTGGTCGAGGGCTCCGCCTTCGTCGCGGCGCCCCTCGGCGGCATGACGCTCGCGCAGCTCGGCGCCGACGTGATCCGCTTCGACCCGATCGGCGGGGGCCTCGACCGGAACCGCTGGCCGGTGACCGAGGACGGCAAGAGCCTCTTCTGGGCGGGCATGAACAAGGGCAAGCGCTCGATCCAGGTGGACCTCGGCTCGCCCGCCGGCAAGGAGCTCGCGACCGCCCTGATCACCGCCCCGGGCGACGAAGCGGGCCTCTTCCTGACCAACTTCCCGGCGCGGGGCTGGCTCGACTACGAGGCCCTGCGGAAGGGCCGCGAGGACCTGATCATGGTCAGCATCAACGGCAACTACGACGGCACCTCCGCGGTCGACTACACCATCAACCCCGCCACCGGATTCCCGTGGGCCACCGGCCCGCGGCACCTCTCGATCCCCTTCAACCACCTGCTGCCGGCCTGGGATGCGATCACCGGGACTCTCGCCGCGGGCGGGATGCTGGCGGCCGAGAGGCACCGGACGCGGACCGGCGAAGGCCAGCTGGTCAGGGTGGCGCTCTCCGACGTCGCCTTCGCGATGGTCGGCAACCTCGGCAAGATCGCCGAGGCGCAGGTCTGCCGCCGGGAGCGGCCCAAGGACGGCAACTACCTCTACGGCGCCTTCGGCCGCGACTTCCTGACCAAGGAGGGGCGGCGCATCATGATCGTCGCGTTGACCCTGCGCCAGTGGCACAGCCTGGTCGAGGCGACCGGCCTCGGCGAGGCCTTCGAGACCCTGGAGCGGATGCTCGAGGTTGATTTGGACAAGGAAGGGGACCGGTTCAAGGCGCGCGAGGTGATCGGGGCGACGCTGAAGCCGTGGACCACGGCCCGCACGCTGGACCAGATCCGAGAGGTGTTCGACTCGCACGGGGTCTGCTGGGGCCCCTACCAGACGTTCATAGAGCTCGTCGACCACGATCCGCGCTGCTCGACCGAGAACCCGATGTTCGACGAGGTCGAGCAGCCGGGGATCGGCACCCACCTGATGGCCGGCTCGCCGCTCGAGTTCGGTCAGGTTGAGCGGGTGCCGGTGCGCCGCGCCCCACAGCTCGGCGAGCACACCGAGGAAGTGCTCGCCGACGTGCTCGGCCTCAGCGGCGCCGAGATCGGCCGCCTGCACGACGACGGAGTGGTCGCGACCGAGGCCGCCGTCGCCGCCTGAGCCGGGAGCAGCCGGCGAACAAACTGCCGGCGGAGGCCGTTACAGACCCGTCCGGGCCTCGAGGCGCCCGCTCGCCACCGCCTCTTTCAGCGCCTGATAGTCGCGCTCGTTCTGGTCGGCGTATGCGGTTGCGAACAGCGCGAGCGCGCGGTCGAAGGCATCTGACGACCCGAGGTAGGAGGCGATCGCGATCCGGTCGCCGGTGCGCGCATGGGCGCGGGCGAGGGTCCAGCCGCACATCAACCCCCAGAGCTCCATGCCGGCCTGGGTCATCCCGCGGACGTCCGCGGATCCCTTCCAGTCGCGAAGCTGCCTGAAGTAGTAGTCACGCTCACGGTCCTCCCAGCCGAAGCGCTCCCAGCCGAGGAAGATGTCGCTGGCGGCCTGCATCAGTCGCTGCCCGGCGACGACGCGCTGGCCGTGGTTCGGGAACTCGCTGGGAGACGTGAACTCCTCCACGACCGATGTCTCCGCCTCCTTGGCCTGCAGGAACAGGGGCGAGCCCTGATCGTCGAGGAGGAGCATGATCCAGGCTTCGGTCCCGACGCTTCCGACCCCGACGACCTTGCGGGCCAGGTGCACGAACCGGTACTGGTCGAGCAGGCGCCGGCGGTCATCCTCCAGCGTGTCCCGGTAGCTCCGGATCAAGGAGCGCAGGGCGTCGAGCGTGACCTCGCGGTCGACGCCCTCGATGAACCTCTCGATCGGCGTGATCAGCGGCGGCTGGTGGAGGATCCTGCACTCCCCGTCCACGATCTCGGCGAGCTTCGCGAAGGCCTGCGCGTTGTCGTGCGCGCGGGCCTTGGCGATGGCCTTCCATACGCCCGGCGTGCGCTGCGGGTCGAGGCTCGCCCGGAACCGCGGCAGCAGGCTGTCCATGTCGAGGTGCGCGTACCAGACCTCGAGCATCGACATTGCCGCGAACCCGCGCATCGCCTCGCGGTAGGAGCGCACCGCCGCGCGCACGATCCTCCTCCTTCGCTTCGCCGGGAACCCGTTGTCGCGACCGGCGATCTCGAGACTGGCCGCCAGGCGCTTCACGTCCCACTCCCATGGGCCCGGTGCGGTCTCGTCGAAGTCGTTGACGTCAAAGAAGAGGTGGCGTTCGGGGGAGCCGAACACGCCGAAGTTCGAGAGGTGTGCGTCGCCGCAGATCTGCGCGCGCAGCCCCGAGCTCGGCGTGCCGGCCAGGTCCGAGGCCATCGGCAGCGCAGCTCCTCTGAAGTAGGTGAACGGTGAGACGAGCATCCGCCCGTGCCGGATGGGCACGAGCTCCGGGACGCGGGTCTGCGCCTGCCGCTCCAGCAGGTCGACCGGGTCGGTCCTGTCCGCCGCGGCCTCCCATTCGCCATGGCTCGAGCGGGGGGCGTTCGCGCGCGCCTCCTTGCCCAGCGCCGTTCGCTCAGCCGGCGGCAGATGCCCCGCGTGCGAGGCGGACGGCTCGTCCGGAGCCTGTGGACCCTTTGACGAGACGCTAACCGCCCAGCTCGAGCAGCTCGATCCGGTAGTCGTCGGGATCGCGCACGAAGCAGAGACGGCTACCGCCCTCGCGGACGGTGTAGGGGGGCTTCTCGGGCTCGATTCCCTGCTGCTTCAGGCGCTCCAGAGTGGCGTCGAGATCGTCGACCGCGAGCGCCACATGGCCGTAGGCGGTCCCGATCTCGTACTCGTCCACACCGAAGTTGTGGGTCAGCTCGAGCTCGGGAAGGTCCTCGCCTGGCACTCCCATGAACACGTTGACCGCCTCGTCGCGGATCGGCATCTCACGCCGCTTCTCCAGACCCAGCGCCTCGTAGAAGGCCACCGAGCGCTCCGGGTCGGTGATCCGGTAGCAGGTGTGGATCAGGCGCACGAACCGGACTCTAGTGGGCGTCAGGGCGGCCGTGGGACAGGGTCTGCATCTCGGGGAGCGGCCCGCTGCGAGCTCGATCCCGCGCTCTCCGCGCCGAGGCGACGTTGCCCTTGCGCTCGTAGATGCTCACGGCTTCGGCGGCTGTCGCGGCTGCGTCCTCCAACCGGCCGGCCAGCCGCAGAACTTCCGCCAGGTCGAGGAGGACATCCGCATGCAGGACGACGAACTCGCTGTCCGCGGCGAGCGCGACTCCCTGGCGGGCCAGCCTCTCGGCCTCCTCGAGCTGTCCCCGTCTGGCCAGCAGCCGCGCGGGAACGCCCGTGCGCTTGATCTGCCACTCGCGATCGGTCGGTGCCGGCGTCTCATCAATGGCGTCGAGCAGAGTGAACGCGTCCTCGTAGCGCCCCTGCTCGTAGACGGCACGGGGCAGATCGACCGCGACGGTCGAGAGAAACCAGCCCTCGCCGATCTCGCGGAAGGCCTGCTCGGCCGTCCGCATGTCGCGCTCGGCGGCGACCGGGTCGCCGGCCAGCAATTCGACATAGCCGCTGAGCAGTTCCTGGACGGCTGCCTGCCACATCAGGCCCAGGTCGCGCGCGAGGGCCCGGGTTTCCTTGATGTGCATGCGGGCCTCGGCGAAGCGGCCGCTCATCGCCTCGAGCACCGTGACGAACCCCGACAGGTTCGCATCCAGGGTGCGGTTCTCCGGCTCCGCTCGCAGCAATCGCTCGAGCCAGCTCAGGCCCTCTGCGACCGGCATCGGGCCGTGGATAGCGCACAAGGCGTTCTGTCCGAGAGCCCAGCCGACCTCGCGGCGATTGCCGGTATGCCGCGCATGCTCGGCCGCCCGGGTCGCCGCATCGCTCGTCTCGCGGAGCCGACCCCTGCTCCAACGGAGGTCGGAGAGAACCATCCATGCTCTCGCCAGCCCGGCCTCGTCGCCGAGCTCGCCGAGCACCTCGATCGCGGTCTCGGTCTCCGCGGCGAGGGCATCCAGGTCTATCCCCTCGGGGTCCCTGTACATCTCGATGCGCGCTCGGGTGACGGCGACGCGCCACTCCAGGTGCCGATCCCCGGCAGCGCGTGCGCCCGCTCGCGCGTCGGCGAGCACGGTGCTCGACTCGTCCACCTCGCCGATCTCGAATAGCGCGTAACCCAGCTCCGGGAGCGCCGCGAAGCCGGCCTCGCCATTCGAGGTGGGAAGCGAGGCCGCCCGGCGGAGCAGGTTTACCGTAGCCGGCATGTCTCCGCGCTGGAACGCCCGCTGACCCGCGGAGACGAGATGCTCGCCGGCCCGGCGCGCCAGCTCGAGCTCCTCCTCGCCGACGGTTCCCAGCTCGGCTCGATAGCGAAAAGCCTGCTCGAGGTGGTAGCCGACGATCTCCGAGTGCTCGGCGACGCCGCCGGGTGACGCGGGGTCGTCGATCCTCGTGGCGAAGTGCTCGTGAAGCTCCGCCCGGAGCCTCTTGGGGGTTGCTCTGTAAGCGGCTTGCTGGATGAGGATGTGACGGAAGCGGAAGTTCTCGCCGCGTCCAGGCGATGGAGCGGGGCCGATGAGCTCCTTGCGGGCCAGGGTCTCGATGTGGCGGGCGACGAACGCGCGGGCACCATCGGGCAGGAGGTCAACCGCAGCCTGGGCGGAGAACTCCTTGCCGATTACGGCGGCCCGGGTGATCACGGCGCGCTCGCCCGGCCCGAGACGATCCAGCCGCGCCGACAACAGCGCCGCGATCGTCGGGGGGATCGGGAGCTCGGCCTCATGGCCACCTCCTTCTGTGAGCATGGCGACGAGCTGCTCGATGAAGAGTGGGTTTCCATCGGCGGTCTCGAGCACTCGGACCCTCGTGGCCGGGGCGAGACCTCGGGCGAGGCTGGCGATCAGCGCCTCGCAGTCAGGGTCCGGAAGGCGCTCGAGCAGGAGAGAGCTCGCATGCGGCTTCCCGCCGCCCCAGCCAGGCCGCTCCTCGAGGAGCTCGGGACGGGCGATGCAGACCACGAGGATCGGCACACCCCGCACCCGCTCCGCCAGGTACTCGACCAGGTCGAGGAAGGTGGGCTCGGCCCAGTGCACGTCCTCGAAGAAGACGACTAGGGGTCGCTCCCGGGCGAGCGCTTCGAAAAGGCTTCGGGTGGCCCAGAAGATCTCCTCGCGATCGCTCGACGTCTCCGCGACGCCGATCGCCTCCTGGA
Source organism: uncultured Solirubrobacterales bacterium (assembly GCA_963805235.1). Lineage (GTDB taxonomy): Bacteria > Actinomycetota > Thermoleophilia > Solirubrobacterales > 70-9 > DASSYK01. Next base: position 503,240 of record CAWDTF010000007.1, on the reverse strand, counting down.
GTCTGTCGGCGAGCGGGCGTGCATCGTGTCCATCGGCGAGGAGCTCTCCATTCGGGCCGGCGGCCGTGAGCTGGCTGACGATGTCCCGCAGAGACCAGAAGGTGATGCCCTCGCCGTACGGCACGCAGCGGCCAACCAGAACGGTGGCCTCCTCGGCGGCCAGCGAGGCGAGTTCCTGCGCGAGCCTCGACTTCCCGATCCCAGCCATCCCGAGGATCGTGAGCAGGTGCAGCGTGCACTCGCCAGTCGCTTGTTCGAACGCCCGCCGGAGCTGGGCGAGCTCGGGCTCGCGGCCGACGAGGGGCGCCTTCAACGAACCAACCGCGGGCCGTTCGCGCTCGAGGTCACGAAGCCGCAAGGCGGGGCCCGACTCGGTCTCGACCCGGCCGGTCCTGGCGCGTCCGCGAACGAGCCGCCCGGTTTCCTCGCCGAGGAGGATCTCCCCAGCGGCTGCAGCGTCCACGAGCTCAGCCGCTGCGGTCATGGGTTCGCCGACGACCGACACCCCGCCGGCGCCGGAATCGCTCGCCAGGACCACACCGGTCGCGATTCCGACGCGGGTCGCTGAGCCGGAGTCGATCGCGTCCCGAGTCAGGGAGTCCCGGACCTCGAGCGCCGCAGACACTGCCCGGAACGCGTCGTCCTCGTGGACCCGCGGAACCCCGAAGACCGCGATCACCGCGTTGCCGAGGCTGCTCGCGATGGTTCCGCCGTAGCGCTCCACGGTCCGCGCGAGGTCCGCGCGAAAGCGCTCGTCCTCGCTGCCAATAGCCTCGGGGTCCAGACCACGGACGCTCGGTCTGCGCGCGATCAGCACGGTCACCGTCTTGCGCACCTCGGAGGCGGCTGCGGCGGCCTCAGCGCGGCGGCGGCGCCTCGGCCGCCAGCGGCCTCAATCGAGACCTCGAGAGCCGGCTCCTGGCGGAGGATGGCTGTCTGCAAGCGCTGGAGCGGCCGGCTCGGGGCGAGGCCGAGCTCCTCGTCGAGGATCTTGCGGGTGTGCCCGTAGACCTCGAGGGCATCAGCCTGGCGCCCGGAGCGGTAGAGCGCCAGCATGAGCTGTCCGCGCAGGCGCTCACGCAGCGGGTGGTCTCTGATCAGGGCCTCGAGCTGCCCGACCAGGTCGGCCGCCTTGCCCAGGGCGAGCTCCGCCTCGGTGCGCTCCTCGACGGCGTCGATCCGCAGCTCCTCAAGGCGCGCGATCTCCGCCTGGGCGAAGGGGTCATATGTGAACTCCGCGAGCGCCGGTCCGCGCCACAACCCGAGCGCCTCGTGAAGCCTCCTGGCCGCGGTCGCGTGGTCATTCTGCTTCGCGGGCGTTCCTGCCCTCACTCAGCAGGCGCTCGAAGCGGTCGGAATCCAGCTCGTCGGGCTCGACTCGAAGCATGTACCCGGGAGCTCGGGTCAAAGGAGCTCCCCGGGAGCTCCCCGCGTCCGCTCGGGCTCGAGTGCCTTACGCAGCCTCCCCACGTAGACCTGAAGGGTGTTGGCGGCGGTCGCCGGGGGCTGTGGCCACAGCTCCTCGATCAGCCGATCGCTGGAAACGAGCTCGTTCGCATGTACCAACAGGATCGCGAGCACGGCCCGCTGCTTCGCCGCGCCCAGCGCCACCTGCGCCCCTTCATGGCGCACTTCCAGCGGCCCGAGGATCTGGAACTCCATTGCTCCTCTCCGGCCGCCAAGCTACCACCAGCTGACGCATTTCAGCGGGATTTCAGGGCCTCCTCGGATGCTGCTCCCACAGCGGCCAAACCGAAGGAGGGCACCATGAAGATCGCAAAGCTGAGAGGACCACTGGGCGCAGTCGCCATCGGAGCTGCCCTCGCCACCGGTTCGTCGGCCGTCGCCGACGAGGGCGGGAGGCACTACCGCGCGGCGCCGCATCACGAGGTCACGGACGATCAAAGGCCCTACCGCGCAGCGCCCCATCACCCGCAGCCCGGTGAAGTCACGATTCCGTACGGGCTGGTTGCGGAGCCGCCGGCCGCGTCCTCCGCGGGGGACTCGACTGGGATGACGCCGTGATCGGCGGAGGGGCACTCGCAATCCTGGTGGCCACGGCGGGCGTCTTCGCCCGGCGTCGGCTGACGCCGAAGACGGCGAACCGCGAGGACGCCCTCGAAGCCGTCGGGCTGCGGGAGTGATCGACAACTCTGCCGCCTTGGCGGCCGAACACCCGTTTGGATGGCGTCGGGGCGGGTAGGCCTACAGCGAGGCAGCTTGCTTCACCCAAACGCGAGGCAAACCTGCCGATTGGCCTGGGAGCAAAGGGGCGACGTGACCATTCCGGTCATCCAGCACGGCCCAGGCGGGACAGTCAAAGACAGGAGCTGAAACGCATGGAAGCTTCAACGAAGCCCGGTGCCGTGCGCACCGATTCAGTCCGGCACGAGGGCCGCATTCGCCGCCTCACGACCGAGACCAAGCAGGCGTTCAAGACGACCGAGTTCTGGGGAATGGCCGGCGTCATCGTCGCGATTCTCGTGAGCGCCGCCGTGATCAAGGGCGGCGATACCGACGGGACCGATGAGTTCATCGCCCGCCAGGCATGGCTCTACGTCGCAATCGTCGCCGGTGCCTACTTCATCGGTCGCGGTCTCGCCAAGTCCGGATCGCGCGATCCGTACACCGAGACCCTCGAGGACGGCAACCGGAACGGTCGCTAGGCCCGATGCTCTCCCGGCCGAGGCCCTGCGGGGCCTCGGCCGGAGATCTTCTCAGCGAAACCGGGAGAAAACGATGTTCGTGGTCTGGAAACGATCCGGCGAACGCACGCAGGTGCGGTTCCTGCCCGGCTGCCTTCTCTGGTCGATCGTCCTCTCGATCGTGCTGACGATCCTGCTGAACCTGCTGATCAGGTTGTTCTAGCCGGGCCGATTCAGCTCAGCAACCGAGCGCCCGCATCCTCTTGCGGATCTTCCGCTTCTTCTTCTTGGTCTTCGCCTTCTTCAGCTTCGCGCGAAGCTTGGCGCAGCGGGGGTCAACCGTGGTGAGCGAGACGTCATCCACGTCGAAGCTGTCCAGGGCGCCTACCGGCATCTGGCTGGAGACGCCCTCGAGCCTGAGGAGCGGCGCGGTGCCCGCCCGCGAGCTGAGGTCGATCGCGACGGGCGCGTAAGCCGCGAAGCCCGGCGTGGAGTCCGTGGCGGAGAAGACCAGTGTCCCCCCCACCTCGACCTTGAACTCCCCGGTTGCCCCTGCCGCATCGAAGATCCGCAACCGGAACCTCAACGTGGCCGGCGCCGTGGGAATCGGAACGATCTGGTCCAAGAAGGAGATGACGCCTCCACCGAACATTGCGCTGGCCTTGTAGCCCGCTCCGAGGCGCGCCCAGGTGGATCCGCTGAATGCCGCGGCGCCGCCACCGTTGCAGTCGGTGTTGCCGGAGCCGGTTCCCGAGCGGCAGATCGGCCCGGTGACGTTGGCGAACGCCGTCGTCACACCATCCGGCCACACCGGATCGGTGCACTGCATGGCGTCGCAGGTGGATGCCTCAAAGCCGCCGTCCTGAACCCGCTCGGCTGCTCCGGCAGCGCCCGGCACGAGGCACATCGCGCTCACACCGAGAGCGGTCGCGCAGCAAATGCGCCAAACCCGTCGGTAGCGCCTCACCCTCATATCCCCTCCCCCTCGCTCCGAGGCTTGCCAGCCTCAACCCTATCGCCCCAAGGTGGCTTGATCAGAATGGGAGGGCGAGCAGGCCGGACGAATCGATCGCGGTGTTCATGTCGGTCTGGACCTCGGCTTGGCTGAGCGCCCGGTTGTAGACGCGGACCTCGTCGATCAGCCCCCTGAAGTATTCGCCATAGGGCTGGTTGCCGCCGATCCAGAGCGGGTTGGTGGTGGTCTGGATTGCACCCGTCGCAGCGCGGGTGGCGACCATGGTGCCGTTCACGTACAGCCGCAGCGTGCCGCCGTCGTAGGTGAGAGCCACGTAGGTCCAGGCGTTGACCGGGTTGGCCGTGGGACCGATGAGATACTGGACGCCGCCGCCGAGCGTCCCGCCACCCGCAGGACGGCGCGGCGCGTCGGAGCCGGCGGTGAGGAAGTAGGCATCCGCCTGGCGCTGGAGGATGGTCCGCCAGCCGGGCTGGCTGGCCGTCGGCCGGACCCAGGCCGACAGGGTCATCCCCGTGGTCAGGTTCAGCGAAGCCGAGCTTGGCGACCCGCACCACGCTGCCTGTGCCGTTGAAGCCCAAGGCGTTGCCGTAGCGGCCCTGAGCCGTCCAGGTGGCGCCGGTGATCGTGCCCGTGTTGCCGTTGCCCGACCCGTCGACGGTCGTGCCGCCGGCCCCCTCGCCGAACGCCCACGCGCCGACCAGGCCCGGAGGCGCCGGCGGCGGCGCGCCGGTCGTTGCCTCGGCCACGGCGGAGTAGGCGCCCAGGTTGCCGGCGGCATCGGCCGCGCGCACCTGGTAGCGGTAGGTGGTCGAGGGCGAGAGGCCGGAGTCGTTGTGGGAGGTGCCGGTGCGGCGTCGCGACCTGGGCGAAGTTCGTGCAGCCCGCGCCCTGGCAGCGCTCGACCCGATAGCCGGTCACGCCGACGTTGTCGGTCGAGGCCGTCCAGCCGAGGTTGATCTGGGTCGAGCTCGCCGCCGTCGCGGTCAGCCCCGACGGCGCCGTCGGGGGCGTCGTGTCCGGCAGCGGCCGGCGTCGTCGCCGTCGCGATGCTCGAGTAGGCGCCCAGGTTGCCGGCGGCATCGGCCGCGCGCACCCGGTAGCGGTAGGTGGTCGAGGGCGAGAGGCCGGAGTCGTTGTAGGAGGTGCCGGGCGGGGTCGCGACCTGGGCGAAGTTCGTGCAGCCCGCGCCCTGGCAGCGCTCGACCCGATAGCCGGTGACGCCGACGTTGTCGGTCGAGGCCGTCCAGCCGAGGTTGATCTGGGTCGAGCTCGCCGCCGTCGCCGCTCAGCCCCGACGGCGCCGTCGGGGGCGTCGTGTCCGGCGGCGGCCGGCGTCGTCGCCGTCGCGATCGCCGAGTAGGCGCCCAGGTTGCCGGCGGCATCGGCCGCGCGCACCCGGTAGCGGTAGGTGGTCGAGGGCGAGCGGCCGGTGTCGTTGTAGGAGGTGCCGGTCGGCGTCGCGACCTGGGCGAAGTTCGTGCAGCCCGCGCCCTGGCAGCGCTCGACCCGATAGCCGGTGACGCCGACGTTGTCGGTCGAGGCCGTCCAGCCGAGGTCGATCTGGGTCGAGCTCGCCGCCGTCGCGCTCAGCCCGAGGGCGCCGTCGGGGGCGTCGTGTCCGGCGGCGGCCGGCGTCGTCGCGTCGCGATCGCTCGAGTAGGCGCTCAGGTTGCCGGCCGCATCGGCCGCGCGCACCTGGTAGCGGTAGGTGGTCGAGGGCGAGCGGCCGGTGTCGTTGAAGGAGGTGCCGGTCGGGGTCGCGACCTGGGCGAAGTTCGTGCAGCCCGCGCCCTGGCAGCGCTCGACCCGATAGCCGGTGACGCCGACGTTGTCGGTCGAGGCCGTCCAGCCCAGGTTGATCTGGGTCGAGCTCGCCGCCGTCGCGCTCAGCCCCGACGGCGCCGTCGGGGGCGTCGTGTCCGCAGCGGCCGGCGTCGTCGCCGTCGCGATCGCCGAGTAGGCGCTCAGGTTGCCGGCGGCATCGGCCGCGCGCACCTGGTAGCGGTAGGTGGTCGAGGGCGAGAGGCCGGTGTCGTTGTAGGAGGTGCCGGTCGGGGTCGCGACCTGGGCGAAGTTCGTGCAGCCCGCGCCCTGCGCAGCGCTCGACCCGATAGCCGGTGACGCCGACGTTGTCGGTCGAGGCCGTCCAGCTCAGGTTGATCTGGGTCGAGCTCGCCGCCGTCGCGCGTCAGCCCCGACGGCGCCGTCGGGGGCGTCGTGTCCGGGGCCGCGGGCGAGACCGGGGTGTTCATGTCGGTCTGGATCTCCGCCTGGTTGAGCGCCCGGTTGTAGACGCGGGCCTCGTCGATCAGCCCCTGGAAATACTCGCCGTACGGGGTGTTCCCGCCCATCCACAGCGGGTTGGTGTTGGTCTGGACGGATCCGGTCGCGGCGTGGGTCGCGACCTGCGTGCCGTTGACGAAGAGCCGCAGGGTGGCGAGGTCATAGCTCAGGGCGACATGCGTCCAGGTGTTCAGCGGGTTGGCCGTCGGGCCGCCGACGAACTCGATGTTCCCGCCGAAGGTCCCGCCGCCCGCGGGATGCAGCGGGTCCCCGTTGCTGGCGCTCAGGAAGTAGGCGTCGGTCTGGCGTTGGAGGATCGTCCTCCATCCGCCCTGGGCAGCCGTCGGCCGGATCCACGCCGAGAGGGTCATCCCGGTGGTTACGTTCAGCGACGCCGAGCTCGGGACCCGCACCACGCTGTTGGTGCCGTTGAAGCTCAAGGCGTTGCCGTAGCGACCCTGAGTCGTCCAGGTGGCGCCGGTGATCGTGCCGGTGTTCCCGTTGCCTGAGGCGTCCGCAGTCGTCCCGCCGCTCCCCTCGCTGAACCCCCACGCGCCGACCAGGCCCGAGTTCGGGGGTGGCGGCGGAGGTGGCGGATCGGCGCCGCCGACCGTGACCATCTTGGCGACCGAGGGCACGCCGTTGGCGTCGATGATGAACAGCATGTACACGCCGGGCGGGGCGATGTTGGCGTTCGCGGGCGCGGTCGCGGTCAGCGCGCCGGCTCCGGCGGTGAAGGACAGCGGCACGTAGCGCTGCTCCATGTTGACCGAGTGCGTGACGGCGCCGAGGCGGACGAGCGCGACCTTGCGGATCGAGGCGGCGTCCGGGGTGTCGATCTGGAAGTTAGTGGCGTGCTCGATGGTGGCGGGCGCGGCGGCGATCGCCGGACGCGGCGCGAGCTCGCCCGAGCCGTCCGACTTGTACAGGTACGGCGGCGTGAAGACCTGCGCGTTCTTGGCCAGGTAGCCGACCTGGTCGCACGTACCGCAGATGCCGCCCCCCGAGGACAGCACGCGGCCGTCGGGCAGCAGCATTGCAGTGGAGTGGTACTGGCGGGTCGCCTGTTCGGCGGCCAGCGTCTTCCAGGTACCGGTCGCCGGATTCCAGAGCTCGGCCTCATAGACGCCGTTGTTGAGGTCCACGAGCGAGGCGCCGGAGGAGTTGCCGCCGGTCGCCAGGACCGTCCCGTCGGCCAGGACGGTGAGGTTGTGCTGACGGCGTCCGTTCGCCATCGGCGCGGTAGCGGTCACCTGCGGCGTCGCGCCGCTGATGTTCGACGACGCGGGAGTCCGCGCTCGAGCCGCCGCCGCCGGCGACGAGGATCTTGCCCACGTCGAAGAGCGCGTGGCCGCCGTAGCTGCGGTCTATCGGGTCGCGCTGGCCGAAGCTCTGCCACGCCCCGGTGCCGCTGGTGTCGAGCGCCCGCATCGTCTGGTCGGGACCGGAGTAGAACGCCCTTCCGTTCGGCGCCACGTCGATCCACGGATACAGCGGGAGGTTCAGCGACGCCGTGCTCAGCGACCGCAGGTTCCCGCCGGTCGTGCGAACCTCGGGGATGTCGGGGCCGCCCTCGGTGATCAGCATCTCGCCGTTGCGCAGGGGAGTGACCGTCGGATACCAGCGCCCCTCCGCCATGTTCGGGCCGAGGCTCCACGTGTTCGTCGCGTGGTTGAAGATGTGTGTCTGGACGATCCCGTCCAGCCCCGAGTTCTTGTTCCCGCCCGCGAGGAAGAGCGTCCCATCGCTCAGGTGGGCCAGGCCGCTGCAGAAGACGTTGAAGCCCGTGTTCACGTTCACAGGCGTGTGGGTCCCGGTCGCGGGATCCCACAGAGTGGCTCGGGTGTAGTCGTGCACCGGGTAGGTCTCGGTCGCGTCTGTCGCCGACCGAGTCGTAGGCCAGCACCTTGCCGTTGGACAGCAGCGCCACATGCACACCGACGACGGGCCAGTCGACGAGCGGGCCCCAGCTGCCGACCTCGTGCTCGTTTCCCGCGACCGCCGCCTCAGCCGCTCGCGCGTCGGCCGCGGTGGCGGCGTGCGGTCTGCTGCGCGAGCCTCTGCTCCGCGGCCGGGTCGTGAGCGACCGAGTCCTCCATCTTGTGCCCGCGAACGGTGTCGACCGAGGTCGGGTGACCGAGCGTGCTGGCGGGACCAACGACGGCTATCGCGGACGCCACTAAGGCGGCGAAGAAGGACGAGTTGGATGCGTCGTCGTTGAGGAATATCCCAATGTAAGACCCGCGGAAGGGCCGTGAGCGCACGATCGGTCGAATTTCATCCCCGGTGCGCCGATCCCCGGCACCCTGCTAGACGGCCTGCGCCAGTCCCCGCAACTCCTCCAGCGACTCCTCGATTCCGCGCGCCAGCACGTCCAGGTCGGGAACGCCACCGCGATCGGCGGCGAGGCCGAAGACCAGCTCCCCGTCGTAGCTGACGGCCGCGATCCCGACGGCGTGGTAGGCGAAGATCGGCACCAGCGGGAAGATCCGCCGAAGCCGCGCGCCCAGCGCGTAGAGGGTCACCTGGGGCCCCGGGACGTTGGTGATCGTGACGTTGAACAGGCGCGGCGTAAAGGAGAGCCGCGCGGCCACGGCGTGGAGCACGGGCGGCGCGATCCCGGCGAGGTCGAGTAACGCCTCGGCCCCGGCGGCCTGCGAGCCGCTCTTCAGCGCCTCGGCGGCAGCCATCGTCCTGCGGTAGCGCTCCAGCGGATCCGCCTCCGCGACCGGCAGCTCGACGAAGAGCGAGCTGACCCGGTTGCCCAGCGCCAGCGTCTCGCTCGTCTGGCGCAGGCTGACCGGCACCATCGCCCGCAAGCCCCTCGGGTCCGGCTCTTCGTCGCGAGTCTCGAGCAACCGCCGCAGGCCGCCCGCCACCGCGGCGAGCACGACGTCGTTGACGGTGCCGCCGAGCCCCCGCTTGATCGCCTTCAGCTCCTCGAGCGGCACAGGCACCTCGGCAAGCCGCCTTGTTGCGCCGATCCGCACGTTGAGGCTGGTGCTGGGCGCGCCGCGCAGCTCGTCGCGGACCAGCAGCTCGGCCAGGCCTCGTGAGCGGGAGAGCGCACCGCCGAGCTTGCGGGGATGCAACGCGATGTCGAGGCCGGCGCGGGCCCCCTCGTAGGCCAGCCCGAGCGGGCCGTGAGCCCCTCCTCGTTGTCGGGCGGCGGGTCGAAGCCCGCCAGCAGCCCGCCGGACTCGGCGCCGGGCTCAGGCTCGGTGTCGAGGATCAGGCTTGTCACCGAGGTGCCGCTCATCCCGTCGACGAGGCAGTGGTGGACCTTGGCGGCGATCGCCCAGCGGCCCCCGGACAGCCCGTCAAGCAGGGTCATCTCCCAGAGGGGATGGGCGCGGTCGAGCCGGTGCGAGTAGAAGTCGGCGAGCCAGTCGAGCAGCTCCTCCTCGCCGCCGGGGGCGGGCAGGGTCGCGTGGCGGACATGGGTGGCGATGTCGAAGGAGTCCTCGTCCACCCATGTGGGCCAGCTCAGCCCGCCGGTCCGGGGCTCCGACAGCCGACGGCGAAAGCGAGGCAGCAGCGAGAGGCGGGACTCGAGCAGCTCGCGGACGTCCTCGACGTCGGGGACCCCGCCACCGGGCAGGGGTTCGAACAGCATCGCCCAGCCGATATGCATGTGCGAGGACTCATCGCCCTCCTCCAGCTCGAGGAAGGACGCGTCGAGCGGGGTCAGATGGTCGGTCAAGAACGCCTCCTCCGCACGTCGCCGACGACTACGGGATCGTAGCCAGCCCCAGGTGTCGATCCGAGTCCGCCCGCCGCCGCGGCGAGCGTCCGTCACTCTTTGCAGAGGTCGCCGATGCGGGCTTCGCAGGCCCGGCGCTCACTTCTTCTTCTTCTTCTTCTTGCACTTCTTCTTCTTGGCGGCGGAGGCACCGCTGCCCTTCTTCTTCTTCTTCTTGCACTTCTTCGCCTTGGGCGGGTTGGGCAAGATATCGAGGGCCCAGCCTCCCGCCAACTGGCCGGCGTCGAGGGGCCGCCGAAGTCGCGCACGAAGAGGTTCCAGACGCCGTTGGCCGTGGTTCCGTTGTAGCCCGAGGCCAGGGTGGCCGTGCCGCCGAGCCCCGGCCCCGGGTTGCCGTAGCTCGTCAGCGGGCCCGGCGCGATGAAGCTGTCGAGGACGGCGCAATGGTTCGTCGGCTTGAACGTGCCGCTGGTCAAAGGATCGGCGTCCGTCATCTGGGCCGCGGCCGAATCGTCGATCGTGAGGTTGACATTGGCGGCGTCCGTCGGGCCACCGACGCAGTCCATCAGGTCCAGCGCTTGGCCGCCGGGTGCGACCAGCACGACTCCGACGTCGTCCGGGTAGGTATGGCTGAAGCCGTTCAGCTTCACGTTCAGATCGCTGATCGGCGCCTTCTGACCAGACACAGTGATCTGAGACGGATACGGAGTGGCGTTGTCGACCTCGGGGATCGTGATCGCCCCGGGGTTGCTGAAGGTCTTTGCGCCGGCCGCCGAAGCGCCCAGGACCATCATCGCCAGTGCTCCGGCCAAGGTGATGACTACTCGCATCCTCATCGACATCTGCCCTCCCGATCGTTATCAGCCACCGACTCGGAGTCGGTGGCTGTGGCCGACCGTATGCGCGAGCCGAGCTCGACGCAATACTCGAAATTTGATGTCGCTGCCCGCTTGATCCTGAGGCGTGCGGAGCGAATCCCTAGGCGAATGGCCCGGATCTGCCGGCCATTCGTTTAGGTAGCAGCGGTCCGATTCGTTCCTCGCTACCACCCCACCCGTATTCGCGAGATCGGCCGCGTCGTGGTCGATGGCGCGCACATAACCTCCCTGTGGTGCTGCGGCTGGTAACGATCCCCATCAGCCACTATTGCGAGAAGGCGCGCTGGGCCCTCGACCGGGCCGGAATCCCGTACCGCGAGGAGCGCCACGTCCAGGCGGTTCACCGAATCGCGGCCAGGCGGGCGGGCGGCGGTGCCACCGTCCCCGTCCTGGTGACACCGCAGGGCGTGCTCAGCGAGTCGAAGGAGATCCTCGTCTGGACCGATGAGCGCACGGCCCCGGAATACCGGCTCTTCCCCGCTGCGCCACCCGAGCGCGTCGAGGTCGAACGGTTGTGCCGGCGTTTCGACGAGGGACTCGGGCCGAGGGGCCGACGGCTGATGTATATCCACATGCTCGCCGAGCGCAAGCTCATGCTGCGCTTCAACAACCAGGGCGTCCCGCCTTGGGAGGACCGTGTGATCCGCCTCGGATGGCCGCTCGCCGTGCGCTGGGCGCGGGGAGAGCTTGCCATCCGACCAGGGATCGAGGCCGAAGACGAAGTCGCGGTCTGGCGCGAGCTTGACTTCGTCGCCGACCTGCTCGCTGACGGTCGCAAGCACCTATGCGGTGAGCGCTTCAGTGCCGCGGACCTCACCTTTGCGGCGCTTTCGGCCTCGGTCGTCGTGCCGCCCGGTTACGGCGTCCCGCTCCCCCAGCCCGACGTCCTGCCTGTCCACACAGCGAAGCTCGTCAGGCGCGCGCGTGAGCACCCCGCCGGACGCTACGCGCTCGCGCTCTTCGTTGAGCGCCGTCACGAGACGGTCGCTTAGCGGCAGCGGTCGTCCTGAGCGACGCCAGGCACGCTGAGCCGTTAGGGAATCTTCTTGTCCCTCTCGCATCCCTGCCCGCGATCACGGCCCTGGCCGCCATCGCAGCGGTCCTTGCCCTTCCCGCCGTTGAGCTTGTCCTTGCCCATGCCGCCGTTGAGCTTGTCGTTGCCCTTGCCGCCCTTCAGGGTGTCCTTGCCGTTGCCGCCGCAAAGCCCGTCCTTGCCGGCGAGTCCCTTGAGGACGTCCTTGCCGCCCAGGGCGAGGATGCCGTCGGCGGCCGAGGTGCCGGTGAGCTTGTCGTTGCCCTCGGTGCCGACCCGGTTGACCACCTTTCCTCCGCAGGTGGCGTACTCATAGGCGCCGATGTCGGGACTGCGCGCGGCACCCCGCGCTGGTCGGTGGGCGGGGCATCGGGTGGACCCGCGTCGATCGCCGGGGAGCTGGGGGCCACGGCATGGGTCTGGGTCGGGCCGCCGTTGTCGGCCAGCCGGCCGAGCTGGGCGTTCTGGCCGATGATGTCGGTGGGCTGCTGGTTGGTGATCGGGCAGCCGGAGGTGTTCCCGATCAGGTTGTTGCCCTGCGAGTTGAGTGCACCGCCGCAGTCGGGTCCGGAAACCGTGCCGGTGTTTCCGGCCAGGATCGACCCCTTCAGGTTCACGGTGTTTCCAGCCTCCGGAAAGGTGCCGCCGCCATTCGCGGCGGTGTTGGCGGCGATCGTCGAGCTGAGAACATTGACGGTCGGTTTGGTGAGCCCGACTACGTGGATGGCGCCCCCGTCGGCGGTGGCGCTGTTTCCCGAGATGGTGCTGTTGATCACGTTCAGGACGGCCCCGGTCTCGGCGTTGATCCCGCCACCCTCGCCCATCACACCGGGTGCGACGTTGCCTGCCACCGTAGTGTCGATGACGGTCAGCGTCATGTTGCCGACCACGTCGAGACCGCCCCCGGTTCCAGAGCTGTTGCCGGTGATCGTCGAGCGGGTGACCGTCGAGCCTCCGCCGGCGCCGTTTGTTTCGATGCCACCGCCCGCTCCGCCGTTTGCCCCACCGGTGATGGTCAGCCGGTCGAAGGAGGCAGTCGCAGGCGCCAAGCACCTCGAAAACGCGATCGGTGCCGCCGCCGTCCACCGTGCTGCCATCGGGATTCCCGGCGATCGTCAGCCCGGCGGGATCGGTGACGTCGAGGTCGCCGCTCGCAGCGACCTGATCGCCCGCGGGGCCAACGCTCAGCGCATAGCGTCCAACTGCCAGCGTGATGGTGTCCGCGCCGCTGCCCGCCGGGCAGGCATCGACGGCCGCGTTGGCGTTGGCGGCGCGAATTGCCTCGCGCAGGGTGCAGTTGCCGTTGCCGGTGTTGTCGTCGTCGAACGTGCTGGGGGTGATGGTTGTCGCATGGGCCTGGGACACCGCCAGCAGGGCAACGGCAACCGAGAGCGCGGCGATGATCGCTCGCTGACAGGCCCCCCGATGCGCATGGGCAACCAGAGCACGCGCTACGGGCTCCGTCCTACCCGGATTCGACCCCATGTCGCCTCACCGTAGCCCCGTGCGGAGCGGGATGTCAACTCGGGATGCGAACTGAAGCTGACCTGGGACTCCGCGTTGCAGATGGTCCTTCGGCGCCCGACTCACGCTCGGAGTGGTGTCAGGCGACGGCGTAGAGCGGCCCAGCGGTCGGGGATGCCTTTGAGTTCGTGCTCGCCGCGGTCGGTGAAGCGTCAGTTCGCTGCCGATGACGAGGTCGCGGACGGTGCGGGAGACGAGGATCTCGCCGGCCTGCGGCGAGGCTCATGATGCGGGCGGCGAGGTGGACGGCGAGTCCGGCGACGTCGTCGCTGGTGCGTTCGACTTCGCCGGTGTGCAGGCCGGTGCGAACGTCGAGCCCGAGGTCGCGGGCGTCGGCTGATGATCTGTGCCGCGCAGCGCACGCCCTGCGCGGGGCCGGTGAAGAGGGCCAGCACGCCGTCGCCGGTCGTCTTGATGGTCTCGCCGCCGTGGGCGTCGACGGCGGCGCGCGTCGCGGCGAGGTGACGGTCGAGCACGCTCGCCCAGGCTCGGTCTCCCGAGTGCGCGGCGCGCCGGGTGGAGTCGACCAGGTCGGTGAACAGGACGGTCGCCAGGATGCGGTTCGTCGGCGTGGCGGGCGCAGCGCCCGTGACGAACTCCTCGACGATGTCGGCGACCAGCTCCACGTCGAGCGCGAAGATCGACGGCTGCGTCGCCGGGGATCTCGCGCAGGCGGGCGCCGGGGATGAGATCGGTGAACTCGCGCACGACGTCCGCCGGAACGAGCTTCAGGTCGCGCGGGTGGATGACGAGCGTCGGGGCCTGGACCAGGGGAAGTGCCTCGCTGATGTCGCTGGTGAGCGACATGCGCAGCAGCCGCGCGCGCCTGTCGCGGGGTCACCGACGTCTGGAAGTAGCGCTTGAGGCGGTCGTTGCGGACCGGGTCGGCCGCCCACTGCGGGGCGTAGAGCCCGGTCATCGGCCCAGGCCAGTCCGTCGAGCTCAGCGATCGCCTGCGCGGCGGAATCCGCGAACTCGGGGGAGCTGGCGGCGCTGCCGCGCGCGGATCGGTGAGAACGCGATCAGGCCGCCGACGCGCTCGGGCCGGGTGGCCGCCAGCAGCGCCAGCGACCGCGCCCCGTCGAGGCTGCCCATGAGCACCGGGCGCCGCGCATCGGCCGCGTCCATCACCGCAAGCGCATCGTCCGCGTGAGCCTCCAGCGTCAGGTCGTCCTTGATCGGGTCCGACAGTCCCGCGTCGCGGCGGTCGTAGCGGATCACGCGCGCGAACCGGCCCAGACGCTCGTACAGTCGAGCAGCCTCGGGGATGCTCCAGACCGTCTGGATGTTCGACGCAGTCCCGCTGCTAGCAACAGGTCGTGGTCGCCGGCGCCGTGCACCTGATAGGCGATCGCCAGCTCGCCGCTGCGCGCGTAATGCGTCTCCGGAACTTCCACGCCGCCACACTACCCGCGCCCCACGCCGCCAATGCCAGGCACCCCATGTGGAGCTCGTAGTGGCCCATGCAGTAGCGGGACGGACGCGGCGGAGGCCACGGCAGGCGCGCCTTGCGTTCGCGTGATCACTCGGAATAGGGTTGGAGCGTGCTGCGTCAGGGGTGCGCTCATCCTCTTTGTGACCGCCGCCATCGGTGCGAGCAGTGCGTTCGCGGCACCGGGTGGTGAACCGATCGCTACCTCAGCTGGGCAGAAGACTTGGGCGAAGTTCTCGGGCGCGCAGCTCTTGCGGCCCTCGACCCTCGGCTTCAGCACCCATGAGCTGATTACGTCGATTCACATGGTCCAGAATGGCAGAAGAAACTGGCAGATCGGGCACGGGACCTACCACGTGAATGACTGCATTTCCATACCTGCGCTGCAGGGACGATCACGCCGACTCCGGCCACGATCTACCTAACCAGCCGCACGAGGTGCGGAAAGCGGGTTGTGTTCCATCAGCTTGAAGGATCTATTTCGCCGGCCGGAAGCGAACCAGCCCCCTGTTCTGGACGCCTTAGACCTGTCCAGCCGGTTCCTTTAATTCTTATCAGCCGATCGCTTAGATGCTGTGGCGCTTTCACCATCAACGACGGCGACCGGCGCATCGACCTCGTACCCCGTTCGATGTCCTCGAGGAGCTGGAGGGACTGGATGTACCCCTTCGCGTTGCCTGGTGGCTCGATGGCGCCCTAGCTTCGATTGCGCCGGTAAGCTCGGCCATGCGCCTTGGTTTACCGACCAGGGTGGCGTTCGCTCTCCTCGGAGGCTGTACGCCCTTCCTTCTGGGCGCCGGCCCGCCCCCGCCCAGGGCCTCCTCGATGCCAACTGCGGGACCCCCGTCCGCGGCCACCGGTCTGCCCTCGGGCAATTAGCGGATCGCCAAAACTTCACTGCCCAGAGAACTGGCAGCTTGGCCCGCGGAGAGATCGAGATCACGAAGACGGGCTCGCCGGGTGGGAACTGGGTGATGCAGATCCTGGCCACGGATGACTCCCTCCTCCCCGTCAACACAGTGCTCGCCTCCACTACACCGATCGCCGATGCGACGGTGCCCGCCGGCGACTCACGGCTCGCCGGTGTGTTCGCGTCGCCCGCGAGGGTCGAGGCCGGCGAGTGGTACGCCCTCATTGTCACCCGGCCGGGGGCCGCTGGGTTCGGGATCCGCTACCGAGCCGATAACCCCTGTCCCGGCGAGCAGTTCTTCAGCGACTCGCAGGGCGGCCCATTCTTCAACACACTTCCGGGCATCGACACCACCTTTGCTGTCTTCGTCAAGCCCTCTAACGCCTTCACCCTCGGCCAGCTCAAGCGCAACAAGACGCGGGGCACGGCGACGCTCACCGTCAACGTCCCCTACCCCGGCGAGCTGGCCATATCGGGAAACGGCGTTAAGCCCGCCGGCGCTACCCGCGCCGTAGCGGTCAGCACCCCCGGCAACGTGAAGCTGCCGATCAAGGCGAAGGGGAAGAAGAGGCGCAAGCTGAACGAGACCGGCAAGGTCAACGTCAAGCCCACCGTCACCTACACGCCGACCGGCGGCGACCCCAGCGCGCAGTCCCTGAAGCTGAGACTCATCAAGCGCTAGCCGGCTGCGGGCACGGCGCGTCGCACTTGCCACCCAGCGGGCAATCGATCACCCTGCTTTCCACCTTCCGGCGGTGAGGCCCACACACCCGCCATTCCGTGTGGTGACGCGGTTGCCCCCTGAAGCGCGCCCGACTGGACTCGAACCAGTGACCTTCGGTTTCGTAGCTTGACCGTCGGTCTCGCTGTCGTTCAGTCAGCCTGACGGCACGTCGGTACCGAGGGCCCCGGCGATCTGCGAAATTGCTGCCTGCTCGCTGTCGCCCACGCCCTTGTGCGCTTCGGCAACTCGCCCGGCGAGCCCGAGCACGAACCGCTTGTAGTCCTCGATCTCCTCGCGGGTCGCCTTTGTCTGCAGCACCGCGATTGCATCCTGAAGGTGCTGGAGTGCCCGCTGAGTCAGCTCCTCCTGAGAATGGACTCGGGTGCGATCGACCTCCGGCCTGGTGCTAACGATCGTGTCGAGGAGCTCGCTCTCGCCGTGGTCTTTGCGCGCCTCGGTATAGGCCTTGGCCATCGAGAAGCTTTCCCGAAAGGTGCCGCCGGACTCCGAAGCGGCCACCATCATCCCGGCGCTCGTCGGCCCCTGTAGGACCAGCTTCCACTCATCGTCTGTGAAGTCGGACTTGCCTGTCAATTTGATCTCCTTGGATTGGTCTCCCGGCCCGCCTACCCTGGGCGCTCGACCCTGAATCGCGACTGCACGGGCCGTTCACCGGGCGTGCGCGACAGTCCTCGCCCGAAACTATGCCTAGCCATGCGATGGTCTGCGCGATGGTTTCTCGTCGCCCGGCGCGAGGAATGTCCGGCCTGGGGCGGCTCGAGCCGATCCAGACCAATCCGTAACCTCGCTGTGCAGCCGCCCTCGCTGAAGCTAAGCCGACCCGTCAGGGGGTGCTGTGTTGCCGCGCACAGCGGAAGGCAGCGATGCCGCAGTGCCACGACTCCTGGCGGCCCTGGCAGTGCGGCCCGCGCGGGCTTAGCGCGATACTGCGTAGGCGATGTCGGAGGAGAACGTGGAGATCGTGCGGCGACTTTCCCCGCGTATGAGCGGAGCGGCGTGGACGGGCTCGCCGAGTTCTGGCATCCGGACATCAACTATCGAGCGGTCGAGGGCGGCTCGATGACGTCGGGCTGATGGAGGGCCCCGACGCGTTGCGCGACCACCTCCGCCAGTGGGAGGAGACGTTCGCGGAGGGTCGGATGGAGGTCGAGGAGCTGATCGATGCAGGGGACCAGGTTGTCGCCCTCGTCCGCGCCATCGGGCGGATGAAGGACAGCGACGCGGAGATCGACCTCCGCTACGCGATCGTCTTCACAATTCGGGACGGCAAGATCGCCACGGGGCGCGAGTACTTCACCCGGGAGAAGCCCTCGAAGCCGCCGGGCTGTCGGAGTAGCTGCGCAGTCACGCCGCGACCTCGATCACCGGCAGAGCGAGTCCCTCCGGTTTATCTGTGGATAGGTGAAAGGCCGGGCACTACTGCTTTGCATGGGGAGCGGTAGTTCTCGCGATACTGAATGGATGTCCGAGGAGAACGTCGCGCTTGTCCTCCATGCGGTCGACGCGTGGAACTCAGGGGGAGTCGACGACATGCTGGCGTTCTATCCCGAGGACGTGGTCTGGTACCCGTTCCCGGACGCGCCCGCGAGCTCTGGAGGACTGCACGGCCATGCGGGGATCCGGGAGATCATGGAAGGGTGGACGGACGGCTTCGACCAGTTCTCGGTCGCCACTCACGAGTGTCGAGACCTCGGCGACATGGTCCTTTGGCTCGGTGAGATTTCCGGGACGATCAAGGGCTCGGGCATCGATGTTCGCCAGCCCATGGGGAGCGTGGGCTCGGACTTTCGCGCCGGCAAGATCGGCAGAGTTCGCTTCTTTCCTTCATGGAAGGAAGCCCTGGGAGCTGCAGGCATCGAGAAGTAGCGCTTAGGACGAAAAGCAGTAGTTAGGTCTCCACGACGATGAGCGGCAGCGCGAGGCCCTCCCGAAAGTCTGAGTGTTTGTGGGCGTACCGCTACCAGCCGATCAGGGACAGAAGCCGCGCGGTCGCCCGCAGCCAACCCTCCAAGCCGACCGCGGCTGGGCTCATTCTCATTTGAGCAGTCGAATCTCGCTGAGCTCAACCGTGTTGTCGTTCCCCAGATCGGTGATCCAGACGAGGTAGTAGCGCGCCGGCCCGCTCAGCTCAAGCGCAACCGTCTCATCCGCAGAGGCCTTCGAGATCGTGCCGACCGGCTCGCCCCAGCCAGCGAGATCGTGTGCCTGCTGATTGGCCGCATGGACTTCGCCGCTCCATCCCGGCATCTCCGCCTCGAGCTCCAGCTCACTTGCCTTGACGGGGCCGCCGGCATCGACGGCGAGTCCCACGCCGTCCTTGCCGACTCCCGAGAGCCCGCCCGGGTATTGCTCGGTGCTCCACGTCGTGGTCGGATCGCCATCGACCGCGAAGGCGACCGCCTGTGAGTGCTCCTCCCCGTCACCGGGGGGAGGGTCGAAGTCATCAGCACCCTTCATCTCTCCAATCGACGCGGCCTCGGTCTTGGACTTCGGGATCCCCGGGCTCCGGCCCGGCGACTGTGACGCGACTGCATGGGAGGGGGGCGGCACGGACACCGTCTTCTGGCGCTCCCCCTGTCTCGCGGACTCGGAGACCGCTTTCGCTTGGCTGGAATCCGCCGACGGCGGACGGCCCGAAAGGAACACAACGCCCGCTCCGAGGAGCACGCTCACGGTCGCTGCCAGTACGTAGACAACGATCTCGGTGTGGTCGCGGGGGTGCTTCATCGAGTGCCGATCGCCTTTTCTCCGTAGGAACTGGCCGTGCCTCGGGTCCTCGCGCCGATCGCCCGTGCACCGCGCGGGGTGGAACCTACTTTGCCGCCCGGCGCATCTTCTCTGGCGCCCTGATAGAACCCTCCAAGGCAGGAAGACCGGGAGACTCGGGAGGGAAGGTTGGGCATTCGCACGGCGAGGCGGCTGGGAATGGTTGGCGTACTCGGCGCAATGGGCGCGCTGCTGGTGAGCTCACCGGCGCTCGGGGCGGTGATCGAGCCCAACACGTTCGGTGACGAGAACGGCGGAGGCGACGGCTGCTCCCTGCGGGAGGCCATCCTCGCCGCCAACAGCGACGCCGCGTTCGGCGGGTGCCCGGCGGGCAGCGGCGCCGACACCATCTCCCTCGTAGCCGGGACGTACGGGCTGTCGATCCCGCCTGGCACAACCGGTGACGACAAGCTCGACGGCGATCTCTACGTGGCCAGCCAGCTGACGATCACGCACGCCGGCGTCACGCCGGCCGCGATCGACGGGGGCGGGATCGATCGGGTGATCCACGTGCTCGGCGCCGCGGACCTGACCGCGTCGGGGTTCACGATCAGGAACGGCAGAACCGGGCAGTCGGGAGCCGGGATTCGAAACGAGGGGAATCTCAGCCTCTCGAACGCGACCGTAAGCGGGAATGAGACGACGGCGAGCTACGGCGGTGGGATCGCGAACGCCGGAACGGCCACCATGTCGCTCACCAACGTGACCGTTTCCGGCAACCGCGCCGAAGGCGACGGCGGCGGCATCGACCAGGGCATCGGCGGACGGTTGGACCTGAGCAACGTCACGATCGCCGGCAACACGACCGACACCAGTGGAGACACCGGAGGCGGTGGCGGCATCTTCAACGCAGGGGGGACCATCAACGTCAAGAACACGATCATCGCCCAGAACCACGACAACACATCGGATCCGATCGTCAAGTCACCCGACTGCGGTGGCGCTGCCCTCACCTCGGGCCGGAACAACCTGATCGGTGACCGCGACCGGCTGCGACTTCTTGGCTTCGGCTGGCGACACGATCAACGTCAAACCGCGGCTCGCACCGCTCGCTGATAACGGCGGCCCGACCCTCACCCACGCCCTGCTGGCCGGCAGCCCGGCGATCAAGTCGCGAGGCGGCTCTGGACCGGCCGACCAGCGCGGCGTTCCGCGGAGAGCGCCCGACATCGGCGCGTACGAGTTCGCGAGATGCGGGGGGAGGGTCGTCAACCTGGTCGGCACCGCCGGCAAGGACAAGCTGGTCGGCACGAGCAGGGCCGATGGCATCCTCGGCCTGGGCGGAAAGGACATTCTCAAGGGACGTGCGGGCGAGGATGGCCTCTGTGGCGGCAAGGGCAAGGACACGCTGAGCGGCGGCAAGGGCAAGGACGTCTGCAAGGGCGGTCCCGGCAGGGACAAGCTCAAGGGCGGTCCCGGCAAGGACGTGCAGATCCAGTAGGTGGACTTGCGGTTCCTTGCTGATGCGCGCCGGCCCCTGGGGTGAATGCGAGGAGCGAACCCCGGTTTCGTGGAACGTCCGTCTAAGCGCCCTTTCGCTCCTGTCGGATGACGCCGATTCTGCCCGCGGATGCCCGAAATCCCAGGATGAAAGGGGAGTGAACCTCCTATGAGGAAGATCGTCGTCATATTGGTCTCCACCGGCGTACTCGTGGCCGCTGCCGCGCCTACTGCTTCGGCCGCCCCGACCGGCATGCCTGATCCGGTGCAGGAGCGGATCTGCGGCAAGTTCAGCGAGAAGCCCGTCCAGAGCAAGGGGATCTTGCGAGTCGAGCAGACGCTGGATTGCAACGGCGGCCTTCCGACGTAGGTCGTCGGCGTGCTCTCTGCCCGCCCGAGCTGCGACAAGCCCTGAACACGGTTCTGCCGCCTGCGCGCGGGCGGCAGAACATCCAGCCCGCGTCGGGGCGGCCATTTCGGCAGAACGGCGGTGCAACTAGGACCAGCGTGTCGGCCCCCCCGACGTTAGGGTGGGATCGAAGGCCCAGGGAACTCGACCAGGAGGCATCATGGCTAATGCCGAGGAAAGCGCCGCGCAGGCCGAGGTGCTAACGGATCTAGCCCGGTTCCCGCTGATGGAGGCGCTATTCGGGCGGCGCTCGCGCCGCTTCGCGCTCGGGGATGAGATCCCCGATGGGCCGCTCGCCTACAAGTCGAACCACGAGCCCATGCCGCTGAGCGAGCTGGAGCGGGCCTTGGTGCTCGCTTCGATGGGGGGCACCACCGGATGGCACTACGGGATCACCCGCCACGAGCGCTACGCGCCACACGTTTCGAACTACCCGAGCGGGGCGGCCGGACGCACGTTCCCGTCCGCCGCTGGCTTTCACACCGTCGAGCTCTTCTTCACCGACGACTCGGGGACCTACTTCTTTCCGACCCGGGACGCCGGCGCCTTAGTCGATCCGGCGGTCGAAGAGATCACCCCGCAGCTGATGGTCGAGCGGCACCTGGCTCAGATCCGAAGGCTCTCGGACGAGCGTATCCACCTGCCCGCCGAGGAGCCCTACGTGGAGGGGCACAACACCTGGTGCGCAAACGTGCCCGGTTCCCTGCTGGTGATCCCGCTCGCGGATATCGCCCAGATGGTGCTCAACATCCTTTGCTTCTTCGCGCAGAACGGCTACTGCGTCTACGACGACGTAAACGATGTCCAGATCCCGGGCATCGAAGAGTTCTCGGATCTCGTCGACACCAACGAGCCCTTCCCCCTCACCTTCATGGAGCAGTACGCCCTCACCGAGGCGACAGCCGAGCTTGCGACCAGCTGCTACGCGGGCGTGCTCACCCTGCAGGCGATGGGGCTGGGGGGATGGATGTTCGACGGCATCGACCGGTTCACGATGCTGGGCGCTTCGGGCGACCCCGAGGTCCCCGGGCTCGGCTTCCGCTACGACGAGGACGAGCGCTGGTCCACGCCGAACCCGACCGGCCTCGAGGGCGTGTTCGAGGCCTTCTGCCCGCCGCACCACGAGGACATGGCAGCCGCCGTTGAAGCACTGGCTGAACGGAAGTTCGGATCGGGAGGCCCCCACAACGAGGAGACCCCGGGTGCATGGAGCGAGAGTGCCGCGATCCGAGGCGCTGCAGAGCGCTTCTCGGACGAGTTCAAGGCCTGTGTCACGCTCCAGGCCCAGTACATCCTCGACACCTTCGGCAAGTTTCCCGGTACGGTGCCGACCCTGTTCTGCCTCAACTACGTCCAGGCCCACCACCTGGACCTGGACTTCTACGACCGCTTCTTCAAGCCGGGGGCGTATCTGAGGACCCACGCCGAGCACATGAACCGGTGGCATAGCAACGCCTGACTTGCGCGAGAAGCAGGAGCGTCGGCTCTAACTCGGCGACCCGTTCGTCTCCCTGGCGCGCGAGGGGCAGCGCGCCCCGCTCGTTACCCGCAGGGGTCTGGCGATCGGCTCGGCCTTGGGGCCCGAGCCGCTTACGCGACTTGCGTGGGCTGCGGTCCGGCGCGCCGTGGAGCGGGCGGCCCCCCGTTAGGGCTTCATCCCCGAGTCGTCCCCCTTCATCGAGCCGGAGCCCATCGACTCGCCGTCCATCGACTCGTCGCCTCCGTCCATTCCCGTGGCATCCATCCCCCGCATCGCCTCGGGCGAGTCGGGAATCGTCATTCCAGGCACACGATCGGGCGCAAACGCAACCGAGGCGGCCAGCACCCCCAGCACCAGGACGATGCCGGGGCTCGCGAGCGAGATCCGGGGCACCAGCTTCTCGATCGCGATCAGCGCCGCGATCAGGACCATCCAACCGATGCTCATCACCCCGAGGGCGAACAGCGCCGCCATCAGGGCCCAGCAGCACCCTACGCAGAAACCTCCGTGCTCGATCCCAGTCCAAAGGGCTCCGAACGGCCCGGAATGCCGGCGGTCGACCAGCGGCCGCGGATCACGGCAGTGGCGCAGGCATGCCGCCTTCACGGGCGTCAGCTCGTAGAGGGCGGCGCCGGCGATCACGCCCCCGGCGACGTAGGGCCCCGCCTTGTCCCACGCGAGAAGCCCGGGGTGCAGCGAGCGGGCGCCCTCGATCAGTGCATAGGCCGCCAGGCCGGCGGCGACCCATGGGAGCAAGTAGCCGGCGGCAAAGGCAACGGTCGCAACGAAGGGCCGCCCCTCCCCGGACCCCCCGGTGGCGTTCTCCGCTCGCACGTAGGTCGCCGCCATCGGCACCAGCGACGGGAGCATCATCGCCGCCATCATCGTCGCCCAGACGCCCACGAACCAGCCCAGCCCGCCGAGCTCGGTGCCGGGACCCGCGTCCATTCCATCCATCCGATTCGCCGTGACCACCCAGCAGCCCGCGCCGAGCGCGATCAGGACGAGCGCGGGCCCGGTATCACTGATTGATCTCTGCTTCGCCTGCCGCGCGGTCATCGTGCGAGTCATGGGCCTCCGACGAGCCCGGGCCGCTCAGTCCGGGTACTCGTCCTTGCGCCAGGACCGGAACTGCTCGTCGCCCTTGGGCTCCTTCGGCGTCCGGTCGAGCAGGAAACTGAAGAACGGGGCGACGAACGGGTCCGGTGCCATCACGGTGTACGTGTGGTAGAGGGTCCCGTTCTCGCGGGCGAAGGCGATGTAGCTCGGCCCCTCGCGCAGGCCGTCCTTGAGCTCGGCCCCGACCTGCCGCGACCACTCCTGGAGCCACTCGGGCGGGTGGTCGATCATCTCCTTCACCTCGGGGACCTGCTCTGCCTGCTCCTCGGTCATCGCCAGGCCGTAGTCGAAGGGGAAGTCGGTCTCGTAGGTGGAGACGTAGGGGAACTGCCAGCCCATCCGCTCCTTGTAGGCGATCAGCCGGTCAATCGGCGCCCGCGAGAAGCAGAGAAAGCTCACGTCTCGCTTGCTGAGGTGAATCAGCTGACCGTCAAACCCGTCGGCCAGGCTGGTGCAGCCGGGGCAGGCACCCACCTCGTAGTCGGGCCCGTACATGATGTTGTAGGCGAGCAGCTGTGAGCGGCCGTCGAAGAGCTCGGCGAGGGTCTTCTTGCCGTCCTCGGTGTCGAACTCGTACTCCTTCTCAACCGGCACCCACGGGAGCTCGAGTCGCTTCCTCTTGATCTCCTCGTTTCGCTCTGCCTGCTCGGCCTCGAGCTTCGCGAGCTCGTCCCGGGCCCGTTGCCATTCCTCGCGGGTACCGATCGTGTGCTCAGGCATCTCATCGTCCTCCTGTTTTGATCTCCGCCGCTCCCGGTCTCGGACGCTATCGGGGTCACAGAATGAGACCGGCGGCCCCGCGGAAATTCATCGCGGGTGACCGGGGAGCGGGCCCCAGGCTCGTCCGGCTTTCCTGGGCTCCGATAACACCAAGGGGCCCTCGAGCGGTTGACGCCTGCTTTGGACGAGAACCGGGCCGCGAGCGTCTCGCAGATCCAGAGGACCGCGCGACGGTCTTACTAGGGCTGAAAGGGGGGCGCCTCGCCCCAACCCCAACGAGGGACAGGTGCGTGCTCGAAGACCTGGGCGTCCGGCTGGGAGTTGTGCATCGCAAGGCGGGATCCCCACTCCGCGTAGGCGACGAGCGCCGAGCGGAACTCGGGGTCGTCCGGAAGGCCGGCGTCGTCGGCCGCGAAGCTGAGTAGCGAGACGAAGCGATGCCGCTCCTCGGGCGCAATCGCGAGGCCGCGATGGTGAGCGAGCATCTTCTCGTAGCCGCCCAAGTCCTCCGTATAGCGGGCAGGGCCGCCCAGCACCTCCGACCACCAGGTGCTGACGTGCGCTCGGTGCTCCTCGCTCACCCCGCCGGGAAAGTACGGCGAGAGGAGCTCGTCACGCTCGACGCGGTCGTAGAAGCAATCCATCAGCCGCCGGATCGCCGCCTCCCCTCCGGCCCACTCGTACAGCGTTGGCGTCGCGTTCATTGGATTTGGGCCGCCGTATCCATTGGTTGTTGTCTTTCGTCGAGGTCGCGGTTCGTCTCGCATCCCGGCGCTGCCGTCGGCCGGCGCCGCATGGTGATGTGAGCCGGGCCATCCGACACCAGCTGCAGGGCCGGATTCTCGTCGACGAAACCGTGGCGAGCGTAGTACACGACTTGCGCGGCTCCGCTCGAAACGAGCTCGGGTAGCGCTCTCTTTGACGTGGCTGACCCGCCGCTCGATCAGCGGAAGGCCGATCAGGGTGGAGGAGAGCCGGAACACTTCAGCTCGGCAGGGCGGAAGACTTGGCTAATTCCGGATCGGCTCGTGCTTCCGATGCTCGGCCCGCTCCCGATTAAGCATGTTCGGATAGATGAACCAGTAGCACCAGCCGTCGATCTCGAGGTAGTGGTTCGTCATCACGTAGTCGGGTCGGTACGGCGCGACGTACTTGGCTCGGTAGCCGTCGGCCTTGATCAGCTGGACGAACGCGTCGAACTGCTCGGTGTCGACCTCGCGCCACTCCTTGATCACGTACTCGTGCGGGTCTGGCGTGATGTGGCGGTACTCGCCCCACCGCTTGATCGCTTCCTCTTCGGTCAGGCCGTGCCCGACCGGAACCATCTTCACGTGGCGCCACGGAACTGAGGCGATGAACTCCTCGGCCTCGCGGATGGTCATTTCCGCCTCTGCCACTGCTTCTTCCGCTGTCGCTTCTTCGTTCCGGCTGGGACTCAGTCCTGAGTGGTCAGCCGCCGCGATCCCTGGGTCGAGCCGCTCCGTAGTGCTGTTCGCGATTCGCTCGCGGTTGATCACCGGAAATATCACCCAGAACTTCCAGTCGCCGAGCTCGAGATAGACGTTGTCCATGTGCCGACCGCTCGGAGATGTCCACCGAGCCTTGTATCCGTGCCTGGCGATGTGGGCTGCGAAGGCGTCCCATTCCCCTTCAGCGCAGCCGTTCTTTCCGCGGACCACGTACTCGTGGGGGATGTGCGGCATCGTCTTGGCGAACGTCCAGTCATGGTTCTCGACGAACGTCACCGGATCGAACGTCTCGGGCGCGCGTCCCTGCGATTTCTCCATTGGTCCTCCTCGTTGCAATGAAGGTCGCGGGGCAGGGGCTCGTCCTGACAGATCGCCGTCGCTGAGGATGAGGCCCGCGCTAGCGTGACATCACGCGCTCGCAGTTGGCCTGCTGGAAGCGGGAGGCGGGGAACGGGTGATCAGGCCGGGCGCAGCCGCTTCGGGCCATCGGGCTCGAAGCGGCTGATGCCGAGGTCGAAGAGGCGGTCCTCGACCTTGGCGACGGCGAAGTCGAGCGCGATTCGCGGCAGGCCCCACTGCTCGTAGCCGCCCCTGATCGTGGCCAGATATCCGGGAGAGGGGAGCCCCAGGTAGCCGTCCTCCTCGCGCATCACGTACGTGATCGCGAGCAGCTCGCCGGCCCTCGTCAGAACGGGCAGGCGCTTGCGGCCGTAGAGGCTCGGGTAGCCCTCGTAGGTGTCGAGCCGGGCCAGGTCCCGCTCGCTGATCCGCCACAGGGCGCCCTGCGTGCGGGCGCGGGGCACCGGACGGATGTCGGCGACGCCTTGGAAGCTCAGCTGCCAGCCCTCGAGCGTGCCCGGCCCGACCGGCCAGGCGTCGGGGCAGCGGTGCGCCATCGCCTTGCGGTCGAGGTTGGATCCGTATGCGAAGTAAAGGTGGGATTTCACGCAACGTGAGTCGTTGCGAAACGCACGAACCTGACATTCGGAGCGGTGTCAGGAACCCCGCGCCGAGACGACTACCCGAGCATGGATCTCAACGCGCTGCTCGATGTCGATGTCGTTTCCGTCGAGACGCGCGGTCAGAGGTTGACCGATGCCATGCCATCCTCGTCGTAACGATCGCCCAACGCCTCGGGCAGCTCGGCATCGATCATGGCCAGCTCTTCCTCGGTCAGCTCGATGTCGACCGCCGCCGCGTTCTCCTCGAGGTAGCTCCGCCGCTTCGTTCCCGGAATCGGGACGATCTCCTCGCCCTGAGCGAGGACCCACGCGAGCGCGAGCTGCGCCGGGGTGACGCCCTTCTCCTCGGAGATCTCTCTGACCTTGGCGACGATCCGCTGGTTCGCATCCACGTTCTCCTCCTGGAACCGCGGATTAGTGCGGCGCCAGTCATCGCTGTCCAAATCCTCTGCGTTCGCGAACCTCCCGGAGAGGAAGCCGCGGCCCAGCGGCGAGTAGGAGACGAACCCGATCCCGAGCGCCCGGCACGTGTCTAGGAGCTCGACCTCGGGGTCACGGCTCCAGAGCGAGTACTCGGTCTGGAGCGCTGTGATCGGATGGACGGCATGAGCGCGCCGGATCGTCTCCGGCGCTGCCTCGCTCAGGCCGATGTGGAGGATCTTTCCCTGCTCGACGAGGTCCGCCATCGCGCCGACCGTCTCCTCGATCTCCACGCTCGGGTCGACGCGGTGCTGGTAATAGAGGTCGATGTGGTCGGTCCCGAGCCGCCGGAGGGATCCCTCCACCGAGTCCCTCACGTGGGCGGCCGAGCCGTCCTGCGGCCCGATCGTCGACATGTCGCCGGGGACGGCATCGTCCATGCGGCGCTGGAATTTGGTCGCGATCACGTAGTCGTCGCGCCGGCCCTCCACGGCCTTCCCCACCAGCTGCTCGTTTGTGAGAGGACCGTAGATCTGGGCGGTGTCGATGAAGTCCACACCTAGATCCGGCGCCCTCTGGATGGTCGCGATGGACTCCTGCTCGTCGGTCTCGCCGTAGAAGGCGGACATGCCCATGCAGCCGAGGCCGATCGCTGAGACTTCAAGAGTTCCGAGGTTGCGCTTCTTCATTTCTTGTCAAGCCTTTCCCGATAGAGGTCGATCTTGAACTCGATGAGCTCGAGGTTCTGAGCGGTCTGGTCGAGCAGCGCCGGCACAGATGCACGGTTCGTCCCCGAGCAGCGCTAGACGCTCCTCGTTGGTTCGTCTCCCCCATTGAGCAGCTCCGCATACTCGGACTGCCGAATCGGCACCCCGTGGCGCGGAGCCTGCAATCGGAGTCGGGCTCGAGCCGCGCACTTCTACTGCTCGGCCGCATGGCGGAGCCGGTAGACCGCGAGCCGCCGCCGATCAAGCTCGCCGAGCGAGCATCATGCGCCCTGGGAGATCAGTAGATGGGCAGCTTGTTGAGAAGCGCAAATCTGTCGTCGATGGTCTCGAGCAGATCCTTGTTGTGAAAGATCATCTTGCTGCGCATGTAGACGCGAAGCCACTGCTTGTAGATGTGGAGCTCATACGGGTCGAGCATCTCGCCGAGCGTCCGGTCCTCACGCTGAGCGATCAATCCCGACAGGAACATCGCACACTCGAAACCGAGCGAGATCGACTGGAAGTACGGAGAGCCGATTGCCGAATCGCCGGCCAGAAACACGGGCGAGGTGGAGAAGGGGTGATCATCGGGGCCCGTCTTGCGCCACTCCCGGTTTGTCGCGTTGCGCGCTCGATACACGTTGAGCGGGATCCGGACTATCGCCAGGTCGCCGACCAACTCGCCGTTGCTTTCCTGCTTGATCTTGTCGATGAACCGGTCCATCGACTGCGCGACCGCGGGAAAGTTGCTGCGAAGCCACTCGCCGTCGAAATGTGGCGGCATCGCCTCGTACTCCTCAGCGGTGATGTGGACGATTCCTGTCACGTGGGTGACGCTGCCGTCGTAGTAGGTGCGGTGGACGAACGGAATGAACTTGTAGTGAGGGTTTTCAGCGTTCTTGTAGTACTTGCAGTACTCGTTGCAGTCGTAGGTCTGGCCGTACAGGAAGGTGATCACCAGCGCGTGTTCGAGCGCGATGTTCAGCGTGTTCGCGCCTTCGACCACGACCTCGTCGTTGGAGCCGGGCGCCAGGTGATCTCGTAGCAGCGACGTGCTGCCCGTGCAGTCGACCAGGAGGTCACCCGGCTCGAGCATCCCGATCGCGTCCTGCGCGGTTACATCGGCCTCAGTGCGTTGCACCGCGCTTGAGTCGATCAAATCGCTGAGCGTGCGCTCGATGGCGTTGAGCGGACAGAACCCCTGTACCCACTCGCGAAGATGCGCCATCAGCTCGCCGGAGATGGACCGTCGGAACGCGAGGCCCGCGTCGAGATCCTCCGGATCGAAGATTGCGGCGACGGTATCTCCGTCGATGAAGTCGGCGCTATAGCTCTCGACTGAATCCGCCACGAGATAAGGCGCGAGTTGGACCATCCGGGTGCGCGTGTATTCGCGGCGCTTCTCGTAGAGGCTCACCGGTAGACCCTCCATCGACTGCAGCAACGCCGTCAACATGAGGCCAACGGGACCCGCGCCGATGACGTGGACTCGGCCTCCGGAAGGGATGGACTCGTCGAGGACCGTCGAGGCAGGGGTCATTCAGTGGCCGACCACTCTACTCCGGTGCATCGTCCTGAGCGGGCTAGTCACGCCCGGTCCGTTGTCGTTATTGCGCCCGCCTAGTCCTTCGGCGGCTTCAGCGGCTTCAGCGGCTTCGGCGGCTTCGGCGGGGCCACCGATGGTGCCTCCGGGGGGTCCGGCGAGGTCACCGAAGGTGCCTGCGGGGCTTCGGTGGGATCCCCTGGTGCCTGCGGGGGGGCCGGCGAGGTCACCGATGGTGCCTGCGGGGCTTCGGCGGGGTCATCCTCTGGTGCCTGCGGGGGCTTTGGCCCGGGTGTGACCACGGGCGCCCTGCCGCCGGTGTCCTCGGGTTGACTCCCCGACCAAGGCGCAAAGCCGGACCTGGGATGACTATCGCCAGGGGCTCCCTCCTTGGCCCAGCCACTGCGATCCTCCTGCGCCGCTGCGCCGATCATCGCAGCTGCCGGGTCAAGCAACGCGAACTCGGGCAACGGGTGCGAGGAATCGCGGCCGTCGCTGAACGCGAACCCGGGCGACTGCTGCGAGGAATCGCCGGCGTCGGTCCCAGAGAACAAACCGATGAGGATTACCAGCGCGCAAACCACGATCGCCGTTATCCACGCGATCCGCACGGCCACAAGGCCGGCCAACCTGACTTCGGATGTGCTCTTCACGATGAGGCTGCGGGGGAGATTTGGGGGTCGGGGGATCGTTGCCCCGACCACAGTGTGTCGCGATATCGAATATTGGAGTTGGGGATTCTTGCCCCCGCCGGGGCGGGCAGACGTCTACCCCGCAAGGAGGCCCGTTGTGACTCCCGTACCCCCGTAACGCACCTCGACCTGAACTTTGGGGTAGGCCGGGCCGCTCCCGCTTTACGCGAGAAGCGGAAGCGCCAACCCTCTTCGCGCCCCCGAATCGCTTCAATGCGAGGCCGCGCGATGGTCCGGCCAGGCACAAGCGCCTCCCGGGCGGTTGCGGGTCCAGCACCCGGCATTCCGCACCGTGACGCGGTTTCCCGGCCCTTCCCGAAGCGCGCCCGACTGGACTCGAACCAGTGACCTTCGGTTTCGTAGACCGCGTCGGGTGTTCGGTTGAGCTCGTCTGGGCTCAGGTTTGGCCCTGTAGTGACCCCCGCAAGCGCGGCTTTGCATGGAAAGCAGGTGCCCAGGTCACGTGGTCTTGACGACCATCACTGAGCAGTCGGCGGTGTGCGTAACCGTGTTCGGGACGCTCCCGAGCACGCGGCGCTTTATCCCCTTGCTGCCGATCACCAGCAGGTCGGCACCGCACTCTGCCGCGAGCCGGACCAGCACCTCCGCGGGATCGCCATCGTCGGCGCGCGTCTCGCACTCGATCCCGGCTCCGCGTAGTTCCTCCTCGCTTCGCTCGAGGATCGTTCTCACCCGGGCGGACGGGTTCGCGGCCCACTGCAGCTCAATATCCCGACCTTTGCTTGCGGGCGACCCTTTCGAGTCCTGGAAGGCGCTCAGCAGCACGAGCTTTGCCCCGAAGCGCCGGGCTATCTCGGCTGCCTCGCTTACAGCCTCGGCCGCCGTTGCCGATCCGTCAGTCCCGACTGCCACGGTGGAGATCATTGGAGCGCATTATCCTCAAAATGCTTTCCCGATGGGCTGTTTTTGGGAACTCGCTGACGTTAGCCCTCGGCCGCTTTCCCGCCGGCGAAGCGCATAGAGATGCCAGGCCTCCGGGAGGCCTTTGAGCCGGTGTGTGCCGCGAGCGGAAGGAATGCGGCGACTACTCCGCATGAAAGCGGTGGTTTGCCATGGCCTGCCTGAACGCGCTGGGCATGGAATGCGGCGGTTCGGGGCGAGATACTGGCGGGCGATGTCGAAGGAGAACGTCGAGATCGTGCGCCACGTCTATGAGTCGGGGATGATGGACCGGGATCCCGGGGAGCTGCTGGAGCTCGCGACCTCCGACATTGAGTACGTCAATCCTCCCTATGCGGTCGAACCGGGTGTGCGCCGGGGACTCGTCGCCGTCGCACAGGCCATGCGCCGCTTTGCCGAACCCTGGGAGGAATCCCGCCACGAGCTGCGGGAGTTGTACGACGGTGGGGATGTTGTCGTGGCCGCCGTCAGCTGGCACATACGCAGCCGGGGAAGCTTGAGGGAGCTCGTCAACAAAGAGGCCCATACCTGGACCCTCCACAAGGGCAGGATTGCTCGTTTCGAGTGGGGGCAGGACCTAGGGAAGGCCCTCGAAGCCGCCGGGCTGCGGGAGTAGCGCCGCGCCGCGTTCGCGTCCCGACGCCGAGATTCTGAAGTCGGGGGAACGGTTCAATTTGGCCGCACGAGCTGGATCAGCAGCGTCGTTGGTGCGCCCTAAGCCCACTCCCCGGCGTCCCACAGCTCTCGGGCCTCCGCCGTCCAGGAGCAGATCTCTACGCGAATCCCGTCCGGGTCGAAGACGAAGAAGGCGTAGTAGCCGACCATGTCGTCCTCCTCCTCGGGTGGACAGTGGATCCGGGCTCCCATCGCGACGCAGCGCTCATATGCGTCATCGACCTCGCCCCGGTCTTCGACCGCGAAGGCAAGGTGCTCGATCCCGACGTCGTAGTAGTGATGCTCGCCACCGTCGGCTTTGCGCAGCCCGAGGCGGGCTTCGGCCTGGCCTCCGTGAACGTGAGGCTGGCCGAAGGTGAGATAGACGACCTCCTCGGTGTGCCGGTACGTCTCGAATCGGCCCCCCACCCTGAGGCCGAGTGGCCCCAGCACACCGAGGTAGAAGGCGAGGGAGCGCTCAACGTCGCTGACCGCCAGGTCGATGTGGTCCACTCCTCGTACGGGCATCTCTCTCCCCCTTCACCGTCCGCAGGTCAAGGTTCGACTCCGTCCCGGCCCATCGTACGTCTCGACGGCGCATTTGCCCGTCCGGGCGGACGCTAGGTGCGAGCCGGGTCGGTCGCAGGGGCTGTCGAGACACGTCTCGGTTACGCATCTGACCGGTTCTGCGGCGCGCGCCATCGGCGGCTCGGCGGTCGGACAGGCGTGCCTTCCGCCGTTTCCACCCTCCCCTTGGGGATCGGGGATACTGCGTGGGCGATGTCGCAGGAGAACGTCGAGATCGTGCGAGCGCAGTACGCCTCGTTTGGTCAGGTCGCCGACGGCGACGAGGCCCACTCGTGGGTGCTCGGGTACTTCGACCCGAACTGCGAGTACCGGCCGGTCGAGGAGGTCGACGCGATTCGCGGTCACGAGGCGCTGATCGAATGGACCGAGCGCTGGCTCGAGGCGTGGAGCAGCTATAGCGACCAGGTCGAGGAGATCATCGACGGGGGCGAGATCGTCGTCGTCGCGGTCAGCATCAGCGGTCGTGGTCGCACCAGCGGCGTCGAGATACGCCAGCGGTTCTTTCACGTCTTCGAGATGCACGAGGGCAGGATCCTTCGGCTGCGCGAGTACCTGGACCGGGACTCGGCCCTCGAAGCCGCCGGGCTGCGGGAGTAGGGCAACGGTCATAGCGTCGCCCCCTTCCCCGTCTGCTCCGCCCTACGTCTACGGCTAGCCGCGTCATGCCGTGCGCAGTAGCGAGTGGAGCGCGGGGGTGGAGCGGCATGGGCGGACGCCGCCGCGG
The DNA here is from genome assembly GCA_963805235.1 of uncultured Solirubrobacterales bacterium. Lineage (GTDB taxonomy): Bacteria > Actinomycetota > Thermoleophilia > Solirubrobacterales > 70-9 > DASSYK01. The sequence goes on along the minus strand of CAWDTF010000007.1, from coordinate 470,497 downwards.
CCGCCAGTACAAACCCCTACAAACTCGGTACCGAATACTTGGCCAGGTTCCTCCCCTCGGTCTACAGTCCTGGGACGGCGCTCAGGTTCGGAACCGTTGTTCCATAGACCCCCTTCACACGTCTTCATGCAGCACTCGCGATCGTGCTGGCGGCAGCTCTCGGCGTCGCTGCGTGCGATGCGCCGGGAGACACCACACCACCAACGGTGGCGATCACAGCGCCCCAGAACAATGCGACCGTAAGCGGCATCGTGCCGGTGACTGCAAACGCCGGCGACGACGTGGCTGTGCGGGGCGTGCAGTTCCTGGTCGACGGGGCAGCGAGTGGTGCGGAAGACACCAGTTCGCCATATGCACTGAACTGGGATAGCCGCACCGTTGGCAACGGTGCTCATACCCTGAGGGCCAGGGCGCGGGACTTCATCGGCAATACCACCACTTCCGCGCCCGTCACCGTGAACGTATCCAATGCGACTGACACGACACCACCAACGGTGGCGGTCACAGCGCCCCAGAACAATGCGACCGTAAGCGGCATCGTGCCGGTGACTGCAAGCGCCGGCGACAACGTAGGTGTGTCGGGCGTGCAGTTCCTGGTCGACGGGGCAGCGAGTGGTGCGGAAGACACCAGTTCGCCATATGCACTGAACTGGGATAGCCGCACCGTTGGCAACGGTGCTCATACCCTGAGGGCCAGGGCGCGGGACGCCGCGGGCAATACCACCACTTCCGGGCCCGTCACCGTGAACGTGGCCAATACCGACTCGTTCCAGAACGAGATCCTGGCCACCGGCTTCGACTTACCGACCACGTTCGAATTTCTGCCCGACGGGCGCATGCTCGTCGCCGAACTACAAGGCAAGATCAAGGTGTTGCCGCCACCGTACACCCAGCCGGACCGCAGCGCTGTTCCTGCAAATCACCAACATCGGCTCGGCCGGTGTCCAGCAGGGCATCTACGACATCGCGCTGGATCCGGCCTTTGCGTTCAACCATTTCTACTACGTCTTCTACACCACGGGTCAGCTCACGCTCAACCACGATCGCGTGTCGCGCTTTACGGCCAATGCCACATTGACCGGCACCGTGCCAGGCAGTGAATTCGTGCTTTATGAGGATGACCAGGGTGCGGATCCCGAGCACCACGGGGGCTCCCTGGACTTCGACAACGGCGGCAAGCTCCTGTTCACCACCGGCGACCACTTCAAGCGGCAGAGTCGGTGCCGCTGACCAGCCCGCGGGGCAAGGTACACCGGATAAATACGGACGGCACGGTCCCGACCGACAACCCCTTCTACGACGGAGTCGGGCCGAATATCGACACGATCTGGGCGCGGGGCCTGCGGAACCCGTTCCGCGCCTACTACGACGGCCCGACTGGCCGTTACTACATCGCCGACGTGGGAGGGAATGATTCGTCCACCGCCAAGGAGGAGATCAACCTAGGTGCGCCGGGCGTCGACTACGGCTGGCCCAACAGCGAGGGCCCCTGCTCGGCACCGTGTACCAGCCCGCTGTATTTCTACAGCCACGACGGCCGCGACGCCTCGGTCACCGGCGGGTTCGTCTACCGCGGTTCCCAGTTCCCAAGCAGCTACCGCGGTGCCTACTTCTATGCCGACTACGCCCAGAACTGGATCAAGGGCTTGAGGTTTGACGCCAATGGGGCCGTGAGCGGGACATTCAACTTCGAGCCGGCCGACGGCACGGCGGATGGTCCCTACGGCGACATCGTCTACCTCGATGAAGGGCCCGATGGCGCGCTGTACTACGTCGACTTGGGATATTCCGACGTGACCGGCACCTCCGGCGTGAGCAAGATTCGCCGCATCAAGTATGTGCAGTCAAACCAAGCGCCGGTGGTGGCGGCGTCGGCGAACTCCGACCTCGGGGCCGACTCCGCTGAATGTCGCGTTCTCCAGCTCGGGTTCGTCAGATCCCGAGGGGCAGCCGCTCACCTACTCGTGGACATTCGGTGATGGAGCCACCTCCACGGCGGCCAATCCCTCACATACGTATGCCACCGCGGGCGCTTACCAAGCGCGGCTGACAGTCTCGGATGGCGTCAACAGCTCACTTTCGACGCCCATCACCATCAGCGCGGGCAGTGTGCCTACGGCTACGATTCTGTCGCCAACCGAGGGCACGCAGTTCCAGGCAGGTGATGTGATCGCCTACAGCGGGGATGGCAGTGACCCGGACGACGGTCGTCTACCTGATAGCGCCTTCACCTGGAATATCGACTTCTTGCATGACGGCCATGTTCACCCCGGCACAACGACCACCGGGCGTGCGGAGTAGCAACTTCACAATTCCGACCTCAGGTCACGACTTCAGCGGCAACACCCGCTACCGCATCACCCTGACGGTGCGGATTCGTCTGGCCTCAGTTCAACACGGTCGGTGACCGTGCAGCCGAGGAAGGTGAATCTTACCTTCGATACCGTGCCCGCCGGCCGCACGCTCTATCTCGACGGCATTGCCAAGGTTTCACCGTTCACCTACGACACCCTGGTGGGCTTCAACCACACTATCGAGGCGCGAACCCAAACTGCTGGGAGCACCTCTTATACGTTTGCATCATGGTCGGACGGCGGCGCTCAGCAGCACACCATTACGGTACCGCCAACGCCGCAGAGCTACGTCGCGACCTTTAACTCGGCCCCATTACCGACAGGGCTGGTGGGAGCGTGGGGCCTGAATGAGGGTGCAGGTGCAGCGGTGAGCGACTCGTCGGGCAATGGCAATCAGGGTACGCTTGTCGGCACCGGTGCTACGTGGGACGCGAGCGGCAAGTACGGGAGTGCGCTGTCGTTTAACGGCTCATCGGGGACCGTCACTGTGCCGCAAGCGTCTTCGCTGAGTATGGCCTCGAGCTATACGCTTGAGGCCTGGGTGAAGCCAGCCGCGCTGAGTGGGTATCAGACGGTCCTGATCAAAGAGGAGACCTTTGGCTGCGGGTACTGGCTGCAGACCACGGGCAGCAACATCGAGCAGCGGATTCAACAATGCGGGCTGTCGCGAGCACAGCAGCAGCTCCCCGGCGATTCCGCTCAATCAATGGTCGCACCTGGCCGGGGTCTTCAACGACGCTGCCAATACCTACACCTTGTACCTCAACGGTGCGGCGATATCGACCCAGAGTGAAACCACGGCACCCGTGCCCAATACTCAGGCGCTGGTGTTCGGCGCGTCCTGTGGTGGCTGCAGAGCGCTGGCGCGGCCTCCTCGACGACATCCGCATCTATAACCGGCCGCTAACCGCCACCGAGGTTCAAACAGACATGAATCGCGGGATCTAGCGCCGCTTTCGAGCGGCCCCGCGTCAGCGGCCGGGGGCCGCGGGTCCAGAACGCCGCCTCGGCCATGCCCAGCTCGGTCGAGGGGGGATCGCCGAAGGCGTACTCGCGTGCGATTCGCCCCCAGTCGGCGCCGGCGCGGAGCTGGGAGAGGACGACGAGGATCAGGCCCTCCTGGCGGCGCATCAGCAGCGAGGCCGGCGGCAGCGCGGCGCCTCATCTGCTCGTAGTGGGGCTGCGGGGGGAGCCGCCGATCTCGATCAGCTTTCGGGCGAAGCCGGGATCGAGCCGGCGGAAGCCAGGCTCCGACAGCCAGATGCCCCCGCTCCAGACCTGGTCGAGCGGGCGCCGGGGTCGAATTGTCCGGTTCGGGCAGATAGCCGAGCTCGGAGGCGCGCGCCTGCAACTCGCCCGCGTCGCGCCTGCGGGCCCGCTCCTATGTTCTCGCCGAGTCGCCCACACTCAAGCCGGGCGGGTATGCCAGTATCGGCCGCATGACGAGCCGCGTCCGGGGCGGTCTGGACGACCTTCACGCCGATGCGCTTCGCCGCCGACCGCCCGCTCGGCGTCGCCCCGGCGACGGTGCTCGACTACCGCGAGCTGGCGCGGCGCCGGCTGCCGCGCCAGCTGTTCGACTACATCGACGGCGGCGCGTACGAGGAGGCGACGATGCGCGCGAACGTCGCCGACCTCGAGGACGTGCTGCTGCGCCAGGTCGTGATGCGCGACGTCAGCGTCCGCGATCCGGCGGTCGAGGTGCTCGGCCAGCGGCTGGCGCTCCCGATCGTGCTGGCGCCGGTCGGCCTCGGCGGGGATGTTCGCGCCGCGCGCCGAGGTGCAGGCCGCGCGCGCGGCGGAGGCGCCGGGCGTGCCGTTCGTCGAGTCGACGGTCTCGATCTGCAGCGATCGAGGAGGTCGCGAAGGCGACGACGCACGCCGCCGTGGTTCCAGCTCTACGTGATGCGCGACCGCGGCTACGCGGAGGACCTGATGGCGCGCGCGCGGGCGGTCGGCTCGCCCGTGCTGGTCCTGACCGATCGACCTCGCCGTCGTCGGCGCGCGCCACCGCGACACGCGCAACGCGATGGTCGGCGAGCCGAGCGCGTGGGCGAAGGTGCGCCGCGGGCTCGACCTCGCCGTCCCATCCGCGCTGGATCGCGACCGACGGCGCTCGGCGGCCGGCCGCTGACCTTCGGCAACCTCGAGAAGGCGGTCCCCGGCGCGCAGCACGCCGGCGGCGTTCAAGGAGTGGGTCGACGCGCAGTTCGACCCGAGCGTCACCTGGGACGACATCGCCTGGGTGCGCGAGCAATGGCCGGGGCCGCCTGGTGGTCAAGGGCGTGCTCGACCCCGAGGACGCGCGCCGCGCCGCCGACGCCGGCGTCGACGGCATCGTCGTCTCCAACCACGGCGGCCGCCAGCTCGACTCGGTGCCGTCGACCGCGCGCGCGCTGCCCGACGTCGTCGACGCGGTCGGCGACCAGGTCGAGGTGCTCGCCGACGGCGGCGTGCGCACCGGGCTCGACGTCGTGAAGATGGTCGCGCTCGGCGCGCGCGCGGTGCTGATCGGCCGCGCCTGGGCGTGGGCGGTCGCGGCCCGCGGCGAGGCCGGCGTGCGCCACGTGCTCGAGGTGATGAAGGCCGACATCGACACCGCGCTCGGCCTCACCGGCCAGACGTCGATCGCCGCCGTGGACCGCTCGGCGCTCTACCAGACCGGTGCGCCCGTCGCCTCGGCAACCTGCGCCGAGACCAGACCGAGAACTCCGACGGAAAGAACGCCTAGGCCTCGTCCGGACGGCGCGCGCCCCCAGGCTGAGACGAGGATGGGGGTGAGATAGGTGTTGGATGGGTCGGCGAGCCCTACCCGTGCGTGCTCCATCTCGGCCTCGGTGAGCAGACCGCGTTCGAGCAGCGCAGCGCTTAGCGAGTCGAGGCTGAGTCTGAAGAACGAGGTCTCGGGCATGCCGCCGCGGATCAGTCGCACCCGCCCTTCAGCCTCCACGTTCTCGAGGCCGGCAGCCTCCTACAAGCCCCCAGCGGGCAGGCGGCGACCGAAGTTCGGCTCGAACCCGATCTCGGCCATCAGCGCGAGCACCGTCTCCCTGACCTTGTCGAGCTCCAGTTGGGGCGGGTAGGTCGTCGCCGCTTCCCAGTCGTAGTCCTCGAGCAGGAGCAACCCGCCGGTGCGCACGGCCGCAAAACTCATCCGTTGCAGGGCCTGGGGAGCCAAGGTGTTCGACCACGAGCCTCGCGTAGACGAGGTCGAACGCTCCGAGCGGCTCGCCGGCGAGAATGTCGTGCTCGCGAACTTCGAGATTGGGCCGATCGATTGCCTCGATAAAGCGCGTGTAGACGTCGGTGGCGAGCACCGAGCCAGCGGGGCCAACCTGATCGGCCATCCATTCGACCATCGCGCCGCCGCCAGCGCCGACCTCCAGGCAGCGCCAGCCGGAGCGGATGCCCAGCCGTCTCATGACCGCCTGCGTTCCGGGGTCCCAGAGCCGTTCGATCCCGGCAAGACGCTCCCGCTCCTCGGCGAACGACTGGTCGTAGGCGTACTCGGGAGGTAACCCTGATGCGGCGCTCATAGGGCGAGTCTCGCAGCCTGGTGTGGCCTGCATCTCCCGATCGCAGTCGCCGCCAAAGCTCACTCACACAGATTCGACCTGACGGGTGCGCGGCGTCGCATCCAGATTTCCTCGGCTTCCTGTGGGGCCTCCTCCGTCCCGAGCGAGCGCTTTGGATCACGCGCTCGTTCTTTTTGCGCGGAGCGGTGTTGCGAGGGTAGGTTCGACCGGCGATGCAGTTGGACCTATCCGCTCGCGGCCGCCTCCGGCGCCCGCCGCCCGTCACCTCGCAGGCCGCGGTAGGCGCTCAGCGCACCGGCGGTCACGAGCAGCAGCCCGAGCGCTGCCGAGCGAGCGATGCCGCCGTCGTCGCGCGCGGGCTCCAGGCCGCCCCAGCCGGCGAGGGACATGACGGACAGACCGGTGAACACGGCCGCGATCAGGTACATGAGCATCGCTTCGCTGCGGTGCGAGGCGGTGAGGGCGAACCAGATCGCCACCAGGGTCGCGCCGACGAGCGTGACCGTAGGCACGAGCACCTCATCGACCACTGATCCAGCCAGGAACAGCACTACGGGCGCCCACCACCAGAACCGCCGCCCGCCGAACCACCGAGAGCCGCCAATGGCGAGCACCACGCAGAATCCGACGGCGATTCCGAAGAAGCAGCGCGGCGCGGGCGTCATCGAGCGCCCCGAGGCGGGTCTTGGCGCCGCCGCCGCCGGCCATGAGGAAGTACGCGTCGGTCTGGCGATGCACGAGCGTCCGCCACCCTGGCTGCGGCCCGCCCGGCTTGATCCAGCCCGACAGGGTCATGGACGCTCCCCAGATCCAGCGACGCCGAGGCGGGAACGCGCACCACGTCGCTGGAGCCATCGAATCTGCAGCCCGCCACCGAAGCGGCCCCGCGCCGCCCGAGTCGCTCCGACGACCGCGCCGGCGTTGCCGTTGCCTGAGCTGTCCACCGCCAGCCGTTTCGAGCCCCCGTCGAAGCCGTACGCTGCCACGAGACCCGGCGGCGGCGCGATTCCAGCGGCCCGGATCGGTGCCGACATCTCGGCGCGCAATTCGGAGGGACTCAGGGCGAGGTCGTAGACGCGCACCTCGTCGATCACGCCCTGGAAGTACTCCCCGTAGGGGTGGTTCCCGCCGATCCAAAGGGGTTTCTTGGTGCCCAGGATGCTGCCTGTCGCCGCTCTGCTCGACACCAGGGTGGCGTTCACATACAGGCGCAGCGTCGTCCCGTCGTAGGTGGTCGCCAGGTGCGTCCAGCGGTGCAGCGGATCAGGCCTGCTCCCCGTCCGCGTTCTCTGTGATGCCGCCGAGCGTCCCCCCGCCGGCGGGCAGCAGCGGCTCGGCGGGCTCCTCGCGTCGAAGACGCCGACGAGCAACAGTGCGCCGAAAACCAGGGCGCACGCGGGCCCGGCAAAGCGAATCACGGGCCGTCGACTCCCGGGAAGGGTCACGGGCGGGCAGCAGGCTTGTGGCGAGCGCGAGCCCGAGCGCGAAGAGCGCCAGCGCCGGGATGTCCCCCGCGTCGATGCCATGAGATGACGACAGCGACAGGATGATCGGGCCGTGCCACGACTGGTGCAGCAGGAGCGCGCAGGCGGCGCCGAGCAGGAGCACGACGGCGACCCAAGCTCCGAGCCTTGCTGAGCGAGCCATAAACCGGGTCTCAGGCAAACAACGTTCCGGCTACTGCGCCACTTGCGAATCGGCCCCCGCCACAATCGATCAGCCGACGTCCACCGAAGCGCGCCCGACTGGACTCGAACCAGTGACCTTCGGTTTCGTAGACCGCGGCTGGTGTTCGGTGGGGCTCGTCTGGGCTCAGGATTCAGCTCTATCTCGGGACTCGAGTTCGTCTGGGTTCGTCTGGACTCCGTCCCGTCTGTTGCCCTTTTGTTGCCCTCATCGAGGCTGTACTGACGGTCGTTCAGTGCCAGAGGAGCTACTCACAGCGCCCCCGGGGCGTTTTCACGCCCCTGACATCTAGCCGACGGTGAGTAACTCCCGCCAGTCTCGTCGAGCCAGCCCAGTTTCCGGCGCAGGGGGGCCCGCTGCAGCGGTGGTCAGGCGCTACGGCCCATCGGCAAGGGCGCGGCGCACTAGAGTGTGTGAAGCCCGGATGCCCGCCCCCGTGCTCTTAGCCGTCGACGCTGACCCTGCCGCGCTGGGCCACGTCGAGCGGGAGCTGCGCGACCGCTACGCAGGCAGCTACCGGGTCATCTGCACAGCGCTCGCCGGACGAGGCGCTTGCGACCCTCACCGAGCTGTCGGATGCCGGGGAAGAGGTCGCCCTGGTGCTGGCGGGGCAATGGCTCTCCGAGACGACCGGAGGCGAGCTGCTCGAGCGCGTGCGCCAGCTCCACCCACACGCCAAGCGCGGCCTGCTGGTTGCCTGGGGGGAGTGGGGCCATCGGCCAACGGCCAAGGCGATCTTCGACTCGATGGCCCTGGGGCGGATCGACTACTTCGTGCTCAGGCCGGCGGTCTCGCCGGACGAGCTGTTTCACCAGGCCATCTCCAGCTTCCTGCTCGAGTGGACGGAGGCTCGGCGCATCGCCCCGCACACGGTCCGCGTCGTGGGCGAGGCCTGGGCAGGCAGAGCGCACGAGCTGAGGGATGCCCTGCAGCGCTGCGCGATCCCGCACGCCTTCTACCTGAGTGAGTCGAAGGAGGGGCGCGGCGTGCTTGCCAAGGCGGGCCCGGGGGCGAAGCTCCCGCTCATGATCCTTCCCGACGGTCAGGTCCTGAGCGACCCGACGAACAGGGAGATCGCAGACGCCACCGGTGCCTCGATCGACCCTGAGGGGGACGACTTCGACGTGGTCATCGTCGGTGCCGGACCGGCCGGCCTTTCGGCAGCGGTCTATGGCGCGTCCGAAGGCCTGGACACCCTGGTGGTCGACGAGGGCGGGATCGGTGGACAGGCCACCTCGAGCTCGCTGATCCGCAACTACCTGGGCTTCCCGCGCGGCGTCAGCGGGAGGCGGCTCGCTCAGCAGGCCTACGAGCAGGCCTGGGTCTTCGGAGCGAACTTCGCCTTCATGCATCAGGGTGACCGACCTCAGTCGCGTCGGTGACCGGCTGCTGGTGACCCTCTCCGACGACCGGCGCGATCAGCGCCCGAGCGGTGATCCTCGCCATGGGCGCCGCCTACCGCCGGTTGGGCGTCCCGGCGCTCGAATCCCTGAACGGCGCCGGGGTCTTCTATGGCGGCCCGGCCTCGGAGGCCCACGCGATGGCCGGCAAGGACGCCTACATCGTCGGCGGCGCCAACTCAGCGGGGCAAGCGGCGTTGCACCTGGCGCGCTACGCCCGCCGGGTCACGCTCGTGGTGCGCGCTCAGTCGCTCGGCGCCGGGATGTCGCACTATCTGGTGCACGAATTGGAGGCGGCGCCGAACGTGGAGGTCCGCGTGGGCACCGAAGTGGTCGGTGGTGGAGGCGACGGGCGACTCCAGTACTTGGAGCTCCGCAAGGGCGCGACCGGAGAACGACGAGACGGTCGCCGCCGATGGGCTGTTCGTGCTGATCGGGGCCCGCCCGCGGACCGATTGGCTGCCCGAAGAGATAGCGAGGGACCGGCAGGGTTTCCTGCTCACGGGCGCGGATCTCCCAGACGATCACGGCTGGCCGCTCGAGCGCCGCCCGTTGCTGCTCGAAACGAGCATGCCGGGCGTCTTCGCAGCGGGCGACGTGCGGCATGGATCCGTCAAGCGCGTGGCCTCCGCGGTCGGAGAGGGGTCGATCGCGATCCAGCTCGTCCACAGCCTCTTCGCAGCCGACCGGCTGGAGGCCGGGGCGCCCGCCAAGGGCGCGGGGCCGGCCGTGAGGGCGGCGCACCCACTTCTCGAGGGGGTCAGCCGCCGGAGGTGGCTGGCAAGACCGATAAATGATCGAGGTCGAGGACACGGTCCGCCCGCAGCCGATCGACTGCAGATTTGGGCTGGGGCAGCGTGTTGCCCACTTGCCGTTTGAGCGCCCCCTGGTGGTCAATCCAGGAAGCAGAAACCGCGCTGTAGCGGGGTTTCCCGAAGCGCGCCCGACTGGACTCGAACCAGTGACCTTCGGTTTCGTAGACCGACGCTCTATCCAACTGAGCTACGGGCGCGTGCGGGGAGAAGCGTAGCGACGGGGCGGGGGCGCGGTCGGGCCCCGAAACGGCCGGGCTCCGCGGCTCCGGGGCGGTGATCGGGCGGCGGGGCCGGCGCGTAGATTCAGGTGGATGGCCGACGGCTACTTCACCGACGAGTCGATGCTGAGGCGCATCAATCGCGAGCGGGTGCTGGCGATCTCGGGGCCGCGGTCCCTGCTGATGCAGGCGGCGCACCCGCTGGCGGTGTCGGGGCTGCTCGCCCACACCGACTCGCTCGACGAGCCGTACGAGCGGCTCGAGCGGGTGGCGGAGGTGCTGAACGCGATCAGCTTCGGGACGCGGGAGGAGGCGGACCGGATGACGGCGCCGGTGCGCGCGGCGCACAGCCGCGTCCGCGGGCGGCTGAAGGAGGACGTCGGCCCCTACCCCGCGGGCACCCCCTACCGGGCGGACGACCCCGAGCTGCTGATGTGGGTGCTGTTCACCCTGATCGACTCCGCCCTCGTCGTCCACCGCCTCTACCTGGGGCCGCTGAGCCGCGAGGACGAAGCTGCCTACTGGGAGGACTTCAAGGTGGTGGGCGAGCTGTTCGGGCTGGAGCGGCCCCAGATGCCGGGCTCGCTCGACGACCTCGACGCCTACCGGCGCGAGATGCTGGAGGGGGACCACCTCTTCGTCACCGACTGGGCTCGGCGGACGGCGCGGCGGATCGTGCTCGAGCCGCCGGTGCCGCTGCTGGCGCGGCCACTGGTCGGGACCGCGAACTTCATCACGGTCGCGCTGCTGCCCGACAGGCTGCGCGAGCAGTACGAGTTCGCCGGGCTGCCGCCGATCGCGGTGCGGCGCGCTCTCGTCAGCGGCGGCGCCGAATACGTGAAGAGGGTGGTCGTGCCCCTGTTGCCGGGCCGGCTGCGCTACGTCCCCGCCGCCCGCGCCGCCTAGTCACCCCGACCGCCCGGTTAGGGTGGGCGGGTCACCGAGCCGGTCAACATCGCGGACCTGGAGCGGGTCGCGGCGGAGCGCCTCGAGCCCGGCGTGCACGGCTACTACGCCGGCGGCGCCGGCGACGAGCGTACGCTGCGCCGCAACGTCGAGGCGTTCTCTCGACTGGGAACTGCGCCAGCGGGTGCTGGTGGACGTCTCCGACGTGGACACCGGCTGCGAGCTGATGGGCCGGCCGGTCGCGACGCCGGTGATGGTCGCCCCGGTCGCGTTCCAGAAGCTGGCCCATCCGGAGGGCGAGGTCGCGATGGCCCGCGCCGCCGAGTCGGCCGGCGCCGCCTTCTGCCTCTCGACTTTTGCGACCGCCCGACCGACCGAGATCGCGGAGGGCGCGCCCGGCGTGCGCAGGCTGATGCAGCTCTACAGCTTCCGCGACCGCGGGGTGACCCGGGCGCTGCTGGACGAGGCGGTGGCCGCCGGCTTCGAGGCGGTCCTGCTCACCGTCGACGCCCCCTACGCCGGGCGGCGCGAGCGCGATCTGCGGACGGGCTTCGAGGTCCCCGCGGAGATCCGGGCGCCGGCGATCGAGGCGGCTGTCGGCCACGAGAGCCTGTCGGTCGCCGAGGTCTTCGGCCTCGTCGATCCCGTCGCTGGACTGGGACGACCTCGCCTCGCTCACGAACGAGTGCGAGCTGCCCGTGCTGGTCAAGGGCGTGCTGACGGCCGAGGATGCCCTGCTCGCGCTCGAGCACGGCGCCGCCGGGGTCGTGGTCTCCAACCACGGAGGCCGCCAGCTCGACGGGGTCCCGGCAACGATCGATGTCCTGCCCGAGGTTGCCGAGGCCGTCGACGGGCGCGGGACCGTCTTGATGGACGGCGGCATCCGCCGCGGCACCGACGTCGCGGTCGCCCTCGCCCTGGGGGCGGACGCCGTGCTCGCGGGGCGCGCCCCGCTCTGGGGCCTCGCGGCCGAGGGCCAGGCCGGCGCCGAGCGGGCGCTCGGCTTTCTCACCTCCGAGCTGCGACTGGCGCTGGCGCTGCTCGGCTGCGCCTCACCGGCGGACCTGACCCCGGCTCACGTCCGGCAGCGGCCCTGACCCGCTGCCGCGGCGCGGCGTCGCCACGTGACGCCGGCCGTCGGCGCCGGCGTGGTACTCAGCGGAGAGGGAGGGATTCGAACCCTCGAGAGAGCTATCAGCCCCCTACTCGCTTAGCAGGCGAGTGCCTTCAGCCACTCGGCCACCTCTCCGGGGGAACTCGGCCCCGATTGTAGGCTGGGCTGAGCGATGCAGGCATCCGACGAGACCCCAGATCAGGCCACCCGCACCGCCGAGCCGCCGACGACCGAGGAGGCCGAGCGCCCGTTCGACGCGGCGGGCGACGAGCCCGTCCGGGCTAGCGGGGACGCCGAGCGCCACACGGCCCGCGGCGCCGGCCGACACCCCCACCCCCCTGCCGATCCCGACCCCGGCGGAGGCGTTCGAGCGCTACGAGGAGGCCTTCCGCGGGACGCAGGCCCCATTTGCCTTCCTCGACCTCGACGCCGTCTGGTCGAACGCCGCGGACATGCTGCGGCGGGCCAACGGCAAGCCGATCCGGATCGCCACCAAGTCGGTCCGCTCGCTGCCGGTCCTGCGCCGCCTGCTCGAGCTTGACCGCGGCTTCCAGGGACTGCTGACCTACACCCTGCCCGAGACGCTGTGGCTCTGGGAGCAGGGCATGCGCGACATCGTGCTCGCCTACCCGACCGCCGACACCGCCTGCCTGACGCGCCTGGCGCGCCTCACCGCCGAGCACCCCGATGACGCACCGGTGGTGATGGTGGACTCGGTCGAGCACCTCGACCTGATCGAGCAGGCGTCCTCCTCCTTCGTCGCGCCGATCCGCGTGGCGATCGACATCGACCTCTCCTGGTGGCCGCTGAACGGCCTGCTCAAGATCGGCCCGAAGCGCTCGCCGGTCCGCAAGCCCTTCCAGGCGGCGGCCCTGGCGCGCGAGATCGAGCGGCGCCGCCACACGACGCTCGTCGGCCTGATGGCCTACGAGGGCCAGATCGCCGGCGTCGGCGACAACGTCCCCGGCAAGTCGGTCAACAACGCCCTGGTGCGGGCGATGCAGTCGCGCTCGTGGCGCGACGTGCGCGAGCGGCGCGGCGAGATCGTCGGCGCGGTCTCGGAGGTCACCGAGCTCGAGTGGGTGAACGGCGGGGGCACCGGCTCGATCGAGCTGACCGCCGCCGAGCCCGCCGTCAGCGAGATCGCCGCTGGCTCCGGCTTCTACGCGCCGCTCTTCTGCGACCACTTCCGCTCGTTCCGGCTCAGCCCCGCCGCCATGTTCGCGCTGCCGGTCGTGCGCAAGCCCTCCGCCCGCGTCGCGACCGCGCTCGGCGGCGGCTATCCCGCCTCCGGGCCGGGCGGCAGGGACCGGCTGCCCCTCCCCCACCTGCCCGCCGGGCTGAGGCTCGACCCCCGGGAGGGCGCCGGCGAGGCGCAGACGCCGTTGCGGGGGGCGCCCGCCGAGCGGCTGTCGGTCGGCGACCGCGTCTACTTCCGCCACGTCAAGGCCGGCGAGCTGTGCGAGCGGTTCGACCGCCTGCACCTGGTGGCCGGAGCGACGATCAGGGACGAGGTCCCCACCTACCGGGGCGAGGGCAAGGCATTCGGCTGATGAGCCGCGTCCCCGCCGTCGACCCGGAAGCCGAGAAGGGCCCGGTGATGGGCTTCCTCGCGCAGGCGGCCCGCCTGCGGCCCGCGACCTGGTTCCTCGTCAACGTCGGCAACCGGATCGACCCCCTCCTGATGAGGGTCGAGCGGGGGCCGCGTGAAGACCACGCTGATCGCGCCGACGGTGCTGCTGACCCACACCGGGGCCCGCAGCGGCAAGCGCAGGACCACGCCGCTCGCCTACTTCACCGACGAGGACGACGTGGTCGTGATCGCCTCGCGCGGCGGACACGAGCACAACCCCGCTTGGCTGCACAACATCCGTGCGCACCCCGACGTCGAGCTCTGGAGCGCAGGGCGCGGCGGCCCGTACCGCGCCCGCGAAGCCTCCGGCGCCGAGCGCGAGCGGCTCTGGCGCCTCGCGACCGGCTTCTACCCCGGCTTCGCCAGCTACCAGGAGCGGACCGGCGGGCGCGTGATCCCCGTCGTGGTCTGCTCGCCCCAGGAGGGCTTGGACCAGCCGGGCCGTCCGCACTAGCCGTCTAGGCTCTGGCTGCGTCGCCCGGAGGGGTGGCAGAGCGGTTGAATGCGGCGGCCTTGAAAGCCGTTGGAGGCCTTCGGGTCTCTCGTGGGTTCGAATCCCACCCCCTCCGCTGCGCCCGGCCATACGATCCAGCGCATGAGCTGGGCGGACGATTTCTTCGCGGTCTGGCAGCGGGCCTGGGAGACCGGCACCGACGAGGTGATGCGCCACGTCACCGACGACATCGAGTACTGGGACGTGACGCTGCACGAGCCGCTGCGCGGAGCCGACGCCTACCGCGACTACGTGGACGGGTTCTTCGCCGCCTTCAGCGAGATCGAATGGAGCCTGCGCGAGCCTGTGATCGCCGCGGGCGACCGGGTGGCCGAGCCCTGGCGCTGCCGCTGCCTCAACTCGGGGCCCCTGTGGATCGGCCTGCCCGCCAGCGGCAGGCGCCTGGAGACGATCGGCACCGACATCTTCGAGTTCCGCGACGGCAAGGTCTGCCGCGAGCACTCCTTCTACGACGTCACCTCCAGCCTGCGCCAGCTCGGAGTGATGCCGGGGCGGGACGGCCTCGGCGAGCGGATGATGCTCGGCGCCGCGGGGCTCGGGATCCGGGCCCGCAGGCTCATCCCCGGCGCTCAAGGACAGCCTCACAAAGACGGGCTCAGCAGCTGCGCTCGCGGTCCCTCGCCGGGCCGCCCTTGCACAGGTCCTTGCCGCCACCGCCGCTGAGGAGATCGCGGCCCCTGCCGCCGACCAACCTGTCCTTGGAGGGGCCGCCCACCAGCCGGTCCTTTCCGGGGCCCCCGAGCAGGCGGTCGCGTCCCGCGGACCCGAACAGCCGGTCACCGCCCGAGCCGCCGCAGATGACGTCATCCCCGCCCACGGCCCGGATCACGTCGGCCCCGCCGAGCGCCGAGATGACCTCCGGGAAATCAGAGCCGGTGAGCACGTCCTTCCCGGTGGTCCCGACAAGGGTGGGCATCCGCCCTGCGCAGCGCTCCGGCTCGACCGCGATCCCCCCGAGCTCTCCGGTACTCAGGTCGGGATCCTCGGAGAAGACGGTCGGCTCCCCGCCCGCCGCACCGACGCGGTAAACCCTGCCGGCCGCGTCGTCCGACGCGAGCAGGGAGCGGTCCGGCAGCAGCTCGACGTCCATCACGTCCGTGAAGGGGGCGAACTGGGCGAAGGCGCCGGTGACGGGATCCACGCGGAGGATCTGGTTAGGCGTGGAATCGAACGCGGCCACGAACAGGGCCGCCTCGTCCGGTGTCAACGCCACCCCGGATGCGCCGCTGAGGGCCTCGTCGGCCGGCGTCAGCTCCCGGACCGTCACCCGCCGGGCTGATCTCAAAGACGCGATCGATTCCCGCGGCGAGAATGGTGCCGTCCCTCTTCTCGGCCAGTCCCCTCACCACGGGCGAGAGGGAAAGCCCCGATGCGACCGGGGTGATCGCCTTGGTCGCTGGGTCGACCCGCAGGACCGCCGGGGTGCCACCGGGTCCACTCGCGCTGTCGCTGAGGAGGACCGAGCCGTCCCTCGAGACGATCGCGTCCTGTGGGTCGGCCAAGGCGGGGAGCCCCGAGGAACGAGGTCACCGAACCGGTGCGGGGGTCGATCTCCCAGACGCCCGGCGTGGGGCCCTTATCCGCGGCTAGCAGCGTCCCCGAGCGGGTGAAGGCGAGGGTCGACGGATTGAACCCCGGCGGGGGCGCCGCGACGACTGCGGTGGCCTCGCCGCCGGCTGGCCCCACCCTGAAGACCGTGCCGTCCCCCGCGCCGCTGAGCTGCGCGACGTAGACGTCTCCCGGCGCGCCGAGCGCGTGCGCCGGCGCGAGGCAAGTGACAAGGGCGACGGCGAGCGATGCGCGCGTCAGCCGCGCGATGGTCCTGCTCGGCGAGGACACGGGCTCGACCGTACGTCAGGCGTGCCACATCGTCAAGCCGCGCGTGCGACGCGCGCGGCCTCTGGTCGGTGGACAACGAGTGCGCGCGCGCCGCGCCTGACCACGGGTCAGTCATGAGGTTTGTTGCGTCATGCGCAACAAAGCTCAGGATCGCTGGCCTGACTAACGCTGAGCGCCGCGGCCGGCGTGGCCCGGGCGTCAGCGCGCGGCGGGCGCCCATCGCCGTCGCCTGAGGCGCCAAGGCCCGGCGCTTAGGCGGGGTTCATCGCCGCGGATACCCTTTCCTCAGATCCCCTGAACAGGAGGCCCAAGTGGAGAAGATGAAGAAGTCCGAGGCCGAGTGGCGGGCCGAGCTGACCCCGGAGCAGTACGAGATCATGCGCGAGAAGGGCACCGAGAGGCCGTTCACCAGCGAGCTCAACGACAACAAGGCCGAGGGCACCTACAAGTGCGTGGCCTGCGGCCAGCCCCTGTTCGACTCCGACCATAAGTTCGAGTCGGGCACCGGCTGGCCCAGCTTCGACCGGCCGATGGACTCGGACGCGGTCGAGACCGAGGCGGACAGCAGCTTCATGATGCGCCGCACCGAGGTGCTGTGCTCACGCTGCGACGCCCACCTCGGCCACGTCTTCGACGACGGCCCGGCCGACACCACCGGGCAGCGGTTCTGCATCAACGGCTGCGCGCTCAGCTTCGACGAGAAGTGAGCGGCGCGCCGAAGCTCAGACCTTGCCGCCGGCCCCGAGGTAGCTGAAGCGGACGGCGAGTGCCACCGCCTCGGTCCTCGTGTCCACCTCCATGCGCGCGATCGCGTTGCGGACGTGCGTGTGGACGGTGGCGGGGCTGAGCGAGAGCCGGTCCGCGATCTGCTTGACGCGGAGGCCCTCGGCCAGGAGCTCGAGTATCTCGCGCTCGCGGGGGGTCAGCTCGAGCAGCTTCTCGACGTCGCCCGCGCCCTGGCCCAGCTCCGTGCCGACGAAGGTGCCGCCTGCGGCGACGACCTCGATCGCGCGGGCGATGTCCTCCGAGGGCGCCGACTTCAGCACGTAGCCGGAGGCGCCGGCACGGAGGGCCAGCGTCAGCAGGTCGGGCTGAGCGTGCGCGGTGAAGATGATCACGCGGGTCTCGGGGCGCGCCTTGATGATCTCGCGGGTCGCCTCGATCCCGTCCTGGCCGGGCAGCTCGACGTCCACGATGCAGACGTCGGGCTTCAGCTCGGTGACAGCGTTGACCACCTCCTCGCCCGTCTGGGCCTCTCCGACGATCTCGACGCCGGGCACCGAGGCCATCCGGGCCTTGACCGCCTCGCGGACGATTTCGTGGTCATCGCAGAGGACGACCCTCTTGGGAGCGGAGCCGTTCATCTATGAGATGGGAATGCGGGGTGGAAGACCGAACTCCTGCAAGGCCACTGGCATCTCGACGCTCCGATCCTCCCCCTGGTGATTCTCGAGCAAGGCGATAAGACTACGGCCCACGGCCACCGCCGTGCCGTTAAGTGTGTGCATCTCCACAGGTGACTCCTCCGGAACGGGACGGTAACGAGTTCGCAGGCGCCGTGCCTGGTAGTCGGTGGTGTTGGAGCACGAGGTGAGCTCGCGGTAGCGGCCCTGGCTCGGGATCCACGCCTCGCAGTCGAACTTACGGGCGGCCGAGGCGCCGAGTTCACCGACCGGGATGTCCACCACGCGGTAGGGCAGCTCCAGCGCGCCCAGGATCCTCTCCTCAATCGCGAGGATGCGCTCGTGCTCCGCGGCGGACTCCTCCGGCTCGACGAAGCTGAACATCTCGACCTTGTCGAACTGGTGCACCCGGAAGATGCCGCGCGTGTCGCGCCCACCGGCCCCGGCCTCGCGCCGGAAGCACGTCGAGAAGCCCGCGTAACGCCGCGGCAGCTCGCCCGGCCCGAGTATCTCCTCGGCGTGCAGCGAGGCGAGGGCCACCTCCGAGGTGCCTACGAGGAAGAGGTCGTCGCGCGGGACCTCGTAGATCGTCTCGCGCTCGCCGGGGAAGAACCCGGTTCCGAACAGCGCCTGCTCGCGCACCATCACGGGAGGCGAGACCGGCGTGAAGCCCTCCTCGCGGAGCAGCTCCAGCGCGAAGCGAACGAGCGCCATCTCCACCATCACCAGGTCGCCCAGCAGATAGGCGAAGCGCGAGCCCGAGGTGCGGCCCGCCGCCTCCATGTCGATCCAGCCGTGGTGCTCGGCGAGCTCGAGATGGTCCAGGGGCTCGAACCCGAGCTCGGGGAGCTCCCCCACCTCGCGCAGGACGACGGCGTCCTCCTCGGCCAGCCCGTCCGGGGCGCCGGGGTCGGGAAGGTTCGGCAGCGAGGCGGCCAGCTCGTCGCGGCGCTCCTCGATCTCGGCCAGCTCGGGCTCGAGCTCCTTCAGCCTGCGCTTCAGCTCGCTCGAGGACTCCCGCAGCTCGGCGAACGCGGGGGCGTCCGCCCCGCCCTCACCCGCCAGCTCCTTGATCTGGGCGGAGACCTTGTTCTGCGCGGCGCGGGCCTCGTCGAGCTCGGTCGCCAGCCCCCGGCGGCGCTCGTCGAGCTCCAGCAGCCGGTCGAGGTCCTCGCCGGCGCCCCGGCGCGCCAGCGCGGCGCGGGCCTGCTCGGGGTCGCGGCGGATCTTCTTCAGGTCGAGCGTGGCTCGGCGTCCAGGTGGCGCGTGGCTTAGGGCTGGCCGGGGCGCGGGGTGTCTTCGACGTCCGTGCCCGAGTACTCCGCGACGAAGCGCGCGACCTTCTCGGCGTCGTCGCCGACGACGATGTTCTGGGGCATGATCGCGCCGGAGAAGCCGCCGTTTGCGATCGCGTAGACGACGTCGTCGTAGGTCACCTTGCGCTGATCGAGGTTCGGGCCCTGCTGCCGCTGGCTGCGGTTGGCGCTGCCCTCGGCGCCGGCGGGCTTCAGCGTGTGGCATCCCGAGCACCGCTCCGAGAAGAGCTGGGCGCCCTCCTCCATGTCCTGGCTCGCGTCAGCGTTCAGGTCTATGCCCTCCGACCCGCAGGCGGTGAGCGCTGCCGCCGCGACGACGACCGAGATCAGTACGAGAACCCCACGCACGCGGCGGGATCATATGCGAGCCGCCCAGACGGCGGCTACGCGCGGAGGCTTCCGCGCCCCGAGCCGGGCCAGCGCGTAGCGTTCGGACCATGAGCGGCACAGACGTGACCCCGGAGCGGTTCCGCGCGGCGCTCTCCTCCTATCCCACCGGTGTCACCGTCGTCACCGCCCTCGGCGCCGAGGGGCCGGCGGGGGCGACGGCCAACGCCGTCACCTCGCTCTCGCTCGACCCGCCCCTGATGCTCGCCTGCCTCGACCGCGGCTCCCGCACGCTCGCGGCCGCCCGCGCCTCCGGCCTGTTCGGCGTCAACGCGCTCGCCGCGGGCCACGAGGAGCTGGCGCGCCGGTTCATGACCAAGGACCCGCAGCCCGACAAGTGGGTCGGCGTCGGCTGGAGCGAGAGCAGCGGCTCACCCCGCCTCGACGACGCCCTGATGTGGGTCGCCTGCGAGCTCCGCGACCTGATCGACGGCGGCGACCACCTGATCCTCACCGGCGCCGTCCTCGACGCGGACGGCCGCGACGGCATGCCCCTGATCTTCCACCGCGGCGCGTACCGGGACCTCCTGACCGAGTCGTAACCCGCAGCACCGAGCGGAGCCTCAGCAGCCCTCCCGCTCGCGTCGCAACCGCATACCCCCGCAGGGCGAAGCCCGAGGAGGTGGGCGTGATGTCAGAGCAGCGGGGTCGTCCCCGCCGCCCGCAGCGCCAGGAACGCGATCACCAGGCATGAGACGGCCATGATCCCCATCTCGCGGCGGACGATCGCCATCGCGACGTCGTGCTGCTCGTCCTCCGGGAGGGACCGGAACTCGGTTTCGCCCAGCTCCTGCTGCGCGGCCCCGACGCGGGTGAGCTCGGCGAGGAAAGAGACGAGCAGCGGCAGCGCGCCGTAGACGTAGTGCAGCTCGCTCGCCTCGTGCTGGGCGAAGAGCAGGGCCATCCCCAGGGCCGCCTGGAGGAAGACGAGGACCTGCGCGACCCGCAGCGCGTACCAGAACCCGACGGCGGGGCGGTCGCGCAGCCAGGCGATGCCGCCCCACACGCCGGCGAGCAGGTTGGCGGCGATCAGCAAGACGCCGACGGCGACGTGGACGCCTACCACGGGCCGGTCACCCGCCCTCCCAATTCCTCTTCAAAGGGTCGGACTTTTCGCTTTCTGGTGCGGAAAAACACTATGTAACAGGTTGATACAAAGTCCCTGGTATAAGAGGTCCGAGCGTGCTGCAGAGCTATCTCCCCATCCTCGTCTTCGCCGCGATCGGCATCGTCGTCGGCAGCGCTTTTGTCCTGCTCAACGCGGTGATCGGGCCGAAGCGGCCGAACCCGATCAAGACCCAGCCGTACGAGTGCGGGCTGCCGGCGCACATCACCCGGTCCTTCAAGTTCGGCGTCAGCTTCTACATGATCGCGATGCTCTTCATCCTCTTCGACATCGAGGTCGTCTTCCTCTATCCGGTCGGGGCGATCGTCGCCGCGGCCGAGAGCGTCTTCGTGCTGGTCGAGATCGGGCTGTTCGTGGTGCTGCTGTTCGTGGCCCTGGTGTTCGTCTGGGCGCGGGGGGCGCTGGATTGGAGATAGAGCGCCGCAAGCTGAGGGTCCCGGCGCCTTCCGAGCAGCCGCGCACCCCGGAGGAGCTGCGCGCCAAGCAGCTCCGCGCGCGCGACATGCTGCGCGGCGACCTCGAGGGACGCGACCTCGAGGAGTTCGTCGAGCAGAGCATCTTCACGACGACGCTCGAGAAGGCGCTCAACACCGCGCGCGCCAACTCGATCTTCCCCGCCACCTTCGGCCTCGCCTGCTGCGCGATCGAGATGATGTCGATGATCAGCGCCCGCACCGACCTCGCCCGCTTCGGCGCCGAGGCGCTGCGGGCTTCGCCGCGCCAGGCCGACCTGCTGATCCTCTCGGGGCGGGTCTCGATCAAGATGGCGCCGGTCGTCCGCCGGCTCTACGACCAGATGCTGGAGCCGAAGTGGGTGATCTCGATGGGCGCCTGCTCGTCGTCGGGCGGGATGTTCTCCAACTACGCCGTCGTCCAGGGCGCGGACAAGTTCATGCCGGTGGACATCCACGTGCCCGGCTGCCCGCCGCGGCCCGAGGCGCTGATGAACGGCTTCATCAAGCTCCAGCACAAGATCAAGGGCGCCCCCGACCTCGGCTGGCGCACCCGCTACAACGCAGCGGGCACCGAGGAGTGGGCCCGCCTGGAGCCCGGCGCGCCGAGCGCGGAGGCGATCGAGTCGGCCGCGCGCGCGATCACGCAGGCGCCCGGCCGGGAGGGCGGACGCCCGTGCCTGACGCCCCCGGCCTCGAGCTGATCGCGCTGGAGATCAATTCCGTCTGCGAGGGCGCGGTCACCGAGACCGCGCTCGAGCACGGCCGCGCGACCCTGATCGTGGACCCCGCCAAGGTGCTCGACGCGCTCGGCTGGCTGCGCGACACGCCCGGCCAGGAATACGCCTTCTGCTCAAGCGTCCACGCCGCCGACTACCTGCCGGCCGTCCCACGCTTCGCCGTCCACTACGAGCTGCTGAACCGCGACCGCGTCGAGCGCGTCAACGTCAAGGCGCTCCTCCCCGACCCGTCGCCGGTCCGGCCGATGGTGGGCCGGCAGCACCGAGCGGAGCCTCAGCCGCGGATGGCGAAGCCATCCTGCCCCGCCTCCCGAGCTGCGTCGAGCTCTTCCCCACGGCTGAGTTCCCGGAGCGGGAGGCCTACGACATGTTCGGCATCGTCTTCGAGGGCCACCCCGACCTGCGGCGGATCCTGATGCCGGAGGACTACGTCGGCTGGCCGCAGCGCCGCGACTTCCCGGTCGGCGGCGAGCCGGTGCTGTTCACCTACAACGAGATCGAAGCCCCGCGCTGGTTCGAGTGATGGCCGACTCCAAGCTCAGAGACGAGGAGCTCCGCGACGACGAGCCCCTGTTCGCGACCCCGCGCGGCGTCCGCCCGGAAATTGAGGACCCGCTGGCGCCGTTGGTGGCGGCCGGCGCCGAGATCGAGACCGGCCCGCCGGACGTCGAGGGCGACCTCGAGCCCGAGCAGGAGGTCATGACCATCAACATGGGGCCGCACCACCCGGCGACCCACGGGGTGCTGCGCCTGATCGTGACCCTGCGCGGCGAGGAGGTGCTGGACCTGAAGCCGGTCGTCGGCTACGTCCACACCGGGATCGAGAAGTCCTGCGAGGACAAGAGCTACTGGAAGGCCATCCCCTTCGTCGAGCGGATGGACTACCTCGCCTACTTCTTCAACATGCAGGCCTACTGCGGCTGCGTCGAGCGGCTGCTGGAGATGGAGATCCCCGATCGCGCGAAGTACCTGCGCGTGATCCACATGGAGCTGAACCGGATCCACTCCCACCTGGTCTGGCTCGGCACCTCGGCGCTGGACCTCGGCGCGGTCTCGATGTTCTGGTACTGCTTCCGCGAGCGCGACGCCGTCCTCGACATGTTCGAGATGTCGGCCGGGCAGCGGATGCACACGCGCTACTTCCAGGTCGGCGGCGTCTTCGAGGACATCCCGCTCGGCTTCGAGCAGAAGCTGCGCGACTTCATCGCGCTGATGCCGACCCGCATCGACCAGTACGAGGCGCTGCTCGACTCGAACGAGATCTTCCTGCGCCGCACAAAGGGCATCGGCATCGTCTCCCGCGAACGCCTGCTGGAGCTGGGCGTAACCGGCCCGCTGCTGCGCGCCGCCGGCGAGCCCTGGGACCTGCGCAAGGCGGACCCCTTCCTCTCCTACGGGGACTTCGACTTCAAGATCCCCATCGGCACCGTGGGCGACGGCTACGACCGCTACCGCGTGCGGCTCGCCGAGATGCGCGAGTCGGTCCGCATCCTCGAGCAGGCGCTCGACGGGCTGCCCGACGGGCCGTGGATGGCGAGCGACCGCAAGATCGTGCTGCCGCCCCGCGACGAGCTCTCGACCTCGATGGAGTCGCTGATCCACCACTTCAAGCTCGTCACCGAGGGCTTCCGCGTGCCGCCGGGCGAGCTCTACCACCCGATCGAGGGCCCGCGCGGCGAGCTCGGCTGCTTCATCGTCGCCGACGGCTCGGCCAAGCCCGCCCGGGTCCACTTCCGCGACCCCTCCTTCATCAACCTGCAGGCGCTGCGCGACATGTGCGTCGGGGGCTACGTCGCGGACCTGATCCAGAACCTCGCGATGCTCGACCCGATCCTCGGTGGCATAGATCGATGAGCCCGCTGCTGCCGAGCCGCCGCCGGCCCTGGCTGGACGACCCCGGCCACATCCACGAGGAGACCCCGCCGCCGCCGATGCCGGACGAGCAGGAGCAGCTCGGGCCCGACGAGACGCTGGCGACGAGCCCAGTGCGGACCGACTCCGCCGGGCGGGAGATGGTCCATGAGGCGCGCGGCCCCGACCAGGAACCGGCCGGCGTTCCGGACCTGAACGAGGTCGACGTGCCGGAGGAGCTCGCGGGGCAGATCCGCGCGGCCATGGCCCGCTACCCGCAGAAGCTCTCGGCCTCGATCCCGGCCCTGTGGGCGGTCCAGAAGCGCTACGGCTACTGCTCGCCGGAGGGGATCCGCCAGGCGGCCGCGGTGATGGGAGTGACCCCCGGCCACCTGCAGTCGGTCGCGAGCTTCTACGACCTCTTCCACCTCGAGCCCGCAGGGCGCCCACGAGGTCCTGGTCTGCACGAACATCTCCTGCTGGCTGCGCGGCGGCGACGACATCCTCGCCGCCTTCAAGGAGGCGGCTACGCCAATACGCTCAACACCGCCGGAAGGCACGCCCGGAGGCAGCGCAGGCGAAGCCGAGCAGCCCCCGGATGATGTCCTGGTGCGCGGCTTCGAGTGCCTCGGCGCCTGCGACATCGCGCCGATGGCCTCGATCGACCAGCGCTACTACGGCCCGCTGGAGGCCGGGGACGCCGCCAAGGTGCTGGAGCAGCTCCGCGGCAGCGGCGAGGTGCTGCCGGAGAAGCGCCTCGCGGACCGCCGCGTGGCGGGCGGCGAGGACGCGAAAGAGATCCAGGCGCCCGCGAGGCCCTGCCGGCGATCGGGGGCGTCCGATGGCTGAGACCAGGCTGCTCTTCCGCAACGCCGACGAGCCCGGCCTCGCCTCGATCGAGACCTACCGCAGGCTCGGCGGCTACAGCGCGATCGAGAAGGCGTTCAAGCGGATGGCACCGGATGAGCTGCTGGGCGAGCTCGAGTCCTCCGGACTGCGCGGCCGCGGCGGCGCCGGCTTCTCGATGGGCAAGAAGGCGAGCTTCCTGCCGCGCGGCGACATGGACAAGTACCTGTGCTGCAACGCGGACGAGTCCGAGCCGGGCGCCTTCAAGGACCGCGAGCTGATGCAGAAGAACCCGCACCAGCTGATCGAGGGGATCATCATCGCGGCGCGCGCGGCCGGCGCCAACCGCTGCTTCATCTTCATCCGCGGCGAGTACGACCTCCAGGGCGACATCCTCGACAAGGCGGTCGCGGAGGCCTACGAGGCCGGCTTCCTGGGCGCCGACGTCCTCGGCACCGGCGAGCAGGTGGAGCTCGTGGTCCACCGCGGGGCCGGCGCCTATATCTGCGGCGAGGAGACGGCCCTGCTCGACTCGCTCGAGGGCAAGCGCGGCAACCCGCGGCTGAAGCCGCCCTTCCCGGCCGTACAGGGCCTCTACGACGGCCCGACCCTGATCAACAACGTCGAGACGCTCTCCAACGTCCCCCACATCGTCAACGGGGGCGCCGACTGGTTCAAGGGCCTCGGCACCGAGCAGTCCCCGGGCACCAAGGTCGTCTCCGTCTCCGGCGACGTCGTGCGCCCCGGCAACTACGAGGTCGAGCTCGGCATCCCGACGCGGGAGATCATCGAGGGGCTCGCGGGCGGCGTGCGGGACGGGCGCCGGATCAAGGGCTTCTTCCCCGGCGGCTCATCCGCCCCGGTGCTGACCGCCGAGGAGGGCCTCGACCTCCCCTACGCGTTCGAGACGATGCAGGAGGCGGGCTCGATGCTCGGATCCGGCTCGATCATCGTCTTCGACGACACCACCTCGATCGTCGAGCTGGCGCTGCGGACGGCGCGCTTCTACCACCACGAGTCCTGCGGGAAGTGCACCCCCTGCCGCGAGGGCACCAACTGGACCGTGAAGATGCTGGAGCGGATGGTGCGCGGCGAGGCGACCCCGATCGACCTCGAGACGGTCGCCTCGGTCCAGACCAACATCATCGGCAACTGCCTCTGCGTGCTCGGCGACTCGATGGCGATGCCCGTCGGCTCGATGGTGAAGAAGTTCCGCTCCGAGTTCGACGAGGCGATCGAGCATGGCGTGCCGGGCGTCGCCACGGGACCGGCCGTGCAGCCGATCGAAGTGAGCATGGCCGCGTGAGCCCGCAGCAGATCCGCAACGCGGTCACGCTCGTGATCGACGGCCGCGAGGTCGTCGCGCCGGAGGGCACGATGCTGGTGGACGCCGCCAAGCGCGGCGACGTCGAGATCCCGGTCTTCTGCTACGAGCCGAAGCTGGGCGATCCCGTCGGCGCCTGCCGCATGTGCCTGGTCGAGATCGAGGGGATCCCGAAGCTGCAGACGGCGTGCTCCACCCCGGTCCGCGACGGCATGGTCGTCTACACCCAGACCGACCAGGTGAAGGAGGCGCAGAACGCGGTCGTCGAGTTCCTGCTGGTCAACCACCCGCTCGACTGCCCGGTCTGCGACAAGGGCGGCGAGTGCCCGCTGCAGGACATCACGATGGGCTGGGGCCCCGGCCGCACCCGCTTCACCGACCCCAAGCGCCACTTCCAGAAGCCGCTCGAGCTCTCGCCGCTGATCGCGATAGACCGCGAGCGCTGCATCCTCTGCTACCGCTGCGTGCGCTTCAGCCAGGAGGTCGCCGAGGACGACCAGCTCCAGCTCCTCGAGCGCGGCGACAAGAGCTTCGTCGGCACCTTCGACGAGCGCCCCTACATCGCGCCCTTCCACGGCAACATCACCGAGCTCTGCCCCGTCGGCGCGCTGACCTCCTACACCTACCGCTTCCGCGCGCGCCCCTGGGACATCGAGGACGCGGGCTCGGTCTGCACGCTCTGCCCGGCCCAGTGCAACGTCAAGTTCACGGTCCGCGACGAGCGCGTCCTGCGCGTGCTCGCCCGCGACAACCACCAGGTGGACGACGGCTGGCTCTGCGACAAGGGCCGCTTCGCCTTCCAGATGTTCAACTCCTCGGATCGGATCACGCAGCCGATGGCCCGCGGCGGCGACGGCTCGCTGACCCCGATCTCGTGGGAGGACGCGATCGCGAAGGTCGCCGGCCGGGTGAAGTCGTCGGGCGCGAAGACCGCAGCGCTGCTCGGCGGCGGCGCCTCCAACGAGGAGGGCTGGCTCGCGCAGCGGATCGTCCGCTCGGCGGGCGGCTCCAGCGTCGCGAGCTCGGCCAGCCCCGTCGAGCCGGGCTTGCTCGGTGAGCTCTCCCGCCCCGAGCTGAGCGCGAATGTCGAGCACCTCGACTACGCCGGCGCGATCCTCGTGCTCGGCACCGACCCCCTGCACGAGATGCCGATCCTCGACCTGCGCATCCGCAAGGCGATGCGCCGCGGCGAAGCGAGGCTCGCGGTCGCCACCGAGCGCCCGACGACCCTCGACGGCGGCGCCGCGGTGGCCGCCCGCTACGGGCCTGGGCAGGAGGCCGAGTTCATCGCCGCCCTCGCGGGCGCCCTCGGCGCCGAGGGCCGCAGCGCGAGCGGGCCGTTCGAGGCCGAGGCCCGGGAGATCGCGGCGCTGCTCGGCTCCGTGCCGGACCCCGTGATCGTCTGGGGCGAGCGCCTCTGGCGCCGGCCCGGGGCGGTCGAGGCGCTGCGCGACTGCTCACGCGCGCTCGACATGCACAAGCGGATCGGCCCCGGGCTGCTGGAGGTCCCCCAGGAGGCGAACGGCCGCGGCCTGCGCGAGGCCGGCTGCCTGCCCGGGGCCGGGCCCGGCCTGGCGCCGGCCGAGCCGGGCCGCGACGCGGCCGGCATCAAGGAGGGCCTCGCCGACCACGAGCTCGACACCCTGCTGCTGATCGGGGCCGACCCGGTCCGCACCCACCCCGACTCCGAAGGCTGGCGCGCGGCCCTGACCGGCTCGTTCGTGGTCGCGATCTCGATGTTCGACGACGAGTCCACCAAGCACGCCGACATCGTCCTGCCGGCCGAGACCCACGCCGAGAAGGAGGGCACGGTCACCCACCCCGAGGGCCGCCTGCAGCGCCTGCGCCCGAACGTCCCGCTCCCCGACGGCGTCCGCCCCGGCTGGTGGGCGCTGACAGAGGTCCTGGCGGCCACCGGGACCTACGCCCCCTACTCCACGCCGGAGGAGGTCTTCGCCGCGCTCTGTGAGGAGGTGCCTTTCTACGGGCCGACGACCTACGAGGAGATCGGCGGCCAGGGGCTCAGGTGGGGCGAAAGGGACCCTGGCAAGTCTTGGACGCCGGAGTCGGTGGAGGCGGGGGCGGCGGCAGCCTCCTCGGACGCTGATTCGGCTTCAGCCGGCCCTCCGCGTCGCTCCGGGGCCGGCCGGTGACGCCGCCGCAGGGGTGGGCTCACTTGGCGACGGCCTCGTGCTCGGGACCTATCGGGACCTCTGGGCCGCTGACGTGACGAGGCGGAATCCGGCGCTCAGGTTCCTGATGCCGAGGCAGAAGCTTGAGTTGGCGGCGGAGGACGCTTCCTCGTTGCAGGTTTCGAACGGCGATGAGGTCACCGTGTCCGTCAACGGGCACTCGGTCGAGGCCACCGTCGCCGTCCGCGAGCGGATGCGGCCCGGGGCCGCGTTCCTGATCGAGGGCACGGACGAGGGCAACGCGAACGTGCTCGCGAACGGGGTCCCGCAGCGGATCGAGGTGACGAAGCGCGAGCCCGTGCTCGAAGTCACCCGCGCCGGTGGCGGCGAGCCCGCGGCCGAGGAGGCCGCCGAGTGATTCCCCTTGCGGAGGTCGGGTTCGCGGAGGCGACCTGGATCCTGGTCGTGAAGTCGGTCCTGATCTTCCTCGGCGTGTTCATGATCGTTCCGATCCTGACGGTCGCCGAGCGGAAGCTGATCGGCCGCTTCCAGAACCGCCACGGGCCGAACCGGGTCGGGCCCATGGGGCTGCTGCAACCCCTCGCCGACATCGGCAAGCTGGCGGGCAAGGAGATGTTCCGGCCCGCCGCCGCGGTGCCGCTCCTGTTCGCGATCGCGCCGGCGCTGGTGATCTTCTCGGGGATCCTGACCCTGGCGATCATCCCGTTCGGCGACGTCAAGGACGGGGTGGGCTTCTACGGGATAGACGTCTCGATCGGGGTCCTCTACTTCTTCGCCTTCGGCTCGCTCTCGTTCTACGGGCTGCTGCTCGCCGGCTGGTCCTCGGGCTCGAAGTACAGCTTCCTCGGGGCGATGCGCTCGGCCGCGCAGCTCATCTCCTACGAGGTCTCGATGGGCCTCTCGCTGCTGGGCTGCGTGATGATCGCCGGCTCGCTCTCCCTCACCGAGATCGTCCACGCCCAGGACGAGATCTGGTTCGTCGTCCCCCAGATCGTCGGCTTCCTCGTCTTCATGGTCTCGGGGTTCGCCGAGACCAACCGGGCCCCGTTCGACCTGCCCGAGGCGGACGCCGAGCTGGTCCAGGGCTACATGACCGAGTACGGCGGCATGCGCTTCGGGTCCTACCTGCTCGCCGAGTACCTGGAGATGTTCGTCGTCTCCTCGATCGCCGTCACCTTCTTCCTCGGCGGCTGGATGGGCCCGGGCCCGGGATGGCTCGACCCGATCTGGATGGTGTTCAAGGTCCTCTGCGTGATCTTCTTCTTCATCTGGGTGCGCGCGACGCTCCCCCGCCTGCGCTACGACCAGCTGATGAGCCTCGGCTGGAAGATCATGCTGCCGCTGGCGACGCTGAACGTTCTGGTCACGGCCGTGGTGGTGACGGTCTGGTGAACGCGAAGCTGAACACGGAGGGCATCGAGCGGTTCAACGAGGAGTTCCCCTACCTCAACGAGGGAGACGTGATCTCGGTCCAGCGCGGCCCGGAGCCCGGCGGCGCGGGCGGGGTGGCGCGCACGTTCGGCGCGACCCTGAAGGGCCTGCGCACCACCTTCGCCCGGATCATCGAGGGCCCCGTGACGATCCAGTACCCCGAGGAGAAGACGCCGGTCTACCCCCGCTTCCGCGGCCGCCACAAGCTCCACCGCTTCGAGGACACGGGCCTCGAGAAGTGCGTCGGCTGCTCGCTCTGCGCCGCGGCCTGCCCCGCCGACTGCATCCGCGTCGTCGCCGCCGAGAACGACCCCGCGAAGCGCAGGATCTCGGCGGGCGAGCGCTACGCCGAGGTCTACGAGATCAACCTCTCGCGCTGCATCTTCTGCGGCTACTGCGAGGTCGCGTGCCCCTTCGACGCGATCACGATGGGCCACGACTACGAGATGTCCGACTACAACCGCTCCGATCTGATCTTCACCAAGGAGATGCTGCTGGCGGAGCCGCTCGAGCGCGCCCCGCTGCGGCGCGAGGGGGAGTAGCCGGCAGGTGAAGGAGGTCGCTTTCTTCGCCGGAGCGATCGGCGCCCTCGGCGGCGCGATCGCGGTGATCGGCCTGCGCAACGCCTTCTACTCCGTGCTGGCGCTGATCGTCCACCTGATCTCGCTCTCCGGGCTCTTCCTGCTGCTCCAGGGCGAGTTCATCGCGGCGGCGCAGATCGTGGTCTACGCCGGCGCCGTGATGGTCCTCTACGTCTTCGTCGCCGCCTACGTCGGCAACGTGGACGAGCCGCTCTGGGAGCCGATCCCCGGCCAGCGCTTCATCGCTCCGCTGCTCGGGATCGCCCTCTTCGCCGAGATCGGCATCGCGATCGTCGGCTCCGGCCTCAAGTCACTCGAGTCCGAGGGCCCCACCGTGGGGCTCGGCTTCGGCTCCCCCGAGGCGATCGGCAGGCTGATGCTCGAGCGCTTCCTGATCGCTTTCGAGGCGGCGTCGCTGCTCCTGCTCGTGGCCGCGGTGGGCGCCGTGATCCTCGCCGCCCGCAAGCGGGCGCCGAAGGGGGAGGTGGCCGCCTAGGTGGACATCACCTGGTACCTCGTCCTCTCGGCCCTGATCTTCGCCACCGGGGTCGCCGGCGTCCTGCTGCGCCGCTCGCCCCTGGTGATCCTGCTCTGCCTGGAGCTGATGCTGAACGCGGGCAACCTGGCGCTGCTCGCCTTCTCGCGCTCGCTCGGCGACCAGGACGGGCAGGTCTTCGCGCTGATCGTGATGGTGGTCGCGGCCTGCGAGGTCGTGGTCGGCCTCGGGCTGATCGTCGCCGCGTACCGCCGCCGCATCCCGCTGAACGTGGACGAGCTGCGGAGCCTCAGGGGCTGAGGGGCGGATGGACGCGACCACCTTCGGCTGGCTGATCCTCGCCTTCCCGCTGGCGGGCTCGCTGCTGATCGCGTTCGCCTGGCGGGCGCTGCCGGGCCGCTCCGCGGGCTGGATCGGCACCGGCGCGATCGGCCTCTCCTTCATCTGCGCGATCGGCGCCTGCGTCGATCTGCTCGACCACCCCGTCGAGGAGCGGCAGCTCACCAGCTCGCTCTACGACTACGCGGCCGCCGGCGGGCTCGACGTCCAGATGAACGTGCTGGTGGACCCGCTGTCGGTCTTCATGTGCCTCGTCGTCACCGGGGTCTCGGCCCTGATCCACCTCTACTCGATCTCCTACATGACCTCGGACGAGGGCTTCCGCCGCTTCTTCGCCTACCTCAACTTCTTCGTCTTCTCGATGCTGCTGCTGGTGCTGGCGGGCAACCTGGTCCTGCTGATCGTCGGCTGGGCGTTCGTCGGCTTCGCCTCCTACGCGCTGATCAGCTTCTGGTTCCGCCGGGAGACCGCGACCCGCGCGGGGATGAAGGCGTTCGTGATCAACGTCGTGGGCGACGTCGGGCTCGTGCTCGCCGCGCTGTTCATCTTCCGCGAGCTGGGCACCTTCGACCTGCTGCAGATCTTCGAGCGGGCGCCCGAGGAGTTCACGATCGAACGAGGGCGTCGCCGTCGCGATCGGATGCCTGCTGCTGGTCGGCGCCGCCGCCAAGTCGGCCCAGGTCCCGCTCCACACCTGGCTGCCCGACGCGATGGAGGGCCCCACCCCGGTCTCCGCCCTGATCCACGCGGCGACGATGGTCACCGCCGGCGTCTACCTGATCGGCCGCTTCTACCCGATCTACGAGATCGCGCTGACCGCGGCCGACATCGCCGCGTTCGTCGGGCTCGCGACTCTGCTGATCGCGGCGACGATCGCGCTCGTCGTCACCGACCTCAAGCGGATCATCGCCTACTCGACCATGAGCCAGATCGGCTACATGATCATGGGCGTGGGAATCGGCGCCTACTCGGCCGCCTTCTTCCACCTGATGACCCACGCCTTCTTCAAGGCGCTGCTGTTCATGGCGGCGGGCTCGGTGATCGGCGCGATGGCCAACCGCCAGAACATCGACCTGATGGGCGGGTTCCGGCGCTCGATGCCCTTCACCTGCGCCACGCTCCTGATCGGCTGTCTGGCCCTGGCGGCGTTCCCGGGGACCTCGGGCTTCTTCTCGAAGGACGAGATCCTCGCCTTCGCCGAGCACCGCGGCGGCTTCTACTGGGTCTTCGCGATCGGCGGCTACGTCGGCGCCCTGCTGACGGCCTTCTACGCATTCCGCATCGGCTTCCGGGTCACCTTCGGCGAGCCGGTCCCGGAGGCGCGCGAGCTGGAGCAGGGCCACATTCACCACGCCGAGCCCGAGAACCCCGCCACGGGCGAGAGGGAGGACACCGACATCGGCTTCCCCGGCCCCTCGCACCAGATCGCCGAGCGCGAGTGGCCGATGAAGATCGCGATGAGCGTGCTTGCGTTCCTGGCCGTGTTCTCCGGGATGATCCAGGTGCCGGGCCTCGACGCCGTCGTCGAGCACTTCCTCGAGGGCTCGTTCGAGGACTCGAGCCTGTACGGCGATCTCCCCTCCGACGCCGCCGAGTGGCGCGGCCTCGGGATCGGCGCGATCATCTCGCTGCTCGGCGTCGGGCTCGCGGCCCAGTTCTACCTGCGCCGGCCCGGCACGACGAGGCGGCTGCAGGAGCGCTTCGCCGCGGTCCACACCTTCCTCTACAACAAGTGGTACTTCGACGAGGCGATCGACCTGCTGGTCGTCCGCCCCGCGCTCGGCATCGGCCGCTGGGCCAACGCGACCTTCGAGCGCTACGTCGTCAACGGCCTGGTCGGCGGCACCGTCGGCGCCGCCAGGGGCGCCAACGCCGCGGTCCGGGTGGCCCAGTCCGGCTACCTGCGCGGCTACGCGCTGCTGCTCGTGATCGGCTTCTGCGGCCTCGCCCTCTACTTCCTGATCGCGGGGTCGTGACGTGCTCCAGGTGATGCTCTGGCTCCCGCTCGCCGCCGGACTCCTGGCCTGCCTGGTGCCGCGCCGGTATGCGGGCTGGGTCGCGGCGCTCGGCGCCTTCCTCGCGATGGACCTCGCGATTCGCCTCGTCACCGACTTCGACACCGGCAGCGCCGCCATCCAGCACCCGGTGGACGAGAGCTGGATCCCCGACCTCGGCGTCCGCTACCAGCTCGGCATCAGCGGAATCAGCCTCTTCCTGGTGCTGCTGACGACGGTCGCCTGGTTCGCCGCGATCCTCTGGTCGGCGGTTCGCACCCCGGAGCGGCCCAAGACCTACTTCTTCCTGCTCGGCCTCGCCCAGACCGGGACGCTCGGCGCCTTCCTCGCCCAGGACCTGCTGCTGTTCGTCCTCTTCTTCGACCTGATGCTGATCCCGTTCTACTTCCTGTTCGGGAGCTGGGGCTCCGAGCACCCCGGCGGCGAGGGCGAGGGCCCGGTCAGGCCCGCCCCGGCGACGATCAAGATGATCGTCTACACGCTCGTCGGCTCGCTGCTGATGCTGGTGGGCGCGATCGCCGCGGGCGTGATCGCGGGCGGCGGCACCCCGGTCTTCTCGATGGCCGAGCTCCGCTCCGGCGAGCTCCTCGGCGAGGGCACCCAGCGCTGGATCTTCTGGTTCTTCGCCGCGGCCTTCCTGGTGAAGATGCCGGCCTTCCTCGTCCACGGCTGGATGCCCGACGCCTACCGGGTGGCGCCGCTGCCGGTGCTCGCCGTGTTCTCCGCGGTGCTCTCGAAGGTCGGCGCCTACGGCTTCCTCTGGGTCGTGCTGCCGATCTTCCCCGACGCCACAGTCGAGTTCCAGGAGATCGTCCTCGTGATCGCCCTCGCCTCGATCCTCTACGGCTCGGTGATGGCCTTCACCCAGACCAGCGCGAGGCTGGTCGCCGGCTACTCCTCGGTCGCCCAGCTCGGCTTCATCACGCTCGGCATCTTCGCCCTGCGCCCCGACGGGGCCGACGGCGCCGTGATCCAGATGGTCAACCACGGCATCGTGATCGTGCCCCTGATGCTGATCCTCGTCCTGCTCGCCGAGCGCGCCCGGGGCAGCGACGACATCACGAGGATGGGCGGGATCGCCATGCGTGCGCCGGTCCTGGCGGCCCTCTTCCTCGTCGTGACGCTGGCGCTGCTCGCGATGCCGGGCTCCGCCAACTTCGTCGGCGAGTTCTTCATCCTCAACGGCGTCTTCCAGGAGAAGATCGTCTTCGCCCTGATCGCCTCCCTGGGCGTGATCCTGGCCGCCTTCTACGCGCTGCGCCTCTTCCAGCACGCGATGCACAACCGCAAGCCGGACGGCGTGGAGTCGCGCGAGATCGGCTGGCGCGAGGGGGCGATCATCGGCGGCCTCGTCGCCTGCATCGTGGCGCTGGCGGTCTACCCGCAGGTGGTGCTGAAGCGGGCGGACAGCTCGGTCGAGGAGCAGCTGAGCTCGTTCGCGGAACCGAGCGGAGCCTCAGCAGCCCTCGCGCCGGCGTCGCGAGCCGGCATCCCCGCAGGCGAAGCCGAGGAGATGCCGGTTGATGGCGAAGCCGTGAACCCCGAGGACGACGGATGACCGAGTTCACCGCGCCGGACATCGACTACGCCGGCCTCTCGCCCGTCATCGCCCTGACCACGGCGCTGGTCGTCGTGCTGATGGCCGGTCTCCTGCCCCTGCACCGCTTCGTCATCGCCGGGCTCACTCTCGCCGGCCTCGGAGCCGCCGGCGGGCTCGCGATCTGGCAGTGGGGGGAGCGGACCGACCTCGTCTCGGGCGCGCTGCGGCTCGACGAGCTGGGGCTGGCGGCGGCGCTGATCGCGATCTTCGCGGGGGCGGTCGCGGTGATCCTGGCGATGCGCGAAGACTCGGCCGAGCAGGCGGGACTCGGGGCGTTCTACGCGCTGGTCCTCGGCTCGGTGCTCGGGATGACCCTGCTGGCCCAGGCGCAGAACCTGCTCGCGTTCTTCGTCGCCTTCGAGATGCTCTCGATTCCGCTCTACATCATGTGCGGCTCGGCGATCCGCAGGGAGGCCTCGCTCGAGTCCGGGCTCAAGTACCTGATCATCGGCTCGCTGGGCTCGGCGACGATGCTGTACGGGTTCGCCTTCATCTACGGCGCCGGGGGATCGACCGACTTCGCCGCGATCGCCGACACGCTGGCGGCGGGCGACGCCGACGACTCGATCGTCCTGATCGGCACAGCGATGGCGGCGGTCGGGCTCGCCTTCAAGGTCTCGCTGGCTCCGTTCCACCAGTGGACGCCCGACGTCTACCAGGGGGCCCCGACCCCGGTCACCGCGTTCATGGCGGTCGCCACCAAGGCCGCTGCGTTCGTCGCCTTCGCGCGGCTGTTCGAGGTCGCGCTCGGCCCCGTCGCCGCCGACTGGGACGTGGCGCTGGCGGCGCTGGCGGCGATCTCGATCGCCGTCGGCAACATCGGCGCGCTCGGCCAGGACTCGCTGAAGCGGCTGCTCGGCTACTCGGGCATCGCCCAGGCCGGCTACATGCTGGCCGGCATCGTCGTCTTCAGCGAGGACGGGCTCAGCGCTCTCGTCTTCTACCTCGCGGCCTACGCGCTGATGAACCTCGCCGTCTTCGCCGTGATCGTCGCGCGCGAGCGCGAGACGGAGTTCGGGGACGACATCCGCTCGGTCGAGGGCCTCGGCGCCACCCGGCCGCTGCTGGCCTGGCCGCTGACGATCGGCTTTCTCGCCCTCGCCGGGGTGCCCGGCACCTCTGGGTTCATCGGCAAGCTCTTCCTGATCGAGGCCGCAGTGGACGGCGACTACACCTGGCTCGGCGTCGCGATCGTCGTCGGGACGATGGTCTCGATGGCCTATTACCTGCGGGTCCTGGCGGCCGTCTGGATGCGCCCGGACCCCGCCGCGGCAAGCCGGATGCCGCTGATCGCCGGCGCCGCGCCGGATGCCCCGGGCGATGCGGCCGCATTCGGAGTCCCGCCCGGCGCAAGCCGCTGCGTGCTGGTCGTCGGCGTCGCGCTCCTCTGCGCCGGGGCGACCGTGTTCTTCGGCGTGATCCCCTCGCCGCTCGTTGACTGGGCCTCGGCGGCGGGCGAGTCGCTCTCCGCCTTCGTCGAGTAGCGCAGGCCGGGACCCTCCGCGCGGGCTGCGGCGCGGCTCGCGCCGTAGTCTCTTCCCTAAGCCCGACTCAACGAAAGGAACATCGATGCTCTTGCTGGCTGAGTTCAGCTTCGGCGAGGCCCTGCTGACCGTCCTCTCGGTCTTCGTCTTCATGGCATGGATCCTCGTGCTCTTCACGATCCTCTCCGACCTCTTCCGCGACCATGAGATGTCCGGCTGGGGGAAGGCCGTTTGGGTCCTCTTCCTGATCTTCCTGCCGTTCCTGGCGGCGCTGATCTATCTGATCGCCCGGGGAAGCGGCATGCGCGAGCGCGCGATCGCCGAGCAGAAGCACCAGCAGGAGCAGCTCAGCGAGTACGTCAAGGCCACCGCCGGCTCCTCCAGCGCTGACGAGCTCACGAAGCTGGCGAAGCTCCGTGACGACGGCGTGATCAGCGCCGAGGAGTTCGAGAGGCAGAAGGCCAAGCTGCTGGCCTGATCCGGCGGCACCCACGGGGCGGGCGTCCGGGAGGATGTCCGCTCCGTGGGGGTGCTGCTCACAGTCGCCGCGATCGTCGTCGCCGCCGGGGTCGGCGCTGCCGCCGAGCGACGCTGGCACGACCGCGCCGCGGCCGCGGCGCGCGCGGCGCTGACGGCGAGCGTCTTCACGCTGCTCCCGTTCGTCACCTTCTTCAACCTGGCCCGGCTGCACTTCGACGCCGACGTCGGCATCGGGATCGTGCTGGGTTACGTCGCGGTCGGGGCGGCGACCGCGCTCGCCTGGTGGGCCGGGCGGCTGCTCGATCTCCCAGCGCCGACGCGCGGGGCCCTGATCACCTGCGCGCTGATCGCCAACACCGGCTACCTGGGCTACCCGCTGACCGCCTCGCTGCTGGGCTTCGACGCGCTCGGCGAGGCGGTCGCGTGGGACGTGCTCGTCGGCACGCCGGCGCTGCTGCTCGTCGGCTTCGCGGTCGGAGCCGCCTACGGCGACAAGGCGGGCGAGTCTCCCCGCGAGCGGGTCGGCGCCTTCTTCACCCGCAACCCGCCGCTCTTCGCGGCGATCGCGGGGCTGCTGGCGCCCAACGCCCTGGCCCCCGACGTCCTCGTGGACGCCTCGCGCGTGGCCGTCGTCGCCCTGCTGCCGATCGGCTTCTTCGCCGTCGGCGCGATCCTCGCCGAGGAGGCCGAGGAGGGCTACCTCACCCTCGGCTCGCCCTTCCGCCCCGAGGTCTCGATCGCGATCGTCCTGCGGATGGTGGTGGTGCCGGGCCTCCTGCTCGCCATGGCCGCCCCGCTGATAGACCTGCCCGGCCCCTACCTGCTGCTTGCCGCGATGCCCGTCGGCATCAACACGCTCCTGGTCGGCCACGTATACGGGCTCGACCTGCGCCTCTCGGCCCAGGCGGTCGCCTGGTCCACCGCGATTGCGGTCGTCGCGGCGATCGGCTCTCTCGCGATCTAGCGCCGGGGCCGCCGGCGCGGAGCGCCCGGGTCAGCTCCAGGCGGGCGCCGAGCGGCGCTTGCGCGTGAGCAGCGCCGCGTCGGCGGAGTCGAGCAGCTCGGCCGGCTCCTGGCCGTCGTGCGGGTAGACCGAGACCCCGACGCTGGCGGAGAGCCGGATCTCGCCCGAGCGGATCCGCGAGAGGGCCTCCTCGATGCGCTGGGCGAGGTGCTCGGCCTGGAAGCGGCCGGTCTCCGGCGCGATCACCGCGAACTCGTCGCCTCCCTGGCGGAAGACGGCGTCCTCGGTGCGGACCTTGAGGTCGATCGTGGCGCCGACGATCGTCAGCAGCATGTCTCCGACCAGGTGGCCCTGCGTCTCGTTGACGGTCTTGAAGTTGTCCATGTCGAGGACGAGCACGGCGAACTCGCGGCCGCGCCGGTGGTGGCGGGCCGTCTCGTGGCGCATGCGGTCCATCAGCGAGCGGTAGTTGCCGACGCCGGTCAGGCCGTCCTCGGCGGAGAGCTGACGGTAGGCCTCGCGGCTCGCTTCGAGGCCGGCGGTGAGACGGCCGACGACGATCGCCGTCAGCAGCACTCCCGGCGCGGCGACGATCGCCCACAGGAGCGTCTCGCCGGTCGGCTCGTCGGAGGTCGCCACAGGTAGCAGCAGCGCGACGGCGAGCAGGGCGAGGAAGGGGAGCATCTGGCGCGGGTGCGGGAAGACCAGCGCCACGAACAGGGCGACGAAGAAGTAGAGGTAGGTGAAGACCTCATGGGTGATCGAGATCCCGATCGCGATCTCGATCGTCGCCACCACCGGGGGGAGCACCAGCCAGCGCTCGCCGAGCCGCCACCAGGGAATCGCAACGCAGGCGACGCCGCTGAGGATGCCGAGGACCGTCAGCGCGTAGCTCCAGGGCTCTACCTGGGCGTCGAGGAGCAGGGAGCCGGGGATCGTCGTCAGGGAGCCGACGATGAAGAGCAGCGCCGCCAGTCGCCACGCTCCGCGCAGCGCGATCGCGCGCCCGGGATCAGGGAACCTCTGCCGCGAGGCGCCAGCGGGGTGATTGCCGTTGAAGAGCCGATGCATCGGGGCGACCGCCGCCGCTCTCGGGTCCGTCCTCGAGGTCGATATCCGCGGCCGGGCGACTCTACCAGCGCCGACGGGCGAGGCAGAGACCCTCAACCGGTCGTTTGTCATCCATCAGGCCGCATGCTGCGGCCTTCCGCCGTGCCCGGACCATCGGTGGCTGGCACTACGATGCCCCACGTGCGCTACCCCGTCGAGGCCTTCACCGAGCAGGAGCGAGAGCTGCTCGCCCCCCGTTTCACGAACCTCGACCGGCCCGTCTTCGCGCTCGTCAACATGCCCGAAACCGTCAAGGGGGCGCTGTTCGCGCGGTACTCGCGCTATCCGGGGACGCTGCGCCGCCTCTACCTCGACGAGTTCGCCGCCGACGTCCCCGACGCGGGCCGTCCCTTCGCGGGAGAGGAGGGCGAGCGCGCCGCGGGGCTCTACGAGCGGGTCTTCCTGGGCTACGGCGACGACTCGATCGCGCAGGTCGGCGGCGCCCACATCGCCTGCGAGTGGGTCTCGAACGTGCTCACCAAGGTCCTGCAGCGCGGCCGCCTCGCCGCCTACCTCGAGCAGTCCACCCGCTACATCCCCTACGACAACCCGCTGCCCGAGACGGCCGGGGGCGGCTACCGCTACTACCGCGACGACGAGCTCGGGCCCGAGTACGCGCGCACGATGGACGAGCTGTTCAGCATCTACTCGCGCTCGCTCGAGACCGTCCAGGAGTGGGCCGCCGGGCGCTGGCCCCGCGCCGACAACGAGCCGCAGAAGGCGTGGGAGAGCTCGATCCGGGCGAAGGCCCTCGACCTGCTGCGCGGCCTGCTGCCGGCCTCGACGCTGAGCCACGTCGGCATCTTCGCCTCGGGCCAGGCATACGAGCAGATGCTGCTGCGGATGCTGGCCTCGCCGCTGCCGGAGGCGCGCGCGTTCGCCTCGATGATCCTCGAGGAGCTGAAGAAGGTGATGCCGAGCTTCGTCTCCCGGGTCGAGCGGCCCGACCGCGGCGGGGAGTGGGTCTCCTACCTCGAGCAGCGCCGTGACGCCGCCGAGCGCTGGGTCGCCCGCCTCGGCCTGGACTCGCGCGAGCCTGAGGACACCCCCTCCGTCGAGCTGCTCGACGTGCAGGGCGGCGAGGAGGAGCTGCTCGCGGCCTCCCTGTTCGAGTCGGCTTCCGTCTCGGAGCGCGAGGTGCTGGACCGGGTCCGCTCGCTCCCGCCTGACGAGCGCGGCGACGTGATCGCCGAGCTGGCCGGCGAGCGGGCGAACCGCCGCCACCGCCCCGGCCGCGGCTGGGAGGCGGTGCGCTACCGCTTCGAGATCGTCTCCGACTACGGCGGCTTCCGGGACCTGCAGCGCCACCGCATGCTCACCTGCCAGTGGCAGCGGCTCACGCCCGGCCTCGGGGCCGGGGTCCCCGCCGAGGTGCGCGAGGCCGGGGCCGGGGCCGAGTACGAGCGCGCGCTGGAGCTCTCGCGGGGAGAGTTCGAGCGGCTCGAGGGCGCCGGGATGCCGGCCGCCGCGCCGTACGCCCTCTGCCTCGGCTATCGGATCCGCTACGTCCTCGACCTGAACGCCCGCGAGGCCATGCACCTGATCGAGCTGCGCTCGGGCCGCGAGGGCCACCCGACCTACCGGGCGGTCGCCCAGGCGATGCACGAGCGGATCGCCGCCGTCCACCCGGCGATCGCCGCGGCGATGATCCACGTGGACGCCTCCCGCGAGCCCCGCCTGGAGCGGATCATGAGCGAGATCCGCACCCACCGCAAGCGCGTCGCCGCCGAGCAGCGGCCGCAGGCCTCCGACGCCCCGCCGGGCGTCAGCGCCCTCGGCTGAGCGCGCCGGCCGCTACCCGATCCTCGGGTCGTTTCGCGTCCTCCCGCCTCGCGCGGCCCCCAGCGGTACGATCGGCGTGCTGTGGAGGGCGAGGGAAAGACGCTGCGCGCTGTCGGCTTCGCCCTGCTGATCCTGGCCGCGACGATCGCCGCGCCCGCCCTCTCGGCCGCCCAGGACGCCGCCACCGGCGAGCCGGCCGCGGAGCCGACGCCATCGCAGGCGAGCGTTCCGGGCGAGCCGGCTCCCCCGCCTGCGCCTGATCCCGCGAAGCCGAAGCCTGCCGGCGCCGACGATGACGCGGCGGAGGAGCAAGGGGCTCCGCCCGCCGTGCCGGCGAGCGCCCCGGCCGCGGCCCCCGCTCCCGCCCCGCCGCCCGCCGTCGCGAGGGCGGCCGGCGCCCAGGCCAAGGCCTCGGCCGCGAGCGTCTCGGTCGGCGACAACTTCTACTCGCCGACCTCGGTCTCGGTCTTCGCCGGCGAGACCGTCACCTGGCGCAACAACGGCCAGGCCCAGCACTCGGCGACGGCGAACGACGGCAGCTTCGATACCGGCATCTTCGGCCCCGGGGCCAGCCGCTCCGAGACCTTCTCCACGACGGGCACCTTCAGCTACTACTGCACGGTTCACGGCCTCAGCCAGTCGGGGACCGTGCGCGTTGCCTCCGGAGGAGGGGGCGGCGGTGGTGGTGGGGGCAGCGGGGGCTCCTCCGCCGCGAGCGGCAGCAGCGAGGCCGCGGCGGTCGCATCGCCAGACGCCGCCGGCACCTCCACCAGCCTGCCCTCGACGGGGCTCGCGGCACTCGGGCTCGGCGGCGCGGGCCTCTTCCTGCTGGTCAGCGGGATGCTGGTCGAGCGCCGCGCGGGTGCGCGATGCCGCGCCGGCCGCTGATTCTCGATCCACTGACCGTCAGCGAGACTTCTTCGTCTTCCCGGCGAACGTCCGATCCGTTGCGAATGGCCGTGGGCGGGTAGGTTCCCCTGACCGAGCGAAGGAGGAGATGGATGGCCGAGGCGACCGGTGGGGCCGGGGACGGCGACAAGCCCGAGATGGACGTGCTGCTGAAGACCGAGCAGACCTTCCCGCCCCCGGAGGAGTTCGCCGAGCGGGCGAACGCGAACGACCCGGCGATCTACGACGAGGCGAGCGCCGACCCGGAGAAGTGGTGGGCATCCTGGGCGGACCGGCTCGAGTGGATCGAGCCCTATGACGAGGTGCTCGACTGGTCCGACCCGCCCTTCGCCAAGTGGTTCGGCGGCGGCAGGCTGAACGCCTCCGTCAACTGCATCGACCGGCACGTCGCCGCCGGCGACGGCGAGCGCGTCGCCTTCCTCTGGGAGGGCGAGGACGGCGAGCGGCGCGCCGTCAGCTACGCCGAGTTGCTCGACACCACGCAGCGCTTCGCCAACGTGCTCAAGGGCCTCGGCGTCGGCAAGGGCGACGTCGTCGGGATCTACCTGCCGATGCTGCCCGAGACGCCCGCCGCGATGCTCGCCTGCGCCCGCATCGGCGCGATCCACAACGTCGTCTTCGGCGGCTTCTCGGCGCAATCGGTGAAGGAGCGAATGGAGTTCTCCGACGCGAAGGCGCTCGTGACCGCGGACGCGACGATGCGCCGCGGCAAGCCGACGCCGATGAAGGCGGCGCTTGACGGCGTGCTCGGCGACCTCCCCCACCTCGAGCACGTGGTCGTGGTCAACCGCGGCGACACCGACCCGCCGATGACCGAGGGTCGCGACCTTCTCTGGGACGAGGCGGTGGCGGAGGCGAACGCCGAGTGCGAGCCGGAGCCGATGGACTCGGAGGACCCCCTCTTCATCCTCTACACGTCGGGCTCGACCGGCAAGCCGAAGGGCATCGTGCATACGACCGCGGGCTACCTGACCCAGGTCTCGGCGACCCACAAGCTCGTCTTCGACCTCCACGACGACGACGTCTACTGGTGCGGCGCCGACGTCGGCTGGATCACCGGCCACAGCTACATCGTCTACGGGCCGCTGGCGAACGGCGCGACCAGCGTGATGTACGAGGGCGCGCCGAACTACCCGGCCGAGGACCGCTGGTGGGAGATCATCGAGCGCTACAAGGTCTCGATCTTCTACACGGCACCGACCGCGATCCGCGCCTGCATGAAGTGGGGCCGCGAGCACCCCGACGGGCACGACCTCTCCTCGCTGCGGCTGCTCGGCACCGTCGGCGAGCCGATCAACCCGCGCGCCTGGCTCTGGTACCAGGAGGTGATCGGGGGCGGGCGCTGCCCGGTCGTGGACACCTGGTGGCAGACCGAGACCGGCGCGATCATGATCACGCCGCTGCCCGGCCTGACCACGACCAAGCCGGGCTCGGCGACCTTGCCGTTCCCGGGCGTCGAGGCGAAGATCTTCGACGAGTCGGGCGAGGAGATCGCGGAGGGCGCCGGCACCCTGGTGCTTACCCGCCCCTGGCCCGCGATGACGCGCACGCTCTACAAGGAGCACGACCGCTTCGTCGAGCAGTACTGGAGCCGCTACGGGAAGGACGTCTACCTGGTCGGCGACGCCGCTCGGCGCGACGAGGACGGCTACTTCTGGATCGTCGGGCGGATTGACGACGTCATCAACGTCTCCGGCCACCGGCTCTCGACGATGGAGGTCGAGTCCACCCTGGTCTCCAACCCCAACGTCGCCGAGGCCGCCGTGATCGGCATCCCCGACGAGATGACGGGCCAGGCGATCGTCGCGTTCTGCATCGCCGAGGGCGACGCCGATCCCGACGGGCTCCCCGACGAGCTGCGCGAGTACGTCGCCGAGCGGATCGGCAAGCTCGCCCGCCCGAAGCAGATCGTGATCTGCGACGACCTGCCGAAGACCCGCTCCGGCAAGATCATGCGCCGCATCCTGCGCAGCATCGGCCAGGGCGAGGACGAGCTGGGCGACGTCACCACCCTGCGCGACCCCGAGGTCGTCTCGGACGTCCAGGAGCGCTTCGAGAAGCAGTCGGGCTGAGCGGCGGCGTGCTCCAGCACGTCTCGATCGAGGTCCCGCCCGCCGAGGCCGAGCGCATGGTCGAGTTCTGGAGGCTCGTCGGCTTCGAGGAGGTCGAGGCGCCCGAGGACCTCGGCGACCGGATCCGCTGGGTCGAGCGGGAGGGCACGCAGGTCCACCTGATCCTCACCGAGGGGCACACGGCCCCGGTGCTCGGGCACGCCGCGGTGGTCGCGCCCGACCACGCCGAGGCCAAGCAGCGGCTGCGCGACGCCGGCTTCGAGGTGCAGGACGCGCGTCAGCTCTGGGGTGCGGACCGCGCCTTCGCGCTGGCGCCCGGCGGGCACCGCGTCGAGCTGATGGCCGCGCCGCCGCCCACCCGCGGGTAGGCGGCGGCGGGGCGGCCGCCCCCGGGCGCGAGGCCCGGGGCGGCGCTTTCAGCTGCTACTCGGTGACCTCCACCTCGGAGACCATCCCCTTGGCGACGTGAGGCGGCCCGCCCTGCTTGTCGGAGATGAAGCAGAAGAACGCGTAGCGCCCCGGCTCCAGCTCCACCTCGGCGATCTGGGAGGAGCCGCCCTCGAGCACGGTGCTCGAGAGGGCCTGGCCCGGCTCGCCGACGAACGGCGGCGGTCCCTCCTCGGTCTGGAAGAACTGCTGGGCCTGCTCGATCGTCGCGTCGGGCTTCAGCTGCGCCGCGAGGAAGTGGTGCCACTGGGCGCCGCGATTCTCGAGCAGCACATTGCTCGTTCCGGCCTTGAGGCCCTCGCTGCTGAACGAGTACTCCTGCGCCGAGACCGTGCCGTCCGCCTCGGGCAGCTCGGCGCCGTCCTCGTCGCTGACCGTGAACTTGGTCAGCGGCGCCTCGGGCTCCTCGTTCGCCCCGAGCACGTAATAGGTGCCGGGCTGGAGGTCCTGCGTCACGACGCTGGACCCGCCCGCCGGGGTCTGTCCCGGGCCTCCTCCGCCCTCGAACCAGTCGGCGAGCGGCTGTCCGCTGACGGCGTTGCCCAGCTCGGCGATCACCTCCTCGTCGCTGTGCTCGTCGGCCGTGTAGGCGAGCTGCGCGTCCGTGTCATTCTCGCTCGAGTTGACGAACTCGATCTCGGCGGCGCCGCCGGCGACTTCCTCGGTGTCGACGGTGTAGCTGACGGCTCCCTTGCCGCCGGTCGCCTCGATCTGCAGCTTGGCGACGTCGCCCCCGTCGTCATCGTCGCCGCAGCCGGCGACGATCCCGCCGGCGAGAAGCGCCGTGGCGAGGAGGGTCAAGACGCCCTTTGCACGCGTGTGTGCGGTCATTCTTCTCCCTTCGCGGAGGCCCGTCCCCCGCCTTGTGTGGACTGGCGGGCGTCCGCCCGCGGGCGCCAGCCTATCCGCGCCGGTGGCTGTCGCCCGAAGGGGCCTAGCCGCGGCGCTTGCGCTTCCTGCGCTGCTGGCCCAGGGTCTCGCCGGCCGCGGGCTCAGCGTCACCCGAAGCGACCGCATCGCCGTCCTCGGGCCGACTGTCGCCCTCCGGCAGCGGCCTCTCGAGCACCTCGCGCCCGCTGCCCTCGACCGTGCCACCGGCGGGCGGCTGCACCGGGTCGCCCGGCTTCGGCCAGGGGATCTCGCGCCCCTCCACCCAGGCCGGTGGGCGGCTGTTGACGTTGCGGCCGAAGAAGACGGCGAGGAACGCCATCCACAGGACCAGGCCGAAGGCGCCGATCTGGGAGAAGAACGGGACCGCGCAGACGACGCCGAGCGCCATCGCGAAGCTGCCGTTGAAGCGGCTGAGCAGGCCGGTGCGCATCGCCCACAGGCCCGCGTAGATGAGCGCGATCCCGAGGGCGAGGAAGCCCGCGAGGCTCATGAACTGGGCCGTCGAGACCCCGCCGGAGTCCTCGATCAGATCGTCGGCCAGCTCCTCGCGCTCGGAT
Organism: uncultured Solirubrobacterales bacterium; assembly: GCA_963805235.1. Classification (GTDB taxonomy): domain Bacteria; phylum Actinomycetota; class Thermoleophilia; order Solirubrobacterales; family 70-9; genus DASSYK01. The sequence goes on along the minus strand of CAWDTF010000007.1, from coordinate 425,726 downwards.
TCCTCGTCCACCTCGTCCTCGTCGTCGGAAGCGGCCACCCGCTCCTGCACCCCCGGGTCCGGGTCCTGCGCGACGAAGTCCTCGCCGACGCTCACGAGCGAGGTGCCGAGCAGCACGAACTGGGCGGCGATCAGGACGGGCCCGATCAGGAAGAAGCCGATGAACTCGCGGCGCACCCGAGGCGAGCGGTCGCGCGCGGCCTTGAAGAGGTAGAGCAGGGGCACGGCCATCAGCAGGAAGCTGAGCGCGCGGAGGATCGAGGGGATCATCACCGCGTTCGCCGGATCGTCGTCGTACGCGGTGAGGAGGTCGGCGGCGCTCCCTTGGCGGACATCGGAGAGCGCGGGGCCCGCGACCATCGAGGCGACGATGAAGGCGACCGCCGCGAGGCCGGCCGCGAGCGCGACCCACTTGGCGCGGGCGGTCTCGGCGGCGACGAAGGAAGTGTCCGTTGCTGGGCTCATCGGGGCCGAGGGCTGCCCTCGGGGGCGCGTATGTTAGGTGCGATGCGTCTCTTTGCACTCAGCGCCGTCGGGCGGGACCGCCCCGGGATCGTCGCGGCGATCAGCCGCGTGCTGCTCGACCTGCGCGGGAACGTCGAGGACTCGCAGATGTCGATCCTGCGCGGGCACTTCGCCGTGATGCTGATCGTCGCCCTGCCGGAGGCGGTCGAGCCGGCGGAGCTCGAGCGGCGCCTGGAGGCGGTGCGCGCCGAGCTGGGGCTCGAGGCGGTCGCGGTTAGCCCGGTTGACGAGCTCGACGGGGGACCGCGGCCGACCCACGTCCTCAGCGTCTACGGCGCCGACCACCCCGGCATCGTCCACGCCGTCTCGTCCGAGCTGGCGGATCGCGGCGTCTCGATCACCGGCCTCGAGACGCGGCTCGGGAGCGGCGTCGAGGAGCCCCTCTACGTGATGCTGATGGAGATCGCGGCGGGCGAGGCCGACGCCGGCGAGCTGCGCTCGGCCCTCGGCGCGATCGGCGAGCGCGAGGGGCTCGAGGTCAGCCTGCGCGAGCTCTCGGCCGACGCCCTGTGAAGCGGGACGTCCTCCTCTATCCCCATCCAGCCCTGAAGCAGGTCGCGGCGCCGGCCCAGCCCGCGGACGTCGAGCGGGTCAGCCGCGACCTCCTCGACACGATGCTCGCCCACCCCGGCTGCGTCGGCATCGCCGCCCCGCAGATCGGCGAGGCGGTGCGCCTGATCGCCGTCGACGTCAGCGGCCATCCCAAGGCCGAGACCTCGAACGGCCGGCTCATCCTCGCCAACCCGCGCGTGGTCGAGGCGGACGGCAGCGAGGTGATGCGTGAGGGCTGCCTCTCGATCCCGGAGCTGACGGCCAACGTACGCCGCGCCACCAGCGTCACAGTCGAGCACGCGGACGGCCGCCTCCGCTGCGAGGGCTTCGAGGCCCGCTGCGTGCTGCACGAGCTCGACCACCTCGACGGCATCCTCTTCCTCGACCGCGTCGCCTCCCTGGTGGACGACGTGTTCCGCCGCAAGACCTCCGGCTAGCCCCGCTCGTGGAAGTAGAACTCCGGAAGCGCGCCCTCGATCACGTCGGCCGTCATCCGCTGAGCGACCTCGAGGTTGCCCGTGCGGACGGCGATGTCGTCGAGGGTGACGATGCCCGCCAGCCGGCCCCCGTCGAGGACGGGGAGACGCCGGACGCGGTGCTGGACCATCAGCGCCGCGGCCTCCTCGAGATCCATCTCGGCCTCGCCTGTGATCAGGGGCCGGGAGGCGTGGGAGCCGACGGGCGCCGCGGTGTCCTCGTCGGCGGCGGCGATCCGCACGGCGACGTCGCGGTCGGTGATCATCGCGCTGGGGCCGCCCTCGGGATCGCAGATGACGACCGAACCGACCCCACGGTCCCGCATCAGGCGCGCGACCGCGCGCACCTCGTCGCTCTCACCGGCGGTGACGACCCCCGCGGTCATGATCTCGCGGAGCTGCATTGCCGCAGCCTAGCGCCGGGGCGGCCGGCGGCGGGCGCCTCCTAGAATCGGGCGGGATGCCCCTGCGATCACGCCAGCGCGGTCCGATCGCCGTCTACGGCGCGACCGGGTACACGGGAAGGCTCGTCGCCGCGGAGCTGAAGGCCGCGGGCGCCGACTTCGTCCTCTCCGGCCGCAGCCGGCCCAAGCTCGACGCGCTGGCGGCCGAGCTCGGCGGGGACGTCCGCGTACAGGAGGCCGCGCTCGACGACGAGGCCTCCCTGCGGTCCCTCCTCGGCGACTGCGCCGCCGTGATCGCCTGCGCCGGGCCGTTCACCCTGCACGGCGAGCCGCTGCTGAAGGCCGCGGTTGAGACCTCGACCCACTACCTCGACACCACCGGCGAGCAGCCCTACATGCGGCTCGCGTTCGACAGCTACGGCCCGCGTGCGGAGGCCGCCGGCACGGTCGTGATCCCGGCGATGGGCTTCGACTACCTGCCGGGGGACATGATCGCGGCGCTCACCGCGGACGGGATGGGCGAAGTGGACGAGGTCGTCCTCGCGTACTCGGTGGCCGGCTTCGGCATGACCCGCGGGACGATTCTCTCGGCGCTGGAGATGCTGAAGGGCGGCGACGTCGAGTGGCGGAAGCTCCAGTGGATGCCCGCCTCGCAGAGCGTCGGCCGGGGGACCTTCGACTTCGGCGAGCCGATCGGCCGCCAGCGCATGGGCCGCTACCCGGCCGGGGAGCAGATCACGGTCCCCCGCCACATCCCGACCCGGCGCGTGCGGACGATGATCTCGATCTCCAGCTTCGTCTCCGGGCCGCTGGCGCGGCTGTTCGCACCCTTCACCCGCCCCGCCCAGCTCGCGCTGCGAACCCCTCTCCGCAGGGCGCTGGGCACGGCGATCTCGCGGCTCCCCGAGGGGCCGAGCGAGGCCGACCGCGCCGCGGCGCGCTTCACGATCGCCTGCGACGTGGTTCGCGGGCACAAGGCACGCCGCGGTGTGATCCGCGGCTCGGACGTCTACGGGCTCACCGCCGCCGCGATCGTGCAGGGGGCGATCATCGCCGCGCAGGGAGGCATCCCCCGCTCGGGCGCGCTGGCGCCCTCCCAGGCCTTCCCGCCCGGGGACTTCCTCGGCAGGCTCCGCCGCTTCGACGTCGACTGGGAGGTCGAGAAGGAGCGCGAGACCGTGCCGGCCGAGGCCTGAGCGTGGCGCTGGGAAGGGCATCGCGGAAGCGCTCGGTCAGCCTCGAGGAGGGAGCGGAACCCGGCGCGGCCGCGCTGCCCGGCCTGCGGCGAGCCGCTCTTCGTCTGGGTCGAGACCGAGGGCTGGGGCCCGCGCGAGGACCAGATCGTGGATCGCTGCGAGCGCTGCGGGCTGACGGTGGACCGCGCCGCCACCCGCGGCCTCGACGCAGCGGAGGAGCTCTTCGGATCGGCTGGGCCGAACGGCAACGGCGCCGCTCGCCCGCAGCCGCTCGTTGTCCGCGCCCCCAACTCGGTCAGCCTCCAGGCCTGGCTCGGGGCGGAGAACTGGGCCGCCCTGAGGCCCGGCGACCGCTCGCTGAAGCCCTCGCCGCAGAGCGCCGAGCTGCTCGCCGCCGAGCGCGGGCTGCGCGTGACGAAGCTGCGCTTCCCGGTCGCGGCAGGGATGGCCTCGATGTGGCAGACGCTGCTGAACCTGCTCACCTTCCATCGCGACTTCGCCTCGCAGGCGGCCTCCGGCCGTCTCCGCCCCGGGCGCGGCAAGGCCCTCGCCGCCTACGTCATCGACGTGATCGTGACGGTGCTGGCCGCGGTACCGACGGCGATCATCGCCGTCCTGCTGGAGGGCGGCGCCGTGCTCGCCCGGCGCGGCGGCGTGATCGAGATCAGCGCCGAGCCGCGCTGACGGTCGCGAGGGCGATCCGAGCGAGCCCGGCCGGGTCCGCGATGTGCGGAGGGGGGACCGCCGCCGCGCCGCCGGCCAGCTCGAGCGGCTGATCGCCGTAGCGCGCCGCGAGCGCCGCGGCTGCCGCACGCAGCACCGGGGGCGTCGAGGCCGAGACCACGACCGCCGGCGGCGGGTCGGCATCGCCCAGGCGCAGGATCGGCATCGCCCACGCCGCGGCGGCGCCGATCTCGGCGACGACGCTCGCGGGGCGCTCGCGGGCGGGCTCGGTCGCCTCGGCGGGGAGCCGCTCGACGCCGGCCGCCAGCGCGCCGAGCCCTCCCGAGAGGTAGAGGCGGACCAGGGCCTCGCGGCCCTCCCCCGCAACGGCCTCGAGCGGCGCGCTGGTCCGCCGAGAGCATCTCGGTCGCCTCGGGCACGAGCGCCAGCAGCGGCGGCTCGACCAGGACGGCGGCCCGCGCCAGGCCGGGGTGGCGGAGCTGGAGGTCCAGGGCGATCACCGCCCCGAGGCCCGCTCCGCAGACGACGGCCGGGGCGGCGCCGATCCCCTCGATCAGCGCCGCGGCGTCCTCGCTCTGCTCCTCGACGGTGGTGCGGGCGTACCCGACGGGCTCGCCGGAGGCGCCCCAGCCGCGGCGGTCGTATGAGATCGCGCGGCCGCCCAGCGCCTCCACCTGCTCCGCGACCCCGGCCCAGGCCGCCGAGGAGGTCGCGGTCTCGTGGACCAGCAGGACGGCGGGCCCGGCGCCGCGCTCGCTCCAGCCCAGCTCGACGCCGCGGGCCTCGAGCGAGCGCATCAGTCCGCGGAGGAGCCTCTCGAGGTGGCGGCGCCCCAGACCCGCTGAATCAGCGGCAGGACCACGGCGCGCGGGCTGTGCTGGCCGGCGAGGGCGCCGACGCGGTTGAGGGTCCCCGGCACCACCACGCGCTTGTCGTGGGCGGCGCCGTCCACCGCCGAGCGGGCGACGTCCTCGACCGAGGTCCACATCAGGTCCGGCGTCGCGCTCTCCACCCCGGCCATCCCGGCGGCCTCGGTGAACTCCGTCTTCACGGGCCCCGGGCAGACCGCCGTCACCGTGACGCCGCTGCCGCGCAGCTCCGTGCGGATCGCCTCGCTGAAGGAGAGGACGAAGGACTTGCCGGCGGCGTAGACGGCGGACCCCGGGAGCGGCTGGAAGGCGGAGGTGGAGGCGACGTTGATCACGGCGCCCCGGCCGCGGTTGACCATCCCCGGCAGGAAGCGCCCGGTGAGGTCCACGACCGCCTCGACGTTGAGCCGGACCATGTCCACCATGCGCCCGGTGTCGTTCGTGACGAACTCGCCGCGCGAGCCGAAGCCCGCGTTATTGACCAGGACCTCCGCGAAGCGGCCCTCCTCGGCGAGGGCCTGCTGCAGGCGCTCGCGCGCCTTGCGGCGGCGCAGGTCGGCCGCGTGCACCCCGGCGTCGATCCCGTGCTCGCGGGAGAGCTCGTCGGCGAGGCTGCGCAGGCGCTCCTCGCGGCGGGCGACCAGCGTCAGCGAGTGCCCGCGGGAGGCCAGCTCGCGGGCGATCGCGACCCCGATCCCCGATGACGCCCCGGTGACGACCGCCGTGCCGCCCGTGGAGGGGACCGGGAGGGCCACCCGGATCTAGGAGAGTCCCTCGCGCGCCTCGCGCACGAGCGTCACGGCCTCGGGGAAGACGACACGGATCGCGTCGCGGACCTGGGCGGCCTGCTCGTCGCTGGAGCCCTTCAGCTCCAGCGATGAGATCGCGGCCACCGTCATCTCGACGGCGAGCTTGATCGCGTTGTCGGCCCAGGCGACCTTCTGCGCGCCGGCCATCTGCTCCTGAAGCTCCTCCATCCGGCGCCGCATCTCCTCGGGATCGCCGAACAGCCCTCCGAATCCGCCTTCCATGCCGCCGATCATAGAGCGAAGCCTCGTTCGCCTTTCGGCACGATCCGGGCGGATCCCCTGACGGCCCGGCCGGCACCCTGCGGGGATGTGCGGGAACACGGCGACGCGCGCGACGAGGGCCGGCCGGTTCCGCGGAACCGCGAGCGACAGCGGGACCCGCGGAGCGGCGTCGGTCGAGCACGTCGCGCTGGTGGCTCTGGTGGCGCTGCTGGTCGCGGCGGCGGTGGCGTCCCTGGCGGCCGCGCCGCCCGGGAGGTCGGCGCGGGAGCTGGGCGAGGCGCTCGGGCGGCGAATCGCCTGCGCGCCGCGCCATCCGGTCCCCTGCGGACGAAACCCACTGGCGCTGGCCTACGGCTTCCCGATCGGCAAGCTCGTCCGTGCGCTGGCCCCCGCCCCCGTCGCCGCCTTGGGCGCCGCCGGCCCGCTGCTGCCGGTGGACTTCCGCCGCTGCCGGCGCCCGAGCTGCGCGCTGCCGGGCCCGCGGGTCGGGCTGACGGCGTCGAACCGGCGGGTGACGGCGTTCGCGTCGGTGGAGGACCTGCGGCGCGCGGGCGGGCCGGTGAGGGTCACGTACTGGCTGTACCGGCCCGGTCAAGCCTGGGAGCGGATCGTGCGCATCGCCTCGACCCGGCAGATCGAGGCCGCCTCGAGCATCAGGCTGGACCTCGAGGACGACCCGGCCCTGGTCCCGCTGGAGACGCTTCCGGGCAGGGACCACTACATGTTCCCGCCGGGCGAGGAACCTCCCTGGCGCTGGTCGATCGCTTCACGACCGAGGGGTCGCCCCTTCGATTAGAGCTCCGATAGCGGGCACCGTAGGATTGCGGCCGTGCCGTTCACGCTCAGGAACCTCAAGGAGGACCTGGAGGACGTCGGGTCCAATTTCGATGGCGCTCCGGATCTGGAGTTCCGCATGGCGACCAAGGCGCTCGAGCTCGAGCAATCCGGCCTGAGCTACCAGCGCGTCCCGCCCGGCTATCGCTTTCCGTACGGCCACACGCACAAGAAGCAGGAGGAGGTGTACGTGGTCGTGCGCGGGAGCGGGCGGATGAAGCTCGACGACGAGATCGTCGAGCTCAAGGAGTGGGACGCGGTCCGCGTCCCGCCCGGTACCTGGCGAGGCTACGAGGCCGGGCCGGAGGGCCTCGAGATCATCGTCATCGGCGCGCCCAATCTCGGTCAGGATCCGCGCGAAGACGTCGAGGGCCAGCGCGACTGGTGGGCTGACTAACTCGATCCGCTTTGGACGAGAAGCGGCCCTTCGCATGGAAGGCGGGAGCGGTCCCCCTTACCGCGACAGCGCTAGGTCGGTCGCGCGGGCGAGTGCCAGGGCCCGAACTCAGGATCGTCTGCTCGCCGGGTGCTCGCGACTGAACCAGCTGAGAGAGACGGCGACGGACCTCCGCCGGTCAGCCGATCGCTCCGCCAGCTCAATGATGAGCCCCTTGGTGCTCCTCAGCCTCGGCCCCTGCGTGGCGGATGAGCGTGCGCCAGTCGGTGGTGCGGAAGACGAAGGCGAGCGCGGCGAAGCCCAGGAACGCCGCCCAGGCGGCGATGGCGATCTGCTGGCCGACGGAGTAGGTGAGGACGGCGATCGGGCCCGGGCCGCTGAGGGTGGCGACGAGCAGGGCCTGCTGGGCGCCGGCGCCGCCCGGGGTGAGGGGCAGGAGGGTGGCGATCGCCTGGACGCTCATCACCAGCATCACGTTCTCGAAGGAGCCGCCGATGTTGAAGGCCTCGAGGAAGAACCAGAAGGCGAAGAAGCGCATCATCCAGGCGACGCCCTGCCAGGAGGCGACAGTGCGCAGGTAGAGGCGGACGTCGGTGAGCACCACCACCCCCTGCTTCACCCGCGACCAGAAGTCCTGGACCCGGCGGGCGAGCACCGCGAAGAGTGCGATCAGTCCGATCCCGAGCGCCGTCAGGAAGAAGACCAGCAGGCGCGGATTCTCCGCCCAGAACGAGATGTCGAAGGCCGGCAGGTCCGGCAGCTCGGGAGGGCGCGGCAGCAGGCCCTGCGTCAGGGCATAGATGAAGACCAGGATCCCGGCGGTCGTGTCGAAGACCGACTGGACGAAGAACGAGGAGACGATCGCCGGGTAGGAGGAGCCGCCTGATCGAGTGCTTGGCGAGGAAGATCTTGACCGCGTCGCCCACCCGCGCGGGGATGAAGCTGTTGAGGCCGGCGCCGGCGAGGTAGGCGGCGGTGATCTGCGCATAGGGGACCTCCTCGCGCGGGTAGGCCGCGCGCAGCACGTTCTGCCAGGCGCGGGTCCGGGCCAGCAGGTGGGCGAGGTAGAACGCGAGGGCCAGCGCCATCGCCGGCCAGCCGATGTCGCCGAGGCGGCCGAAGAACTCCTCGGCGCCGCGGATGAAGCGGTCCACCCCCGAGCCGGGGTCGAAGGCCAGCGGGAACGCGCTCACAACAGCCCGCGCACCCGCAGGAGCTGGTGGTTCACGAGCGCGCCGAGGAGCAGGGCGACCGCGCTGACGTAGATCCAGACCAGCAGCACGATCACGGCGCCGACGGACCCGTAGGCCGCGTCATAGGAGCCGAACTCGGCCACGTACAGGGAGAACCCCGCCGAGGCGAGCACCCAGACGAGCGCCGCGAGCAGCGCGCCCGGGAGGTGGTCGGTGAGCCGCCGCGGGGCGCCGGCGGGGGCGCGCGTGTAGAGCAGCAGGGTCGCCCCCAGCAGCGCGCAGAGCCCCGCCGGGTAGCGGCCGAGCGAGACGGCGGTGCGCCCGGCGTCGCCGAGCCCCGCGCCCTCGGCGATCGAGCCGAACAGCGGCCCGGCCAGGACCAGCGCCGCGAACGCGATCAGGAACAGGGCCATCAGCGCCAGCGTGAGCCAGAGCCGCGTCAGGTTGCTGCGCACGAAGGTCGCGCTCTCCCGCGTGCCGTTGATCGTCTCGAGGGCGCGGATCGCGGCGCCGGTCGCTCCCGAGGCCGTCACGAACGAGAACAGCAAGCCGATGCCGAGCAGGCGCGTCGCGCCTCCTCCCGCAGCACCTCGCGCAGCGCGCTGTCGATCGCATCCACGGCGGTGCCCGGGGCCGCATCGCGCAGGGCGTCGATGATCGCCGGTAGGTCTCGGGGTAGTCGCCGACGAGGGCGAGCACGGCGATGGCCACGATCAGCGCCGGGAAGAGCGAGAGGAACCCGAAATAGGCGAGGGCCGCGGCGCGGTCTGAGAGCTGCACCTCGCCGAAGCGGTGGTAGGCGCCAGCGGCGACCTCCCGCCACTGCTCGCGGCTCAGCGAGCGCAACAGCGGCGGCGGCTCACCAGAGGGCATCGTGACGCTCCATCACCCCCAGGCCCGCCGCCAGCTCGACCCCGGCGAGCGACCCGGCGAAGGAGCCGAAGGGCGCCTCGTAGTCCGAGCGGAACAGCGGCCCGACGGCCTCACTGCGCGCCCGCCCGCCCTCGGCCGCGAAGCGCAAGCGCGAGCCGTCCGCGAACGCGATCGCCTCCAGTCCCTCGAAGCCGACCGGTTCCGGCTCGCTCGGCCGCCCGTCGAGCCAGATCGCTCGCTCGCTGCGGGCGGGCGGGTCGTTGACCCCGCTCACGAGGTTCCAGGCCATCTCGCGGCCGTCCGCGGCCTCGCCGACGCCGGCCGACCACAGCCAGGAGGTCCTGCGCGCGTGGTAGCCGGCCGACTCGTCGTCCACCCCGCGGCCCTCGAAGCGGTGCTCGGCGCCGGCCACCGCGATCCGGCCCGCCGCCGCGAACCCGGCCCGCTTGCGGGTCCAGGTGTAGGCGCCGGGGCCGCCGGGGCAGATCGCCTCGATCGGCTCCGAGCCGGCGAGCTCGAGCTCGATCTCCACCTCGCCGCTCCGCACGGCGACGCGCGGACCCTCCAGGGCCACCTCGCGCCGGGCCAAGGGCGCGAGCTTCCGGGTCCGCTCGCGCATCCGCCGTCCCTCGCGGTCCCAGAGCGCCCAGAACTCCTGCCTCCCGGGGCCCACCTCGACCATCGCGGCGCAGAGCATGAACGCGCCGTCGAAGGCGCCGACGTAGCGCCAGCGCTTGCGCCAGCGCCCGCCGCGGCGCAGCGGCATGCGGCCCGGGGGCAAGGGCAGGTCCGGCCGGTCCGGGCCCGGGCCGCGCCATGGGAGCCGCTCGAGCTCCGCCTCGATCGAGGCGCCGCGGCTCTCAGCCATCGGCGAGAAAGCGCAGGATCTCCGCCGCGATCGCCTCGCCGCGGTCCTCCTGCAGGAAGTGCGCGGCGCCCGCGATGCGCACCTGCTCCTCCACCCCCGGGATCCACTCGACGAAGCGCTCGCCCCCCGCGGGAAGGGAAAGACCGGGTCCTGGTCGGAGAAGGCGACGAGCGCCGGCTTGTCCCAGCCCTGGAGCGCGGCGACCACCTCGCGCATCTCGGCCGCGCCGGGCGCGTCGTCGGCGGTCGGGACGAGCAGCGGGAACTGCGCCGCGCCGGCCTTCGACTCCGGCGTCGGGAAGGGCGCCTCGTAGGCGGCGACCACGTCGTCGGGCAGCTCGGTCGCCGTGCCGCCCTGGATCACGAAGCCGACCGGGAGGTCGGGGTTCTTCTCGGCGAACTCGCGCCAGGCGAGGAAGCCCTTCGACACCTGGCCGGTGAAGAGGCCCGTGTTCAGGATGACGAGCGCGCCGACCCGCTCGGCGTTCTGCGTGGCCCAGCGCAACCCGACCGGCCCGCCCCAGTCCTGGACGACGACGACCGCGTCGGACAGGTCGAGCCCGGCGAGCAGCTCACCGACCAGCTCGACGTGGCGCTCGTAGCTGTACCAGCCGCGGTCGGTCGGCTTGTCCGAGCGGCCGAAGCCCGCGTAGTCGGGGCAGACGACTCGGTGCCCGGCCGCCACCAGCGGCGGCAGCATCTTGCGGTAGAGGTAGGCCCAGGTCGGCTCGCCGTGGAAGCAGACGACCGGACGGCCCTCGCCCTCGTCCACGTAGTGGAGGCGCAGGCCGCCGATCTCGGCGTAGTTGGGCGCGAAGCCGTAGCCCGGAAGGCCCTCGAAGCGCTCGTCAGGCGTGCGAAAGACGTCCACGGCCGGGCCAGCATAGGCGCCGCGCCTTCAACCCGCCTCAGCGGGCAATCTCGGCCCCGAGTTGCCACACTACCCGGCTCCATGGCAGCCACCCGGGAGTCTCGGACAGAGGCGCCGGGGGCCGTCCCCCGGCATGCCCCAAGCAGCGCACGACCCCGCCGACGAGGCGATGTGCGAGCGCGCGCGCGAGCGTTACGCGGTCGACCGGAAGCGCATGGGCAATGTCCCGCGCCGGCGGCGCAGGCACGCCGCGCTGCCGAACCTGATCATCATCGGCGGGCTCAAGTGCGGGACCACGAGCATCCACCACTACCTCGGCCTGCACCCCGAGATCGACATGTCGAAGCCGAAGGAGCTCAACTTCTTCGTCAAGGAGCTGAACTGGGACCTCGGCCTGCCCTGGTACGAGGGCCGCTTCGACGACCGCTTCCCGGTGCGCGGCGAGTCCTCCCCGCACTACACGAACCTGCCGCGCTACCAGGGCGTCGCCCAGCGCATCCGCGACAACATCCCCGACGCGAAGCTCCTCTACATGGTGCGCGACCCGATCAGCCGCATCCTCTCCCACTGGCGCCACGCCACCGGCGCCGGCTACGAGACGCGCGCGATGGCCGACGTTCTGATGCGCGACGACCAGACCTACGTCACGCGCTCGATGTACTGGATGCAGCTCCAGCCCTACCTCGAGCTGTTCCCGCGCCAGCAGATCGAGATCGTCACCCAGGAGGAGCTGCGCAGCGACCGCGACGCGACCATGCGCAGGGCCTTCGCCTTCGCGGGGGTTGACCCGAGCTTCAGCTCCGAGCAGTTCGACCGCGAGTGGGAGCGCTCCACCGCGAAGGAGTCCGGCCAGTACCAGCGGATGGAGAAGCTCGTGAAGCTCCCGGGCTTCAAGTCCTTCGACCGCAACTTCGACCGCCTCCCGGAGCGGATGCGCTGGATGGTCGAGAAGGTCGTCCACGACCCCGACGCCCCCGAGGCGCCGAAGCCCGAGCTGACCCCCGAGATCGAGGAGTACCTGATGGGCATCTTCGGCGACGACGCCCGGCAGCTCCAGGAGTTCGCCGGCCGCGAGCTCGCCGGCTGGAAGGCCTACGGCTAGAACCGGGCTTCGCGCGCCCCGCCCGCGGGCATACGCTGCGGGGCGATGAGGATCTCCGTCGCAGCCGACGAGCGCACGGGCGTCGCAGAGGCGGTGCTCGACCAGCTCCGCGAGCGCGGACACGAGCCGCTCGCCCACGGGGCGCTCGGCGCCGGCGAGCGCGACGACTGGGCCTGGGCCAGCGAGGCGGCTGCCCGCGACGTCGCCGAGGGGCGGGCCGAGCAGGCGATCGTCTGCTGCTGGACCGGCACCGGGGCCTCGATCGCGGCCAACAAGGTCCCCGGCGTCCGCGCCGCGCTCTGCCTCGACGCGCAGACGGCCGCGGGCGCGCGCCGCTGGAACGACGCCAACGCGCTGGCCATCAGCCTCCGCTCCACCTCCGAGGCCGAGCTGGGCGAGATCCTCGACGCCTGGTTCGCGGCCGAGCCCAGCGCCGAGGCTGATGACCGCGCCAACGTCGAGCACCTGGCGGAGATCGAGGGGACATGAGCCACCGCGGCGTCATCGGAAGCGCGCTGACGTGACCCACGCCGAGCTGATCCCCGGCGAGACCCACTCGCTGCGACGGCTGCTGCCGGAGCTCGCCGAGACAACGGTCGCGGCGCAGCTCGCCGAGCTCGACTACAAGCCGCTCGCCTTCCCGGACCGCCCCTACGTCCTGCTCAACTTCGCCACCACGCTGGACGGGCGGGCGACGATCTCCGGCCGCTCGGGCCCGATCGGCAGCCGCGCCGACACGGAGATGCTCCAGCGGCTGCGGACCCGGGTCGATGCGGTGATGATCGGCGCGGGGACGATGCGCGTCGAGCGCTACGGCCGGATCGTTCCCGACCCCGCGCTGCGCGCCTACCGCGAGCGCACCCTGCTGACCCACGACCCGCTCGCGGTGATCGTCTCGAACCGGCTGGAGCTGCCCTGGGACGCCCGCCTCTTCACCGACGGCGGCGGCCGCGTCGTGATCTTCACCGCCAGCGAGGAGCAGCCGCCGCCCACCGCGACCTCCGTGCGCCTCGTGCGCCACCCCGGGGGCGTGGACCTGCGCCGGGCGCTCGCGTGGCTGCTCGAGGAGCGCGGGATCCGCTCGGTCCTCTGCGAGGGCGGCCCGACGCTCCACGGCCGCCTGCGCGAGGACGACCTCGCTGACGAGCTCTTCCTCACCGTCGCCCCGAAGCTCGCCGGGGGCGACGGTCCGCGCATCCTCGAGGGCGCCCTTCCGGACGTCGAGGAGCTCGAGCTGGCCTGGCTGCTTGAGCGCGAGGGGGAGCTGTTCACCCGCTACCGGCGGCGCTCCTGGCGCCCCTGAGCGGGTCCGCTCTGTAGGTTTCGGCCGTGGACTTCAACCCCTCACCGGAGGTCGAGGCGCTCCGCGAGCGGATCGAGGCCTTCATGGAGGAGCACGTCTATCCGGTCGAGGCCGAGGCGATGCAGGCCATCGACGACGAGGTCCGGCCGGGGGTCGCCTATCCGGCCCAGATCGTCGAGATGCGGGCCAAGGCGCGCGAGCAGGGACTCTGGAACCTCTTCCTGCCCGACGAGGAGCTGGGCGCCGGGCTCAGCAACTGGGAGTACGGGATCCTCTGCGAGCAGATGGGCCGCAGCCCGGTGGTCGCGCCGATGGCCTTCAACTGCGCCGCCCCCGACACCGGCAACATGGAGATCCTCGCCGACCACGGGACCGACGAGCAGAAGGATCGCTTCCTGCGCCCGCTGCTCGACGGCGACATCCGCAGCTGCTTCTCGATGACCGAGCCCGAGGTCGCCGGCTCCGACCCGACGACGCTCCAGACCACTGCCGAGCTGGTCGGCGCCGAGTGGGTGATCAACGGCCACAAGTGGTTCACCTCGGGCGCCAACGGCGCCGAGTTCGCGATCGCGATGGTCGTCACCGACCCCGACGCGCCGCCCTACACGCGGGCGAGCATGATCCTGGTCCCGGTGGACGCGCCGGGCTTCGACCTGGTCCGCAACGTTTCCGTGATGGGCCACGAGGATGGGCCCGGCCACTGCGAGATCCGCTACACGGACTGCCGCGTCCCGGCCTCCAACCTGCTCGGCGAGCGCGGCGCCGGCTTCGTCATCGCCCAGGACCGGCTGGGGCCGGGCCGCATCCACCACTGCATGCGCGCGATCGGCAGCGCCGAGCGGGCGATCGAGATGATGTGCGAGCACGCGAACAGCCGCCAGGCCTTCGGCGGGCCGCTGGCCGACAAGCAGTTCGTCCAGGACTTCATCGCCACCTCCCGCATGGAGGTGGACCAGGCCCGCCTGCTGACCCTCTACGCGGCCTGGCAGATGGACACCGAGGGCAAGCGCCGCGCCCGCCAGGCGATCTCGATGATCAAGGTGGTCGCCGCGAACGTCGTCATGGACGTGCTCGACCGCGCGATACAGGTCCACGGCTCCCTTGGGATGTCCGACGACACCCCGCTCGCCGGCATGTGGCGCTTCATGCGCATGCTGCGCGTCGCCGACGGCCCGGACGAGGTCCACAAGATGGTGATCGCCCGCCGCGAGCTGAACCGCGCGGCCAAGCGAGCCGGCGCTGCCGGGGGCGAGGGCGCCGAGCCCCAGGTCGCGGCCGCCCCCGGCCCCGGCGCGTAGCCGCGCGCCTAGCCGAGCCGCCCGACGGCCTCGGCGGCGGCGTCGCCGAGCCCCTCCACCACCCGGCCGAACTCCTCGAAGGCGTCGTCGGTCTTGCCGTACTGGCCGCCCGAGTAGCGGGCGTAGACGCCCTCGAGGATGATCGCGAGCTTCCAGAAGCCGAGCGCGACGAAGAAGTCGATCTCGGAGAGATCGCGGCCGGAGCGCTCGGCGTAGCGGGCCTTGACCTCAGCGCGGGTCGGGAAGCCGGGGGCGATCGTGGCCGGCGCGAACAGCGGCATCAGCTCGTCGCCCGGCTCCGACCAGTAGACCAGCAGCAGGCCGACGTCGGCGAGCGGGTCGCCGAGCGTGCAGAGCTCCCAGTCGACGACGGCGGCGACCTCCCCCGCCGGCGTGAGGATCATGTTGTCGAGCCGGTAGTCCCCGTGGACGATCGTCGCGGGCCCCTGTTCGGGGATCGAGGCGGCGAGGCGCGCATGGACGTCGTCCACGCTGGCGAGCTCGCGCGTCTTCGACTTCTCCCACTGGCCCTGCCAGCGCCTGAGCTGGCGGGCGACGTAGTCCTGCTTGCGGCCGAGGTCGCCGAGCCCGACCGCGTCCGGCTCGACGGCGTGGATCTCGACCAGCGTGTCCACCACGCGCTCCCCGATCGCGCGCCGCTGCGCCTCCTCGGGGAAGGCCGCGGCGTCGTCGGGGGTGCGCAGGATCGGGCCCTCGAGGAACTCCATCGCGTAGAAGGGCGCGCCGTTGACCGACTCGTCCTCGCAGAACCCGGCCACGGGCGGCACGGGGACGGGAGTGCCGGCGAGCGCCGTGATCACGCGGTGCTCGCGGCCCATGTCGTGAGCGGAGCCGAGCCGCTTGCCGAGCGGCGGGCGGCGCAGCGCCCAGCGGTGCCCGGCCGAGTCGGCGACGCCGAAGGTCAGGTTGGAGCGCCCGCCGGAGATGCGCTCGAAGCTGAGCGGCGCGACCGCGCCGGGGACGTTGGCCTCGAACCAGGCCTCGACCGGGGCGCGGTCGATCCCCTCGGGCGCCTCGCCGGCGGCGTCGATCCCCTCGGGCGCCTCGGGGACGGCGCCCTCCTCGTTAGCCTCCTGCGCCATGCCGGGCGAAGAATATGGACGCGAGCGCACCGAGGCCGGCGCGGGCGGAATCGCCGGCGGCGTCGAGGCGGTCCTCTTCGACTTCGGCGGGGTGCTGACCACCCCGGTGTGGGACAGCTTCTCCGCCTTCTGCAGCGCGGAGGGCCTCGACCCCGGCGCGATCAAGGACCTCTTCCGCGCCGACCCCGAGGCGCTGGCACTGCTGCGCCGGCTCGAGACCGGCTCCGTCACCGAGGCGGAGTTCGAGCGCGATTTCGGCGAGCGGCTCGGCCTCTCCGGCCGCGAGGGCCTGATCGACGCGATGTTCGAGGGGATGACGCCCCTGGACGGGATGGTCGCTGCGGTCCTCGGCCTGCGCGCCGGCGGCATCCGCACCGGGCTCGTCTCCAACTCCTGGAGCACCGGCCACTACGACCGCGAGATGCTGGCCGCGGCCTTCGATTCCGTCGTGATCTCAGCCGAGGTCGGGCTGCACAAGCCCCAGCCCGAGATCTACCTGCTCGCGGCCGAGCGGGTCGGCGCCGCCCCGGAGGCGTGCGTCTTCGTGGACGATCTGCGCGAGAACTGCGAGGGCGCGGAGGCGGTCGGGATGACCGCGATCCGCCACCGCGAGCCGGCGGAGACGATCGCGCGCCTGGCGGAGCTGACCGGGGTCGCGCTCGCGGCCCCGGCGTAGGCGAGGAGGCTAGGCCGAGCCCCCGGCGATCAGGAGCACGCCCGCCAGGGCGAGTACGACGCCCGCGCGCTGCGGGCGGCGCAGCCGCTCCCCGAGGAAGAGGTGGGCGAGCGCGATCGTGAACGCGGGGTACATCGAGCCCCCGACCGCGACCAGGGGCAGCAGCCCCATCGTCGAGGCCACCGTGAAGAGGCTGTTGGCCGTGATGTCGAAGGCCGCGATCGCCAGCAGGATCGGCAGCGCGCCCCGCACTCCGGCGATCGGCGGCCGCACGATGGCGGCCGCGACCAGCACCATCCCGGCCCCTCCCACCCTGGCCGAGACGATCGCCCAGCCGGGCCGGTCGGCGGCGGCGAGGTCGAGCAGCGTGAAGAAGGCGCCGAAGCCGATCGCCGAGGCCAGCGCCAGCCCGATCGCCTTCCTGCCGACGGCGGCGTGGCGCGGGTCCTCCTCGTAGCTGAGCACCACCACGCCGATCACGGCGATCACGAGGCCCGCGAGCTGGATCGCGCCGGGGGCCTCCCCGCGTGCCAGCCCCACGCCCACCGGGACCACCACGCCGAGCGCCGCGACCGGCGCGACGACGCTCATCGTCCCCATCGCCATCGCGGTGTAGAAGGCGCCCAGGGCGCCCATCGCGGCCACGCCGCCGGCGCAGGCGAGCGCGAGCTTGTGGGCCGGAAGGGGATCGGCGCCGAACAGCGGAAGCGCCAGCAGCGCGATCGCGAGGCCCGCGGGCTGGGTCACGAGGAGCACCGTGAGCGCGGGCATCCGGCGGCTCTGGGTTCCGCCAAGGAAGTCGGAGATGCCCCAGGAGAGCCCGGAGACGAGGCTGAGCGCGAAGGCGAGCATTCAGTGGAGGTCCCCGGCCGGGGTAGTGTAAGCGGGCCCACGTGCGGCGCGGCAAATGAGAATCAACCCATCCCTCACGGCTCGACTGCGGATCGGTTTCGTGATCCTGTTCGCCCTGCTCCTCGCAGTCTCGCTGCTGGGGGTGGGCCGCCTCTTCCAGATCCGCGTCGACTTCGAGGACGAGACGACCCGCTACTTCCAGCTCGAGCTGGAGACGGAGCGCATGACTTCGGCCTTCATCCTCGAGCAGGCCGCGATCCGCCCGGCGGAAGCCCGGGGGCCCGCCAGCGCCGCGGCGCTGCGCCAGGCCTCCGAGCGCTTCGCCGGCGCGGCCGGGCGCGCTCGCGAGCGGGTGGGCGACGACGAGGTCCTCACGGCCCGCCTCGACCGCCTCGTTGCCGCCGAGCGCTCATGGCGGACGGGAGTGGCCCTCCCCGCGCTCGCCGGTCGCAGCCCTCCCGCCGCGGCGCAGACGGGCCTCGCCGGCGCGGTCACCGCCGGCGCCGATTCCCTCACGGTCGCGACGCAGGGCGCGCGCGACACCATTCGCGACGAGGCGCGGGACGACACCCGGACCACCACGATCCTGGTCGTGATCGGGCTGGCGGGCGCCCTGCTGGCGGCGCTGATCCTCTTCTCGGGGCTCATCAACTCGATGCGGGCGCCGCTCGCGCGCCTGGTCGAGGGCGCGCGGCGGCTCGCCGGCGGCGAGCTGGACACCCGCGTCGAGGTGGGCGGCCCGATCGAGATCGCGACGCTGGGCAGCGCCTTCAACGAGATGGCCACCTCGCTCGAGCGGAACGCCCGCGAGCGCGACCGCATCGAGCGAATGAAGGACGACTTCGTGCTCACTGTCTCGCACGAGCTGCGCACGCCGGTCACGGTGGTCAAGGGCTTCGCCGAGATGCTCACCGCCCAGGGCAAGGCCCTCAACCCGCGGCAGCACGAAGCCGCCTCGATCATCTCCGACAGCGCCGGCCAGCTCCAGAAGATGATCAACGACCTGCTCGACCTCGCCCGCAGCGATGCCGGCAAGCTCCGCATCAGCCCCGAGCCGACGCCGGTCGAGCCGCTCGCCCAGCGCGTCGCGCGCCAGATGGGCCCCGGATTCGCCGAGCGGGACCAGAAGCTGGCGGTGAGCGTCGAGCCCGGCGTCCCCGACGTGCAGGCCGACGGCGACCGGATCGCCCAGGTCCTCTCGAACCTGCTGATGAACGCGAACAAGTACGCCCCCGAGGGGGCCGAGGTCCGCCTGACTGCGGCCCGGGCCGACGGGGAGGTCCAGTTCGCAGTCTCGGACGACGGGCCCGGCCTCCGCGAGGAGGAGCTCGAGCACGTGTTCGAGCGGTTCTGGCGTGCGGAGAGCGGCGAGACCCAGGTGGTCGGCGGCACCGGACTCGGCCTGGCCATCTCGAAATCGCTGGTCGAGCTGCACGGCGGGACGATCTCGGCGGACTCGGAGCTCGGCGAGGGCGCTACCTTCAGCTTCGTGTTGCCGATCGCCAAGGATGGCCGCGCGACCGCGGAGCAGGCAGCGCCCACCACGACGGGGGCGACGCGATGACCCGCGTGCTCGTCGCCGACGATTCCGAGACCGTGCTGCTGATGCTCGAGCGCCGGCTCGAGATGTCCGGTTACGAGGTGCTGACCGCCCGCGACGGCGAGGAGGTCCTCGAGATGCTGGAGCGCCACCGCGACGGCGCCGAGCCCGACCTGATCCTGCTGGACGCGATGATGCCGAAGCTCTCGGGCGTGGACGCCCTCAAGCGCCTGCGCGAGTCGGGCCACCGGATGCCGGTGCTGATGATCTCCGCCCACCTCGACGCCCAGCAGCCCGACCGCATGCGCGAGATCGGCGCCGACGGGGTCGTCGCCAAGCCGTTCGAGTGGGACGTCCTGATCGAGCGCATCGAGGAGCTCGCCGGGCACTGAGCCCCGGCACGCGATGCTCGGCCTCCCCGATGCGGTGCGCGCCTGCCTGTTCGACCTCGACGGCGTGCTCACCCAGACCGCGAAGGTGCACGCGCAGGCGTGGAAGCAGATGTTCGACGCCTTCCTCGCTGAGCGGGCGAAGGAGCGTGGCGAGGAGCCGGTGCCCTTCGATGCGCACGACGACTACGACGCCTACGTGGACGGCAAGCCGCGCTACGACGGCGTGCGCGACTTCCTCGCCTCTCGCGGAATCGAGCTGCCCGAGGGCGCGGACGACGACCCGCCCGGCGCAAACACGGTGCGGGGGCTCGGCAACAGCAAGAACGAGCTGGTCCTGGCGATCATGGAGCGCGACGGCGTGGAGCCCTACGAGGGCTCGGTGCGCTACCTGAAGGCCGCCCGGGACGCCGGGCTGCGTCGCGCGGTCGTCTCCTCCAGCGCGAACTGCCGCGACGTGCTGATCGCGGCCGGGATCGAGGACCTGCTCGAGGTCCGCGTGGACGGGATCTCCGCCGCGGAGGAGAAGCTCGCGGGCAAGCCGGCCCCCGACACCTACCTGGCGGCGGCGCGCAAGCTCGGCGTCGAGGCGGGCGAGGCGGCCGTGTTCGAGGACGCTCTCGCCGGGGTCGAGTCCGGGCGGGCCGGGGGCTTCGGCTGCGTGGTCGGGGTCAACAGGGTGGGCCAGGCCGACGCCCTGCGGGAGCACGGCGCGACCGTCGTCGTGGACGACCTCGCCGACCTGCTCGCGGGCGAGTGATCGAGCACGCCGACTTCGCGGTCGAGCCGTGGCAGCTGCGCGAGCGCAGCCTCGACCTCAACTTCCTGGCCCAGACCGAGTCCGTCTTCGCGCTCTCCAACGGGCACATCGGTCTGCGCGGCAATCTCGACGAGGGCGAGCCCCTGGCCCTGCCGGGCACCTACCTGAACGGGTTCCACGAGCAGCGGCCGCTCCCCTATGCCGAGGTCGCCTACGGCCAGCCGGAGTCCGGCCAGACGGTCGTGAACGTCACCAACGGCAAGGTGATCCGGTTGCTGGTCGGTGACGAGCCATTCGACATCCGCTACGGCGACCTGGTCTCGCACGAGCGCACGCTCGACTTCCGCGCGGGCACGCTGCACCGCGAGGTGGAGTGGCGCTCGCCCGCCGGGCAGACCGTCAACGTGCGCTCCACGCGCCTGGTCTCGTTCTCGCAGCGCGCGATCGCGGCGATCGCCTACGAGGTCGAGCCGGTCGGCGAGACGACGCGCGTCGTGCTCCAGTCCGAGCTGGTAGCGAACGAGCCGCAGCCGGCGATGCACGAGGACCCCCGCGCGGCCGCCGCGCTGGAGGCGCCTCTGCGCGGCGAGTGGGCGCGGGCCGGGCTCGACGTGCCCGGCGCCGTGCTGGTGCACCGCGCGGCGACCAGCGGGCTCCGCGTCGGCGCCGGGATGATGCACGCGATCAGCGGGCCCGGCGAGGTCGGGGCCTACAGCGAGGCGGAGGACGACTTCGCGCGGATCACGATCAGCACCGAGCTGCCGGCGGGCCAGGCACTGCGGGTTGTGAAGTTCGTCTCCTATGGCTGGTCTCGGCAGCGCACCACGCCGGCAGTCCGCGACCAGGTCGCGGCGGCCCTGGCCGAAGCGATCCATACGGGCTGGGACCGCCTCGCCGCGGAGCAGCGCGCCTACCTGGACGAGTTCTGGGACGGGGCGGACGTGCACCTCGACGGCGACGCGGAGCTCCAGCAGGCGGTCCGCTTCGCGCTCTTCCACACCCTCCAGGCGGGCGCGCGGGCCGAGCGTCGGGCGATCCCCGCCAAGGGGCTGACGGGGCCCGGCTACGACGGGCACGCGTTCTGGGACTCGGAGGGATTCGTCCTCCCCGTTCTCACCTACACCGCGCCGAAGGCGGCGGGCGACGCGCTGCGCTGGCGCCACTCGACCCTGCCCCAGGCCCGCGAGCGCGCCGCGCAGCTCGGCTTGGAGGGCGCTGCGTTCCCCTGGCGCACGATCCACGGCGAGGAATGCTCGGGCTACTGGCCTGCGGGCGCCGCCGCCTTCCACATCAACGCCGACATCGCGGACGCGGTGCTGCGCTACGAGCAGGCCACCGGGGACGAGGAGTTCGGCCGCGGGGTCGGCCTCGAGCTGCTGGTGGAGACCGCGCGGCTGTGGCGCTCGCTCGGCCACCACGACGGGCTCGGGAACTTCCGGATCGACGGCGTCACCGGCCCCGACGAGTACAGCGCGATCGCCGACAACAACCTCTACACGAACCTGATGGCCCAGCGGAACCTCCGCGGCGCGGCCCTGGCGAGCGAGCGCTTCCCCGACGAGGCCCGGGCGCTCGGCGTGGACAACGAGGAGACAGCCGCCTGGCGGGACGCCGCAGACGCGATGCTGATCCCCTTCGACGAGCAACTCGGCGTCCACTCGCAGGCCGAGGAGTTCACCGAGCACGCCCCCTGGGACTTCGAGGCCTACGGCCCCGACCGCTACCCGCTGCTCCTGCACGCGCCGTACTTCGACCTCTACCGCAAGCAGGTCGTCAAGCAGGCGGACCTGGTCCTCGCGATGCACGTCCGCGGCGACCACTTCAGCGCCGACGAGAAGCTCCGGAACTTCGATTACTACGAAGCGATCACCGTCCGCGACTCCTCGCTCTCGGCCTGCACCCAGGCCGTGATCGCGGCGGAGGTCGGCCACCTCGAGCTGGCCTACGACTACTACGGCGAGGCGGCCCTGATGGACCTCGAGGACCGCGAGCACAACACTCGCGACGGCGTCCACATCGCCTCCCTGGCGGGGGCCTGGATCGGCGCCGTCGCCGGCTTCGGCGGGATGCGCGACCACGGCGGCCGGGTCAGCTTCGCCCCGCGGCTGCCCGACGCGATCACGATGCTGGCCTTCCGCGTGGGGTTCGGCGGCTGCTCCTTGCGGGTGGAGGTGCTGCCGAAGGAGGTCACCTACGAGCTGCTGAGCGGCGGGCCGCTGACCATCGCCCACCACGGCGAGGAGCTCACGGTCGAGAAGGGCGAGCCCCTGACCCGCGCGATCCCGAAGCTCCGGGCCCCCGGCAAGGCGCCGACCCAGCCTCACGGGCGCGCGCCGCGGCGCCGCGTGCCCTCCAACCCGTAGGGGCGAGACCCCAGCCGCCAAAGCGCAGGGGGAGAGCCCGGGGCCGTCCGGACTTAGGGGGCATATGCCCCCCCAATGCAGGACAGCCGATGAGGCCCTGGCGGAGATGGCGAGTCGCAGTCACGGAGTGGTGACGCGGAGCGACCTCCTCGCTGCTGGGTTTTCAGTTCACCAGATCCGCCAGCGCGTCCGCCGCGGCACCCTCATCCGCGTCCACCGCGGCGTCTACCGCGTCGGCCACGCCGCCCCCAGCCGCGATGCCGCGTATCTCGCCGCCGTCAAGGCCTGTGGGCCGGGCGCCCTGCTCGCCGGACGCGCCGCGGCCCACCTCTGGCGGCTGATCAGGGGGGCGCCGCCGCGTCCGGAGGTGCTGGCACCGGGCGACCGCCGCGTGCCCGGAGTCATCGTCCACCGCGCCCGCGCAGGCGAGAGGGCTCGGGGCCGCGGCGGCGATCCGGGCTCGACCTCGCCCGCTGCCCGTGTTCGTCCCTCCCCCGCTGCCGGTGTTCGTCCCTCACCGCGGGACCGCCCTTCCCTCCCCGACGCCACCCGACACCTCGACGCCACCGGGCATCTCGGGATCCCGGTGACCACGGTTCCGCGCACGCTGGTCGATCTCGCCTCCTCGCTGCCTGCTTCTGAGCTTGCCCGAGCGTGCCACGAAGCCGGCGTGCTCCACGGCACCACCCCGCGCCAGGTCGAAGCCGTTCTCGCCCGCCGTCCCAACGCGACGGGCCGCAGGAAGCTGCGGCGCATCATCCATGGCGACGAGCCCGTCGTCCTCTCCCGCCTGGAATCGCTGTTCCTCGCCCGCCTCCGCGACGCCGGCCTGCCGCTTCCGGAGACGAACCGCGTTGCCGGCGGGCGCCGCGTGGACTGCCGCTGGCCGCAGCGCCGCCTCACCGTCGAGCTCGACAGCTACCGCTTCCACGCCTCCCGCCATGCCTGGGAGCGTGACCGGCAGCGGGAGCGAGAGGCGCGGGGCCGCGGCGACGAGTTCCGGCGCTACACGTGGGCGGACGTCAGCGAGGAGCCGGAGGCGATGCTGGCGGAGCTGAGGTCGCTCCTGCTCGCTAGGAGCGGGCGACCTCCATCCGGATCTGGCGGCCCTTGAGCTTGGTGCCGTCGAGGAACTCGACCGCGCGGTCGGCCTGGCCGGGGTCTATCTCGACGAAGGAGAAGCGGTCGAGCACGCGGATCGAGCCGATCGCGTCCTCGGGGATCACGGCGCCCTCGGTCAGTGCCCAGCGCAGGTCCTCCTCCTCGATGCCGCCGCGGCGGCCGCGGTTGACGAAGAGCTTGACGAGCCCGTTCGCGGCCTCGGGCGCCGCGGCGGCCTCGCCCCCGTCGCCCTCCGCCCCGGCGCTCGCTGCGCGGGCCGGGCGCTCGTCGCGCTCGGCGCGGCGGCGCGGGCGCGGCGCGTGCTCGAGGCGCTCCTCGGGCCGCTCCCATTCGCCGATCGAGACCTTGACGTCTCGCTCGATCCGCTTCAGGTCCTCGCGCTGCTTCGGGGTGACGAAGGTGATCGCGCGGCCGGTGCGCCCGACGCGGCCGGTGCGCCCGATGCGGTGCACGTAGATCTCGGAGGTGTTCGGCATGTCGTAGTTGATGACATGCGTGACGTGCTCGATGTCGAGGCCGCGGGCGGCGATGTCGGTGGCGACCAGCAGCGGCACGCGGTGGTCCTTGAACGAGATCATCACGCCGTCGCGCTGGCCCTGCGAGAGGTCGCCGTGCAGCGCCTTGACCCGCAGCCCCTTGTCGGCGAGGGCGCGGTCGAGCTTCGAGGCACCGATCTTCGTGCGGGTGAAGATGATCGCCTGCTCGGGCTCCTCGGCCTTCAGCACGTCGACCAGTCGCTCTGTCTTGGAGCGCTGGTCCACCTCGACGTATGCCTGCTCGACCGAGTCCACGGTCAGCTTCTGCGGCGTCACCCGGATCGTGGTGGGGTCGTACATGTAGGTCTCGGCCAAGCGCGCCACCGGCGCCGGCATCGTCGCCGAGAAGAGCAGCGTCTGGCGGCCGCTCGGGCACATCCGCAGGATCTTCTCGACGTCCTCGATGAAGCCGAGGTCGAGCATCTCGTCGGCCTCGTCGAGGACGACGTAGCGCGCCGCCGTCAGCACCAGGGACTGGCGCGAGATCAGGTCCATCATCCGCCCGACGGTGGCGACCACGACCTGGGCGGAGTCGCGCAGGCGCGCCTGCTGGTCCCGGATCGGGGCGCCGCCGAAGACGGCGACGATGTTGACGCCGTCGAAGTGCTCCGCGTAGGCGCGCATCGCCTGGGTGACCTGGATGCAGAGCTCCCGCGTCGGCGTCAGCACGATCGCCTGGGTCTCGGGGTCCTTCGGGTCGAGGTAGTCGAGCAGCGGCAGGCCGAAGGCCGCCGTCTTGCCCGAGCCGGTCTGCGCCTGGCCGATCACGTCGTGACCGGCCAGAAGCTCGGGGATCGCCTGGGCCTGAATCGGGGTCGGCTGGGCGTAGCCGAGCTCCTCCAGGGTCGTCAGCAGGCCCTCGGATAGGCCGAGGTCGCGGAAGCTGGCGACCTCCGGAGCGTCTGCGGGGTTCTCGCTCATGCGGGCAGGTAGGTTAGGGATCGGCGGTCAAAACTCAGGCGCCGGGGTCGAGCAGCAGCTTCCCGGTGCTGCGGCGCTCGGCGATCTCCTCGTGCGCGCGGGCGGCCTCGCCCAGCGGGAAGACCCCGCCGATCACGACCTCGAGCTCGCCCGCGGCCACCGCGCCGAGCAGCTCGCCGACCATCGCGGCGACGAGGTCGCGAT
This sequence comes from uncultured Solirubrobacterales bacterium, assembly GCA_963805235.1. GTDB lineage: Bacteria > Actinomycetota > Thermoleophilia > Solirubrobacterales > 70-9 > DASSYK01. The sequence goes on along the minus strand of CAWDTF010000007.1, from coordinate 400,786 downwards.
GCTTGACCACCAGCGGCACGAGCCAGAAGCCGAGCACCGACTTCGAGCTCCGCAGCAGGTAGTTGGTCGCGACCTCGTTGGGGTGGCGCGCGGCGTTGCCGAAGACGACGATCCGGCCCAGCGGCCCGAGCGCGCCCAGCTCCGCCTCGAAGCCCGTCCCGCTCATGTGCAGGACGACGTCGGCGCGCTCGCCGCCGTTGGCGGCGAGGATCGCCTGCTTCAGGTCCTCCGCACGGGAGTCGGCGGTGGCGTCGGCGCCGAGGCGCTCGACGAGCGCGCGCTTCTCCTCGCTCGAGGCCAGCCCGATCACCTTGGCCCCGGCCCGCTTGGCGAGCTGGACCGCGAGGCTGCCGGTGCCGCCGGCGGCGGCCTCGACGACCACGGTCTCCCCCTCGCGCACGTGCGCGCAGAAGTGCAGCAGGGCGTGGGCGGTCATCCCCTGCAGCAGCAGAGCCGCCGCCTGCTCGTCGCTGACCTCGTCCGGAACGGGTACCAGCCAGGGCTCGGGCACCGCGACCTTTTGCGCGTAGGCGCCGCTCGCGAGCACCGCGGCGACGCGGCGGCCGTCAGGGGTGGTGCCGCTGACCTCGGCGCCCGGGATCAGCGGCAGGGACTGCTCGGCGAGGTAGTCGTTGCGGATCGCGTGGGTGTCGGCGAAGTTGACCCCCGCCCGGGCGACCTCGACGAGGACGTCGCCCTCGCCGGGCTCGGGGTCGGGGACCTCGACCAGGCGCATCTTCTCCGGTCCCCCGAACTCCTCGATCTGAATAGCCTTCACCGCCCGCAGCCTATGTCACTGACCGTCGTCGGCTCCATCGCGTTCGATTCCGTCCGCACCCCGTTCGGGGAACGGGAGCGGATGCTGGGCGGATCGGCTGTGCACTTCGCCCTCGCGGCCAGCTTCTTCACCGAGGTTCGCATCGTCGGGCCGGTCGGCGACGACTTCGACGACGAGCACATCGCCGCGCTCGAGGGCCGCGGCATCGCCACCGACGACATCGAGCGCGTCGCGGGAGGGCGCACCTTCTTCTGGAAGGGGCACTACGAGTACGACATGAACGTCGCGCACACCGACGACACGCAGCTCAACGTGTTCGCCGACTTCGACCCCAAGCTCTCGGAGGCCTCGCGCGCCGCCGAGGTCCTCTTCCTCGGGAACATCCAGCCCGACCTGCAGCGCCGCGTGCGCGCCGAGTGCGAGGGCGCCGGCTTTGCCGGGCTCGACTCGATGAACCTCTGGATCGAAACCGAGCGCGAGTCCTTGGTCGCCGCGATCGGCGAGACCGACTGCGTGCTCCTGAACGACGCCGAGATCCGGATGCTCACGGGCGAGCCCAACCTCGCCCGCGCGGCTCGCGCGGTGATGGACATGGGACCGCGCGTGGTCGTCGCCAAGCGGGGCGAGTACGGCGCGGCGCTGTTCAGCGGCGAGGAGTTCTTCGCGATCCCCGGCTATCTGCTCGAGGACGTTCGCGACCCGACCGGCGCCGGCGACAGCTTCGCCGGCGGGTTCCTCGGCTACCTCGACAGCCACCGGGAGGGCGGCTCATCGCCCCTCGACGGGGAGGTGCTGCGCCAGGCGATGGCCCTCGGCTCCGTCCTCGCCTCGTTCAACGTCGAGGACTTCGGCACCGAGCGCGTCCGCTCGCTGACGACCGAGGAGATCGCGGCCCGCCTGCACGAGTTCCGGCGCATCACCCACTTCGACGTCGAGGCCGCCCAGGTCCAGATCGGCTAGCGGAGCCCGGCCTCCGTGAGCCCGCCCGCCCTCAGCCCTCCGCTCTCCGGTGAGGACCACGTGGACGGGCCGGAGGTGGCCGAGCTGGAGCTGGTGATGTACGGGGACTTCCAGTGCCCCTACTGCACGGCCGCGTTCCCGATCCTGAAGCGGGTGCGCGACCGGCTCTCCGCCCGCCTCCTGTTCGCCTTCCGCCATTTCCCCCTGCGCGACGTCCATCCCGACGCGCAGCGCGCGGCCGAGGCCTCCGAGGCCGCCGCGGCCCAGGGCGCGTTCTGGCCGATGCACGACCGCCTCTACGAGTCGCGCGGGGCGCTCGCCGAGCGCGACCTGGTCGCCCGCGCCCGCGAGCTCGGCCTCGACGCCGATCGCGTCGCCGCAGAGCTCGCCTCGGGCGCGCACGCGAGCCGGGTCCAGCGCGACGTCGAGAGCGGGCTCGCCTGCGGCGTCGCGGGCACCCCCGCCTTCTTCGTCAACGGCCACCCGCACGACGGTTCCTTCGACGCCCCGACGCTGGTCGCCTCGCTGACCGGCTGACCCCTCGTGAGATACTGCGGGACCGGCAATCCGAGATCGAGGAGGTGGTGATGGCCACCAAGGACCAGACAGCGGCGGCTTCAGGCGACGGCGAGAAGGCGGGTGGCGACACCCTCTCGATCACCGACAACCGCACCGGCGAGAGCTACGAGGTCGAGATCACCGACGGGACCATCAAGACGATGGACCTGCGCCAGATCAAGGTCTCCGAGGACGACTTCGGAATGATGGGCTACGACCCGGCCTTCACCAACACGGCCTCCTGCCGCTCCGCGATCACCTTCATCGACGGCGCCAAGGGGATCCTCGAGCACCGCGGGATCCCGATCGAGCAGCTCTGCGAGCACAGCACGTACCTGGAGGTCGCCTACCTCCTGGTCTTCGGCGAGCTGCCGACCCAGCCGCAGCTCGACCGCTGGGTCTACGACGTCACGCACCACACCTACGTCCATGAGGACATCAAGAAGATGAACGAGGGCTACCGCCACGACGCGCACCCGATGGGGATGCTGCTCGCGTCGGTCGGCGCGCTCTCGACCTTCTACCCGGACGCCAGCAACACCGACGATCCCGAGGAGCGCTATATGGCGGCGATCAGGCTGATCGCCAAGATCCCGACGCTCGCGGCCTTCGCGTACCGCCACAGCCTCGGGCTGCCCTACGTCTATCCCGACAACGGGCTCAAATACTCCGAGAACTTCCTCTCGATGCTGAAGAAGATGGAGAGCAACTACGAGCCAGACCCGCGCCTGGCCCGGGCGCTCGACGTGCTCTTCATCCTCCACGCCGACCACGAGCAGAACTGCTCGACCAACGCCGTCCGCTCGGTCGGCTCCTCGGACGTGGACCCCTACTCGGCGATCGCCGCCGGCGTAGCCGCGCTTTACGGCCCGCTGCACGGCGGCGCCAACGAGGCGGTCCTGCGGATGCTGCGCCGGATCGAGACCACCGACAACATCCCCGACTTCCTCGAGGGCGTGAAGAACCGCGAGGAGAAGCTGATGGGCTTCGGCCACCGCGTCTACAAGAACTACGACCCGCGCGCGCGGATCATCAAGAAGCACGTGGACGAGGTGCTCGAGATCACCGGCGACAACCCGCTCCTCGACATCGCCGTCGAGCTGGAGAAGCGCGCGCTCGACGACTCCTACTTCACCGACCGCAAGCTGTACCCGAACGTGGACTTCTACTCGGGCCTGATCTACGAGGCGCTCGGCATCCCCACGGAGATGTTCACGGTGATCTTCGCGATCCCGCGGACCTCCGGCTGGGTGGCGCAGTGGCTCGAGCTGAAGGACGACCCGGAGCAGAAGATCGCCCGGCCGCGCCAGATCTACACCGGCAGGCGCGAGGTGGACTACGTGCCGATCTCCGAGCGCGAGGGCGAGGAGAAGATCACCGGCCCGCCCGCGCGACGGCCCAAGAAGCCCCGCCGCGGCGCTTGAGCTGGAAGGTCACCGTCCGGAGCGGCCCGAAGGTCGAGCGGGCCAGGTTCGAGACCCTCGACGAGGCCCTCGAGGACGCACGGGGACGCGCCGCCGCGGTCCTCAGCGGCGAGCGGCTCGGGACGGTCAACGCGATCCGGGCGTTCACACCGGACAAGCGGGTGCAGGCCCGGATCGAGGTCTCGGGCAAGGGCTTCATGCGCGGCCCGGAGGCGGGCCTCGACGTGATGGGAGACGGGGCGCTCGTCGCCTACGTGGGCTCGATCCGCAAGCAGCCGCTGGATGCGCCGACGCTCGATGCGGCGATCGAGAGCCTGCGCGAGGCGCTCACGCGCTGAGGGGCGGGCGCCGGCGCCCTCTGCGATGGGGGCCGGCTCGCACCGCGGGTAACCTGCCGCGGCGATGGCCGAGAGCTACGAAGCCGGGCGGCGCGTGCGCCTGCCGAGCGGCGCCGAGCGCCCGATCCACGTCTTCATCAACGGCGCCGAGCAGCCCGAGGGCGAGGTCTACTCGATCCAGGACGGCATGATCGTCTTCAAGCGCCCGATCATCAAGGAGAAGGTGAGCCGGCTGCGCTGGACCGCGATGGCGCTCGGCCTGTTCGGCTCCTACGGCGAGAACGAGACCGTGGACGTGCACTTCACGCGCGGCGGCCGCACCGAGGTCATCTCGGACGCGAAAGTCCTTCCCGACGCCTAGGCCCGAGCCGGCTCGCCGGCGCCGAGGCCGCTCAGCTCCGCGACCCGCTCGCGCTCCGAGCGCGGGGAGCCGAGCATCGCGCGGGCCACGCGGGCTCGTTTGAGCCAGAACTGGAGGTCGTGCTCCCAGGTGAAGCCGATGCCGCCGAAGACCTGGAGGGCGGAGGCCGAGACTTCCCAGGCGGCATCGAGGGCGCGGGAGTTCGCCATCGCCGCCCCCAGCGGCAGGTCGTCCGGCGAGGCGTCGGCCGCCCAGGCCGCGAAGTAGGTCAGGGAGCGCGACTCCTCGACGTCGAGCAGCATGCCCGCGCACCGGTGCCCCACCGCCTGGTAGGCGCCGATCGGGCGGCCGAACTGATGGCGCTCGCGCGCGTACTCGACGGCCATCTCCATCGCGCGCTGGCCGATCCCCGTGAGCTCGGCCGCGATCGCCACCGCGAGCCGGTCGCGCCCGCCGGCCACGTCGCCGGGGAGCGGCTCGCCCGCGGGCGCGGAGACCGTCGCGTAGGAGCGGGTCGCGTCAATCGACTCCACCGGCTCGAAGTCCAGCTCGCCGGCGGGCGCCAGCAGCGCTCCGTCGCCGTCGAAGACCACGGCGACGTCGGCGGTCGGCAGGTCGCAGAAGAGGGTGCTGGAGCCGTCGGCGAGGGCGCCGAAGGAGCCCGTCGCCTCGCCCGAGGCGAGCCTCGGCAGCCACTCGGCCCGCTGGGCGTCCGAGCCCCCGGCCGAGATCACGAGGGCGGCGCCGGCGCTGCCGAGCAGCGGCGTCGGGGCGCAGGCGTAGCCGGACTCCTCGAGCAGGATCGCCAGCTCGACCATGCCGAGCCCCTGGCCCCCGTCCTCCTCGGCCACTGCGATGCCTGGCCAGCCCAGCTCGGCGATCTGCCCGTAGAGGCCGTCGTCGTAGCTGCGCGACTCGGCCAGCTCGCGCACCTTCTCCGGCTTGAAGCGCGCGGCGAGGAAGTCCTTGGCGGTGGACTTGATCTCCTGCTGGGTGTCGTCGAAGTCGAAGTTCATCCCTTACCTCAGCCGCGGAAGCCCCAGGACCCAGCACACCTGTTTCGCGGGTTCTCTAATCGAAGGGACCATGCTCAACGGAGCCTCGGCAGGCCGAGAACCCGCTCGGCGATGATGTTCTGGAGCACCTCTGTGGTGCCGCCCTCGATCGAGTTGGCGCGCGAGCGCAGGAAGCGGTAGCTCCACTCGCTGCCGGCGGTGACGCCGTCCGGGCCCGCGACCTCGCTGGCGAGCTCGGTCAGGGCCTGGTTGTACCTGGCCCACTGCCACTTCCCGAGCGAGCCCTCGGGGCCGGGGATGCCGGTCTTCATCGTCGCGGTCAGCGCGCGCAGGCCGCCGAGGCGCATCGCCTCGATCCCGGTCTGGAGCTCGGCGACCTTCTGGCGCAGGATCGGGTCGTCCTCCCGGCCCTTCTCCCTGATCAGCGCGATCAGGTCCTCGAGCGAGCGCTTCAGCCCCATGACCGCCGCGGCCCCGAGCCCGGCGCGCTCGAACATCAGCGTCGTGATCGCGACGTTCCAGCCGCCGCCGACCTCGCCGATGACGTCCTCCTCGGGGACCTCGGCCTCCTCCATGAAGATCTCGTTGAACTCGGCCTCGCCCGTGATCTGGCGCAGCGGGCGCACCTCGACGTTGGGCTGGTCCATGTCGAGGATGAAGTAGGTGATGCCCTTGTGCTTGGCCGCATCGGAGTCGGTGCGGGCAAGCAGCATGCACCACTTCGCCTCGTGCGCGTAGGTGGTCCAGACCTTCTGCCCGGTCACCTTCCAGACACCGTTCGCCTTCACCGCGCGCGTCTTCAGCGACGCCAGGTCCGAGCCCGACTCCGGCTCGGAGAACCCCTGGCACCAGATCTCCTCGCCGGAGAGGATCGGGTCGAGGTAGCGCTCCTTCTGGTCCTCCCTCCCGTGCGCGATCACGACCGGGCCGCCCATCACCAGCCCGAGCACGTTCGCGGGCATCGGCGCCCGCTGGCGGCCGATCTCCTCGTTGAAGATGGCCTGCTCGATCAGCGTCGCGCCCTTGCCGCCGTACTCCTCGGGCCACGAGATCCCGGCCCAGCCGGCCGCGTGCATCTTGCGCTGCCACTCGCGCCGGAACGCGAACTCGGCGTCGTCATCCCCCTCCGGCGCCGGCCCCGGGTGGTTCTCCTGCAGCCACTTGCGCACCTCGGCCTGGAACTAGGCCTCCGACGGAGTCAGCGTCAGGTCCACGCCCGCACCCTATCGAGACTGGCCGCGCGGCCAGCCGCGGCGCCGGAACGAGAGAGGGGCGGCACGATGGCCGCCCCTCCCTGCTCCCGCGTGCGCCCGAGGGCGCTCGCGACGTCTTCAGACCTGGAGGCAGTTCGCCCAGGCGAAGAGGCTATTGGCCGCGCCGAGGCGCGTCCGCGCACGATCCAGTCTGTTCGGGTTGCCGGTCTGCGGGTCGTCGGGCGCCGAGGCGACCATGTCCACGGCCGTGTCGCCCGTCCACGCGTACCCGCCGCTGATCAGCATCTCGCCGGGCAGGCAGGTGACCGAGGCGTCCACGAACGTGTTGTTCGAGCCGTCGCCGGCGCCGATGCGGGCGGTGACGCCCTTGAGCTCCTCGGAGCCCACCGATCGAATGCCAGCGCGTTGCGAGGTCACAGAGCCGCCAGCGATCTCCTGGATGCCGACGCCGCCGGGCTCGATGTCCTGCTGCGAGATCGTGTCGGGAGCGATCTCATCCTTCGTGACCGAGTCCGCCTTGAGCTGCGGGTTCGGGTTCTGGCCCCGGAGGTCGCCGCCGGCCGGGCCGGACGGGGTCGAGGTCCGGGCCTCGAGCGCGGCCACGCGCTGCTTCAGGCCCTTGAACTTCGCGTCGGTGACCTTGGCCGACGTCGCCGTCGTGCCGGACGCGCCGGCGAAGGCCAGCGGGGTCACCAGGCTTGCGAGGATCGCCACACCCAGCAGGATGTGAAGCGGGGAGTAGCGGACTCGCCTCTTGCTGTTGTCGCTCTTCCTGTGCATCGGAATGAACTCCTGTCGTCGCGTTGCGGTTGCAGGGGGCCTTGTACGTCCGCAGGTCCCCTGCTCGCTACGTGGAGCCTCCGCAGGGTTTTGGCGACGACCTCGTGCCAGGCACGGATCAAGCCGCTTGTGTGACGCTCGTCACCCTCCACGAGGGGCCGGTGCGGCCGAGGTCAGCCGCTGGTGAGAGCCGCCGGAAGGTGCTCGCGGGAGGAGATGTCGAGCTTGCGATACGCGTTGGTGAGGTGCATCTCGACGGTGCGGCGGGTGAGGAAGAGCGCCTGGGCGATCTGGGGGTTGCTCAGCCCCTCCGAGGCCATCGCCGCGATGCGCCGCTCGCTCGGGGTCAGCGAGTCGACACCGGTCAGCTCGATCCGGCGGGGCTTGGCACCGGCCGCCGCGAGCTCGTCCCTCGCCCGCTCGGCGATCGCGGCCGCCCCGCAGCGATGGGCGAGGTCCATGCCCTCCTTGAGGGGCTCCCGGGCCTCCCGCCTGTGCCCACCGCGGCGCAGCGCGGCGCCGAGCTCGACGAGCGTTCGGGCATGCTCGAGGCGGGCGGGCGAGGACTCGAGGACCCCGAGGGCGTGCCGCAGGCGCTCGCCGGGGTCATCGTCGGCGACCAGCGCGAGCGTCCGCTCCGCGATGCCGATCGCCCGCGGGGTGCCGAAGTCGAGCGCGAGGCGCAGCTCCGTCTCCGCCAGCTCGCGGGCCCGGTCCGCCTCGCCGGCGCGGGCGGCGGCCTGCGCCGCGCCGGAGCGCCAGGCGAGCACGGAGGGGTTCGTGATCCGCGCCTCGTCGGCGAGCTCGCCGCAGCGGACGAAGGTGGCCAGCGCCGCGCCGGCGTCCCCGCGCTCGAGCGCAACCCGCGCCCGGCTGTCCAGCAGCCAGATGAAGCCGATTCCGCGCTCCCAGCCGTCGTCTCCACCGGGGAGGCCGCAGTGCCTCGCGGCCTCCTCGACCTCCCCGCGCTCGAGCAGCGCCTCGACCAGCACCGAGAGCCCCGAGGGTAATCCGGCCCCCCATCCGCGCTCGGCGCCCTCGACGGATGCGCGCGCGTCGGCCACGGCGGAGTCCACGCGCCCCCAGCGCAGGTTGCAGAACGTCCGCGGGTGGCAGGCGGCCGCCGCCTGTACGACCCAGCCGCGCGCGCGAGCCAGCTCGAGCGCGCGGTCGGCGGCGCGCTCGGCGAGCGCGAAGTCGTCCGAGTCGTTGTAGGCGTAGGCGGTGAAGAACCAGGCCCAGAAAGCCATCGGGTCGGACTCGTCGAGCCCCGGGGCCGTCGCGCGCTCGGCCAGCTCGCGCAGCTCCTCCACCGGCCCGCCCTGGTAGGCGCGCTCCGAGGCGGCGTGGGCGAGCAGCGCCCGTCCCGTCGCCGTCTCGTCCAACCCCGCGTCGCGATCAGCTCCTCGAGGCGGGGCAGCGCCTCCACCCGGGCCTCCCGGTCGTGGTCGAGACCGATCGAGAACATCGCCTCGAGGCTGAGTGCGACGGCCCCGCCGACCCCGGCTATCTCCCGCAGGCCACGCTCGTAGACGGCGCTCGCCTCGGTGATCCGCCCCTGCATGGTCGTCGCAGTCCCCAGCGCGAGCAGCGCGCCGGCCCGCTCCTCGTGCGAGGAAAGCAGCTCGACCGCGGCCGTGAGCCTCTCGGCGCCCTCTGGGCTGCCAGCCTCGGTCTCGGCCAGGCCCAGAGCGACCAGCAGCCGGCCCTGCCTGGCCTCGGGCGGGCTCTCCTCCAGCGCTCTGCGCAGGAAGCGGACCGCGGACTCGGGCGAGCCCTGCAGCAGCTCCTCCCCCGCCGCGAGCTCGAGCTCGTCCACGACCCAGTCGCCCCCGCCCCGCTCGGCGCTCAGCAGGTGCACTGCGACCGCCTTGCGGGCAGCCCCGCCCCTCCGCATCAGCTCCGCCACCCCGAGATGCAGGCCCGCTCGCCGCGCGTCGCCGACCGACGCGTAGACCGCGCTCTGGACGAGGGGATGGGCGAACTTCAGGGGCTCGCCACCGGAGAGGACCGCCGCGGCGGCGAGGGCGTCCGCGGCGGCGCGGCCGGAACTCGCGCTCGAGGAGCGCGTCTTCGTCGAGGGTCGAGGCCAACCTCCCGATTATCCGTCCCCGGGCACGGCGAATCCAGGGTTCGAGGGACGCGAGATCAGTTGTAGGCCGCGATCAGGATGATCGCGGCCGCGACCCAGGTGACCGCGGCGCCGATCATGCCCTTGTCGGAGAGCAGGATGGCGTCGGTCGAGCGCGTGTCCTTGCGGTCGTAGACGAGGTAGAGGTAGCGGAAGATGCCGTAGACCACCGGCGGGAGGGTGCCGAGCATCTTCGAGCCGATCAGCGGCGAGTAGACGCAGTAGATCGCGTAGCTCATCACCGTTGACGCGGTGACCATCGCGACCATCTGGTCGAGGAAGGGGATCGAGTAGTGCTCGAGCACGGGGCGGCTGTCGGTGCCGGCGTGCAGCTCAGAGGTCGCCTCCTGGCGGCGCTTGGTGAAGCCGAGGAAGAGAGCGACCATCCCGGTGCAAAGCAGCAGGAAGGCCGAGGCGTCGGCGTCCACGGCGACGGCGCCGGCCAGCACCCGCAGGACGAAGAGGCCGGCGATCGTCATCACGTCGAGGATCACCTCGTGCTTGAGCACGTAGGAATAGAGGGTCGTCCCGACGCCGTAGGCGAGGACGAGGCCGCCGATCTCCGGGCCCTCCAGCAGGGCGGAGCCCGCGAGGCCGACCACGGCCAGCACGGCGGCGAGCGTGATCGCGCTGCGGATGCTGAGCTCCCCCGCCGCGATCGGCCGGAAGCGCTTCTTCGGATGCCGGCGGTCCTCCTCGACGTCGTGGGCGTCGTTGACCAGGTAGCCGGCCGAGGCGACCATGCAGAAGGCCGCGAAGGTGACGGTCGCGGACAGGATCGCGTCGAGCTCGTCGAACTGGCCGGAGAAGAGCAGGCCCGCGAAGACGAGCAGGTTCTTGACCCACTCCTGCGGGCGCATGGCCTTGATCGCCGCCCGCACGGGGCCGCGGCGGCGGCGCGGGGCCTCGCCGGGCGAGGACTGCTCCTCGCTCACGGCGGGCCGTTCCATGGTCGTGCCCTCCATGATGAATGCGGAAGGTTAGGGGTCCGCGACTCCGGCGGCGGGCGCCAGCCCTCAGGGGTCGATCAGCACGCCGGGATTGAGGATTCCCCCGGGATCGAGCTCGCGCTTGGCCGCTCGCAGCGCATCGGCGAACGGCTGCGGGCGCTGGCGGTCGTACCAGGGGCGATGGTCCCGCCCGACCGCGTGGTGGTGGGTGATCGTGCCCCCGGCGTCCATCAGCGCTGCTGAGACCGCCGCCTTGATCTCGTCCCACTGGGCCACCTCGCCGCCCCGCCGGGCGGGCGCCAGCACCGTGAAGTACGGCGCGGGGCCGTCCGGGTAGACGTGGGTGAAGCGGCAGCTGATCCGTGGAGAGCCCCGGCCCTCGGCCGGCGCTTCGCAGGCCTCGGCGACGGCCCTGCGCGCGGCCTCCATCACCTCGGCGTGGAAGGCGTCGAAGCGGTCCCAGGTGATCGCGGTCTCGAAGGTCTCCGAGAGCACGCCGCAGGCCACCAGCGAGTCGCGCAGGTAGGGAGCGGCCAGGAACGCCTGACGCCAGGAGCCGACGGCGTCGGCCCCGTTCCCGCCACCGCGCCCCGGGCCTCGGATCTCGCCCGGGTCGCCGCCGTGATCCCGGGCGGCCTCCAGCGCCAGCTCCATCGGGGCCTCCACCGGGTGGTGCGCCGACTCGAAGCCGAGCACCAGCAGCGACTTGCCGGGCGGGCCCGCTCCGGTCGTCTCGGCCTCGACGGCGTCCAGCAGCCTGCAGTTCGCCGGGTAAAGCCCGGCCTGGGAGATCTCGCGCACCGCCTCGGCCGCATGCGCGAAGTCGTCGAACGCCACGCCGGCCGAGAGCTTGTGGACCGGGCGCTCCTGCACGCGCACCCAGGCGTCGACGATGACGCCGAGGATCCCCTCCGAGCCGAGCAGCATCCGGTCCGGCGAGGGCCCGGCCCCGGAGCCCGGCAGCCGCCTGCTCTCCCACTCCTCGCCGCGGGGGGTGATCGCGCGAACCGACTCGACGAGGTCGTCTATGTGCGTGTAGAGCGTCGCGAAGTGCCCGCCGGCGCGCGTCGCGATCCAGCCGCCGAGGGTCGAGTGCTCGAACGACTGCGGGAAGTGCCGCAGGGTGAAGCCGTGCTCGCGGAGCTGGTCCTCGAGGCCGGGCCCCAGGGCGCCGGCCTGGATCCGCGCCGCGCGCGAGATGGCATCCACCTCGAGCACCCGGTCCATCTCGCGCATGTCGATCGTGACCACCGGCCGCCCGCCGCTCATCCGCGGCTCGATCCCTCCGACGACGCTGCTGCCGCCGCCGTAGGGGATCGCGGCCGCCTTCGCGTCGTCGCACCAGGCCAGGACGAGCTCGACGTCCTCGGCCGAGCGCGGAAAGGCGACCAGGTCGGGCACGTGCTCGAACTCGCCGCGGAAGCCGCGGACCACGTCGCGGTATGCCTTGCCGAGCGCGTGCGAGACGCGCTCGTGCAGGTCGGCGCTGAAGAGGTCGGCGAACGGCGCGGGCGGGTCCAGGCGCGGCTTCGGCAGCTCGATCGCCTCGAGCGGCACGGGCTCCTCGATCTCGCCGACCTCGAACCCGAGCCGCTCGTGCACCTGCGCGGCGATCGCCTCGAGGCCCGCCCGGTCGGGCTGCTGATCCTCGAAGCCCCAGCCCCAGTGCTTGCGCCGGGCTGCTACCAGTGCACCCCGCGCATCAGGTAGGCGAAGGCGACGCCCTCGGTCGAGAGCTCCTCGTCCTTGGCGGGCTTCTCGCCCTCCTTCAGCTCCTTCGGCTTCTCGCCCTTCGCCGCCTTCGACTCCGGGAAGAGCTTGTAGGCGGTGTTGAGGATCGCGTCGGAGGCCTTCGGGGCGACGTTGTAGAGCAGCTCGCCGAAGTTGCCGAGGCGGGTCGCGACCTTCTTCGGCTTGCGGATCATCGCGTCGCAGATCATGTCCGCGGCCTCCTCGGGCGTGATCGTCGGGAACGCGTCGTACATCTTCGTCGGCGCGATCATCGGCGTCCGCACGAGCGGCATGTGGATCGTCGTGATGTGGACGCCGTCGTCGATCACCTCGGAGGCGACGCAGCGCGACCAGGCGTCGAGGGCGGCCTTCGAGGCGACGTAGGCGGAGAAGCGGGGAGTGTTGGTCTGCACGCCGATCGAGCTGACGTTGATGATGTGCCCGCCCTTCTTGTGGCCCTTCATGGTCTTGCGCATCGCCGGCAGGAGGCTGAGGATCAGGCGGAGAGACCCGAAGTAGTTGAGCTGCATCGTCCGCTCGAAGTCGTGGAAGCGGTCATAGGAGTTCTCGATCGAGCGCCGGATCGAGCGGCCGGCGTTGTTGACGAGGATGTCCACCTTCCCGTACTCGGCGAGGACCTCGGAGGCCAGCCTCTGGACGTCGTCGAGGTCGGAGAGGTCGCAGCGGTGGATGTGGGCCTGGCCGCCGGTCTCCTCGATCTCGGCCTTGGTCTCCTCCAGCTTCTCGGGCGTCCGCGCGACCAGCAGGACGGTCGCGCCCGCGGCCGCGGCCTTGATCGCGGCCGCCTTCCCGATCCCCGACGAGGCGCCGGTGATCATCACCGTCTTGCCCCGGATCGCGCCGGACAGGGAGCGGTCCTTGAACAGGTCGGGATCGAGGTTGCGCTCCCAGTAGTCCCAGAGCTTGTCGGCGTAGCTCGGCAGGGGCGGGACCGAGATCCCGGTCCCTTCGAGCGCCTTCTGGGTGTTGGTCGAGTCGAAGCTGGTCGGGTAGTTGATGTAGACGAGCACGGAGCGCGGGATCCCGAAGTCGGCGAGCACCTGGTCGGTGATCCGCTTCACGGGCGGGAGCATCATCAGCCCGCTGCGCATCTGCTTCGGGATCACGTCGAGCATCCGCGAGTCGAGCCGCATCGAGGCCTCGGGCGCGTGGGCGGCCTTCGCGAAGGCGTTGATGATCTGCCCGGCGCTCAACGGGTTCGGGTCCGTGAGGTGGAACGTCTTTCCGTCGAGCCCGTCGGCGTGCGCGATGTGGTCCATCGCCCTGGCGACGAAGTCGACCGGGACGATGTTGATCTCGCGGCCCTCGATGCCGATGCCGGGAAACCACTGCGGTATGAGTTTGCGCGCGCGCTGGATGACCTTGAAGAAGTAGTACGGCCCGTCGATCTTGTCCATCTCGCCGGTCTCGGAGTCGCCGACGACGATCCCCGGGCGGTAGATGCGCCACGGCACGTCGCACTCCTCGCGCACGACGGCCTCGGACTCGTGCTTGGTCTGGAAGTAGGGGTGGTTCTCGACCTTCTCGGCCTCGTCGAACATCTCCTCGGTGAAGGTGCCCTTGTAGAGGCCGGCGGCGGCGATCGAGCTGGCCATGTGGAAGTGCTTCGCGTCGAGCGCCTCGGCGAGCCTGACTGCCTCGCGGGTCCCCTCGACGTTGGCGACGCGCTGGCTCTCCGCGTCGGCGGTCATGTCGTAGATGGCGGCGAGGTGGAAGAAGTGCTCGATCTCGCCCTTCAGCTCGTCCACCTGATCGGCGCAGCCGAGCTGCTCCTGGGAGAGGTCGCCGATCACCGGCACGATCCGATCCTCGGGAGCGCCCCAGCGCGAGCGCAGCTCCTCGAGCCTGCCGCGGGACCCCTCGCGCACGAGCACGTAGATCGTCCCCTCGCGCTCGAGCAGCCGCTCGACGAGGTTGCGCCCGATGAAGCCGGTGGCGCCGGTCACGAAGTAGCTCATCTACACCTCTCCTCCAACCCCAGCGTGGACTGAGGCCGCAACTTATCGCCCCCGGCCTCCCCGGCCAAGCGCGCGCGCAATAATCGCCCCGTGGGGATCTTCGACCCGATCTCGCAGCCGGACCCCGACCGCGACGAGCGCCTGCGCGCGAACGGGACCCACGTCGAGATCAGGCCGGCGGAGCGGGTCGCTCACCTCGCCACCCGCGCTCTCGCCTGCCCGAGCTGCGGCGTGCCGGTCGCCATCGAGGCCCCCCGGCGCTGGACCGAGGACCTGGCCTGCGCGTTCTGCGAGCACGTCGCCCCCACGCGCGAGTACGTGCAGCGGCGCGGCTGGCCGGAGGTCAGCCTGGTCGCGCGCCTCGGCTGAGCGCGCGCGGGCAGCGGACGCCCAACCTGCGAAGCGGAACCTCATAGAGTTGAACGAAAGGGAATGAGCGCAGACGGTTCGGTCCAGGTTGTGATGCCCGAGATGGGCGAGTCGGTCACCGAAGGCACGGTGCTGGAATGGCACGTCGCCGAGGGGGAGGCCGTCGAGGAGGGCCAGACGATCGTCGAGGTCTCCACCGACAAGGTGGACGCCGAGGTCCCCGCCCCCTCCGCAGGGACCCTGACGAGGATCTTCGTCGGCCCCGACGAGACGATCGCGGTCGGCAAGCCCCTGGCCGAGATCGACGCGAACGGCGCCGCCCCCGCCGCGGCGGCGGAGCCGGCGGCCGACGAAGCCCCTGCGGACGAGGCTCCCGCCGACGAGGCCCCCGCGGAGGACGCAGGCTCGCCGGAGGCACCCGACGGAGCCTCGCAGCCCCCGCGACGGCGTCGCAAGCGGCCGCCCCCGGACGCGAAGCGGAGGAGGCGGCCGAGGATGTCCTTATGCCCGAGATGGGCGAGTCGGTCACCGAGGGCACCGTCCTCGAATGGCACGTGGCCGAGGGCGAGGCCGTCGAGGAGGGCCAGACGATCGTCGAGGTCTCCACCGACAAGGTGGACGCCGAGGTCCCCGCCCCCTTCAGCGGCACGGTCACCAAGATCCACGTCGGGCCCGACGAGACGATCGAGGTCGGCAAGCCGCTGGCCGAGATGGTCAGGGGCGCGGCGCCCGAGGGTGGATCGCCGCGGGCACCGGCGGAGCCCGATCCCCCGCGCCGCGTCGCAGGCGGCCGCCCCGGCGCGACCAGTGCCGCGACCGAGCGGGGACGGCGGAGGCGGCCGCGATGACAGCTCCCGTGCCACGCCGGTCGCGCGCCGCATCGCAGCGGCCGAGGGGCTGAGCCTCGCCTCGATCAAGGGCACGGGCGCAGGCGGCAAGATCACGAAGGAGGACGTGCTGAGCGCCGACGGCGGCGCGGCCGCGGCGCCCGTCGCGCGCTCCGGCCGCCGAGGGCGAGGCCAAGGCGCTGCGCGGCCCGGCCGGGATGCTCGCCAAGGCGATGGACGAGAGCCGCACGATCCCGACGGCGACCTCGTTCAGGACGCTGGCGGTGGACACGCTCGACGCCAAGCGCAAGGCGCTCAACGGCGTGCTCAAGGACAAGGGGATGAAGGTCAGCTTCACCCACCTGATCGCCTGGGCGATCGTGAAGGCGGCGCAGGAGTGGCCCGTGATGGCGCGCCACTTCGAAGAGCGCGACGGCAAGCCGTTCGTGGTCGAGCCGGGCTCGATCAACCTCGGAATCGCGGTGGACATCGAGCGCAAGGGCTCGCGGAGCCTGATGGTGCCCTGCATCAAGGCCGCCGACTCCCTCGACTTCCGCGGCTTCCACTCCTACTACGAGGAGCTGATCACCAAGACCCGCGAGAACTCGCTCACGGCCGACGACTTCCAGGGCACGAACATCACGCTCACGAATCCCGGCGGGCTCGGCACGGTCGCATCGGTCCCCCGGCTGATGACCGGCCAGGGAACGATCGTCGCCTGCGGGTCGCTGGCCTATCCCGTGGAGTGGCGGCACGCGCCCGCCGAGAAGATCAAGGCGCTCGGGATCTCGAAGGTCATGACGACCACCTCGACCTACGACCACCGCGTGATCCAGGGGGCGGAGTCGGGCTCGTTCCTGCGCCGGATCGAGGAGCTGCTCCAGGGCGAGGACGAGTTCTACGAGCAGGTCGCCCGCGACCTGGAGATCAGCGAGGACCTCGTCACCAACGCCCACCCGGCCTCGGCGTCGGCGCCGCCGCTCCAGTCCGCGGGCGCGGCGGCCGCGCCCGCGCCCGTGGGCAAGCCGAGCAGCGAGCTGCTCCAGGCGGTGCAGGCCGCCACCTCGCTGCTCAAGGCCTACCGGACCCACGGGCACCTGGCCGCGCGCCTCGACCCGCTCGGCTCCGAGCCCAAGGGCGACCCCGCGATCCAGCCGGAGACGCTCAACCTGACGCCCGAGGTGATGTCCCAGATCCCGGCCGAGATCCTCCGCATCGGGGTCGAGGGCGAGACCCTGCTGGAGGCCCTCCCGCGGATGCGCGAGGCCTACTGCGGGCCGATCGCCTACCAGATCGAGCATCTCTCCTCGCACCAGCAGCGGATGTGGCTGCGGGAGATGATCGAGACCGGCTGGCACCGCAAGCCCTTCGACGACGAGGAGAAGCAGGCGCTGCTCGACCGCCTGATCCAGGTCTTCGGCTTCGAGCGCTACGTCGAGAAGGCCTACCTCGGCCAGAAGATGTTCTCGATCGAGGGCCTCGACGCCGTCGTCCCGATGCTCGACGAGGTCTTCGAGATGGCGCACACCGAAGGCGCGCGGGAGGTGGTGATCGGCATGGCCCATCGCGGCCGGCTCAGCGTGCTCGCCCACAACCTCGGCCGCTCCCCCGCTTCGATCCTCGCCGAGTTCGAGGGCGCCAAGGCGATCGAGGCCGTCAAGGCGGTCGCCGCGATCCCGACCGGCGGCACCGGCGACGTCAAGTACCACTACGGGCACGGCGGCCGCTACACCACCCGCGACGGCGAAGAGGTCGAGGTCCGGCTGTACCCGAACCCGAGCCACCTCGAGTTCGTCGACCCCGTCGTAACCGGAGCCGCGCGCGCCGACCAGACGAGCTGGGACGGGCCGAAGCTCGAGCATGACCCGTCGCGCGTCGTCCCGGTCCTGCTCCACGGCGACGCGGCCTTCCCCGCCCAGGGGGTGGTCGCCGAGACCCTGAACCTGCAGTCGCTGGCCGGCTACAGCACCGGCGGCACGGTCCACATCATCCAGAACAACCAGATCGGCTTCACGACCGAGCCCCAGGAGGCCCGCTCCACCCCCTACGCCGCCGACATGGCGAAGGGCTTCAACGTCCCGATCATCCACGTCAACGCCGACGACCCCGAGGCCTGCATCGCGGCCGTGCGACTGGCGATGGGCTACCGCGAGCGCTGGGGCCGCGACATCGTCCTGGACCTGATCGGCTACCGCCGCTTCGGCCACAACGAGACCGACGAGCCGGCGTACACCCAGCCGCTGATGGCGGCCAAGATCAAGGAGCACCCCCCGGTCAGCCAGATCTACTCCGAGAAGCTCGTTCGCGACGGCGTCGTCAGCCTCCGAGGAGGTGGAGGGCCGGATCGAGGAGCGCCAGCACGCGCTGAAGGCCGAGCACGACGAGCTGCGGGTGAAGATCGAGGCCGGTGAGCTCGAGGACCCGACGGCCACGGGCACGGGCGAGCTGGACCGCACCCGCAGCCCGAGCGTGGACACGGCGGTACCGGAGGAGCAGATCCGCACGCTGAACGAGGAGCTGCTGCGCGTGCCGGACAGCTTCACCATCCATCGCAAGCTCCGCAAGCCCCTCGGCAAGCGGATCGAGGCGATGGACGAGGGCGGGATCGAGTTCGGCCACGCCGAGTCGCTCGCCTACGCCTCCCTGCTCGCCGACGGGGTACACCTCCGCCTCACCGGCCAGGACACCGAGCGCGGGACCTTCTCCCATCGCCACCTCGTCCTGCACGACGAGAAGACCGGCCTGCGCTACGCGCCGATCCAGAACCTGCCCGAGGCCAAGGCGCCGTTCGAGCTGCACAACAGCCCGCTCTCCGAGATCGCCTGCCTCGGCTTCGAGTACGGCTACTCGGCGGCCTCGCCCGACAGCCTGATCATCTGGGAGGCCCAGTTCGGCGACTTCGGCAACTCGGCGCAGGTGATCATCGACAGCTTCATCGCTTCCGCCGAGGCCAAGTGGGGCCAGATGTCGCGGCTGACGCTGCTGCTCCCCCACGGCTACGAGGGCGCCGGCCCCGAGCACTCGAGCGCGCGCATCGAGCGCTTCATCCAGCTCGCCGCGGAGGGCAACATCCGCATCGCCAACCCCACCACCGCGGCCCAGTACTTCCACCTGCTCCGCCGCCAGGCCCACATCGCCAAGGCGCGCCCGCTCGTCGTCTTCACCCCGAAGGGCCTGCTCCGCATGCCCCGCGCCGCTTCGACCCTCTCCGACCTCACCGACGGCTCGTTCAAGTTCGTTCTGGACGACCCCAAGGCCGCGGACCGCAAGGAGAAGGTCGAGCGCCTCGTGCTCTGTTCAGGCAAGGTCTACTACGACATCGACGCGACGCCGAAGCGGGACGACACCGAGCAGGTCGCGGTCGCGCGGGTGGAGCTCCTCTACCCCTTCGCCAAGGAGCAGCTCGCCGAGACGATCGCCACCTACCCGAACCTGAAGGAGATCGTCTGGGCGCAGGAGGAGCCTCGCAACATGGGCGCCTGGTCGGTCATGCAGCGCCGGATGCCGGAGCTGCTCGACGAGGGCGTGGAGCTCGGCTACGTCGGCCGGCCGCCGCGGGCGAGCCCGGGCGAGGGCTACGCCGTGGCCCACACCAAGGAGCAGGAGCGGATCGTGCTCACGGCCCTGCTCGGCAGGTCCGACCCGGCCTGAGGCAGAGGCGACCCGGCCCGGCGCCTCAGCGCCGAGCCGGGCCGGTCGCGTGACCGATCAGGGAGTCCCCGCGGGCGCCGCGCTCGTGATCACGGCCACAGAGAGAGGATGGCCGCAATCAGGGAAGTGCCGAGCCGCGTCCAGGAGAGGAGTCATCCCGGCGCATGGTGCCGCCTGCGCCCGCGCATTTCCATGTACACACGGTCCAAAGATCGCTCGCCCGCGCTCGACTTCTCGTCTAGCTAGGTTCCCGCGATGCTCCGCAAGCCCGTCCCGGGGCCGATCTTCCGCTGGGTCAAGGCCCTGGCGTGGGTCGAGTCCGCGGTCTTCGCCGGCCTGCTCGTCGTCTGGCTCGCTCCCGGCATGGAGCGCGCCACCTTCATCTTCGGCCTCGCCCACGGGATCGGCTACATCGCCCTCTGCCTGCTGATCCTGTATGCGACCGTCCGCCGCGAGTCCCCGTGGCCCCTGCTTGCGGCGTCCCTGACCCCGGTCGGCCCCTTCGGGACGCTGGTCGGCATCGAGCTGATCGAGCGACGCGGCTGGGGCGTGGCTGCATCGCCGCGACCCCGGCGCGACACCGGGTATTGACAGGTCGCTCCGAAAGCGACCATAATCACCCGCGCGGGGAGATTGCTTCAGCTCAAAGGTTCGCCCTCGGGTCAGTCCCGCCTCCGGGGGCGATCGCGTCGGAAATCCCTCCCTGGCTACCGACGCGCAGGCGTGGCGCGGGCCGTGTGGACCCCCTGCCTCCCGCGGCCCCGCCACGCCACTCTTCTTCTCCCGTGCGCAGGCGCGCTAGCCGCGGCGCTGCTTCAGGCTGCGCAGCACGCGGTGGAGGATGCCGCCGTTCTGGAAGTAGAGGACCTCGTTGGGGGTGTCGATGCGCACCTTCGCCTCGAAGGTGACCGGATCGGCGCCGTCGCGGGCGGCGGTGACCTCGACGGACTTGGCCTCGCCGCCGGCGAGATCGCCCACGGTGAAAACCTCCTCGCCGCTGAGGCCGAGGGAGTCGATCGTCTCGCCGTCGGGGAACTGGAGGGGCAGGACGCCCATCCCGATCAGGTTCGAGCGGTGGATGCGCTCGAAGCTCTCGGCGATGACGGCGCGGACGCCGAGCAGGTTGGTGCCCTTCGCGGCCCAGTCGCGCGAGGAGCCCGAGCCGTACTCCTTGCCGGCGAGGACGACGAGCGGAACTCCCTCCTCGGCGTAGGCCATCGCCGCCTCGTAGATCGTGGTCTCGTCGCCCTCGGGAAGCTTGCGCGTGAAGCCGCCCTCCCTGTCCACAAGGCGGTTGCGCAGGCGGACGTTGGCGAAGGTGCCGCGGATCATCACCTCGTGGTTGCCGCGACGGGAGCCGTAGGAGTTGAAGTCGCGGGGCCCGACGCCCTGCTCGACGAGCCAGCGGCCGGCCGGGCTGTCCTTCTTGATCGCGCCCGCCGGCGAGATGTGGTCGGTGGTGACGGAGTCGCCCAGCACGGCGAGGACGCGGGCGCCCTCGATCGGCTCGATCGGGGCCGGCTCGGCGTCCATCCCCTCGAAGAAGGAGGGCCGGCGCACGTAGGTCGAGTCGGGCCAGGTGTAGCGGTCCCCCTCGGGGACCTCGATCGCCTTCCAGCGCTTGTCGCCGCTGAAGACGTCCGCGTAGCCCTTCGTGAACATGTCGGCGCGCACGGCGTCGGCGATCGCCCCCGCGATCTCGGCGCTGGTGGGCCAGATGTCGCGCAGGTAGACGGGCTCGTCGTCGGAGTCGCGGCCGATCGGGTCGTTCTCCAGGTCGATGTCCATGCGGCCGGCCAGCGCGTAGGCGACCACCAGGGGCGGCGACGCGAGGTAGTTGGCGCGGGTGTCGGGGTTGATGCGACCCTCGAAGTTGCGGTTGCCCGACAGCACCGAGCAGACCACCAGGTCCTTCTCGCTGACGGCCTGCGAGATCTCCTCCGGCAGGGGCCCCGAGTTCCCGATGCAGGTCGTGCAGCCGTAGCCGACGAGGTTGAACTGGAGCTTGTTCAGGTACTTGTCCAGCCCCGACTTCTCCAGGTACTCGGTGACGACCGTGGAGCCGGGCGCGAGGGAGGTCTTGACCCAGGGCTGGCGGCGCAGCCCCTTCTCGACCGCCTTTTTCGCGACCAGGCCCGCTCCGAGCATGACCGAGGGGTTCGAGGTGTTGGTGCAGCTCGTGATCGCGGCGATCACGACGTGGCCGTGGTCGAGCTCGACGCTCTCGCCGCTCTCGAGCTGGACGGTGACCGCGTCGCCCGTGCGGGCCTTGGTCTCAGTCGCGGTAGCGCCCGCCCGGCTCGGCTTGCCGCGCTCGTCGTCGCGGTCCTCGGCCGGCGGGTCGGATGCCGGAAAGCTCTCCTCGATCGCCTCGTCGCGGTCATTGCCGAGCTGCTCGCCCGCCTCGGGGTCCCACTCCTGCATCGCCTCCAGGAAGGCGGGCTTCGCGTTGGACAGGGGGATCCTGTCCTGCGGGCGCTTCGGCCCGGCGATGCTCGGCACGACCTCGCCGAGATCGAGCTCGAGCACCTCCGTGTAGGTCGCATCCTCGGAGTCGGCGTCGTGGAAGAGGCCCTGCTCGCGGGTGTACGCGTCCACGAGCTCGATCTGCTCGGTCGATCGGCCGGTGAACTCGAGGTAGCGGAGCGTCTCGGCGTCCACGGGGAAGATCGCGCAGGTGGAGCCGAACTCGGGTGACATGTTCCCGATCGTGGCGCGGTCCGCGAGCGGGAGCCTCTCCAGCCCGGGGCCGAAGAACTCGACGAACTTCGAGACCACGCCGCGCTCGCGCAGCATCTCGGTCACCGTCAGCACCAGGTCGGTCGCGGTCGAGCCCTCCGGCAGCTCGCCGCCCAGCTTGAAGCCGATCACCTGGGGCAGCAGCATCGAGATCGGCTGGCCCAGCATCGCCGCCTCGGCCTCGATCCCGCCGACCCCCCAGCCGAGCACGCCGAGGCCGTTGATCATGGTCGTGTGGGAGTCGGTCCCGACCAGGGTGTCGGGGAACGCGGCGGTCACGCCGTCCTCGCCCTCCGCGGTCCAGACGCAACGGCCGAGGTGCTCGAGGTTCACCTGGTGGCAGATCCCCGTGGCGGGGGGCACGACGCGGAAGTTGTCGAAGGCCTCCTGGCCCCAGCGCAGGAAGGCGTAGCGCTCGCCGTTCCGCTCGTAGTCCCGCTCCTCGTTGATGCCGAACGCGCGCGCGTTGCCGAAGGCGTCCACCTGCACGGAGTGGTCGATCACGAGGTCCACCGGGACCAGCGGGTTGATCGCTGACGGGTCGCCGCCCAGCTCCTCCATCGCGTCGCGCATCGCCGCCAGGTCAACGACGGCCGGCACGCCCGTGAAGTCCTGCATCAGGACCCGGGCGGGCTGGAACGGGATCTCGACCGAGGGCTCGGCCTTCGCGTCCCAGGTGGCGATCGCCTCCACGTCGCCCGGCCGAGACGGAGTGGCCGTCCTCGAGCCTGAGGGCGTTCTCGAGCAGGACCTTCAGCGAGTACGGGAGCCGCGCGACGTCGAAGCGCGACTGCAGAGCGTCGAGCCGGTGGATCTCGTACTCGCGCCCGCCCACCGACAGGCCAGCGCGCGCGTCGAAGCTGTCGGAGCTCACCCCGTCAGTATTACCGTCGCGGGGCGGCGGCATG
Source organism: uncultured Solirubrobacterales bacterium (assembly GCA_963805235.1). Taxonomy (GTDB): domain Bacteria; phylum Actinomycetota; class Thermoleophilia; order Solirubrobacterales; family 70-9; genus DASSYK01. Next base: position 378,072 of record CAWDTF010000007.1, on the reverse strand, counting down.
CCACCGCCCCGCCCGGGCTACTTGCCCTTCTTGCCCTTCTTCGGCAGCTTCGCGACGCGCTTGGCGACGACGGTCCCGTCCTGTTCGGCGGTGACGAGCTGCACGGTGACCTTCGTCTTGCCGCCCTTCAGCCTCTTCAGCGCCTTGCGCTTCAGCTTCAGCTTCGCGATCCCGGTCTGCCCGCCTGGGACGACCACCCCGCCCTTGGCGAGAACCAGGCGCTTGGCCTTGGCCGACCTGCCCGCGGCGAGCACGGTGATCGTCGCGTGGCAGGCGTCCCAGGTCGCGGGCGAGGCGACGGGCACCTTGATCGTCTTCGCGCTGGCCTTCAGCTTCCCGGCGGGGATGCTGGCGTTGCCGTCGTTGGCGATCGCCGCGGCGTCGGCCGTGAGCTGCTGGCCGGCGGGGACGACCTTGTCGCGCGGGACCTTGACCGCGCCGCCCGCATCGCCGGGCCTGTCGAGCACCGGGATCCGGATCTCGACGTTGGAGACGGTGATGTCGCCCTGCCCGTTGGAGGGGCGCCCGTAGCTGCTCAGCGGGCTGTCGCTCGCGTCCTTGGGCAGGAGCTCGACCTTGGCGACGTGCCCGGGCGCGAACTGCCAGCCGTTCGGGTGCAGCTGGAACACCTGGCGGGCGCTGCCGACCGCCGGGCGGAGCACGGCCCGCGAGACGAGCCGCTCCTGGTTGGTGGAGGGGTCCACGTCGAGCAGGCGCGCGGCCAGCTGCGAGTTCGCGGTCGGCGAGTTGACGTCCGCGATCACCGTCGTGGCACCCGTCAGCGTGTAGCCGTCGCCGGCCGCCGCGGGCGCCCGGTAGGTCGCCACTCCGGCCTGGTCGGCCGCCGAGGCGGTGCGGCAGGGGTTGCCGCCGCTGTTGACCGGGTCGAACGTCTGGGCGACGGCCGTGTCGCCGGCCCCGGCCGCGATCGTCTTCGCCGCGGCGTCCGCGATCCGCACCTCGCCGGAGGCCATCGCCGCCCAGGTCGGAGCGGTGAAGGGGCCGCCCGACGGCGTCGCGGCGCTGTTCGGGCAGGTCTGCGTCCAGCTCTCCGCCCGCGCGGGCGGGGCAGAGCCGGTGCCCTTCACGTAGAAGTCGAGCCAGGCGTCGTTGCGGGCCTGGAGCGCGCTGGTCACGTCCGACTTGTTGGCGGCGCGCTGGTGGCCGAAGTCACCGAAGAAGATGCTGATCGGCGTCCCCGGATGCAGGGTGCGCGTCTTGTTGTAGAAGCGAATCGCCTCGTCGGCGGGGAAGAGGTCGTCGGTGTATCCGCTCGAGATCAGCATCGGGGCGGGAGCCACCGAGTCGTCGATGTAGTAGGAGGAGTGGTGCTCGCGGATGTCCTCCAGCGCCGCTGCGGCGGCCGGGTTCGTGTCGTACGGCTCGCCCGCGTCCAACAGGGTCTTCCAGCCGGTCAGGTCGGCCGAGGGGTCGGTGCCCGACCGGCGCGTAGTAGCCCTCGCCGCTCGTCAGCCCCGAGAGGTAGAGCCCGTTGACGAGCGACTGCTTCATCACGCCGAAGCGTCCGGTGTAGCCGCCGTCCTGCACGTAGTCGAGCGTGCTGCCGTTCGGCACCAGGGCGTAGCTGAGGTCGGTCCACGGGATGTTCGGGACCGCGCCTGCGATCCGCATCGGCTCGTTGTCCGGGGCCGGGCTGGTCCAGGGGGCGAGTGTGCCGTCCGGCAGCATCATGCGGTCCTTGAGCGCGCGCGAGCGCCATCGAGAGGCCGCCGCCGTAGGAGCCGCCCAGCGCGCCGACCTTCTGGCCGTCGACGACACCCTCGTTGTTGAGCAGGCCGGCGAACTGCTGGGCGTCGCGGACCTCGTAGCGGGTGTCCATCAGGCGCACGTAGCCCTCGTCCTCGCAGATCGTGCCGCCGTCGCGGGCCTTCGCGCCGGGGGTTCCGCAGGACTCGTGGAAGCCGCGGTCGGTCATGCTGAAGACCGCGTAGCCGCGGTCCGTGTACTGCTTCATCGAGCCGAAGCCGATCTTCGAGCCGCCGTAGCCGTGGCCCCAGATCAGCAGCGGGAAGGGGCCGTCGCCCGCGGCGGCCGCGGGGAAGGCGACGTTGACGTCGATCGGGACGCCGTCGAAGGTCGCGGTCGTCGTCGGGGTCTCGCCGGGGGTGGTGGTGGAGACGGAGGCGGTCCCGCCGGTGAGGTTGGTGCTGTCCGCCGTCATCTCGGCGCACGTTCCTGGCGGGCGAGGACGTTCGCGAAGGTGACGTTGTAGGTGCCGGCGCTGGGAGGGGCGACGGTGACGTCGCCGCTGCCGATGTTGGAGAGGGCCTCGAGCGCGGCGTCGAGCTGGGGCGCCGTCGCGTCGAACGCGATCGCAGCCGTGGTCTGGCCGTCGAAGGTCAGGGTGTAGGTGCCGCCCGTGGCGGTGACCGAGACGGCCTGCACCTCGCTGGTGCCGTTCCGCCCGCAGCGGCGCTGGTCGTCCGCCGGGTTACCCGGCGTGCCGTTCTCGAAGTTGACGCAGGGGACGTCCCCGCCGAAGACATCGCGTGATCTGGGCATGTGCGCTCGGCACGACGAGCAACGAGCCCACCAGGGCGACAACCAGCGCGAACCTCCGCATCAAGCTCTCCTCTCTCGATTCCTGCCGGGCCCCTGCTTTCGCCCGTGCCTCTCCATGGCCGACCCAGGATAACCGGGGAGCCGCACCGGCCCTCCGTAGTAACCCGTGCAGCCGGCGATGGGTGCGGTGCTCAGCGCTTGTCGGCCTGGCCCTCGGCGAGCCGGGCTGCGATCCGGTCCGCGCCGCCGCGGCGCTGGAGGCGGGCGGCGAGGGCGGGGTGGCGGTAGCCCACCTCGGTGACCAGGCGCTGGCGCCACGGGGCCACCGTGATCTCGCCGCGGTCCTCCTCGATCGCGCGGACCACCGCCGCCGCGACCTTGCCGGGGGTGGTGGTCCCGAGCCCCGGCGGGGGCTTCGATCCCGAGTCGGCGAACATCCCCGCCTCGCGCACGAAGCCCGGCGACACGACGGAGACCCCGACGCCGTGCGCGTGCATGTCCTCGCGGAAGCCGAAAGCGAACCCGCGCAGCCCGAACTTGGTCGCGTTGTAGAGGGACGAGCGCGGCGACCCCACCTTGCCCGCGAGGGAGGCGATCAGGACGAAGTGGCCCTCCCCCTTTTCGGCGAGTGCCGGGCCCAGCTCGCGGGCCATCACGATCGGCGCCTCCAGGTTGACGCGCAGCGCCCGCGCCAGCTCCTGCTCGCTGAAGCTCTCCAGGCGGCCGGTGGCGGGGAGCGCGGCGTTCGCGACGAGCCCGTCGAGGTCGCCCGCTTCGCGCACGAGCGCGGCCGCCGCGCCGTCGGCCGGCGAGGTCCGAGACCACCACCCCGTGCCGGGTCGCACCGCCGGGCAGCGAGGCGGCGAGCTCGCGCAGCTCGGCGTCGCGGCGGCTGCTGAGCACGAGCGCGGCGCCGCGGGCCGCGAGGCCCGTGGCGATCGCGCGCCCGAGGCCGCCGGTGGCCCCGCTCAGCAGCAGGCGCTTCCCCTCGAGCTTCACCCGACTGACCATATACCCGGGCAGGTCGGCCTCGCGGCGCCTAGGCTCGCTGCGTGGCCGAGCGCGGGAGCAGGAGTATCTCTAATCAAAACCGGGTAGACGAAGTGCGTGGGCGGGGCGACGATGCCCGCGCGCTGTCTCGACTCGACTCGCTGAAGGCCGGCTTCCGCGCGGGGACGCCGTTCGCGGTCGCGGCCGCGCTGGTCTCGATCTCGTTCGGGGTCCTCGCGGAGCCCGTGATGGGCTCCGGCGCCGCCCTGGCGATGTCGGCGTTCGTCTTCGCCGGCTCCGCGCAGTTCGGCGCCACGGCGGTCCTCGCCTCGGGCGGAGGGCCGCTGCCGGCGATCGTCGCGGCGGTGCTGCTGAACGCCCGCTACGTGCCGATGGGGATCGCGCTGGCGCCATCGCTGCGCGGCGGCCCGCTCCGCCGCGCCGCCTACGGCGAGGCGATGATCGACGCCTCCTGGGCGATGGCGAGCCGCGGCGGCGGCCGCTTCGACCCGGACTTTCTCGTCGGGGCCACCCTCCCCTCCTACCCGGCGTGGGTGGGGGGCACCGCGATCGGCGTCTTCGCCGGCGACGCCATCGCCGACCCCGAGGCGCTCGGGCTCGACGCCCTCTTCCCCGCCTTCTTCCTGGCGCTGCTGGCGGGCGAGCTGCGCGCCGGGCGCGCCCGGCGGCGTCGCGGCCCTCGGCGCCGCACTGGCCCTGGCCCTGGTCCCCGTGGCGCCCCCGGGAGTGCCGGTGATCGCGGCGAGCGCGGCCGCGCTGCTCGGCCTGGGCTCGCGGGCGGGCGGCGCGCCGCGGGAGGAGCGCGACCCCCGGGTCGAGGCGGAGGAGGGACCCTGAGATGAGCGCCGCCTGGACGGTGATCGCTGCGCTGATCGTGACCACCGCGCTGATCCGCGCCTCGGGCCCGGTGCTGCTCGGCGGCCGAGAGCTCCCGCCGCGCGCCCTCGGCGTGGTGGCGCTGCTGGCGCCGGCGCTGCTGGCCGGGCTGGTGATGACCGAGACGTTCTCCCGGGACGGATCGCTCGTGCTGGACGAGCGGGCGGCGGGGGTCGCGGCGGCCGGCGGGGCCATGGCCCTGCGCGACTCGCCGCTGCTCGCGGTGGTCGTCGCGGCGGCGGTGACGGCCGCGCTGCGTGCCCTCACCTGACCCGCCGCTAACGCGATGTCCAACGCCCGGGCGCAAGATTGTTCATCCCGGTGTGGCGCTGCCGCCTGAGCGTCGGATAGCGTGGCGCCACCGGTCTGGTCCTTTATCCAGATCGGCCAGTCCCCGCGACAGGAGAGGGAGAGGGCAGTAGCCGCGAACGCAGAAGCGCCGGCCCCGGCCGCCCCGGACATCCGCCTGAGCGGCGTCAGCAAGCGCTACGGCGCCGTCGTCGCGGTCGCCTCGGTGGACCTCGAGATCCCGCGCGGCGAGTTCTTCACGCTGCTGGGGCCCTCCGGATCGGGCAAGACGACGACGCTGCGGATGATCGCGGGCTTCGAGGAGCCCGACTCCGGCACGGTCGAGCTGGGCGGGCGGGACGTGACCGCGCTGGCGCCCTATGACCGCGAGGTCAACACGGTCTTCCAGGACTACGCGCTGTTCCCCCACATGACCGTGGCCGAGAACGTCGAGTACGGGATGCGGGTGCGCGGCGTCGCCAAGGAGGAGCGCCGCAAGCGGGCAGCCGAGTCGCTTGAGATGGTGCGCCTCGGCGGCTACGGCGAGCGCAAGCCCGGGGAGCTCTCCGGGGGCCAGCGCCAGCGGGTCGCACTCGCGCGCGCGATCGTCAACCGGCCGCGGGTGCTGCTGCTGGACGAGCCGCTCGGCGCGCTCGACCTGAAGCTGCGCGAGCAGATGCAGACCGAGCTGAAGACGATCCAGCAGGAGGTCGGGATCACGTTCGTCTACGTGACCCACGACCAGGAGGAGGCCCTGACGATGTCCGACCGGATCGCCGTCTTCAACGACGGCCTGATCGAGCAGGTCGGGGCCCCGGCTGAGATCTACGAGCGCCCCGGCAACGCGTTCGTGGCCGGGTTCGTCGGCGTCTCCAACCTGCTCGAGCGCGATGGCGAGCGGTTCACCGTGCGCCCCGAGAAGATCTCGCTCGTCGAGAACGGCGTCGAGCCGGCGGGGATGCACGTCGAGAGCGGCACGATCCGCGACGTCGCCTACGCAGGGATGATCACCCGCTACGTCGTCGCAGCTCGACGACGGCGGGGAGCTTCAAGTCGTCCGCCAGAACCTGGAGACCTCCTCAGCGGAGGCCCAGGAACAGCGCGGCCGGAAAGTGAAAATCGGATGGCGACCGGAGCACACGGTCGCCGTCCAGGGAGAGGAGGATCAACAGTGAGCCGATTTAGAGCTCAACCGGCGTCGGTCCCGGCATTGATCGTCGTGGGGTTCGCGCTGTTCATGTTCGCCTTCGCCGGCTGCGGTGGCGATGACGATGACGATGGGGGCGGGTCGGACGCCGCCCTCCAGGAGGTCGGGCGAGACGGAGGGCGAGCTGAACCTGATCGCCTGGCCGGGCTACGTCGCGGCCGACCCGTGGATGGTCGGACTTCGAGAAGGAGACCGGCTGCCAGATCAAGCTCAAGGAGGTCGGAACCTCCGACGAGATGGTCGACCTGATGCGGACCGGCGAATGCGACGGCGTCTCGGCCTCCGGCAACGCGTCGCTGCGCCTGGTGGCCGGCGATGACGTCGACCCGGTGAACCTGGACCTGATCCCGAACTACGACGACCGTGTTCCAGGACCTGAAGGACCAGCCCTACAACACCGTCGACGGCGTCAACTACGGCGATCCCGCACGGCCGCGGGGCGAACCTGCTGATGTGGAACACGGACTAGGTCAAGCCCGCGCCGACGTCCTGGGGCGTGCATCCTCGATCCCGGCGCAGGCGGCGAAGTACAAGGGCAAGATCATCGGCGTACGACGATTCGATCTACATCGCGGATGCGCGCTCTACCTGAAGGCTCACCAGCCGGATCTGGGGATCGAGAATCCGTACGAGCTCGACGACGAGCAGTTCAACGCGGCGATCGACCTGCTGAAGCAGCAGCAGCGCGAACGTCGGCGAGTACTGGTCGGACGCCGCCAAGCAGATCCAGTCGTTCGCGAACAACGACGTCGTAGTCGGCACGACCTGGCAGTACCAGTACTTCGCGCTGCAGGACGAGGTGCTCCTATCCAGGCGAGTCCGGCGAGCCAGGGCTTCCTCCCCGAGGAGGGCGCGACCGGCTGGTCGGACACCTGGATGCTCAGCTCGCAGGCGGCCCATCCCAACTGCATGTACAAGTGGATGGACTTCATCGTCACGCCCGAGGCCAACGCCGCAGGTGGCGCAGTACTTCGGTGAGGCGCCTGCACAGAGCAAGTCCTGCGACGAGACGACGCTGACAAACGCCGCCAAGGCGCTGGAGCTGCCCCCGGACCCCTCGTTCTGCGACAAGTACCACGCCGCGGATCCGGAGTTCTGGACCAATGTCTACTACTGGATCACCCCGCTGGCCGATTGCGGCGATGACCGCGGGGAGGTCTGCAAGGACAACAACGAGTGGGTCTCGGCCTGGACCGAGATCAAGGGCTGATCCGCGCCTCCCCTGATACACAACGGTCGTGGAAGCCGCTGACGCACTAGCGCCGGCGCCGAAGAGGTCGGCGGGCCGCAGGCTCGCCGACCTCTTCCACGGCCGTCCCCGCCTGCAGGTCGGGTCGCTGCTCGCGGGGCCGGTCGGCTGGCTGGTCATCGGCTACCTCGGCTCGCTCGCCGTTCCTGCTGATCTCCGCCTTCTGGACCGTCGACGCGCTCAGCGGCGAGATCGACGCAGAGCTTCAGCTTCGACAACTTCAAGACGCTGTTCGAGACGCCCGTCTACCGCGACGTCGCCCGCGCACGATCGGCGATCGCCGCCGCTGGCCACCCTGACCGACGCGATCCTCGCCTTCCCGATCGCCTTCTACATGGCCAAGCTGGCGAGCCCGCGGATGAAGGGCCTGCTCGTAGTCGCGATGCTGATGCCGCTCTGGTCCTTCTACCTGGTCAAGGTCTACGCGTGGCGCACGATGCTCTCCGACGGAGGCATCGTCAACTGGGCGCTCGACCCGATCGGCCTCGACGGACCCGGCTACGGCACTGCAGCCGTGTGGCTGGTGATGAGCTACCTCTGGCTGCCGTTCATGATCCTTCCGATCTACGCCGGCCTCGAGCGGATCCCGAACACGGTCCTCTCCGCCTCGGAGGACCTCGGCGCGCACCCGTTCACGACCTTCCGACGGGTGATGCTGCCGTTCGCGTTGCCGGCCATCGTGGCCGGCTCGATCTTCACCTTCTCGCTGACGATGGGCGACTACATCACGCCGTCGCTGGTCTCACCGAGCACGCAGTTCATCGGCAACGTCGTCTTCTCCAACCACACGAACAACCTGCCGCTGGCCTCGGCCTTCGCGATGGTGCCGATCGCGGTGATGCTCATCTACCTGCTGATCGCCCGGCGGCGGGGGCGTTCGAGCACCTGTGAGGGTCTCGCGCGGCACCACGCGAACCTGCTGCGAGCCGGCGTCGGGCTGACCCTGGCGTTCATCTACGTGCCCCTGATCGTGATCGCCGTCTACGCCTTCAACGGCGGGCCTCGCTGGAGTGGCCGCCGCCCGGCCTGACCCCGACTGGTTCGGCGAGGCGTTCGACAACTCGGGCGCCCGGGACGCCTTCCTCACCTCGCTCAAGGTCGGCCTCGCCGCGACCGCGCTCGCGCTCGTACTCGGCACGCTCGCCTCGTTCGCGGTCGCGCGGCATCCGCTTCTTCGGCCGCGAGACGATCTCGTTCCTCGTCATCCTGCCGATCGCCCTGCCGGGGATCGTCACCGGGCATCGCGCTGAACGGCACCTTCACCCAGGTCCTCGGCATCGACCTCGGCCTGTTCACGGTGGTCGTCGGCCACGCGACCTTCTGCATCGTCGTCGTCTACAACAACGTGATCGCGCGGCTGCGACGGGTCTCGGCGATCCCTCGAAGAGGCTTCCGCCGACCTCGGCGCCCACACTTGGCAGACGTTCCGCCACGTGACCCTCCCCAACATGCAGACCGCGCTCGTGGCGGGCGCGCTGCTGGCCTTCGCGCTTTCCTTCGACGAGATCATCGTCACCACGTTCACCCTCGGAGCCGGGGATCAGACTCTGCCGATCTGGATCTTCACCAACCTCTTCGCGGCCAGCCACTGCCGATCATCAACGCCGTCGCGCGTCATCGTGGTCCTGATCTCGGTCCTCCCCGTCTACCTGGCGCACCGGCTGACCCGGGACGAGAGCGTCTCGCGGGCGCGGCGCCTCGGCCGTGGCCGAGGGCACGGCGATCCCGTAGCGGCTCCCAGCGCAGGACGAGGCAGTGCTCGGGGTGCCACCCGACCCTGACCTCGGTTCCACGGTCCCAGCGGTCGTCGCTGCGGGCGCGGTAGGTGTTCTGCTCGAGCGCGACGATCCGCGCGCCGTCGCCGAGCGAGACCGTGAGCTGGGTGTTGACTCCCTGGTAGACGCGGCCGACGATCGTGCCCTCGACGCTGACCATGCCCTCCTCCAGCTCGTCGATCGCGATCTTCTCGGGGCGCACGGCGATCTGGACCGACCTCGCCCGGCGTGCACCCCTCGGGGAGCGGCACGGCACCTCCTGGCCGCTCGCGATCCTGACCCTGGCGCCCTCCGCAGCGACGCCCTCCATCAGGTTCGAGATCCCGATGAAGCCGGCGACGAATGACTCTCCGGGGCGCTCGTAGACCTCCTCGGGGGCGCCGCGCTGCATCACCCTGCCCTCGTGCATGACCGCGATGTGGTCGGACATCGCCAGCGCCTCCTCCTGGTCGTGGGTCACGTAGACGAACGTGATCCCGACCTCGCGCTGGATCTCCTTCAGCTCGACCTGCATCTGGCGGCGCAGCTTCAGGTCGAGCGCACCGAGCGGCTCGTCCAGCAGCAGGACCGCCGGGCTGTTGACCAGCGCGCGGGCCAGCGCCACGCGCTGCTGCTGGCCGCCCGAGAGCTCGGAGGTGCGCGCGGTCGCGCGCTCGCCGAGCCCACCAGCTCCAGCGCGTCGGCGACCTTCGCTCGATCTCGTCGCTTCGGCGACCTTCTTGCGCTTGAGGCCGAAGGCGACGTTGTCGGCGACGTTCAGGTGCTCGAACAGCGCGTAGCTCTGGAAGACCATGTTGACGTTCCGCCTGTAGGGCGGCACGTCGTCCACCGGCTCCCCCTCGAGCAGGATCCGCCCCTCGGTCGGGCTGCTCGAAGCCGGCGAGCATCCGCAGGGTCGTCGTCTTGCCGCAGCCCGAGGGCCCCAGCAGGGAGAAGAACTCGCCCTTCCCGATCGTCAGGCTGACGCCGTCGACCGCGGTCGTGTCGCCGAAACGCTTGCTCACCCCCTCCAGCCTGATCGCATCGCGTCATCCTCACCTCCCTCCTGTCCGGTCAGCACCTTGATGCCGCTCTCGCGCCGGCCGAACAGCCGCGGGATCAGCACGCGCCAGCCCGATCGCGAGTGAGCGAGACCACCATCATCAGCGTCCCGATCGCGTTGATCGTCGGCGAGACGCCGAAGCGGATCGCCGACCAGATGCGCACCGGCAGCGGCTGGACGTCCTCGCCGGTGGTGAAGAACGAGAGCACGAAGTCGTCGAAGTAGAGCGCGAAGACGAGCAGCCCCGCGGCGACGATCGCCGGCCACAGCTCGGGCAGCAGCACCAGCCGCACCGACTGCCAGCGGGTCGCGCCGAGGTCCATCGCGGCCTCCTCGACCTCGGTCGCCGATCGTCGCCAGCCGCGCCCGCGACGACGATCGTCACGTAGGAGATCGAGAAGGTGATGTGGGCGATGATCACGGTCAAGATCGAGAGCGGGATGCCGATCTGGGAGAAGATCAGCAGCGCCGAGATCCCGGCGACGATCTCCGGCACGACCAGCGGCACCAGCATCAGCACGTTCCCGCCGCCGGGCTCCAGCGCGTCCGGGAGCGCACCAGGCCGATCGCCAGCATCGTCCCCAGGATGGTGCGCGACGACATCGTCACCACCGCGATCTCCAGCGAGGCGAACAGCGACTCGCGCAGCGTCGGGTCGTTCGAGGAACTCCTCGTACCACTGCAGCGAGAAGCCCTCGAAGTCCTGCAGCGACTTGATCGAGTTGAAGGAGAAGAGGACGACGACCGCGATCGGCACGAACAGGTAGACGTAGGCGAAGGCGACGAAAACGCGCAGGAAGCGCGGCCGGTCGAAGGCGGCGGTCGGCTCAAGCGCCGCCCCGGGCTCGCGCGCCTCGCGCGGCCGGAGCGCAGGTAGAAGATCATCCAGATCGAGAGGAACGCCATCATCACCACGGTCATCGCCGAGCCGAAGGGCCAGTTGTTGGCGGCGAAGAACTGGTCCTGGATCAGGTTGCCGACCATGTAGGTGTCGGGACCGCCGAGCAGCTGGGCCGAGACGAAGTCGCCGACCGCGGGCAGGAAGACGAGCACCGACCCGGCCAGGATCCCCTGCTAGGTCTGCGGCAGGGTCACGTGGAGGAAGGTCCGCAGCGGGGTGCCGTAGAGGTCCTTGCCGGCCTCGATCACCGACGGGCTCATCCGCTCCAGCGCGGCATAGACGGCAGGATCATGAAGACGAGGTAGCCGTAGACGAGCCCTCCGATCACGGCGTAGGGCGTGTTGAGCATCCGCAGCCCTTGTCGGTGAGCGCCGAGCGTCCCCAGGACATGTTGACGAACCCCTCGTCCGAGAGCAGCGCGACCCAGGCGTAGGTGCGGACCAGGTAGTTGACGAAGAAGGGGATCACCAGCGCCGCGATCAGCAGGTCTTGAGCGGCCGCCGTAGCGGGCGATGTAGTAGGCGACCGGGTAGCCGATCAGCATGCAGAGCGCCGCGGTGGCGAGCGCGTAAGCGACGGAGCGCACCAGGACCGGGACGTAAAGCGGGTTGAAGACGTCCGCGTAGTTGCTGGGGTTCCATGCGTAGACGGCGCGCCCGAGGTCGTCCACGCGCCCGAACGAGAGGGCGATCACCAGACCGAGGGGACGGCGAACAGGAGCAGCAGCCAGAGCCCGGCGGGGAGCAGGAAGCGCGACCAGAAGAGGGGCCCGACCGCGAATGTTCGGTCAGCATCGCTAGGCCTTGATCTCGGTCCAGGTCTCGGCCCACAGCCGGCGCCCTTGCGGCGTCGCGAAGACGTACTCCTCGCCCTCCTCGAGCTGCTCGATCGTGACGTCGATCGAAGGCTCCTCCTTGACCAGCCTGGAGAACTCGTCGGTGCCGCCCGTGACCGGTTGCGGATAGCCGTTCCAGGCGACGTTATGGGCCGCGTGCTCCGGCTCCAGCATCCAGTCGATGAAGAGCAGCGCGGTGCCGGGGGATGCGGGCGTTGATCGGGATCGCCATCGCGTCCGAGCCCACCGGCACCCCCTCCTTGCAGGTCTCGAACCGGTAGTCCTCGGGGTTGTCGACCTGGTTGCGGACGTTGACGATGTCGCCGTTCCAGGCGTGATGGATGGCGGCAAGGCCGGTGATCAGGTTCTGCACCGAGTTGGTCGAGAACCCCGCGCGACGCTTTTGCTCGACCACGGTGTCCTTGGAGGTCGCGATCTCGTCGGATTCTCGGTGTTCAGCTCGAAGCCGTTGATCAGGTTCGCCTGGCCGATCGCCTCCTGGAAGTCGTCGAGCATGAAGGTCGCGGCCGCGCGGTCGGGTTGGTGAGGTCGTTGAAGGACCCCGTCATGTCGGAGACGATGTCGCCGCGCCAGCAGATCCCCGTCGTGTACTTCGTGTAGGGGATCGAGTGGCTGGCGTTGGGGTCGTACCAGGGCTGTCGTAGTAGGCTGACGACCTTGTCGGAGTTGCGCAGGTCGGCGCGGTCGAACTGCGCCAGGAACCCCTCCTTCGCGAGGCTGAGCACGTACTCGGCGTCCGGGGAAGATCAAGTCGTACTGCGCGCCCGAGCGAAGCTTGACCAGCATCGCCTCGAGGGAGTCGAAGTTGGCCTCGGTGACCTTGACGCCGTACTTCTCGGAGAACTCCTTCTTGATGGTCGGGTCCATGTACTGCGCCCAGTTGTAGATCAGCAGGTCACCGTCGATCTTCGGCATGACGAGCTGGCCCGCGGCCGACTGTCAATCGAGCGCGAGACCGTGCATCCCGACCTCCAGCCCGTAGGCGGCGAGCGCCGCTCCGGCGCCCGCCTTGAGCAGGCTCGCGGCGGTTGAACTGCTCGTCGAGCAGGCTCTGCCGCCGCCAGCCGCTCGTAGCCGAAGCCGCGCGGGCGGGAGCTCGCACTCGAGCAGCCGCTCCGCCGTCGCCCGCGCCAGGGGCTCATCCGCTCGACGGACATCTCCGGGTCATCGAGAGCCACCTGGACGGCGAGCCCGTCGAGCAGCGAGGCGACTCGGCCGCGACGCCTCCGCGGCCTCCGCCTCGGCGAACTCGCCGTCCGCCTGTCCGCCTCGATCGTCGCCACGAGCTGCCGGCGCCAGCGACCGTCGAGTTGCGCCGGCCGCGCGCGCGTCTGGTCGTGCAGGGCGCGGTCCACAGCTCCATCCAGAGCTTCCAGTCGGCGTCCGCCGCACGACGCGTCTATCAGCAGCGCCAGGCCTCGCGGGCGTCGAGCCCCTCCAGCCTCTCGACCAGCTGCTGCGGAAGCGCTCCTCCTCGTGGCGAGCGCGGCGGTCAGCAGGACTCCTTCGGTCGAACCAGTAGAGGACGGCCGGCGCGCTGGTGCCGGCGCGCTCCGCGATGTCGGCGATCCGCGTCGCCGCGATGCCGCGCTCGGCGATCACCTCGGCGGCTGCGTCGAGGATCTGCGGCCTGCGGATGTGGTCGATCTGGGGCCGTGGGCTCAACCCGGGGCCTCCCCTCTCCTCAAAGCTGAATCGCCGTTCAACTTACACCCGAGGGGGCCCTTCCACAACCCCCGCTCGGTTCAGCGGTCCGCGCCGCGACTCGACGCGCCGTCCGACTACCAGGGATCGCCCTGGATGGGGTGGGTCCCGCCCTTGACGACGAGCTCCCCCGGCTCAACCGGCCGCCCGCAACCCGCGCAGACCGTGACGGGATGGAACTCCGCCCCGCATGTGTGCTCGAAGACCACCGGCTCCGAGCCGGCGTTGAGGTGCTTGTCCCCCCACTCCTTCAGCGCGAGGACGATCGGGCGCAGGTCCATCCCGACCTCGGTCAGGTGGTATTCGTGCCGCAGCGGCCGCTCGGAGTAGGGACGGCGCTCGATCAGGCCCAGCTCCTCGAGGCGGCGCAGCCGCGCGGTGAGCACGTCGCGCGGGGCGCCCGTGTAGGCGGCGAGGTCCTTGAAGCGGACGTAGCCGTAGCCGATCTCCCGCACGATCAGCAGCGAGTACCGGTCCCCCACGACGCCCAGCGCGTCGGCGACGGAGCAGACGCGCCGTTGGGCCCAGGTGAGTTTGCTTTTCCTACCAAGTGTCATTACGGTACACGGCTCAGCGGCTCCCAATCCCGTTCCGACGAAAGAGGCTGCCATGCCCGCTCCAGACACGATCGTCCTGATCCACGGCTTCTGGGTCACTCCCCGCAGCTGGGAGGAATGGAAGGCCCACTACGAGGCCAAGGGGTACAACGTCGTCACACCCGCCTATCCCGGCCTCGAGGTCGAGGTCGAGGCCCTGAACGAGGACCCCAGCCCGATCGCGGAGCTAACGGCGCCGGCGGTCGTCGGGCATCTCGAAGGCGTCATCGCGGAGCTCGACTCCGCCCCGATCCTGATGGGTCACTCCGCCGGCGGCGTCTTCACGCAGCTCCTGATGGACCGCGGCCACGGCGCGGCGGGCGTTGCGATCAGCTCGGCCCCGACCGAGGGCGTCAAGGTGGTTCCGCTCTCACAGGTGAGGTCCACCTTCGAGGTCCTCAAGAACCCCGCGAACCGCCACCGGGCAGTCGGCTTCAGCCCCGAGCAGTGGCGCTACGCCTTCGGCAACGCGCTCAGCGAAGAGGAGTCGAACCGCCAGTACGAGCGGTACCACATCCCTGCGTCCGGAAAGCTCGTCTGGGACAGCGTGCTGGCCAACATCGAGCCCGGCCACCAGGACACGTGGGTCGACTACAGGAATCCCGACCGCGCGCCGCTCCTGTTCATCTCGGGGACCGAGGACCACATCATGCCCCCGAAGGTCCAGGCCTCCAACGCCAAGCACTACAAGGGCGAGGGCACGGTTACGGAGGTCAAGGTCTTCGACGGCCGCGCCCACCTGATCTGCTCGGAGCCGAACTGGCAGGAGGTCGCCGACTACGCGCTCGAGTGGGCCCAGGACCACGCGAGGGAGCGGGCGGCCGCCTAGGCCCGCCCGCGTGGGCCCGGTCCTCACCCACATCGGAGGCCCGACCCTGCTGATCGAGGTGGGCGGCTGGCGCCTGCTCACCGATCCGACCTTCGACCCCGCGGGAGGTCGCTACTCCTTCGGCTGGGGCACCGGTTCGCGCAAGACGGCGGACCCGGCCGTCCCAGCCGCAGAGCTCGGGCGGATCGACGCCGTCCTGCTCAGCCATGACCAGCACGACGACAACCTCGACGCGGCCGGTCGCGAGCTGCTGCCCGCGGCCGAGACGGTCGTCACCACGCGGCCGGGCGCGGAGCGGCTCGGCGGCTCCGCGCGGGGGGTCTCTCCATGGGAGACGACGGTGCTCGAGGCGGGCGGCAAGCCGGCGATCGAGATCACCGCGACGCCTTGCCGCCACGGCCCGCCACTGGTCGAGAAGCTCTCCGGCCCCGTAGTCGGGTTCGCCCTGAGCTGGGAGGGCCAGGCCGATGGCGCCCTCTGGATCTCAGGTGACACCGTCCTCTACGAGGGAGTCCGTCGCGTCGCCGAGCGAGTCGACGTCGGCATCGCTGTTCTGCACCTCGGAGGCGCCCGCTTCCCCGCCACGGGCCCCCTGCGCTACACGCTGACCGCGGAGGAGGCGATCGAGCTGGTCGCCCTGACGCGCCCCGAGGTGGCGATCCCGATTCACTACGAGGGCTGGAAGCACTTCCGCCAGGGACGCGACGCGATCGAGGCCGCACTCGCAAAGGCCCCGCCCGACGTCCGCTCTCGCTTCCGCTGGCTGCCGATCGGCGAGCCGACCGCGGTCGGCTCCTAGCCGGGCGCGGGATTCAGCCGCCCAGCGCCACGGGCTCGATCCCGAGTTGGCCGGCGAGCGTCCGGGCGACGAGGGCCCGGGCGGCCTCGACGTCCATCGCGGGATCGCGCAGCAGCGCGCGCACGCCGGCGCCGTCCAGCAGCGCCATCGCCTCCTCGGCGAGGGCCTCGAGGTCGGCGTCGGGGCGGAACTCCCCGCTCTCGACGCCGGCGCGGATCACGCCCGCGATCCACTCGCGGTAGCGCTCGTAGAGCTTGGTCGCCACGGGGCGCAGCTCGGGGTCGCGGGCGGCCCGCAGCCAGAGCTCCACCCACAGCACCCAGTCCCGCTCCTGCGCGCCGGGCACCGGCAGGCACTCGACGATCGCGCGGCGCAGCCCGGCCGTCGCCGACCCGCCGGCGTCGGGCTCGTCGCCGAAGCGCTCGAGGGCGACCAGCTCGAAGGAGTGCAGGAGCGCCTGCTCGAGCAGCTCCTCGCGGGTGGAGAAGTAGTGGTGGACGAGGGCGGTCGAGGCGCGGGCCCGGATCGCGACCCGGGCGATCCGCACCTCGTCGATGCCCTCCGCGGCGATCAGGTCGCAGGCGGCCTCGAGGATGCGGGCGCGCGTGTCGGCGGCATCGACGCGTGGGACCACGGGGCGAGCCTAGCCTCGGTCGCGGGCGGCTCAGGCGGCGGCCAGGGCGCGCCCTGGTCGGCGAGCACCGCCGCGGCGGCGTTGCGGCCGTTGAGCGCGATCACGCTGCCGGCCGGGTGGGTGGCGGCGCCGCAGAGGTAGAGGCCGGGGACGGGGGTGCGCGCGGAGAGCCGCCCCTCCCACATCTGGTCGGGCGTGACCTCGCCCTGGAAGATGTTGCCGCCGGTGAGGCCGATGCGCGACTCGATGTCGGGCGGGCCGAGCACCTCGTAGTCCTGAGGCAGTCGGCGAAGTCCGGGCGCGAAGCGCCCGATCAGGTCGACGAACTGCCGCGCGACCGTCGTCGCGGCGCGAGTCCCAGTCGCCCTCGGCGATGTCGTAGGGCGCGTACTGGCCGAAGACGCTCATCAGGTGCTTGCCCTCGGGCGCCGGCGTCGGGTCGTAGCCGGTCTGGATGTAGATCTCGCCGAAGCCGACCGCCGGCTCGCCGGCGGCGCAGCGCTCGAACGCCTCCTGCGCCTCGGCCATCGTCCCGCAGGCGTCGATCGTCGCCCGCGCCGGCCACCCCTCGCCCGGCGCCGCCGTCCAGTTCGGCAGCCGGTCGAGCGCCGGCGTTGAACTTGACCACCGGGCTGCGGACCTTCCAGGCCTCGAGCCGCTCGCGGTAGGCCGGCGTCGATCTCGGCGTCGCCGAGCAGGCCCAGCGCCACCTTCGGGTCGGCGTTGCAGATCACGGTGGCGGCGCGGATCGTGGTCCCGTCCTCGAGCTCGACGCCCTCGCCGGGGAGGATCTCGGCGACCGGGACGCCGCAGGCGAGCGTCGCGCCGGCCTCGCGCGCGGCGTCGGCGATCGCGAAGCTGACCATCCCCATGCCGCCCTCGACGTAGCCCCAGACCGGGCCCTGGCCCTCGAGGTCGCCCTGGTAGTGCATGAGTTTGATCGAGGCGGTGCCGGGCTCGTAGGGGCCGCCCCAGGTGCCGATCATCCCCTGGCCGAAGAGCGCGGTCTTCAGCCGCTCGTCGGAGATGTGCGCGTCGAGGACGTCGGCGATCGAGGCCTCGAAGACGAGGTCGATCATCTCCTGCTCGCCGCCGAGCATCTCCTCGATCTCCGCGCGGCTCGGCGATGTCGCCGACCCAGGTGTCGCGCTCGCCCTTGCGCAGCTTGTCGCGGACCTCGTCGAAGAGCTCCTCGTAGGCCCAGTAGCCGTCGATGTCCGCCTTCGAGAGGCCCAGCGCCTCGAGGTTGGCCTGGGTCCTCGAGTCGTCGAGCCACTGGCCGAAGGAGGTGCCGTCCTCGAACGGAACCCAGAGGTTCGGGTCGGCGACGAAGAAGCGCAGGCCGCGCTCGCGCAGGTCGAGCTCGTCGATCACCAGCTCGTCGAGCAGGCCGACGACGTAGGCGCAGGGGCTGACGACGTAGCGCTCGTCGGCGAACGGCCGCTCCAGCGTGCAGGCGCCGCCGAGCCGCTCGCGGCGCTCGAGCACGAGCACGCTCCGCCCGGCGCGCGCCAGGTAGGCGGCCGCGGTCAGCCCGTTGTGGCCGCCGCCGACGACGACCGCGTCCCAGTCGCGCGCGGCGAGCTCGGCGACCGGCTCGGGCAGGCCCGACCTCGCCGAGCTGCGTCGGCGATCCGGCGTTCACGCCGCACCTCGCCTCCTCGCCCCGCAGCGCCTCCATGTAGCGGGCGGCGACCATCGTGTCGAAGGCGTGGACGTCGGTTTCCTCGGCCGAGTAGCGGCCGGCGGTGTAGCCGCGCGGGCCGCACGCCCTTCTGGGCCAGCTCGCAGACGTGCCAGTCCTCGCGGTTGACCTGTGTCCCAGAAGTCGACCGCGTCGCTGGGGTCGAAGTCCGGCGCGCTCGATCGTCGCCGGCTCGAAGAACCACTCGCAGATGACGTCGGTCCGGCCCGGCTCGCGCGGCCAGAGGGTGTGGAGCATCACGTAGTCGGGGTGGAGCGAGACGAGCGCGTTGGGGAAGAGCGCGAAGTAGAGGATCGTGGCGCAGGTCGGCGGCCGTCGAGGCCCGCGATCGGCGGGCGGTCGCCGGCGTGGCCGC
This sequence comes from uncultured Solirubrobacterales bacterium, assembly GCA_963805235.1. Lineage (GTDB taxonomy): Bacteria > Actinomycetota > Thermoleophilia > Solirubrobacterales > 70-9 > DASSYK01. The sequence goes on along the minus strand of CAWDTF010000007.1, from coordinate 359,722 downwards.
CGCCGGTGCCCATCGTCTCGGCGCCCTCGCGAGGGTCATCGAGCCGCCGCACCAGGCGCCGGCGCCGTAGACCTCCTCGCCGCTCATGTAGTCGCTGAGCGCGTTCAGCTCCGGGTGGACGCCGGGGCAGTGCAGGCACTCGTTGTAGTTCTCGGCGATGCCCTTCCAGTTCGCCTTCGACCTCGTAGTCGAGCCGCCGCCGCGCCGCAGCCCCTCGACGCTGTAGCGCTCGAGGTGGCCGGAGCAGCTCGCCGACGTGCTCCTCGGCGGGCGCCTCGCCGCCGAGGTCGACCAGCACGAGGCCGCCGACGACGGCGATGCGCACCTCGAGCAGGCCGAAGCAGGAGGGGTCGAAGTCCTCGACCCCGTCCATGTGGGGAGCGGCGCGCAGGGAGCCGTCGAGGTCATAGGACCAGGCGTGGTAGGGGCAGTGGATCCGCCTGCGCACGCTGCCCTCGGTCTCGTCGACGAGGCGGGAGCCGCGGTGGCGGCAGACGTTGAGGAAGGCGCGCGGCCGCGCCGTCCTCGCCGCCGATGACGAGGACGCTGTCGCGCGCCGACCTCGCGGATGATGAAGTCGCCCGGCTCGGCGACCGCGGAGACGTGGCCGGCGCAGATCCAGCCGCGCGAAGATGTTGCTCCAGCTCCCAGTCGAGCACGCGCCGGATCGACGAAGGCGGCCGGCGGCAGCATCGTCGCCCGCTCGACCGGCTGCAGCGTGCTCCTCACCTCGCCCGGATCGAGCTCCAGCGCGGTCGTCACGCGCCGCTACTCCGTTGCGTCGCTCGAACTCCCGTCGTCAAGTGCTGACTAGCCTCGCGCTTCGATGTCGAGTGACCTTGTAGTCAATCGCATGATACCTTGCCGCGTCGATGCCCGCCGAGCTCGACGAGCGCCACCCGCGAGCTCCAGGACCGCGCCCGGCGCTTCACCGACGAGGTGCTGATCCCGCTCGAGCAGGAGGCCGAGCGCAACGACGGGCGGCTCCCGCAGGAGGCGATCGAGCGGGTCAAGCGCGAGGCGATCGACGGCCGGCCTCAACGGCGGCCTGCACGCCCCCGAGTACGGCGGCCAGGGCTGGACGCGGATGCAGTGGGCGCTGGTCGAGGAGCAGTTCGGGCGCTCGCACCAACGCGATCCACTGGCACGTCCCAAACGCCTACAACGTCTGGGCGCACGCCAGCCCCGAGCAGGCCGAGCGCTACCTGCGCCCCGCCCTGCGCGGCGAGCTCCGCGACGCCTACGCCGTGACCGAGCGCGACGCCGGCTCCGACCCCTCGCGGATCGCGGCGACCGCCGAGCGCACCGACGGCGGCTTCGGGCTCAACGGCGAGAAGTGGTTCGTCACCTCCGGCGACGTCGCCTCGGTGCTGATCGTGATGGCGAACGTGATCGACGGCGACGAGCGCCTGCCGACCCTCTTCCTCGTCGACGCCGACGCGCCGGGCGTCGAGATCGTCGACGACCCCGCGCTTCACCCACAGCTATCCCGACGGCCACCCGACGATCCGCTTCACGCGACGTCGAGGTCGGCGAGCCGACGCGGTGATCGGCGGCGTCGGCGGCGGCGAAGAGCTGCAGCGCTCCTGGTTCACGCGAGGAGCGGCTGGGGATCGCCGCGCACGGAATCGGCGCGATGTGGCGGCTGCTCGACGAGACGGTCGACTGGGCGACCGCGCGCGAGCAGGGCGGCGAGCCGGATCTACGACTACCAGGGCGTCTGCTTCCCGCTCGCCGACTCGGCCGCCGACGCCGCGGCGGGGCGGCTGCTGACCCTGGAGGTCGCCCGGCTCGCCGACGAGGGCGCCGACCCGAAGCTGGTCCACGCCAAGGCGTCGATGGCGAAGCTGTTCGTCTCCGAGGCGGCCTGGCGCTGCGCCGACCGCTGCGTCCAGGCCTTCGGCGGCCGCGGCTACATGCGCTCCAACGTCGCCGAGCGCTTCCTGCGCGAGCTGCGCGTCGACCGGATCTGGGAGGGGACCAGCGAGATCCAGCGCCTGATCGTCGCCCGCGGCCTGGAGCGCCGCGGCGTCGAGCCGATCCTGCACTAGCGGCCGGCCGAGCGCCGATCGGACCCGACGCCGCTGCTCGCGCCCGCGCTCGGTCGCGGTGGTCGGCGCCACCGACCGTCCCGGCTCCTACGGCGACAACGTCCTGCGCAACCTCGCCGCGGCCGGCTTCGAGGGCGCGGTCTGGGGGGTCAACCCGAAGCGCGAGGAGGTCCACGGGCGTCCCTGCGTGCCGAGCGTCGCCGACCTGCCCGAGCCGGTCGACGCGGTCGTCGTCGCGATCCCGGCGGCGGGCGTGCCGGCGGTCGCTGCGCGAAGCGGCCGAGCGCGGCTGCGGCGGCGCCATCGTCCTCTCCGCCGGGCTTCGGCGAGGTCGAGGCGGGCGCGCGCGCTGGAGCGCGAGCTGCGCGAGGCCGCGCTCGGCGGCGGCGCTGCCGGTCTGCGGGCCCAACGGCAACGGGATCATCTCGGTCGCGCCCGGGCGCCGCTCTGGGGCGACTCGGTCGACGCCGCCCGAGCCCGGCGCCGGTCGCGCTGATCACCCAGAGCGGCAACCTCGCGGTCAACGCGCTCGGCTCGCGCCGCGGGATCGGCTTCCACACCGTCGTCTCGACCGGCAACCAGGCCGTCCTCGACGCCAGCGACTGGATCGACGCGGTCGCCGGGCTCGACGGCGTGCGCTCGATCGCGCTCTTCCTCGAGGCCGACGGCGACGGCGCGCGGCTGGCGCGGGCGCTCGCCCGCTGCGCCGAGCGCGGGGTCGGCGTCGCCGTGCTCAAGGTCGGCTCCTCGGAGGCGGGGCCGCGGGCCGCCGGCGCCCACACCGGCGCGCTCGCCGGCGACCAGCGGGTCTTCCGGCGCGCTGCTCGAGGAGGCCGGCGCCGCCTGGGCCCGCGACCCGCACGAGCTGCTGGAGCTGGCGCGGTGCTTGCCGAGCCGCGCGCGCGGCCGCGGCGGCGCGACGGCGGCCTCGCGGTCCTCACCTGCTCGGGCGGCGACTCCGGCGCTCGCCGCCGACCTCGCCGAGCGCGAGGGGCTCGAGCTGCCCGAGCTGGCGCCGCGGACGCGCGAGCGGCTGACCGAGCTGCTGCCCGAGCGCGGCGACCGTCGGCAACCCGCTCGACTACACCTCGATGCTCTGGGACGACCCCGAGGTGCTCGAGCAGGTCGCCGAGACGGTCGGCTCCGACCCCGGCATCGACCAGCTGCTGCTGCTCTTCGACCAGCCGGACGGGCCTTCCGACGACGGCGCAGGCGAGTGGGACGCGGTGCGCGCGGGCGTGCTCGCGGGCGCCGAGCGCAGCGGCGCCGCGCCGCTCCTCGCCTCGACCCTGCCCGACCTGCTCGACGAGAGAGCGCCGCCGAGCTGGCCGAGCGCGGCATCGCGGCGTCGGCCGGGCTCCGCGAGGCGATCCGCTGCGCCGCGGCGCTGCGCGCGCGCCGCCGGCGACCCGGAGCGGCTGCGCGAGATCGCGGCGGCGGCGGAGCGCCCGGGCGGCGCGGAGGCGGCGGAGGAGTGGCTCGACGAGGCCGAGGCCAAGCGCCTGCTCGCGCGAGGCCGGCCTCGCCGGTGCCGCCCGGCGGCGAGGCCGCCGACGCCGACGCCGCCGTGGCCGCTGGCCGACGAGATCGGCTGGCCCGGTCGCGCTGAAGCTCGTCGAGCGCCGGCCTGCGGCACAAGAGCGAGGCGGGCGCGCTGGCGCTCGGCCTCGAGGGCGAGGAGGAGGTCCGCGCGCCGCGCAGGCGCCTGCGGGCTCCCGAGGCGCCGGCGCGACGCTGCTGGTCGAGGCGATGGCGCGCGGCGACGGCCGAGCTGATCGTCGCCGCGCGCCGCGACGGCGTCGTGCCCGCCCTCGTGATCGGGCTCGGCGGGATCTGGGCCGAGGCGCTCGACGACGTCGCGATCGTCCCGCTCCCCGCCGAGCCCGAGCGGGTCGAGCGAGGCGCTGCGGGCGCTGCGCGGCGCCGCCGCTGCTGCCGGCGGGCGCGGCCGCGAGCCGCTCGCGCTCGCCGACGCCGCGCGCTCGGCGCGCGCCGCGGAGCTGCCCAGCGAGCAGGGCCTCGACCTGCTCGAGGTCAACCCGGTGCTCGTCGGGCGCGAGGGTGCGTCGCCCTCGACGCCGTCGTCGCCGGGCCGGCGACTTAGCGCGCGCTCAGCTCACCGCCTTCTTCACCAGCGCCCTGATCTTCTTCTCTTCGGCGGTGTCAACTCTCTCAGTGCGAACGAGGTCGGCCACATCGCCCCCTTGTCGAGGTTCGCTGCGTCGTTGAAGCCGAGCGTTGCGTACCTCGACTTGAACTTGTGCGCGCTCTGGAAAAAGCAGACGACCTTGCCGTCCTTGTTGGCATACGCGGGCATGCCGTACCAGGTCTTCGGCGAGTAGCTCCGGCGCGCTGCCCGTTGACGATCGAGGTGGATTCCCTTGGCCAAGACGCGATCCGGCTTCTATCTCGGCGATCTTTACGAGCACGGCATCCTCCCGGTCCCCTTGCGCCTTCGCCTCCCGGGCGCGCTCCTTCATCGCAGCGCGTTCCTCGTCCGTGAATGCCGGACGTGCGCCGTCCTGACCTGGCGCTCTTGGTGGACTTGGGCTTGCGATTCGTTGGGCTCATCGGAATCTCCTCATGGCGATCTGGGGTGAACCTTGCGTATGGCGCGCATGCCCGCATTGTGCGCCGACTTAGCGCTCCGAGCACCTCCTTCAGCTCGGCCACGCCGCTCGCGCCAGTACGCCTTCATGCGGTCGGCCTGCTCGGCGTCCTGCAGGCGTGCGTGCTCGACGAGACGTCGATCTTGGCCCTCGTCGCGCGGCGCGAAGTCGCGATGCACGCGCGTCGTCGTCGCCCCAGTCGTAGCGTGCCGCTTCGGCCGCGTCGCCGTGCGCTCCACCAGCGCGCGCGTCTGGCAGCCAGCCAGCGCGCGCCGCCGGGCCCGCGAAGGCGTCGTAGAGGCGCTCGACGGGCACCGTCGACCGTCTTCGACGCGGTGATCGTGAAGCCGTCCTCCCTCTCGCCGACGGCGGCCCGCCGCGGGCGCGCTCGTAGCTCATGGTGATCGACCTGCGCGTTCCACGCGAGCGGAGGATCCGATGCTCCTCGCTGCGACGCCAGCGGGCGATCTCGCGGTGCGCTCCGCTTCGCGCCGCCCCACTCGTCGATCAGGTCGAACCAGTGCTCCCAGCCGTGTCCGGTCCGGCGCTCGATCGCCTCGTCCGACATCGTCCACCGGGACGGCTCGCGCGCCCGCTCGTCGCGACGGCCCGCATGACGCGGCACGCGCCGCCGTGTAGCTCTCGCCCGTCTTGCGCATCCGCGCGCGGACGGCCCGCTTGAACGTCTTCTGCCTGGTCATCGGTGCTCCTTTCGCCTGGCGGCGGCCCCGCGACTCACGCTCACGACACCCCGCCGGAAAGGGCAGCTTCGACCGGCGTCGTCCCGAGGGCTCGAGGCCCCCTTTGCCCCCGTCAGGCCGGCGGCGTGAGCGCCGGAACCGGGGGTTGGGCGCGGGACCGCGCCGGCGCCAAGAATACCGCCGGCGCCGGCACGAGGCAAGGGGCGATCAGCGCGCGATTGATCTTGTAGTCAGTTTCACAAAGTGCTAGGGTGGCGCGCGATGGAGGGAGCGACCCAGACCCCGACCGGCGCGGCGCCGCCCTCGCCGGGGCTCACGGTCGGGCAGGGCGGAGCTCCTTCGACGCGATCGTCGTCGGCGGCGGGCACAACGGCCTGACGACCGCCGCCTACCTGGCCCGCGCCGGGCTCGCGTCTGCGTGCTCGAGCGGCGCCACGATCCTCGGCGGCGCCTGCGTCACCGAGGAGGTCTGGCCCGGCGCCCGGGTCTCGCGCGCCTCCTACGTCGTCTCGATGCTGCAGCCGAAGGTCGTCGAGGACCTGCGACTCGCGCGACTTCGGCTACCGCGCGGTCCCGCTCGACCCCGCCTACGTGGCGCTGACCGCGCGACGGCCCGATCTTCTTCCACAACGACGCCGCCGGGACCGCGGCCTCGATCGCCACGCTTCTCGAAGCCGACGCCGAGGCCTACGAGCCCTTCGAGGAGCTGCTGTTCCGCGCCGCCGACTTCGTGCGGCCGATGATGCTGCGGGAGCCGCCGGCGCTCGGGCTCCAAGCAGCCCGGCGACCTCGCTCGCCTGCTGCGGGAGGCCGGCCGCGTCGCCGGGTTCTCGCAGCGCGAGGTCCACGAGCTGGTCCGGGTCTTCACGATGTCGGTCGGCGACCTGCTCGACGACTACTTCGAGCTCGACGGGCTCAAGGGCTCGATCGCCTCGACCGGCGTCGTCGGCGTCTGGGCCGGGCCGCGCACCCCCGGCACCGCCTACAACCTCCTGCACCACGCGCTCGGCGAGCTCAACGGCATCGAGGGCGCCTGGGGCCAGGTGATCGGCGGCATGGGCGCGATCAGCCAGGCGATCGCCCGCTCGGCCGAGGCCGCCGGCGCCGAGATCCGCACCGACGCCGAGGTCGCCTCGATCGACGTCAGCGACGGCCGCGCCACCGGCGTCACCCTCGCCGACGGCGAGCGAGCTCAAGGCGCCGATCGTCGCCTCCGGCGCCCATCCGAAGACGACGATCCTCGACCTCGCCGGCGCCGAGAACTTCCCCGCCGAGGTCGCGACGACATGCGCCGCTACCGCACCCGCGGCGGCTCGGTGAAGATCAACATGGTCCTCTCGGAGCCGCCGCGCTACGAGGGCGTGAGCGAGGACGAGCCGCAGATGATGCTGAACGCCGGGCGTCAACCTCTGCCCCTCGATCGACTACCTCGAGCGCGCCTGGCAGGACGCGACGCTGGGCAAGCCGGCCGAGAACCCCTACGTCGAGGCCGAGCTGCCCTCGGCCGTCGACTCCAGCCTCACCGACGACGGCCGCTGGGTGATGACGATGTTCACCCAGTACGGGCCGCCCGACGAGGAGGCCTGGGCCGGACGGCGCCCGCGAGCGCTACGCCGACGCCTGCATCGAGCACCTCGCCCGCTACGCCCCGAACGTCCCCGGACGCGATCCTCGAGCGCGAGGTCCTCGCCCCGCCCGACCTCGAGCGGATCTTCGGCCTCGTGGACGGCTCGATCTTCCAGGGCGAGCAGGGCCTCGACCAGATGGCCTTCATGCGCCCCACCCCGAGCTCGCCCAGTACTCGACCCCGGTCCACGGCCTCTACCTCTGCGGCGCCGGCACCCACCCGGGCGGCGGCGTCATGGCCGCCTCGGGCCACAACGCCGCGCAGCGGATCCTCCGCGATCGCCGCCGCGGCGCCCTTCGCGCCGGCCTGCTGCGCCGCCCCGCCGCCTCCTAGTCGGGTCCCGCTGCAACGTGCTTCGGCCCGCACGGGAGCGGCCGCGCATCGAATAGCGTGCTCCGGGATGGCGGCCGAGCGAACCCCGCGGATCGCGCCCGGCGGACGGCGCCAGATCGGCCTGCTCAACGCCGGGATCGCGAGGCTCGCCGCGGCTCGCGACCGGGGGCCGGCCGCCGCAACATCTTCACGACGCTCGGCCCGCCACCGCCGCCTCTTCCGGCGCTGGCTGCTGGTTCGCCGGGGCGCTGATGCCCGGCGGCAAGCTGCCGCGCGACGAGACCGAGCTGCTGATCCTGCGCGTCGCCCACAACACCGGCTGCGAGTACGAGTGGGGCCACCACGAGCGCATCGGCCGGCCGGCCGGGCTCAGCGCGGAGGAGATCGCAGCGGGTCCGCGAGGGCCCGGAGGCCGACGGGCTGGTCGGAGCGGCGCGCGCTGCTGCTGCGCGCCGCCGACGAGCTGCACGCCGACGGCCGCGATCGGCGACGAGCTCTGGGAGCGGCTGGCGCGCGGAGCTACGACGAGGTCGAGCTGATCGAGCTCTGCATGCTCGTCGGCCACTACGAGATGCTGGCGATGACCCTCAACTCGCTCGGCGTCGCAGCCCGACCTCCGGCGCCGGGGAGCTGCGGTGGCCGTCGAGGGACCTGAGCGGCCGTCGCTGCCTGATCACCGGGCGCCGCCAGCGGCATCGGCCGCGCGACCGCGCTGCGCCGCGGCGAGCAGGGGCGCCGACCTCTACCTGACCGACATCCAGGCGACGGGCTCGAGCGCGCGGCCGCGGACGATCCGGGCCGCGCGGCGGCAAGGTCAGCCCCGCGAAGCGCCGCCGACATCACCGACCACGACGCGGTCGTCGCGCTCGCCGAGGAGGTCCACGCCGCCGCACGGCAGCATGGACGTGGTGATGAACATCGCCGGCGTCTCGACCTGGGGCACGATCGAGCGCCTCGAGCCACAGCGACTGGCAGAAGATGGTCGACGTCAACCTGATGGGCCCGATCAGCGTGCTCGAGTGCTTCGTGCCGCCGATGATCGAGGCCGGCCGCGGCGGCCACGTCGTCAACGTCTCCTCGGCCGCCGGGCTCTTCGGCCTGCCCTGGCACGCCGCCTACAGCGCCAGCAAGTTCGGCCTGCGCGGCGTCTCCGAGGTGCTGCGCTTCGACCTGCGCCGCCACGGCATCGGGGTCAGCCTGGTCTGCCCCGGCGCGGTGAGGACGCCGCTGGTCGACACCGTCGAGATCGTCGGCGTCGACCGCGAGGACCCGCGGATCCGGAAGATGATCGCGCGCTTCGAGCGGCACGCGGTCAGCCCCGAGCGGGTCGCCGAGAGGATCCTCGGGGGCATCGAGAACGACCGCTACATGGTCTTCACCTCGGCCGACATCCGCATCGGCCACTGGCTCCAGCGCTACTTCCCGCCCGCGTACGAGCGGGCGATGCGCCGGCTGAACGACCGCCTCGTCGCGGTGGGCGAGCGGGCCGCGCTGCCGCGGGGCTCCCGGGGAGACGAGCCCCCGGCGGGAGGCTGACGCGGGGCGCGGCCTCGGCGTCTGGATCAGCCTTGGCCGCGCAGCCCGCGTCGTTCGCTAGCTGAGCGCGTCTCGCGCTTGGGCGGTATCGCCGAGAACTCGGCACCCATCAGCGTCTCGCCGCTCACCTTGTAGAGCCAGACCGAACGGCCGCGAAGGTCGTTGCCGCTCTTGGTCTTGCCCACCCCCTCGACGACCACGACCACCGTCTCTCCGTCGTCGGCCTCGAGGAACGCGATCGGCTTCGGGTTGACCGACTCGAACTCGGACAGGAACTTCTGGATCATCTCCTTGAAGCCGTCCGGGCCCCGATAGGTGCCTCCCCAGGGCAGCGTCTCGGGTATCACTATCTCCGCGTTCTCGTCCGTGGTCGAAACGGCGGCATCGACATCCCCCTTGCCGAAGTCGTCCCACCGGGCCTTGACTGCATCGGCGTTCTCTCCCATGTCATCTCCTCTGTTGGGGTCGAGCCACGCCGACCGTAGCTCCTGCGCGGGCACCCCACAAGGGCGCGGCCAGCTGCCCCGCCTCGCCGAAATTTCGAGGCGTCGCTCTAACCTGGATCGCATGTGGGAGACGCTCGCCCAGCCGCTCAGGGCGGCACATCCTCACCGCCTTCCTCGCCGGACTCCTTCTGTTCCTGCTCGAGCCGCCCTCGCTCGGCGGGCTCACCGGCCTGCTGACGATCGCCGGCGCCGCCATCCTGATCGCCATTTGGCCGCCTGGGTGACGGTCCGCGCTGATCGGCGAGGAGATGCCCGAGCCCGAGTTCCGGAAGCTCGTGGACCGCAGCGAGGCCCTGTCGCGGCTGCAGCTCGTCGACTCCGAGCCGAGCGAGTTCGACGAGCTGGTGATCCAGGCCCTCGACGACCTGCCGCCGGACTTCCAGGAGCTGCTCGAGACCACGCCGGTCGTCGTCTCCAACCTCGGCCACGAGTTCGGCGCCTACGGCCACTACATCGGCGGCACCATCGCCCGCGACATCTACCCCGACCGCATCGTCGTCTACGAGGACACCCTCACCCGCGACTTCGGCCACGACCCTGACCTGCTGCGAGCCCAGGTCGAGCGCACCGTGCGCCACGAGGTCGCCCACCACCTCGGCTGGGACGAGCCCGGCGTGCGCGGCCTCGGCCTCTAGGCCGCCGCCGGAAAAGGTGAAGCGCCGGGAGCCCGCGGGATGCGGGCTCCCGGGCTTCGCTCAGGCCCTGGGTGTGGGTGCCGTGCGCTCGTCGTCACCGAACACGATGATCCCGTGGACGATGTAGATGCAGAGCGCGAAGATGCCGAGCGACCACCAGGGATTGTCGCCGCCGATCGAGAGCAGCGCCCCGATCGCGCCGAGGCTGCCGCCGACGATCCCGATCACGCGGCCGTAGGCGTTGCCGGCCATCAGGGAGAAGCCGCCCGTCAGCTGGATCACCCCGAGGATGATCAGAACCCATCCCAGTGTGTTGAGGTCGTCGAGCACAAAGCGGGTGCCCCCGCTGGTAATGACATTCGCGTCGTCGAGCGCGCCGATGCCATAGATGATGTTGAGGGTTCCCACGATCAACAGCATGATCGCGGCGAACACCACTCGGCCAGCACCTCTCATTGATCTTCCTTTCGTTGACAGCGCCGCACCAGCGGCCGGGACAGCCGGCGATGAGTCGAGGCCGGCGCTCCCTGAAGGTACGCGATAAGGGGGTCGGCAAGTCCGCACTCACTACCGAAGCGCATGCAGGAGCGACCCGTATTGTGCGCGGCCCGGGCACTGAATAGTCTGGGCATGCCGACGAGCCAAGAACGCCGTCAACAGGACCGAACCCGAAACGGAAGGGAAAGCGTGAGCACGGAAGAGCTTCAGGAGATGGGGCCGATCGACTACATCGTGGTCGAGTGGCCCGGGCGCCAGCCGACCGGCGAGGCAGCGCCTCATCATCGTCGACCTGGTCGAGCGCGGCATCATCCGCGTCCTCGACTTCGCCTTCGTCGCCAAGGACGAGGACGGCGCGGTCGCGGGAGTCGAGATCGAGGAGGTGGCCCGCGAGGTCGCCGAGCTGAAGGTCTTCGAGGGTGCGTCCTCGGGGATCCTCGGCGACGACGACATCGAGGAGGCCGCGAGGCGCTCGAGCCGGGCACCAGCGCGGCGCTGCTCGTCTACGAGAACACGTGGGCGGCACCGTTCGCCACGGCCGTTCGCCGCTCCGGCGGCCAGCTCGTCGCGAGCGGCCGCATCCCGGTCCAGGCGTTCCTCGCCGCGCTGGACGCCGCCGAAGAGACCGAAGCGGCCTGACCGGACCAGATCGAGAGAAAGGAAGAACCGATGCCAGGCTTGATCAGAGGAGTGGCCCGAACCGCCGTCGTGGCCGGGACCGCAAGCGCCGTCAGCGGCCGCGTCCAGCACCGCCAGCAGGCCCGCTGGGCCGAGCAGGAACCCGCCTACGCGCAGCCCGCCCGGCCGCGCCCGCGCCGGCCGACGACGACCCGATCGCCAAGCTCAAGGAGCTGGGCGAGCTGCACCAGAGCGGCGTCCTCACGGATGAGGAGTTCGCCGCCCAGAAGGCCAAGCTGCTCGGCTAGGGGCCGACGGTCAGCGCGGCGGCTGGTGCAGGCCGAAAGCCGAGCCCTGGTCGTCCTTGACGAAGGCGAAGCGGCCGAAGCGCGCGGCGGAATCCGGGTCGTTGTCGAGCTCGCGCTCGGCCTCCCCGCCCAGCTCCTCCACGCGCTTCATCGCCGCGTCGAGGTCGTCCACGCGGAAGAAGACGTAGGGCGAGGCGCCGGCGTCCCCTCCGTGCATGCCGCCGGGGACCGCGCCGCCGGCATCAACTGAAGCGCCCTCGCCCTCGTCGGAGAAGGACCAGCCGAGCAGGGCGCCGTAGAAGCGGCGCGCCTGCTCGGTGTCCCCTACTCCGATCTCGAAGAAGCTGAGCTCTCCGGCCATCCGGGGCCTAGGCGTGGTTGATCATCACGTGCTTGACCTCGGTGTAGTCCTCGAGGGAGTACATCGAGAGGTCCTTGCCGTAGCCGGACTGCTTGTAGCCGCCGTGGGGCATCTCGGCGACGATCGGGATGTGGTCGTTGACCCAGACGCAGCCGAAGCGGAGCGCCTTGGAGACGCGCATCGCGCGGCCGACGTCGCGGGTCCAGACCGATGAGGCGAGGCCGTAGCGGGTGCCGTTGGCCCACTCGATCGCCTTCGCCTCGTCGTCGAAGGGCTGCACCGTGATCACCGGCCCGAAGATCTCCTTCTGGATCATCTCGGAGTCCTGCTCGGGCCCGGCGACGACGGTCGGCTCGAGGAAGTAGCCGGGCAGGTCCGGGCGCTTGCCGCCCGTGACGATCTCGGCTCGCCGGGCGCGCCGCTCGAGGAAGCCCTCGACGCGCTCGCGCTGGCGCTCGGAGTTCAGCGGCCCGAGGACCGTGTCAGCGTCGAACGTGTCGCCCGTCTTGTAGTCCTTGGCCTGCTCGGCGAGGCCCGTGACGACGTCGTCGTAGACCGCCTTCGGAGGCGAGCACGCGGGTCGCCGCGGTGCAGTCCTGGCCGGCGTTGAAGTAGCCGGTGCCGGCGATCGTCTCCATCACGGCCTCCATGTCGGCGTCGTCGAAGACGACCACCGGCGCCTTGCCGCCGAGCTCGAGGTGGACCCGCTTCAGCGTGTCCGCCGCGGCCTCGGCGATCCACTTGCCCGTCTCCGGCGAGCCGGTCAGGGAGACCAAGTCCACGTCGGGGTGCTTGACGAGCGTCGCGCCCGCCGGGTCGCCGTGCCCGCCGACGAAGTTGCAGACGCCGGGCGGGAAGATCTCCGCGCACATCTCCGCCAGGACCTTGAGCGTGGTCACCGGCGTCGTCTCGGCCGGCTTCAGCACCAGCGTGTTGCCGGTGGCGAGCGCCGGGCCGATCTTCCAGACGGCCATCATCAGCGGGTAGTTCCAGGGCGTGATCTGCGCGCAGACGCCGATCGGCTCGCGCCGGACGTACGAGGTGTGGTCGGCCATGTACTCGCCCGCCGGCTTGCCCTCCATGTTGCGGGCGGCGCCGGCGTAGAAGCGGAGCTGGTCCACCATCGGCGGGATCTCCTCGTCGAACATCGCCTGGCGCGGCTTGCCGGCGTCCATCGTCTCGAGGTCGGTGATCTCGTCGGCGCGCTCGGCGAACGCGTCGGCCAGCTTCAGCAGCAGGTCCTGCCGCTCCGATGGGGTCGTGTTCTGCCAGCTCTCGAAGGCCTTGCGCGCGGCGGCGACGGCCTGGTTCACGTCCTCCGCGCTCGAGAGGGGCGAGCGGGCGATGACCTCGCCGGTGGCGGGGTTGAGCACGTCCTCGGACTCGCCCGTCGACGGGTCGGCGAACTCCCCGCCGATGAGGTTCTTGAGCTCCAGCACCTCGGTCTTCCTGTCCGTTGCCGTTGCCATTGGTTCCTTCCTCTCGCTGGGTCTCGTTTGCTCTAAGCGGTCTGCGTGAGGCCGAGGGCCTCATCGACGGGGGTGCTCTCGACGCCGATCGACTCGGCGACGGCGGGGTGGGTGACGGCCCCGCCTGCGACGTTGACCCCGAGCCCGAGCCCGGGGTCGCGCTCGATCGCCCCGGCGACGCCGTGGTCGGCGAGCGCCAGCGCGTAGGGGAGCGTCGCGTTCGTGAGCGCGTAGGTCGAGGTGATCGGCACCGCGCCGGGCATGTTGGCGACGCAGTAGTGCGTGATCCCGTCGACCTCGAAGGTGGGGTCCGCGTGGGTGGTCGGCTTGGAGGTCTCGAAGCAGCCGCCCTGGTCGATCGCGACGTCCACCAGCACGGCGTTGCGCTTCATCAGCTTGAGCTGCTCGCGGCGGATCACGTACGGGGCGCGGGCGCCGTGGACGAGCACCGCGCCGATCACGAGGTCGGCGCGCGGCAGCATCTCCTCGACGGCGAGCGTCGAGGAGTAGACGGTGGAGGCGCGGCCGGCGAAGGCGACGTCCAGCTCGCGCAGCTTGTCGATCGAGACGTCGAAGACGAAGACGTCCGCCTCCATCCCGATCGCGATCGAGGCCGCGTTGAAGCCGACCGCGCCGCCGCCGATCACCATCACGTTCGCGGCGGCGACGCCCGGCACGCCGCCGAGCAGGATGCCGCGGCCGCCGAGCGGCTTCTCGAGGAAGAAGGCGCCGGCCTGGGCGGCGATCTTGCCCGCGACCTCGCTCATCGGCGCCAGCAGCGGCAGCCGGCCCTGCTCGTCCTCGACGGTCTCGTAGGCGACGCAGACGGCGCCCGACTCCTGCAGGCCGCGGGTCAGGTCCGGGTCGGGCGCGAGGTGCAGGTAGGTGAAGAGGGTCTGGCCCTCGCGCAGCATCTCGACCTCGGGGGGCTGCGGCTCCTTCACCTTCATCACCATCTCGGCCTCGGCGAAGACCGCGGCCGCGTCGGGGACGATGGTCGCGCCCTGCGCCCGGAAGTCGTCGTCGCCGATCGCGCTGCCCTCGCCGGCGCCGGCCTGGATCAGCACCTCGTGGCCGCGCTCGGTCATCTCGCGCACGCCCGCCGCGGTGATGGCGACCCGGTACTCGTCCGGCTTGATCTCCGTCGGGACCCCGATCTTCATGCGATCAGCTCCTTCGCTCGCAGCGCCAGCCACATCTCGACGCGGTCGTTGGCGCGGCTGAGGTCGCGCCCGGTCAGCTCCTCGATCCGCTTGATCCGGTAGCGCAGCGTGTGGCGGTGGCAGTAGCAGTCCGCCGCCGCGCGCTCCCAGTGCCCGTTGCGGTCTATGTAGGCCTCGAGCGAGCGCAGCAGCTCGCCCGCGTAGCGCTCGTCGGAGTCCTCGATGGGCCCGAGCACGGTCTCGCAGTAGAGCTGCAGCGCCTCGCCGTCCTGCACCGAGAGGAGCAGGGTGAAGGCGCCGAGGTCCCTGTAGGAGGCGACGTCCGGCGCCGCGCCGTTGGCGAACGCCGTCGCCTCCAGCGCGCAGCGCGCCTCGTGGAAGGAGTGGCGAAGCCGGTCGCTCGGCGCGACGCGGCTGGCGGCCGCGCGAACCGGCCCGTGCGCGCTCTCCAGCGCCGCGCGGGCGCCGGCCGCGATCTCGACCGGGTCCGCGGCCGCCCGGGTCGACGACCCCGCAGAGCAGCTCCCGCCGGCCCGCCTGCTGCGCGGCGACGAGGGCCGGGAGGCCCTGGGCGCGCAGGTGCTGCTCCAGGGCTCCCTGCGCTCCGGCGGGATCGCGGCACTCGAAGACCAGCGTCGCGGCCGCGTCCCCCATGCCGAAGGGCGCCAGCCGGTCGCGGACGTCGTCGCGGCCGAGGCGGCCGGACAGCGCCGCCCTCAGGATCTCGCCGGAGAGGCGGCGCTCGGTGTCCCGCGCCACGCGCCCGCGCATCAGCTCGAGCGCGACCACGACCGCGGCCTGCTGCACGCAGAGCCGCTCGAAGTCGCCGAGCTCGCCCGAGCGCCGCACGACGACCAGCCACGCCTCGGCGGCGCCGCCGCGCGGCGAGACCGGGTGGGCGAGGGCGCGGCCGCGCAGGCTCGCCTGCGACGGCACGAAGGGCGCGGCCGCGGAGCCGCGGTCGCGCACCTCGGCGCGGATCGCCTCGTTCACCTCCGCCGAGAGCCGGCGCCCCCCGTGGGCGAGCGCCTCGCCCCGGGAGTCGAGCACCAGCGAGCTGCCGCCGACGGCCGCAGCGATCTCCCGCGCGATCTCCTCGAGGCCGCCTCCCTCCAGGACGAGTCGCTCGAGGCGCTCGTTGACGGCGATCCCGCGCGAGAGCACGTCGTACTGTTCGTTCACGAGCCGGTTGGCCGCGGCCTCCGTGATCGCGATGAAGGGGGTCTCGTAGGGGACCTCGATCAGCGGGAAGTCCGCCTTCTCGGCCGCCTTGACCAACTCGGGGGGCACGGACTCGTGGTCGAAGCCGGTGCCGAAGCCGAGCCCCGCCGCCCCGTTGGAGGCGAGCAGCTCGACGAACGAGCGCTGAGCTGCGGCGTCCTTGAGGCTGATGCCGGTCGTCAGCAGCAGCTCGCCGCCGGACAGCCAGGGGGTCGGGTCGGGGAGCTCGCTGATGTGCACCCAGCGGACCTCGCGGCCAACCGCCGCCTTCCTGCCGGCGGCCAGGTCGAGGCCGAGCTCGGTGGCGAGGCTGTCGACCGTGAGCATCGTCGGATCAGCGCACCATGCGGTCGTAGGCCTCGCTCAGGACGGGCCGGAGCACGGCGACGATCTCCTCGAACTGCTCGGTGTCGGCGATCAGCGGGGGCGCGAGCTGGACGACCGGGTCGCCGCGGTCGTCGGCGCGGCAGATCAGCCCGCGGCGGTACAGCTCGCCGGAGAGGAAGCCGCGCAGCAGCGCCTCGGAGGCCTCGTCGTCGAAGGTCTCCTTGGTCTCCTTGTCGCGGACCAGCTCGATCGCGTAGAAGAAGCCGTCGCCGCGGACGTCGCCGACGATCGGCAGGTCGTAGAGGGACTCGAGCGACGCGCGGAACTCGTCCTGCTTGGCGAGCACGTGGCCGCAGATGTCCTCGCGCTCGAAGACGTCGAGGTTGGCCAGCGCGGCGGCCGCGGCCACCGGGTGGCCGGCGAAGGTCGAGCCGTGGGCGAACATCGCCGTGTCCTCCGTGAACGGCTCGTAGACCTTGTCGGTCGCGATCATCGCGCCCATCGGCGCGTAGGCCGAGGTGAGCGCCTTGGCCGAGGTGACGATGTCGGGCATGTACCCGTAGCGGTCGCAGCCGAAGTAGTGCCCGAGGCGGCCCCAGGCGCAGATGACCTCGTCGGAGATCAGCAGCACGTCGTGGCGGTCGCAGATCTCGCGCACGCGCTGGAAGTAGCCCTCCTGCGGCGGCAGGCAGCCGCCGGCGTTCTGGAGGGGCTCCAGGATCACCGCCGCGACGGTGTCCGGGCCCTCGAACACGATCCTCTCCTCGATCTTGTCGGCCGCCCAGAGCGGGTCGCGGTCGGCGGGCCAGCGATAGCTGTCGGTGTTGGGGACGTGGCAGGCGCCCGGCGCGAGGGGCTCGAACTGGCTGCGCAGGGACGTGATCCCCGTCGCCGACAGGGCCCCCAGCGTGGTCCCGTGGTAGGCGATCTCGCGGGCGATCAGCTTGTGCTTCGCGCCCTTGCCGTGGAGGCGGTGGTAGTTGCGCGCCAGCTTCAGCGCAGACTCGACCGCCTCCGAGCCGCTGTTGGTGAAGAAGACGTGGTTGAGGTCGCCGGGCGCGAGCGAGGCGATGCGGGCGGCCAGCTCGATCGCCTTCGGGTGCGCGTAGCTCCAGATCGTGACGAAGTCGAGTTCGCGGACCTGGGCGGCCATCGCGTCGCCGAGCTCGGCGCGGCCGTGGCCCGAGTTGACGCAGAAGAGCGCCGAGAGGCCGTCGAGGTAGCGGTTGCCCTTGTCGTCCCAGACGTAGCAGCCCTCGCCCCGGGTGATGATCGGGACGTCGTGGTCGGGCCCGAACCCGCCCATCCGCGTGAAGTGCATCCAGAGGTGCTCGCGCGCGAGCCTCTGCATCTCCGGGTCGCTCGCCGTCGCGGAGGGAGCAGCGGTCTGCGGGCTGGCCTGCATTCGTTACCTCCTGGCTTCGCTTGGTCCGATTCGACGGGTTGCACAACGGTAGATACGGGACGGCGCGCCCGCAAGCGAGATTTCGGTCAAGCTTTTGAATCCCGCTTGTCCGGATCGTATAACGATGTAACTTGCGTTTTGGGCATTCGCCAGTTGCCGTACCGCCGGTTCTTGCTTAGGGTCCGCTCTGGCGCCGACTCTGAGCAAGGGACGGCGCGCGTTTCGACACAACGGATGAGGAGCCTGGAGAGCTTGGACGCCCCAGCGGGACGCAGCGCGACGGAGGCCGTGCACACCAGCGAGCACGGGCTCAAGGCGGACGCGATCAGCTTCTGGGAGGGCCTCGTCGTCGCGCTCGCCTCCACGGCGCCCGCCTACTCCCTCGCCGCGGTGATCGGCTCGATGGCCGTGATCGTGGGCTTCTTCGCCCCGGCGGCGCTGCTGCTCGCGTTCATCCCGATGTTCTTCATCGCGGCGGCCTTCTACTGGATGAACAAGGCCGACCAGGACTGCGGCACCACCTTCGCCTGGGTCACGCGCGCGATGGGCCCGCAGGCGGGCTGGATCTCGGGCTGGGCGGTCTTCATGACCGGGGTCCTGGTCGTGGGCTCCCTGGCCGACGTCGCGACCTACACGTTCTACGACCTGATCGGCGCCGAGGGCCTCTACGAGTCCGACCTGGCGGTGGTGGTCGGTGCGCTGCTCCTGATCGCCGTGATGACGACGGTCTGCGTGATCGGCACCGAGGCCTCGGCCCGCCTGCAGATGGTGCTGATGGGCCTGCAGGTCGTGCCGCTCCTGATCTTCTTCACGGTCGCGCTGATCAAGGTCTGGTCGGGCGACGCGCCGGGGACCTCCTTCGACCCCCAGCTCGCCTGGTTCAACCCCCTCAACATCAACGCCGGCAACATCAACCCGTTCTCCGCCGAGAGCGGGGACCTCGTCGGGACGATGCTGCTCGGCATCTTCATCTACTGGGGCTGGGAGAGCGCGGTCAACCTCAACGAGGAGACCGAGGGCGACGTCAGCCACCCCGGCCTCGCCGGGCTGATCTCGACCGTGATCCTGCTCTTCACCTACGTCGGGGTCGCCACGGCCGTGCTCGCCTGGAAGGGGATCGGCGGCGCGGTGGCCTTCGACGACGACGCGGGCATCCTGCCGGCGTACGCGGCCGGCGTGCTCGGCGACGACCTCGGCAAGATCGTGCTGCTCGCGATCGTGGTCTCCGCGCTCGCGTCCACCCAGACCACGATCCTGCCCGCCGCCCGCACCTCCCTCTCGATGGCGCGTGCCGAGGCCTTTCCGAACGCGTTCGGCGAGGTCTCCAAGCGCTTCTTCACGCCCGTCTTCTCCACGGTCGCCGTCGGCGTCATCGCCGCGGCCTGGTACGTGCCCGGCCGGCTGATCAGCGAGAACTTCCTCTTCGACTCGCTGACCGCGCTGGGCCTCCTGATCGCCTTCTACTACGCCCTGACCGGGTTCGCCTGCGTCGTCTACTATCGGCGCGAGATCCCGAAGACCCTCCGGAACTTCCTCTTCATCGGCCTCGCCCCCGCGATCGGCGCCGTGAGCCTCAGCTACATCTTCGTCAAGGCCCTGTTCAACTTCTCGGACCCGGCCAACTCCTACACGGGCCAGGAGTGGCTCGGGGTCGCCCCGCCGGCGGTGATCGGGTCGGGATGCTCCTCCTCGGAGTGGTCCTGCTGTACGGCTGGCGGCTGTACAGGCGCGAGCCCTTCTTCAAGCGCAGGCCGGAGGTGGCCGACCCGGCGCTGCTCGAGCCCAAGCCCCAGCCGGCGATCGTGGGAGGATCTGAGATGATGGAAGCGAGCCCCAGCGTCACCCTCCAGTCCGTGACCAAGCGCTTCGGCGAGTTCGCCGCGGTGGACGAGATGGACCTCGAGATCGGGCAGGGCGAGTTCTTCACGCTGCTCGGGCCCGAGCGGCTGCGGCAAGACGACGACGCTGCGCATGGTCGCCGGCTTCGAGGAGCCGACCGAGGGCCAGGTCCTGATCGAAGGATCCGACGTCGTCGGCCTGCCGCCGTACAAGCGCCCGACCAACACCGTCTTCCAGAGCTACGCGCTGTTCCCGCACATGAGCGTCGCACGACAATGTCGCCTTCGGGCTCAAGCGCCAGAAGGTGGACAAGGGCGAGATCGACCGGCGCGTCGAGCGCCGAGCTCGAGCGCGTCGGGCTCGCGGCCGAGGCCAACCGGCGCCCCGCGCAGCTCTCGGGCGGCCAGCAGCAGCGCGTCGCGCTCGCCCGCGCGCTCGTCAACCTGCCGAAGGTGCTGCTGCTCGACGAGCCGCTCGGCGCCCTCGACCTGAAGCTGCGCAAGGGCCTCCAGGTCCAGCTCAAGCAGATCCAGCGCGACGTCGGGATCACGTTCGTCTACGTGACCCACGACCAGGAGGAGGCGCTGACGATGTCCGACCGGATCGCGGTCATGGACAGCGGCAGGATCGAGCAGGTCGCCGAGCCCCGCGGCAGGTCTACGACAAGCCGGCGACCACGTTCGTCGCGGGCTTCATCGGGGTCTCCAACCTGATGCCCGGCGTGGTCAAGGCCACGGGGGCCGAGGGCGAGGTCCGGCTCGACAGCGGGCGTCACGGTCGACGGCCGACGTCAACGGCTTCAGCCCGGGCGAGCGCTGCAACGCGGTGGTCCGGCCCGAGAAGCTCTGGATCACCCCCGAGGGCGAGCGGGTCGAGCGGCAACCTGCCGAGCGTCGAGGGCCTGGTCGAGAGCTCGCTCTACCTCGGCACCTCGACCCAGATGCTGGTGCGGCTGCCCGACGACGTGACCTTGACCGTCCTCTGCCCCAACACGGACGAGTCGGAGCGGCGCAGCCTCCCCGGAGCCGGATCGAAGGTCAAGCTTTCCTGGGCGCCCGAGCACATGCATCTCGTGCGGGAGTCGAATCGAGGCGGCGGCAGCGCCGCGGATGCAGAGGAGCAGGCGCAGACCGCCTGATCGATGACGAAGAGGAGGAAGCACGTGAGAGGCAATCGCAGGGTGAGGGCGCTGATGCTGGCGCTGGCGGCGCTGGCGGCGACGCTGGTCCTGGCCGCATGCGGCGGCGGCGACGACGTCGGCGGGGCCAGCGAGAACGAGGCGCAGACAGCGGAGCCCGGTCCCGTGGAAGGCGAGTTCAACTTCTCGAACTGGGTCGGCTACATCGACAAGGGCGAGGGCGGCACGGTCGCCGAGTTCGAGGCCAAGTACCCGGGCGTCACCATGAACTACAACGAGGACGTCAACGACAACGCGGACTTCTTCGGCAAGATGCAGCCGCTGCTCGACGGCGGCGAGTCCGGCGGCCGCAGCATGTTCGTGGTCACCGACTGGATGGCCAAGCAGATGAACGACCTCGGCTACCTCCAGGAGATCGACTACGCCGACGTGCCGAACGTCGACGCGAACCTGAAGGAGAACCTGCGCAGCCCGGCGTTCGATCCGGAGCGCAGCTTCTCGATCCCGTGGCAGTCGGGCCTGGCCGGCCTGCTGGTCAACGAGAAGCTGGCGCCTGACGTGCAGTCGGTCAACGACCTGTTCGACCCCCAGTACAAGGGCAAGGTCACGGTCCTGACCGAGATGCGCGACACGATCCCGCTGATGCTGATGGCGGACGGGATCGATCCGGCCGAAGCCACCAAGGAGGACTGGCTGGACGAGATCGACAAGCTCGACGAGGCCGTCCAGTCGGGTCAGCTGCGCCGCTTCACCGGCAACGACTACATCCAGGACATGACCAACGAGAACGCGGTCGCGATCATCGGGTGGTCGGGCGACATCGCAGCTCATCGAGAACGACGATGTCGAACTTCCGGATGCCGACCGAAGGCTGCACCCTCTGGTCGGACAACATGGTGATCCCGGTCGGGGCGCCGAACACCGCGGCCGCGCTGGCCTGGGCCGACTTCGTCTACGACCCCAAGGTCCAGGCCGACATCTCGGCGTACGTCCGCTACGTCAGCCCGGTCGAGGGGATCGAGGCGGTCAACCCGGAGCTGGCCCAGGACGAGCTGGTGAACCCGCCCGAGGACTTCACTGCTGACTGCTCAACGCAGCCGGACCCTCCGGGCAGCGCCGAGGACGTCCAAGAGGTGAACGAGGCCTTCCAGGCCGTGATCACCCAGTAGGACACAGGGTTCCGGGAAAGGCGCCGGCGGAATGCACGATCGATCGAGAACGACTCGATGACGGCACCCGCCGGCGCCTGAGTCCCCTACGGCCTGCTCGGGCCGGGCGCGATCTGGCTCGCGCTGTTCTTCATCGTCCCCATGTACTTCATGGGGGAGCTCGCGCTCCGGACGGGGACCTTCACCACCGGCTTCCAGTCGGGGTTCGAGATCTCGAACTTCTCGGACGCCCTCTCGGGCAACACCGAGCAGTTCGTCCGCTCGTTCTACTACGCGGGCGCGGCGACGCTGATCGCGCTGGCGATCGCCTATCCGCTCGCCTACGCGATCGCGCTGCGCGCCGGGCGCTGGAAGCTGCTGCTGCTGTTCGCGGTCGTCGCTCCCTTCTTCACGACGTACCTGATCCGCACCATCGCCTGGAAGACGATCCTCGCCGACGAGAGCCCGTTCGTCTCGCTCCTCCAGACCCTGCACGCTCGTGCCCGAGGACGGGCGCGTGCTCGCCACGGGCGGCGCCGTGATCGCGGGCCTCACCTACAACTTCCTGCCGTTCATGATCCTGCCGATCTACGCGAGCCTCGAGCGCATCGACACCAGCCTGATCGAGGCCGGCAAGGACCTCTACGCCTCCTCGACCCAGACCTTCCTCAGGGTCACCCTCCCGATCACGATGCCGGGAATCGTCGCGGGCGTGCTGCTCACCTTCATCCCCGCGGTCGGCGACTACATCAACGCCGAGATCCTCGGCGGCACCGGCACCTCGATGATCGGAAACGTGATCCAGTCGCTCTACCTCGAGCAACGCAACTACCCGGAGGCGGCGGCGCTGTCGTTCATGATGATGGCCGCGATCCTGGTCGTCGTGATCATCTACCTGCGGATGGCGGGCACCGGCGCCTTCATGGGCGACGAGGACGAGAGGGACTGAGTGGAGGCCGCCACCGCCACGGCGAGCGCCCCGAGACAGGCCTCCGTGCCCTCCCGCGCCTGGGCCTGGCTCCGGCACAACGCCCTGCTGATCTTCGCCGGGCTGGCGGTCCTCTACATGCTGGTGCCGATCCTGGTGGTGGGGGTGTTCAGCTTCGACGCGGGGAACGAGCAGGGCGAGCTCGACTTCGTCTTCAGCGGGTTCACGCTCGAGTTCTGGCGCGACGCGTTCGCGGAACACGGACGTGACCGACTCGATGATCACCAGCCTCCAGCTCGCGGCGCTGTCGATGATCGTCTCCACCGCGATCGGGACCCTGATGGCGATGGCGCTGGTCCGCTACGAGTTCCGCGGCCGCACGGCCTCGAACCTGCTGATCATCCTCCCGATGGCGACGCCCGAGATCGTGATCGGCGCCGCGCTGCTCTCGATGTTCGTCACGCTACGACGTGACGACCGGGTTCAGCACGCTGTTCATCGCCCACGTCATGTTCTCGATCAGCTTCGTCGTGGTCGTCGTGCGCTCGCGCCTGATCGGGTTCGACCGCAGCCTCGAGGAGGCCGCCGCGGACCTGGGCTGCGCCCCGCTCACCACCTTCCGCACCGTCACGCTGCCCCTGCTGGCGCCGGGGATCATCGCGGCGGCCCTGCTCGCCTTCGCGCTCTCGCTCGATGACTTCGTCATCTCGAACTTCAACTCCGGCACCACCCAGACCTTCCCCCTCTACATCTACGGCGCCAGCCTGCGCGGCATCCCCGTGCAGGTGAACGTGCTGGCGACGATGCTCTTCGCCGTCACGGTCGTTGCGATCGCGCTTGGTGCTCTGGCAGCAGCGCCGGGCGGAGGCGATGGCCGCGGTCCGGCCGGACGCCGGAGGTTTGAGGCACTCGCGTACGAGGTAGTTACGAGCCGTGCGCACAGGGGAGATCGTGCTGCGGCAAGACGACTCCGGAATCCCGGTCGTCGCGATCAGCGGCGAGCATGACCTCAACACGGCGCCCGACCTGCGGGCGCGGCTCGACGAGGTGATCGAGCATGGAGGCCCCGTGATCATCGACCTCAGCCCCGCCACCTTCGTGGACTCCTCGATCCTCGGCGCGATCCTCGACGCCCGCCGCCGGGCCCAGGGCGCCGGGATCGGCTTCGCCGTGGCGCAGGGGGACGGCGCCGCGGCGGTCGCGCGCGTGCTGGAGATCACCGGCCTGCGCGACGAGCTGCCCGTCCACGACGACGTCGCGTCCGCGGAAGCCGCGCTCGGCAACGGGAAGCCGGCCGCGTGAGCGAGCCCGAGCTCGACCTCACCCTCCCGGCGCGCGCCCGAGAACGTGATCGTCGTCAGGCAGGCGATCGCGGGCATCGGCGAGGCGCTGGGCATGCCGGGCGAGCGCGTGGACGACCTCAAGACCGTGGTCACGGAGGCCTGCAACAACGCCGTCGTCCACGCCTACGACGGCGGGCCCGGCCCGATGACGATCTCGGCGTCGGCCGACGACGACTCGGTCGCGGTCACGGTCAGCGACAGCGGCAGCGGCTTCCGGCCGAGCGCCGGAGATGGCGAGGCGAGCCTGGGCCTCGGGCTGCCGCTGATCGCCTCGCTCTCGGACAGCTTCGAGATCAGCGGCGCGGCCGGCGGCGGCACGAGCATCAGGGTGCGCTTCGCCCTGCCCTCCGGCCGCATGGAGGCCCCCGGCGCGGGCGCGCCCGCGGCGGCCCCCGAGGAGCTGAACGTGGCGATCAGGCCCGGGGCGATGGTGAGGCCGGTGATCGCCCGGGTGCTGGGTGCGCTCGCCGCGCGCGCCGAGTTCCCGGTCGAGCGCCTCTCCGACACCGTCCTGATCGGCGACGCCGTCTCGGCGCACACCGGCGACGACTTCGCCGAGGGCAGGACCGAGATCGCGGTCGCCGACGGCGACGGCACCCTCGATGTGCGCGTCGGCCCCCTCGTCGAGGGAGGCGGGCAGCGCCTGCTGGAGCAGATGGACCTGCCCGGCGACGAGGGCTCGCTGCGCGCCCTCGCCCGCTCGATGGAGATCGTCAGCGGCGAGACCGAGGGCGGGCGGAGCGCCGAGTACCTCGTCTTCGCGGTCGGCTCGGAGCTAGGGCCTAGGCGCCCGCGGCCCCGCGCTCGGGCTCGTCTTCGCGGACGGCCTCGCGCAGCTTGTCGAGGGTCGCGCGAAGGATGCGCGACACGTGCATCTGGGAGACGCCGACCTGCTCGGCGATCTCGCTCTGCGTCAGGTCCTCGACGAAGCGGAGATGGAGGACCATGCGGTCGCGCTCGGAGATCGCCCGCAGCGTCGGCTCGATCGCCGCGCCGTACTCGACGGTGTCGAAGCCGAGGTCATCCGCGCCGATGCGGTCGCCGAGCGGCGCGGGCTCATCGGCGTCGCCGAGCGACGAGGAGGCGTCGAGCGAGACGGCGTGGTGGCCCTGCGAGGCGTGCATCGCCTCGAGCACCTGCTCGTCGCTGACCCCGAGGCGCTCCGCGATGTCCGAGACGGTCGGGGCGCGGCCCAGCCGCGCCGGCAGCTCGGCGAGCGCCCGCTCCACCTTGAGGATGCGCTCCTGCACGTCGCGGGGCACGTGGACCGACCAGCCGCGGTCGCGGAAGTGCCGCTTCAGCTCGCCCAGGATGGTGGGCACGGCGAAGGTCGAGAACGCGGTCCCCCGCTCGGGGTCGAAGCGGTCAATCGCCTTGACCAGGCCGACGCTCGCCACCTGGACGAGGTCGTCGTAGGGCTCGGCCCCTCCCGCGTAGCGGGAGGCGAGCCTGCGCGCGAGCGGCATGAAGCGCTGCACCAGCTCCTCGCGCACCTGCGGCGAGCGCTCGGCGGCGTAGCGCCGCAGCAGCGGCCGCTCCGCCGAGAGCTGCTCGTCCATGCCCGGGGAGGGAGCTTCGCTTGGGGTCGAGGCCGGATCCTTGGCTGTCATTTATGTCTAGGCGCGTGCAGTCATCCCCGCGGTACCCGCCGGGCTCCCCGCGTTCGATCTCTCCCGGGCGCGTGGAGCGCTCCCTGCTCGAACCTACCCTCGGCGGGACCGCGCAAACCACGTGATCGTAGCCGCAGGGCTGTGTTTTACCGGTGGGTTCGCCGGGTACCCGTAATTCGAGTCGAGGCAGCGGGCGGGCGTTCGGAGACCCCCTACTCCGGCGCCCGCCCACATAAAAGCCTCGTCTTCGCCGGGCGTTTGAGCCTCGGCGCAGGCGGGCGGATAGGGCGGCCGGTTTCCTTCTCCCCCTGGCCGCCCTACCCCGCCTTGGCCGGTGTCGAATGCTCCTGATGGCGAAGCCGTAGGATCGCGCGAGTGGAGACCCGCCTTCTCATCAACGGCGAGCAGGTCGCCGGCGACGGCGACGCGATCGAGGTCGAGAACCCGTTCAGCGAGGAGACGATCGCCACCGTCGGCGCGCCGAGCCCCGAGCAGCTCGACGCCGCGATCGCAGCCGCGCGCGAGCGCTCGCGCGAGTGGGCGGCGACGCCCGCCGTGGACCGGGGCGAGCTCCTGCACGAGGTGGCGGACCGCCTCAAGGCGCGCAGCGGCGAGCTCGCCGAGGTGATGACGCTGGAGGGGGGCAAGCCGCTGATCGAGAACCGCGACGAGGTCGGCTGGACCGCGGCCTGCTTCGACTACTACGCGGAGATCGGGCGGGACTCGGCCGGGCGGGTGATCCCCTCGATCGAGGCCTCCCAGCTCGCCCTGGTGATCAAGGAGCCGCACGGGGTCGTGGGGCTGCATCGTCCCCTGGAACTACCCCCTGCTGCTCCTGGGCTGGAAGCTGGCCCCCGCCCTCGCCGCCGGCAACACGGTCGTCTGCAAGCCCTCCGAGCTGACCCCGCTCTCGACCCTGATGCTCGCCTCCTGCTTCGACCACCTGCCGCCCGGCGCCGTCAACATCCTCGCCGGCGCCGGCGAGGTCGGCGCCGCGATCGCGGAGGACGAGCGCGTGGACGGAGTCGCCTTCACCGGCTCGGTCGAGACCGGCAAGAAGGTCGGCGCGGGCGTGCATCGACCGCGTCGCCCGCGTCAACCTCGAGATGGGCGGCAAGGACCCCTTCATCGTCTGCGCCGACGTCGCCCCGCGGATCGAGGTCGCCGCCAAGGGAGGCGCCTGGGCCGCGTTCCTCAACTCCGGCCAGGTCTGCACCTCGGCCGAGCGCTTCTACGTGCACCGGGACGTCTACGACGACTACCTGCAGGCGTTCAAGGACTTCACGGAGGGCCTCGTGATCGGCGACCCGATGCAGCCCGACACCGACATCGGCCCGATGGTCTCGGCCGCCCAGCGCGGAAGGTCGCGGCACAGGTGGAGGCCGCGGTCGCGGACGGCGCCGAGGTGGTGGTCGGCGGCGGAGACGGCGGCCAGGGCAGCGGGCACTTCTTCGCCCCGGCCGTGGTCACCGGCGCCCCGGCCGAGACGCAGCTCCTCAGCGAGGAGACCTTCGGCCCGGTCGCGCCGATCGTCCCGGTCGCGAGCCTCGACGAGGCGATCGAGCTGGCGAACTCGACCCGCTTCGGACTCGGCGCGAACATCTACACCCAGGACTTCCGCACGATCCTGCGCTGCATGCGCGAGATCAAGGCCGGGACCGTCTGGTTCAACGACCCGCTGACCGACAACGACGCGGGCCCGTTCGGCGGCTTCAAGCAGTCCGGGCTGGGCCGCGAGCTCGGCCGCGAGGGCCTCGAGGCCTTCCAGGAGACGAAGCACGTCCACATCGAGTCCGAGGTCGCGCCGAAGGAGTGGTGGTACCCGTACTCGGAGTACTCGGGCGGAGAGCCCCCTCACGGGGCGTAGGGCCGAGTGGCCGACCAGCGCCAGACGCCCTACCTCGACGCGATCGCCCGCCTACGTCGAGCGGGATCCGGGGCGGCTGCACGTGCCGGGCCACAAGGGCACGGGCGCCGACAGCGAGCTGGCCGAGGTGTTCGGCGCCGCCGCGGTCCTGCACGACCTCCCGGCCGGCATCGAGGGGATCGACGTGGCGCCGCCCGAGCCGACGCCGTTCCACCAGGCCCAGCAGCTGGCGGCCGAGGCCTGGGGGGCGGAGCGCAGCTGGTTCCTGCTGAACGGCGCCTCCGGGGGCAACCACGCGATCTGCCTGGCGCTCGCGCACGCCCGGCACGAGACAGACACCGGGCCACCGAACCGCGGGCCGGTGATCGTCCAGCGCAACGTCCACTCCTCGACGATCGACGGCCTCGTGCTCTCGGGGCTGCTGCCGCACTTCGTCGCCCCCGAGCTCGACCCCGAGCTCGGCATCGCCCACTGCGTGACGCCGGAGGCGCTGGAGGGGCGCTCGACGCGGTCCCCTCCGCCCGCGCGGTCCTGATCGTCTCGCCGACCTACTTCGGCGCCGTCGCGCGAGTCGGCGCGCTGGCCGCGGTCGCGCACGCGCGCGGCATCCCGCTGGTGGTCGACGAGGCCTGGGGCGCGCACCTCTACTTCCATCCCGACCTGCCGCAGGGCGCCCTCCGCCACGGCGCTGACATCGTCCTCTCCTCGACCCACAAGATCGTCGGCAGCCTCACCCAGTCGGCGATCCTGCATCTGGGCGCGCGACGAGTACGTCGACGAGAACCTGCTCGACCGCTCGGTCACGCTGGTCGAGTCCACCAGCCCCAATGCCCTGCTGGCGCGTCGCTCGACGCGGCGCGCCGCCAGGCCGCGACCCGCGGCCCGGAGCTGCTCTCCGAGGCGCTCGCCGACCTCGCCCGCACCCGCGAGAGGATCCGGGAGATCCCCGGCCTCGACGTCCTCGACGAGCGCCTCGGCGCCAGCAGTGTCGCCGCCTGGGACCCGCTGCGCCTCTCGGTCGACGTCCGCGGGACCGGCGCGACCGGCCACCGGATCGCCGCGCTGATGCGCGACCGCGACGACATCATCGTCGAGCTCTTCTCGGAGAACGTGGTCGTCGCGGTCTTCGGCATCGGCGAGCGACCGCGGCGCCCAGCGGCGAGCGGATGCTCGCCGCGCTGCGGCACGCGGTCGAGGCGGTCGGGCCGGAGACGCAGAGGACCGCGGCGCCTTCGCCCAGCCGCCGCCCTGGGGGCCGCTCGAGCTGGCGCCCCGCGACGCCTTCCTCGGCGCGCAGGAGGTCGTCCCGTTCGAGCAGGCCGAGGGCAGGATCGCGGCCGAGTCCCTGGCCGCCTACCCGCCGGGCGTCCCCAACGTGCTGCCCGGCGAGCGCCTGACCGCGGGCCACCCTCGCCTACATCACCGACTCGATCGACCACGGCGGGCTGGTCGCGGGGCGCGAGCGACCGCTCGCTGGGCACGGTCAGGGTGGTGACGGAATGACGGGCGAGCCCGCCTGGGGCGTGGATTCCGAGCACGGGCGCCTGCTCGACGTCCTGCTCTGCAGCCCCGAGAACTTCCGCTGGCGCGCGACCAGCGCGATCTCGACGGCGACCCTGGAGAGCGGCCGCGCCTTCGAGCCGGCGGCCGCCGCCTCCCAGCACGCCGAGATGGTCGCCGCCTACGAGCAGGCCGGGGTCCGCTGCCACTTCCTCAAGCCCGACCCCGCTCTGCCCTACCAGGTGTTCACCCGCGACTCGAGCGCATGGGCCCGTACGGCACGGTCGTCACGCAGCCCAGCCAGCCCTGGCGGCGCGGCGAGTACGCGGCCGTGATCCGCTTCCACCAGGAGACCGAGATCCCGATTCGCGGCATGGTCACCGCCGGCTCGCTGGAGGGCGGCGACGTCGTCATCGTCGAGCCGGGCGCGGTGATGATCGGCAATGGCGAGAGCCGCACCCAGGAGGCCGCCGCGCGCCAGCTCGCGAAATGGTTCGAGGAGGACGGCTGGGAGGCGCGGGTGCAGCCGATCCCCGAGCGCTACGTGCACATAGACGTGCTCGTCTCGATCCTGGCCCCGAAGCTCGTGGCGGTCTGCGTGGAGGAGCTGCCCTCGGGCGGCTGTCGCTGGCTGCGGGCAAGGGGCTTCGAGATCATCGAGATCTCGGCCGAGCAGGCCTTCCGCCTCGGCGTCAACGCGATCTCCCTCGGCGACGGGCGCGTGATGGCGCCCGCCGGCGCCGAGCTGAACGAGCGGCTCCGGGCGCACGGCCTCGAGGTCCTCGACCCCGAGGTGAGCATGTTCACGCTCGGCGGCGGCGGCCCGCACTGCCTCGCGCAGGCGCTCCGGCGCGAACGCGTGGGATGAGCGCCGCGGAGCGAGCGCCCGACGGCCCCGCCCCGGACGCGGACAGGGCGATCGCCGACCTGCGGGAGCTCGACCGCCGCACCCGGGGGCCGAACGGCGCGCGGCGCGTCTGCTGGACCGAGGGGTGGCGGGCCGCCCGCGAGCTGCTGGGCGAGCTGCTGGCCGAGCTCGACCTCGAGCCCGAGGTGGACGAGGCCGGCAACGCCTGGGCCTATCTCCCGGGCGAGGACGATACGGCGCCCCCGCTGGCACTCGGATCCCACCTCGACTCCGTGCCCGAGGGCGGCCGGCTCGACGGGCCGCTCGGGGTGATGGCGGCCCTGGCGGTCCTGCGCGCCTGGGCGCAGTCGGGCCGCCGGCCCCCGCGCACGCTGGTGCTCGTGGACTGGGCCGACGAGGAGGGCGCCTTCGGGCGCAGCCTGCTGGGCTCGTCGGCCGCGCGGGGACCTCCAGGCCGGAGGAGCTCGACGGCGCCACCGCGCTCGACGGCCGCCCCGCCGTGGAGGCCCTCGCCGAGAACGGCGTCGAGCCCGGCCTGATGGGCCGCGCGCAGGAGAGGCTGGCGCCGATCGGCGCCTACCTCGAGCTCCACATCGAGCAGGGCCCGGTGCTGGAGTCCGAGGGGGTCGCCGCCGCCGCCGTGACCGGCTGCGCCGGGCTCGAGCGGATGCGCTTCAGGCTCTCGGGCGCCCCCTCGCACGCGGGCACCACGCCGATGGGCGCGCGCCGCGACGCCGGCCTCGCGGCCGCGGAGGTCGCGCTCGAGGTCGAGCGGATCGCCGGCGCCGCCGGGGGGGTCGGCACGGTCGGCACGATCGCCTTCGAGCCCGGCGCCATGACCGTGATCCCCGGCGGGGCGGCGCTCTCGGTGGACATCCGCCACCAGCACGCAGAGGCGCTCGCCGGCATGCTCGCGGGCGTCCGCGAGGCGGTCGCGCGGATCGCCGCCGGGCGCGGCTGCGAGTGGAGCGAAGAGCCGGTCTGGCGGATCGAGCCTGTCGCGTTCGACCCCGGCTTGGTCTCCCTCGCGCGGCGGGCCTGCGAGGAAGTCGCGGGGCGGGACTTTGCGATCGCCAGCGGCGCCCTGCACGACGCGGCGGAGGTCGCGCGGCGGCTCCCCGCGGCGATGATGTTCTGCCCCTCGATCGGCGGCGTCAGTCACTCGCCGGCCGAGGACACGGCGGAGAAGGACCTGCGCACGGCGATCGCCGCGTTCGGCCGGCTCGCCTCGCTCGCCCTCGCCTGAGCCGCAGCCGCACGCAACTGCAAGGCGGCGACCGTGTTCCCGCAGTAGGCGCGGCTAGCTTCCGAGCCGAGACGCAGGGACTCGTCCGATTCCGATGGCTGCACACGCACACACACCCGCACAGGGCCGCCGCCGCGCGGCCGCAGCGGGGCTGCTCGCGGCGCTGCTGGCGCTCGCCGCCGTGCTCGCCCCCCAGGGCCCGACCGCCGCCGAGCCCGCCTCAGCGGCGAAGAAGGCGAACGGCTGCGAGCCGTGGCCCGCGGGACTCAGCCCGTCCGGGGGCCCGGCTCCCCAGCGCTTCACGATGCTGATCCGCATCAACCAGCAGGCCAACGTGGACACGTACAGCAACTTCGACCCGGCCACGGGCGGCCTCGGCGGCTACATCCGCCAGCAGGACGTCTTCGTCATCAACACGCGCTACGAGACGACGACCCCCGCCGTCGCATCCCAGCTCGCGACCAACCTCCGCGCCGCCTTCCCCTGCAACCGGATCATCGCGCTGAACGGGATGAAGCTGGATCCGGCGCTCCCCGAGTACGCCCTGTCGCTCGCCGACCACCCCGCCGTCTGGGCGCTGATGACCGACTTCGAGCCGAGCGACTGGAACGGCGGCCGCGCCACCGACCCCGGCCGTCCGCCCTGGTCCTACAAGTACAAGGTCGCGCTGCCGCGGATCAAGCAGTGGGACGCGCGGCTGGCGGGCACGCTCGCCGCCGTCCCGACGGCCTCGGCGAAGCGCACGGGGCTGGTGCCGCTCGACGACGCCACGTGGAACTACCGCGAGATCGCGCAGGACCTCGACAAGAAGAACCGCCGGCTGGGACCGCGCCACCTCGGCCCGCTCAGCATCCAGACCCAGGACTCATGCGCGAACGCCGGAGCCTCCGGGCTCCGCGAGCGGGCCGCCGCGCTCTTCGACCAGTACAAGTACCGGGTCGTCAAGAAGGTGGTGAAGCGCAAGGGCAAGAAGCGCAAGATCAAGGTGCGCCGCAAGATCAAGCCGCAGGCCCGGCCCCTGGTCAGCAACCTCTCGCTGCAGATCTCCTTCAGCGACACGCCCAGCGCCACCGCCGGCATGGCGATCACGAAGACCTCGGCAAAGACCGCGGCCGCCTGCGCCCGCGCGGCCCTCAAGCGCGGCGCCGGGGCGTTCTTCTTCTTCGCCTCCGACGACTCGATGGCCCTGCTCTTCCAGCAGCCCGAGATCGCCTCCCTGCGCCCGAACGACTCGGGCAGCAGCGGCGGGGTCACGCCGAAGTAGCCCGGCCTAGCCGGCGCGGCTGATCACGAGCTTGCCCCGGTGGCCGGCGACGGCCTCGGCGGCGTCGTCCCAGCTCGCGGTCTCGGCGGTGATGCGCTCGGGGGCGAAGCGGCCCTCTCGCACGAGCTCGAGGACCGGCTCCATCGCCGGACGGGCGTGGACGCGGCCGGTGTGGAAGCGGATCCCCTTCGTGTACATCTCCAGCAGCGGCACCGGCGTCGCCTCGGCGAAGTAGATGCCGATCGAGGTGCAGATCCCCTCGGGCTCGGTCGAGCGCAGCGCGCACGCCAGCCCCTCCGGGTCGCCGCAGGCGTCCACGACGACCGGGTACGGGCCCAGCCCGCTTCGGGAACTCCTCGTCGAGGAGGTTCGCCCCCAGCTCGGCGGCTCTCCCCCGCAGCCACGAGTTGCCGCCGACGAGGTCCACCCGCTCGGCGCCGAGCGCGAGGGCGATCGAGGTCGCGTACAGGGCGATCGACGCCCCGCTGGCGGTGATCAGGACCGGCGAGCCCGGGCGCTCGGCGAGCTGCGGGCCGACGGTCCGCCACGCGTCGGGGATGTTGTCCGAGACGCTGGCGACCGCCTCGGGAGCGATCCCCTCGGGCACCGGAACGAGCATCGCGTCGGCGAACGGCACGCGGGCGGAGTCGCTGAGGAAGCCGCCGTAGTTGGTTCCCATCGGCAGCCCGTACATCGCCATCCGCTCGACCCGCTCGCAGTTGCCAGTCTGCCCGCGGCGGCAGCGCTCGCACTCGCCGCACGAGATCTGGAACGGGACGCTCACCAGGTCACCCGGCTTCACGCTCGCGACCGCGTCGCCGACCTCGGTGACCTCGGCGACGCACTCGTGGCCGAACGGGAAGGGATCGTCCGTGGGCACGAGGCCGCGGACGATCATCAGGTCGAGGTCGCAGGTGGCGACGGCGAGCGGCCGCACCAGGGCCTCGCCGTCGCCCTGCAGGCTCGGGCTCATCCGCCTCGCGCCACTCGAGCCGTCCCTTCTCGACGAAGTCGAGCTCCCTCAAGCGGTGGCTCCCTCCGGGGCGACGGCGGCCGCCTCGCGGCGCCATCGCCGGCCCCTCGCGCTCGGCCTTCGCCGCGGCGCGGAGCTGCTCGAAGCGGATGATCTGGCCCGCCCCGCCCCAGAAGCCGTCCGTTACCTCGTGCACCAGCACCCAGACGCGGATCGCGGCATCGTCTCCCCAGCCCGTCGCCTCGAGGACGAGCTTGGTCGCCTCCTCGATCAGGCCCGCGCGCCGGCGCTCGCTGAGTGCTCCGGCCGGGATCGTGACGTCGACGACGGCGTGCGGCGCGGCCTCGCCGTCGGGGGTCCGGATCGCGGCGGCCGGCAGCTCATGCAGGTGCGCCCAGGCGATCGAGCGGAAAAACTCGGTGTCGGGAGCGCCCTCCCAGCGAAGCAGCGCCGCGGCCAGCTGCTCGGGCAGCTCGCGCCGCGCCTCGTCGGTGAGCTGACCCTCGGTGATCGTCACGTCAAGCTTCGGCATCTCAACCTCCGTCGTCTCGGTTCGTAGTCTCCATCGGACGCGGCCACCATACTAGACTGATCGTCATATTCTCCGTGATGTCCGCCACGCAGACGACAACGACCGCAGCGACCGCCAAGGGGCGCGAGACCCGCGAGAAGATGGTCCGCGCGGCCGCGATCCTGTTCCGGCGCCAGGGCTATGACGGCACGGGCGTGAACGAGATCCTCGAGCGCAGCGGCGCCCCCCGCGGCTCCTTCTACTTCCACTTCCCGGGCGGCAAGGAGGAGCTCGCCGTCGAGGCCGTTCGCGCCGCGGGCTCCGGGATCGGCTCGGGCATCACGACGATCCTCGACTCCGCCGAGGACGTCGGCGAGGGCATCGCCCGCGTGGTCGAGTTCCTCGCCGACGACCTCGAGCGCTCGGGCTTCCGCGGGGGCTGCCCGATCGCGGCGGTCACCCTCGACGCCGCCGGCGCCTCCGAGCGGGTCCGCGAGGCCTGCGCGGCCTCCTTCGAGACCTGGCAGGACGCGATCGCCGCGCGCCTGCGCCGGGCGGGGTGGTCGGCGGCCGCAGCCCAGGATGAGGCCGTCGTCACACTGGCCGCGTTCGAGGGCGGACTGGTCGTCTCGCGCGCCCGCCGCGACGTCGAGCCGCTGCGGGTCCTCGCGCGCCGCCTGCGCCGGCTCGAACCGCGGGATGACTAGCTGATCGATTCGACGCGCCGTCTGCCCGGCGGCGGCCGTGGCCGAGCAGATCGAGGACGCAGGGCGAAGCCTTCGGTGGTGCCAGCGGCGAGCCCGAGGACTCCGGGATGCGAAGCGCTCACGGACGTCGCCGGTGCGGGCGTGGTCGTGGATCGATCATCTAGCTGCGAGACCCTCGCCGCGCTCGCGGCCACGCGGCCTCCTCGCTTGCCACGGCCTCGAAGCTACCCAACCCGGCCGCGGCTCGCAGCGGCGGGCGCGCGGTCCTCTAGATTCCCGCCGGTGAGCAGCTACGAGCAGATCGCGGGCCTGCCGGTCGAGATCGAGTCCTACGAGCTGGAGGGGCTCGAGTTCGAGGGGCCCGGCTTCACGCGGCTGACCACCGTCGTCCGCCTGCGGGGCGGCGGCCAGGAGGGGATCGGCGAGGACGTCGTCTACGACGCCCTCGACCACGTCGCCCTCCACGACGCGGGCCCCGTCCACGACCTCGCCGGCGAGCACACGATCGACTCCTTCTCGGAGCTGCTCGACGGGCTCGACCTCTTCCCCTCGCCGCCCGAGCGCGACGTCTCGCGCGAACTACCGCCGCTGGGCCTTCGAGAGCGCCGCCCTTGACCTGGCGCTGCGCCAGGCCGGCACGACCCTCCACCACCAGCTCGGCCGCGAGCCGCGCCCGGTCAGCTTCGTCGTCTCGATGCGCCTGGCGCCGATGGGCAGCGAGGAGCCCTCCACGATCGAGCCGCTCCGCGGCGCCTCGAGCTCTATCCCGACCTGCGCTTCAAGCTCGACCCGACCAACGACTGGACCGACGAGCTGATCGCGCAGCTGGTCGAGACCGGCGCGGTCGACTCGCTCGACCTCAAGGGCCAGTACAAGGGCACGCCGGTCGACGTCGAGACCGACCCCGAGCTCTACGCGAAGCTGATCGAGGCCTTCCCCGACGCCTGGCTCGAGGACCCCGACGTCAACGATCGAGACCCGCCCGATCCTCGAGCCGGTGCGCCGATCGCGTCACCTGGGACGCGCCGATCCACTCGGTCGCCGACATCTGAGCGCGCCGTGGCCGCCGAAGATGGTCAACATCAAGCCCTCGCGCTTCGGCCCGCTGCGCGAGCTGTTCGCGGCCTACGACTACTGCGCGGAGCGCGGCATCGGCGCCTACGGCGGCGGCCAGTGGGAGCTCGGGCCCGGGCCGCGGCCAGATCCAGTACCTCGCCTCGATCTTCCACCCCGACACCCCCAACGACACGGCGCCCTCGCGGCTACAACACGGCCGGCGACAAGCCCGGCCTGCCGTCGAGCCCGCTGGAGCCGGAGCCGAGCGAGACGGGCTTCCGCTGGGGACGACTGGTCGGAGCGGTAGGGTCCGCGCAGACCCCGCCGCCGACCACGCCGAAGGAGCGAGAGATGGCAGACAAGAGCTTCGCCGACGCCCTCAACGAGCAGATCTCGAACGAGTTCGCCGCCTCCCAGCAGTACATCGGCGCCGCCGTCTACTACGACTCCGAGACCCTGCCCCGGCTGGCCGCCTTCTTCTACCGCCAGGCGGTCGAGGAGCGCAACCACGCGATGATGATGGTCCAGTACCTGCTCGACACCGACGAGGAGGTCCGCATCCCCGACATCAAGCTCCCAGCAGACGAGCTACGACTCCGTCGTCGGGCCCGGTCGCGGATGGCGCTGGAGCAGGAGAAGCGCGTCAGCGACGAGATCAACGCCCTCTTCAAGCTCGCCCGCGAGAGCGGCGACTTCCCCGCCGAGCAGTTCCTGAGTGGTTCGTCAAGGAGCAGGTCGAGGAGGTCCGCTGATGAACGACCTGCTGAACGTCTGCGAGCAGGCCGGCGGACAACCTCCTGCTGATCGAGGACTTCCTCACCCGCGAGAAGATCGGCGACGAGGGCGACGACCCCTCCGCGCCCCCCGCCGCCGGCGGCGGGCTCTAGGCGCTAGTCCAGGCGCCCCACCCCGCTGCGCCGCGCCCGGCCGGCGGCCGCGCGGGCGGCGAGGGTCTCGCGCAGCTCGAGGATGTCCGGCTGCGCGGCGTCGGTGGCGGGGCGGTGGTGGGCCAGGCGGCGGCTCTCGAGGCGCTCCTCGACCGCGAGCATGCCGTCGGCGGTCTCGTCCTCCTCGTGGGTGATGCGCCAGACCGACGCCCCGGGGCGCGCGCTGACGGCCTCGACGAGGCGTCCGTCCTCGAACAGCGCGGCGGCCTGGTCGTCCAGCGCGATGCCGGGCCTCATGCCCCCCTCGGCGACCGCGCGCAGGTAGAAGTGGCGCCGCTCGGGCTCGCCGTGGTAGTGGACGCAGGCGCTGCCCTCCAGCATCCCGAGGCCGGCGGCGGCCGCGGGCGCTCCCGACGAGGAGGTGACCCCCTCCTCGAACCAGCACATCGCCCCGGCGCTCTGGCCGCAGACCAGGACACCCTCGGCGAGGCACTCGCGGAGCAGCTCGGGGACCTCGTGCGCGGCCCAGATCGCGATCAGGTTGAGCATGCTGCCGCCGCCGACGTAGATCACGTCCTGGGAGAGCAGGTGGTCGCGCAGGTCCACGCGCTCGGTCCCGAGCCGGAAGAGCGAGACGGCCGAGGGGTGGCAGTCGCGCTCGCCGAAGGCGCGGCGGAAGCTGGCGATCTGGTCCTCGGGGTCGCCGCTCGCGGTGGGCAGCAGGCAGATCCGGGGGTGGGAGCTCCCGGCCAGCTCGACGATGTAGTCGCAGAGGGCGTCGTTGCCGGAGCGGCGGTTGAACTCGTGTCCCCCGCTGACGAGGATGCGGCCGCGCGTCTGCATCGCCTCCCTACGCCGACACCGGGCGCCCGAGCGACTCCGGCAGGGCCGGGGGGACCGAATGGGTGCCGAGGTGGCGCGTGGCAAGCCGGGTTTCCATCACCCGGGGGCCGCGCCGCTCGAGCCGGTACGCGCGCGCCTCGGGACGCGAGGCGACGACCTCGACCAGCTCGTCGCCGACGAAGCGCAGGGCGGCGCCGTCCTCGGCCGCGTAGCCGGCGGCATCCCGTCGAGCAGGTGCCGGTGGAAGGCCGCGCGGCGGTCCCCGTCGGAGTAGTGGACCGCGTTGCTGTGCGGCAGGAGGCCGAGCGCGGGCACCCGGTTGACCTCGTCGTGATAGCCGCTGACCGCCTCCGCGAACCAGCAGAGCGAGCCGGCCGAGAGGCCGCATAGCACGACGCCCGCCTCCCAGGCCTCGCGCAGGATCGCGTCGAGGCCGTGGGCGCGCCAGACGCCGAGCAGGCTCAGCAGGCTGCCGCCGCCGACGTAGATCAGGTCCTGCGCCAGCAGGTGTGCGCGCACGTCCGCGACCCCGCGCTCGCGCCGGAAGAGCGAGACGTGCGAGGGCCGCGTGCGCTCGCGGAAGGCGTTGTAGAAGCGGACGAGGTAGTGGTCGGCGTCGCCGCTCGCGGTCGGCAGGAAGCACACCTTCGGCTCCGGCGATCCCGTCAGCCCGAGCACGTAGTCGTCGAGCAGGGGGTTGCCCGACTCCATCGAGAAGCCGCCGCCGCCGAACGCCACGATCTGCCGCATCGCCCTCGTCATCCTCGCCCTCCGATCGTCGTCGCTCTCCCAGTTGAATCTTC
The DNA here is from genome assembly GCA_963805235.1 of uncultured Solirubrobacterales bacterium. Taxonomy (GTDB): domain Bacteria; phylum Actinomycetota; class Thermoleophilia; order Solirubrobacterales; family 70-9; genus DASSYK01. Next base: position 321,823 of record CAWDTF010000007.1, on the reverse strand, counting down.
GACGGCGCGGGGCGGGAGCGGCCTGTACGGATGTCCGAAGATGCGTGACGGGGTGTCGAAACCCGCGCCTCAGCGGGCGGAGGGGCCCCTGTGCGCGGCGAACGCGGCGGCCAGGAACAGCGGGGCGAACCAGACCGCGTAGGGGTAGAACCAGTGGTTCGCGGTGAGCTGGACCGCGATCACGACCGCGGCGCCGAGGGCGGCGACCTGGATCGCGCTGCGCCGCCGCGGCACGAAGAAGACGGCGAGCGCCAGGCCCACGGCGCCGAGCTTGACCAACGTCTGCAGCGGCTCCAGCGACGGCGCCTGGCCCCAGACGCTGAACGGGGACCCGCGCGATGCCTGGTAGCCGAGCGAGCGGTCATACAGCTCCCGCAGCCCGCCGTCGGGCAGCAGCGGGACGGTCACGAGCGCGGCCGCCGCCGCGAACGCGAGGGCGAACGCGACCAGGGACCGCGGCCGGCGCTCCCCCGTGCCCGCGGCGAGCAGGGGCGCCAAGGCCAACGAGCCGAACTTGGTCAGCCCCGACAGGGCCGCCATCGCCCCGCGCGCCGGCGCCGAGGACAGCACGAGCAGGCATGCGACGATCGTGAGCGCCACCAGCGAGTCGTTGAAGGAGGAGCCGAGCGTGTAGAGCGTGAACGGGTACGCGAGCCAGGCGAAGGCGAGCGCCACGCCAAGGGTCGCCCCCTCCTCGGCCGGCCGCAGCCGCCGGCCCAGCGCGAACAGTGCCAGCGCCGTCAGCAGGGAGAACGCGAGCGAGCTGTAGCGGGCGGCGGGCACGTCGTCCCAGCGGTCCTCCCAGGGCCAGGCCGCCTCGGCCGGCACGTAGGCGAGGTAGTTGACCGGCCCGTAGACGTCGCCGCGCACGTCGCCCGATTCGGGCAGCTCGGCGGCGAACTCCTCCCCGTAGATGTCCTCCCCGTTCGCGAGCCGGTCGGCGCCGACCACCCCTGCGACCCCGACGTCGATCACCTTCGCCTCGTCGACAGCGAACCAGGCGTGCAGGGCGACGAGCGCGGCGATCCCAGCGACCAGGAGCCCGCGCGGCGCCAGCGGCACAAGCCGCCTTTCGCTCTCGCGCGGGCGGAAGCCGGCTATCAGCGCCCGGGCGAGCAGGTAGAGCAGGGGCGGGTAGACCAGCAGCGAGGAGGCCGCGATCTCGCCCTTGTTGAAGAAGAAGAGCGAGGCGCTGAAGCCGAGCAGCGCCAGCAGATCCAGGTGCAGCAGCCGCAGCGGCCTGCGCGGGTCGAAGAACGGCGCGAAGAAGGCGAGGCAGAGGGGCAGCCAGAACCACCACTCGTTGAGATCGCCCGCGACCGCGTCCTCGTAGCCGCGCGCGAGCTTGGTCTCGATCTGGGCCCCGGTCCAGGCCTCGACGACCTCCCCGCTGCCGTCATCTACGACGACGAGGGCCCGGACCGTCCCGCCCTCGTCGCGGTAGCGGACCTCCCAGCGCTCGGCACCCCGTGTCGCCGCGGTCGGCGCCAGCTCGCCGCGGTCGTCCCGCTGCTCACGGACCTGGGCGGTCCCGTCGGCTATGGCGATCGCCCGCGCGGCGCTGAGGGAGAACCCGGGCGGTGGGCGGTCCGGGGAGGACGGCGGGACCAGCTCGGGGATCGCCGCGCCGCCGAACGGCGGCTGCTCGGCCGGCCCCCCGGCCTCGGCGCCCGCGAGGGCGTATCCGCTCGCGCCGGCGGCCGGGGCTGCGCCCGGCGCCGCTGCGGCGGCGACCACGACGACTCCGAGGCGCACCGCCGCTCTGAGAGTTCGGCTCCTCACCGGGGTCGGAATCCTGACCTAATGCGCCGACGAGCGAAGCCGGGCGGCCCGGCGGCGCGGGAGATACGGGAGCGACGGGACTCGAACCCGCGGCCTCCGGCGTGACAGGCCGGCGCTCTAACCAGCTGAGCTACGCCCCCGGGGCGCTGGACTGGACTACAGGCTAGCCAGCGATCTCTTGCACGTTGACCGCGACTGGGCCCTTCGGGCCGTCCTCGGCCTCGTAGGTCACCTTGGCGCCGTCGTTGAGCGAGCGGTAGCCGTCGCCCGAGATCGACGAGAAGTGGACGAACAGGTCCTTGCTGCCGTCCTCGGGCGTGATGAACCCGTAGCCCTTCTCGTTGCTGAACCACTTCACGGTGCCTTCTGCCATTCGAAATGCCTCCTCGGCGTTCCCTGTGCGCGAGGAGGTGCCGGGGGCACCTTTGCTCCTTCACACACGCTTTCGGGGCTCGCGCCCCGACAACGGGCGGGAAGCTAGCGAACACCGCGGCTCGACGCATCGGCGCGCGCGCCGATCTAGGGTTCCCCCCGGGGATGCGAATCGTCACCTACCGATCCGGGGGAAGCGACCGCGCCGGCGTCGAGACCGAGCGCGGGGTCCTCGACGCCGGAGACCTGCTCGGGGAGGCCCCGCTGGGTGTGCGCGACGTGCTGGCCGCCGGGCGCCTCGGCGAGCTGGCGGCGGCCGACGACGCCGGGGCGGAGCCGCTGCCGGCAGACCAGATCGAGCGCCGCCCGCCCGTGCCCGACCCCGAGAAGATCGTCTGCATCGGGCTGAACTACCGCTCGCACGCGGCCGAGGCGGGGCTCGACCCGCCCGCCGTGCCGGCGATCTTCGCCAAGTTCCGCAACGCCCTGGCGGCAGCGGGCGACGAGGTCCCCCTCCCCCGCGCCAGCGAGAAGGTGGACTACGAGGCCGAGGTCGCCTTCGTGATCGGGCGGCGCGCGGCCGAGGTCCCGGCGGAGGCGGCTCTCGACCACGTCGCGGGCTACATGCTCCTCAACGACCTCTCCGCGCGGGACCTCCAGTTCGCGACCCCGCAGTGGATGCCGGGCAAGGTCTTCGATGGCTCGGCCCCCTGCGGGCCCGCGCTCGTCACGCCCGACGAGGCGGGCGCGCACGACGCGATCGAGATCAGGCTGGAGCTGAACGGCGAGACCATGCAGGAGGCCTCGACCTCCGACCTGATCTTCCCGATCCCGGAGCTGGTCGCCCACCTCTCGCGCTGGATGACGCTGGAGCCCGGCGACATCGTCTCGACCGGCACGCCCGCGGGCGTCGGCAGCGTGCGCAGCCCGCGCGTGTGGCTCAAGCCTGGGGACGAGATCGCGATCAGCTCGCCCACGCTTGGTCGGCTCGAGACGAGGCTGCGCGCGGGGTGAACGAAGACCCGATCATCTCCGGGGGCCTGTTCAAGGCGGCCCTCGTGATCCTCGTCGCGGGCGCCCTCGGGGTGGGCGCGTACCTGATCGTCGGCGGGGACGCGATCGACATAGATCTCCCGGACCTGCCGGACATAGACACGCTCGGTGAGACCACCACCAACCTCCAGGACACGAACCTCCAGGACACGACCATCGGGGGCGGCGAGTCGCCGGGTGCCGCGACCGACCCCTTCTCGAGCGCCGGCTTCGCATCCGCGCTCGGGCAGGTGCGCGAGGAGGCGGGGGCGGACGCGCAGCTCACCCGCCTGTTCATCAACGAGGTGCAGACGCAGTTCATCGTCCGCACGGGCGGCGACGGCGTCGAGGCCTACAGCGTCCGCGCCGACACCGGCGAGCTGGTCGCGCGACGACGCGACGATCACGATCAGCGGCAACGCGAGCATCGACGACTTCGCCTTCGCGCTCGGCGCGGTGAAGCCGGCTGCCGTGGACAGGATGCTGGCCGCGGCGCGCGAGCAGAGCGGCGCCGGCGACTTCCGCCCGACCGTGCTCAGCCTCGAGCGCGGGATCCCCTTCGGCTCACGCGCGCTGGAGTGGACGATCAACGCCCAGGGCGGCGGGCGCAACCTGCTCTACCGCGCGAACGCCGAGGGCCGCGAGCTCCGCAACGACGGCGGCGAGGGAACGGCGATCCCGCCGGCCGCGATCGAGGCCCAGAAGCTGAACGACTGCATCCGCGAGGCCGAGAACGATCCCGAGCGGATCTTCGCCTGCCTCGAGCGCTTCCAGTAGCGGCCCGCCGGTGCGATACTCGGTCCTCCGGAACGAGGAGGGCACGATGAGCCTCGCCTACCGGCTGCTGTATGCGGTCGGCTTCACGCCCTGGGAGCAGATGGCCGACCCTCGGATCGCGGGCCAGATCGCCGGCCTCTTCGCGCGCGAGGAGGAGGGACGCGACCCGCCCTACGGCCGGGCGCTCGATCTCGGCTGCGGGAGCGGGATCTGGGCGGTCGCGCTGGCGCAGCGGGGCTGGCAGGTCACGGGCGTGGACTCTGTCCCGAAGGCCCTCCGCAGGGCGCGCGAGCGGGCCGAGCAGGCAGGAGTCGCCGTTGAGCTGCTCGAGGGAGACGTGACGAAGCTCGCCGCCGCCGGCGCGGGCTCGGGGTTCCGGCTCCTCCTCGACTTCGGCTGCTTCCACGACGAGCTCTCGGACGCGCAGCGGCTCGAGGAGGGCCGCGAGGCGACTGCGGCCGCCGCCCCCGGGGCAACGCTGCTGATGATGAGCTGGAAGCCCGGCCGCCGCGGGCCGCTTCCGCGCGGCGCGAGCCAGGACGACATCCGAGCGGCGTTCCCGGAGTGGCGCCCGATTGACGACGAGGAGATGGACCTACCGTCGGACGCGCCCGGATACGTGAAGAGGGCCGACGCGCGCTTCTACCGGTTCCGCCGTCGCTGACTCGCGCTACTGCCCCTTGCGCTCCTCCACGAGCTGCTCGATGGACGCGTAGACACCGGGGGCGTCCTTCTTCAGCCGCTTCACCTCGAAGTGGCCGAGGCTGATCAGCTTCAGGCGCGAGGTGGCGGTGACGGTGGCGCTGCGCATGTCGTCGTCGAGCATCCCGGCCTCGCCGAAGACGTCGCCGGGGCCGAGGTCGGCGATGTGCTCGCCTTCGCGGGTTACCTCCGCAGTGCCGTCCTCGATCGCGAGCAGCTCGCGCGAGAAGCCGCCCTCGCTGATCACCTCGGTGCCCTCCGCGACCTCCTTCGCGTTCGCGAAGACGGCGACGTTCCCGAGCTCCTCGTCCGAGGCGCCCGCGAACAGCGGGATGCGCTTCAGCTGGGTCGTGTCCATGGGCCTCCCATTCGTTCGTCCAGGCTCGGCGCACGCTATCCGATCCCGCACGGAGCGCGCCGCCCATCGGGATAGAGTGCCGCGCGCACCGACCACTCACCGAGGGGAGAAGCCGATGGGCATGATGGACGACATCAAGAAGGCGCAGCAGATGGCGCAGCAGGCGATGCAGCAGGGGGGCGCGGGCGCGATGAGCCCCTCGGCGCGGGGACGTCGAGTACGCGAACCTCGCGATGAAGCTGAACTCGAGCGGGCTGCCCGGGGTCGCGACGATCAACTCGGTGACCGAGTCGGGCGAGGGCTCCGATCCCGTCAACAAGGCGTACGACATCGCCGTCTCGGTCGAGCTCCAGGACGGCCGGAGCTACGACACCGTCGTCCACCAGTACCTGACCGCCGACGCCGTCGGCTCCTACCAGCCCGGCAAGCGCTTCGAGGTCAAGGCCGACCCGGACGACACCAGCAAGGTGATGCTCTACGGCTACGCCGACTAGGCGGCGGGAGGGGCGCGCGTGGACGTGACGACGGCCGAGTGGCTGCTGTTCGGCCACCTGCTCGCGGTGGCGGCGTGGGTCGGGGCCGACGCGGTGCTGCAGGTCCTGGCGATGCGCGCGCGCCGCGCGGGGGGCGAGCACATGGTCCAGATGCTCGGCGACGTCGAGTGGCTCGGCACCCGCTACCTCATGCCCTCCGCGCTCGCCGTCGTCGCCTTCGGCTTCGCCCTGCTCGGCCAGTACGACGACGTCTACGAGCTGAGCCAGTTCTGGGTCTCGTTCGGGCTCGCCGTGTTCATCGCCTCGTTCATCGCAGGGGCCGGCTTCCTCGGCCCCGAGTCCGGCCGCCTGAAGACGCTGGCGGTGTCACGAGGCGCGAACGACCCGGAGGTGCAGCAGCCGGATCCGCAGGATCTTCCTGATCTCGCGGATCGAGCTGGTGCTCCTGATCGCCGCGATCTTCGTCATGGTCGCGAAGCCGGGCCTCTGAGCGGCGCCTTCGATCCCCAAGATTTCATTCCAGCTTCGGGGCGCCGGTGCCGATAATGAGTGGACGTGTTCCACGGCGGCGTGAGCGACTTCTTCTTCGAGTGGTACCCCGTGTTCGGGGTGGCGTTCTCGGCGGGGCTGCTGATCGTGTTCGTGATCCTGCTGCGGAACACGATGGGCACGACGCGCCCGGAGACGATCAAGGCGAGCCGCACCGAGCCGGTGCTCTGGGACGAGGTCCAGGGGGTGGACGCGGCCAAGGAGGAGCTGGTCGACGTCGCCGAGTGGCTCAAGGACCCGAAGCGCTTCGAGGGCCTCGGGGCGCGCGCGCCGCGCGGCGTGCTCCTCTACGGCCCCCCGGGTACGGGCAAGACGATGCTCGCCCGCGCGGTCGCCGCGCACGCCGGGGTGGACTTCTTCGCGGCGTCGGGCTCGAGCTTCGTCGAGATGTTCGTCGGCCGCGGCGCCGCCCGCATCCGGCGCCTGTTCAAGGAGGCGCGCAAGTCCGGGCGCGCGGTGGTCTTCATCGACGAGCTCGACGCCGTCGGCGGCCGGCGCAGCGCGCGGCGGTGACGGCGGCTCCAGCGAGCGCGAGCAGGCGCTGAACCAGCTCCTGGTCGAGCTCGACGGCTTCGAGCGCGACCCCGGCACGGTGATCGTCCTCGCCGCCTCCAACTACGTGGACAAGCTCGACAAGGCGCTGCTGCGGCCCGGGCCGCTTCGACCGGCAGGTCCTGGTCTCCCCTCCCGACCGCGAGGGCCGCGAGGCGATCCTGCGCTCCCATTCCCGCGGCAAGCCGCTCGGCGACGACGTGGACCTGCGGGACGTCGCCCGCAAGACGACCGGGATGACCGGCGCCCAGCTCGCGAACGCCCTGAACGAGGCGGCGATCATCGCCGGGCGGGTGGGCCGTGAGGCGATCGCCCGCGAGGACCTCGACGAGGCCCTGCTGCGCCAGTCGGTCGGCTCCCAGCAGGCCCGCCGGCTGAACGAGACCGAGCGCACGATCGTCGCCTACCACGAGGCCGGGCACGCGCTGGCGAGGCGCCTCGTCGGCCTCGACCCTCCGGAGATCCTCTCGATCGTCCCGCGCGGGCCCGCCCTCGGGTTCGTCGGGCACTCGCCGGCGGAGGACCGCTACCTGCGCTCCCGCAAGAACCTGCTCGACGAGATCGTGGTCCTGCTCGGCGGGCGCGCCGCCGAGGAGGAGGTCTTCGACGAGGCCTACTCCGGCGCGGCCGACGACCTCGCTCGCGTGCACCAGATCTGCGTGCAGATGGTGACCGAGTTCGGAATGACCGTCGCCGGCGGCCTCCACGAGAACCCCCCGCTGGCGCAGCCGATCGGCGACTACGCGCTCTCCGACCACACGCGGCGCGAGGTGGACACCGGCGCCCGCGAGCTCGCCCACATGGCCCACGCCCGGGCCCGCCAGCTGATGACGCTGAACCGCGAGTGCCTGGACGCCCTCGCCGCCAACGCCCTGGAGCGCGAGACCCTCACCCGCGAGGACCTCGACGAGATCTTCGACGCCCACGACCTCGACCGCACCCTGCTCCCGGCCGACGACGAGGCGGTGCGCGAGGCGCTCGCCGAGCACCGCAGGCGCTTCAGCGGCCCGGGGGCCCTGATCCCCCAGCACACGCGGCGGGACGAGCCCGAGGCCTGAGCCCGCCGGTCGCGCCGGCCTGACGCGCCGAGCGGCGATACTGCTGGATCGCGTGGCCCCGGGCGGTTAGCTCAGCTGGGAGAGCGCTCGCCTTACACGCGAGAGGCCGCAGGTTCGATCCCTGCACCGCCCATCCGATCCTCGACTCAATCCGGGAGAGCAGATGAGAGTCCTGATCACCAGCAGCCGCATGCCCTTCGCCCTCGACGCGATCCGCAAGCTGGGCGAGCGGGGCCACGAGGTCCACGCCTGCGACAGCTACGAGGCGGCGCCGGGCAGCCACTCGAAGTACCTGGCCGGCCACCTCACGACGGCGTCGGCCACCGGCGACCCCGAGCGGTTCGTCGCCGACGTCGAGGGCTACGCCGCCGAGCAGGAGATCGAGGTGATCGTCCCGATGTTCGAGGAGGTCTTCTACCTCGCCGCCCAGCACGAGCGCCTCTCGCGGGTGACGACGCTGTACGCGCCGCCGTTCCGGACCCTCGCGCAGGTCCACGACAAGGGGACGTTCCAGGAGCTCTGCGACAAGCTCGGGATCCGCACCCCGCAGACGGTCCTCGCCCACTCCCCGGACGAGCTGCGCGCGGCCGTCGAGCGCTTCCCCCGCTACTTCGCCCGCGCCGCCTTCTCGCGCGGCGGCGTCGGGCTGCTCACCAACACCGGGCCGCTCGCCGGGCACCTGAAGCTCGAGGACGCGCACCCGACCGAGGAGAACCCCTGGCTCGTGCAGGAGTACGTGGACGGGCCGATGCACTGCACCTACTCCTGCATCCACGGCGGCGAGGTGGCGACCCACATGTCCTACCGGGCGCCGCGCCAGTGGGAGCACTCGACCGGGATCGAGTTCCTCTCGGTGGACCCCTCGGACACGCTGCCGACCGTCGAGAAGCTGGCCTCGGAGCTCGGCTGGGACGGGCAGATGTCGCTCGACTTCGTGGACGCCGAGCAGGGGCTGATGATGATCGAGTGCAACCCGCGGCCGACCGACGGCGTGCTGCTGATGAGCGCGGAGGAGCTGGAGCGGGGCCTGCTGGCGCCGACGATCGAGACGCTGCAGATCGAGGCGGGCCGCCGCGAGGAGCTCGACTTCGCCGTGCTCGGGCAGATCTTCCGCGAGCCGCTGAAGGAGGTCCCGTCGTCCATCCACGACCTGGCGACGGTGCACGGGACCGACAGCGGCTGGCACGACGCGTGGCCGAAGCTCTACTCCTTCCTCGCCTTCGCCCACCACGAGCGGATGAGCCTGAAGGAGCGCAGGGGCCTGTTCGAGGCGATGTCGGACGGGATCACCTGGGACGGCCAGCAGATCCCGGGGCTCCCGCCCGAGGACGCGGCCTTCCTGGCGAGGCTGACGGGCGATTGAGCCGCGGCCGGCGCCCGGGCACTGAAAGAATCCGGGCATGGACCTGACGGTGCTGTGGCGCTCGGCGCTGGTGCAGGCGGGCGCCGTGATCGCGATCTCGCTCATCCTCGCCCTGGCCCTGCCGCGCTCCTTCTTCGAGGACTGGGGATGGCTCAGCGGCCCCGCCGCGTGGCTTGCGTGCGCGCTGCTGACGGCCCGGGTGCTGGCCCTGCCGCGGGGCCAGGTGCTGCTCGGCGCGGTGCTGGCGGGGATCCCGAGCGCGATCGCCGTCATCGCCGGCGTGCACTGGCTGGGCGTGGTGGTCGCGGTGGCGGCCTTCGCGGCGTGGTGCGGGTGGCTGGCCGCACGGGCGGACAGATCGCGGCCGGCCGGCCGGCGTGAGCTGAGGAGGGCGAGGTGGACCTGGGCATCGAGGGCAAGGTGGCGCTGGTGATGGGCGCGAGCAGGGGGATCGGGCGCGGGATCGCGCAGGCGCTGGCGCGAGAGGGCGCGACGGTCGCGGTCTCCTCGCGCTCGCCCGGACCGCTCGAGGAGCTGGCGGCCGAGCTCGGAGGCGGCGCGCGCGCCTTTCCGGCCGACGGCGGCGACCTCGACCGGATGCAGGCCCTGCCGGGGGAGGTCGCCGCGGAGCTGGGGCCGCTGGAGATCCTGGTCACGAACACCGGCGGGCCGCCGCACGGAGGGGCGCTCGACAACCCGCGCTCGCAGTGGGAGGACGCCTACCGGACGCTGGTGCTCTCCCCCCGGGCCCTGGTGGAGGCGGCGCTGCCCGGCATGAGGGAGCGCGGTTGGGGGAGGCTCGTGAACGTGGCGTCGAGCTCGGTCCGGGAGCCGATCCCGAACCTGGCCCTCTCCAACGCGCACCGGCTGGCGACGGTCGGGCTGTTCAAGACGCTCGCGGCCGAGGTCGCCGGCGAGGGGATCACGGTCAACACGGTCGCGAGCGGGCGCTTCGCCACCGACCGCCTGGCCGAGAACTACGGGTCGATCGCCGACGCCGAGCGGGCGGCGCGCGAGCAGGTGCCGACGGGGCGGCTCGGCCGCACCGAGGAGTACGGCGATCTCGTCGCCTTCATCTGCTCGGATCGGGCCGCCTACCTGACGGGAGCGGTGATCCCGCTCGACGGCGGCCTGCTGCGCTCGGTCTAGTACCGGCTGCCCGCCAGGGGGCCGGGCTTCTCAGGCGGTCGCCGGAGGCGGCGCAGGGCGGCCGCGCAGGGCCGCGAGCCAGACGGCGCCGGCGACGACCATCGCGACGCTGATCAGCTGCGGCTGGGTGAGGCCGAGCGCGACGTCGTCGTTGCGGCGGACGAACTCGACCAGCATGCGCTCGAGGCCCGCGAGCACGAGGTAGAGGGCGAAGAGGCGGCCGCCGGTGAGCCGGTCGCGCAGGCGCCAGAGGACCAGGGCGACCAGTCCCATCGCGATGGCCTCGTAGACCGGGGTCGGGTGCACCTGCTCGTCGGTCGGCACCGTGCCGTCGGGGTAGGCCATCGCCCAGGGGCCGTCCCAGGGCTTGCCGTAGTCGCCGTCGCCGGAGAGCTGGCAGCCGATGCGGCCCACCGCGTAGCCGAGGGCGAGGGCCGGAGCGGCGAGGTCGAGGAGGGCGGTGCCGAGGAAGCCGCGCCAGCGGGCCCAGAGCAGGACGCCGACCGTGCCGCCGACGAGGCCGCCGAACCAGACGAGCCCGGAGCCGGAGACGACGTTGCCGAGGAGGTCGTCGGAGACCTCGTCGTAGTTCTGGATGACGAAGTCGAGGCGGGCGCCGATGAGGCCGCCGACCAGCGCGGCGAAGACCCCCTCGTAGGCCCAGTCGGGGGGCTTGCCGATCTCCTCGAGGCGCTTCCAGACGAGCGCGCCGCCGGCGATGCACGCGAGGGCGAAGCAGAGGCCGAAGGTCTGCAGGGTGACGGGGCCTAGCTCGATCTCCGGAAGCACGGCGGAGGAGGCTAGAGGATCGGTTTCGGCCCGCCGCTTGACAGGCGGAGCCGCGCGCCCGTAGCGTGGCGCGCGTGGAGGGGCTGCTGTTCGCATTGCTGGCGCTGCTCTCGGTGGGGGCCGGCCAGCCGGCCGCCGCGCCCGAGAGCGATCCCGGGATCCCGCCGGCGACGGTGGAGGCCGAGCCACTCCCTGAGGCGAGCGGGCGGGCGGGGCCGGGCGGCGTCCTCGTCGTCGGCGACTCGCTGGCGGTCGGGGCGCGCCCTCACCTCGAGGCGGCGCTGCCCGGCTGGCGCGTCACCACCTCGGCCGAGACCGGGCGGGGGACCTCCGAGGGGGTCGCCGAGATCACCGGCGCGAGCTCGCTGCCGCCCGTCGTGGCGGTGAGCCTGGGGACCAACGACGACCCGAGCGCGGTTTCGACTTTTGCGGGGGCCGTGCGGGCGGTGCTCGAGGCCGCGGGCCCCTCCGGGTGCGTGGTCTGGGCGAACATCGTCAGGCCGCCCTACAACGGCGTCAGCTACGCCGGCTACAACCGCGCGCTCGACCGCCTCGCCGCGGCGAACCCGAACCTGCTGATCGTGGACTGGGCGGCGATGATCCGGTCCAACCCAGGCTGGCTCGCGGCGGACGGGGTGCACGCGACGCCGTCCGGCTACGCGGCGCGCGGGCAGGCGTTCGCCCAGGCGGTGCAGGCCTGCGCGGGGGCCGGCTCGGCGATTCCTCTGGGGGACTGAGTGCCGCCGCGGTCCCGCCTCGGGGCGGTGGCGCTGGGTGGTCTCGCCGCGACCGCGTCGCTGGCCCTGGCCTTGCCGGCGCCGTGGGTGGGGGCGGCGTCCGGCGGCGCGGCGGACGTTCCGCGCGAGCTCGGCCGCATCGGGAAGCGCGCCTTCGTGGTCGGCGACTCGCTGGCCGTCGGCACCCGCCCCTACCTGGGACGGGCGCTGCGGGGGTGGCGAGTGGGCCACTCGATCTCGATCTCGAAGCACGCCCCCGAGGGCGTCGCCGAGCTGGCCCGCCGCGGCGCGCGCAGGCTGCCGCCGGTGGTGGTGGCCAGCCTGGGCACCAACGACGACCCCGGTGCGGTCTCGAGCTTCGACCACTCCGTCCGCACGGCCCTGCGCGCAGTCGGCAGGCGCGGCTGCGTCGTCTGGCCGAACATCGTTCGCCCGCCCGGATACGGCGGCTACAACGGCGTCCTGAGGCGGCTGGCCCGCAAGCGCCGCAACCTGCTCGTCTTCAACTGGACCCGGATGGTCTCCCGCAACCGCGGCTGGCTCGCCGACGACGGCGTCCACGTCACCGGGGTCGGCTACGACGCCCGCGCCCGCGGAATCGCGGCGAAGGTGAGGAAGTGCCGGCAGCGGGTGGTGCGGGCGGGGGGCGAGAAACGGAAGAGTAAGAGGAACCGGGAGTAGCCCCGACGAGGATCGAACTCGCGCTTCAGCCGTGAAAATGCTGCGTGCTGACCATTACACCACGGGGCCGGATCTGGATCTTATGCGGCACAGTTTGCGCGACTCACGTGCGATCGCGTCGACGTAGCGTCGTCCGAAGACCGATGACTAAGTACGTGGAGAAGGGAATCGCACAGGCCCTGCGTGCGGAGCACGGCACTCCTGTCCGAGAGCTCGCCCGGTTGCTCGGGGTGTCCAGTCGCCGGTGAGCCTGTGGGTGCGAGAGATACCGATCACCACGGAGCAGATGGCTCGGAACAGGCCCGAGGCCGTCGAGCTTGCGCAAGGAACTGGAGGCGAGCGCAACCGGGCGCGCAGAGCGCCTACCAGCAGGAGGGTCGTGAGCGAGCACGCGAACGGGACCCACTGCACGTCGCCGGATGCATGCTCTACTGGGCCGAGGGGGCAAGGGAAGGAACTGTCTCGTACTCGCCAACTCCGATCCCGACCTGATGCGCTTCTTCCGGCGATTCCTCGGCGAGAGCTTGGGAGTTCCCGACGACGACCTCTGATCCGGATCAATGTCTACCTGAACAACGGGCTCTCGCTTCGTCAGATCGAGGACCACTGGCTCGAGTTCTGGGACTTCCCGAACGTGCCCTCCGCAAGCACACTGATCAATCACTTCCCGACGTCAGCGCAGGGACCAAGAGGAACCTGCCGTACGGCGTCTGCACGCTCAGGGTGCTGCGCAGCACGTGGCTCACTCCAGCACATCTTCGGCGCGATCCAGGAGTACGCGGGCTTCGACGAGCCGCGCTGGCTGGACGGTGCGTCCCGGCTACGAGCTGACCAGCATCTCCAGCAGCGCCTTCTGGGCGTGCAGGCGGTTCTCGGCCTGGTCCCAGGCGGCGCAGCGGGGGCCGTAGAGGAGGTCGGCCGTGATCTCCTCGCCGGGGTGAGCGGGGAGGCAGTGGAAGGCGAGGGCACGGTCGGAGGCGAGGGCCATCAACTCGTCGTTGAGCTGGAAGGGGCCGAGGTCGGTGCGGCGGCGCTCGGCCTCGGCCTCGTCGCCCATGCTGACCCAGACGTCCGTGTAGAGCGCGTCCGCCCCCGCGGCCGCGGCCCGGGGGTCGCCGGTCTGCTCGCAGAGCCCGTCCTCGAGGCGGTAGCCCTCGGGGGCCGCGACGACGACCTCCACCCCGGCGATCCCGCCGATGATCGCGAGGGAGCGGGCGCAGTTGTTGCCGTCTCCGACGTAGGCGAGGCGCAGGCCCTCGAGCTCGCCGAAGCGCTCGCGCAGGGTCAGCATGTCGGCGAGGGCCTGGCAGGGGTGGTGCAGCGGCGTCAGCCCGTTGATCACCGGCACGCTCGCCCCCGCGGCCAGCTCCTCCACCGCGTCGTGCGAGCCGGAGCGGATCGCGAGCGCCGCGCAGAAGCGGGACATCACCCGCCCCGTGTCGGCGATGGACTCGCCGCGGCTGAGCTGGAGCTCGTCGCCGCGCAGCACGACCGGGGTCCCGCCCAGCTCGGCCACGCCGATCTCGAACGAGACCCGGGTGCGGGTCGAGGGCCGCTCGAACACCAGCGCGACCGAGCGCCGCGCCAGCGCCTCGGCGCCCACGCCGTCCTCGCGCCCCGCCTTGAGCTCGGCGGCGCGGTCCAGCAGCGCGAGCAGCTCGGCGCGGTCGAGCTCGGCGCCGGTGAGAAAGTGGCGGGCCATGGAAGCGGCCGATACTAGGGCCAGCCCCGCGCCGGTCAGGCAGACTTGCGCCCACGGATGGAGCTCAAGGTCTTCACCTGGAACCTCTTCCACGGCCGCGACGGCCCGCCCGACCGCGCCCTCTACACCCGCTGGGCCGAGTGGACGCGGCGGACCGAGCGCAACGCCACCCACGTGCAGGTCAACCGCGACCTCTGGCGCCAGTTCACGGACATGGTCTGCGGCGCCGGCTGGGACGTCGCCCTGCTGCAGGAGTGCCCGCCGCGCTGGGAGCCCGGCTTCGTGCGCGAGTGCCGCGCGGATTCCTACCGCTCGCTGACCTCGCGCAACCAGCTCTCCGCGCCGAGCTGGTGGATCGCACGCCGCTGGCCCGACCTGATCGGCTCCTCCGAGGGCGGGTCCAACATGATCCTCGCGCGCGGGGGCGCAGGCCGCATCGCCGAGCGCCGCGAGCTCACGATCCGCCCCGGCAAGCCGGAGCGGCGCACCATGGCCTTCGCCCGCCTCTCCTCAGGGCTCTGCGCCACCTGCCTGCACGCCAGCACGAGCCCGCCCCGCGCCGAGGAGGAGCTGCTGCTCGCCGCCGAGCGCGCAGTCGAGTGGGCGGGGGACGCGCCGCTGGTCTTCGGCGGCGACTTCAACGTGCAGGCCGCACAAGAGCGAGGTCTACGAGCGAGCTCGAGTCCCGCTTCGGCCTCACCGGGATCACCGCGCCCGACTCCATCGACCACCTCCTCACGCGCAACGTCGAGGTCCTCTCGCCCGGCCGCGCCTGGCCACCCGAGCAGCGCGAGCTGCGCGAGGACGGCCTCGCCCTCCGCCTCTCCGACCACGCGCCCGTCGAGCTGACGCTGCGCATAGACTGATGCCCCCGTGGCGAGCGCATCCAGATCCAGCCGAGCAGGCCTCCCGCGCCGAGAAGAGCGTCCAGGCCTTCCGCGACGCCCTCGAGAAGAGCGTCACGATCTCGCTCGAGCGCCTGCAGGAGGTCCTCGACGACGCCGTCAAGCGCGGCCGCATGACCCGCGGCGACGCCGAGGACCTGGTCGGCCGCCTGGTCACCAAGAGCCGCGACCAGGCCGAGGAGATCCGCAAGCAGCTCGAGGAGCTGATCGCCCAGCTCCGCGAGGCGGGCAGCGCCGCCGGCGCGGCGGCGGCCAGCCCGCGGCGCACCGCGGGCCGCGCCGCCGATCGCGCCAAGCGCGAGATCGAGTCGGCGACGGACCGCGCCCGCACCGACATCGAGGAGCCGCGCCAAGGAGGCCCGCAAGCGCGCCGTCAAGGCCGCGGACCAGCCCCTCGCCACAGCGGACCGGGCACGGCGCCGCGCCGGCCTGCCCGGCTTCCCGATCAGCAGCTACGACGATCTCAGCGTCCCGCAGATCAACCGCCGACTGGCCGACCTGAAGCCGGCGCAGCTGCGGAAGGTCCGCGACTACGAGCGGGCCAACAAGGCGCGCAAGGGCGTCCTGCGCGCCGTGGATCGCAAGCTGAGCCTCCGGGAGCTAGCTGCCCAGGCTCTTGCGCCGCTCGGCGAGCTCGGCGGCGATCTCGTCGAGCGCCTCGACCGAGGTCTGCGCCCTCACTCCGAGCTTGCCCAGCTCCTTGCGGACGTCGTCCGTCGCCTCCTCGAGCGTCCCGCGCCAGTTCGAGACCTGGTCCTGGGCCTTCGAGCCGGCCTCGCTCGGACGCCTCGCGCAGCCGCGCGACAGCCGAGTCGATGCTCGAGCGCACGTCGCCCGTCGCCTTCTCGGCGGCCGAACGCAGATCGTCGATCGCCTTCTGCACGTTCTCCCTCGTGCCCCCGTTGGTACCGCTTGCCTCCATCTCTCTTACACCTCCGTCTCGGGAATCTCGCAAATAGCGGCAAGAGCCTATCGCCAAACCGCGCAGCGCTAGCCTCACGCCGGTGACGACGCAGGAAAGATCCCGCGCGAGCCGGCCCCGGCCCTCCGAAGAGCTCGAGCTGCGCGTCACCTCGCTGGCGCACGGCGGCCGCGGGGTCGCGCGTCGCGAGGACGGCTACGTCGTCTTCGTCGCCGGCGCCCTGCCCGGCGACAGCGTCCGCGCGGCGGTCACGAAGAGCAAGCGCAACTACGCCGAGGCGCGCCTCGTCGAGCTGCTCGAGCCGAGCCCGGACCGCATCCCCGACACCTGCCTGCACGGCGGCGAGCCCTGCCCCGGCGCCCCCTGGCAGGGCCTGCCCTACGAGCATCAGCTCCGCCACAAGTCCGAGCACGTCGAGGACGCCCTGCGCCGCATCGGCGGCCTCGACGGCTTCGAGCTCGAGCCGATCGAGCCCGCCGCCGAGCGCTGGCGCTACCGCAACAAGCTCGAGTACTCGTTCGGCGAGCGCGACGGCCGGCTGGCGCTCGGCTTCCACGCACGCGGCCGCTGGGACGAGGTCGTGGACGCCGAGGACTGCCACCTCGCCTCGGCGGCGAACAACGCCCGCCGCAACGAGGTCCGCGAGTGGGCCCGCGAGGCCGGCGTTCCCGCCTACGACCGCAGAACCGGCACGGGCGTGCTGCGCAACCTGGTCGTCAGGGAGGGCCGCCGCAGCGGCCAGCTCCAGACCCGCCTCGTCACCTCGCCGGCCGAGATCCCGCGCCCGCCGGTGGACCTGCACACGGTCGTCGAGGGGCCGGGCGGAGGCACCGACGGCCCCACCGGCGCGCTCGGGCCCGAGTACCTGACCGAGCGCCTCGGCGATCTCGAGTTCCGCATCTCCCACCGCGCCTTCTTCCAGACGAACACCGAGATGGCCGAGCGCCTCTACGCCGCCGCCGCCCGGATGGCGGACCTGAAGGGCACCGAGCGCCTCTTCGACCTCTACTGCGGGATCGGCACCCTCGCGCTGACGATGGCCGCGCGGCGCGGGCGAGGTCTGGGGCGTCGAGGTGGTGGCCGACGCGGTCGCGGACGCCGCCGAGAACGCCCGGCTGAACGGGATCGGGAACGCACACTTCCGCGCCGGCGACGCTCGCAAGGCGATCCGGCCGCTGCTCGAGGAGGCTGGGCGCCCGGACGTGGTCGTCGTGGACCCGCCGCGCGCCGGCCTCTCCGCCAAGATCGTCCGCCGCCTGATCGAGTGCGAGGCCGATCGCATCGTCTACGTCTCCTGCAACCCGACCACGCTCGCGCCCAACGCCGCACAGCTCGCGGAGGCCGGCTATAGGCTGCGCCGCGTGAAGCCCGTGGACATGTTCCCCCAGACGCCGCACATCGAGTGCGTCGCCCTGCTGGAGCGGGAGGCCTCGTGAGGGGCTTCGGCGTCGCGGCGGGACTGCCGCACGAGATCGCCGCGCCGCTGGCGGGCCGCTGCCAGGAGCTCTGCTACTCCTCGATGTGGTCCAACGACCACCCGCAGGCGAAGGGCCTCGAGACCCTGGCCGACTTCGCCGCCGGCGCCGACCGGATCGAGCTCGGCGTCGCGGTGATCGCCCTCGACCGCCACGGGCCCGAGGAGATCGCCGCAGACGTCGAGCGGCTCGGGCTCGACCCCTAGCGGCTCTGGATCGGCGTGGGCGCCGGATTCGCGAAGAAGCCGCTGACCGCGATGCGCGAGGCCCTCCCCGCCCTGCGCGAGGCCCTGCCCGGCACCCGCCTCGTCCTGGCCGCGATGGGCCCGAAGATGTGCGCGCTCGCTGGATCCTCCTACGACGGCGCCTTCTTCAACTGGATGACGCCTGAGTACGCGGCGGGAGCCCGCGAGCACGTGGAGCGCGGCGCCCGCGAGGCCGGGCGCGAGCCGCCCCCCGTGTTCGGCTACGTCCGCACCGCGGTCGGGCCGGAGTCCGAGGCGCGGCTCGCCAAGGAGGAGGCCTTCTACCGCGATCTCCACAAGGGCTACCGCGACCACTTCGACCGCCTCGGCGCGCCCGAGGGCACGGTCGGCGTGGCCGCCGACAACCCCGGCGAGACCCAGACCGAGCTGACCCGCTACCGCGCCCTGGACACGATCGTGGTCCGTGGCCTGGCCAGCGCGACGGTCGAGGACATGGGCATCGTCGCCGAGTCCGCCGCTCCGGGCGTCTGAGGCCCTCCGCGGCGGATACGATCGCCCCATGAGGAGAGTCGCCGCGCTGGCGGCCGTGCTCGCGCTCGTCTCGGGCGCCACCGCGGATGCGGCGCCCACCACGCCGCTGGGCCACTCTGGCCGCTGGATCACCGACGCGCAGGGCCGCGTCGTGATCCTCCACGGCGTCAACATGGTCTACAAGCGCCCTCCGTACTTCCCCTCGGCAGCCGGGTTCGACGCCCCCGACGCCGCTTTCCTCGCCCGCCACGGCTTCAACACCGTCCGCCTCGGCCTCATCTACGCCGGCGTCGAGCCTGCGCCCGGCTCCTACGACGAGGCCTACCTCGACCAGATCGCGTCCACCGAGCGGCTGCTCGCCGACCACGGCATCTTCAGCCAGCTCGACTTCCACCAGGACCTCTACAACGAGCGCTTCCAGGGCGAGGGCTGGCCCGACTGGGCGGTGCTCGATGACGGCCTGCCGGCGGCGCCGCAGCTCGGATTCCCGGACAACTACTTCGCGATGCCCGGGCTGATCCGCTCCTTCGACAACTTCTGGGCGAACGCCTCCGGGCCGGGAGGCGTCGGGCTCCAGGACCGCTACGCCGCCGCCTACCGCCGCGTCGCCCAGCGCTTTCGCGACCGCGACCACACGATCGGCTACGACCTGCTCAACGAGCCGTGGCCCGGCACCGCCTGGTCCACCTGCCTCAGCCCGGTCGGCTGCCCGGCGTTCGACGCCGGCACGCTGGCGCCGTTCCACGACCGGGTGATCGACCAGATCCGCGAGGTCGAGCCGCAGAAGCTGATCTGGTACGAGCCGAACGTCATCTTCAACTTCGGCGCCGACTCCTCCCACCCTCCGACCGGCGACCCCGCAACCGGCTTCAGCTTCCACGTCTATTGCCTCGCGGCGGACGGCGGCTTCAGCCTCTTCGGCGACCGCGCCTGCCCGGAGGTGGACGAGATCGTCTTCGAGAACGCCGACCGCCAAGCCGAGCAGACCGGGGACGCCCTGCTGCTGAGCGAGTTCGGCGCCACCAACGACCTCGAGCTGATCAGGCGCAACGTCGAGCAGGCCGAGGCCCACATGGTCTCGTGGCAGTACTGGCACTACTGCGAGTGCGACGACCCGACGACCAGCGGCACCGGCGTGCAGGGCGTGATCCTGGACCCGAGCCAGCCGCCGGAGGGGGCGAACCTCCGCCAGGACAAGCTCGACGTGCTCACGCGCGCCTATCCCCAGGCCGTGGCCGGCACCCCGATCGCATACGACTTCGACCACGCGACGCGGCGCTTCGACCTCTCGCTGAGCACGGTCGGCCCGGCCGGCGCCTCGTTCGCCCCGCGTCGCGGCGGCGCCCGCGTCCCGGCCTCGACCCCCGCGACGGAGGTCTTCGTGCCGCCCCGGCACTACCCGCGCGCCTACGAGCTGGACGTCGAGGGGGGCGGCATCGCCTCCCCGCCCGGGGCGCGGGTCGCTCGCGTCGCCGCCTGCCCCGGGCGGGAGCGCGTCAGCATCGCCCTGCGCCCCGCGGGAACCGGCGCTGTCGAGGGCCCCGAGTGCGTGGTCGCCGGCGCCAAGCGGCAGCGCCTCCGCCTGAAGCTGAGCCCCCGCTCTGCCCCGGCCGGCGAGCGCACCTGCTTCAAGGCGGCCGTGCGCACCGCCGGAGGCGCCGCGCTCCGCGGCGCCCGGGTGCGGGTGGCCGGCGCCCGCGGGCGGACCGGAAAGCGCGGCCGGGCTCGGTTCTGCGCGTCCTTCCGGAAGGCAGGCCGCTACAAGGCGACTGCGAAGAAGCTCGGCTTCAAGCCGGCGCGCCGGGCGATCCGCGTGCGCGGCTGAGGCGCGGCGCGCGGAGGCCCGCGCGCAGGAGCCGCTCAGTCCGACTCGGCCTCGGAGTCCTCGGCCGGCACTACCTCGTCCGCGCAGACCGCGCAGAGGACGGCGCCTTCGGCGCCTTCGGTCAGCACCGCTTCCTTTTCGGCGTCGGTCAGCGTCGCGCCGCAGTTCTCGCAGCGGTCGGGAAGCTGCTCGATGGTTCGCTCTTCGAGGTCCGCCATGGGCCGCGCATATTACGCACCCAGGATGCGAGCCTTCTCCTGTTCGAACTCCGGGTCGGTCAGCGCCCCCGCATCGCGCAGCCGCGCCAGCCCCCAGCTGGGCAAGAGGAAGACGATCGCCGCGGGCTTCTGCTCCGCCTGAGCCCCTAGTACGGCGGGAGCTGGTCGTACCAGGCGCCGAGCGCCCGGAAGGCGCTCCAGAACTGCTGCTTGGTCCCCACCTCGTCGAGCGAGCCGTCTATGTCGGGGACGTAGAGCGCGTCGATCGTCGGGGTGAGGCTCTGGATCTCGCCCTCGATCGGCGTCGATCTCCTCGGCCAGCGGCAGCTCGAGGCTGTTGAGGACGTCGAGGGCCTCGGGGCCCATGATCACGACGATCCGCGGCTGCACGATCGCGATCTCCTCGGCGATGCGGCCGACGCACGCCTCGGACGCGAGGTCGGGGTCGGTCAGAGGGCACTTCACGCAGAGGGTTCCGAAGACGACGATCGGGTCGATCGCCAGCCGCTTGAAGCTCTTCATCAGCGCGTTGCCGGCGCGCCCGTAGAAGGCGACTCCCTCCTCGATCTCCGCCGGCGTCGCGGAGTGCTTGAGCATGAAGATGTCGGCCTGGGGGTGGCCCGAGCCCTGTACCGGCATCACGTTGCCCCGCGGGCAGCCCGCGCAGGCGGAGAGCTCGTGGCCGAGGTCGTTCAGCTCTCGGATCGCGCGCTCGAGGTACTTCTCGCGGATCTCGTCGTCGGTGGTCGGGGGCGGCACGGCGCCTGTCTTTTTCTTCGGCGGCCCGCCGGCCCCTTCCGCGCGCATCAACTCTTGCTCGCCGCGCGCCGCTTCCTGCGGCTCCGAGAGCCGTCGGCGCGGGCAAGCGAGGCCCCGCCCCGGCCGCCGCTGGTCTGGAGGAACTTGAGGGCCTGGACGTAGACGAGGTTCTTGTGCTTGCGGACGATGTCCGCCTCGCGCATGGACTCGAGGAACTCCTGGGGCCCGTCGAAGTCGCGCAGCCTGATCCTGACGCTGCCCAGCCCCTGCGCCACGTGGCTGTCCGAGCCCGCGCCGGCCACGATCCGGTACTTGCGGGCGAAGCGCACGGCCTCCTCGTTGAACGACGAGAGGGTCACCCGCGGGTTGAAGACCTCGAGGATGTCCACGTCCTCGATCACCTTCAGCAGATGCTCGTAGTCCGGGACCGAGTGCAGGCGGTCGAATGGATGGGGGACGTAGACGAGCCCGCCCTGCCGGCGGATCTCGGCGATCGTCTCCCCCAGCGAGAGCCCCCGCTCGATCTTCTCCTCGATGAAGAGGCCGATCACCTCGCCCTCGTGCGCCGTCTTCACCTCCTCGGCCACGATCACCTTGATGCCGCCGATGCGCTCGGCGATCTCGCGCGCCTCCAGGGCCCCCGAGATCTCGTTGTGGTCGGTGATGGCGATCGCCCCGAGCCCCCGCGCCTTCGCGGTCTCCAGCAGCAGCTCCGCCGGCGTCGCGCAGTCTGGGCGAGTGATCGGTGTGCATGTGCAGGTCGCAGTGGATGAAGTCCCGGCCCTGCAGGCGCGCGCGGATAGCGGGGTTGCCCTCCGGGTCGTGGCGGCGCGCCACGAGTCGCCGGTAGGTCTCCTCCAGGCCGTCGGCCACCTCGGCCCAGGGCCTGCCCTCGCCCCCGTCCCGCCCCGCGGCGGCGAGTCGCGCCCGCAGCGACTCGTCGCCGGCGAGCCGAGTGAGCTGGGCGGAGAGCGTCAGCGCGTCCCCCGGCGGGAACAGCAGCCCGCGCTCGCCGTCGCCGACCAGCTCGCGGTAGACCTCGAGGTCCGATACCACCGGCACGGCCCCGGCGGCGAGCGCCAGGCGGGCCGGCGTGGGGGCGATCCGCACCCCGCCGGAGGCCAGGCACACGATGTCGGCTCCGGCGACGAAGGCCGGCGGCTCCCCGTCGCCGGGCCGCACCAGGGTGAGCCTCTCGCGCAGCCTCCTGCTCACCCGCGCCAGCGGGTCCGTCGGCCCGTCGAACCAGACGACGGCCTCCCAGTCGAGCTCGCGAGGAAGGCGGCGGAGGGCCCGGAGGAAGACCCGCAGCGCCCCCCGCTCCTCCGCCGCCACGTGGACGATCCGCAGCCGGCCCGGCGGCGGGGAGGGCAGCGCCGGCTCCGCGACGTCGGCGCCGGGGCGCAGCAGCTCGTAGGGCCCGCGGAAGAAGCGCTCCAGCATCTCCCCTGTCGCGTCGTTGCTCGCGGTGCGGGCGTCTATGCGGCCGAAGAACATGTCCACCAGGCCGCGCGCGAGCTGCGTGGAGATCCGCTCGACGGGCTCGTGGAAGCTGGCGACGTTGAGCGAGACCGAGTGTCGCAGCGCGGCCGACCCGGGGCTCGGCGCGAAGGGCTCGTGGACGTGGACGACGTCGAAGGGCACCGCCCCGAGAAGCTGCTCGAGCGAGCGGCTCAGGTCCACCGGGATCGGCGCCGGGCGCCGCCGCGGCCCGCTCGGCAGCGGGATGCGCCCGCCGACCGCGAGCACGCGCGGCCCCTCGCCCCCGAGCAGGTTCTCGGGGTCCTTGACCGCGTCGCGGATGGCCCGCCGCGACTCCCGGATCTCGCTCCGCGAGTCAGACGGCGCTGCGACGACGACCCGATGCCCACGCTCCGCGAGCGCCTGGGAGGTCCGCGTCACGAAGCGGTCTATCTCGTGCCGTGAGCCCCACGCATAAGGACTCACCTGCGCAATGGTCAGCCGCCCAGAACTCACGCCGCGAGGTTACGGCTCAAACCAACCCCGCGCTGCGCAACTCGAGAGCCCAGCCGTGGGCCCTCCGCGCAACACGAGAGCCCGGGCCGCTGCCGGGTGCCGCCGTGCGAGTCTGTTCTACAGCGAGCAGTAGGCGGCACCCGGCAGCGGACCGGGCTCTCGCAACCACGCGAGAGGTCCCTACGACTTGGCCTTCGCCTTCTTCTTGCCGCCCTTGCCGCCTTCGCCTTCCTCGCCTTCCCAGCGGTCAGCCCCCGCTGGCCGGTGTGCTCGGCGATGAACGCCTCGGTCAGCTCGCGCGCCACCGGATCGGGCCGCTGGCTGTGGGGCGACTTCATCAGGTAGCTGGAGGGGCCGTCGAGCTGCCCGGAGATGCCGTTGTTCAGGGCCAGCTTGATGATCCGCACCGCGTCGATCACGATGCCCGCGGAGTTCGGCGAGTCCCAGACCTCGAGCTTCAGCTCGACGTTGAGCGGCACGTCCCCGAAGGAGCGGCCCTCGACGCGGATGTGCGCCCACTTGCGGTCGGTCAGCCACGGCACGTAGTCCGAGGGGCCGATGTAGACGTCCTCGGGCGGCAGCTCGTGGTCCATGATCGAGGTGACCGCGTTGGTCTTCGAGATCTTCTTGGACTCCAGCCGCTCGCGCTCGAGCATGTTGTAGAAGTCCATGTTCCCTCCGACGTTGAGCTGCGAGGTGCGCTCCATGCGCACTCCGCGCTCGGCGAAGAGCCGGGCGAGCTGGCGGTGGACGATCGTCGCGCCGACCTGGGACTTGATGTCATCGCCGATGATCGGCAGGCCCGCCTCCTCGAAGCGGCGGTCCCAGTAGTCCTCGCGGGCGATGAAGACCGGGAGGCAGTTGACGAAGCCGACGCCGGCGGCCAGGGCCTGCTCGACGTACCACTTCGTCGCCTGCTCGGAGCCGACGGGCAGGTAGCAGACGACGACGTCCGTCTCCGTGTCCTGCAGGATCCCGACGATGTCGGCGGTCTCGCCCGGAGCCTTGGTGATCTTCTCCTTGAGGTACTTGCCGAGGCCGTCGTGGGTCATGCCGCGGTGGACCTTGACCCCGAGATTCGGGACGTCGGAGAACTTCATCGTGTTGTTCTGGCCGGAGAAGACGGCCTCCGAGAGGTCCTTGCCGACCTTCTCGGCGTCGATGTCGAATGCGGCCGTGAACTCGATGTCGCGCACGTGGTAGCCGCCGAGGTCCACGTGCATCAGGCCGGGCACCTGCTCGGCGGGGTCGGCGTCCTTGTAGTACTGGACGCCCTGCACGAACGAGCTCGCGCAGTTCCCGACGCCGACGATGGCGACCCGGACCTTGTCGTCGCGGGCGCCGTTGGACTGCGCCACGCCGTCTGCCTTGCCGTTGCTGCTCATGGGATGGATTTCCTCCTAAAGCTTTGTGCTCAAGACTCAATTGACACTCGCGAGGCGCCGCGGTTACAGCTCCGCGCTCGCCTCGGGTGACGCCCGCTCAGGGCCTGGACCAGTCCCCTCCACCGCCTTCAGCGCTGCTCTGACGTGCCAGACGCGCTGCACGACGGTGAAGGCTGTGAGCGCAGCCATCGCGTAGATCGCGGGGGCCAGCAGCTCGACGTCGAAGACTCCGGCCCCTTTTGCGAATACGAGGCCGATGGACAGTATGACCACTCTCACGGGGCGCGTGGCGATCCCCACCTTGCATTCGACGCCCAGCGCCTCGGCGCGGGCGCGGGTGTAGGAGACCATCAGCGACCCCAGCACGACCACGACGCACATCGCCGCGGCGAACTCGTCCCCGGCCGAGGCGAAGTAATAGGCGACCGCGGCAAGCACGATCCCCTCCTCGACCCGGTCGAGCGTCGAGTCGAGGAACGCCCCGAACAGGGTGCCCTTGCCCGAGACGCGCGCGTAGCGGCCGTCGAGCGTGTCCATCACCGACCCGACGATGAAGGCGACGCCCCCGAGGAAGAAGTACTCCTGCCAGACCAGCACGGCCGCCGCCAGGTTGCCCACCAGGCCGACCATCGAGATCGCGTTGGGCGTCAGCCGCGACTCGATCAGGCGGTTGCGCACGACCGCCGAGAGCTCGCCGGCGCGCTCGCGCCGGCGCGCCCGGCTCGCGGGGGCTCACGCAGCCACCGTGGTGACCTGGACATCCATGCGCCCCGGGGCGCGGGCCGGGCGCTCGCGTCCGAAGGCCCAGTCGGGGTTCAGGCGCGCGAGCAGCACCGCGACGCCGGCCGCCAGCGCCGCCGCGACGCAGGCCGAAGAGCGCCGTCT
This sequence comes from uncultured Solirubrobacterales bacterium, assembly GCA_963805235.1. Lineage (GTDB taxonomy): Bacteria > Actinomycetota > Thermoleophilia > Solirubrobacterales > 70-9 > DASSYK01. The sequence continues at coordinate 296,638 of CAWDTF010000007.1, read as the reverse complement.
ATCCAGTAGTGGTTGCCGCGTCGCCACGACGATGTAGGTCATGAAGAGCGGATAGGCGAGCAGCAGCACCTTCAGCCACGCGGGGCGCACGAGGAGGGCGAGGGAGACCGCAAAGATCGTCGCCAGGCCGACGTGCATCGAGGGCACCGCCGCGACCGGGTTGAAGAGCGCGTCGCCCGCATTGACCAGCACGGGGTCGTTGCCCGTGACCGCGCTCGAGCCGTCCAGCCCCAGCTCCTCGAGGAAGCGCGGCGGGGCCGTCGGGTAGAGCCAGTAGCCGAGCAGCGAGATCGCCATCGCCGCCAGCACGGTGTTGCGCACGAAGCCGAAGCTGCCACGCCAGCCGAAATAGATCACCAGCAGGGCGAGGCAGCTGCCCTTGAAGTGGAGGTTCGCGTAGCCCCAGCGCGCCACCTCGCCCGCCCAGCCGACGTCCACGGCCCAGCTCTGGACGTCCACCTCGACGAAGCTGTGCAGGTCGCGCTCGACCGAGACCAGGTCGCGGCCGTGGGCGAACGCGGCCGCGAGTCGGAGGGGGCCGACGGCCCCGCGCGCGTAGCGCCAGGCCGTGTAGGCCGCCGCGATCACGGCGAACTGGATCAGCAGATCGAGCGGCCCCCTGGGAAGGAACCGCTCACGCAGCGCAGCGGCGCTCACTTCTGCCGCCCTCGTCACCGCTGCCCAGGCGCTCAATACCTCACCGCTTCCTCCCACCCGCTGGTAGGCGGCGGGTTGTCGGCGCAGCGCCGGCCGCCGCTGAGCGCGCGCAGCGGCGAGAAGTCCACCCCGATCTTGAGCCGGCCCGGCCTCGCGCAGGGTCACGCGCGTGAAGCCGGTCGGGGACTCCTCGACGCAGCCGGTGCCCTCGGCGATCTGCCAGTAGGGCGTCCAGCGGACGCGGACCGAGCATGCTGCCGGCGGCGTCGGCCTTGACGACGAAGCCCTCCGGCTTGAGCTTCACCAGGTCGCCGGCACCGATCGCCATCGGCGCCGGGTCCTCGACCTCGTAGACGCTCCAGTCCCTGCTCGAGAACACCTCGGCTCAGGTAGGGCAGGCCCGCGCTTGATCAGCCGCGCCTCCGCCTCGCCCGCGTAGTCGAGCTCGCTGTGAGGCATGGCGACGATAGCCGACCGCGAGGTCGTCGAGCCAGTGGCGGTACGCCTCGGCGTCAGCCGGCCGTCTCGTCCTCGTAGAAGAGGGAGTTCAGCTTGCGGTCGAGCTGGCGCTCCCAGCCGCGCGCGATGTAGATGCCCTTGCGGCATGTAGGCCGCCTCCCAGTGGTGCTCGACCGGGACGACCTCGACCCGTTGACGGTCCCCGCGCATCGCCTCGCGCAGGAAGTCGCTGGACGGGGGCGTAGTAGTCCGCCTCGACCGAGGGCTGGGCGTGCACGGTCTCGAGGTCGCGTGCGACCGGGCGACCACTGCCAGTAGAGGAGGAAGCGGCGCGAGCAGCGACGAGCGCGAAGCGCTGGCGGCGCCAGAGGCCGAAGGCGAGGGCGGGGCCGAGAAGCAGCGCGCCCATCCGCGTCGCGTTGCCGCCCATCGGGCTGTCGATCAGGAACGCCGCGGCCAGCGCGGCGGCGTAGGCGGCGACGCCGTAGCGCAGCAGCTTCTCCTCCCGCGGGATCGCGAGGAAGACGGCGACGGCGATCAGCAGCGCGGGCTGGAAGCTGGAGAAGACGAACGGCTCGGTGCCGCCCTCGGGGAAGGCGAACGTGATCAGCACGGCGGCGCCGACGCGCGGCGACAGCCAGCTCGAGGCCCGCGCGGCTGCGCTCGGCGAGCGAGTAGGCGACCGCGCCGCAGGCGAGGAAGAGCGCGGCGACCGGGCTCGCCAGCGGGGCAGAGCAGCGGCGAAGCCGATCGCGACCGGCGCGCCAGCCGCGCTGCGAGGCGAACACCGCGGCGAGCGCGATCGCGACGCCGAGGGCGAAGGTGAGCCGGCCGCTGAAGAGGCTGATCGACGCGCCCGCCGCGAACCAGATCACGCCGAGCCGCGCGCGGTCGCCCCACTGCCGGTAGGCGATCGCCGGCGAACAGCAGCGCCGCCGCGACGACGGCGAGGACGCCGACCTCGCGCGGCGCCGATCAGCGAGGCCAGCAGCGGGAAGAGGAGGCTGTAGCCGGGCAGTGTGGTGGCCCCCGAACCAGAGGTTGTTCCAGGCCGAGAGCCCCTCGCTGCTCGAAGAGGCCGGAGCGGAAGACCTGGGCGGCGTGGTCGGCGCTCGAGGGCTCGACGATCAGGTAGACCGCGCCGAGCAGCCCGGCCACGAGGGCCGGCTCGGTCAGGCGGCGGGCCGTCTGCGGGCCGCCGCCGGGCTGGTCGGTCAAGCGGTCGCCGGTCGCCAGGCCCATGCCGCCGGGCGCGCCCGCGCGAGCTGGACCGCCCCGAAGGCCGCCGCGCCGGCGACCATCCAGCCGATCACGCCGTCCACCCAGAAGTGATTTCGCGGTGACGATCACGACGAAGAAGACGAAGAGGGGATAGAGGCACCAGAGGGCCCTGGAGATCGTGTGGCGCGGAGATCAGCGCGCCGGAGACGCCGATCATAAGGGCGAACGCGCAGTGCATGCTCGGTATGGCCGCGTAGGGGTTGACGAACATCTGGACCAGCGCCGAGTCGTGGTTGACCGACTACCTGGTCGAGCGTGTCCACGAAGCCGAGCTCGCTCGAAGAAGCGGGGCGGCGCCGTGGGCATCAGCGTGTAGCCGACGAGCGCAAGCGCCCATCGCGACCATGAACATGTTGCGCACGAAGTAGTAGCTGTCGTTGCGGTACAGGTAGAGCCAGACCAGGAACACGGTCGTGACCACGAAGTGGGAGTTCATGTAGGCGAAGTTCGCGATGTCGATGATCCACTGCTGGCCCAGCAGAGCGCGCTGGAGGTCCCCTTCGAAGAAGAGGCCCACCGAGCCCTCGAAGTCGATCACCGAGCGCGCGTTGGCGAAGGCCAGGTTCGCGTTGCCCTCGGCGATCCCGCGGACCGTCTCGTAGCAGAGGTCGGCGAGCACGAAGAGGCCGACCTGAAGCGCCGCGTCGCCCCGGCCCTTGGGCAGGCGCGGGGCATAGCTTCGGATTGTCGAGGCGATCGCGCGCATACACACCGGATTCTAGTCACCGTTCCCTTGACAACCTGGGTGACGTGGGCCACGGAATCCAGGGCACGGTGCGGCCGGTGCGGGGGCACCTAGGCCTCCAGGAACCCCACCACCCTCTCGACGGCGGACGGGTCGTCGTACCAGGGCCAGTGCCCCACGCCGGGCAGCTCGACAAGCTCCGCCCCGCCGAGCGCCTCGGCGTAGGCCCGTCCGAAGCGCGCCGGGATGTAGCGGTCGGCCAGGCCCCAGACGACCAGCGCCGGGGCCCCGATCCTCCCCAGGTCGCGACCGGCCGCCTCCAGCTCGGACTCCGGCGCCGAGCGGTAGAGGCGCAGGATCGCCCGGAACGTCCCTTCGTCGAGGTGTTCCCAGATCATGTCCACGAACTCCGGCGGGAAGCTGCTCCAGTCCCCGCGGCTCTCGCGCAGGGCCACGGCGAGGGCCGGGCGGGTCCAGATCCGGTTCGAGAGCTCGCCGAGGCCCCGCGTCCGCCACATCCGGGCCGTGCGGTGCCAGCGGTAGCCCGGCAGCAGCGGGACCGCGTTGATCACGACCAGCCGCCTGACCAGCTCGGGGCGGCGCTGAGCGCCGATCAGCGCCAGGCCTCCCCAGTCGTGGACGACGAGCGAGTGCTCGCGCACGCCCAGCTCGTCCAGGACCCGCTCGACGAACAGCGCGTACGCGTACATCGAGTACTCGAAGCGCTTCGGGATCCGGGCGCTCGGAGCGGCCGAAGCCCGGGAGGTCGAAGGCGAGGGCGGGCCCCTCGAGGCGCTCGAGGAACGGGAGCCAGTCCTCGGAGTGGGTCGGGTTGCCGTGGACGAAGACGGCGGGAGGCCCCTCGCCGCCGCGGCGGCGGAAGAAGATCCCGATGCCGTCGACCTCGACGCTGCCGGTCTCGATGCCGCCTGTCGCCTGGGCTGCCACCTTCGCCCCGGACAATATCCTCGCCCGCGTGCCGCTCCCCAGCGAGAACGCGATCGCGGAGCCCTCCGACGCAGCGCGCCTGCTCGCCGAGCGGGGCCGGGCCTACGGTCGCGACGAGCCGCGCCCCCGCCTCCCGCGGCGGGACACAGGGTGGCGGCGCCCCTCGCGCCGGCGGGTGCTCGCCATTCGCGACCGCCTGCGCCAGATGTACGGGCGCCCGGTCAACGAGCCGCACGGCCACCCGATCGCGGAGCTGGTGCGGACGATCCTCTCCCAGAACACCAACGACCGGAACCGCGACGTCGCCTACGGCCGCATGCGCGAGCGCTTCCCGACCTGGGAGGAGGTGCGCGACGCGCCGGTCGAGCGAGCTCGAGGAGGCGCTGCGCCCGGGCGGCCTCAGCCAGACCAAGGCGCCGCGGATCCAGCACGTGCTCGAGCGGCTCGGCGAGCACCCCGACCTTGACTGGCTGGCCACGGCGCCGCGCGCGGAGGCCCTCGGGTTCCTGACCGAGCTGCCCGGCGTCGGGCGCAAGACCGCCGCCTGCGTCCTGATCTTCAGCTTCGACCGCCCCGAGATCCCGGTGGACACCCACGTGCACCGCGTCGGCGGCCGGCTCGGCCTCTTCCGGCCGAACGCCCCCTTCGAGGAGGCCCACGACGAGATGATGGCGATCACCCCTCCCGAGGACGCCTACGAGCTGCACGTCAACCTGATCCGCCACGGCCGCGCCCTCTGCCGCCCGCGCCCCCGCTGCGACGAGTGCGACCTGCGCCGCATGTGCCGCTGGTACCGCGCCCACCGCCCCCGCTGACACAGCCGCCCGCCGATATGCTCCCGCGCGATGAAGCGGAGCACCCTGATCATCTTCGGCATCGTCGCCGCCCTGTTCGCGGTCCTGATCCCCGCTTGGGCGATCAGCCAGGAGGGCGGCGAGGAGGCCGCGCCGCAGAACGTGCCCGCCGACCTCGAGGACGGCAAGGAGCTGTTCGTGACCAACTGCGGCTCCTGCCACACGCTCTACAAGGCCGGCACCGACGGCGTCGTCGGCCCGAACCTCGACGAGTTGCTCGCCCCGCCGGGCCCGACCCCGCCCGACCCCGCCACGATCCAGCCGCGCGTCCTCTCGGCGGTCGAAAAGGGGGTCGCCGGCCGGATGCCCCAGGGCATCCTCACGGGCTCCCAGGCCGAGGAGGTCGCGAACTTCGTCGCCCAGGTGGCGGGCGACAGGTAGCTCGCCGGCGGTCCTCGCCGGCCCCAGCGCAACTACCTGGGTGGCCGGTCTGTTACATCGCAGCCCGGCCCGCGCCGGCCACCCCCTCACGGGCCCGGTCGCCTCAGGCGGCCGGGCCTTTTTCGTTCCATCCCTTCACAAGCTGGCCGCGATCTACTACAATCCCACTCAGATTTCTTCATCTGAGGAACCGAAAGCTTTGGAGGAAAGACCAGTATGGCAAGAACGATAGGCATCGACCTGGGCACGACCAACTCGTGCATGGCGGTGATGGAGGGCGACGAGCCCACCGTGCTCGAGAACGCCGAGGGCGGCCGCACCACGCCGTCCGTAGTCGCCTTCTCCGACAGCGGCGAGCGGCTCGTCGGCACGGTCGCCAAGCGGCAGGCCGTGATGAACCCCGAGCGCACGATCTTCTCGATCAAGCGCTTCATGGGCCGCAAGGAGGCCGAGGTCAAGGAGGAGGAGAAGATCGTCCCCTACGAGGTGGAGGCGGGCCCCAACGGGGACGTCCGCATCGACGTGGACGACAAGCAGTACTCCCCGCCGGAGATCTCGGCGATGATCCTGCAGAAGCTGAGGGCGGACGCCGAGGCGAAGCTGGGCGACACGGTGGACAGCGCCGTGATCACCGTCCCGGCCTACTTCAACGACGACCAGCGCCAGGCGACCAAGGACGCCGGCAAGGTCGCGGGCCTCGACGTCAAGCGCATCATCAACGAGCCGACGGCGGCCGCTCTCGCGTACGGCCTGGACAAGGAGACCGCGGACGAGAAGATCCTCGTCTTCGACCTGGGCGGCGGCACCTTCGACGTCTCGATCCTCGAGATCGGCGACGGCGTCTTCGAGGTCAAGGCCACCGCGGGTGACAACCACCTCGGCGGCGACAACTGGGACGCCGCGATCGTCGAGTGGATCGTGAGCGAGTTCAAGCGGGACCAGGGCGTTGACCTGGCCGCTGACAAGCGCGCCCTCCAGCGCCTCTACGAGGCCGCGGAGAAGGCGAAGATCGAGCTCTCCACCACCCAGGAGACGCAGATCTCGCTGCCGTTCATCACGGCGGTCGAGGGCGATCCCAAGCACCTGGAGATGAAGCTGAACCGGGCCAAGCTCAGCGAGCTGACCTCGGACCTGCTCGGCCGCGTCGTCGGGCCGGTCAAGCAGGCCCTGGCCGACGCCGGCTCCGACGTGGACCACGTGCTCCTCGTCGGCGGCATGACCCGCATGCCGTCGGTGCAGGAGAAGGTCAAGGAGCTGACCGGCAAGGACCCGCACCAGGGCGTCAACCCGGACGAGGTCGTCGCGATCGGCGCCGCGATCCAGGCGGGCGTGCTGGCGGGCGACGTCAAGGACGTGCTGCTGCTCGACGTCACCCCCCTCACCCTCGGCATCGAGACCAAGGGCGGCGTGATGACGAAGCTGATCGAGCGCAACACGACGATCCCGACGAAGCGGTCGGAGATCTTCTCGACGGCCGACGACAACCAGCCCTCGGTCGAGGTGCACGTGCTCCAGGGCGAGCGCGAGATGGCCTCCGGCAACAAGAGCCTGGGCAAGTTCCAGCTCACCGGGATCCCGCCGGCGCCGCGGGGGACGCCTCAGATCGAGGTGACCTTCGACATCGACGCCAACGGCATCCTGAACGTCTCTGCGAAGGACCTGGGGACGGGCAAGGAGCAGAAGATCGAGATCAAGGGCGGCTCCGGCCTCGACGAGGCCGAGGTCGAGCAGATGATCAAGGACGCCGAGTCGCACGCCGACGAGGACCGGCGCCAGCGCGAGCTGGCCGAGGCCCGCAACGTGGGCGAGAACGCGGCCTACCAGGCCGAGAAGCAGCTCGAGGAGCTCGGCGACAAGGTGGACGGCTCCGCCAAGAGCGAGATCGAGACGGCGATCAAGGACGTCCGCGACTCGCTCGACGGCGACGACGCCGACGCGATCCGCTCCAAGACCGACGCCCTGCAGGCGGCCTTCCACAAGGTCTCCGAGCAGGTCTACCAGCAGGCCGCCGAGGAGCAGGGCGCGCCCGCGGGTGACGGGGCCTCCGCCAACGGCGCGGGCGCCGAGGAGGAGGTCGTGGACGCCGAGGTCGTCGACGACGAGAAGACCTCGTCGTAGGAGGCCCGGCGATGAGCGACGAGCCGACCAATGGCCGACCCGAGGCGGAGCATCCGCCTCGGGTCGACAGGCCCGAGGGGACTCCGCCTCGGCCCGATCCGGTCGCGGCTGCGGCCGCTGAGGTCGCCGCCGAGCACGAGCGCACCGAGGAGGCCGAGCAGCTCGTCGAGCACGACCTCGACGAGCTCGCCGCCGCCCGCCGCGAGCGCGACGAGTACCTCGAGCTGGCGCGGCGGACCAAGGCCGACTTCGAGAACTACCGCAAGCGGGTGAGTCGCGAGGCGGCGGACGCCGCCGAGCGGGGCAAGGCCGGCCTGGCCCGCGAGCTGATTCCGGTGCTCGACAACCTCGAGCGCGCCCTGCAGGCCGCGGGCCTCGGGAACGCCGGCCCGGCGGCTGACGCCCCGAGCGAGGTCGTCCCGCCGCAGGAGGCCCTGGGGCGCGGCATCGCGCTGGTCGAGGCCGAGCTGCGGGCGACGCTCGAGCGCGCCGGCGTCGAGTCCTACGACCCGACCGGCGAGCGCTTCGACCCCGCCTGGCACGAGGCGCTCTCGACGCTGCCGCGAGACGACGTCAAGGCCGGGACCGTGATCGAGACCCTCGAGCGCGGCTACCGGCTGGACGGCCAGGTCCTGCGGCCGGCCCGCGTGGTCGTCAGCGAGTAGGGGCGGCGGCGATGGCGAACGGCGACTTCTACGAGGTGCTCGGGGTCTCCCGATCGGCGTCCGACGACGAGATCAAGAAGGCCTACCGCGACCTCGCCCGCAAGTACCACCCCGACCGCAACCCGGACGACCCGGAGGCCGAGGAGCGATTCAAGGAGGTCCAGCAGGCCTACGCGACGCTCTCGGACGCCGAGAAGCGCAAGGAGTACGACGCCGGTGGGATCTTCGGCGGCCGGGGCTTCCCCGGTGGCGGCGCGGGCGGGGGCTTCCCCGGCGGGCTTCGCCTCCGACCTGGGCGACATCTTCACCAACCTCTTCAACCGCGGTGGCGGCCGCGGCGGCGCCCCGCGCACCCAGCGCGGCCGCGACCTCGAGACGGAGGTCACGATCTCCTTCGACCAGGCGATGCAGGGCACCCAGATCACGGTCGCCGTGCCGACCACGGGCGAGTGCGGGACCTGCGGCGGGTCGGGCGCGGCGCCCGGCACCTCGCCCCACGTCTGCCCCCGCTGCGGCGGACGCGGCATCGACAGCGAGAGCCAGGGGTTCTTCTCGATCTCCCAGCCCTGCCCGGAGTGCGGCGGGCGCGGCGAGGTGATCGAGGACCCCTGCCCGACCTGCCGCGGCTCCGGCATCGTCGAGGAGACGAAGCGCTTTCGGGTCAACATCCCGGCCGGCGTGCACGACGGCAGCCGCATCCGCGTCGCCGGCAAGGGCGAGGCGGGCTACCGGGGCGGCCAGCCCGGCGACCTCTACGTGACGGTGCAGGTCACCCCCTCGCCGGTGTTCCGCCAGCGCCCCGACGGCAACCTCGAGGTGGACCTGCCGGTCTCGGTGACCGAGGCCATCCAGGGGGCGACCGTCGAGGTGCCGACGCTGAACGCCACCAAGAGGATCAAGCTCGCGCCCGGCACCCAGCACGGGACGACCCAGCGGCTGCGCGGCGAGGGCCCGCCGCGGACGAGCGGCAACGGGCGCGGAGACATCTACTACAAGGTCCAGCTCGACGTGCCGCGCGAGCTCACCGACGAGCAACGCGAGGCCGTCGAGAAGCTGGCCGAAGCCCTCAATGGCCACGATCCCCGCGAGTCACTGCTGCGCCGCGCGGGCCGTCCGGGCGGGAAGGGAGAGTGAGCGGAGCGATGGCCTCGGAAGGTGACGGCGAGCGGGCGCGCGACAGCCGGCGGGAGCGGATCGATCGAGACCGGGGCGTCTTCATGATCTCCGTCGCGGCCGAGCTCGCGGACATGCACCCGCAGACCCTGCGGATGTACGAGGCGCGCGGGCTGATCACGCCAAAGCGCTCGCCGAAGAACACGCGCCTGTACTCGCAGGCCGACGTCGAGCAGCTGCGCCGGATCCAGCGCATGACCAGCGACGAGGGGCTCAACCTGGCCGGCGTCGAGATGGTGCTGGAGATGGAGGCGACCGTCGAGCGCATGCGCGGCGAAATCGCCCGGATGCGCAAGCGCGCCGCCGAGATGGAGCGGCGGATGAGTGCCGAGATGGAGCGGCTTCGCCGCGGCCTCTCGGGCGGGGAGCTGGTCCCCTACGGCGCCTACAGGACCGAGCTCCGCCCCGGCGGGCAGCGGGGCGTGCAGGTCCGCGTCCGGCGCGGCAAGGGCCGCCCCGGCGGAAGCTGACCCCGGCCGCCGCTACGGCGCCGGCCAGCGCGACTCGCGCGGCGGCCTCGCCAGCAGGCGCTCGGTGATCCCCGCGAGCACGGCGTAGGCCGTCGAGCCCGGAGCGAGGTCCGTGAGGACGGCGAGCCCGAGCCTCTCGCCGGAGCGGTCGCGCAGCAGGGCGGCCTGGTGGGTGACCGGGCCGCTCGTCTCCTCGGTCGCGGGCGGGCGCCAGCCTCCCTTGAAGTAGACGGTCCAGCGGCCCGGCGCCGCCGCCGGGATCCCCCAGCGCTGCGTCGAGACGATCCCGGCGAGCAGTCGCTCGGCGTACCGACGGTGCGGGCCCGCCAGGTTGCGGTCGAGCCTGAAGAAGAAGCGGGCGAGGTCGGCAGCCGTCACCTGCGCGCCGCCCCAGTAGCCGGGGGTGACCTCGAAGGAGCGCATGCCCGCGCGCTCGGCGGCCTCGCTCATCCCCTCGTCGCCGACGCGCGCGTAGACCGCGCTCGCAGCGTCGTTGTCGGAGACGGTGATCATCGCCTCGAGCAGCGAGCGGGTCCCTCCGTCGAGAGGCTCGCGCTCGGTGCGGAGCCGGCGCAGCTCCGCGGCCAGCAGCAGCGTCTTGGACACGCTCGCGGAGCTGAACCGGTCGTCGGGCTCATAGCCGCGCAGGCCGCCGTCCGCGTCGATGACGGCGAACGAGACTGTGCCGGGGGCCGCGGCCGCCAGCTCCCGGGCCGCCGCGACGTGCCCAGCCTGCGGATAGGGCGACGGCGGCCACGAGCGCGCCTCCGCCACAGCGGCCCCGAGACCGAGGGCGGCGAGGGCCGCGGCCGCGGCCCTCGCCCAGAGGTTGCCTGGCGTGCCCAAGGTGCCCAGAGTGCCCGGTGCGTACGATCGCTGTCCCGCCATGCCTTCGCTCGCGCCCAATCCTCGCACCGATTCCCCGGCCGGCGCCCTGACCGCCCCGGACGTGCGCGCGCTCTCCGTCGCCTCGGGGCTGGGAAGGCTCGCCATCGGGGCCGGGCTCGCCCTCGCGCCCGGCACTGCGCTGGCTGCGCTGGGCTTCCGCGAGGGCGGCCCCGCGACGGTGGCGATCGCACGCCTGGCGGGCGGGCGGGATGTCGCGCTCGGCACCGGGATCCTGCTCTCGCTCGGCGACGGCGAGCGCCTGCGGGCGCTCAGCCTGGCGGGCGCGGCGGTGGATGCCGGCGACGCCCTCACGTTCGGCGCCGCGCTGGCCGGAGGAGGAGACGACGTCCGCGACGCAGCCCTGCGCGGCATCGCGGCGGCGCTCCCGGCGGCGCTGGCCAGCGCCTGGGTCGCCCTGCGCCTGCGCGGGGCCAGCGTCTGGCGCTAGCCGGCCTCGAAGCGATAGGGCTCCCCCGGGTCGTCCGGGTCCAGCCCCACCTCCTCGAAGGCCTCGCGCGGGTCGTGGTAGATCCGCCAGTAGACGATTTTGCCGTCGCGGAACGTCGTCACGTGGGCGTCGTGCATCTCGAGCTCCATCTCGCCGCGCGTGCCCTCGCCCCTGCCGACCGTCCGGATCAGAGAGACCACGCGCTCCCCGACCGCGAACATGTCGATCTCGCGGACCTCCATCGTGTCGAAGGCCTCGACCATCTCCCCGAACGTCGCCAGCAGGACGCCGCGCCCCCGCAGCCGGGTCCCCTCCGGCAGGTCCGGGTCCACGACCTCCACGTCCTCGTCGAAGTAGCGCGCCGCGTGCTCGAGGCCGCCGCTGTTGAACGCCTCCACCACCTCGCGGTGGATCTCCAGGATCGCCGCGGGCGCCCCGCCACTCTCGGTTTCGCGCCGGCCGTCTCGCTCCATCTACTCGGTCATCCGGCTCTCCGTCCGTGGGTTCTTGATCCGCGGCTTGCGGCTATGCGATCGTAGTCGCTGTCGCGCTGGCGCGCCACCCCGGGCGCCGCCCCCCGGAACCGCTGAGTATCTAAGTCGAGGCGCAGCAGATTTCTTGATATCTCCAATGTGATTGAGTAGACTGACCCGATGCAACAGGACCGCTTCACGATCAAGTCCCAGGAGGCCGTGGCCGCGGCGCAGCGGCTCGCCTCGCAGAGCTCGAATCCCGAGCTCGCGCCCGCGCACCTCCTCTCCGCCCTGCTCGAGCAGGACGACGGCGTCGTCGTCCCCGTCCTGCAGCGGCTCGGCGAGGACGTCGAGGCCGTGCGCGCCCGCGCCGGCGACGCGATCGCGAAGCTGCCGCAACTGAGCGGCAACACGGTCCCGGACGTACGCCCGTCGAAGGAGTTCGTCTGGGTGATGCAGCAGGCCGAGCGCGAGGCGTCGGGGCTCGCCGACGAGTACATCTCCACAGAGCACTTCCTGCTCGCGCTCGCCGACTCCAAGTCCGGCATCTCCGACCTGCTTCCCGAGCGAGCCGTGCTGCTGAGCGCGATCTCGAACGTCCGCGGGCCCCACCGCGTCACCTCCCCCAACCCCGAGGACAGCTACGGCGCGCTCGAGAAGTACGGGCGCGACCTCACCGCCGAGGCGGAGAGCGGCAAGCTCGACCCGGTGATCGGCCGCGACGAGGAGATTCGCCGCGTGATCCAGGTGCTCAGCCGCCGGACCAAGAACAACCCGGTGCTGATCGGCGAACCCGGCGTCGGCAAGACCGCCATCGTCGAGGGACTCGCCCAGCGGATCGTCTCCGGCGACGTGCCGGAGTCGCTGCGCGACCGCCGCGTGATCGCGCTCGACATCGGCGCCCTGCTCGCCGGCTCCAAGTACCGCGGCGAGTTCGAGGAGCGCCTCAAGGCCGTGCTCAAGGAGATCCAGGAGGCCGAGGGCCAGATCGTCCTGTTCATGGACGAGCTGCACACGATCGTCGGCGCCGGCGCCGCAGAGGGCGCCGTGGACGCCTCCAACCTGCTGAAGCCGATGCTAGCCCGCGGCGAGCTGCGTGCGGTCGGCGCCACCACCCTCGACGAGTACCGCAAGCACATCGAGAAGGACGCCGCGCTCGAGCGCCGCTTCCAGCCGATCGTCGTCGGGGAGCCCGACGTCGAGTCCACGGTCGCGATCCTGCGCGGCCTCAAGGAGCGCTACGAGGTCCACCACGGCGTCCGCATCCAGGACGCCGCGATCGTCGCGGCCGCCACCCTGTCCGCGCGCTACATCGCCGACCGCTTCCTGCCCGACAAGGCGATCGACCTGATCGACGAGGCCGCCTCCCGCCTGAAGATCGAGATCGACTCGATGCCGGTCGAGATCGACGAGGTCGAGCGCCGTATCCAGCAGCTCGAGATCGAGCGCGAGGCGCTGAAGAAGGAGACCGACGAGGCCTCCGCCACGCGCCGCGAGGCGCTCGAGTCCGAGCTGGCCGAGCTGCGCGAGCGCTCCAGCGAGATGAAGGCCCGCTGGCAGAACGAGAAGCACGCGATCGAGGCGATCAAGGAGGCGAAGACGCGCCTCGACGGGGTCAACCACGAGGCCGAGCGCGCAGAGCGCGCCGCCGATCTCGAGCGCGCCGCCGAGCTGCGCTACGGCCAGATCCCCGAGCTCGAGAAGACCCTCGCCGAGCAGGAGGCGAAGCTCGCCGAGCTGCACCGCGAGGGCGGCACGATGCTGACCGAGGAGGTCACCGAGGAGGACGTCGCCGAGGTCGTCGCCAAGTGGACGGGGATCCCGGTCTCGCGCCTGATGGAGGGCGAGGTCGAGAAGCTGATCCACATGGAGGACCGCCTGCACGACCGCGTGATCGGCCAGGACGAGGCGGTCGAGGCCGTCGCCGGGGCGCTGCGGCGCTCGCGCGCAGGCCTTGCCGACCCCGACCAGCCGATCGGCAGCTTCCTCTTCTGCGGCCCCACGGGCGTCGGCAAGACCGAGCTGGCCCGTGCCCTGGCGGAGTTCATGTTCGACTCCGAGCAGGCGATGGTCCGCATCGACATGTCCGAGTACATGGAGAAGCACTCGGTCGCGCGCCTGATCGGCGCGCCGCCCGGCTACGTCGGCTACGAGGAGGGCGGCCAGCTGACCGAGGCCGTGCGCCGCCGGCCCTACTCGGTGATCCTCCTCGACGAGATCGAGAAGGCCCACCCCGACGTCTTCAACACGCTGCTCCAGATCATGGACGACGGCCGCCTGACCGACGGCCAGGGCCGGACCGTGGACTTCAAGAACGCGGTGCTCATCATGACCTCGAACGTCGGCTCGCAGTACATCGCGGCCGAGCAACCCCGCCTCCTCCGCTTCCGTCCGAGGGCGGGGGATGACGTCATCGCGAGCAGGTCGACGAGGCCCTGACCCAGACCTTCCCGCCGGAGTTCCTGAACCGCGTGGACGACATCGTCATCTTCCACCGCCTGTCGAAGGCGGACCTGGCCCGCATCGTGGACATCCAGGTCGCGCGGCTCTCGCGGCGGGTCGCCGAGCGGGGCATCGAGATCGAGCTGACCGACAAGGCGCGGGAGCTGCTCGGCAACCTCGGCTTCGACCCGACCTACGGCGCCCGCCCGCTGAAGCGCGTGATCCAGAAGCAGCTCGTGGACAAGCTGGCCCTGCGCCTGCTCGAGGGCGAGTTCAGCGAGGGCGACCGGATCGAGGTGGACGCCGCCGGCGGCGAGCTGGCGTTCGAGCGGGTCGCGGGCGGCGCCGAGCCGGCAGCCGAGCACGCCGCCGCCTAGCTGAACGCCCTGCGAAACCGCTTGCACGCCGCATACCGCAAAGTAATGGGTATCGGGAATCGTGCGTGAGCGGACGAATAGACAGGAGTGGGCCTCGGCACCAAAGCTCGACGGGCGGGATGGACCGCCCGAGCCGCCGCGCGCGGCGCCCGCGGCCGCTTGTCGGACGCGGGGAATGGCGCCGCGCGGCGGGCCGAGCCCGTCCGCTGCCTGATCGACACGCGCGTCGCCTGGCCGCTGCAGCGCCGGGTGGACACCCGGGTCGCCTGGCCCCTCGCCGACGCCTTCCGCGGGCTGGGGGTGGCGGCCCGCACCGTTCTGGCGACCGGCGCCCTCGCGGCCCTCGCCGGCGCGGCGGCATTCGGCGTCCTCGCGGGCGGCGGAGGCGAGCCGGGTGGAGGCTCGGGCTCGCCCGCGCTCGCCGCCGACCCGGCCCCGGCCGAGCTCGCGAGCGCAGCCGAGCCGGCGCTCAAGGGCATCGTCCCCGAGTTCGAGTCCGCTGAAGGTGAGGCGGGCAAGGCTCAGGCTCCCGGTGGCGCCGGAGATGCCGCGATCCCGCCTCCGGTGGCGCCCCCGCCCGGCGCGCCCGCCGCGGAGGTCGCTCGCAGCTTCGCGGGCGCCTTCGTCGAGTACGAGGTCGGCGAGGTCAGCGAGCGGACCACGGCCGTCTTCGCCGCAGTCGCCGAGAAGCCGCTGGCCGAGGCGCTCGCCACCGAGCCGCCCCGCCTCCCCGCGAGCGCCGAGGTGCCGAAGGCTGAGGTCCTCAACGTCGTCATGGGCGAGCGGGAGGGCGAGAAGGTCGAGGCGAGCGTGTCGCTCTCCCGGCTCGACGCCGCCAGCGAGCTGCGGCTGACGCTGGAGCACACGCCCGAGGGCTGGCAGGTCACCCGGGTCCTGGGCTGATGGGCCGCTTCCGCAACACGATCGCCGCGGCCCTGGTGGCAGCGGCCATCGCCGCGCAGGGCGCGACCGCGCAGACCACGCCGGACCCGCCGCCCGCCACCGCGACGACCCCCGCCGACCCGGCCGCCGGCCAGCAGCTCGTTCCCGCGCCCCCGCCCGCCGCCCGCGGCCGAAGCCCGCGCCCAAGCCCAACCCGAAGCCGGCGCCCAAGCCGAGCCCGAAGCCGGCGAAGGGACAGGCTCCCGATGGCCCGGGCGGCGTCGCGCCCGGGCGCCCGGGCGCCCAGGAGGAGGCCGACGACCCGGCGGTGCCCGACAGCGCCCAGGTGACGCTGCCCTCGCTCGCGATGTGCGGCTCGACGAGCGTGCCCGCCTTCCTGATCCCGATCTACCAGTCCGCCTCGAAGGAGTACGGGCTGGGAGCGGCCGGCCCCTCGATCCTCGCCGCGATCAACGAGATCGAGACCGGCTTCGGCGTCAACCAGGGGCCCTCGTCCGCCGGCGCGATCGGCTGGATGCAGTTCATGCCCGCGACCTGGGCGGCCTACGGCGTGGACGCCAACGGCGACGGCGTCCGCGACCCCTCCGACCCGGAGGACGCGATCTTCGCCGCGGCGCGCTACCTGCGCGCCGGCGGCATGCCCTCGGACCCCGAGGGCGCGATCTTCGCCTACAACCACGCCGACTGGTACGTCGCAGACGTGCTCGAGAGGGCGGCCTGCTACAGCGGCATCGGCGGCGGGCCGCTCGGCGAGCTGACGCTGGTGCCGAAGCGGCAGGAGCTGGTCTGCGCGGCGGCCAAGCCGGTTCGGAACCAGGTGCCGGAGCTCTACATGAGGGCCTTCCAGGGCGCCGCGGGCAGGTTCGACCTCGGCGCCGACGGCGTCTGGGCGCTCGCGGCGGTGGCCAGGCTCGAGTCCGACTTCGGTCGGGGCATGAGCGCGGCGGAGCTGCGCGAGCGCGGGCCGATGGGGATCAGCGACGCCAACTGGGATGCCTACGCGGTGGACGGAGACGGCGACGGGCGCGCCCGCCGCGAGAGCCCCGGCGACGCCGCGGCCACCCTGGCCCGGATGATCTGGGCCGCGGGCAGCATGCGGGCCGGGATCTTCGAGCACAACCACGCGTCCTGGTACGTCGACGAGGTCCTCGACCAGGCGAAGCCGCTCGAGGGGGAGTGCCGCGCGCGCACGGTCGCCTACGCGATCGCCCTACCCGGGCCCGACCGCGCTGCCGATCAACTGGGAGAACCTGGAGCTCTCCAACTCGCTGGAGCTCTGGGACCTCCAGCAGGGCGCGGTGGACCCCCGCGTGGTCGCGCTGATCGCCGCGATCAGCCAGGACCACCAGATCCGCATCTCCTCGCTGCGCTCGGACCACTCGATGAACACGGTCAACGGCAGCGTCTCCAACCACTACTTCGGCCGCGCGGTGGACATCGCCGCGATCGACGGCGTCCCGTGCACCGTCACGGCCGTGGACTCGCCCTGCGGCACGATGGTCCGCGCCCTGGCCACGCTCGACCCGTCGCACCGGCCGAGCGAGCTGATCTTCTGCTTCGACGCGGACGGCCCCGGCCCGGCCTTCGCCGCGGCCGACCACTGCGACCACATCCACGCCGGCTTCGACTCCTAGGTCATCTAGGGCCGCCGGGCGATGCCCCGGATCAGCGGGCGCAGGAAGGCCGGCGCCTTCGGCATCTCGCCCTCCTCGAGCTGCTCGATCTGAAAGCCCGCGTCGGCGATCGAGGCCGCGGTGGGGCGGTTCGGGTGGCAACCGCCGGCGAACCAGCCCCAGGGGCGCTCGAGCCGGTCCTGAAGCCAGGACAGCCCCCGCCCCTCGCCGCGGACGTGCTCGAGGAAGAGGAAGGCCCCGCGGGGAGCGAGGACCCGTCTGACCTCGGCCAGCGCCGCGGCCGGGTCGGGCACGGTGCAGAGGACGAGGGTCGAGACGATCGTGTCGAAGCTGCCATCGTCGAAGGGGAGCTCCTCGGCCCCGGCGGCGATCACGCTGACGCCGCGGGGGCCCGGCCCCTCGGCGTCGAGCCGGTCGCGCAGGCGGGCGGCCATGTGCGGGTCGGGCTCGGCCAGGACCAGCGAGGTGACCGCGTCGGGGTAGTGGGCCAGGTTGAGGCCGGTGCCCGCCCCGATCTCGAGCGTGTGGCCGGTCGCGTGGGCGAGCAGGGAGTGGCGGAGCGCCTCGAGCCCCGCGCGCTCGGTCGCGGCGATCATGCGCTCGTAGACGCGGGCGAAGATGGGGTGGCTCGTCTCCGTCTGCGCCATGCGCGGGATCTTCCCTGGTGCGGCGGATGCACTGCGTGACGGATGCACCTTGCGGAGGGCGCGGGGGCTTCCCGGCCCGCCGGATTGCACTCGCGGCGCGAAAGTGAAAGAAAGGGGGTCCCAGCACCGACAGAGAGGAGACAGGAGGGCATGCCCACCTATGTGATGCTCACCAACCTGACCCCGGAGGGGGTCCAGACGCTGAAGAACAACCCGACGAGGGTCCAGGAGGTCAACAAGGAGGTCGAGCAGCTCGGCGTCACGGTCAAGCACCAGTGGGCCACCCTGGGCCAGTACGACTTCATCACCGTGATCGAGGCGCCCGACGACGCGACCATGGCCAAGGTCTCGGTCGAGCTCGGCTCGCGCGGGACGATGAGCAGCCAGACGCTCGCGGCGCTGCCGGGCGAGGAACTCGCCAAGGCCCTTTGAGGGTCCTCGTCGTCGGGGGCGGAGGGCGCGAGCACGCGATCGTGCGCGCGCTCGCGCGCTCGCCGCGGGCGCCGGAGGTGATCTGCTCTCCCGGCAACGCCGGGATCGCCGCTGACGCGCGCTGTCTCGAGGTGGGCGCCGAGGACGTGCCGGCCCTGGTCGCGGCGGCGCGCGCCGAGGCCGCCGATCTCGTCGTCGTCGGGCCCGAGGCCCCGCTGGTCGCCGGCCTCGTGGACGAGCTCGAGGCCGCCGGGATCCCCGCCTTCGGCCCGAGCGGCGCCGCCGCCCGGCTCGAGGGCTCGAAGCTCTTCTCGAAGGAGGTGATGGCGGAGGCAGGCGTCCCGACCGCCTCGCACACGGTCCTGCGCTCCCACGAGGAGGCGATCGGGCAGATCTCGTGCGCCTCCTATCCCGCGGTGATGAAGGCGGACGGGCTGGCCGCGGGCAAGGGCGTGATCATCTGCGAGACCGAGGCGGAGGCCCGCGAGGCGGCCGCCGTCTTCTTCACCGAGCGGCGCTTCGGCGAGACGCAGGTCGTCCTCGAGCAGTTCCTCGAGGGCGAGGAGCTCTCGCTGCTCGCCCTCTGCGACGGCGAGAACGTGGTCCCGCTGGCGCCCGCCCAGGACTACAAGCGGATCGGCGAGGGCGACGAGGGGCCGAATACGGGAGGCATGGGCAGCTACTCGCCGGTCCCCGGGGTCGAGGACGACGAGATCGAGCGCATCGCGGACCTCGTCCACCGGCCGGTCGTCGCGACGATGGCCCGGCGCGGCACTCCCTTCCACGGCGTCCTCTACGCCGGCCTGATGATGACCGCCGCGGGTCCGAAGGTGCTCGAGTTCAACACCCGCTTCGGCGACCCCGAGACGCAGGCGGTGCTGCCGCGGCTGCGCAGCGACCTGCTCGAGCTCTGCCTCGCTGCCCGCGAGCCGGGCGGCCTGGCCGGCGCACCGGCCGAGTTCGGCTCCGACTGGGCGGTGACCGTGGTGCTCGCGTCGGCCGGCTACCCGGCGTCCTCCTCGAAGGGCGACGTGATCAGCGGACTCGAGCGGGCGGCCGCAGTCGAGGGAGTCGAGGTGACCCACGCCGGGACCGCGGAGCGCGACGGCGAGATCGTCACGGCCGGCGGGCGGGTGCTCAACGTGACCGGGCTCGGGCCCGGGCCGGCCGAGGCCCGCGCGCGGGCCTACGATGCGGCCGAGCTGATCAGCTTCGAGGGTATGCAGATGAGGCGCGACATCGCAGCCCGGGCCGTGGATCGCGTCGTAACGGGCTGACAAAGAGAGGAGCGTCGCATGGAGAGGATCGAGCCGGGGAGCGCGGAGCCGGGGACCGAGTCGGCCCCCGGCACGCTGACTGAGGTCGAGGCCGCCTTCGAGGAGATCGAGGTGGACGCCCCCCTTGTCGGGATCATCATGGGCTCGAAGAACGACAAGGACAAGATGCGCCCCGCGGGCCAGGTCCTCCACGAGCACGGGATCAGCTACGAGGTGCGCGTGCTGAGCGCCCACCGCCAGCCCGAGGAGACCGCCGACTACTGCTCCAACGCCAGGATGCGCGGGCTCAAGGTGATCATCGCCGGCGCCGGGATGTCGGCCGCGCTGCCCGGCTTCGCCGCCTCGAAGAGCGACCTCCCCGTGATCGGCGTCCCGATCCTGGGCAAGAGCCTCGGGGGCCTCGACGCGCTGCTCTCCGCGGTGCAGATGCCGCCGGGCGTTCCTGTCGCCTGCGTCGCGATCGACGGCGCGAAGAACGCGGGGCTGCTGGCCATTCGGATAATCAACGCGTGATCGCGGCATCCACGCCCATCGCTTCGGGCTTCGCCCTCGCGATATGCGGTCGCGACGCAGCCGCGAGTGATGCTGAGGCTCCGCTGTGATTCCCCGCTACACGAGAGCGGAGATAGGGGAGGCCTGGGCGCAGCAGCGCAAGCTGGAGACCTGGCTCGAGGTCGAGCTGGCGGCGACCGAAGCCTGGGCGGCCGAGGGGGTCGTGCCCGAGGCCGACGCCGCGGCGTGCCGGGAGCGGGCGGCGTTCACGGTCGAGGCCGTGGACGAGCGCGAGCGGACGACGAACCACGACGTCGCGGCCTTCGTGGACGTCGTGGCGGCGTCCATCGGCGAGCCCGGGCGCTGGCTGCACTACGGGCTCACGTCCTCGGACGTGCTCGACACGGCGCTGGCCGTCCAGCTCCGCGACGCGGGCGAGATCGTCCTCGCAGGCGCGCGCGCCTACCGCGACGCCCTGGTCGCCCGCGCCCGCGAGCACGCCGAGACGCTCTGCGTCGGCCGGACCCACGGGATCCACGCGGAGCCCACCACGTTCGGGCTGCGCCTGGCCGGCTTCGCCTTCGAGGCCGACCGCAACCTGCGGCGGCTGACCGCGGCCTTCGAGCAGCTCCGGGTGGGCAAGCTCTCCGGCGCGGTCGGCACGTACGCCTCGGTGCCGCCGGCGGTCGAGGCCCGGGTGATGGAGAAGCTGGGCCTGGAGCGCGAGGACGTCGCCACGCAGGTCGTCCCGCGCGACCGGCACGCCGTGCTGCTCTCGGCCGTGGCCCTCGCCGGGGCCGGCCTCGAGCGTTTCGCGACCGAGGTCCGCAACCTCCAGCGCACCGAGGTCCGCGAGGTCGAGGAGCCGTTCGGCGCTGGCCAGAAGGGCTCCTCGGCGATGCCGCACAAGCGCAACCCGATCACGGCCGAGCGCATCACCGGCCTGGCTCGGGTGCTCCGGGGCTACGCGCAGACGGGGCTCGAGAACGTCGCGCTCTGGCACGAGCGCGACATCTCGCACTCCGGAGCCGAGCGGGTCGTGCTGCCCGACGCCACGATCGGCCTCGACTACATGCAGCACCTCGCGACGCGGGTCGCCGCCGAGATGAACGTCCGCACCGACCGCATGCGCGAGAACCTCGAGCTCACCCACGGCGCGCTCTTCAGCCAGCGCGCCCTGACGGCGCTGGTCGAGGCCGGGATGGCCCGCGACGACGCCTACCGCGTCGTCCAGGAGAACGCCCAGCGTGCCTGGGACGAGCGCACCGACTTCCGCGAGCTGCTCGGCGCCGCTGCGCCGGACCTCGACCTCGACGCCGTGTTCGACTACGACGCCTACCTCGAGCACGTGCCCGCGGTGATGGCGAGATTGGATGAGCTGAAGTGATCCTCTACACCTGCGGCCAGAAGACCCACGCCGGCAACCTCGGGCACCCCTGCGGGCGCGCCGGCGACGCCCTCGACGAGGCGGGCTACGAGTACGAGCTCAAGGTCGTCGGCGGCTACCGCCTGATGCCCTGGACCTGGCCGAGCCGCTCCCGCGACCGCGCCGAGGTGAAGCGCCTGAGCGGCACCAACGAGGTGCCGATCCTCGTGCTCGACGAGGGCGAGGTGATCTCGGGGTCCGGCGAGATCGTGCGCTGGGCGCGGGAGCACCCCGCCTCGAGCCCCGAGGTCGGCGGGGGCTGAGGCCCCCGTGATTCGCAGACCGGCATCCGGGTACAAGGACAGTGTTCGCAGGCCACGGAAAGGGAGCAGAACGCGATGGCGAAGACGAAGTCCGACAAGGATCTGTACAGGCGGCTGAGGGACAGCGGCCTCAGAAAGAAGACCGCCAAGCGGGCCTCCGAGGCGCTCCCCGCCAAGGGCCAGAAGAAGCCGAGCGCGGCACACCGGCTCGCGGACGAGCTCGCGTCGGCCGCGGACTCGATCCGGGAGCGCGCCGGCGGCGGCTCGCGCAAGCGCTCGCGCGCCGCGGCGAAGGCCTCGCGCACCCGGAAGGCCAAGGCCGCGAAGCGCAGCTCCGCGACGCGCAAGGGCGCGAGGACGCGAGCGGGCAGGTAGTCCTCGCCGGGTTGGAGGCGGGCACTGCCACCCGCCGCGGCCGTGGCCGCGCGCCCCGCCCTAGGCAGCCGCAGCGGGGATGCGCTCGCGCCGCCGCGCCAGGACCGCCGGGGTTCCGTCGCGCGGTGAGAGGGTGACGTTGCGCCGAACCATCGGCTGCGGCCCGGCGCCCGCGGGGCGCAGGACGGCGCGGCGCAGGATGGCGCGCAGCACGACCCGCATCTCGAACTGGGCGAAGGCGGCGCCGATGCAGCGGCGGGTCCCGCCGCCGAACGGGATCCAGCTGTAGGTCTCGGGCGGGTCCTCCAGGAACCGCTCGGGCCTGAAGGCGTACGGGTCGGGGAAGGCGGCGGGATTCGTGTGCGCCAGGTAGATCGAGGGAAAGACGGCGGTCCCGGGCGGCAGCTCGTTGCCGCCGAGGACCATCGTCTGGCGCGAGCTCCCGCCCGACGAAGGGCACGACGGGGCGCAGGCGGAGCGCCTCTTCGATCACTGCGTCCACGTACGCGGTCTCGTCGCCCGCCTCGGCCTCCTCGCGGGCGCGCGCGAGCGCGTCCGGGCGGCGAAAGAGCAGCTCGAAGGCCCAGGCGAGCGCCGTCGCGGTGGTCTCGTGGCCGGCGAGCAGCAGCGTCATCAGCTGGTCGCGCAGCTCCGCGTCGCCCATGCCGTTCCCGTCCTCGTCGCGGGCCGCGATCAGCATCGAGAGGATGTCCTCGCGCGAGCCCGCCTCAGGGTCGGCGCGGCGCTCGGCGATGCCCTCCGCGAGCAGGGCGTCCGCCCGGGCGATCTGGGCCCGGACGCGGCGGAAGCGCGGCAGCTCGCGGACCCACCTGATCGTCACGCCGATCGTCGCCGGCGAGCCCACGGCGGCGAGGACGCCGAGCAGGGCGAGGCGGAGGTCCTCGCGGCGCTGCTCGCTGACCCCGAAGACGGCGCGCATGATCACCTCGAGCGTGATCGCCTGCATCGAGGCGTGGAGCCGGAAGGGCGTGGCGAGCGGCCAGGAGTCGATCTCGCGCTCGGTCGCCGCCTCCATCACCGCCTCGTAGGCGCGCATGCGCTCGCCGTGGAAGGGCGGCAGCATCAGCCGGCGCCGCGAGAGGTGCTCGTCGCCCTCCTGGACCAGCAGCGAGCTCTCGCCGAGCAGCGGCGCCAGCACCAGGTTGCGCCCCTGGGCGATCGTGTTGACGCGGTCGGCCGCGAACAGCGCCTTGATCGAGGGCGGGTCCGAGATGAAGACCATCTCGCCGAGCGGCACGGCGCGGAGCGTGAACGTGTCGCCCAGCTCGCGCCGGCAGCGCTCCATCAGCGGCACTGGGCGCACCATCAGCCGCAGGGTCTGCAGCGGCGCGGGCAGGGCCGGTCCCGGGGGCAGGGCCATGCCGCGAATCTACTCCGCAAAGAGCGGCAAAGCGCCGATGCGTCCCGCCGGCGCTGGGCTAGCATCGCGACCCGATGACGAGCGCGCTGGCCGACCTCAAGCTGCATTCCTCGGGGAAGGTCCGCGAGATCTACGAGGACGGCGACGAGCTGATCATGGTCGCCTCGGACCGGATCTCGGTCTACGACGTGATCCTGCCCACCGAGATCCCCGACAAGGGCAAGGTCCTGACCCAGATGTCGCTCTTCTGGTTCGAGCTGACCCGCGACATCTGCCCCAACCACTTCATCTCCGAGGACGTCCCGCCCGAGGCCGCGGGGCGGGGGATGCGCGTGCGGAAGCTCGACATGTATCCCGTCGAGTGCGTCGTGCGGGGCTACATCACGGGCTCGGGCTGGAAGGAGTACCAGCAGACCGGCGCCGTCTGCGGCATCGAGCTGCCGGAGGGACTGCGCGAGTCCGACAAGCTCCCCGAGCCGATCTTCACCCCGGCCACCAAGGCCGAGCTGGGCGAGCACGACGAGAACATCGACTTCGACCGCGCCGCCGAGCTGATCGGCGACCGCGCCCTGATGGAGGAGCTGCGCCGGATCTCGATCGAGATCTACGAGCGCGGCGCCGAGCACGCCGCCGAGCGCGGGATCATCCTCGCGGACACCAAGTTCGAGCTCGGCAGCTCCCCCGGCGCCGAGATCGTGCTGGGTGACGAGGTCCTGACCCCGGACTCCTCGCGCTTCTGGCCGGTGGACACCTACGAGCCGGGCCGCTCCCAGCCGTCCTTCGACAAGCAGTACGTGCGCGACTACTCCGACTCGGTCGGCTGGGACCACACCGAGCCGGGCCCCGAGCTGCCCGACGAGGTCGTGGCGAACACGCGAGCCAAGTACGTCGAGGCCTACGAGCGGATCACGGAGCGCAAGCTCGACGCGTGAGCTGCCGGGCCTGACGCTACGCTGGCCGTGAGCGTGGAGCGGAGCGGAATGCGAGGAAACTTGTGATGAAGGCGAAGGTCCTGATCCGGCCCAAGGAGGGCATCCTCGACCCGCAGGGGAAGGCGGTCGAGCGGGCGCTGCCGGCCCTCGGCTTCGAGGGGATCCACGACGTCCGGGTCGGCCGCCTGGTCGAGCTCGAGACGGACGACCCGGCGAAGCTGGAGTCGCTCTGCGAGAAGCTGCTCGCCAACCCGCTGATCGAGGACTTCGAGGTGGTGCTGGAGGACGGCGGCTCGGCCAACGGCGGAGCTCCCTCTTGATCGGCGTCCTGCAGTTCCCCGGCTCCTGCGACGAGCGCGACGCGCTCGCACGCCTGTGAGCGCGTCGGCGAGGCGCGGCTCGTCTGGCACGAGGAGACCGACCTCTCCGGCTTCGACGGGATCGTCGTCCCCGGCGGGTTCTCCTACGGCGACTACCTGCGGGCGGGGGCGATCGCCCGCTTCTCGCCGGCGATGGAGGCGGTGGCCCGCTTCGCGGAGGGCGGCGGCCCGGTGCTCGGGATCTGCAACGGCTTCCAGGTGCTCTGCGAGGCGGGGCTCCTGCCCGGCGCGCTGCTGCCGAACGAGGGCCTGCGCTTCATCTGCCGGCAGGTCGGCGCTCATCGCCGAGGGCTTCGGCGGGCCGTTCGGCGCGGAGCTGTCCGAGGGGCGGGCGCTCTCGATCCCGATCAAGCACATGAGCGGGCGCTACTTCGCTCCCGACGAGATGCTCGACCGCCTCGAGGCCGGCGGCCAGGTCGCCTTCCGCTACGCGCCCGGCGAGAACCCGAACGGCTCGGTGCGCGACATCGCAGGCGTCATCAACGAGGCCGGCAACGTGCTCGGCCTGATGCCCCACCCCGAGCACGCCGTCGACCCGCTGACCGGCTCGGACGACGGGCTCGCCCTGTTCCGCGCGCTCATCCCGGCTCACGCGCCCGCCTAGGTTGCCGGGCGGAGCCTCAGCATCCCCCGCGCCTGCGTCGCAACCGGCCGGCCCCGGACGCGAAGCGGAGGAGCCGGCCGTGGATGGCGAAGCCGGCTCCCCGGCGTCGCCGAGCCATCGAGCTCGGCCTGACCGAAGCCGAGTACGAGCGCATCGTCGAGCTGATCGGGCGCGAGCCGAACGAGGTCGAGCTGGCGATGTTCTCGCTGCTCTGGTCCGAGCACTGCGCCTACAAGCACTCGCGCAAGCTGCTGCGGCGGCTGCCGACCGAGGGCGAGCGGGTGGTGATGGGGCCCGGGCGAGAACGCCGGGCGCGGTCGACATCGGCGCCGGCCACGCCGTCGCCTTCAAGGTCGAGTCCCACAACCACCCGAGCGCGGTCGAGCCCTTCCAGGGCGCGGCCACCGGGGTCGGCGGCATCCTGCGCGACGTCTTCGCGATCGGCGCGCGGCCGATCGCGGTGCTCGACTCGCTGCGCTTCGGCGAGCTGGACTCGGAGCGCTCGCGCTACCTGTTCGAGGGCGCGGTCGCCGGGATCGGCCACTACGGCAACTCGATCGGCGTGCCGACCGTCGGCGGCGAGGTCTACTTCGAGCCGCCCTACGAGCACAACTGCCTGGTCAACGCGATGTGCGTCGGCCTCGCCGAGACCGACGAGATGATCCGCTCGGCGGCGGCGGGCGCCGGGCAACCTGCTCGTGCTGATCGGCGCCTCCACCGGCCGCGACGGGATCGGCGGCGCCTCGGTGCTCGCCTCGGCCGAGCTGGAGGCGGGCGACGACAGCAAGCGGCCCGACGGTGCAGATCGGCGACCCCTTCGAGGAGTCGAAGCTGCTCGAGTGCTGCCTGGAGCTGCTCGAGCGCGGCCTGCTGGTCTCGCTCCAGGACCTCGGCGCGGCCGGGCTGACCTCCTCGGCGGGGGAGATGGCCTCCAAGGGCGGCGTCGGGATCGACATCGACGTCGCCCGGGTGCCGCTGCGCGAGCCCGACATGGAGCCCTTCGAGATGATGGTCTCCGAGTCGCAGGAGCGGATGCTCGCCGTGGTCGAGCCGTCGCGGCTCGACGAGGTGATCGCGGTCTGCGAGCGCTGGCAGACGGACGCGCCGCGATCGGCGAGGTGACCGGACAGCGGGCGGCTCCGGGTGCTCGACGGCGGCGAGGTCGTCGGCGACGTGCCCGTCTCGGCGCTGGTGGACGAGTGCCCGCTCTACGACCTCGAGCCCGCCGAGCCCGACGGCTGGATGTACGGCAACGAGGAGACGGCTCGGCGAGCAGGTCGCGCGCTCACGCCGGGCCGCTCGGCCGACCCCGAGGACCCCTCGGCGATCGCTGCTGGCGCTGCTCGGCTCGCCGAACATCGCCTCCAAGCGCTGGGCCTTCGAGCAGTACGACTCGATCGTCGGCTCGC
This sequence comes from uncultured Solirubrobacterales bacterium, assembly GCA_963805235.1. Taxonomy (GTDB): domain Bacteria; phylum Actinomycetota; class Thermoleophilia; order Solirubrobacterales; family 70-9; genus DASSYK01. Next base: position 270,164 of record CAWDTF010000007.1, on the reverse strand, counting down.
GCACGGTGCGGCGGCCCGAGAGCGCCGACGCCGCGGTGCTGCAGCTCCCCGAGTCGGGGCGGGCGATCGCGGTCGCGATCGACGGCAACGGTCGCCGGGTCGCCTGCGACCCCTACGTCGGGGCGATCGAGGCCGTGCTCGAGTGCGCCCAGAACCTCGCCTGCGTCGGCGCCGAGCCGCTCGGGCTCACCAACTGCCTCAACTTCGGCAACCCCGAGAAGCCGGGCGTCGCCTGGCAGCTCGACCGCGCGGTCAGCGGGCTCGCCGACGCCTGCACCGCGCTCGGCGTGCCCGGTCGTCGGCGGCAACGTCTCGCTCTACAACGAGACCGAGCACGGCCCGATCTACCCGACGCCGGTGGTCGGCATGGTCGGCGAGCTGCCCGACCCGGCGGTGACGGCGCCGGGCCGCGCTCGCGCGAGGGCGACGCGATCGTTCCTGGTCGGGCCCTTCGCGCCGTCGCTGGCGGGCTCGGAGCTGGCGAAGCTGCGCGGCGAGCTGCGGCGCCGGGCTGCCCTCGATCGGATCGCGCCGGTCGCGGCGGCGCTGGAGCTGGTGCGGGAGCTCGTCCGCGACGGGACCGCGCGCGGCGCCCACGACGTCAGCGACGGCGGCCTCGCCTGCGCCCTCGCCGAGATGGCGATCGCCGGCGGGGTCGGCGCCGCGCTCGACCTCGACCCGCTGATCGAGCTGCGCGGCTGCTCGGGCGAGACCGCGCTCTTCGGCGAGGGCCCGGGCGGCATCGTGATCTCGGTCGAGCCCGCGGCGGCCGAGGCGGCTCGGCGCGCCGGGCGGCGAGCGGGCGTGGACGCGCATCGAGCTCGGGACGGCCGGCGGCGAGCGGCTCGAGATCGAGGCCGCCGAGCGGGAGGTCTCGCTCCTCGTCGCCGACGCCGAGCGGGCCTGGCGCTCGCTCGACCGCCTGCTGAGCGGGTAGATTCGCAAGCGTGCGACAGGCTTTCCGGGCACGCGGAGCAGCCGTCACCGGATCCGCTGGGAGCTGCCGATCGCTCGCGCTGCTCACGCTGATCGCCCTGCTGCTGCTCGCCGACAGCCGCCCGCGGCGAACTTCGTCTACTGGACCAACCAGAGCCCGGGCACGACCATCGGGCGCGCGAAGATCAACGGGATCGGGCGCGAACAACAGCTTCATCGCCGGCATCGAGCAGCCGCGCGGGGTCGCCGTCGACTCCAAGTTCGTCTACTGGAGCTCGATGAGCGGCGGCACAGGGGCGATCGGCCGCGCCAACCTCGACGGCTCTGGGGTCGAACCATCAGTTCATCACCGCCGACGTGACGAACCCGACGCGGCATCGCGGTGACCGCCTCCGGGATCTACTGGACGAACGAGGTGGGCATGGGCGGTTTCTCGATCGGTCGCGCCAATCTCGACGGCAGCAGCTCCGACGGCCAGTTCATCAACATCGATCGTCGACCCGTCGCGGGCTCGCCGCCGACTCGAGCTTCGTCTACTTCTTCGACGGCGACGGCTTCGGTTTCGGCCGCGTGAGGCTGGACGGCAGCGGGGCTGACCCGGGCTTCGTCCCGAGCCCGAGCCGTTCTGCGGCCTCGCCGTCGACCCGAGCTTCCTCTACTGGGGCTCGCGACGGCGGCAACACGGTCGGCCGCGTTCCGGTCGGCGGCGGCACCCCCTTCGGACACCTTCGTCCCGACCGGCACCACGGGCGGCGGCCCCTTCGGCGTGGCGGTCAACTCGCAGTACGTCTTCTGGGGCAACGCGCGGACCGCCGCCGCGATCGGCCGTGCGAACATCAGCGGCAGCTGCCCGAACCCGGCGCTCGATCCCCGGCGCCACGCAGCCCGCTGCCTGCTCGCCGCGGCGCCCTCGAACAAGATCACCTTCACCACGACGCTCAACAAGAAGAAGGGCACGGCGAAGCTCGGCGCGCAAGGTGCCCGGGCCCGGGCCAGGTCTGCTCGCGAGCCTCCGCGCGGCGGCAAGAAGGTCAAGCCGCATGGGCTGACGCTGCACCGCCAGGCGGCCCGTTCAAGCCTCGCGGTGAAGCCGAAGGGCAAGGCCGCGCAAGGCGCTGAAGAAGAAGGGCAAGGCGAAGGTGAAGGTCTTCGGTGACCTACACGCCCGCCGGGCGTCGCGGGCGTCGCCGAACACCGACAAGCGTCAACGTGACGCTCGCTGAAGAACGTCAGAAGAAGAAGAGGCAAGAAGTAGCCGCATCTCGCGGTGCTTCGGCCCGCGAACCGGGCCGGGCCCGCTGCTACCCTGCGGGTGCGGGCTGGATTCCTGCCCGCGCAGTCGATCTCCCAGAGGTTGAGACACCTCTTCACAGATCGTGACCGAGCCGCGGTTCGACGTTCCCGATCGCGATGGCCCGCGCGATGAGTGCGGGGTCTTCGGCGTGTTCGCGCCCGGCCGCGACGTGGCGCCGCCTGGCCTACTTCGGCCTCTACGCGCTCCAGCACCGCGGCCAGGAGTCGGCCGGGATCGCGACCTGCGAGGGCGGCCACATCACGACCCTGCGCGAGCTCGGGCCTGGTCTCCCAGGTCTTCGACGAGGAGAAGCTGCGGGCGCTCGCCGGCGACATGGCGATCGGCCACGTGCGCTACTCGACCACGGGCGGCGGGGCGTGGGAGAACGCGCAGCCGGTCTGGCGCGACGACGGCCGCGAGCTGGCGCTCGCCCACAACGGCAACCTGACCAACGCCGTCGAGCTCTACAACGAGCTGAACGAGGCGGGGATCCGAGCTGCGCGGGACCTCGGACTCGGAGATCATCGCCGCGCTGCTCTCGAAGCGGGCCGGCGAGGGCGCACGCCTGGATCGAGGACGCCGTCGCCGAGGTGATGCCGCGGCTGGAGGGCGCCTACTCGACCGTGGTGATGACCAAGCACGCCGTGGTCGCCTTCCGCGACCCGCACGGGGTGCGGCCGCTGGCGCTGGGGAAGATGAAGGCGTCCGACGGGCATCCCGAGTGCTTCGTCGTCGCCTCGGAGAGCTGCGCCTTCGACATCATCGGCGCGCAGCTGATCCGCGAGGTCCAGCCGGGCGAGATGGTCTCGCTGACCGAGCGGCGGGCTCGAGATGAAGCCGGTGATCCCGGGGCGAGCGCACGGCGCATGTGCGTGTTCGAGCACATCTACTTCTCGCGGCCCGACACGCGGCTGGAGAACCGGGTGCTGCAGGAGGTGCGCGGGAAGATGGGCGAGATCCTCTGGCGCGAGGCGCCGGTCGAGGCGGACCTGGTGATCTCGGTGCCGGACTCGGGCAACCCGGCGGCGAACGGCTTCGCGCGCGGCCTCGGGGCTGCCCCAGGACGACGGCCTGATCAAGAACCGCTACGTGGCGCGCACCTTCATCCAGCCCGGCCAGGAGCTGCGCAAGCACGGCCTGCGGATGAAGTTCAACCCGCTGCCCGAGATCGTCGCCGGCAAGCGCGTGGTGGTCGTCGACGACTCGATCGTGCGCGGCAACACGACGCGGCAGATCGTCGCGATGCTGAAGGACGCGGGCGCGAAGCAGGTCCACCTGCGGATCTCGGCGCCGCCGATCCGCCATCCCTGCCACTACGGCATCGACATGTCGACGCGCGAGGAGATGATCGCCCACGAGCGGACGGTCGAGGAGATCGCGGCCGAGCTCGGCGCGGACTCGCTCGCCTACCTCTCGATGGAGGGCGTCTACGAGGCGGTCGGCACGCCGCGCGAGCGGCACTGCGACGCCTGCTTCACGGGCGACTACCCGCTCGGCGACCCCGAGGAGGCGAACGGCAAGTTCGCGCTCGAGGAGATCGCGGTCGTCCCGGCGACCTAGGTCCGCCTACCGCGCCGATTCGGTTAGATGCGGCCGTGAGTTCCTTTCGCATCGCGGTGCTCGCCTCGGGCGGCGGCACCAACCTGCAGGCGATCCTCGACCAGCTGCACGGGCAGGGGGAGGTCGAGGTCGTCGGGGTCGTCTCGGACAAGCCGGGGGCGCGGGCGCTCGCGCGCGCCGAGGAGGCCGGGGTCGAGACCGGCGTCTTCCCGGCGGCGACTACGACGGACCGCGACGCGCGCGACCGCGCGATCGGCGACTGGCTCGAGGAGCGCGAGGTCGACCTCGTCGTGCTCGCCGGGTACATGCAGCTGCTCTGCGCCGGCGTTCGTCGAGCGGTTCCGCAACCGGATCGTGAACGTGCACCCGGCGCTGCTGCCGTCGTTCCCCGGGCTCGAGGCGGTGCGGCAGGCGCTCGACCACGGGGCGCGGGTGACGGGCGTCACGGTCCACTTCGTCGACGAGGGGGTGGACTCGGGGCCGATCATCCTGCAGCGGGCCGTCGCCGGTGCCGCCGAGCCGGGACCGGGACGAGCTCGAGGACGCGATCCACGCCGCCGAGCACGACGCTGCTGCCGGAGGCGATCCGGCTGATCGCGGCGGGCCGGGTGGAGCTCGATCCGGGCAACCCGCGGCTGGTTCGGGTCAGGCCGGAGGCATAGACTCGCGCCCGTGCCCGCGATTCCGGCCGACCGAGATCGCTCCCGAGCCCGCCGGCGAGGCGCTGCCGGTGCGCCGGGCGCTGATCTCGGTCTCCGACAAGACCGGCGTGGCCGACTTCGCGCGCCAGCTCGCGGCGGCAGGGGTCGAGATCGTCTCGACCGGCGGGACGGCGTCGGTGCTGGCTGAGGCGGGCGTGGAGGTGCGCGCGGTCGAGGACCTGACGGGCTTCCCGGAGATCCTCGACGGCAGGGTGAAGACGCTGCACCCCCATCTCTACGCGGCGCTGCTGGCGGTGCGCGACAACCCCGAGCACGCCGAGACGCTGAGCGAGCGGGAGATCGAGCCGATCGACCTGGTCTGCGTGAACCTCTATCCGTTCGAGCGCACGGTCGCGCGCGTGGACGTGCCCGAGGACGAGGCGATCGAGAACATCGACATCGGCGGGCCGACGATGATCCGGGCGGCGGCGAAGAACCACCGCTACGTCGCGGTGGTCGTGAAGCCCGAGAGCTATGACGCGGTGATCGCCGAGCTGGAGGAGACCGGCGAGCTGTCCGCGCCGACCCGCCACTGGCTGGCGAACGAGGCCTTCGCGATGACGGCGCGCTACGACGCCGCGATCAGCCGCTGGTTCGCGCGCCGCTACGAGCAGTTCCCGCAGCACTGGGTGACCTCGTGGGAGAAGGAGCTGGACCTCTCCTACGGCGAGAACCCGCACCAGAGGGCGGCGCTCTACAGCGAGTCCGGGGTGCGCTCGCACGTGCTCTCGCGGGTCGCGAAGCTGCACGGCAAGGAGCTGTCCTTCAACAACGTGCTCGACCTCGACTCGGCGCGGGACCTGTGCGCGGACCTCGAGGGGCCGGCCTGCGTGATCGTCAAGCACAACAACCCCTGCGGGGCGGCCGAGGCGGCGAGCGTCGGAGGAGGCCTACGAGAAGGCCTTCGCCTGCGACCCGCTCTCGGCCTTCGGCGGCGTGATCGTGCTGAACGAGCCGGTGAGCGCGGCGCTGCGCGGAGCGGCTCCACCAGCAGTTCATCGAGGTGCTGTTCGCGCCGGGCTACGAGGAGGGCGCGCTGGACGTGCTCCAGCAGAAGGAGGCGATCCGCATCCTCGAGGACACCGAGCGCCGCCACCACCAGATCGAGCCGGACATGAAGCGGGTCCGCGGCGGCCTGCTCGTCCAGGACCTCGACGGCACGCCCGAGCCGCGCGAGCTGATGGAGGTCGCCACCGAGGCCCAGCCGACCGAGGAGCAGTGGGCGGACCTCCTGTTCGCCTGGCGGATCGTGCGCCACGTCCGCTCCAACGCGATCGTGCTCGCCCGCGACCGCGCCACGCTCGGCATCGGCGCCGGCCAGATGTCCCGCGTGGACTCCGTCCGCATCGCGGTCGACAAGGCCCGCGACGCCCGCGGGCCGGACGCCGAGACCCTGCTGCAGGGCTGCGCCGTCGCCTCCGACGCCTTCTTCCCCTTCGCCGACGGGCCCCAGGCGGCCATCGACGCCGGCGCCTCGGCGGTGATCCAGCCCGGAGGCTCCAAGCGCGACGCCGAGGTGATCGAGGCCTGCGACGCGGCCGGCGTGCCGATGGTCTTCACCAAGCGCCGCCACTTCCGGCACTGACTCGTCGAGCCGGTGCACGACCATCCCCGTCAGGGCAGAAGGTCCCCACGCGGGCGCTGGGCAGCCAACCTTGCTACGCCAAGTGACGCCTCTTACCGTCGGCTCGGCGCGGGGTGCCCTTCCGTTCCTTACCTAATGAGACGTCTCGTTTGGCGAATCCGTTTCACCGGTCCGGGAGGCGTTTTTTCTGAAGCAGCGGACGGAAGTGCGCCCCCCGGGACTCGAACCCGGACTACGAGATTAAAAGTCTCGCCGTCTGACCAGTTGACTTAGGGGCGCGCGGCAAGTCTAGGCGCGGTCCGCCACCCCGGTTGGCGCCTCAACCGCGCGATGGGGGAGAATCCTTGCGGGATGAGGATCTCGGCCAAGGCTGACTATGCGGTGCGGGCGGCGCTCGAGCTCGCCTCGGGGGAGGAGGGGGAGCCCGTCAAGGGCGATGCGATCGCGGAGGCGCAGGGGATCCCGCTGAAGTTCCTGGAGAACATCCTCGGCGAGCTGAAGCACTCGGGGCTGGTCGGGAGCCGGCGCGGGGCGTCGGGCGGCTACTGGCTGGCCAAGGCCCCCGAGGAGATCTCGCTCGCCGACATCGTGCGCGCGGTCGAGGGGCCGCTCGCGACCGTGCGGGGACAGGGGCCCGAGTCGCTGGAGTACGAGGGCGAGGCGGCGAACCTGCAGAAGGTGTGGATCGCGCTGCGGACGAACATCCGCGAGGTCATGGACGAGGTCACGCTCGCCGACATCTGCTCGGACGAGCTTCCCGCGAGGGTGAGGGAGCTGAGCGAGCCGGCAGAAGCCTGGAGCCCGCGGTAGCCGTCGTCCTCGGCGACGCGAGCCGGTAAGCGGCCCGCCGGCTCGCTCAGTCCCCTCCCCGCGCGGCCCTAGGCGGCGACCCCGCTGAAAGTCCGCTCGGCGCGCGGGCGCACGAACACGATCTGGCCCTCGGCCAGCTCCAGCTCGTCCAGCTGGTCGCGCGTGAGCTGAACGGAGAAGTGCTCGCCGCCGGAGAGCGTCAGCTCAACGCGGACCTCGAAGCCGAGGTGCACGATGCGGTCGATCAGCGCCTCGGTCGTCCGGCCGTTGGGCTCGTGGCGGACCTCGACGTCGTGCGGCCGAACCCAGGCGTTGCCGAGGCGGTTGGCCGGCCCGACGAAGCCCATCACGAACTCCGATGCCGGGTCCTCGTAGAGGTCGCGCGGGCCGCCGGCCTGCTCCACCCTGGCGTCGTTCATGACGATGATCTGCTCGGCGACGTCCATCGCCTCCTCCTGGTCGTGGGTGACGAAGATCGTCGTCACGTGAACGTCGTCGTGGAGGCGGCGCAGCCAGGTGCGCAGCTCCTCGCGCACCTTCGCGTCGAGCGCGCCGAACGGCTCGTCGAGCAGCAGCACCTTCGGCTCCACCGCGAGTGCCCGCGCCAGCGCCATGCGCTGCCGCTGGCCACCGGAGAGCTGATTCGGGTACCGCTTCTCGAACCCGGTCAGGTGGACGAGATCGATCAGCTGGCGCACGCGCTCGCGGATCTTGCCGCTGCCCTCGCCGCGGATCTTGAGGCCGAACGCGATGTTGTCGAACACCGTCATGTGCTTGAACGCGGCGTAGTGCTGGAACACGAACCCGACGTTGCGGTCCTGGACCCGAGTCGTGGTCGTGTCGTCGCCCGAGATCAGCACGCGGCCCGCGTCGGGCTGCTCGAGCCCGGCGATCACGCGCAGCAGCGTGGACTTGCCCGAGCCACTTGGGCCGAGCAGGGCGGTCAGCCCGCCGTCGGGGACGGTGATGGAGACGTCGTCGAGGGCGACGAAGTCGCCGAAGCGCTTGGTCACGTTCTCGACGACGATGCCCCCGCTCGCCCTCTGGGCTGCGGCGGCGACGTCGATCGTGGAAATGTCAGCCATGGTCAGGCCTCCTTTGCGGGTTCGGCGATCACCTGCAGCGCGGGCTCGGCGGGCTCCTCGCCCGAGCGGCGGCGCATCAGGTTCATCGAGACCAGGACCGCGACCGCCAGCAGCGCCAGCACGATCGCCGCGGCATAGGCCCCGGCCAGGTTGAAGTTCACGTACTCGTTCTCGACCAGCAGGGGCAGCGTCTCGGTCTGGCCCGAGATCTTCCCCGAGACCACCGCGACGGCCCCGTACTCCCCGAGGGCGCGGGCGGTCGCCAGGACCACCCCGTAAGTCACGCCCCAGCGGATCGAGGGCAGGGTCACCTTCCAGAAGGTCTGCCAGGTGTTGGCCCCCAGCGTCGAGGCCGCCTGCTCCTGGTCGGTCCCGATCTCCTTCAGCACGGGCTGGACCTCTCGCACCACGAACGGCAGCGAGACGAAGACGGTCGCGAGCACGAGCCCCGGGGTGGAGAAGATGATCTGGATGCCGGCGTCGGCCAGCGGCCCGCCGAGCCAACCGTCGCGGCCGTAGACGAGGAACAGCGCCAGGCCGATGACCACCGGCGACACCGCGAACGGCAGGTCGATCAGGGAGTTGAGCAGGCCCTTGCCGAAGAACTTGTGGCGCTCGAGCACGATCGCGCAGGTGACGCCGAAGATGGTGTTCAGCGGCACGGCGATGCCGACGCAGAGGATCGTCAGCCAGAAGGCGTGCAGGCCCTCCTCGCTCGTGACGGCCTCGATCGGCTCGCGGATGCCGTCCTCGAAGGTCTTGAAGAAGATCATCACCAGCGGGATCGCCAGCAGCAGCGCGAGGTAGGTCAGCGCCACCCCGCGCATGCCCCAGCGAGATAGGCGGCTAGGCTCGGTCATGGCGGGTCCTCCAGCGCCCGAAGAGGTTCAGCAGGAAGAGGACGAGCACCGAGATGAAGAGGAGCAGGACCGCGACCGCCGCGGCGGCCGTGGTGTTGTCGGACTCGATGCGCCCGAAGATGTAGACGGAGGCGACCTGGGTGTCGAAGGGGATGTTCCCCGTGATCAGCACCAGGGAGCCGAACTCGCCGATCGCCCGGGCGAAGGCGAGCGCGCAGCCGGCGATGACCGCCGGCGTCAGGTTGGGGAGCACGATGCTTCGGAAGATCCTCAGGTTGGAGGCGCCGAGCGACGCGGCGGCCTCCTCCATCTCCTCGTCGAGCTCGTGCAGCACCGGCTGCACCGCGCGCACGACGAACGGCAGCGTCACGAACAGGAGCGCCAGGCCCACTGCGACCTTCGTGTAGGTGACGTTGATCCCGATCGGGCTGTCGTTGCCGTAGAGCGCGAGCAGGGTCAGCCCGGCGACGATCGTCGGCAGCGCGAACGGCAAGTCGATGATCGAGTTGATCCAGCGCTTGCCGCGGAACTCGTCGCGCACGAGCACCCAGGCGATCAGGGTGCCCATCACGGCGTTGATCGCGACGATCACGAACGAGGTGATCACGGTCAGCTTGATCGCCGAGACGGCCTCCGGCTCCGAGATCGCGTCCCAGAACGCGCCCATCCCCTCTTCGGTGGAGCGCAGCACCACCGCGGCGAGCGGGATCAGCACGATGATGCTCAGCCACGTGATCACCACGCCGCGGGTGAGCAGCTCCCCGCCGAAGGGGGCCCGCAGGCCCACCCTCGGCGGGGTCGCGACCGCTGTGTCAGCCGGCGGTGTCATGGCTGCCCTTCAGTCCTCCTACTCGAGCGGCGCGCCCTGGGAACGGAGGATCTCCGTCACCTTGCCGGTCTCGTCGTTGAAGAACTCGTCGTCGACCTTGGCCCAGCCGCCGAAGTCGGCGATCGTGAACAGGCCGGCGACATCCGGGAACTTGTCCGTGTTCTCAGCGAGCACGGACTCGGTCACCGGGCGATACCCGTAGTCGGCGAAGATCTGCTGACCCTCATCCGTGAGGATGAAGTCGAGCAGCGCCTGCGCGCTCTCGGGGTTCTCCGCCTCGCTGGTGACGGCGCCCGGGTTCTCGATCTTGATCGTCGACGGCGGGATCACGTACTCCAGCTCGATCCCCTCGTCCTTGGCCTGGATGGCCTCGTTCTCGTAGCCGATCAGCACGTCGCCCTTGCCGCTGGCGAACGTCTGCAGCGAGTCGCGAGCAGAGTCGTCGAGGACCGAGGTCTTCTCGAGCACCGTGGCGACGGCGTCGAGGGCCTCCTGCTCGGACTTGCCCGCCTCGATCTGCGATCCGTAGACGGCCATGATGTTCCACTTCGCGCCGCCCGACGTCGCCGGGTTCGGCGTGATGATCTCGACGTCCTTGGTGAGCAGGTCGTCGAAGCTGGTGATCCCCTCGGGGTTGCCGGGGCGGACCGACAGGGTCACGACCGAGCTGCTGATGATGCCCTTGGTCGGGCCGCTGTTCCAGTCCTCCGCGACGAGGCCCGCCTCGACGAGGCTGAGCATGTCGGGCTCGAGTGAGAAGTCGACGAGGTCGGCGGGCTGGCCGGCCTCGACCGCGCGCCGCTGGTCCCCGGAGGCTCCGAAGGAGGTCGACACCTCGACGCCGGAACCGGCATCGGTGTCCTGGAAGGCGGGGATGAGCCCCTCCTCGAACGCCTGCTGCGGCGTCGAGTAGGCCACGAGCGCGACCTCTCCTCCGCCGCCACCGCCCCCATTGTCGTCGTCATCGCCGCCGCAGGCCGCGATCCCGAGCGTCGCCGCCAAGGCGATCCCCGCGATCCCCAGCCGCGCGGCGAGCCGCGACAGGCGGTTGTTCTTCTCGTTGGTCATCTGGTTGTTTTGGCCTTTCCTGATTGAGTTACTGGACAAAGTCAGCGCGCCACGGTAGCAGACAACCCCACCTTCTGAGTTGGAAAGGTTGGAAAGCTGATCAGAGTCCCAGGTTTTTCTATAAGCCCTGTAGACAAATAGGGAAAGCCCCTCCCGTGGGGCCGCGGGAGCGGGCACGATCACCCACTGACGTGTTCATGCTCGCGGTGTTCCGGGCAGCGTGGCCCGCCGAGTCGAGCCGGCGCCCGCGACGCCACCGGCGTCGAGGGCTGAGCGTCAGCCCTTCTTGCCCTGGATCGCGCCGACGAGCTGGCGCTTGCTCATCCTCGAGCGACCCTCGATCCCGAGCCGCCTCGCCTCGTTGTAGAGCTGCTCGCGGGTGCGGCCCGTGTGCTTCGAGCCGTGCGAGCGCAGCCCGCCGCGCCGGGACGATGAGATGTCCTCGGTCGAACTGCGCGAGCTCTGCCGCGACTCGCCGCTCCGCGCCCGCTCCTTGTTCACGGTGCGCGCGGCGATCTCCTCGGCGCGCTCCTCCGACGCGCCCCGGTCCTTGGCCGAGTCCTTGATGTGCTCGTACTGACGGGCGCGCTTCGTGCCCTTCTTGACTCCGCGCGGCGGCATCCCGCCTCCTTTCGCTCGTGTCTCGCCCTGAAGGGGTCTACCCGCGCGGGGCGCGGGGAAATCGCGCCTCGCCGCGGCCGGCCGCGTGAGGAATGCCGCTCAGAAGAGGCTCTGCTGCTCGCTTGGGCGCGCGGCCCGCTCCCGCGAGGCGGCCGCCTCGGCGCGCCGGCGGCTGCGCTCGTAGCGGGGGTCCGAGCCGCGGCTGTAGCCCCTGACCAGCGCGCCGATCCGCTTGCGCTCGCGCGGGTCCGCGTACGCCCCCTTCGCATAGATGCCCTCGTAGCGGTCGACCAGGTCCGGCCGGGCGGCGGAGAGCCAGGACATGAACACCTCGCGCACCCCGGGGCGGAGGTGCAGCGTGATCCCGTTGACGAACGTCGCGCCCGCCTCGCGGGCGAGCTCGACTATCTCCTCCACCTGCTCCGGGCTGTCGTTGATGCCGGGCATCAGCGGAGCGATCAGCACCCCGGAGGGGATGCCCGCCTCGTTGAAGCGCGCCACCGCCTCCAGCCGCTTGCGCGGGTGGGGGGTGTGAGGTTCGGTCTCGCGCCAGGCCCTCTCCTCGAGCGTCGGCACCGAGAAGTTCACGCTCGCGTCAGCGACCTCGGCGATCTCCTTGTAGAGGTCGAGGTCGCGCAGCGGCAGCGGCGACTTCGACAGCACCGAGACCGGCGTGCGGGTGTCGCGCAGGGCCTCCAGCATCGGCGGCATCAGCCTGTAGCGGCCCTCCGCCCACTGGTAGGGGTCGGTGTTCGTCCCGAACGCGACCAGCTCGCGCTTCCAGCGCGGCCGGCTCAGCTCGGCGCGCAGCAGCTCGGGGACGTTGACCTTGACGACGATCTCGCGCTCGAAGTCCCGGCCGGCGTCGAGGTCGAGGTAGGTGTGGGAGTTGCGGGCGAAGCAGTAGGTGCAGGCATGGCTGCACCCCCGGAACGCGTTCACCGTCCAGTTGAACGGCAGGTAGCTGCCGGGGACCCTGTTCAGCGCCGACTTGGCCCGGACCTCGTGGAAGCGGGTCCCCATCGCCTCCGGCGCGTCGAAGGTTCGCACTCGCTCGGTGTCGAGCCCCGGCAGCGTCCGCTCGGCCTCGACCTCGGTCCTCTGACCCTCCCAGCGCATAGAACGTATGTTCGCATAGCGCGACGACGCGCTCAAGCGTTCGTGATCTGACGGTGGGGCCGGTTAGAGAGCGGCGCTCCGCTCGCAGGAGCGGGCGCGGTCCTTGGCCGCGCCGCCGGAGCACGAGTCCCTGCCGGCGCCGCCGACGAGGCGGTCCTTCTGCTTGCCCCCGGCAAGCTTGTCCTTGCCGGCTCCGCCGCAGAGGAAGTCGCCTCCGCCGAGGCCCTTGAGGACGTCGCGGCCGCCGAGCCCGACGATCACGTCGGACTTCTTCGTTCCCTTGAGCTTGTCCTTGCCGGCCGTCCCCACGACGGTCGCGGCGCGACCGCCGCAGCGCGGCGCGGCGGTGAGCCGTCCGAAGACCTCGTACTCGTCGTCGGTGGGGAGGTCCTCGGCCGCCCAGACCGTGAGATAGCGGCTCGCGGTGGTGCTCGCGCCGACGGCCGAGAAGACCGCGAACCGACCGGCGTCCCCGTCGGCGCCCGCGATCGAGAGGCGCACGTTCCCGTCGAGCAGGCGCCCACCGGCGGCGACCCGCTGGCCGAAGACCTCCTGCTCGCTGAGCGTGGGCAGGCCCTCGCCGTCCCAGGTGACGAAGAACTCACCCGCGACGTTGCTGTAGGCGACGCCGGGGCAGCTCCACCGAGCCGCGCGATTTCGGTCGCCGCGCCGGAGAACGAGACCTGGACATCACCGCCTTGTGCAACCCCCGCGGAGGAGATCCGCTGGGCGAAGATTTCGCCGGCGCCCGGACTGGCGAAGTTCTCCCCGTGGAAGGCCACGAGATAGTTGTCGCGCTTGGCGCCGTAGGCCACGGTCGGGCTAACCGCCTCGTAGTTCGGGTCCCCTTCGGGCCCGGCGTTCGAGACGCCGATGATTCCCCCGATCGGAGCGCCCGGGCCGGCCAGTCTCTGGCCGAAGATCTCCTGCTCGGCGGGACTCGACAGCGCGTTCGCCTCGAAGACCACCAGGAACTGATCGCGCTTGCGGTTGTAGGCGATCCCGGCGAAGTCCGCGTCGCGGTTCGTGTCGCCGTCCGCGCCGACCGTGCTGACGCGCTGGTCCCCGCCGATCTGGGCGCCGGTCGCCGAGACGCGCTGTGCGAAGATCTCCTGCTCGCCGTCGGTCGCCAGCCCCTCGGACTCGAACGCGACGAGGTAGCTGCCGCGCTTGCTGTCGAAGGCGATCGCGGGCTGGTCCGCTTCGTGGTTGGCGCCCTGGTCGCCCGCGTTGGAGATGCGGAAGTCCCCGCCGATCTCCGTGCCGGTGGCGGACAGGCGTTGGCCGTAGATCTCGTTGTCGCTGCCGTTCAGCTGATCGCTCTGGAAAGTGACCAGGTACTCGTTCCGCTTCGGGTGGTAGGCGGCGGCCGGCTGGAAGGAGTCGTTGCCCGCACCGGAGTTCGAGATCGGAAACGTCGGTCCCACGCGCGCCCCGGCCGCGGAGATCCGCTGGCCCAGGATCTCGAAGTCGCCGTCGGCGACGGGGTCGCCGGCGAACAAGGCCAGGTACTCGTTGCGCTTGGTGTTGTGGACGACGTCGAGGAAGGACTCCGTCAGGCCGGAGTCGGTGTCCCCGTCAGCGCCGATGACGGAGACCCGGAAGTCGTCGGAGCCGACGGGCTGGAACCCCGTCGCGCTACCCGTGATCGCTGCCAGCGTCGCGACAGATGCCGCGAGCGCGAAACCGATCCTCGTCGCCCTCGAGCTTCTCCTCATCCCCGCCTCCCTGTGGTCGCTTCGCCAGCCACTTCCGGCCCGGTCGGCGCGAGCATATCCCGCGCCCCAGCGCTGGACAAGCCCTCAGAGCTCGGGCGCTCCCTCGACCGGAGTCGACGCCTCGGCGTGCAGCCGGCGGGGAATCCGGCCTGCCTGCCGGGCCGCGTAGCCGGCCTCGACTGCCGCGCGCATCGCCAGCGCCATCCCGGCCGGGTCCTCTGCGCCGGAGACCGAGCTGGCGAGCAGGACCCCGTCGCAGCCGAGCTCCATCGCCAGGGCGGCGTCGGAGGCTGTGCCGATGCCCGCGTCGCAGATCACTGGCACGCCGGCGCGCTCGGTGATCACCTGGAGGTTGTAGGGATTGCGGATCCCCATCCCGGAGCCGATCGGCGAGCCCAGCGGCATCACAGCCGCGCAGCCCGCGTCCTCGAGGCGGCGCGCCAGGATCGGGTCGTCGTTCGTGTAGGGCAGGACCGTGAAGCCCTCGTCCACCAGGGTCTCGGCCGCGTCGAGCAGCTCCACTGCGTCGGGGTAGAGCGTGCGGTCGTCGCCGATCACCTCCAGCTTGACCCAGTCGGTCTCGAATGCCTCGCGCGCGAGGTGGGCCGTCCGAACAGCGTCACGGGCCGTGTAGCAGCCCGCCGTGTTCGGCAGCAGGAAGACGCCGAGCCGGTCCACGAGATCGATCACCGAGCCCTCGGCGCCGGGGTCCACCCGCCGCAGGGCGACCGTGACGATCTCCGTTCCGGAGGCGACGAGGGCGTGCTCCATCTGTTCGAGCGAGCGGAACCCGCCGCTGCCGACGATCAGGCGCGAGCCCCACGTGCGGCCGCCCAGCTCGAGGCCCTCGCCGGATCCTCCCTGGATCGCGGCGACGACCTCGACGTTCTGGCCCTCCGTCAGCGGCGTCGCGTCCCACTCGCCGCGCGGCACGACCTCCCCGTTCACGGCGACGGCCAGGCCGCGGGGGCCGAGCCCGGTGCCGGCCGTGCTGACCGCCGTCGCGACCGTGGCGTCGTCAGGAAGGATCGCGGCCTCGCCGTTGAGCCGGATCCTCACCGGGCCACCGCCTGAGCCGAGGCGCCGCGGGCCGGGGTCGCCGCGAAGCGCCGCGGTGAGAAGGGGGCCAGGTCCACCTCGGGCTCCTCTCCGCAGAGCAGCGCCGCCACCGCCTCGGCGGTGGCCGGCGCGAGGAGCACCCCGTTGCGGTGGTGCCCCGTCGCAAGCACCAGACGCGGGTCGCCGCCGAGGCCGATCACGGGCGCGTTGTCCGGGGTGCCCGGGCGCAGCCCCGCGCGCGCCTCCATCAGCTCGAGCTCGGCGATCTCCGGAAGGACGCGGTAGGCCTCGCGCAGCAGCTCATGCACACCGCCCGCCGTCACGGCGGTGTCGAACCCGCGGTCCTCCATCGTCGCGCCGACGATCAAGCGACCGTCGGGCCGAGGTACCAAGTAGACGCGCTCGCCGGCCACGATCCGCTCGCAGGGCGCCGCGCCGCCGGGGCTGCGCAGGGTGAGGATCTCTCCCTTCACCGGGCGCACCGGCGGCCGCTCCGCCGCCGGCAGCCAATCGGCGACGCCGCTCCAGGCCCCCGCCGCGACGACGATGCGCTCGGCGGCGATTCTCTCGCCGCCGGCCAGGGTCACCTCGCAGCCATCCGGGCCGAGGTCGAGGCCGGCCACCTCGGCGCCCTCGTCCACCTCGACTCCGAGCCGGGCGAGCGCGGTCAGCAGCGCGGCCGTCACCGCCACCGGGTCGGCGACCCCCTCGCCTGGAACGTGCAACCCGGCTCTGACCGAGGGCGCCAGTCCCGGCTCGAGTCGGCGCGCGCCGCTCGGGCGCAGCCACTCGGAGTCGAGCCCGAGCTCGCGGTGCAGCTCGTGATGGCGCCTCAGCGCCTCGGCCTCGTCGCGGTCGAGCGCGACGTGCAGCGCGCCCTCGCGCCCGAGGCCCGCGGGCTCCCCGCTCTCGGCCTCCAGCTCGGCCGCGAAGCGCGGCCACAGCTCCAGCGAGGCCATGCCGAGGCCGAGCAGGGCATTCTCGCCCCAGCTCGCCTCTCCCACGGGCGCGAGCATGCCCGCCGCGACCGCGCTGGCGGCAGCGCCCGCGCGGTCGCGCTCGAGGACGCGCACCCGGAGGCCGCGGCGCGCCGCGCGCCACGCGCAGGCGAGCCCGATCAGGCCGCCGCCTGCAATCAGCGCGTCATATGGGGGTTTCCGTTCGGTCATCGCCGCTCGCGGTGGGGGCGGCGCTGAAGAGCCTTCCAACCATCCCTGCGCCGGCATTACCCGGATCAGGTTCCTACGGTCGGCGGCGCTTCAGCCGCCCTCTCAGCCCTCTGGTGGGCTCCCGTTGCTCCGTTCATCGTACTCCCGGGCGGGCGCCCCAGCCCGTGATCTAGGCTTGGCCGGTGACCGGGCCGAGCACCCCCCCGCGGCGACTGACTCCCCCAGAGGGCATCGGCTCGCTGCGCCGCGAGCGCCTCGGCTGGTCGCGCCTCTTCTTCGTCTGCGACGCCCTGCCCCACGGCAAGGACCCCGAGCCGCTGCTCCTGGCAGCGCTGGCCGGCGGGTCCGGGATCGTCGAGCTGCGCGACCGCGAGCGCCCCCCGGCCGCGATCGAGCGCTCCGCCAGGACGTTCCGGCGGCTCGCCGACATCTACAGCGCCCCCTTCATCGTCAACGACGACCCCCACCTCGCGAACGAGCTCGACGCCGACGGGGTCCACGTCGGCCAGGAAGACGTGCCTCCGGCGATCGCGCGCGAGATCCTCGGGCCCGACGCCCTGATCGGCCTATCCACCCACTCGCCCGAGCAGGTGGTGGCCGCCCACGCCCAGCCCGTGGACTACATCAGCGTCGGGCCGGTCTGGGAGACCCCGACCAAGGAGGGCCGCCCCGGCACGGGCCTCGGGCTGATCGAGCACGCGGCGCGGGAGGCGACGCTGCCGTGGTTCGCGATCGGAGGGATCGACCCCTCGAACGTGGCGCAGGTGGTCGCCGCCGGCGCGCGGCGGATCTGCGTGGTGCGGGCGATCCGCGACGCCTTCGACCCCGCTGCCGCGGCGCGCGCCCTGATGGAGCCGATTGACGCCGCGGTCAAGGCCGACGCCGCCTGATGGCGAACCGCGAGCGCAAGCGCGGCGAGCTCCGCAAGCGCAAGCGGCGCGCGGGGGCCGGCGAGCGGGGGAACGGCGCCGCGGCCGCGGCGCCGGAGGGAGCCTCCGGGGAGCCGGAGGAGAGCTTCCAGGAGCGGATGGCCCGCCGCGCGGAGGAGCGGAATGCCGCGGCGCGGGCCGAGCTGAGGCCGCTGGCCGAGGGCGAGCGCCCGCGTGTCGTGGCCGTGGGCGCCGCGATCTCCGCCGTGATCGCCCTGATCTTCACGGCGTCGGCGGTGGTCGCGGCGATCGGCGGCGTCGAGATCCGCGGCTCCGAGCCCGAGCCGCTGCCCCTCGCGGCCTTCTCGGTCGTGCTCTGGATGATGGCCGTGGGGATGTGGCGGGCGCGCTACTGGGCGGTGCTGGGCTTCCAGATGCTCCTGGTCTTGCTCCTACTGAGCACCGCGGCGGGGCTCGTGGGCGCCCAGAGCCTCTCGCTGCTCCAGGCGATCGGGTCGGTCCTGCTGCTGGTGGGCCTCGGCGCGCTCTTCTTCTTCATGATCCGGGCGATGGCCCGGATCCAGATGCCCGAGCGCCCGGGGTCGTAGGCCGTGGCGCGCCACCAGCTCAAGCCCCTCTTCGACCGCGTCGTGATCAAGGAGCTCGACCCGGACCGCATGCGGCGCTCCGGCCTCGTCGTGCCCCCCGGCGCGCAGGAGGACCCGCCGCAGCACGGAATCGTCGCTCGCCGTCGGCAGCGGCGTGGACTGGTGGGAGTCGGCCGGGGTGCGGATGCCCGTCCGCGCCGGCGACCACGTCGTCTTCCCCTCGACCGCCGGAAGCTGGGTCGAGGTGGACGAGGAGCGCCTGCTCGTCTGCCGGGTGACGGAGCTGCTCGGCGTGATGGAGACGGTCGACGAGCCGAGCGGCGACGAGGCCGCGCGCGGCCGCCTCTCCGACGAGTAGCAGCGCCCCGCAGGTGGCGGACCCGCCCGCGCGGGCGGCGCTCCGCCTCTCCGATAGAGTCGAGCGCCGATGGCGAGCTACGACGTGATCGTGATCGGGGGCGGGCCCGGCGGCTACGTGGCCGCGATCCGCGCCGCGCAGCTCGGCCAGAAGACGGCCGTCGTGGAGCGCGACAAGGCCGGCGGGCGCTGCCTCAACTACGCCTGCATCCCGGCGAAAACCGTGCTGCACACGGCCCAGGTCTACTCCGAGGTCAACGAGTCCGGTGCCGAGCTGGGGATCAAGGCGAGCGGCGTCGAGATCGACTGGAAGGCGGTCCAGACCCGCCGCGCGAAGGTCTCGAAGACGCTCGAGGACGGCGTCACGATGCTCTGGAAGAAGAACAAGATCGACTTCCTCGCGGGCGAGGGCAGCCTCGCGGGCGGCGGCAAGGTCGAGGTCGGCGGCGAGGCGCACGAGGCGAAGGCGATCATCCTCGCCACCGGCTCCGTTGCGATGCCGATCCCCGGCATTGACTTCTCCGACCGCGTGATCGACACCTGGGGCGCCTGGTCGCTGGAGCAGATGCCGAAGGCGCTCGCGGTCGCGGGCGCCGGCGCCTCAGGCGCCGAGATCGCCTCGGCCTACGCCCGCATGGGGGTGCAGGTGACCCTGATCGAGATGCTCGACCAGATCCTTCCCGCCGAGGACAAGGACATGGCCCGCGTTGTCGAGCGCCAGTTCAAGCAGGACGGGATCGAGGTCCTGACCGGCACCAAGGTCGAGGGCGTCAGCGAGCAGAAGGGCGGCGTCACGGTCAAGGCCGGCGACAAGGAGGTCAAGGCCGACCACCTCGTGATCGCCGGCGGCCGCAAGCCCGACGTCGAGGGCCTGGGCCTGGACAAGGCGGGGGTGGAGCTGGAGGACGATGGCCGCGTCAAGGTGGACGAGCTGCAGCGCACCAGCGCCGCGGGCGTCTTCGCGATCGGCGACATGGTCCGCGGCCCGGCGCTCGCGCACAAGGCCTCGCTCGAGGGCGAGATAGCGGCCGAGACGGCCGCCGGCGCGGAGGCGCACCCGATCGACCTCGGCCTGGTCCCCGGGGCGACCTTCTGCCACCCCCAGGTCGCGAGCGTCGGCATGACCGAGGAGGAGGCGAAGGCGGCCGGCAAGGATGTCAAGGTCGGCAAGTTCAAGCTCGGCGGCGCAGGTGCCTCCGTCGTCTACGACGACCGCGCCGGCCTTGTCAAGATCGTCGGCGACGCGGCCTACGGCGAGATCCTCGGCGCCCACATCGTCGGCAACATCGCCTGCGACATGATCAGCGAGCTCGTCGACGTGATGGCCCTCGAGGGCGGCTACCCCGAGCTGGCGCGCATCATCCACCCGCACCCGACGATGTCGGAGGCCGTGCTCGACGGCGCCCGGGCCGTCGAGGGCTGGGCGATCCACGCGTAGCGCCGGGCAAACGGCGGCCTGGTGCCGTCCCGGCCGGGGGCGAATCGGCGTCGTCATGAACTTAGTTGCGCTATGCGCAACAAACCTCATGATCGCCGGCTTGCCGACCTCGCCGCGCGCCAGCACGGGGTCGTGACGCTCGCGCAGCTGCGGCGGTCGGGATCGATCGCCACGCGGCGGCCCGACGCGCGCGTGGCGGGATCTTGCACCGGCTCCACCGCGGGGTCTATGCCGTCGGGCACCCGCGCGTCGGCCCTCACGGCCGCTGCCTGGCGGCTGCGCTCGCCTGTGGCGAGAAGGCCGCCGTGAGCCATGGGAGCGCCGCGTACCTCTGGGGCCTCCTTCCCTCGCTGCTTGTCCCGATTGACGTGACCGTCCCGGGCATCACCGGGCGACCGAGCCGCCGCGGCATCCGGGTCCATTCCTCGTTGCTGCTTGACCGCGCTTCAGTCGCACGCCGCGGATGCATCCCGGTCACGAACGTTGAACGCACCCTCCGCGACCTCATGTCCACCGCCGAGCGCGATCTCTACCTCCGTGCCGCCCGCCGGGCGATCGACCTCCGCCTCGCCGAGCCGTACGACACGTCCGCCGACGAGCTCACACGCAGCGAGCTCGAGCGGCGCTTCCTTGCGCTGGCGCCGCCACCGGCTGCCGGCGCCGGAGGTGAACTCGCGGGTGGGCACCCACGAAGTCGACTTTCTCGCGCGAGCAGCGGGTGGTCGCGGAGACGGACGGCTTCCGCTTCCACGGCGATCGCGCCGCTTTCGAGGCCCACCGGGCCCGGGACGCGGCCCTGCAGTCGCTCGGGTTCGCCGTCCTCCGGTTCACCTACCGGCAGGTTCTGCGCGAGCCTAGGGAGGTGGGGCGACCCTTCGCCGCGTCCTGGCTCACCCGTCCTCGCCGCTCGGTTCCCCGTCCCGCCACTCGGCCTGATCCCACCCCGCTGAGATCGGCTCCGACCCGCGTGAGCGCTTACTTCTTCTACGACTTCAGCTCCCCCTACTCGTACCTGGCGGCGGAGCGATCAGCGGCGTTTTCGCCGAGACCGGCGCCGAACAGCCCGAGTGGGTGCCGATCTCCTTCGGGCACCTGCTCAAGGTGACCGGGCGGCGGCCCTGGTCCTTCGAAGAGGACCGCTCTGCCGACCTCGACGAGATCCAGCGGCGCGCCCGCGATCGGGGCCTGCCGGAGGTCGTCTACCCGGAGGGCTGGCCGATCGACAACTACAGCCTCGACCCGCTGCGCGCAGCGACCTACGCCAAGGAGTCCGGCCGGGTCGTCTCCTTCAGCCTCGCCGCCTTCCGCCAGGTATTCGCCGCCGGGCGAGACCTCTCCGACCGCGACAACCTGGTGATCGCCGCCGCCGCCTGCGAGCTGCACCCGAAGGCGGTGCTGAAGGGGATCGAGACGACCTCGGTCAAGGAGAGGCTGCGGCGCGAGACGGATCGCGCCATCGAGCTGGGCGTCGAGGGCATCCCGACGGTCGCGGTGGGCGACGAGCTCTTCTGGGGAGACGACCGGCTGGAGGCGGCCGCAAAGGCGCCGCCGTAGGGTGATGCCGGCGGCGAGGGGCCGCCGTAGGGTGATGCCGGCGGCGCCGCGGCGTCCCGCTAGGCGTCAGGCTTCGGCGCGCGCCAGCAGGTAGGGGCTGCTGAGCGCGAATCCCTCCGGGTCCTCGTTGTGCTCGGAGAGGATCTCGGTCACCTCGTCGGCGAGCTCGTCGAAGCGCTGCGGCGGAACCGCCTCCTGCATCGCGGCCCAGGCCGGGTGGTGCTCGCGCTGCTCGACCACCCACGCCGCCGGCGATTCCGCGGTGAAGCGAATCGAGTGCCTGGTGATCCGCGTCCCGGCGCCGAACAGGTCGCGCAGGGCATCCTCCTCGTGCCAGGCGACGGGCTCAGGTGCGTCGGCGGGAGGCTCCGCGTACTCGGCGACGACGCCGCGGATGTGGCGCATCGTCTCGCCGATGCCGCCCTCGGGGAGCCAGGCGGTGATCGCGATCGGAGCGCCGGGGCGCACGACCCGCCGGGCCTCCTTCGCCGCGGCGCGGCCGTCCTCCGCGAAGATCATTCCGAACACCGAGACGGCGCCGTCGAAGGAGTCGTCCGCGAACGGCAGCTCCTGCACGTCGCCGACCTCCCAGCTGCCCTCGAGGCCCGCCGCGCGGAAGCGCTCCCGCGCCGCGTCGATCAGGCGCCGGGCGGCGTCGATGCCGGTCGTCTCAAGGCCGGCGCGCCGCGGTAGACGGCCGCGTTGCCGTTGCCGCACGCGAGATCCAGGATGTGGCCGGACTCGAGCTCGAGTGCGTCCACGCACGCGGCGGCGGCAGGCTCGATCTCGACCGCCAACCGCTCGTAGCTGCCGACGCCCCAGTCCACGCTCGTGAGGCTATCGCCGTCCCTAGCCGAGCGTTGGTGGGGGTACGCTGAGAGCGTGGCCGATGCCAAGAGCGCCGAGACCGAGGACAGGACCAACGAGGGCATGCCGGCGGGCGGCGGCGGCGACGGCCGCCCCGCGCTGAAGCTGCCCGACGCGGAGACCTGCCGCGAGCTGCTGGCGACGATGGCGCTGATCCGCCGCTTCGAGGAGGAGGCGGGCCGCCAGTACCAGAAGGCCAAGGCCGGAGGCTTCCTCCACCTGGCGATCGGCGAGGAGGCGACGATCGTCGGCACCACCTCGGTGATGCGGCCCGACGACTACCTGATCGGCACCTATCGCACCCACGGCCACGCGATCGCGCGCGGCACGGACCCCAAGCGGGTGATGGCCGAGCTCTTCGGCCGCGTGGACGGGACCTCGGGCGGACGCGGCGGCTCGATGCACATCTTCGACCTCGAGCGGCGCTTCATGGGCGGCTACGGGATCGTCGGCGGCAACCTGCCGCTCGCCGCCGGGCTCGGCCTCGCCTCGGACTACAGGGCTGAGGACACGGTGACCGTCTGCATGTTCGGCGACGGCGCCTCGAACACCGGGAACTTCGGGGAGACGATGAACCTGGCCGCGCTCTGGAGTCTGCCGGTCGTCTTCCTCGTCGAGAACAACCTCTACGGGATGGGCACCGCGATCGAGCGGCACTCGGCCGTGACGGATCTCTCCCGCAAGGCCGAGGGCCTGGGCGTGCCCGGCGTGCGCGTGGACGGCATGGACGTACTCGCCGTGCGCGAGACGGTCGCCGAGCACATCCGCCTCGCCCGTGAGGACCGCAAGCCGACCCTGGTCGAGGCCTTCACCTACCGCTACCGCGGCCACTCCGCGGCCGATCCGGAGGTCTACAGGCGCAAGGAGGAGGTGCGAGGAGTGGCAGCGGCGCGACCCCGTCGAGACCTTCGCCGCCCGCCTCACGGAGGAGGGGGTGCTGAGCGAGGAC
Organism: uncultured Solirubrobacterales bacterium; assembly: GCA_963805235.1. GTDB lineage: Bacteria > Actinomycetota > Thermoleophilia > Solirubrobacterales > 70-9 > DASSYK01. Next base: position 247,108 of record CAWDTF010000007.1, on the reverse strand, counting down.
GAGGTCGCGGAGATCCGCGAGCGGGCCGAGGCGGAGGTGCTCGGCGCCGTCGAGTTCGCCGACGACTCGCCCGAGCCCGACCTCGCCTCGCTCTACGACCACCTCTACGTCGTCGGCGAGCAGGTGCCGGGTTGGTACGCGGTGGACGAGCGCTCGCCCGACACCCACCCCGGCGAGGAGGAGCGCAAGGCCGGCGATCGCGCGCAGCGCCTGGCCGAGCGGGGCGCAGCCTACGCCGAGCCCGGCGCCGCGCCGCGCCGCGAGGCCGAGGGCGACCGGCCCGACCCCGAGGGACCGCCCGAGGACGGGGGCTGATGGCGACCCTCCGGATGCGCGAGGCGTTGCGCGACGCGATGGCCGAGGAGATGCGGGCGGACGAGGACGTGTTCGTGATGGGCGAGGACGTCGGCGTCTTCCAGGGGGCGTTCAAGGTGACCGAGGGCCTGCTCGACGAGTTCGGCGAGAAGCGGGTGCGCGACACCCCGATCTCCGAGAACACGATCGTCGGCTGCGGAGTCGGCGCCGCGATGGCAGGGCTGCGCCCGGTGGTGGAGATGATGACCGTGAACTTCTCGCTGCTCGCGATGGACCAGATCGTCAACCACGCGGCTGCGATCCCCTACATGTTCGGCGGCCAGGTCCGCGTCCCGATGGTGATCAGGATGCCGGGCGGCGGCGGCCACCAGCTCGGCCCGACCCACTCCCACAGCTTCGAGGCGATGTTCCTCCAGATCCCGGGCCTGCTGGTCGCCTGCCCCTCCACCCCCGCCGACGCCAAGGGACTGCTGAAGGCGGCGATCCGCGACGACAACCCCGTGATCTTCATCGAGCACGAGACCCTCTACGGCATGCGGGGCGAGGTGCCCGACGACGAGGACCACCTGGTCGACTTCGGCAGGGCCGCGATCCGCCGCGAGGGCTCGGACGTGACGATCATCGGGATCCTGCGGATGGCCGAGACGGCCCAGAAGGCCGCCGAGACGCTCGCCAACGAGCACCACGCCGAGGCAGAGGTGATCGACCCGCGCACCCTGCGCCCGCTCGACCTCGACACCATCCTCGAGTCGGTCCGCAAGACGAACCGCGCCGTGATCGTCGAGGAGGGCTGGCCCCACGGCGGCGTCGGGGCCAACCTCGCCGCCCTGATCACCGAGCAGGCCTTCGACCACCTCGACGCGCCCGTCCAGCGGGTCACCGGGCCGACGTGCCGATGCCCTACTCGAAGCGCATGGAGCAGGCCGCGATCCCGCACGCCGAGCACGTGGTCAGCGCGGCGCTCGAGACCCTGGAGGGGAGCCTCTGATGGCCGACATCGTCATGCCCCGCCTCTCCGACTCGATGGAGGAGGGGACCGTCATCAAGTGGCTGAAGTCCGTCGGGGACGAGGTCGCGGTCGGGGACGAGCTGGTCGAGATCGAGACCGACAAGGCGAACATGGTCTACGAGGCCGATCGCGCCGGGACGCTGAGCGAGATCGTGGCGCAGGAGGGCGAGACGTTGCCGATCGGCGAGGTGATCGCGCGGGTCGGGGATGCGGCGAGGCGGCGGAGCGGGGCGGCCGCGGTGGCGCGTGCCACGGCGCGCCCGCGAGCGGCGACCGGCGGCGCCGAAGCGAGCGGCGGCGGGCGTAGATGGCGGAGGCCTCCGGGCCGGCCACCCCTACCGCCCCGGAGCCGGCAGCCACGGCGCACCGCCGGCCGCAGCCGCGCCAGCCGCAGGCGGCGAGCCGCGCAGCCTCCGCCGCGGCGGGCTGGTGACGGAGGGCGGGTCAAGGCTTCTCCGATCGCGCGGCGGATCGCGCAGGAGCGGGGCTGGACTCGCCACCGCTGAGCGGGTCGGGGCCCGGGGGGCGGATCGTCAAGGCCGACGTCGAGAAGGCGCTCGCGCACGGGGCGCGGCGCGCCGCGGCTCGCGGCCGCGCGCCGCGGCGCCCGCCGCAGGCGCCGCGCGCAGGGCCGACGCCGGGCGCGAGGGAGAAGCCGGAGACCGCCAAGGGCGCAGGTCGAGGTCGTCGAGCTGACGCAAGCTCCAGCAGACCGTGGCGCGGCGGATGGCCGAGTCGAAGGCGACCGCGCCGCACTTCTACCTCCAGGCGGAGATCGACATGAGCCGCGGCGGTCGAGGGGCGGAAGGCGCTGAAGGCAGTCGGCGGCGGAGGGCGAGGCGGTGCCGTCCTTCAACGACATGGTCGTCAAGGCCTGCGCGCTCGCGCTGCGCGAGTTCCCGCGCGCCAACGGCGCCTACCGCGACGGGCAGGCTCGAGCTCTACTCGCGGGTCAACGTCGGCGTCGCGGTCGCGGCCCAGGACGCGCTCGTCGTGCCCACCGTCTTCGACGCCGACCTGCAAGGGCCTGCGGCAGATCTCGGCCGAGACCCGGGCGCTGGCCGCGAAGGGTGCGCGACGGCACGATCACCCCGCCCGAGCTCTCGGGCGGCACCTTCACCGTCTCCAACCTGGGGATGTACGGGATCTCCAACTTCCACGCGGTGATCAACACGCCGCAGGCGGGCGATCCTCGCCGTCGGGCGAGCTGAAGGCGAAGCCCGTGGTCGCTCGACGACGGCGAGATCGCCGCCCGCGCAGCTGATGGGCGTCACCCTCGCCTGCGACCACCGCATCCTCTACGGCGCCGACGGCGCCCAGTTCCTGGCGCGCGTGCGGGGGCTGCTCGAGATCCCCTCTGGGCCTCGCGCTCTAGGCCAAGCCGGTTGAACCGGCCCTCAGCGGGTAAGCCCGGCGGGTGTTCGTCTTCTTCTCCAACAACCTCGGCTGCGCGGGCTCGCTGCTCGTCTCGGCGGTCCTCACCCTGATCCTGCTGCTGGTGACGGGGATCATCCAGCTCGACTGACTCGGGCGGACGCGGGAGTCCCTGCCGCCCGCTCGATCCTGGACGCTCGCGGGCCGGGCCGGCGGCGGCCACGTGGGACAATCGGCGCGTGGACGAGATCTGGTGCGCGCGGCTCGGCGAGGTGCCCTACGCGGGAGGCGCGCGCCCTGCAGAAGCGCCTCGAGGCCGCCCGCCAGGCGGAGGCGATCCCTGACGTGCTGCTGCTGCTGGAGCACCCGCCCGTCTACACGAAGGGGCGGCGCGCCCAGCCGGGCGAGCTGCCGATGGGCGAGGACTGGTACCGCATGCAGGGAATCGAGATCGCCGAGACCGACCGCGGCGGCGCGCGTCACCTACCACGGCCCCGGCCAGCTGGTCGGCTATCCGATCGTCTCGCTGAAGCCGCTACGGCGACGACGTCCACGACGCTACGTCGCCGGATGGAGCGGTGTGATCGCGACTCGCCGCGCGCATGGAGCGGGTGATGATCGCCGCGCTCACGGGGGCGGGACGGCCGAGGTGATCGAGGGGCTGACCGGCGTCTGGCCGAGGCCGGCGCCCGGCGCCGCCCGCGAGGGCCGCGCGAAGATCGGCTCGATCGGCGTCCACGTCAGCCGCGGGGTCACCACCCACGGCTTCGCGATCAACGTCAACAACGACCTCCAGCCCTTCGAGTGGATCGTCCCCTGCGGGATCGAGGGCTGCCGGATGACCTCCGTCTGCCGCGAGCTGGGAGCGAGCGGTCGACATGGCCGGCTTCATGGACGCGGTTGCCGAGCGCTTCGGCGCGGTCTACGGACGGAGGCCGGTCGAGGTCGGCCACGAGGCCCTGGCGCGCCGGGCCGAGCGGGCGCGCCGGTAGCGTAGGAGCCGATGGCGACCGAGAGGCCGGACAGCGGCACCGCCACGGAGGCGCCCGCGGAGCGCCTGCACGTCACGCGCTCGCGCGCGAACCCCGGCGGGGCGGCGCAGGACGGAGAGGGCAAGGTCGCGTTCCGCTCGCGCAAGCCCCCCTGGCTCAAGGTGCCCGCGCCGGGCGGGCCGAACTACCGCCGGCTGAAGAAGACGATCGCGGCGGACAACCTGCACACGGTCTGCGAGGAGGCGAACTGCCCGAACGTCGGCGAGTGCTGGGAGCGCGGGACGGCGACCTTCATGATCCTCGGCGACGTCTGCACCCGCCGCTGCGGCTTCTGCAACGTGCAGACGGGCAAGCCGACCTGGAACGACCCGCTGGAGCCGCTGCGCGTCGCCAACCAGGTCAAGCGGATGGGGCTCGCCACGCGGTCGTCACCTCGGTGGACCGCGACGACCTCCCCGACTACGGCGCGAGCGCCTTCGTCGGCGTGATCCGCTCGATCCGCAAGCTCGCGCCCGGCTGCAAGGTCGAGGTCCTGACGCCGGACTTCCGCGGCCAGGAGATGCCGCTCGCGAAGGTGATCGCCGAGCGCCCCGACGTCTTCAACCACAACGTCGAGACCGTGCCCCGCCTCTATCCGGTCGCCCGGCGAGGATCCGACTTCATGCGCTCGGCGCGCGTCCTGCGGATGGCGAAGGAGATGGGCGGCGACGAGGTGATCACCAAGTCGGGCCTGATGGTCGGGCCTGGGCGAGGAGCACGGCGAGATGGTCGAGACCTTCGGGATCCTGCGCGAACACGGCGTCCAGGTCCTGACGGTCGGCCAGTACCTGCGCCCGACCGAGAACCACCTGCCGGTGACGCGCTACTGGCACCCCGAGGAGTTCGAGGCGCTCGAGCGGGCGGCTCGCGAGATCGGGTTCGAGTCGGTCGCCTGCGGGCCGCTGGTGCGCTCCAGCTACCACGCGGACGAGAGCGCCCGCGAGGCGCTCGAGGGCCGGCGAGCGGCCGGCTGACGGCCCCGGGGGGATGGCGCGCACGGTCGACATCCCCCTCGAGGACCTGCCGCACATAGACGAGCACGGGGTCCTCGTGCGGGCGCCGCGCGAGCGGGTCTGGGAGGCGCTGCTACAGGTCGTCCCCGGCGCCTTCGGCGGCGGCGCACGCGGCGAATCGCCAGGATGCTGGGCTGCTCGGAGACCGAGCGCAGCGGCGAGCCCGGCCGCATCGGCTCCACCGTCCCCGGCTTCGTCGTCGCCCGCGTGATCGAGCCCGCCGCCCTTGCGCTCGAGGGCCAGCACCGCTTCTCGCGCTACGGGCTGGTTTTCAGCCTCGAGCCGACCAAGGACGAGGAGACGATGCTGCGGGCCGAGACCCGCGCCGACTTCCCCGGCCTCGAGGGCAGCGTCTACCGCGCGCTCGTGATCGGGACCAACGGCCACGTGATCGTCGTCAACCGGCTGCTGAAGGCCGTCAAGCGGAGGGCCGAGCAGCCCGGCTGAGGGTGCAGCTTTTCGTGCGGGCGCGTGTTAGTGCCTGCATACGCTCATGACGATGGCCTCGATGCGCACCCGGGCCGTCGCGATCGCCTGCTGCGCGCTCGCGACCGGCGTTCTCTGCGCCGCCCGCCCGCTGGGCGAGGCGCGCTCGCAGACCCCCGAGACCCCGCCCGCGGACACGGTCAAGGGGCCGCTGGCCGGCGACGGGATGTGGATCTGGTACGTGAGCAAGGCCGGCGGCAGCGCGGCGCGGATCGCCCTGAAGGCGAAGCGCCGCGGGATCGAGGTCGTGCTGATCAAGTCGGGGGACGCCGGCTCCGTGTGGTCGCAGTTCTCGGCGAGCCTGGTCTCCCAGCTCAAGGCGCGCGGGCTCAAGGTCTGCGGCTGGCAGTTCGTCTACGGGCGAAAGCCGAAGGCCGAGGCCCGGGTCGGCGCCGCGACGGCCGCGCGCGGGGCCGACTGCCTCGTGATCGACGCCGAGGGCCACTACGAGGGCCGCTATCCGCAGGCCTCGACTTACATGCGCGCGCTGCGCAACCGCGTCGGGGCCGACTACCCGCTCGGGCTCTCCTCGTTCCCCTACACCGACTACCACCCGGCCTTCCCGTACTCAGTCTTCCTCGGGCCGGGGGGCGCGCAGTACAACCTGCCGCAGCTCTACTGGAAGGCGATCGGCGACCGTGTGGACGAGGCGTTCGTCCACATGTACGTGTGGAACCGCGCGTACGGGCGGCCGATCCTGCCGACGGGCCAGACCTACATGAGCCCCAGGCCCGGGCAGATCCGGCGCTTTCGCCGCCTCGCGCTCGCGCACGGCATGGAGGGCGTGAGCTGGTGGTCCTGGCAGCACTCGGGCAGGCGCCAGTGGAAGGCGGTCTCGGCGCCCGTCTTGCCGATCCTCGGCTACCAGCGCTACGACTCCTTCCCCTTCCTCAGGCTGGGCTCCAAGGGCGACCTCGTCGCCTGGGCGCAGCAGCTCCTCGCCGGCGGCGGCCTCGCGACCCCGGTGACCGGCTACTTCGAGGCGCCGACCCGCTCGGCAGTGGTCGCGTTTCAGGCCGCGAAGGCACTGCCCCAGACCGGCGCGCTCGACGTGCCCACCTGGAACCTGCTGCTCCAGAACCCTCCGCTGCCGGTCCGCTGGACCAGGGGCGGGGCTGTCGCGGCCGCCGGCCCGCCGGCGCTGCCGGCGCCGCGCTCCGCGCGCCTGCCGGCGCGGCGCTACGAGATCCCGCGCGGCATCAAGCGCTGAGCGCCCCGCCCCGGCGCGCGGACTCGGCGCGGCGCCGCCCTAGGCTGGCGGGATGAGGATCTTGGCGGCCCTGCTGGTGCTGGGAGCGATCGCCGCGGGCGCGGCGGCGCTCTGGTATTTCGAGCCGTGGTCAGGCCGCGATGACTCCCCCGCGGAGCTCGCCGAGGAGGCCGAGGACCCCGCCGGCGACTACTCGGGCAGCGCCTGCCGCCGGATGGCCGGCGTCGCCGCCAAGCTGGCGGAGGGCGACCCGGGCGCGAGCGGGTTCCTGCGCGGCCTCGGCCGCGCCGCCGCCGGCATCCGCCCCGGCTCGCGCGCCTACGGCGACCTGGCCCGCGGCGGGCGCAACACGCTGCCCGGGCGCGGCTTCCTCGCCCGCTACGACGACGGCACAGCCGGCCAGGCCCGGCACTTCGCGGGGATCGCGACGGCGACGGCCCTCGGCGGGGGGGCGGCCACGCGGGTGATCTCGATCTTCGTCCGCGACGACCCGGCGGGGTCGCCTGACGGCCGGCTGACCGACGCCGCAATCGCCTTCGCCAACGAGACGCTCACGGGCGAGCTGAAGCCGGAGGACGGGCCTCGCTGGCTCCTCGACAACCTCTGCCGCCGCAAGTGAGCGGCGGCGGGGTCGGGAGCGGAGGCTAGGCTAGGCCGCCCGCGGATGCTGCCGCTCAAGGACAACATCCCGACGGACCGCTTCCCGGTGGTGACGGTGGCGTTGATCGTCATCAACGTTGCCTTCTTCGTCTGGCAGTGGGCCTACCCGACCGACGCCGAGCTGAGCCAGATCGAGGGCTACGACTCGATTCAGCAGAGCGCGCTCGAGTACGGCGCGATCCCGTACCGGATCACCCACCCGAGCGAGACCGAGGACTGCTCGATCGGCGCCGTCGGCAGCCCGAGCGCCAGCGGCCAGGTCGAGGCGGGCGTGGTGTGCCCGGGAACGCCGGAGTACGAGCAGGCGGTCGCGCTCGGTCAGCAGGACTCGAGCGTCGCGCCGCTGCCCCTCGACCAGGCCCCCTGGTTCGTGACCCTGTTCACCTCGATGTTCATGCACGGCGGCATCCTGCACATAGCCGGGAACATGCTCTTCCTCTGGGTCTTCGGGAACAACATCGAGGACTCGATGGGCCGGGTGAAGTTCACCCTCTTCTACCTCGCGGCGGGCCTCGTCGCCGTCTACTCCCAGGCGGCTCTCGACACCTCCTCGACCGTGCCCACGATCGGAGCCAGTGGAGCGGTGGCGGGCGTGCTGGGCGCGTACGCCCTGCTCCATCCGGCCGCTCGGGTCCTCACCCTGATCTTCATCATCTTCTTCGTCACCCTGGTCGAGATCCCGGCGCTGATCCTGCTCGCGATCTGGTTCGTGCTCCAGTTCCTGCCGGCGATCGGCCAGGTCGCGACCCCGGAGCTGGGCGGCGGCGAGGGCGTCGCCTATTTCGCCCACGTCGGAGGCTTCCTCTTCGGCCTCGCCACGATCAAGCTGCTCGCCCGGCGGCGGCCGGACCCCGAACCCCCGCTGCCCGTCTACTAGGCCATGGACCCCGGCATCCGCAGCGCGATCCTCGGCTTCGGCATCGCCTTCTGCGCGCTGTTCGCGCTGATGACGATCTCAGTCGCCGTGGAGTCGGGGTTCAGCATCCTCACGATCGTCTCCCTGCTGATCGTCGGCATGATCGCGACCGGCCTGATCGGCGCGATCCGCAACCCTCCGCCCGATGAGTAAGCGGCTGATCGCGCTGCTGGTGGTCTTCTGCCTCGCGTGGACGGCGGCGGGCGGCGCGCTGCTCTGGCCGGGCTCGGACGACCTCGACGCCCCCGCCGGCGAGCGGGGGAGCGCCGGCGCCGGCGAGCTGGAGGCGTCCGGCGCGGGCAGCGCCCTGGACCAGCTCGTCTCGCCCGGGACCGCCGCCGTCGAGGTCCCCGCGGCCTCGCGGGCTGTCCCCGGCGACGGGCTCTTCGCCGTCGAGCCCGCCGAGCCGCCCTTCCCCGTGCGAGCGCGGCTCAAGGACCCGCCCGCGGCGGGCCTGCTCTTCGACGTGGACAGCGGCGAGGTGCTGTGGGCGCGGAACCCGGCGGCCGAGAGGCCGATCGCCAGCCTGACGAAGATCATGACCGCGCTGGTGATCGCCGAGCGCCACCGCGCCGGGGAGCGGGTGCTGATCAGCGAGAAGGCGCCGGGCGTCGAGGGATCCCGGATCGGGCTGCTGAAGGCGGGGGCGAAGGTGCCGCTGGGCGGCCTCTTCCTCGGGCTGCTGATGGTCTCCGGCAACGACGCCGCCGTGGCGCTCGCCGAGCACGACGCCGGGACAGTGCAGCGCTTCGTGGTCCAGATGAACCGCCGGGCGCGGCTGCTCGGCCTCGGCTGCTCGCGCTTCGCCGGGCCCGCCGGCCTCCAGGACACCGGCAACGCGTCCTGCGCGTACGACCTCGCGGCGATGGCGCGGGCGGCGCTCGCCGATCCCTGGATCGCCTCGATCACCCGCCGGAGCGCGGCCGAGGTGCCCTTCCCGGTCAAGGGGGGCACGCTCTCGCTCGCCAACAACCACTACTTCGTGCAGCGCGGCGTCGCCGGGCTCCCGCGGGCCCGGGTGACCGGGCTCAAGACCGGCCTCACGAACGGCGCCGGGCGCTGCTACGTGACCACGGCCCGGCTGGGCGGGCGCCACCTCGGCGTGGTCCTGCTCGACTCCCCCGACCCGCTCGGGCAGGTGCCGCACCTGCTGCGGGCCGGGTTCGCCTCCGGCCCCTGAGGGCACGCGCGCATATGCTCGCGGCGTGAGCCGGGTCCACCACCTGAACTGCGGGTCCATGTGCCCGCGGGGCGCGCGGATCCTGGAGGGGAGGGCGGCTGGCTCGAGCCCGCGCTGATCGTGGCGCACTGCCTGCTGATCGAGACCGACCGGGGACTCGTACTCGTGGACACGGGCTTCGGGACCGGGGACGTCACCGATCCCCGCCGCCTGGGGCAGCCGTTCCGGGTGCTGGTGCGGCCCGTTCTCGAGGAGGGGGAGACCGCGCTGCGCCGGGTGCAGGCCCTGGGCTTCGCTCCCGCCGACGTGACCGACATCGTCGTCACCCACCTCGACCTCGACCACGCCGGCGGGCTCGGCGACTTCCCCCGCGCCCGGGTGCACGTCTTCGCCCCCGAGCTGGAAGGCGCGCTGCATCCCTCGCTGCGCGAGCGCTCGCGCTACGTGCCCGCCCAGTGGGCCCACGGACCCGACTGGCGCACGCACGAGACCGATGGAGATCGCTGGCTCGGCTTCGAGAGCGTCCGCCTGCTGCCCGAGCTCGACACCGAGGTCGCCCTGATCCCGCTGACCGGCCACTCGCGCGGCCACAGCGGAGTGGCCGTCCAGGTCGAAGGCGGCTGGCTGCTGCACTGCGGCGACGCCTACTACCGCCACTCCGAGATGGAGACGCCTCCGTCGTGCCCGCGCGCCTGGCGCGCCTTCCAGCAGCTCAACGGCTTCGACGGCGCCGCACGCGACCGCAACCAGGAGCGCCTGCGCGATCTGGCCCGCGACCACGACGACAAGGTGCGCCTGGTCTGCTCCCACGACCCGGCGCAGCTCGACGCCGCGGGCTGACGACGGATCAGCGCCCGAGAAGCTCGCGGGCCCGGGCCTCCTCCTTCACGGACTCCAGGCGGGTCACGGTTCCGTCGCGCAGGGTCCACACGTGGAAGTAGCGGAAGCCGACCGGAACGCCGCTGTCGGCGCCCACTCCGGTCTGCCGCACCTCGACCAGCACCTTGTCGCCCGCCTGATCGAAGGACTCGGCCGCGATGGTCAGGTGCTGCCAGGCCTCGAGGAAGCGCCTCGTGTAGTCGCGGATGCCCTCGAGTCCGGCGTAGATACCGGCGTCAGGGAGCTCGGGGTCCATGACGAGGACCGCTCCGGAGTCGAAGAGCGTCACCCCCACCGTGAAGTCCCCCCGCTCCCAGCCCGCGTAGATGCGCCTCAGTGTCTCGATCTCGTCGGCAGGCACGGGCTTTCGCGGGCGCTGGGAAGCTCAGCTCTCCTTGACGACCGCGTAGACGATGCGCTCCGCCACCTCGATCAGCTCCTCGCCGATGTGCGAGAAGCGCCGGTAGAGCTCGCGGCGCGAGATGCGCTCGCGCGTGCTATCGACCTCGAGCAGCTCCGCCATCCCCTGGTAGTAGACGTGCTCGAGGCGCCGCTCCAGCTTGATCGCGGCATCCGCTGCCGCCGTCGCCCGGTCGGGGTCCGAGTCCAGCACCGCGACCGCCTCGTCGAGCTTGCGGGCCGCCCCGGCGAGCAGCCCGGCCATCTCGGCCATGCCGGCGTCCGGGGGCCGCTTCATCGCCTCGGCCTCCTCGATCAGATCGCGGGAGTGGTTCAAGATCCAATCCAGCCCGCGCGAGAGAGCGAACAGGTCCTCGGCGGCGATCGGGAGCACGAAGGAGTCGCGGACCGCGCTCAGCAGCTCTCGCTTGGCCACGTCCCCGCGGGACTCGGCGGCCCGGACCGCCACGGCGGCCTCGGCGTCGCCGCCGGCCCACGCGGCGAACGCCTCGAGCGCCTCGGTCGTCACCCCGAGCTGGCGGCGGAGCAGCCCGACGACGTCGGGGGTCTCCGGCAGGAACCAGCGCCGGGGCTTCAAGTCAGCCCCCGCCAGATTCCGAGCGTGACGGCGGCGAGGAGGGCGGCGGCCGGGATCGTGATCAGCCACGCGAGCCCCATCTGGCGCACGACCGACCAGTTGACGTGGTGGAGCCGCCGGCGGCCGCCGCCGATGCCAACGACCGACGAGGCGACCACCTGGCTGGTCGAGGTCGGGGCGCCGAGCAGCGAAGCCCCGAAGATGACCGCCGAGGACGCGCTCTGGCTGGAGAGTCCCTCGGTCGGCTGGATCCGGTAGATGCGGCGGCCCACGGTGCGAATGATGCGCCATCCGCCCAGCGCCGTGCCGGCGGTGAGGGCGATCGAGCACGCCACCGTCGCCCAGAGAGGGGCCGCGAGGGTGTCCGTCTCCCCGGCGGCGAGCAGGAGTGCCGCGATCACCCCGACCGCCTTCTGGGCGTCGTTGGCGCCGTGGCTGAAGGAAAGCGCCGCCGACATCACCCACTGCCCGCCGTTCACGGCCCCGTCCCAGCGCCGCGTCCAGCGCCGCGCCGCCCTGCGCAGTGCTCGAATCGCAACGAGGCCGCCGAGCAGTCCCAGCACGGGCGAGATCGCGAGCGCGATCAGGGCCCCGAAGGCCCCGACGGGGTGCAGGCCGTCCAGGCCTCCCCAGTTGACGGCGTCGAGGCCGCCGTCAACGAGCCCGGCCCCCACCAGCCCCCCGACGAGCGCGTGGCCCGAGCTCGAGGGCAAGCCCAGCCTCCACGTGATGAGGTTCCAGGCGGTCGCGGCGGCCAGCCCGGACCCGATCACCTCCGTGGCGACCGACGCGTCGACGTTCAGCAGACCGCCGATCGTGTCCGCGACGGCGGCGCCGACCAGCAGCGGCCCGAGTAGGTTGAAGATCGCGGCGAGCACGATCGCCTGGCCCGGCCGGGCGGCCCGGGTCGCCACCAGGGTCGCGATCGAGTTCGACGCGTCGTGCAGCCCGTTGGTGACCGCGAAGCCGACCGCGAGGGCGATCGCGACGGCGAGCTCGAAGCCCATCCGCGGACTCTATGCCGTATTCACACCGTGTTCAGTGCCACGGCGGCGCGAATGAGCGCCTGCAACGCCTTTTCATCGATCTCGTCGCCCTCATGGAGATCGATGGCACGCCTGGTGTTGCCTTCGAGGCTGGAGTTGAAGAGGCCTGAAGGGTCCTCCAACGAGGCGCCCTTGGCGAAGGTCATCTTCACGACGCTCTTGTAGGTCTCACCGGTGCAGATGATTCCGGCGTGCGACCACACCGGAACCCCTCTGCCACTTCCACTCCTCGACCACCTCGGGGTCGGCCTGCTTGATGAGCTCTCGGACCCGAGCGAGCGTCTCGCCCCGCCAGTCGCTCAGCTCCTCGATTCGCGCGTCGATCAGCTGAGAGGGAGAATCTCCTCCGTTTCCTTGCGTCGAACCGCTGTTTCTCTTTTCATAGTGGAGCCAGCCGGATTCGAACCGGCGACCTCCTGCTTGCAAAGCAGGCGCTCTGCCAACTGAGCTATGGCCCCTGGGCGCGATTGTAGGTCCGCGCCACGCCGTGGACAGACTCGCGCGAGCGCGTGGGCTCGCGAAGAGGATATGGCCGTAAGGCACCCGAGCGAGCGAGAGCAGACCGACCGGAGGTCGACAAGGCGTACGCGAGCGCGAGCGGGCTGACCCCAAGCCCGGCAGCGAGGAGATGTCGAACCTCGACATCGTCCGCTTCTACTTCGACCGGGCGGTCGATCGGCTCGGGCTGGCCGAGGACGTCGCCGCCGTCTTCTGGAGCCCCTACCGCGAGGTCACGGTCCAGATCCCCGTCAAGCTCTCCGACGGCAAGATCCACATCTTCTCCGGCTACCGGATCCAGCACAACGGCGCCCGCGGCCCGTACAAGGGCGGCATCCGCTTCCATCCCGAGGTCGACATCGACGAGGTGCGGGCGCTCGCCTCGCTGATGACCTGGAAGACGGCGGTGGCCAACGTCCCCTTCGGCGGCGCCAAGGGCGGGGTCAACTGCCCCGCCGACGAGCTCGAGCCCCACGAGCTGCAGACGATCGCGCGCTCGTTCATGGACAAGATCGAGAAGGTGCTCGGCCCGACCCGCGACATCCCGGCGCCCGACGTCAACACCAACGCGCAGATGATGGCCTGGATGATGGACGAGTACGGCAAGCTCCACGGGCACACGCCGGCGATCTGCACCGGCAAGCCGATCGCGCTCGAGGGCTCCTACGGCCGCGAGCAGGCGACGGGGCGCGGCTGCGTCTACATGTTCCGCGAGGCCGCGCCGCAGATCGGGCTGACCCCCGCGCGAGACCACCTTCGTCGTCCAGGGCTTCGGCAACGTCGGCTCCTGGGCCGGCCGGATCCTGCAGCAGCTCGGCGCGAAGATGGTCGGCGTCTCGGATGCGAGCGGCGCGATCCGCGCCGAGGGCGGGATCGACGCCGACGACCTCGCCCGGCACGTCGCCGGCAGCGGCAAGCTCACCGAGTTCCCGGGGGCCGAGGTGATCCCCGCCGACGACCTGCTCGCGATCGAGTGCGACGTGCTGATCCCCGCGGCGCTGGGCGGCATGATCCACGAGCACAACGCAGACCGGATCAACTGCCGGATGGTCATCGAGGGCGCCAACAGCCCCACCACCCCGGCCGCCGACCAGATCCTTCACGAGAAGGGCGTCCACGTGATCCCGGACGTGATGGCCAACGCCGGCGGCGTGGTCGCCTCCTACTTCGAGTGGGTGCAGAACATGCAGCACTTCCGCTGGTCCGAGCGCGAGGTGAACGACAAGCTCGGCGGGATCATGCGCAAGGCGTACCGGGACGTGAGCGCGAGGTCAAGGAGGAGCGCGTCTCCCTGCGCGACGCGGCCTACCTGGTCGGGATCGAGCGCGTCGTCGAGGCGTCGCGGGCGCGCGGCTACATCTGAGCGCCGGGCAGGCGCCGGGCTAGCGCTCGTCCTCGAAGTCGAAGTCCTGCGGCGGGCCCTTCTCGAACCAGAGGTCCTCCTCCGCCGAGTCCTCCTCCTCGGCGAACTCGGGCGAGGAGGCGAGCAGGTCCTCGTTCTCGTCGTCGTGCTCCTGCTCGTGCTCGCCGGTGAGGTCCTCCTCCTCACGCCCGTAGGCTGCCTCCTCCGACGGCGGGCCCAGCTCCTCGAAGTCGTCGCTCTCGCCTGCGGGCGGCGGCAGCTCCCCCTCGTCGGTCTCGAAGTCGAAGATCCCGCCGCCGGCGGCCTGGTCCGGCGCCGCCGCGGGCGGCAGCGCCGACTCGCCGGGCTCGGGCTCCACCCTGGCACCGGGGTCGGCTTGCGGCTCGACCGCGGGGAAGTCGAGCGAGCCCGGCTCCGGGGCCGGGTGCTCCTCCGTCGGATGATGGACGCGCCCTCGGGCCCGTCCCGGCGGCTCGGTCCCGGGCTCGGGCTCGGGAGGCGGCGGTGGCGGCTCGGGGACCGATGATCCCGCCGGCTCCAGCGGCGCGCCCGAGGGCGCACGCTCGGGCTCGGGCTCGGGCGAAGGGCTCGGGCTCGGCCTGGACCCGATGCTCAGGTGCGCGCTCGGGCTCGGACGGCAGCTCAGCGGCGGGCTCGGGCGATACTTCGGGCTCGAGCGTGAGCTCGGGCTCGGGGGCATCGGCCGCCGGGCGGTCGGCCTCCGCGCCGGGCGGAGGTGGAGGAGGGACCTCGATGGCACCGCCGGCCGGGGCCTCGTCCTCCTCGGCCATCAGCTCGGCGAGGGACTCCGACTCCTCGGGCTCGGGCGCGCGCGCCTCGGGCTCGGGCTCCGGCTGGTGCCCGGCGCGGGTGCCTGGTCCTCCGCGCTGAAGAGGTCGTCGAGCGCCTCCGCCGGCGGCTCGTCCTCGGCCGGGGGCTCCGCCGGCGGCGCGGGCTGGCTCGCCTCGGCGGTGACCTCCTCCGTTGACGAGTCGGCCGGAAGGTGCTCGGCCTCGCCCAACGGCGGCGCGGCAGGCTCGGGCGGCGCGGCAGGCCCCGCGGCTCGGCTCGACCAGGCGGGTGGGCTCCTCGCTGCCGATCTCGCCGGCGGCGGGCATCTCGAAGGGTGGGGGGGTGGCGGGGCCGGGGGCCTCCCCGGAGCCGCTCTCGGTCTGCGCCGGGGGCGCCGCACCGCCGAAGAGCTCACCGGGAGCGAAGGGGTCGGGCCGCTCGCCCGAGCCGAACGCGTCCTCCTCGATCTCGCGCAGCTCGGCGTCGCGGGCGCCGTGCCTGCGCTTCAGGTCGAGGTGTTCGCGGATGGCGTCGTCGAGGATGCCCATGGGTGCTCGCCCCGTCGGCTCGATCGAACAGATTAAGCCGTCGCGCGCCGATGTGATAACCGAACGCGCCCGCAACCCTTGCAGCTACGCGACCAGCGTGCGCAGTCCCTAGCTCCGGTGGGCGGGCTTCGGGGCCTCGGTCTCGGTCCGCGGCCGCGGCGCACTGGGAGCATCGGGGAGGTGCGGCGCCACCCGCGTCTGGTTCTTGCCCGAGCGCTTGCCCCGCAGCAGAGCCTGGTCGGCGGCCTCGATCAGCTCGTCGCTGGCGCTTGCCGCGTAGGGGAGGGTCGCGACGCCGACGCTGACCGTGACTTCCATCGTGCCGCCGCCCGTGCGGGGGACCTTCCGGGCCTCGATTCGCTCGCGCAGGCGCTCGGCCAGGATCAGCGCGCCCTCGGCCCCGGTCTCCAGCAGGACCAGGGCCAGCTCGTCGCCGCCGTAGCGCGCGCCGACGTCGATCGAGCGGGTGGTCTCGCGCACCGTGTCGGCGATCGCCTTCAGGACCTCGTCCCCCTGCGGGTGGCCGAGGGTGTCGTTGATCCGCTTGAAGTTGTCGATGTCGATCACGAGCATCGAGAGCTCGTGCCCGAAGCGCTGCGGCGCGATCGACCTCGCTGCGCCAGCCGCTGGAGCATCTCGCGCCGGTTCCAGAGCCCGGTGAGCGGGTCCGTGAGCGCCTGCGCGGAGACCCGGTCGTGGAGGACCGTGAGGGTCCGGGCAAGTCCGTAGGCGAACGCCATGCCGAGCAGGAGGAACCCCGCGAGCAGGGCGAAGGCCGGGGAGTCGAGGCCCAGCAGGTCCCCGGCTCGCGACGGCCCGAGCAGCAGCAGGCGCTCGCCGCCGTCCCGCGAGAGCTCCAGCAGATGGCCGCGGTAGTCGGCGCCGTCGATCTCGAGGTCCTTCGTCTCCCCGATGGCCGGCGGCGAGGCCGGCGGGGGCACGTCGGCGACGAGCGGGACCCCATCGCGGCTGAGCACGACCTTGCCGCCGGTCAGCCGAGCGACCTCGCTCGCGTACTCCTGGGCGCTCGTGACGGACACGGCGAGCCCGCCGCGCACCTCCCCGCCGCGGGTCAGCTCGATCGGCGCCCACGCGACGGCGTCGGGGTTGCCCGCCGCCGCCAGCGTCTTGCCGAGGGCGTCGCGGACCTCAACGGCTTCGAGGCCGCGCTCCCCGACGGCCCGCGCGGCGAAGGCGCTCAGCTCCGCCGCCGAGGAGCTCTCGAGCCCGGCCGAGAGCTGCGGGTCCCCCGAGAGGGCGCGCCCCTCGGGGCTGGCGGCCTCCGCCTGGTCCTGGTGGAGGGCCAGCGCCGTCTTCACCCCCGCCGCCAGGGAAGCGTCGGCCTTGCCGCGCCGCGAGTCCTCGTTCACGAGCACGAGGATCCCCACCAGCGCCAGGGTGGGCACCAGGGCGATCAAGACGAAGAACAGGGCTAGGCGCTTACCGAAGCTCACCGATCAGACAGCGTATCCTTGGCGCCCCCGGATCTGCGAAGGTCAGCTCGCGGGCACGGACGGATGTATCACACGGGGCTATAGCTCAGTTGGAAGAGCGCCTGGATCGCACCCAGGAGGTCGCCGGTTCGAGTCCGGCTAGCTCCATCGAATACGTGCTGCTGAGCGCTGGCGTTCAGGTCGAGATCAACTTCTGGCGTAGGCCATCGACTGCCTGCTCCGCCCAGCGCTTGGTGAACCAGCGCCCGACCGTCTTGTCATAGAGCTCGTACCGGAGGGCGGGCGGGTTGAGTCCCATCTCCATGTCCACGAACGTTCCGCCGCGGGCCTCGGTCAGATGCCAGTGCTGAAAGCCGCCTGTCGTCGGACAACGCCACTTCAGCTCCTTGAATTCGTCGCGACGGTCGATGAGCCGGATGTACTCCAACCGCCGCCCAGCGACCCCCAGCACCTGGGTGAACACATCGCCAACCTCAAACGTCTCGCCTCGGATCTCCACCGCTGCGGGCCACCATTCAGGGTAGGTGGCGGGGTTGCCGACCAGCGCCCAGACGTCTTCGAGCGGCGCCTCGAGGTGGGCCTGCGCTCGATAGAGCGACATGAGCGCCATTCTTGCAAGCAGCGATGGAGAGCATCGCAGGGCTCGCGGAGCGCAACGACCGGCGCGGTTCGTCAGGCGGGAGTGATGCCCTCGACGGTGTCCCGCAGCACGGCCGTGTCCGCGTATACGCGCCCGCGGGTCAGCCTGCCCTCGCTGAACTCGTAGATCCAGACGTTGTGGACGTCCATGGTCTTTCCGTTCTTCGCCCGCGCCTGGACGTGGACCGGCACGACGATCTGATCGCCGCCGTCGATGAAGCCCTCCGGGGTCGAGACGAACTCGTCGAACCACCGCCACAGCTCGCGGGTGAACCAGCCGACGACCGCATCGGCGCCCCGGAAGGTGCCGCCGTAGGGGATCGAATCGGGAACCACCAGCTCGCAGTCAGGGTCGAGGACGTCCCTCATGTTGGCGGGGTTGTCCTTTCCCCACCCGGCGAAGGCTTGGGCGAGGAGCTCGACGTTGGATGTGCTCACGTTCCCTCCATTTCCTCCGTGTGGCCCTCACGGCGAGCCTGGCGAGAGCCCCGCCGCGCCTCGTGGTCGCGCGCCAACAGCGCCATCCGGAAGAACGCGCTGATCAGCTCGCGCGGCCCCGGGAGCTTCGCGGTGCCGCGCCGGTGGGCGTCGATCGTGCCCACGCTGACCAGCGCCCGCTCGGGTGACAGCCAATCGGCGAACCCGCGCTCCGCGAGCTCCTCGCCGAGGACCAGCTCCCGCGCGGTTTCTGCGGGCGAGGCGCCGGCGTCGAGGCGCTGCCCGGCGGCCTCGTCGAGCCAGCGCCAGTAGTCGATCAGGTGCTGCACCTCTTCGGGCCCGCAAACCGGGCCGTGTCCCGGGACGAACCGCTCGGCGCCGAGTCCCAGCAGGCGTTCGAGAGCCGCTATCCACCTCTCGAGCGGACCCGCCCACATGATCGGGGTGACCCCGACGAAGAGGATGTCCGCGGCGACCGCGACCTGCGCGTCCGGAACCCAGGCGATCAGGTCCCCGGGGGTGTGTGCCGGGCCGACCTCGATCAGGCGGATCTCGCGGCCGCCGACTTCGAGCGCCAACTCCCCGGAGAACGTGCGGGTAGGCGGCACCAGCCGCACCTCGTCGAACTCGAAGGGCGCGAGCGCCTCGTTCACGTAGGCGGCGATCGCAGCGACGTCGTCGCGGCGTGGATAGGGGACCGGCAGCGATCCCGCGAGACGCAGAGCGAGCGCGAGGGCGCCGAAGCGCTTCATCTCCGCCGGCGACTCCTCCTCCATCACCGCTCGCGCGGCTTCGGTGGCGATGATCTCGCCCGCCGGGGACTCCTGGTTTCCCCACCAGTGGTCGCCGTCGGAGTGTGTGTTGACGAGGGCCTGGATCGGCGCCTGCGCGGTCAGCGGCGCCATCGCACCCAGCATGCGGCGCGTCAGCGGCGGATCCCAGAGCGTGTCGATGAGCAGCGACGCTCCGTCTCCCACCACGAGACCCGCATTGCTTTCGCCGAGCGTTCCGTTCGGTTGCAGCCAGGCATGAATACCCGGGCCGACCTCGGTCAGGCCGCCCTCGAACCGCAGCCGCCCGGGATGGAGGGGTTTGATCTCAGGACATCCGATCCGTCTCTGCAGCTCGTCGTGCGGAGTGTGTCGCATTCCGCAGCTTGCGTCGGGCCGGCATCGGGCGATCGTGAGCGCCGAGGGGAAGGGTCGGGCACAGGCTCCACAACGACTGGCAATCCTGCCCCTGCGCGACCGTGGCTTCCTCGCCCGTCGGAACCTCCATAGTTCGGCGGGTGGAGAAGCGCATGACCAGGGCTGCCGACGGCCAGCTGGAGAATCGGCGATGAGCATCGACCGCACGATGGAAACGATTGCGCTGGAGCCCGTCGACGCGCTCACGGTGACCATGCTTGTGGACAACGTCACGGATTCGCTGCTGGCGGATCAGGGTCCGGCGAAGCGGCCCTCGATGGGGGCCTCGCCGCGCATCGCGACTCGGTTCGCCGTGGGCGGCGACACTGACGATGCCCTGCGGGCCGAGCACGGGTTCTCCGCGCTCGTGACCGTCGAGAAGGCGGGACACCGGACGCGGTTGCTCTTCGATGCCGGACGGACGCCGGACGGGCTGGTCGAGAACATGCGCGCGGCTCGACCTGTCTCCCGGCGATATCGAGATCATCGTCCTCAGCCACGGTCATTGGGACCACGTCACCGGGATGGACGGGCTCGTGCGCCGGCTCGGGAGTGCGAGCATGCCCGTGCTGATCCATCCCGAGTTCTGGACCCGCCGCCGACTGGCATTCCCCGGCCGCGACCCGATGGAGCTGCCCACGACGAGCAAAGCGGCGCTGGAGGGAGCCGGATTCGAGATCATCGAACAGCGTCGGCCCTCCTTCCTGCTCGACGGAGCGCTCTTGGTCACTGGCGAGGTCGATCGCACCACGCCGTTCGAGCGGGGCTTCCCGGGGCATCAGCGCCACCGGCACGGCGAGTGGGAACCCGATCCGCTGATACTCGACGACCAGGCGCTGGTGGCGAATGTCCGCGGACACGGCCTCGTCGTCCTGACCGGTTGCGGGCACTCGGGGGTCATCAACATCCTGCGCTACGTCCGCACGCTCACCGGGGAAGATCGGCTTCACGCCCTGCTCGGAGGCTTTCACCTGAGCGGGAAGGCGTTCGAGCCGATCATCGGACCGACCTGCGACGCGCTCGAAGAGTTCTCGCCCGACTTCCTGGTGCCGGCCCATTGCAGCGGGTGGCGGGCCACCCACGCGCTCGCCACGCGCTTTCCCAATGCGTTCATCCAGACCAGCGTCGGCACGCGTTTCGAGTTCACCGCGGCCGAGGCCTAAGGTGCGATAAGCCCGGCACAGCGACGGTTGACGGCTCCCTGGACCGGCTCCGCGGCGCCCTATGCCCGCGGCGCCAGCCGCTCCCGCACCGCCTCGCGGCGGTAGTCGAAGATCCGCTCCAGGTCCCTGCGCACGAACGCCGCGTGGGCGAGGGCGCCGAGCGGGCCGAGGGGCAGCGCGTAGAGGACGCGGTCGGCGATGACCACGGCGCCGGGGCCGTCGGGCTCGAAGATGTGGGTGTGCTCCCAGAGCGAGTACGGGCCGCGGATCTGGGCATCCACGAAGCGGTGCGGCGGGTCCCAGGCCTCGATCCGCGTGCGCCAGCGGACGGGGATGCCGTGCAGCTTCAGCCGGTAGTCGATCAGGGTCCCGGCCCGCAGCTCGATCTCTCCCGGCGTCGTCACGCGGAACCCGAGCCATGGCGGGGTGATCGCCTCGAGGTTGCGGGCGTCGGCGTAGAAGGCGAAGGCCTCCTCGACGGGCAGCTCGAGGCGCTGCGAGCGCTCCAGGATGCGGGCGTCCACGAGGCTATGCCCCCCCGGGATCGGGCCGCCACGCCTCGCCCCGCTGCAGACGCTCGAGCCCGATCCAGACCGCGTTGACGGCGGTCGCCACGATCCGCTCGCGGGGAACCTCGGGGTGGTCGGTCCACCACACGGCGAGGCCGGTGAGCCCGGCTCGGATCACCTCCGCGGCCATCTCGAGATCCTGGGGATCGGCGCCGGCGATCCGCTCGGCCCCCGGCTCGCCGGCGAGGATCGCGCCCAGGGCCGCGCGCGCCTCCGCCTGCACCTCGCGGTGGATAGCCGCGATCTCGGGGTCGCCCGTGGTCTCGGTGAAGAACATGCGCGGCGCGTACGGGTGGGTCTCGACGTAGCGGGCCCAGGCGTCGAGCGCCGCGGGGATCCGCCGCTCGGCGGGCTCATCGCCCCCGAGGCTCCGCCGCCACATCTCGAGCAGCTCGTCGCGAGTGCGCTCGAGCAGGCGACGGTGCAGAGCCAGCTTCGAGGGGAAGTGGTCGTAGAGGACCGGCGGCGTCACCCCGCAGCGGCTGGCGATCGCCTCCATCGAGGCGCCGTGATAGCCGCGCTCCGCGAACACGTCGCGAGCCGCGAGCTCGATCGTCTCGCGCCGCTCGCCGGCCCGCATGCGCTTGCGCGGCGCGGTCCCCGCGGTGGCCTCCCTTGACAACCTAATCCTCCTTAGGTACTTTCCTAACTGCCGTTAGGTTAGAGCGAGACGCGGAGGTGAACGAGATGGGGGCTGCAACTCGAGCGGGAGGATCCAGGAGCGTGTGGCGGGAGCTGCTGCGCGCGGAGCGGCCGCTGGCCCCGGCGCAGTGGGCGGCCATCCTCGGATCTCTCGCGGTCCTGGTCTGGAGTCTCCCCGGCCTGATCGTCAACCCGGACTTCTCGACAGGGGACGCGGCGACAAGCGACGTCGTCCTCGGCGTGGACATGAACGGCTGGCACGCGCTCTCGGGCTTCCTGGTGGCGCTCCCGGGGCTGTTCGCGGCGCTGCGGCCCTCCTGGGCCGCGCCCTTCGACGTCGCCGCCGCGGCGGCGCTGGTCGCGACCGGGGTCTGGGCGCTGCTGGACGCCCACGCGGCGGCCGGGCTCTTCTACTTCCCGAACTCGAGCGGCGACGCGATCCTGCACTTCGCCACAGCGTCGATCTTCGCCGCGGGGGCGCTGCACCACTACATGCTCGCGCCGCGCCGCACCCCGCCTGCATAGCCGCTCGCGGGGCCCGACGACGGGCCGCCTGTGTGCGCCCTGCGCCTCCGCCCTACCATGGCCGGGATGCGCATTGACGAGATCGTCAAGGGGTCCGAGCCGTCCTTCTCGGTCGAGTTCTTCCCGCCGAAGACCGAGGAGGGGCGCGCGAGCCTGTTCGAGACCGTGGACGTGCTCGGAAAGCTCGACCCGGCCTTCTTCTCCGTCACCTACGGCGCGGGCGGCTCCACGCACGACCGCGCCACCACGGTCGAGATCACCGAGCAGATCCGAGGCGCGGGGCATCGAGGCGATGGCCCACCTCAACTGCGTCGGCGAGACCGCCGAGGGGCTGCGCGCGGTGGTGGACCGGATCGCCGAGGCGGGGATCGAGAACGTGCTGGCGCTGCGCGGCGATCCCCCGAAGGGCGAGACGGACTTCGCGCAGCCCGAGGGCGGCCTCGGCAGCGCCGCGGAGCTGACCGCCCTGATCAGCGAGGCGCACCCCGAGCTGACCGTGGCCGGCGCCTGCTTCCCCGAGGTGCACCCGGAGGCCGAGAGCCTCGAAGCCGACCTCGCCTACCTCAAGACCAAGGTCGACGCCGGGGCGAGCTTCCTGATCACCCAGCTCTTCTTCGACAACCGCGTCTACTTCGACTTCGTGCGCGCCGCGCGCGCGGCGGGCATCGAGGTGCCGATCGTCCCGGGGATCATCCCGATCGTCAGCTACGCGCAGGTCCGGCGCACCTGCGAGCTCTGCGACGCCACGATCCCGCCCTCCCTGGCGAGCGCCCTCGGCGCCCTCGACGGCGACGAGCGCGCGGAGTTCGAGTTCGGGATCGCCTACGGCGCCCAGCAGTGCTCGGAGCTGCTCGCCCGGGGTGCGCCCGGAATCCACTTCTACGCCCTCAACCGCTGGCCGGCGACGCGCGCGATCCTGATGGCGCTGCGGGCCGCCCGCCCCTGGGACTCCGGGCCCGACGCGCCCGGAGCGGTCGGCGCGAGCACCCCTGGGGCCGAGTCGAGCGGCGCCTAACTAGACTTCCCTCGCGATGCCGGACTTTCGGCACCAAGGCAGGCGGATCTCCTACGACGTGCACGGCGAGGGCGAACGGCCCATCGTGCTCGTCCACGGGCTGCTGATGAACCGGCGCATGTTCGACCGGCTCGCTCCCGTGCTCGCGGACCGGGGCAACCGCGTGATCACGATCGACCTGCTCGGCCACGGCCGCTCCGAGCGCCCGCCCGAGATGGTCAACTACTCGATGGCGTTCTTCGGCCAGCAGGTGGTTGGCCTGCTCGACCACCTCGGCATCGAGCAGGCGGTGATCGGCGGGACCTCGCTGGGAGCGAACACCACCCTCACCGTGGCCAAGGACGCTCCCGAGCGGGTCAAGGCGATGTGCGTCGAGATGCCCGTGCTCGACAACGCGCTGCTCGTCGGTCGCGCGCGATCTTCACCCCGATCCTCGCTGGGCCTGCGCTTCGGCGAGCCGCTGTTGAAGCCGCTCGCCGCGGTCAGCCGCCGCGTGCCGCGCACGAACTACCTGATCGACATGGGCCTCGACTGGGTCCGCCAGGACCCGGCCCCCTCGGCCGCCGTGCTCGAGGGCCTCTTCCTCGGCGCGCGCGGCGCCCCACCACGACGAGCGCGTGAAGCATGAAGCAGCCGGCGCTGGTGATCGGCCACCGCGCCGACCCGCTGCACCCGTTCTCGGACTCCGGCATGCTCGCCGAGGAGCTGCCGAACGCGCGCCTGGTCGAGGCGAACTCGATCCTGGAGTGGCGGCTGACGCCGAGCCGCCTCGACGACGAGCTGGCCGAGTTCCTCGACGACGTCTGGGGCGGCGAGCGCCGGAACGGGCGCCGCGCCGCCGCTGAGACCGCTTCAGGAAGAGCCGCTAGCTTCCCGCGCCGATGTCCGACCGCAGGAAGAGAGGGAGCGCCTGCGCCAGCAGCGCCTGGCCGCGCAGCAGAGCGCGGGCTCCTCGGAGCGCCGGCGGCTGATCGCCGGCTACTTCGTCGCCGGCCTCCTCGCCGTCGCGGTGCGTCGCCGGGCCTGGTCGCCGTGATCGCCAGCGGCGGCGACGAGCGGCGGCGGCGGCGGACGACTGCCGCGACAACGCCCACATCCAGGGCGACCGTCGGCGTCTTCGAGGGCTCGAGCCGGACGACCGCGAGGGGACGGCGCCGCCCGAGCTCCAGTTCGGCGACCTCGAGGAGTCGGCCAAGGAGGCGGGCTGCGAGCTGCAGCTAGACCTGCCCGACGAGGGCAACAACCACTTCGACGGACGAGACCAAGGGCGACTACAAGACCAACCCGCCGACCTCGGGCGACCACTACGGCAGCCGACCGAGACGGCGTCCGGCGCCGTCGCCGACGGCGCCTACACCGACGCACGCCGCCCGAGTCGCGCGCTCGTCCACTCGATGGAGCACGGCCGGGTCGAGATCCGCTACTCGCCCGACCTGCCCGAGGACCAGCAGCTCGCGCTCAAGGGCGTCTTCGACGAGGACCCCGGCGGGATGCTCATGTTCCCGGACCCCGACCTGCCCTACGCGGTCGCGGTCAGCGCCTGGACGAACTACGGTCGGCTGCAAGAAGTACGACCCGCTGGTGCTCGACGTCGATCCGCAACTTCCGCGACACCTTCCGCGGCAACGGCCCCGAGAACGTCGCCGATCAGCGGCTAGGGCCTAGCGGCGCAGCCTCACCCTTCGCGCTCGCCAGCGCCGTACCGCCGCCGGCTCCGCCGGCCGACACCTCGATCTCCGCGACGGCGCGCCGCTTCGCCTTCAGGGCCCGGCGCAGCCGCTTGACGGCGCGCTTCGGCAGCACCGAGCCCGAGGGTGGCCGGGCCTCGAGCTGAACCCGGGCCGTGACCGGCGCGAGGCCGATCGCGAACGGGCGTCGCCTTGCGGGAGCGCTTGACCCGGATCCGCGCGCTCGCGACGGCGCGAACAGTCCTCGTCGCAGCTGACCGCCACCGCGACCACGCCCCGCTTGGCGGCCCGCGGCCGCGGCTCCTGCGTCGAGACGCAGCACCGGCGCGGTCTTGCAGGCGAGAGCGGCGCCGCTGGCGGGCTCGAGCCGCGAGACACTCGCCCGCCGCCCAGCGCCGCGACGTAGACGTGCCCGCACGCGTCCTGGCCGAAGGAGACGGGGGTCGACGCGCTGACGCCCAGGTCGGCGTCGCCGCTGGCGCCGGCCGGCGCCAGCGAGAGCGCACGGATGCCGGGCACGGCGCCGTATGTGTCGGCGTAGACGTAACGGCCCAGGAGCGAGGGAAGCGCGGGGTCGCGGATCACGTAGCCGCCGTTGACGGCGGCCGCCTCCGGCCGGAGGGTTGGCGTACTCGATGCACCGGGGCGACGTGGTCGGCGAGCGGCGGGCTGCAGGGACCGGGGTCTCCAGGACGTGCGCGCCCTCGAAGCAGGGCCAGCCGAAGTTGGCGCCCCTGCCGCCGCCCTCCGGCACGTAAGTCGATCTCCTCCCAGCTCCCTCCGCCGACGTCGCCGATGACGAGATCGCCTGTGGAGCGGTCGAACGAGAAGCGGTACGGATTGCGCAGCCCGTACGAGTAGATCTCGTCGGCGTTGCCGCCCGGCCCGTCGGCGAACGGGTTGCCGGCGGGGATCGAGTACTGGCCGGGCGCCGGCGCCGCGCGGGTCGATCCGCAGGATCTTCCCGAGCCGGCGTGTCGAGGCCCTGCGCCGGTCAGCGGCGTGTCGCCGCCGTCGCCGACCGAGATGTAGAGCAGCCCGTCGGGGCCGAACTGGAGCTGGCCGCCGTTGTGGTTGCTGCGCGGTGAGGTGCGGGATCTCCATCACGACCCGCGCGCGTGGCGGGTCGGCGCGGTCCGGGTTGGCGGCAGACCGCCGGAACTCCTCGATCCGAGGTAGTGCTCCTCGCCGGCGCGGGGCGTCGCGCGTGTAGAAGACGTAGAAGAGTCCCGCTGCTCGCGTAGTCGGGCGCGAACGCCATCGAGAACAGCCCGCACTCGCAGCTGCCCTCGCCGCCGTTCCCAGACGTCCGCGGCGATGTCCAGGAACGGGGTCGGCTGGGTGACGCCGTCCTTGACCAGCCGGATCGCGCCCGGTCGCCTCGACCACGAGACGCCGGCTGGGATCGCCCGGCGGCGCCCGTGACGTGGAACGGCTGAGCGAAGCCCTGGCCGCCGAACGGCGTCAGCTGTCACGGTCTGGCGTGCGCCGCCGCGGCGCCGCTGCGAGCAGGGCGCCAGCGAGGACGGTTGCGAGTAGCGTGCCTGGTCGCATGCAGTGCCATTCATGCGAGGGAAATCGGCATCGCGGAAGAGAAACACAAGCGCTGTGCCCGTGTTCCGGGAGATGATGCGAATCAGGCCGATCGCAGGCCATCGTCACTCGCGCTCCGTGGCGCGTGCTGCGCCTGGGTCGCCGCCCCTGCGCTGTCGCTGCAGCCCTACATGCCCACGGCGGCCGAGGACTTCGAGCGCGCGCTGCCCGCGGCCAAGCGGATGCCCCCGACCGGGCGCGCGCGGCCCTGCGCGCGCACGCGGGCGAGGCACCCGCCGCGCCGGCGCCGCGCTGGATCTCGCCGCCGGTCGAGCCCAGCACCACTTCGACCTGGTCGGCGTGGCGCGCGAGATGCGGCACGGTCGAGATCCGGGCGCGCGACGGAGGGCGGCGAGTGGAGCGAATGGGTCGAGCAGGCCGAGGGCACCCCGGTCTACGTCGACGGCGCCGACGAGGCCCAGGTGCGGGCCCCGTTCAGGCCCGCGCGGCGAGCTCCACTTCGTCAACGTCAGCGGCACCGCGGGCGGAGTCGGCGGAGCGGCTGCTGAACTCGGCCCGCGAGGCGATCAACTCGGCCTTCATCTCGGTCGCCTCGACCCCGGTCGCGCAGGCGCTCGCACCGAAGCCGAAGGTGGTCAGCGCGCGGCCTGGGGCGCCGACCTCGCCGAGCGGCGGCTGCCCGCCGCGCGGGCCGGCCGAGTACGGGACCGTGGGCGCGGCGGTCATCCACCACACGGTCAACGCCAACGACTACGCGCCCGAGGAGGCGGCCGGCGATCGTGCTCGGCATCTGCCGCTTCCACGTCTACGGCAACGGCTGGAACGACATCGGCTACAACGCGCTCGTCGACCGCTACGGCAGGCTCTACGAGGGGCGCGCCGGCGGCCTCAAGCAGCCCGTCGTCGGCGCGCAGGCGCAGGGCTTCAACTCGCAGACGACCTCGATCGCCTCGATCGGCGACCACATCGAGCGAGGCGATCACGCCGAAGGCGCGGCGCGTCGATCATCCGCTACCTCGCCTGGAAGCTGGGCGTGAGCCGGGCCAACCCGGCCACCGGCAGCCACGAGCTGACCTCGGCCGGCGGGCCCGCAGAGCCGCTACCCGGCAGGGACGCGTCGGTGACGGTGCCGCGGATCATCGGCCACGGCGACCTCGGCCTGACCGAGTGCCCCGGCGCGCTGCTCGACGCCCGAGATCCCCGCGATCCGCACCGGCGGTCCAGAAGCGGATCAAGCGCTACGCGAAGCGCGCGAAGAGGAAGAAGGAAGGGCAAGAAGCAGGCGCAGAGGCAGCGCCCGGCGCTCAGGCGGAGGCGCGGTAGGCGGGGAAGAAGCCCTCGGCGCGCCCGGCCCGCCCGACGAGCTCCTCGTAGGCGGCCGGGTCGCAGACGATCTCGTGGGTGCGGAAGGGCCGCTCGGCGTTGGCGAAGCCCGCTTGAAGCGGTCCAGCGAGTCGCCCGGCGCGACGCCGCCGCCGAGGTTGAGCGGCAGGCCCAGCTCGCCCGCGAGCGCGATCATCGCCGCGAACAGGTTCTTCATCGGCGAATCCGCGAGGGCCTCGTCGGCGGTACCGCCGAGGTAGTAGTGGAGGAAGCCGTCGCTGGCTGACGGCGATCGCGCCGGCCGCCGCGCGCTCGCCGTCGCGGCCGCGCCAGCAGCAGCCAGGCTGCCGTCGGCCGCGAGCACCGCTCGAAGTACGCGCTCGTCGTAGAGGTAGCGCTCGGCGGCGCCCGTCCGGGCCATCGTCTCGGCGTAGGCGCGCTCGAAGGCCGCGCGGTCCGTCGGCTCGGCAGCCGGCGCCGGGCTCGGCCGCCACCGCCAGCCCCGCCGCTCGTTGCGCCGGATCTGCTCGCGCAGCCGCTTGCGGATCGCCGCTCTCGGCGCGCGGGTCGGCGATCTGGACCTGCGAGCGCACGGTGCCGCCGGCGAACGCAGGCGGCTCCGCCGACCCGGTCGCGGACGAAGAGGCTGACCAGGCCCGTGCGCGGACCAGTCCACGGCGGCGGGGTCCGGGGGCTCGGCGTCCGCGGCGCCGGCTCGGCCGCCGCCCGGGTAGCCGTAGGGCGAGATCGCGTCGACGGCGGTCGCCGCCGGGGATCTCGCGCACGATCACCGGCAGCGCGCGAGGCCCGCCCCCTCGATCGCAAGCGTGTGGGTGACGCCCTCGGCGGCGAGGAACTGGGGCGAGCGGAAGAAGTGGCCCGCCTCGGCGGCCGCGGCGCCCCCGTCCTCGATCAGCGTCGCCCGCAGGGCCATGCCGGCCGCTCAGTCCTCGGGCGGCTCGGCGGCTGGTCCTCGGGGAAGCCGCCCCAGAGCTCGACGTCGATCAGCTCGTCGCCGTGGCGGACGTGGCGCCGCAGCACCCCCTCGCGCTGCCAGCCGTTGTAGATCACCGCCTTCTTCGCGGCCTCGTTGGTCGCCGGGATCCGGCCGTAGACCTTGTGGGCGCCGAACTCCTCGTAGGCCTTCTTGTTGGTGAGGCGCTCGGCCTCGCGGCCGACCCCCTTGCCGACGACGCGCTCGTCGCCGATGATCGCCCCCAGCTCGGGCGCCGTCTGGCGCCCGATGCCGTAGAGCGCCGTGTAGCCGACCGGCTCGTCGATGCCCTCGACCACGACCGCCCACTTGCGGTCCTCGCCGGATCGTCGTCCATCGCCCGCTCGACCCAGGCGCGGGCGTCCTCCTCGCTGAAGGACTCGCGGTGCTCGAGCAGGTTCGCGGTCGCGGCCGGTGATGTTGAACCAGCGGTGCACGGCCGGCGCGTCGCCGGGCTCGAACGTCGCGCAGTGAGACGCCTCGGGCCATCGGCGCCACCCTAGTCGGGAGGTCCGCTCCCGTCTCCCGCTCGGCCGCCTGGCGCAGGGCCGAGTCCGCGTCCGAGCCGGCGTAGGCGTCGGGCGCGGCCGCGCCCTCGCCGCGCACCAGGACCGAGCGGGGTCGCCGCGAGGATCTTCAGGTCCAGCCACGAGCGAGCGGTGCTCCGACGTACCAGACGTCCAGCTCGATCCGCTCGCTCCCAGGGAATCCCGGCGCGGCCCGCGGATCTGGGCCCAGCCGGTGACCCCGGGCTTGAGCTCGAGCCGGCGCCGCTGGCGCTCGGTGTAGAGCTCGACCTGGGCGGGCAGGGTCGCGCGCGGGCCGACGATCGCCATCTCGCCGCGCAGGACGTTGACCAGGTTCGGGAGCTCGTCGAGCGCGAAGCGGCGGAGGAAGCGGCCCGGCCGCGGTCACCCGCGGGTCTCGCGCGACGACCGCGGTCCCGACGCCGACGGGATCGGAGCCCGCGCGCATCGTGCGCAGCTTCAACATCTCGAACTCCTCCCCGTCGCGGCCGACCCGCCGCTGGCGGTAGATCACCGGGCCGCGGCGAGCCGAGCTTGATCGCGCGCCGCGGCGAGGCAGCAGGCGGCGACGCGAGGACCAGGCCGAGATCGCGGCGATCGCGACGTCGGCGGCGCGGGGAAGGCCCCGGCCGCGGCGCGCTCACCGTGTCCCCTCGACCTTCTCCCAGCCGATCGGGACGCCGCCGGCGCGGATGCGGTCCAAGAGCCCGACGGCGATCGAGGCGGTCACGGTCAAGTAGTAGTAGGCGATCCGGAGCGGGCAGCAGCGGCAGGAAGCGGCCGAGCAGCGGCGGCGGCCAGAAGGCCCAGCTGCAGCGCCATGGTCACGGCGTAGACGGCCCCCTCGCCGAGCAGCGCGACGTTCGCCCCGAGCGCGACCAGGTGCAGCCACGGCGTCAGGTAGCGCAGCAGGCGGTGCGAGTAGATCTCCAGCGCGTAGCCGGGCGAGTAGCCGCGCGGGTCGAGCATGCCCCAGCGCAGCATCACGTCCCAGAGGCCCCACATCATCCGGCGCTTGCGCTTGAACTCCCCCTCGACGGTCGGCGCCATCTGCTCCTCGGCGAGCGCCGCGGGCTCGTAGACGGCGCGCCAGCCTCGCTTGGTCAGCTCGAAGGGGAAGCCGATGTCCTGGCCGCGGCTCGGGTGCAGCTCGACGTAGGCCTCGCGGCGCACCGCGTAGATCGCGCCGTTCCCGGCGGTGACCCCCGCCAGCCGCGACTCGCTGCCCCGCACCGCCATCTCGTAGCGCCAGTAGAGGCCCTCCTGGTTGCCGCCCTCGCCGCCGCTGAAGCGGACCTGCCCGCAGACGTAGCCGACCCGCTCGTCGGCGAAGCGCGCGACCAGCCGCCGCAGCGCGTCGGGCGCCCAGAAGCTGTTCGCGTCCGAGAAGGCGACGATCTCGCCTCGGGTCTCGCGCACCGCCGCGTTCAGCGCCGCGACCTTGCCGCCGCGCGGCAGCTCCAGCACCCTGTCGGCGCCCGCGGCGCGGGCCAGCTCCGCGGTGCGGTCCTTCGAGCCGTCGGAGGCGACGACGACCTCGAGCCGCTCGCGCGGGTAGTCGAGCGCGAGCGCGTCAGCGACCTTGCGCTCGATCACGTCCTCCTCGTCGTAGGCGGCCACGATCAGGGTCACGCGCGGCAGCTCGAAGCCCTCCGGCGGGGGCTCGGGCTCGCGGCCGAACAGGCGGCTGACGACCGCGAGCAGCAGCGGGTAGCCCACGTGCGCGTAGACGATCAGGCCGATGGAGGCCCAGAAGAGAACCTCGATCACCGGTCAGCTCCCTTCGCTTCCGGGAGCGGCGGGATCGCCCCCGACGGGGCGCTGCCAAGAAGGCGTTCATACAGGGCAAGCGTACGCGGCCGATCTCGTCCCACGAGTAGTGGCCGCGCGGCGGCCGCGAGGGCGCCCGCGCCGAGGCGCTCGCGCTCGGCGGGGTCGTCGAGCAGCTCGCGCAGGGCGGCGGCGAGCGCGGCGGGGTCGTCGGGCGGCACGGTCCGGGCGGCGCCGAGCTCCGCGACCTCGGGGAAGCCGCCGACGTCGCTGAGGAGCAGCGGCCGGCCGAACGCGAGCGCCGTGTAGAGGACGCCCGACTGCTCGATGTTGCGGTAGGGCAGCGCGACGACGTCGGCCCGGCGCATGAAGGCCGGGATCTCCGGGTCGGAGACGAAGCGGTCGACGAAGCGGACGGTCCCCTTGGCGCGCGACGCCAGCTCGCGCAGCGGCCCCATCGTCCATCCGGGGCATGCCGACGATCCACAGCTCCGCCCCCTCGATCTCGGCGAACGCCTCCAGGAGCAGGTCGGTCCCCTTGTAGGGCCGCACGAGCCCGAAGGCGAGGACCACCGGCCCCTCGACACCGCGCAGCTCCGCGGGCAGCGGCCGCTCGCTCTCCTGGCGGGTCAGGTAGTCGAAGGCGCCGTGCGGGATCACCTCGATGCGGGCCTCGCTCGACGCCGAAGTCCGCGGCTGAGGCGGCGCCGGCCGTGCTCGGAGTGGGCGACCACCGCGTCCATCTCGCCCAGCAGCGCCGTCAGGGTGCGCGCCGACGCGGCTCGCCCGGTCCGGGCAGGCGCCAGTGCATCGTGAAGACGCGCGGGCGGACGGGAGCGAGCAGGCGGCGGTCCAGTCGCGGGACCGGCAGCCACTGGTAGTGGACGACGTCTGCCTCCGCCGTGGCGGCGCGCCGGTAGCGGAGCATGTCCGGCACGTGCTCCGTGGCCCGCAGCACCCGCCGCAGCCGCGGGCTCGCGCCCGGGCGCGAGCTGCGCCGGTAG
This sequence comes from uncultured Solirubrobacterales bacterium, assembly GCA_963805235.1. Lineage (GTDB taxonomy): Bacteria > Actinomycetota > Thermoleophilia > Solirubrobacterales > 70-9 > DASSYK01. The sequence goes on along the minus strand of CAWDTF010000007.1, from coordinate 215,299 downwards.
AAGCGCTCGCTCGACCGCGTAGCCCTCCTCGCGCGGCACCGGCCCGTAGGGGAACCGGCTCGTGACGAGCTCGACCTCGGCGCCGGCGCGGGCCAGCGCCCCGCTCAGAGCGTGGTCGTAAGGCGGCGTGTAGGCCGCCGGGTCGACGACGTGAACGCGCATGGGGCAGCATTCTCACCGTGCTGCTCTCCTACTGCGTGGTCAACACCGACGGGCGGGAGGACCTGCTCGCCTGCCTCGACGCGATCGAGGCCGCGGGGCCGCCCGGGATCGAGAGCGAGGTGCTCGTCCTCGACAACGCCTCGACCGACGGATCCGCGGATGCGGTGCGGGCTCGCGGCGACGGCGTGCGCCTGATCGCGCTCGAGCGCCGCGAGGGCAAGGCGGCGAACGACTCCCGCCTGCTGCGCGAGGCGAAGGGGCGCTACTGCCTGCTGCTGAACGAGGACTCCGAGCTGCGCCCCGGCGCCGCGCAGGCGCTGGTGGACGCGCTCGAGACCGACCCCGGCGCCGCGGCGGCGGGAGCGCAGCTCGTCAGCTCGGACGGGCGGCCCGTCCCCTGCGCCTGGCGCTTCCCGGGCTGGGGCACGGCGCTCGCGGGGGCTCTCTTCCTGCACCGCCGCTTCACCGTGCAGAGCGGCGGCGGCGGGACACGGCCCGTGGACTGGGTGCAGTCGAGCGCGATGCTGGTCCGCCGCGAGGCGGCCGCGGAGGTCGGCTACCTCGACCCCGCCTTCTTCGTCTACTCCGACGAGACCGACTTCTGCCGCCGCCTCGCCGACCGCGGCCGGCGCATCCTCTTCGTCCCCTCCGCCGAGGCGGTCCACCACGACCAGATGGCCTCCGACCTCGCCGGCGCCCGCCGCCGCATCGTCGAGTACCACCGCAACCGCGACCTCTACCTGCGCAAGCACCGCGGCGCCCGGACCGCGGCCCTGATGCGGCCGCTGCTCGCCTTCCCCTACGTCGTGCGCACCCTCGTCGCGCTGGTGACGCCCGGCCACGATCCCAGACGCATGTGGATGCACGCGTCGCAGGCCCTGCGGCCGGGCCGCGGCGAGGGCATCCGCGAGGCGGCGGCGAGCTTCAACCGGGGCCTCGGGACCTAGCCGACGCCTGCCGGTCGCCGGGGCCGCGGCGCTACATGCGCGCATCCTCGTCGCGCTGCTCGGCCTCGAGGGCCTCGCGCGTCAGCCGCGGGCCGCGGCCGGGCTCACCGTCGGGCTCCTCGGCGGGCGTGCCCTCGCGCAGGTTCGCGAAGGCGGCGCGGATCGCGCCCGGCGTCAGGTTGTTGGCCGCCGCGCGGCGCTCCTCCTCGCTGAGGAAGCCGGTGAAGTACAGCACCGCCGGATAGACGAGCCAGACGGCCGTGCGGCCAGCGAGGCCGTCGAGGCCGTCGGTCGGCAGCAGCAGCTCGCCGAACGCCACGAGCACGGCGGCGAGGAGCGCAGCCTGACCCAGCCGGAGCCATTCATACGGCACCGGGAAGAGGCGCTGGGTGAAGACGTACATCAGCACCAGCACGACGGCGTAGGAGGCGACGAGCGCGACCCCGGCGCCGACGATGCCGAGCGACGGGATCAGCGCGAGGTTGAGGGCGATGTTGACGACCGTCCCGGCGACGGTCGCGGGGAAGTTGAACTCGGTGCGGCCGGTGCGGCCGAGGACGACGACCAGGACGAGGTAGAGCGCGTAGAGCATCACACCGGTGGCGACCAGGCCGATCGCCTCGTAGGAGCCGAAGAACTCGGGCGCGGCGAGAGCGCGGACGATCCAGCGCGAGAGCAGCCACATGCCGGCGACGAAGAACGCGCAGACGACGAAGAACCAGGTGACGATCACGGCGTAGGCGCGGCGGGCCTCGTCGTCGTCGCGGATCGAGTAGGCGAGCGGCGGCCAGGCGAGCTGGAAGCCCTTGACGAGGACGTTGACGGCCTGGGCGAACTTGACCGAGAGGCTGTAGAGCCCCGCGTCGCCGAGGCCGGCGAGGCGCACGAGCAGCAGGCGGTCGATGAAGTTCAGCGAGTAGAGCGACAGCTCGGCGGGCATCGTCGGCAGGCCGAAGCGGGTCATTCGCCGCAACAGCGGGAAGTCCGGGACCAGCGCCAGGCGCCGGCGCTGCGTGAAGAGCAACGCGGCGAGGAAGACGGCCCCGGTCGCGTACTGGCCGAGCAGGAGCCCCTCGGCGCCGCGGTCCTCGAACACGACCAGCCAGACCGTCGCGGGGATCGTGACCAGCACGTTCGCGACGGTGAAGGCGAGGAAGGCCTTGGCGCGCTCGTCGAGGCGGAAGAGCGCCAGCAGGAACTCGTACATCGTGAACACCCAGAGCCCGCCGATCGCGATCCGGACCAGCCCGGCGTCGGAGCGGTCGAGCACGAGCTGGGAGAGCGGCTCGGCCAGCGGCATCAGGACCGCGAGGCCGAGCGTCGCGCTCCAGAACAGCGAGGCGAAGCCCGTCTTGACCACGCGGTCGGGCTCCTCGCCTCCCTTGTAGTAGAAGCGGAGCAGCGCCTCGATCGCCCCGAGGCGGATGACGATGCTGGCGGCGATCACGCCGGTGATCAGGACCTCCGCGGCGCCGTAGTCGTCGGGGGTCAGGTGCCGCGTGTAGAGCGGCAGCAGCGCGACCGCGATCAGCTTCGAGAGGACGCTCGAGGCCGTGTAGGCGGCGCCCGTGGTCGCGAGCCGGCGCAGGTAGCCGGTCATCCGCGCACGCGCTGCCGGACGGACTCGTCTGCGCCCTGGCGGGCGGTCGGTTCGGCGCGGGCCGAGCGCGCGCCGGCCGCCAGGGCGCCGCCGGCGGCGAGCAGCGCCCAGGTCAGGGGATCTGTGAGGTAGCCCGCGTAGCCGATCGTGTGGATCACGAGTGTCCCGAAAGCCGCCACGAGGCCGATCCGCGCCACCCCCCGGATCGAGTCCTGGTCCTCGAAGGGATCCCCGACCGCGTCGCGGGGCGCGCCGAGGCCGGGGGCGAGGCGCCGCATCCCGCCCAGGAGCGTCCAGGCCGCCGCGGCCAGCAGGGCTACGTAGGCGGCCAGCCCGACGGCGCCCTGCTCCGCGGCGACCGTGACCGGCTCGTTGTGGGAGATCGCGGGGCGGCCGGTGGCGAGGTCCTCCTGCTCGCGGAACGCGAGCGGGAAGGACGCCGAGCCGTGGCCGGCCAGGGGCTTCGCGCGGGCCAGCTCGACCCCGCCCTCGATCAGGCCGGAGCGCCCGCTGCTGATCTCCTGCGGGTCGTCCTCCGCCTCGGAGGTGCCGCCGACCACGAGCACCGTCGCCGCCACGGCGGCGATCGCGAAGGGGGTCGCGACCGCGGTCCAGAGCAGGCTGTACCGGAGGGCGCAGAGGACCGCGATCCCCGCGAGCAGCGCGATGAAGCTGGTCTGGGAGAAGCTGAACAGCAGCCCGGCGAAGACCAGAGCCGCGAGCAGGGCGAGCCCGGCCATCCGCGCGGGCCGCCGGGTCCAGACCAGCACGGTCGCCAGCAGCACCAGGGCCAGGGCCAGGTAACGCCCGTAGACGTTCGGGTCCCAGAAGAGGGAGTTGACCCGGAAGTAGAGGTGGAAGTCGTTGGAGCGCTCCAGGGCCGGGTTCCAGAAGATCTCGGCGGTCACGAACTGGCCGATGCCGACCAGCGAGAAGACCGCGGCCTCGGCCGCGATCACCCCCAACGTCGCCGCGAGCACCCGCGGCGTCCACCGCACCTCGGTCAGGAGCACGAACATCGCGGCGAACGGGATCAGGAAGAAGGCGACGTTGCGCGCCGCGAAGGCGACGTCGTTCGTGTATGCGGCCTGCACGGCATACAGCACCGTCGCCACGGCGATCGCGACGACGAGCGGCTTCGGCGGGGGCGGGGGCGGCTCGCGGTCGCGGCGCAGCGCGTCGAGCGCGAATGCGAGCGCCCCGGCTCCGATCACGGCGTAGAGCGGCAGCAGCAGGTTCGCCTCCTCCCCCCCGACGTCTATCGGGATCCGGAAGGGCAGCGCCGCCACGAGGAGCACCGGCAGGATCAGCGGCAGCCGGAACAGGAGCAGCCCGAGCGCAACCAGCACCGCGACGCCGCCGGCGACCCCTGCCGCGAGCAGTGCGAAGCGCACCGCCTCGGCCTCGTCCCGGCCCTGGCCGGCCACGAGCGCCGCAGCGATCGCGAGCCCGCCGATCATGAGCGAGGCCCGCAGGCGCCGCTCGCGCGCCAGCAGGGCCGCGGCGAGGAGCCCCGTCCCGGCGATCGAGCCGAGGACCTCCAGCGTCTCGCTCATCGCGCGGGCGGAGCCTCGGCCACGTGGAGCTTCTCGCCGGAGATCAACTCGAGCCCGTCGCTGACCCGGGTCAGGCTGAGCCGGTAGGAGCCGCGCGGAAGCGCGGCTCCGGCGTCGTCCCGGCCGTCCCAGTCGAAGCAGTTCGCCGTGGCCTTGCGCCGGGCCTGGGGGTCCTCGATCCCGGGCGGCGGGTCGCTCTCGAGCCGCGCGCTGGCCGCCAGCACGCGCACCACGGCCTCGTCGCGGTCCACCAGGGCGACCTCGTAGACGCCGTCGCGGGCGATCTGGAAGCAGACCCGGTAGCGGGGCCCCTCGCGAGTCCGCAGCCGGATGTCGCTGACCACCGTGCCCTCCGAGCGCAGGCGCTGGGTGACCGCCATCGCCCCGATCGTCCCGAGCACGAGCGCCGCGATGCAGAGCGCGGCGACGAGGCCCGGGGTGCGAGCCGAGCGGGTCAGTCGCCCAGGGTCCCCGAGGTCGCGGAGCTGGAGGCGCCGGTCGCCTTGTCCTCGCCGAGAACGACCGCCACCTGCGCGCCCTCCGCGATGCTGCGGACCTCCTGGTCCATCGGCTCCGTCGCCTGCACCGAGAGCGCCCGCGCCACCTCGCCTGCGCAGGCCTCGCTCCCCGAGTCGAACATCACCGTCGAGGCGTCGAACGCCGTCTCGGTGTTGGTCACCTTCCCGGTCTCGTAGCCCTTGTCCTTGAGCTGCTTGGAGAACGTGCCGGCGAGCCCGGCCTCGGCCGTGCCGTTGAGGACGGCCACCTGGGTCCCACTCGGGCACGCGGCCGTGGCCGTCGCCTTCTGGCCCTTGCCCGCGGGATCGTCCTCGTCGTTGAGCAGGCGGCTGGCGCCGAACGCGATCCCGGCGATCAAGATCACCGCGCCCACCGCGATCACCGCCGCGGAGGGGATGCTGCTGACCCGCCCGAAGCGGCCTTCCTCGCGCCGGCGCTCCTCGAAGCGCTGCCTGCGCTCGGCGGCCTGGCGCGCCAGCTCCGCGCGCCGGAATGCCTCGGCCTCGGTCGGGGCGGAGGCCGCGGCGGCGCGCGCCGCCGTCTTCGGGTCGGCCGGAGCCGTGACGGCGGTCGGGATCCCCTCTTCGCCCGTGGCCGGGCCGGCGGGCTCGCCCTCGACCAGGAATTCGGCGTTTTCGCGCAGGCGCCGCACATCTCGCGCCTGGGCGAAATAAAGAAGGGCCAGTACCGCCAAACCGAGGAAGGCGGCCAGGCCCGCAACAGCCCCTACGTCACGAAGCAGGTCCATGGCGTGCGGCGCGGGATGTTAGAGCGCAGGGTGAGATCGGCGCGGGCTCGGTCGCACCTCAGGCGTCGAGGCTGAGGCGCGCGACTTCACGGCGCTCGCTGACGAGCGCCACCGTCCGCTCCGCCAGGTGGGCCTCGTCGCCTTCGCGCACGAGCTGCTCGAGCTGCCTGACGGCGCCGCCGACCCACTCCGGATCAAGGGGGGCGCGGCGCACGGCGCGCACGATCTTGTCGGCGCCGGTCGGCTGCGGGCGCTCGTCGGAGTTGAAGAGCTCCTCGTGGAGCTTCTCGCCGGGCCGGGCACCCGTGATCTCGATCGCGATGTCGGTCTCGGGCTCGTAGCCGGCGAGCCGGATCATGTTGTGCGCGAGGTCGATGATCTTCACCGGCTCGCCCATCTCCAGCACGAAGGCCTCACCGGTGCCGGCGCCGACGTCCCCGGCGCGGATCACGAGCTGAACCGCCTCCGGGATCGTCATGAAGTAGCGCGTCATCTCGGGATCGGTGACGGTCACGGGGCCGCCGCGCTCGATCTGGCTGCGGAAGATCGGCACCACGCTGCCCGACGAGGCCAGCACGTTGCCGAAGCGGACGGTGATGAAGCGGGTCTGCTGGTGGCGGTGGCGAGCCGCGTCAACGATCCACTCCGCCATCGCCTTCGACGCCCCCATCACGGTGCGCGGGTTGACGGCCTTGTCGGTGGAGACGAGCACGAAGCGCTCGCAGCCCGAGGCCGCAGCGGTCTCGGCCGTGACGCGGGTCGCGATCGCGTTGTTCCGCACGGCCTCGAGCGGGTTCACCTCCATCAGGCCGACGTGCTTGTAGGCGGCGGCGTGGAAGACCACGTCGGGATGGAAGCGCTGCATCACCTCGAGCATCCTGTCCGGCTCCTTGCAGTCCGCGAGGACGGCCTCGACCCGGGTGAAGTGACGCTCCTCGATTCATCTCCCGGTCTATCCGGAAGAGGTTGTCCTCCGCGTGGTCGACCATCACGAGCAGGCGCGGGCGGACCCGGGCCACCTGCCGCACCAGCTCCGAGCCGATCGAGCCGCCGGCGCCGGTGACGAGCACGATCTTGTCCTCGAGATAGGCGCCGACGCGGTCCAGCTCCATCTTGATCGGCTCGCGGCCGAGCACGTCCTCGACCTGCACTTCCCGGAGCTGCCTGTTGAGCTGGACCCCGCCGCGCAGGAGCTCGAAGACGGTCGGCAGGGTGCGCACCGCGACGTCGCGCTCGCGGCAGGCGGCGACGACCTTGCCGCGCAGCTCGCCCGGAGCCGACGGGATCGCAATCGTGACCTCGTCGGGATTCGTCTCGTCGAGCACCCGCCCGATCTTCTCGGTGGAGCCGAGCACCTTGACCCCGTGCAGGCGCGAGCCCTGCATGCGCGGATTGTCGTCGAGGTACCCGATCGCGCGCACGCCCAGATTCGGGTTGAGCTGCAGCTCGCGCACCACCATCTGGCCGCCGGAGCCGGCGCCGACCACGAGCACGTTGCGCTGCTTGCCCTGGGCGCGGGCGCGGGCGGGACGCTCCGCGACCGAGCGGGCGAGCAGGCGGACGCTGCCGACCATCACCCAAGTCAGCAGGAAGTCGGTGACCAGGACCGAGCGCGGGATCGGGTCCTCGAACGGCTGGATCAGCAGGAAGGCGACGGCGAGGATCGCGGTCGAGATCGCACAGGCGCGCAGCACGTCGAGCAGGTCGGGCATGCGGAAGTAGCGCCACCACTTGTCATAGAGGCCGCCGAGGCCGAAGACGATCAGCTTGCCCGCGACGACGAAGCCGATCGAGCCCCAGAGCATGTCGCGGTAGCGGTCGGGCACCCCGCCCTCGGTCTCGAGGAAGCGCAGGCGGAAGGCCGCGTAGAACGCGAGCGCGACGCAGGCGGCGTCGATCGCGATCTGCTGCGCCCGATGCCGGAAGACGGGATTGCCGAGGCGGTTCACCACGCCAATCCTGGCACGTTAGGGGCCCGGCTCACGCATCTGGCCTAGCATCTCCGCCTCGATGACCGCCTCCGTGACCGACTTCATCGTGGACCCGCTGGTCGACTTCTGCGTCGACGTGATCGGCGAGATCGGCTACGTGGGGATCTTCCTGCTGATGCTGGTCGAGAGCGCCAACATCCCGATGCCGAGCGAGGCGACGATGCTCTTCGCGGGCTTCAAGGTGGACGAGGGCGATTTGACCCTGCTCGGCATCACCGCCGCGGGCGTGCTCGGCAACATCGTCGGCTCCTGGGGCGGCTACGCGATCGGCTACTACGGGCGGGAGGAGCTGCTGGAGCGCCACCACATCTTCCACGTCAGCCCCCGGCAGATGGCGCGTGTCGAGAGCTGGTTCGAGCGCTATGGCGCGATCACCGTCTTCTTCACGCGGATGCTGCCGATCGTGCGGACCTTCATCTCCACCCCGGCCGGCGCCGCCCACATGAACTTCTGGCGCTTCACGATCTACACCGCCGCGGGCTGCATCCCCTGGGTGCTGATGCTGGGGTTCATCGGCGTCAAGGTCGGCGAGAACTGGGAGGAGTGGCGCGACAAGCTCCACTACTTCGACTACGTCGTGCTCGCCGGGCTGATCGCGCTCGCCGTCTGGGCCTTCGTGAAGTGGCGCCGCGGCGACTTCAGGTCGGGCGAGGGCGCTTCCGGCGGCGGCGCCTCGGGCGCGCCGCCGGGCCCAGCGGGGGAAGCCGAGACCGAGCCGGCCGCGAAGGCCTGAGGCGGGAATGGGCCCGGACACCGGCTCGGAGGCGATCCCGCCCTCGCGAGCGGTGGCCCTGGGGATCGTGCAGGGCCCGGCCGAGCTGCTGCCCGTCTCCAGCTCCGCGCATCTCAGCCTGATCCCCTGGCTCGCGGGCTGGGACTGGGATCGCTATGACCCCGAGCTGCGCAAGAGCTTCGAGGTCGCCCTCCACGCCGGCGCCGCTGCGGCGCTGCTCGTCGGCCAGCGGCACGTGATCGCTGCGGAGCTGTCCACCTTCGACAGGCGCAAGGCGACGGTCCTCGCGCTCTCCTCCCTCACCCCGGCGGCGCTCGGCCTGGCCCTGGAGCGGCCGGTGGAGCGCCACCTCGGAGGGCCGCTGCCGACCGCGATCGGCCTGATCGCGGGGGCCGTGGCGATGGCGATCGCCGACCGCCGCCCGCAGACGCGCAAGCGCGACCGCACCGTGCCGATGGACGGCCTCACCCTCGGACTGGCCCAGGCGGCGGCGCTCGCCCCCGGCGTCTCGCGCAACGGCGCCACCCTCACCGCCGCACGCTGGCGCGGCTTCGGCCGTGAGCACGCGAACATGCTCTCGCGGACCGTCGCCCTGCCGGTGATCGTCGCCGCCAGCGTGCTGAAGGCGGTGCGGCTGCGCCGGCGCGGGCTGCCCCCGGCGCAGCGCAGGGCCTTCGCCGCCGGCACGGCCGCCTCGTTCGGCTCGACCCTCGCCTCGCAGGAGCTGATCAGGCTGGTCGAGCGCGACAGCGCCCTCTGGCCCTACGCCGCGTACCGCATCGCGCTCGCCTCCCTCGTGCTCGGTCGCGTGGCTGTGCAGCGCGTCCGCGCGGGCGGCGAGGATGCCGCCGTGGCGATCAGCGGCAACGGACAGCCGACCAACGGCTACCACCCCGAGCGGGTCTCTGCGGCGAGCGCCGGGGGTGGCGGCGAGTGAGCGGGGACGCCTACGCGCGCGCGGGGGTAAGCCAAAGCGATGCCGACGACGCCGTCGGCGCCCTCGTCGGCGCCCTCGCAGCGGGCGCCGGCGGCGGCGAGAGCCGCCAGGTGCTCGCAAGCGGCCACTACGCCAATGTCGTCCGCATCGACGAGCGCACCGGAATCGCGCTGACGACCGACGGCGTCGGCACCAAGCTCCTGGTCGCCGAGCAGCTCGGCCGCTGGGACACCGTCGGCATCGACTGCGTCGCGATGAACGTCAACGACGTGATCTGCGTCGGGGCACGCCCGCTGGCGATGGTGGACTACCTCGCCGTGGACAGGGCCGACGCTGCGGTCGCAGCCGAGATCGGCAAGGGCCTCGCGGCGGGCGCAGAGCAGGCCGGCATCGAGATCGTCGGCGGCGAGCTCGCCCAGCTCGGCGAGCTGATCCGCGGCCTCGACCTCGCCGGAGCCTGCTTCGGCACCGTCCCGCTGGACGAGATGGTCACCGGCGCCGCGCTGCAGCCCGGCGACGCTGTCATCGGCCTGCCCTCCACCGGCCTGCACTCAAACGGCTACACCCTCGCCCGCCAGGCCCTCACGGAGATCCCGCTCGACGACGAGCGGCTCGGCCGCCCGCTCGGCGAGGCGCTGCTGGAGCCGACCGAGATCTACGTGAAGCCCGTGCTCGAGCTGCTCGACTCCCCCGTGGACGTCCGCGGGCTCGCCCACATCACCTCCGGCGGCCTCGGCAACCTGCTCCGCCTCGAGGCCGAGGTCGGATACGAGATCGACGCGCCGCTGCCGGTCCCGCCGCTGTTCGAGCTGATCCGCGAGCGCGCGGGCGTCCCCGACGACGAGATGCACGAGGTCTTCAACATGGGCTGCGGGTTCTGCTGCGTCGTGGCCGCGGCCGACCAGGAGGCGGCGCTGGAGCTGCTGCGGGGGCACTACGAAGCCGCGGCGACGATCGGGCACGTGACCGCGGACGCCGGGGTCGTCCGGAGAAGCAGCAACTAGGAAGGCGGCACGAACCGCCCGACGAGCCGACCGTGGTCATTAGGGGGCACCATGTGCCCCCTAACTGCCTTTGTCGAGGGTGGCCGCTCACCCGTCCCCGAGCGCGCGCTCCAGGATCGCCGCCATCCTCGCTGCCTGCTTCTTCACGTCGTGCTCCGCGGCCGCGGCCCTGGCCGCCGGGTTCGGGACCGGCATCGCGGCGGCGCGCTCCAGGGCGTCGAGGAGCGCACCTTCATCCTGCGGGTCCACCAGGATTCCCGCCTCCGGCGTCACGAACTCCGGCGGGCCGCCCTGCGTGTCGTGCCGACGACGCTGCGCTCCATCGCCATCGCCTCCAGCGCCGCCTGGCCGAAGGGCTCGACCAGCGAGGGCTGGCAGAGGACGTCGCAGGCGGCGACCCAGCGCGGCACCTCGGACTGCGGGACGCGGCCGGCGAGGCGTACGCCCGCGCGGCCCTCGAGCTCGGGGCGCAGCGGGCCGTCGCCGACGAACGCCAGCCGCCCGCGGCCCAGGCGCGCGAAGGCTTCGGCGAGGCGGATCACGTTCTTGCGCTCGATCAGCGAGCCGACGCAGAGGAAGGCCGGCCCATCGCCGTCCCAGCCGAGCTCCGCGCGCGCGAGCTCGGCCGCCTGCGGCGAGAACGCGGCGAGGTCGACGCCGAGGTCCGCGACCTCCAGCTTGCCCGCGGCCTCCGGCACCCGCTCGGCGAGGCGGCCCGCGAGCCAGCGCGAGTTGGCGATCACCGCCGCCGCGCCCTTGACGATGCGGCGGGTCAGCGCGGTGACGCCCGGGATGCTTCCCAGGTTGGCGACGTCCTGGCCGTGGGCCATGAGGACGTGCGGGGCCCTGCCCGTCCGGGCGGCGAGTGCCCCCGCTGCGCCGGCCGGGAAGAGGAAGTGCGAGAAGACCACGTCGGGGCGCCGGCGTCGCGCCGCGCCCACGGCGCGGCGGCAGAGCGCCGCGTACTTGGTCGGCGCCCCGCCGCGGCGGCTGATCGAGGCGACCTCGACCTCGTGGCCGAGCGCCTCCAGCTCGCGGGCCAGCGGGACCAGGAAGCTGCCCAGGTCCGGCTCGTCCGGGCTCGGCCACATCTGCGTGACCAGCAGGACGCGCACTAGGCCATCCCGGGCCGCACTAGGCCGGCTCCCAGAGGGTCCCGGTGAGGGCGCTGACGGGCTTCAGCTTCCAGTCTCGCGCGAGGCCCCAGAGCTCCGCCTCGATCACCGGGCGCGGCCTGCCCGCCAGCTCCTCCAGCTCCCGCGTCGCGCAGGAGCCGAAGCGGGCGATCGCGTCCAGCGGCTCGAGGGCGCCCTCGTTCACCTGGCGGGCCCCGGCGGCGATCGCCGCCATGCGAAGCGCCTGGGGGTCGAAGGACTCGGAGCCGAGGAACCAGTCTCGGCCGCCGCCCTCCTCCATGAACGCCAGCGAGGGAAAGCTCATCCGCTCGCGGCCCTCCGTCTGGCTGGTGGCGCCGGCATCGCGCGCCTCGGCGGGCACGTCGCGGACCTCCTCGAGATCGGCGCCGAAGGCCTCGAGGGAGGCGTTGGAGCGCAGGTCTATCTCGAAGCGCTCACGGTCGAGGCCGGCGGGGCCCGCCTCGGCCAGCAGCGCATCCATGTGGTCGAGCTTGCGGCGGCCGACCATGATCCCCTCCCGCAGGCGCCGCAGGTAGCGGTAGCCGGCATCGGAGCCCTGCTCGGAGGCGGCGGTGACCGCCTGGCACGCCGGATAGGTGGAGGCGAGCGGGCTCTCGGTCCAGATGCGCGGGTCGCAGGGCATCCCCGTGGCGGCGGCGACGTCGAGCCAGTGGGAGATCAGGTCGGCGTAGCAATCGGGGCCGCTGCCGATTCCCGCGGCCGAGTCCCGGTACCCGCTGCCGAAGCGCCGCGCGAGGCCGCCCATCACCCAGGTGATCTCCAGCTCGCCGTCGAACTCCCACATCAGCCTGCGCAGGACGGGCTCGGCCCCCCATGACCAGGAGCAGGCGGGGTCTGTGAGGAAGCGGATCTGAGCAGGCATGATGGGGGTTGAGCGCGGGATCTCAGCTTCGGCGCGCGATTGCCCGAAAATACACAGAGATGAACCTGAGTCGATCATGGCGAGCCTGAGCGGGACGGTCCTCTCGGGCCGGTACCGCCTTGAGTCCAAGCTCGGCTCCGGGGGGATGTCCACGGTGTACCTGGCGCAGGACGAGGTCCTCGACCGCCCGGTGGCGGTGAAGCTGCTGCACCGCGAGATCTCCGAGGAGGCCGACCAGCTCGAGCGCTTCCGCCGCGAGGCCCGCGCGGCCGCCCGCCTCTCCCACCCCAACCTGGTCAGCGTCATCGACGCCGGCGAGGACCAGGGCCGGCCCTACATCGTCTTCGAGTACGTCGAGGGCGACACCCTCAAGAAGCGGATCCAGCAGGAGGGCGAGATGCCCGTGGACGAGGCGATCGCCTATGCGATCGAGATCGGCCGCGGGCTGATCGCCGCCCACGGCCGCAAGCTCATTCACCGCGACGTCAAGCCGCAGAACGTCCTGATAGACCGGGACGGCCGCGCCAAGGTCACCGACTTCGGCATCGCGCGCTCGCTCGAGTCGGAGGGGATGACCGCCACCGGCCGCGTGCTCGGCACCACCGACTACGTCTCCCCCGAGCAGGCGATGGGCGAGGACGTGGACGAGCGCTCCGACGTCTACTCGCTCGGCGTGGTGCTCTACGAGATGCTGACCGGCGACGTGCCCTTCAGCGCCGAGACCCAGGTCGGCGTCGCGATGAAGCACGTCAACGAGCCGCTCCCCGACGTCCTCGCCAAGCGGCCCGAGGTCTCCGCGGTGGTCGCCTCGGTCGTCGATCGCGCCACCACCAAGGACCCGCGGGACCGCTACGGCTCCGTCGGCGAGATGGTCCGCGACCTCGAGGCGACCCTGGAGGTCGCCGCGGCGCGCGGCGGTGGGACGCACGGGCAGGCTACGGCGGTGCTCGACTCGGTCCCGAAGTCGCGCCGGCGGCTCTCCGGGGGCAGGAACGTCTCCGGCCTCGGCGTCGCGATGGCGGTCCTCGGCGTCGCGCTGATCGTCGCGGCACTGATCTTCGGCGGCGACCGCCTCGGCGACCTCGGCGACGAGGAGACCCCGAATGGCGCCAGCGAGGCACGGCTATCGGAGGACGCCGCCGAGGAGTTCGACCCCTCCCCCGGCGACGGCAGGGAGACGGGCACCCAGGAGCTTGCGGTCGACAGCGACCCGACGGGCTCCGCCTGGGAGACCGAGCACTACGACAGCGAGGACTTCGGCGGCATCAAGGACGGCGTCGGCCTGATCGTGCAGGTCGCCGGCGAGCCGGTCAACGCCACCGCCCTGGAGGTGCGCTCTGCCGCCGCCGGCTGGGACGCCGAGATCTACACGAGCTCGGGCCCCCCGGCCGAGGACCTCGACGGCTGGGGCGCTCCGGCCGCCACGATCGCCGACGGTGAAACCAAGGCGAGCGCCGTGCTGGGCGGCGAGCCGGTCAAGTCGGTCCTGATCTGGATCACGAGGCTGCCCGAGAGCGAGGAGCAGCCCGGGCGCTACCAGATGCAGATCAGCGACATCCGGCTGCTGTCCTGAGATCAGCCCTGCTGCCGCTCCGCGGCTAGAGCTCGTAGCTGCGCGCCTCGGCGTGCTTCTCGAGCGCGAGCCGCACCAGGCGGTCGCACAGCTCGGCGTAAGGGATGCCGCCGGCCTCGAGCAGCTTGCCGTAGACGCTGGTCTCGGTGAAGCCGGGGATCGTGTTCAGCTCGTTGACGCAGGACGTCCTCGCCGTCCACGAAGAAGTCGCAGCGGGCGAGGCCCGAGCAGCCGCAGAGCCGGAAGACCTCGAGGGCGAGGGCGCGCACACGCTCGGACGCCGCGTCGCTGATGCCCGCCGGGACGCGCAGGTCCATCCCGCCCGGCTCGTACTTCGCCTCGAAGTCGTACCAGTCGGCGTGGGCGACGATCTCGCCCGGCGTCGAGGCGATCACCTCGGAGTGCCCGAGCAGCGAGCACTCCACCTCCTTGCCGGGCCCGTTCGCCTCGACGATCACCTTCGCGTCGTGGCGGCGGGCCGCGTCGGCGGCGGCGTCGAGCGCGTCGAGCGACGGAGACCTTGGTGATTCCGACGCTGGAGCCCAGCCGCGCCGGCTTCACCCAGAGCGGAAGGCCGAGGGAGCCGGCCTGCTCCCGCCAGCCCTCCTCCCCCGCGTCGCAGAAGCCGACCTGGGGCAGGCCCGCGGCGGCGAGCACCCGCTTGAAGGCGAGCTTGTCGAGGCAGAGCGCGGAGGACTCGACGTCCGAGCCGACATAGGGCACGTCCGCGACCTCCAGCAGCCCCTGGATGCTTCCGTCCTCCCCCCCGGGACCGTGCAGGGCGGGGAAGACGGCGTCGCAGCCGAGGAAGCCCCCGGCGGGGCGCACCGAAACCTCCTCACCTCCCTCGGCGAGCCAGCGGCCCTGGCGCTCGATCAGGACCTCGACGACCTCGTGGCCGGCCTCGCGCAGCCCCGCGGCGACGGCGGCGCCGGAGCGGAGCGAGACGTCGTGCTCGCTCGAGCGGCCCCCGCGCAGCACGGCGACCCTCATGGCGATTGCGCGTCCGGGGTCGAGGCGGCCGGAGGCGCGGCGCGGCCGACGGAGATCGTGACCGTGTCGCCGCGCGAGCCGCGCGAGCCGCCGGGCGGGAACTGGGTGATCACCCGCCCCACCTGGTTCGGGTCCTCGGTCTCCTGCTCGCTGACCGAGACGACGAAGCCGGCCTTCTTGAGCGTGTTCACGGCGGTCTTGCGGACCTCGCCGATCACGTCGGGGACGCTGACCGCCCCGGTCGAGACGAACACGGTCACGGTGCTGCCGCGCCTGACGAGCTGGCCGGAGCCGGGGCTCTGGCCCACGACCTGGCCGGCCGGGGCGTCGTCCTCGCGCTGGACGATGTTCCCGCTCAGCTCGGCGTCGCTGAGAACCGAGAGGGCCTGCTGGTCGTCGAGCCCGATCACGTTCGGCACCTCGACCCGGTTGGAGCCGCGCGACATCGTCAGCTTCACGGTCGAGCCGCTCGGCAGCGAGGTCCCGGCGACGGGCTCCGTGCCGATCGCGCGGCCCTGCGGGACCGTGTCCGAGAAGCCGAAGCCCGGGTCCACCAGCAGCCCGGCCTCCTCGAGCCTTGTGGTGGCCTGCCGCTCGGTCAGCCCGGAGACGTCGGGGACCTGCACGATCGAGGGGCCCGAGCTGACGGTGAGCGTGACGCTCGATCCCTCGTCCACCTTCTCCCCCGCGAGCGGGTCCTGCTCGAGCACGGTGTTCCGCGGCGCCTGGCTCGCGCGCGGCTCCAGGTCCACGTCGAAGCCCTCCTTCTCCAGCAGCTCGGTCGCGGTACCGACGTCCTGCGCCAGCACGTTCGGCACCTCCACCTGGTCGGGACGCGTGAGCGCGTAGGCGACCAGCCCGGCCACCGCCGCGGCCAGCAGGGCGAGGACGATCCAGCGCCAGGGCGGGCGGCGGCGCTCCTCCTCCTCCTCGGGCGGCGGCGCGCCCGGGCCCTCGTGCTCGCCCGCGGGCGAGACCGCCGCGAAGGCCGCCGTGTCCTCGGGGCGCGGGGCGTCCGGGGCGCGCTCCGCGGCGTCGAGGGCCTTGAGGAAGGCATCGGCGTCGTTGAAGCGGGCCTCGGGGTCCTTGGCGAGCGCCCGCATCACGACCGCGTCGAGGGCCGGCGGCACGCCCGGGTTGATCGCGCTCGGCCGCCGCGGCTGCTCGGAGACCTGCTTCAGCGCGACGGCGACCGCGCTGTCGCCCTCGAACGGGACGCGGCCGGTCAGGGCCTCGTAGAGGATCACCCCGATCGAGTAGATGTCCGAGCGCGGCGTCGTCTCCTTGCCCTGCGCCTGCTCGGGCGAGAGGTACTGGGCGGTGCCCATCACCGACCCGGTCGCGGTGATGTCGGAGCTCCCGCCGCGGGCGATGCCGAAGTCCGCGACGCGGGCGCGGCCGTCCTCGTCTATGAGGACGTTCTGCGGCTTCAGGTCGCGGTGGACGATGCCCTTGCGGTGGGCGAAGCGGGCGGCGTTGAGGATCTGGCGGGTGAAGTGGACGGCGTCCTTCGTCTCCATCCCACCCCGGATCAGCTCCTTGAGCTGCGGGCCGTCCACGTACTCCATCGCGATGAAGTACGTGTCGGCGAACTCGCCGCGGTCGAAGATGCTGACGACATTCGGGTGCTGGAGCCCGGCGGCCGACTGCGCCTCGCGCCGGAAGCGCTCGACGAACTCGGCGTCCTGGGCGAAGCGGTCGTGCAGGACCTTCACGGCGACGTCGCGGTCCAGCTCGGTGTCCCGCGCCAGCCAGACGTCCGCCATCCCGCCGCTCCCGATCTTGTGCTCGATCCGGTAGCGCTCGTCCACGATCGTGCCCTTGCCCACCTTCGCCATCAGGTCGGCCCCCCGCTCGCCGTCATCCGCCATCACCCGAGCTGTTCGCGAGCAGCACCTCCAGCACCTGCTGCGCGATCGGCGCCGCGACGGTCCCGCCCTGGCCGGAGGTGCGCTCGACCGTGGCCGCGACCGCGATCCGCGGGTCGTCGGCCGGCGCGAAGCCGATGAACCAGGCCTGGTTGATCCCGCGCGGGATGTCTATCTCGGCCGTTCCCGTCTTGCCGGCGACCTGGTCCTCGGCCAGCGCCGCGGCGCCGCCGGTGCCCTCGTTGACGACGTCGGTCATCATCGAGGTCAGCTCGTCCGCGGTCTCCTCGCTCATCACCCGGCTCTGGCGCTCGGGGTCCATCTTCTCCTCGCGCCCGTCGGTGTCGATCAGCTTGGACCACAGCCGCGGCTCCATCAGCTCCCCGCCGTTCGCGACCGTCGCAGCGACCATCGCCATCTGCAGCGGCGTCACGTTCAGCTTGTCCTGGCCGATCGCCATGCGCCCGACGTCGATCTGGTCGGAGTCCGGCCCCAGCAGCCTGCCGTCCGCGAACTCGCCCGAGGTGGCGAGCTGGAAGCTCGGGTAGTCGAGCGGCGGCTGGGCGTTGAACCCGAAGCGGTCCATGTACTTGTACATCGTGTCCGTCCCAAGCTCCTCGCCGACCTGCGCCCAGTAGGTGTTGACGGAGTTCGTCAGCGCCGTCTCCATGTCGATCTCCCCGAAGTCCTGGCCACCCGAGTTCTCGAGCGGCACGCCCGAGATCGTCACCCCGCTGTCTGCGCTGAGGGTCGTGCCCGTGTCGAACTCGCCGCTGTCGAGCGCGGCGGTGGCCGTCACGACCTTCATCGTCGAGCCGGGCTGGTAGCCGGCCTGGGTCGCGCGGTTGAACAGCGGCGCGTCGGCGTCCTGGTTCAGCGCCTGGAAGCCCTGCGAGCTCTGCACCTCGTTCGGGTCGTAGCCCGGCAGGCTGACCATCGCCCGCACCTCCCCCGTCTGCGGCACGATCGCGACGACCGAGCCCTTCTGGCCGCCGAGCGCCTCGACCGCCGTCTCCTGGGCCTCGGCGTCGAGCGAGGTGACGAGGGTGTCGCCCTCCTGCACCTGGCCACGGAGCTGGTCGATGATCGAGAGGAACTCCGTCTTGTCGCCGATCAGCTCGTCGTTGTGGGAGAGCTCGACGCCGACGCGGCCGCGCTCGACGAAGCTGTAGCCGATCGGGTTGCCGAACAGCTCGCCGAGCGGGTAGGTGCGCACGAAGATGCGGCTGCCGCCGCGGCCGCGCGGCTTCGAGCGGGCGATCACGGTCTGCCCGTCCACCGCGAGGATCGCGCCGCGCTCGATCTGCTGCTCCTCCAGCAGCGGGCGCTTGTTGGCGGTGTTGGTCTCGAGCCCCTCTGCGTCGAACACCGACCAGTACGACGTGAAGCCGAACAGCAGCGCGTAGAGGACGAGGACGGCCCCGAAGAGCTTCACGATCTGCGCGTTCACGCGTACTCCTCCTGCAGGGCCTCGTTCTCGCGGCGAACGCGGCGGCGCGCCCTGTCGGAGATCATCAGCAGCAGCGCCAGCAGGATGAAGTTGGCGACGATCGAGCTGCCGCCGTAGCTGATGAAGGGGAGCGTGACGCCGGTCAGCGGGATCACCCGGGTGACCCCGCCGATGATCACGAAGGCCTGGAGGGCGAGGATCGTCGTCAGGCCGGCCGCCAGCAGCTTCGAGAAGCCGTCCTCGACGAGGATCGCCGTCTTGAAGCCGCGCTCGGTGATCAGCGCGTAGATCAGGATCACCGCGCCGCCGCCGAACAGGCCCAGCTCGTTGACGATGATCGCGTAGATGAAGTCGGTGTGGGGCGCCGGCAGGATCGCGCCGCAGTTGGGGAAGTCCTTGCAGTCGCTGGCTCCCGGCAGCTCGACCAGGGAGGCCCCGAGCCCCCTCCCGAAGAGCCCGCCGTCGGCCTGGGCGAAGAGGGACTGTGCGACCTGGTACCCGGTGCCGCCGGCGTCGTCGAAGGGGTCGAGCCAGATGTCGAAGCGGTCCTGGACGTGGCCGACCGTGTTGGCGATGAACCAGGCGCCGACCAAGAACATCGCGAGGCCGACGAGCACGAACGAGATCCGCGCGGTCGCGACGTAGATCATCGCCAGGAAGGCGCCGAAGAACATCAGCGAGGAGCCGAGGTCGCGGATGAAGACGAGCATCAGCATCGCCGCGCCCCAGACGACCAGCAGCGGGCCCAGGTGCTTCAGCGGCGGCAGCACGATGCCGGCGAACTGCCTCGCCCCCACCACGAGCACCTCGCGGCGGTCGTTCAGGTAGCTCGCGAGGAAGACGACGATGCAGATCTTGGCCAGCTCCGTCGGCTGGAAGGAGGCCGGGCCGAGGTCCACGCTGAGGAAGGCCTCGTTGGTGGTCTCGCCGATGCCGGGGACGCGCGGCAGCAGGAGCAGGCCGAGCCCCGCGAGCGCGATCAGGTAGCGGTAGCGCTCGAGCACGTCGTAGTCGCGCAGGAGGATGATCGTCAGCGAGAACAGCACCAGCCCGAGCACGAACCAGTTGGCCTGGTCGCGGGCGAGGCCCTCATCGAGCCTGAACAGCATCACCACGCCGAAGGCCGCGAGCAGCGCCACCAGCGGGAACAGGAACGGGTCGGCGTCGGGCAGGCGGCTGCGGATCACGAAATGCGTGAGCAGGCAGAGCCCGAGGAAGTAGGCGCCGTAGAAGACGCTGAGGTCGCTGATCTCGTTCGACTCGGTGATCAGGATCGCCGTGAAGCCGGCCGTGACCAGGAGGGCGACCGGTATCAGGGCGAGGAGCTCGCGGGAGCGCGCGCTCAAGCTACTGGGCGCCCTGCTGGGGCGCGGTCGGCTGTTGCTGCTGGCCCTGCTTCTTCTTTCGCTGCTGCTGGCCCGTCGGCGCTGCCGGGGTCGCCGGGGTCAGCGGCTGCGAGCCCTCCCTCTCCTCGATGTCGGTGAGGATGTCGCGGGCGTCGTCGGACGAGCGCAGCTTGTGCTCAATGACGACCTCCTGGCGCTCGGGCGAGAGCGACGAGGCCTGGACGCCGATCGACTCCTGCTCCGAGTACAGCTCGATCCCCAGAGGCAGGTCGTAGGGGAGGCCGCGGTAGAGCGCGACGCGGCCGGCGTCGTCGGTGCCGAGGAAGTAGACCTGTCGCGAGAGCTGGAAGAGGCCGAAGAGGACGATCGCGATCGCGCCGACGATCAGGGCGGCCCGCAGCCAGCGGCGGCGCTTGTGCGTGAGCGGCATCGGCCCCTGGCCGCGCAGGCGGTCGCCGGCCTGGCGCATGCGCTCCGCCGTGAGGCCCGCGGTCTCGGCGGTGCGAGCGATCAGCGTCGCGCCCTCCTCGGGCTCCTCCCCCTCCTCGGCGAGGCGGAAGGCGACCGCCGTGATGTTGTCGCGCCCGCCGCCGCTGTTGGCGGCGTCGATCAGCTTGTTGACGGCGCTGCGCAGCGTGCGGGCCTCGCCCAGGATGCGGCGGATCTCCTCGTCGGAGACCATCGTCGTCAGCCCGTCGCTGCAGAGCAGGAAGACGTCGCCGGCCTTGGCCGGGAAGGTCATCGTGTCCACGTTCACGTCCGGCTCGGGCCCGAGCGCGCGGGTGATGATCGAGCGCTGCGGGTGCTCCTCGGCCTCCTCCTCGGTCAGCCGGCCCTGGCGCCGCAGCTCCTCCACCAGCGAGTGGTCCTTGGTCAGCCGCTTCAGCTGGCCGTCGCGCAGGACGTAGGCGCGGCTGTCGCCGACATGGCCCAGCGCCACCTCGTCGCCCGCGACCATCGCGGCGGTCAGGGTCGTCCCCATCCCGGCGGTCGAGGAGTCGCGCTGGGCGAGGTCGTGGATCTCGCGGTTGGCGTTGAGCGCGATCGCCTCGAGCTGGCTCTCGGGCGGGGTGCCCGCCTCGGCCCCGCTCTCGAAGGCGCCCGCCGCGATGCGCGAGGCGACCTCGCCCGCCTGGGCGCCGCCCATGCCGTCGGCGACGGCGAACATCGGCGAGCGGGCGAAGTAGGAGTCCTCGTTCGCGTGGCGCTGGCGGCCCGTGTCCGTGCGATGCGCCTCATCGACGACGACGAGCATCAGCCGGTCCTCCCCGTCATCAGCTCACCTCGAAGGTCAGCTCGGTGTCGCCGATCCGGATGCGGTCGCCGGGGGTCAGCTCCGCCTCCCCGTGCAGCTCCTGCGAGTTCAGGAGCGTCCCGTTGGTCGAGTTCATGTCCTCGACGAAGTAGTTGCCGGAGCGGCCGAAGACGCGGGCGTGGATCCCCGAGGCGTAGCGGTCGTCGAGCCGGATGTCGGCGTCGGGCGAGCGGCCCAGCGAGACGCCGCCGAAGAGGTCGAAGCGCTCGCCCTTCGTGAGGCCGCCGCCGGCCTCGACGATCAGCCAGGCGTCCGTGGCGGAGTCCTCGCCGTGCAGGACCTCGTGGTAGCCCGTCTCGAGCCCGGGGGTGGCCGTCCCGCGCAGGTCGCGCAGCGCCATCCGGGTCACCCAGAGCAGGAACAGATAGAGCACGGCCAGGAAGCCGAACTTGAGGGCGACCGCGACGGGCTCGAGGTCGTTCACTGCTCGATGTCGAAGGAGAAGACGAGGGTCCCTAGGGTGATCTCATCGCCGGGCGATAGCCGCGCAGAGGAGACGCGGCGGCCATTGACCTTGACGCCGTTGGTCGAGCCGAGGTCCACGATCTGCCAGTCGCCGTTCGAGGAGCGGCGCAGCTCGGCGTGCCGGCGCGAGATGTTGGGGTCGTCGAGCACGCAGTCGCACTCCTTGGAGCGCCCCAGGGAGGCGACGGGGCCGTCGAGCACGTAGCGCCGGTCGTCGAGCGAGACGATCGCGCGCGTGTCCACGAACGCGGTCTCCGGGCGGCGCTTCGACTTGGCCTTCTCGGCCTGCGTCGCCGAGTAGACCATCGTGTGCCCCTGCTCGCCCTGCTCGGGCTCGGCGCCCTGGCGCTGCGGCGGCCGCACCAGGCGAGTCTGGATCCCGAACTCGCCGAGCCGCAGGCGATCGTCGCCGTCGAGGCCGACCACGGGGCGGGTGAGCAGGTCGTACTCGTGGCGCCGCGCGTGCTCGAGCAGGTGGGCGCTCAGCTCCTGCGCGAGCGAGGTCTCGTAGTCCTTGAAGCGGTCGTAGTCCTCGGGGGCCAGCCAGACCGTGTACTCGTTCGGCACGTAGACGCGGGAGACCGAGGCGGTCTTGTGGGCGTCCATCTCCTTCGCGAGCTTGCGGGCGATCTCGACCGGCTGCACGCCGGAGCTGAAGGCGCGACTGAACACGCCCTCCACGAGGCCCTCTATGCGTGCTTCGAGGTTGCGTAGGACGCTGATCGGACTGCTCCTCGGCTCGGCTTGCGGAGCGGCCGGGGACCCCGGCCGCGTTGCGAAATCCTAGATGGAACTAGGCATGTGCGCCCGTGGGTCCGTCTCCTCCAAGGGTCCCCTCCTCCCCCCTCCGTGCGTGGCGCAGGCGTGGTGCGGCGAACGCCGTCAGGCACGCCGCGACCAGCGCCGCGAGCAGGAGCCCGGCCGGCTCGGCGCCCGGTCCGGCGACCAGGCGGTGCGCCGAGATCAGGCCCGCGGCCCAGATCAGCGCCCCGACACCGTCGAGCAGCGGCGAGCGCCCCCGCACCAGCAGCGGCAGGATCGCCGCGCCCAGCGCCCAGGCGCCGGTCAGCGCGAGCTGCTGCGGCGAGAGCAGCGGCGTGATCACGTCTCCGACCGCCGCACCGGCCGAGCCCTCCCAGTCGCGCGGCGCCGGGTTCCCGGAGCCGAGCAGGAACGTCTTCCCCGAGACGATCTCGGCCGCGGCCATCCAGGCGCAGCCGATCCCACCGAGCAGGGCGCGGGTCGCGAGGCCGTTGCAGAGCCCTGCGAGCGCGGGGTACGCCGCTCCGAGCCCGGCTGCGCCGAGCAGGGGCGCCAGCGCCGGCAGGGCCAGCGCCCCCTCCCCGGCGACGGGCACCGCGAACAGGGGGGCCGCCAGCAGGGCGGCCGTCAGGGCAGCGCCGGGGTCGCCTGCGCCGAGCAGGAGCCAGGCGACGGTCGCCGCCGCGCCGAGTGCGAGACCTGCGCGCGGCCTTCCCACGGCGACGATGGCGGCGGCCGGAGCGGCCAGCAGCGCGACCGCCGGGGCGCCGCCCCCTGCGACCAGGAGAGCGCAGAGCGTGAGCAGGCCGATCGAGAGGGCCGGCGCGAAGCGAAGCAGGGAGTCCGCGCGCAGGCCCCAGGCGGGCAGATCCTCCTCCTCGAAGTCGGGGCGCAGGACCGGCGGCAGGGCCTCGCGATCGAGCTCGCGGGCGTGGGCGGCGAGTACTCGCTCGAGCTCCGAGGCGAGCGGTCGCAGCTCGGGGTCGGGGTCGAGGCTCGCGTCTATCGCGTCCGCCAGCGGCGCAGGGAGGCCGGGCCGGACCTCGGAGATCGGGGCGATCTCGTCCCCGATCGCACGAGCGGTCGCGGCGGCGCTCTCGCGGATCAGCGGATGCTCCCCGCAGAGGCACTCGTAGAGGGTGAGGGCGAGCGAGTACACGTCGGCGCCTGGGCCGGGCCGCTGCCCCTCGGCCTGCTCGGGGGCCATGTAGGCGAGCGTGCCCACCACGTCGCCCGTGTTCGTCAGGGTGCGCTCGCCGGAGATCCGCGCAATCCCGAAGTCCACCAGCTTGGCGGCGCCGCCGGTGGCCACGATCACGTTCTCCGGCTTCACGTCGCGGTGCACGACGCCCGCCCGGTGGGCGTGCGCGAGGGCCGCCGCGCAGCCGGCGCCGACCTCGGCGACGAGGCGGTCGTTGAGCTCTCCCCGGCGCGCGAGGGCGCGCAGGGTCTCGCCCTCGATCAGCTCGGAGACCAGGTAGGCCCGTCCGCCCTCCCCCGCCAGCTCATAGAGGGTCGCGATGTTGCGGTGCGCCAGCCGGGCGACCGCGTGGGCCTCGCGCATCACGCGTGGCGAGGCGTCGGAGCGCTCCACCACCTTGACCGCGACGGGCCGCTGCAGCCGCTCGTCCCAGGCGCGGTAGACCGTGCCGAAGCCGCCGCTGCCGATCGCCGCCTCGATGCGGAAGCGGCCGAGGATGCGTTCACCCACCATCTCGGGTTCGACGTTCGGCGCGCGAGGCGCCGTTCCTGCGGTCGCGAGCGCCCGTGCGACGCGCCCGCACGGTTTGGCCTCGGACGCGAACCCTAGAATCTGGGTGTCTTGGCGTTCCTCGACGAGGAAGAGCGGATCGCCGCCGCGGACGAACCGGAGCGCTCCAGGCGCGGTCCGGCCGGGCCACAGCGGCGACGGCAGCAGTACCTGGTGCGGCGGCTGATCGCGGTCGGCGTGGGCGTCGCCTTCCTGATCCTGGTCGTGATCGCCTTCCGCGGCTGCCTGGAGGCGCGCTCCGACCGCGGCATCCGCAACTACTCCCAGGACATCGGCACGATCATGCTCGAATCCCAGCAGCGCGGCGAGGAGTTCTTCGCGGCGCTCGAGGGCGAGGGCGGCCTCACCGAGCAGCAGGCCGAGCAGCGGATCGCCGCCGTGCGCGGCGCTTCCGCCACCCTGCTCGACCGCGCCGAGGACCTGGACGCCCCCGGCCAGGTGCGGGACGCGCACAGCGCCACCACCCAGGCGCTGAAGCTGCGGCGCGACGCCCTCGAGAAGATCGCGGAGAACATCGGTCAGGCCACGGCCGACACCGAGCGCGCCGACTCCATCGACACCGTGACCACCCAGATGGGCTCGCTGTACGCCAGCGACATCCTCTGGAGTCAGCTCGCGGTGCCCGAGATGGAATCCGTGATCGAATCGGAGGGAGTGGACGCCTCCGACCTCCCGCCCGGCAACTTCATGCCCGAGGACGACCCCACGGCGTTCCTCGACCAGACCTCCGTCACGGAACTGCTCAACAACCTCAGCGGCGAGGAGGTGACGGCCGGGGTTCACGGCCTCGAGCTCGTCCAGGTGGACATGGGTGACGTCACCCTCAGCCCCGACTCGACCACCACCGTGGACAGCGCCGCGAACGAGGTCTCGGTCCAGGTCCAGAACGGAGGCGACTCGGAGGAGTCGGGGGTGGTCGTCACGATCACCTTCAACGGCGCCGAGGAGACGAAGGAGATCGCCTCGATCGGGGCAGGCGCCATCGAGACCGCGAACATCCCGCTCGGCACGCTGCCGCAGCCGGGCACCGAGACCACCCTCGATGTCCTGGTCGAGCCCGTGCCCGGTGAGGAGGACCCGACCAACAACGAGGCCTCCTACACGATCGTGTTCGGCACCGGCTAGGCCGGTGCCGGGGAGGGAGTGAGCGGTGCGCGTCGCCTACCTCGGGCCGAGGGGGACGTTCACCGAGGACGCCCTGACGGCGGCCGCGGGCGGCGCCGAGATCGAGGCCGTCCCGTCCCCCTCCGTCTACGCCGCCATCGTCGCGGTCGCTGCGGGCGAGGCCGACCGTGCCTTCGTCCCCTTCGAGAACTCGATCGAGGGGCCGGTGCGCTCCACGCTCGACACGCTCGCGTTCGACGCCGAGGGCGTCGTGATCGCCGGCGAGCACGACCTCTCGGTCAGCCAGAGCCTGATCGCGCGGGAGGAGGTCCCCCTGGAGGAGATCGAGGTGGTCATCTCGCACCCCCAGGGCACTGCGCAGTGCGCCCGCTTCCTTCGCGAGAGCCTCCCCGGCGCCGCCGTCCGCGCAGCCGAGAGCACTGCGGAGGCGGTCCGGGTCGTGAGCGAGAGCGAACGGCCCTGGGCCGCCCTCGGCGCGGCCTCCGCGGCCGGGCTCTACGGGTGCGTCGTCCTCCGCGAGGGCGTCGAGGACGAACCCGACAACGTCACCCGCTTCGTCTGGATCGCCCCCGAGGGAACGGTCGCGGAGGGCGACGGTCCTTGGCGCACGACCTTCGTCTTCGCGGAGCTCGGCGAAGACAAGCCCGGGGCCCTGGTCGAGGCCCTTGGGGCGTTCTCGGAGCGCGGCGTCAACCTCACCCGGATCGAGTCCCGCCCGCGCCGCCGCGGCCTCGGCCGCTACATGTTCTTCGTGGACTGCGAGGGCTCGCTCGAGGACTCCTCGGTCGCCGCCGCAGTCGGGGAGCTGCGCGGCAGGGCGGAATCGGTCCGGATCCTCGGCAGCTATCCGACGCGCTCTCGCGGCGTGCCGGGGATGGTCGCCGGGTAGGAGGTCCCGCGCGAGCCAGGCCGCGGGGCCGGGAGGGGCGTGGGTTAGAATCGCGCGCGAGATGGGCGACGCCGCCGCTGTGTGCCAGGAAGCGGAGCCGGGCGGGGACCGGCGGGGCTCAAGCGCGCCCGTCGCCGGCGCGCAGCTGGTTCCCGGCGAAGTGCGGCGACTGGCGCGCGGGCGCGTGCTGGTCCTGAACGCGACCTACGAGCCGCTCAACGTCTGCACCCTCCGCCGCGCGCTCGTGCTGCTGCTCAAGCAGAAGGCGGAGATCCTCGAGGCGGGCCAGGGCGTGCTGCGCTCGGAGACCATGAGCCTCGAGCGGCCCGAGGTGATCCGCCTCGTCAGCTTCGTGCGGGTGCCCCGCGACGTCCACCGCCGTCGCATCACGCGCAAGGCGGTCCTCGCGCGCGACGGCTGGGTATGCCAGTACTGCGGCACCGACAAGCCCGGCCTCACGGTGGACCACGTGATCCCCCGCAGCCGCGGCGGCGAGTCCGTCTGGGAGAACATCGTCGCCGCCTGCGCCGCCTGCAACCGCCGCAAGGGAGCCCGCCTGCCCCACGAGGTCCGCATGCACCCGCGGACCCGGCCCCGGCCACCGGGCCCGACGGTCTTCATCCGCATCGCCGCGCCGCGAACCCCCGCGGCGTGGGAGCAGTACCTGCCGACGGCCTAGCGGCCGTCAGGCCGGGCGCTACTTCTGCTTCGGTGGCGGCTTCCTGCGGGGCTTCTTCGCCGCCTTGACCTCGCCCTTCTCGGCCACCGCCTCCTCGACAGCGGCCTCCTCGGCGGCGATGTCTCCGGCGTTCGCGGCGTCCCCGTTGGCCGACTCGACCACGAGGGCCACGGCGCTGACGACGTCCCCCTTCTTCAGGTTCATCACGCGCACGCCCTGGGTCGGGCGGCCCATCACGGAGATGCCGGAGACCGCATTGCGCTGCACCATCCCGGTCTGGGAGATGAAGACGAGCTCCTGGTGCGCGCGCACCGTGCGGGCGCCGGCGAGACCACCCTTCTTCTCGGTCAGCTTGATCGTCAGCACGCCCTTGGTCCCGCGGCCCTTGACCGGGTACTGGGCCATCGGCGTCCGCTTGCCGTAGCCGTTCTCGGTGACGACGAAGAGCTCGTCCTCGTCGCGCGCGACGTCCAGCGACAGGACGCAGTTGCCCTTGTCGGAGACGTTCATGCCCTTCACTCCCGAGGTGCCGCGGCCCATCGGCCGCACCAGCTTCTCGTTGAAGCGAGAGGCGTGGCCCGACTTGGAGACCATGATGATGTCGTCCTTGCCCGAGGTCATCCGAACCTTGACCAGCTCGTCGCCGGGCCGGATCTTGATGGCGATGATCCCGTCGGCGCGGATCGGCGTGTCGTAGTCCTTGAACTCGGTCTTCTTGACCATCCCCTTCGCGGTCCCGAACACGAGGTACTTGTCCTCGGAGAAGTCGCGGGTCGGGATCACCGCCATCACCCGCTCGCCATCCACCAGCGGCAGCAGGTTGACCAGCGCGCGACCCTTCGCCGTCCGCGAGCCCTCCGGCAGCTCGTAGACCTTCAGCCGGTAGACCTTGCCCTTGTTGGTGAAGAAGAGCAGGAAGTCGTGCGTCGAGCAGACGTGCAGGTGCTCGATGTAGTCGCCCTCCTTCATCTCCATCCCCATCACGCCGCGCCCGCCGCGGCGCTGCTGGCGGTAGGTCGCCAGGGGCAGGCGCTTGGCGTACCCGGAGGCGGTGATCGAGATCACCATCTGCTGGTCGGCGATCATGTCCTCGATGTCGACCTCGCCCTCGGCGGCGGCGATCTCGGTGCGGCGCTCGTCCCCGTAGCGCTCGGCGATCTCGGCCAGCTCGTCCTTGACCAGGCCCAGGACCTTCGCCTCGTCGGCGAGGATCGCGCGCAGCTCCTTGATCCGCTTCGCCAGCTCGGCGTGCTCGGCCTTGATCTTGTCGGCCTCGAGCGCGGTCAGGCGCTGCAGGCGCATGTCGAGGATCGCCTGGGCCTGGGGCCGGGTGAGGGTGAACTTGTCGATCAGGCCGTCGCGCGCGGTGTCCGGGTCCTTCGAGGCGCGGATCAGCTTGATCACCGCGTCGAGGTTGCCGAGCGCGATCAGCAGCCCCTCGAGGATGTGCGCCCTCGCCTCGGCCCGGGCCAGCTCGTGCTGCGTGCGCCGCGTGACCACGTCGCGCTGGTGCACGACGTAGTGGCGGATCGTCTCCAGCAGGCTCAGGGTCCGCGGCACCCCGTCCACCAGCGCGACCATGTTGATCCCGAAGCTCTGCTGCATCTGGGTGCGCTTGTAGAGCTGGTTCAGCACGACCTTGGCCGGGTCGCCGCCGCGCTTCAGCTCGATCACGATCCGCATCCCGTTGCGGTCCGACTCGTCGCGCAGGTCCGAGATCCCGGTGATCTTCTTGTCGCGGACCAGGTCGGCGATCTTCGTGATCAGCCCACCGTCCCCGCCCTTCTTGACCATGAACGGCAGCTCGGTGACGATGATCGCGTCCTTGCCGCCCTTGAGAGGCTCGACGTGCGCCCTGGCACGGACCTTGATCGAGCCGCGCCCCGAGGCGTACGCGTCGCGGATCCCCTCGCTGCCCATGATGATCCCGCCGCCCGGGAAGTCGGGCCCCTTGACGTGCTTCATCAGCCCCTTGAGGTCGATCTCGGGGTCGTCTATGTACGCGGTCACCGCGCCGGTCACCTCGCGCAGGTTGTGCGGCGGGATGTTCGTCGCCATCCCGACCGCGATCCCCGCCGCGCCGTTGACCAGCAGGTTCGGGAAGCGGGCCGGCAGCAGCAGCGGCTCGGTCGTCCGCTCGTCGTAGTTCGGCCCGAACTCGACGGTGTTCGCGTCGATGTCCCGCAGCATCTGCGTGGCGAGCGGCCCGAGGCGCGCCTCGGTGTACCTCATCGCCGCTGCCGGGTCGTCGTCGATCGAGCCGAAGTTCCCCTGGCCGTCCACGAGCGGGTAGCGCAGCGAGAAGTCCTGCGCCATCCGCACGAGGGTGTCGTAGATGGCGGAGTCGCCGTGCGGGTGGTACTTGCCCATCACCTCGCCGACGATGAAGGCGCACTTGCGGTACGGCCGGTTCGGCTGCAGGCCGAGGTCATGCATCGCGTAGAGCACGCGCCGGTGCACCGGCTTCAGCCCGTCGCGCACGTCGGGCAGCGCCCGGCCCACGATCACGCTCATCGCATAGTCGAGGTACGAGCTGCGCATCTCCTTCTCGAGCTCGCGCGGCTCGATGTTCCCGGTCAGGGCCTCGAGCCCCCCGCCGGCGGCGGAGACCCCGTCGCCGTCCTCGGGCACGGGCACGTCGGTCGTCTCCTCGTCAGCCATTCGCAATCACCCCCTAGACATCGAGGAAGCGGACGTCGCGGGCATGCCTCTCGATGAACTCCTTGCGCGGCTCCACCTTGTCCCCCATCAGGTCCGAGAAGGTCTGCTCGGTGTTGAGGGTGGCCGCGTCGTCGATCGCGACCTGCTGCAGGGTGCGGCTGGCCGGGTCCATGGTCGTCTCGCGAAGCTGCTCGGGGTTCATCTCGCCGAGGCCCTTGAAGCGCTGGAGCTGCACGCCCTCACGGGCGAGCTCGAGAACCGCGCGGCGGAGGCCACCGAACGAGTCCGCCTCGATCTCCTTCTCCCCCAGGGCGACGACGAAAGGCGAGTTGCCGACGACCTCGGTCAGCTTGCCGTAGGCGCCGATCAGCTCCGAGTAGGCGTTCGAGTCGAACAGCTTCTTCGGCATCTTGTGCTCGCGCGCCAGGCCGCTGCGGCGGTGGGTGCCCTTGACCACGAGCGCGTCCTTGCCCGAGCTCCTCAGCTCGGTCACGTAGGCCCGGTCCTTCGGGTCCTTGGCCTGGAACAGCTTCGCCGCCGCGGGCATCGTCTTCGCCTGCGACTCGAGCAGGTGCGACTCGGCGATGAAGTCCGTCACCTCGTGGCCGAACTCCGCCCGCAGCGTCGAGAGCCAGCCCTCGAAAGCCTTGTAGTGGCGGGTCAGGTCCTGCCAGCGCCGCTTGCCGAGCTTGCGCTGCTTGCCGTCGGCGTCCATCACCGCGAACTCGTCCAGCTTGTCGCGCAGCAGCAGCTCCTCCAGCTCGGACTCCTTCTCGATCCAGATCTCGCGGCTGCCCTGCTTCAGCTTGTAGAGCGGCGGCTTCGCGATGTAGACGTAGCCCGCCTCGATCAGATCAGGCATCTGCCGGTAGAGGAAGGTCAGGACCAGCGTGCGGATATGGGCGCCATCCACGTCTGCGTCCGTCATCAGGACGACCTTGTGGTAGCGGGCCTCCTCGAGGTTGAACTCGTCGTGGACGCCGGTGCCGATCGCTGTGATCAGCGCCTGGATCTCGTTGTTCGCGAGGACCTTGTCTATCCGGCTCTTCTCGACGTTGATGATCTTGCCGCGCAGCGGCAGCACCGCCTGGGTGTTGCGGTCGCGCCCCTGCTTGGCCGAGCCGCCGGCCGAGTCGCCCTCGACGATGAAGAGCTCGGCGTCGCGCGGGTCCTTGACCGAGCAGTCGGCGAGCTTGCCCGGCAGGGTCGAGTTCTCCAGCGCCGACTTGCGCCGGGTCAGATCGCGCGCCTTGCGCGCAGCGTCCCGGGCCCGGGCCGCGTCCACGGCCTTGACCAGGATCCGGCGGGCATCGGCCGGGTTCTCCTCGAGGAAGTGCCCGAGCGCCCGGTTGACGACCTCCTTGACCAGGCCCTCGATCGGCGGGTTGCCGAGCTTGGTCTTGGTCTGGCCCTCGAACTGCGGGTCCGCCAGCTTCACCGAGATCACCGCCGTCAGCCCCTCGCGGACGTCCTCGCCGGAGAGGTTCTCGTCCTTCTCCTTCAGCAGGCCGCGGTTGCGGGCGACCGCGTTCAGCGTCCGCGTCAGCGCGGAGCGGAAGCCGGAGAGGTGCGTGCCGCCCTCGTGGGTGTTGATGTTGTTGGCGAAGCTGAAGATGGACTCCTGGTATGAGCCGTTCCACTGCATCGCCACCTCGACCTGGCCCTCCTTCGTCTCTCCCTCAAAGAAGGCGATCTTGCGGTGCAGGGGGTCCTTCGTCTCGTTCAGGTGCCGGACGAAGTCCGCGATGCCGCCCTTGTACTGGAACTCGACCTTCTCGCCCGCGCCGCGCTCGTCGATCAGCTCGACCTTGAGGCCGCGGGTGAGGAAGGCGGTCTCGCGCAGGCGCTCGGCGAGGGTCTCGAAGTCGAACTCGATCTCCTCACCGAAGATCTCCATGTCCGGCGTGAAGGTGACCGTGGTGCCGGTGGTCTTGACGGCGCGGCCCTTCTTGAACTTGGTGACGGGCTTGCCGCGCTCGTAGCGCTGCTCCCAGACGGCGCCGTCGCGCCAGATCTCGAGGTTGAGCGACTCGGAGAGAGCGTTGACCACCGAGACTCCGACGCCGTGCAGCCCGCCCGAGACCTTGTAGCCGCCCCCGTCCCCGAACTTGCCGCCGGCGTGGAGCGTGGTCAGCACGACCTCGGCGGCCGGCTTGCGCAGCTTCGGATGGCGGTCGACGGGGATGCCGCGCCCGTCGTCCACGACGGTGCAGCTGTTGTCGGGGTGCAGCGTGACCGTGACCTTCTTCGCGTGCCCGGCGATCGCCTCGTCCACGGAGTTGTCCACGACCTCGTAGACCAGGTGGTGAAGGCCGCGGGGGCCGGTCGAGCCGATGTACATGCCGGGCCGCTTGCGGACGGCCTCGAGGCCCTCCAGGACCGTGATGTCCTTCGCGCCGTAGCTCGATGAGCCGCCCTTCTTGGCCGCCTTCCTGCTGCCGTTCTTGGTGCCGTCGCCCTTGGCGGCGGCGGATCCGCGGTCGGTGCCCTTCTTGCCGGCGCCACCGCGGTCAGCGGTCTGAGCCACTCACGATCCTTTCGATTTGACAGGAGGCTGCGACCTCGCGGCCCGGCGCGGATGACCCGTGCGGAGAGAGGGAGTCGCGACCTCGCTCAAGTTCACACAGTTTATCAGCCGGCCGCCCCGGAATGCTGCTGGCCCTAACGCAAAATACCTGCAAATCGCGCACTAATCTGAGCCGAAAGGCTCACCGTTGGCGCTGAAGCGCAGGCGTGCGACCGAAACGCCCTCCGGCAGCCGCTCGCGGAGCTTTGTGAGCATCTGCTCACCGAGCAGATCGAGCTCCTGCGCCCAGGTGGCGCTGCGGCACGCAACGGTGACCACGCCGTCGCGCTCGGAGACCGGCGTCGCCTCCGCGGCTACGCGCTCGCCGACCGCCTCCTCCCAGACGCCCTGCACCGCGGCGAGCGGGGTCGCGGGCGCGATCGGGGCGAGCGCGTCGTGGAGGGCGCGGCCGACCGGGCGGGGGGTGCGGCGGCCCATCAGCCCGCCGCCCTCTCGCCCGCCGCGCGCTCCTCGTCCCCTGGCTCCCGCGCAGCCGCGTCCCCGGCGGCGAGAGCGGTCGTGCGGCCGTCCCGGACCGCGATCGGGCGCAGGCCGGGGGCCGCCGGGACGTGCTCGCGCTCGGTCGCCGTGATCACGGCCTGGCCGGCTCCGGCCAGGGCCTCGACGAGCAGCCTCCGGCGAGTCGGGTCCAGCTCGCTCATCACATCGTCGAGCAGCATCACCGGGGCCGGGCGCCGGGCGTCGAGCAGCGCCTCGCGCTCCGCGAACAGGAGGGCCAGCAGCGCCACCCGCTGCTGGCCCTGGGAGGCGAAGCGGCGGAGCGGACGCCCCCCGAGCCGGACCTCGATCTCGTCGAGCTGGGGGCCGTAGGTCGTGTAGGCGCGGCCGAGCTCCCGCTCGCGCCGGGCGGCCAGCTCGGTCTCGATCGCCTCGCGGTCGGGCTCGGCCCGCGGCCGGTAGCGCAGCTCCGCGGCCTCCAGCCCGAGGCTGCCGCCGAGCCGGGTGAACGGCTCCGCCAATCCGTCGACGGCCTCCGCGCGGGAGGCGATCAGCGGCACCGCCTCGGCTGCGAGCCGCTCGTCCCAGGTCGCGAGGGACGCGGCCGAGGCCTGGCCCGCCCTGATCCGAGAGACCAGCGCGTTGCGCTGGGCCAGGGTGCGCCCGAAGCGCGCGCGCAGGTCCGAGCGCGAGGGGCGCAGCGCGCCGACCAGGCGATCGAGGTGGGCGCGGCGGTGTGCGGCGGGGCCCTTGACCAGCTGGAGGCGGTCCGGGTGGAAGACGCTGACCAGCGGGCGCTCGCCGCGGGCCCCGGTCAGGGGGCGGCCGTCCACCCGGTGGCGTCGCTCGCCGGAGCGGTCGAGCGCCGCCAGCAGGAGCGAACCCTCGGCGCCGTCGAGGGCGAGCTCGACCCGAGCCGAGTGCTCGTCGTAGCGGATCATGTCGCGGTCGGAGCCGGCCTTGAAGGAGCGACCGGCGAGGCCGAAGTAGATCGCCTCGAGCAGGTTCGTCTTGCCGGCCCCGTTCGGGCCGTGCAGGACCGAGATGCCGGGCGCTAAGCGCCGTCCGGGCGTCGGCGAGGTTCCGAAAGCCCCGGCACTCCAGCGAGGCGATCAGCATGGCCTTAGGTGTTGAGGCGGATCGGCATCACGAGGTAGCTGAAGTCGCCGGCGTCCGCCGGCTCCAGCAGTCCGGGGCGCAGCGGCGAGATCAGCTTGACCACGACCTCGTCGGCGTCGATGCTCTCCAGCCCGTCGCGGACGAACTCCGGGTTGAACCCGATCTCGAGCAACTCGCCGGAGTAGGGGGCCGGGATCGCCTCGCGCGCGTCGCCGAGGTCGGGCGTCTCCGCTGAGACGACGAGCTCGCCCTCCGAGAAGGAGAGCCGCAGGGCGGCGTTGCGCTGGGCGAGCTGCGAGACGCGGCGGGTCACCTCGAGCAGCTCGGTGCGCGGCAGCCGCACCTCGTGGTCGTAGGTGTCCGGCAGGAGCTGGCGATAGTTCGGGAACTGACCATCGATCAGCCGCGAGCTCAGCGATGTGCCGCCGACCCGGAAGATCGCCTGGTTACGTGTGAGCCAGACCTTGAGCGGCTCCTCCGGCGCCGCCTCGATCAGGCGCGCGAGCTCGCGCAGCGCCCGGGCGGGGATGTTCGCCTCCAGCTTCTCGGCCACCGGGGCCTCCAGCTCGGTCCGCTTCACGGCCAGGCGATAGGAATCGGTGGCGACCATCGTCAGCTCCGAGCCCTCGGCCGTGACCAGCACGCCGGTCAGCACCGGGCGGGCCTCGTCGCGCGAGGCCGCGCGCGCGACCCGCCCGATCGTCTCCTGCAGCGGCTGGGGAGAGAGCTCGACCGGGTCGCCCTCCGGCTCGGGGGAGGCGGGGAAGTCGGCTGCCGGCAGCGTCCGCAGGTGGAAGCGGGACGAGCCGGCGGTGATCTCGACGTCGTGCTCGGCCTCCCTCAGCTCGAGCGAGACCTCGCCGTCGGGCAGCGAGCGCGCGACCTCGACCAGCAGGCGGCCGGGCAGGACGACCTGGCCGCCCCCCTCGACCTTGCCGTCGAGCGCGACGTCGAGGCCCAGCTCCATGTCGGTGGCGCGGAGACGCGGGGCCGTCGTCCGCCGAGAGGTGGATGCCGGACAGGGCCTGGAGCGCGGCGCGTGCAGAGACGGCGCGGGAGGCGATCAGGAGTGCATCGAGGAGTGCTTGGCGTGTGGCTGTGATCTTCATTGATTGGAGATGGGCTGCCTAGGAGTAGTAAGGGCTGTGGATGGTGTGGATATGTGGAGGGCGTGGATTCTCTCAGTCGGTTCGGTCACGATCCATCTTCGGCGGAGCGAAGACGGACGCTGATCTCCTCGAGCGCGCGGCTGAGCCCCGGATCCTCCGTGCTGCGCTCGCCGACGCGCTTGACGGCGTGCAGGACGGTCGTGTGGTCGCGGCGGTTGAATGCCCGGGCGATCTCGGGAAGGGAGAGGTCTGTCAGCTCGCGCGAGAGGTACATGGCGACCTGCCGAGCTCGGGCGACCGGCGCGGCGCGGCTGGGGGAGAGGAGCTGTTCGGGGCTGATGGCGAAGCGCGCGGCGACCGCCTCCGTGATCTCCTCGACGCTGGGCCGGCGACGCGCGGCCGAGACGGCGCCGCCCGGGAGGGCCCGGTCCACGGCCTCGGGCGTGATCGACGAGGCGGTCAGGGAGGAGAGCGCGACGACGCGGGTCAGGGCCCCCTCGAGCAGGCGCAGGTTGGAGGCGGTGCGGTCGGCGAGGGCGCGGATCGCCTCGGGCGCGACCTCGGCCAGCCCGCGCTCCCGCACGAGATTGGCGAGGAAGATGATCCGGGTCGAGAGGTCGGGCGGCTCGAGCGTGGCCGTGAGTCCCCACTCGAAGCGGTCGCGCAGCCGCTCGGCGAGGGCGGTCAGCTCGCCGGGCATGCGGTCGGCCGTGAGCACGATCTGGGCACCCCCCTCATGCAGGGCGTTGAAGGTGTGGAAGAACTCGTCGGCCGTGCGCGCCTTGCCCTCGAGGAACTGGACGTCGTCGATCAGCAGCACGTCGGCCCGCCGGTAGCGCTGCTTGAAGGCCTCGATTCCGGAGCTCTGCAGGCAGGCGACGAACTCGTTGGTGAAGGACTCCGCGGTGGTGTAGTGGACCGCGAGCTCGGGGCTGCGCTCGTGCAGGTAGTTGGCGATCGCGCCCAGCAGGTGCGTCTTGCCGAGGCCGGGGGGGCCGTGCAGGAAGAGGGGGTTGTAGGCCTGCCCCGGCGCCTCGGCGACGGCCAGGGCGGCGCCGTGGGCGAGGCGGTTGCCCGGGCCGATCACGAAGCGGTCGAAGGTGTAGGAGGGGTTGAGGGCGACCCGCGCGGCCGTATCCCCGCTGCTCGGCGCCCGGCCCCCGTCTCGGTCCCGGGGCGGCGCGACGAAGCGCACCTCGGCGAGCCCGCCGCCGGCCTGCGCCAGGGCGGCGCGGATCAGCTCCGGATAGCGCCGGTCGACCCAGCGGCGGACGTGCGCGGGCCCGGTCAGGAAGAGGGTGGCGCCGCGGGCTGCGACCGGCCGCAGCGGGTCGAACCAGAGCCGGTAGGTGGACTCGGGGACCGATGCCCGAAGCTCGCGCTGGACCCGCGGCCAGACGGCGCCGAGGTCGTCGCGCGCGGCATCGTCTCTCTGCCCCTGAACTTCGCCCTCCTCGGTGGTGGCTTCGCGGTGGCCGGCGGCCGGCGCGGGGCCGACCGCGCGCGATCATAGATCCGGCCCGGCGCCCTTCCTGCCGCCCGCCGCCAACGCTCGCTGCAAATCGCGGGCAAAACCTCCGGGGCGGCGTCCCCACGCCCTATACTGCCGTCCCCGCCGGGACGTTCGGCCGGCCCTGATCCGAGATGAAGCGCACCTACCAGCCCAAGAAGCGCAAGCGCGCCCGCACCCACGGGTTCCGCGCGCGCAGCGGCACGCGCTCCGGCCGGGCCATTCTCAAGCGCCGGCGCAAGAAGGGCCGCAAGCGGCTCACGCCCTGACCCTTGGCGGATGAGGACAGGCCCGACTCCGGTCGCAAGCGGCGGCGACTTTCGCGTAGCGGCGACTTCGACCGCGTCTACCGCGAGGGCGACTCGCGCGCCAACCGCTTCCTCGTCGTCTACTCGTTCGCGCGCGGCGAGGACGATCGCCGCGAGGCCCCGCGCCTCGGCGTCTCCGTCGGGCGCAGGATCGGCAAGGCCGTGACCCGCAACAAGGTCAAGCGGACGGTCCGCGAGGCGTTCTGGGACCTGGCCGGCGAGCTTCCCGAGGGCAGCGACTACGTGATCGTCGCTCGCCCCGGCGTCGAGGGCCTGGTCGAGCGCGAGGGCGGCGCCGGGGTGCGCGAGCAACTGGCGGAGCTGCTCGGCCCGGGGGAGCGTTTGTCGTGAAACGGCTCGTCCTGGCGCTCCTCCGCGCCTATCAGCGCTGGATCTCGCCCGGCCTTCCCGCGGCGCTGCAAGTACCACCCGACCTGCTCGCGAGTACGCGGTCCAGGCGGTCCAGGAGCTCGGCGCGTTCCGTGGCGGCATCGTCGCCGCCTGGCGCCTGCTGCGCTGCAACCCGCTCAGCGACGGCGGCATTGACGACGTCGCGGACCGCAAGCTCTTCCGCGGACAAGGCCGGGCGCGCGCCGGCCGGCGGGCCGCGCGGGGGTGGCGCGGTGATCCCCGCCAACATCCTGCAGCCGCTGATCGATCTCGCGGACTGGCTGCTCAACGTGCCTGCACGACGCCGGCCTCGTCTACGGAGCCGCGATCGTCGCGATGACCTTCATCGTCCGCGCCGCGATCATCCCGCTCTCGGTCAAGCAGATCCGCTCGATGCGCGAGATGAGCGCGATCCAGCCCCAGCTCAAGGAGATCCAGGAGAAGCTACAAGGACGACCGCGAGCGCCTCCAGCGCGAGTCGATGCGCCTCTTCCAGGAGCACGGCGTCAACCCGTTCGCCTCCTGCCTGCCGCTGCTTCTGCAGTTGCCGATCTTCATCGCGCTTTTCAGCCTGCTGCGCAGCAGCAGCTTCCAGGACGAGGTCCGCGCGGCGGGCGAGGAGTCGTGGCTCTTCATCGACGACATCACCGAGAAGGCGACGGGCGGCGCCCTGATCATGCTGATCGCCCTCTACATCGGCACCTCGCTGATCGCCGGCCTGATCATGACCGGCCGCAACGCCGCCACCCAGCAGCGCCTGCTCGCGATGGGCCTGCCGATCGCCTTCACCCCGTTCATGATCGGCTTCCCGGCCGGGCTGCTCGTCTACTGGATCTCGACCAACGTCTGGACGATGGGCCAGCAGGCCGTCGTCAAGGTCTTCTTCCCGCCGCCGGAGCCGCAGACCCCGGAGGAGGCGGAGGCCGCGGCCAAGCCGCCTCCTCCGCCGCCGCGGAAGAAGAAGCGCCGGCGCTAGCCCGGGCAGGCGGCCGGTACCGCCTACTGCTCGCTGTCTCACAGACTCGCACGGCGGCGCCCAGCACCCGCCCCCGGCGGCACATCCGCGCTCCACCGGGCGCTCGCATAGACTTGCCGGCGTGGCCGAGGGAGTGTCGATAGCGCGTCCCGTGCCCGACGAGCCTGTGGAGCGGGTTCGCAGCGTGCTCGAGCGGCTGGTCGAGGATCTGGAGCTCGATGCCGACGTCTCGGTCGAGGAGACGGAGGGCGAGATCCTCGGCAGCGTCGACGGGGAGGACGTCGGGCTGCTGATCGGCAGGCACGGCCAGACGATCGACGCCGTGCAGCTCCTCTGCTACCAGATCGCCTTCCGCGGGCGCTCGGAGCGCAAGCGGGTGAGCGTGGACGCGGCGGGGTACCGCGAGCGCCAGGGCGAGAGCCTGAAGCGCCAGGCCGACATGGCCGCCGAGGACGCGATCCGCGACGGGCGCTCGATCGAGCTCGAGCCGATGGGCTCCAACGAGCGCCGCGTGGTGCACGAGCACCTCCGCGACCGCGCCGAGATCGAGACCTACAGCGAGGGCGACGAGCCGCACCGGTTCGTGGTCGTCGCGCCCCTCGTGAGCGACTGATCCCGGGCGTCTCAACGTGAGCGGCGAGACGACCGCCGAGACCGGCCCGGCGCTCGACGCCCTGCTCCGCGTTCTCGCCTCGGACCCCGCCGCCCCGGTCGCTCGCTCGACGATCCCGCGCGCGCGGCGAGGTCCACGTCGCGGACTCGCTCTCCGGCCTCGAGGCGCCGGAGCTGCGCGCCGCGGAGACGATCGCCGACATCGGAGCCGGCGCCGGGCTGCCCGGCCTGGTCCTCGCGGCCGCCCTGCCCGCAGGCCCGGGTGGACCTCGTCGAGTCGGTCTCGCGCAAGTGCGAGTTCCTCGAGCGCGCGATCGAGGCGATGGGGATCGGGAACGCCCGGGTGATCTGCGCCCGCGCCGAGGAGCTCGGCACGGGGCCGGCCCGCGAGAGCTACGACGCCGTCACTGCCCGAGCGGTCGGCCCGCTCGCGGTCCTGGCGGAGCTGGCCTCGCCGCTCCTGCGCGATGGCGGGGTCCTGGTCGCCTGGAAGGGCCGCCGCGACCCCGGGGAGGAGCGGGCCGCCGCGCGCGCGGCTTCCCGGACCGCCGTCGAGCCCGAGCGGGTGGTCCCGGTGCGGCCCTATCCGGGCAGCCGCAACCGTCACATCCACGTCCTCCGCAAGAATGGCCCGACCCCGAAGGAGCTGCCCCGCCGGCCGGGCATGGCGGCGAAGCGGCCCTTCGGAGGCGAACCGATATGAGCCGAGCCTCCACGCCGACACCACGCGATCCGTTCGCCCCCGAGCGGGTGCCGTTCGGCCCCGAACGGGGCCTCGCATCCGTGCCCACGCGCAGGTTCGATCGCGAACCGTCCCGGGCCGTCCCGGGCAGGGGAGACTCCTGATGGGCCGGGTCTACGCGATCGCGAACCAGAAGGGCGGCGTCGGCAAGACGACGACCACGGTGAACATGGGCGCCCTGCTGGCGCGCGAGGGGCGCCAGACCCTGATCGTGGACCTCGACGCCCAGTGCAACGCCACCGTCGCGCTGGGGTTCGACAAGGAGCAGGAGCCCTCCAGCTACGAGTGCCTCGTCGGCGGCGTCTCCGTGGCCGAGGCGGCGCGGCCCGCCGGGCCCGACAACCTCTGGATCGTGCCCGCCAACGGCGACCTCGCCGGGGCCTCGGTCGAGCTGCCGCGCGAGGACGACTTCGAGTTCCGCCTCCGCGACGGGCTCGGCCCGGTGCGCGACCGCTTCGCCTACACGCTGCTCGACTGTCCGCCCTCCCTCGGCCCGGTGACGGTCAACGCTCTCTGCGCCGCGGACAGGGTGATCGTGCCGGTGCAGGCCGAGTACCTGGCGCTGGAGGGGCTGGTCCAGTTCCTCGACACGCTGAAGCTGGTGCAGCGCGAACCTCAACCCTGCCCTGGGGCTGGCCGGAGTCGTGATCACGATGAAGGACGATCGGCTGCGGCTCGCCCGGGACGTCGAGCGCGAGCTCCGCGAGCACCTGCCGGCGCAGGTCTTCCGGACCGTCATCCCGCGCAGCATCCGGGTCGCCGAGGCGCCCAGCTACGGCGTCCCGGTGGCGGAGCACGCACCCGACTCGGCCGGCTCGCGCGCGTACATGGCGCTCGCCGAGGAGCTCGTGGCGGCCGATGGCTGAGCGCAGGCGGGGGATGGGGCGGGGCCTCTCCGCGATCTTGCCGGAGACCGCGGTCGGGGGCCCCGAGCTGCGCGAGCTGGCCGTCACGCAGATCGAGCCGAATCCCGACCAGCCCCGGACCCACTTCGAGCGCGCGGCCCTTGAGGCGCTCGCCGGCTCGATCGCCACAGCCGGCCTGCTCCAGCCCCTGATCGTCAGGCCGCTCCCGGGCGATCGCTACGAGCTCGTCGCCGGCGAACGCCGCTGGCGCGCGGCCCAGGAGGCCGGCCTCGAGCGGGTCCCCGCGGTGATCCGCAGCTCGCCGGAGGACGAGCGCCTCCAGCAGGCCCTGATCGAGAACATGGTCCGCGAGGACTTGAACCCGGTGGACGAGGCCCGCGCCTGCGCCGCCCTGGTGGACGACCTCGGGATCTCCAAGGAGGAGCTGGCCCGGCGCGTAGGGCGAAGCCGCGCCTCGATCTCCAACCTGATCCGCCTGCTGGACCTGCCGGACGACGTGCAGCGCCTGCTCGAGCGCGGCGAGCTCAGCGAGGGCCACGGCCGCGCCCTGCTCCAGCTCTCCGACCAGGCCGCCAGGCGCAGCCTGGCGAAGCGCGCGGCCGCCGAGGGCTGGTCGGTCCGCCAGACCGAGGCCCGCGCCCGCGGAGGGAAGGGGGCCGGGAAGGCGAAGCGCGCGGGCGCGAAGGGGGGGAGGATCAGCGCGGAGGAGCGCGCGGCCCTGGGCGACGCGGAGGACGCGCTCGGCGAGGCGCTCGGCGCCGAGGTTCGCGTGCGCAAGGCCGGCAGCGGCCTGCGGGCGGAGATCCTGGCCGAGGACATCGCGGAGCTGATGGACCTGGCGAAGCGGCTGCGGCGCTGACCGCGGGCTCCGAGGAGGCGCAGCTAAACTCCGCCCGAGCGGGCCCCGGACGCGTGAGCCGCGCGAGAGCGCGGCGAGGCAAAGGAGTCGCGGAAGGAGCCCGCGTTGATGTCCCGGGCGATTAGCTCAGTCGGTTAGAGCGCGTCTCTGATAAGGACGAGGTCCCTGGTTCGAATCCAGGATCGCCCACTCTCTCTCCCGCTCCCGAGGGCCCGATTCCCGCTCCGTATAATGGCCGCAGCCCGACCGGCGAACGCCGGAACCCCACCCCGGGAGTCCCTGAGCACCTGTGCAGCGGATGAGCATCTACGGCGTCAGCTTCGACATGGTCGGCAAGCAGCCGATCGTCCTGCTGAAGACCGTGGACGGCAACAAGTTCCTGCCGATCTGGATCGGGCACCCCGAGGCCGCGGCGATCCTGATGAAGCTCCAGGGCGCTTCGACGCCGCGGCCGATGACCCACGACCTTCTGAGCGAGGTCCTCGAGTCGGTGGACGCGAAGTGCGAGAAGGTCTCGGTCACCGAGCTCCGCGACAACACCTTCTACGCCTCGATCACGATCTCGATGAACGGCTCGGAGCTGGAGATCGACTCCCGACCCTCCGATGCCCTGGCCCTCGCGGTCCGCTGCGAGGCGCCGATCTTCGCGGCCGACGACGTGATCGAGGAGTCCGCGATCGAGTTCGAGCACGAGGTCGAGGACACCGAAGAGGTCGTGGACAAGTTCAAGGAGTTCCTCGACAACGTGACGCCGGAGGACTTCGCCTCAGGCGAGGGCGAGGAGCCCTAGGGCGACGCGTGCACGGGCGCTGGCGAATCGCGCTCGCCGTCCTCGCCGCGGCGCTGCTCGCTGCGCCGCCCGCCTTGGCCGAGCCGCCCGGTGGGACGGGCCGGATGATCTTCGCCCGCGACTCGGATCCGGGCCCCGGCTTCGAGTTGGACATCCACGCGATGAACGCCGATGGCTCGAACCGGGTCAACCTGACGCCGAACCGGCCCGGCCTGCAGCAGAGCCCCGCGATCTCGCCCGATGGCCGCCTGATCGCATTCAGGGAGGACGTCAACCCCGCCCCGGCCATCATCGACGGCGACATCTTCGTCATGGGCTCCGACGGCTCGAACGTCGTCAACCTGACCCAGGGCAACACCCTGAACGACGCCCAACCGGTCTTCTCGCCGGACGGCAGGTCGATCGCATTCACGCGCGACCTCGATCCATCCAATCTGACGGAGAACTTCGACATCTTCGTGATGCGCGCCGACGGCTCCAACCCGGTCGACCTGAGCGCCGGCGCGGTCTCGAGCTTCGACCTATCGCCCGACTTCGCGCCGGACGGCCGCCGCATCGTGTTCGCGCGGGACATCGTTCCCGGGAACCCCCTCGACACCGGCATCTTCGTGATGCGCGCCGACGGCTCCAACCCGGTCCCGCTGACCTCCGGCATCCCGGACGACGCGGGTCCCGCGTTCTCCCCGGATGGGAGGAGGATCGCCTTCTCCAGGGCGCCCCAGGATCAGCTCCATCTGATCAACGCCGACGGCTCCGGCCTCGTCAACCTGACCCCCACCTTCCTCGACGAGGCGCTCGACCCGTCCTGGTCGCCCGACGGTCGCCGGCTCGCGTTCGACGACGACAACCAGGACGTCTACACCGTCGGAGCGGACGGCTCCGGCCTCGCGAACCTGACTACGGACGGGGATGGGAACTCGGATCCCGTCTGGGAGTACGTCTACCGCTGCGCCGGCCGCCGCGCGACGATCGTCGGCGACGACGGCCCGGACACGATCAAGGGGACGAAGAAGGCGGACGTGATCGTCGCCAACGCCGGCAAGGACAGGATCCGCGGCCGCGGGGGCAACGACCGCATCTGCGGCGGCAGGGGCAAGGACACGCTCTTCGGCGGCGGGGGCGCCGACCGGCTCTTCGGCGAGGCCGGCAAGGACCAGCTCGCGGGCGGCAAGGGCAGGGACACGGTGAAGGGGGGCGCCGGAAAGGACCGTGAGCGCCAGTAGGCGCTCCGCCGCCTAGATCGAGCGGGCGCCCGCGGCGGGCCGCTCCAGCGCGAGGTCCACGATCCGCTCGACCAGGGCCTCGAAACCCAGCCCGGCCGCCTCGGCCGCCATCGGGAAGAGGCTCGTGTCGGTGAGCCCGGGGATCGCGTTCACCTCGAGCACCTGCGGGCCGTCCGCGCCGAGCATCACGTCCACCCGCGCGAAGCCGCTGCAGCCGAGCTCCTCGTAGGCGGCGAGCGCCGTCTCCGCGATGTCCGCCGCAGCGTCCGGGCTCAGCTCGGCCGGGCAGGCGTAGTCGGTGCGGCCGATTTCGTAGCGGGCCTCGAAGTCGAAGAGGTCGCCCTCGCGAGGGATCGCCTCGACGATCGGCAGGGCCTCCGAGCCGAGCACGCCGACGGCCAGCTCGCGGCCCTCGACGAAGCGCTCGAGCAGCACCCGGTCGTCGTAGCTGAACGCGGCGAGCAGGGCCTCGGGGACCTCGTCGCGGGACGCGGCCCTCTTGACGCCGAGCGAGGACCCCTGGCTCGCGGGCTTGACGATCAGCGGGAAGCCGAGCCGCTGCTCGATCTCCTCCAGGGTGTCGGCCGCCCCAAGCTCGCGGAACGCCGTCGCGTTGAACGCCACCCAGTCCGGGGTCGCGACTCCCGCCGCGCGCAGCACGTGCTTGCTCGCCACCTTGTCCATGCAGAGGGCGCAGGCGGCCACGCCGGGGCCGGTGTAGGGGATGCCGAGGATCTCGAGCAGCTCCTGGACGGTGCCGTCCTCGCCCCCCGGTCCGTGCAGGGCGATGAAGGCGGCGTCGGGCGCCTCGTCGCGCAGGCGCTCGATCAGGTCGCCGCCGACGTCAAGGCCGATGACCTGGTGGCCCAGCGACTGGAGCGCGTCCTCCACCCGAGCG
Organism: uncultured Solirubrobacterales bacterium; assembly: GCA_963805235.1. Lineage (GTDB taxonomy): Bacteria > Actinomycetota > Thermoleophilia > Solirubrobacterales > 70-9 > DASSYK01. Next base: position 171,759 of record CAWDTF010000007.1, on the reverse strand, counting down.
GCCGAGCGCAGCGAGACCCCGCGCTCCAGGGAGCTGCCGCCCTTCAGCAGCGCGACCTTCACGATTTCCGCCGCCGCTTCATCGGGACCACGTCCCCGCCGAGGTCGGCGTCCTGCGCCCCGGCCTCGCCCGGGCCCGGACGCGCGAGCCGAGCGGAGCTCGGCGAAGACCCAGAGGTGGCGGAGGAGCCGGGCGTGTGTGTCAGGGTCTCGTACAGCGCGACCTGCTCGGAGACCACGCGGCCGATCCGCCGCACGCCCTCGACGATCTCCTCCTCGCGCGAGCCGGAGAAGTTGAGGCGCATCGAGGCGCCGCCGCGCCCGTCCACGTAGGCAGCACGGCCGGGCACGAAGGCGACGTTCTCGCGCAGCGCCTTCGCGAGGAGGTCGGTGGTGTCGATGTAGTCGGGCAGCGTCGCCCAGACGAAGAGGCCGCCCTGCGGCTCGGTCCACTCGGCCTGCTCGGGGAAGTGGGTGGAGAGGGCGCCGAGCATCGTGTCGCGTCTGGCCCGGTAGATCCCGACCAGTTCGTCCACGTACTCCCGCCAGCTCCCCTCGCCGAAGTACTCGCGGACGAAGTACTGGGCGAGGGTCGAGGTGCAGAGGTCGGACGACTGCTTGCCCAGCCCGATCTTCTCCAGCACGGGAGGCGGGGCCGCGACCCAGCCGACCCGGATGCCGGGGGAGAGGATCTTGGAGAAGGTCCCGAGGTAGAGGACGTAGTCGCCGCCGTCCAAGGCATACAGCGGCTCCAGCGGCTCGCCTTCGTAGCGCAGCATGCCGTAGGGGTTGTCCTCCAGGATCAGCACCTCGTTCTCCCGGGCCAGCTCGACCAGGCGCCGCCGCCGCTCTGCGGACAGCGTCACGCCGGCGGGGTTCTGGAAGCTCGGGATCGAGTAGATGAACTTGGGGCGGCGGCCCTCGCGGGCGAGCCGGGCGAGGACCTCCTCCAGCTCGTCGATTCTCATCCCGTCGTCGTCGGTCGTGATCTGGATCACGTCCGCCTCGTAGGCGCAGAAGGTCGGCACCGCCCCGGGGTACGTGGGGGCCTCGCAGATCACCGGGTCGCCGGGGTCGAGCAGGGTCTTGGCGACGAGGTCCATCGCCTGCTGGGCCCCGGTCGTGACGATCAGGTCGTCGCGGTCGGGATGCATCCCCTCGGCGGCCATCACCTCGAGGATGCAGTCCTTGGTCTCCTCGAAGCCCTCGGTGGGCCCGTACTGGAGCGCCTCGGCCGAGGACTCGTGGGCGATCCGCGTCATCTGCGCCGCGAACGAGGCGGGCGGGAACGTGGAGGTGTCAGGCAGCCCGCCCGCGAGCGAGATCACCTCGGGACGGGCGGTGATCGCCATCAGGTCGCGCATCGCCGAGGAGCGCATCGCCTGGGTCCGTCGCGCGAACAGGCCGGCGTAGCGCTCGAGGTCGCGCGAGCGCGCGTGCGAGCGCCGCCTGCGCGGGCCATCCGCTCCGCTGGCCGGGATCCCGCGCTCGTCCGGTTCGGGCATCGGGACAGTGTGGCCGATGCCGCCGCGGAAGGCCGCAAGCGCCCTCACCGCGCCGGCCGGCCGGGCACGCGCGCCGTGTAGCCTCCCGCCGTCATGGACTTCCTCGCGATCTGCCAGGGGCTCGGCCTCGCGCTCGCGGCGGGGCTGCTCATCGGCGCGGTCGTCCCGCCGGTGATGCCCGCCTGGGGCATGATCGCCGGCGCCGCCCCGCTGGGCATCGTCGCGTGCGGTCTCGCGCTGGACGGCGAGGGCGAGCCGGTCTGGCCGGCCCTGCCGATCGGGCTTATCGCAGCCGGGCTCGCGGCCGTCGTCGCGACCGGCGTCGTCGCCGGCGCCAGCCGCCGGGTCGCGGCGGGGGACGCTCCGGACGGGCGTGGCCGGGCGGCGGGCGGGGTTCCGGCGATCGTCGTCCTCGCGGCCCTCGTCCTGGCGCTGCTGAGCCTCTTCGTGCCGCCGATCTCGCTCGCGGCGCTGCTGGCGCTGGCCTGGCTGTGGCTCGCGCGGCGCCGCCGGGCCGAGCAGAAGCACGAGGGCCTGCGGGTCCTCCGCTGAGCGCCGCGGTGGCCGAGAAGCTAGTCCTGATCGTCGTCGACGCGATGCATCCGGGCATGCTCCGGCAGGCGATGGAGGCCGGCGAGGCGCCCACGTTCGCCGCCCTCGCCGAGCGGGGAGAGCTGATCGAGGACATGGTCTCGAGCTTCCCCTCGGTGACCCCGGTCTGCTGCTCGGAGATGATGACCGGCGCCGGCCCCGGCGACCACGGCGTGATGGGGATGAACTGGTACCACCGGCTCGAGCGCCGCTACATCGAGTACGGCTCCTCCTTCGAGGCGACCCGCACGTTCGGGCTCTTCCGGGCGATGTACGACCTCGTCTACAACATGAACCTCGACCACCTGAGCTGGGAGGTCGAGACACTGTTCGAGCGCCTCGGCGACGCCGGGGTGCGCACCGCGATCACCCCCTTCCTCATCTACCGCGGCCGCCGCCGCCACGAGCTCGGCCTCGAGGGCCTGGCGAAGAGGGCGCTCGGGGCGGTGAACTTCCGCCACGCGGTCTGGGCGCCGGACGAGTTCTTCTACGGTGACCTCTACGCCAGCCGCCCGACGGGCTGCGGCCCCAGCTTCACGCGGCCCGGCACCCGCGACGAGTACTCGGCCTGCGTCGCCGAGGAGCTGGTCGCGCGAGGGCGCCTACGACTTCCTCCTGTTCAGCCTCCCCGACAACGACTTCCACTCCCACCGCTTCGGCCCCGAGGCGACCGTGGACTCGATCGCGAAGGCCGACGCCAGCTTCGCGCGCATCGTCGAGGCGGGCGGGGGCCTGGACGCCTTCCTGGCCGAGCACGCGGTGATCCTGACCGCGGACCACGCGCAGTCCGACGTCGAGCACGGCCTGCCCCTCGCCGACGAGCTCGCGGAGGACTGGCACGTCCTGGCGCCGAACGCCGACACCCCCGAGGAGGCCGAGATCGCCGTCAGCCCGACCTCACGCGCCGGCGCCGTGTACATCCTCGACTCGGGCCCCGGCAGCGCCGGCGCGCACGAGAAGGTGCGGGAGAGGTTGCGCACGATGGAGGGCGTGGACATCGTCACCTGGCTCGCCGACGCGGACGGGCGCCCGCCGGCCCGCGAGGGTGTGGGCCTGCCGGCGGGCTCCGAGCTGTACGCCTCGGTGCTCAGCGACGGCCACGAGCTGCGCTTCCGCCCGGGCGGGCAGCTCAGCGACGAGCGCGGCGGGCGCTGGGAGGTCTTCGGCGAGCCGGAGGCGGTGGGGGGCGACGTGACGCGCGGCCGCTTCGAGAGCCCGGGCTACCCGGACGCGCTGTCGCGCCTGTGGTCCGCCCTCACCTCGCCGCACGCCGGCGACGTCCTGATCTCGGCCGCCGACGGCTACGAGTGCGTGGACTGGGGAGGCGTCACGCACGCGGGGGGCGGCAGCCACGGAGCGCTCAGCCGGGAGGACTCCCTGGCGCCGCTGCTGTTCGTCAACTGCGGGCCGGACGAGCCGGCGAAGCGGCCCTGGTCACTGCGCGACATCGCTCCCGCCGTCCTCGACCACTTCGGCGCCGGCCCCGGCCTCCCGGGAGGGCCGGCGTGAGCCCGGTCCAGACCGCGAAGCGGATCGGCAAGGGGACGCGGAACCCCGACAACTGGCTGCAGCTCATGCAGTTCGGCCTGGTCGGCGCCTCCGGGTACGTGGTCAACCTCGGCGTCTTCGCGGCGCTCACGCAGCTCGCCGGCCTCCATCACATCCCGGCGGCGATCGGGGCGTTCGTGGTCGCGGTCACCAACAACTTCTGGTGGAACCGGCACTGGACCTTCGACGCGAAGCACGGGCACGCCGGCTTCCAGGCCGCGCGGTTCTTCACGGTCAGCGTGCTGGCGCTGGGGATCAACCTCGTCGCCCTCGAGCTGCTGATCCGCGGGGACGTGCCCGAGCTCGCCGCCCAGGCCCTGGCGGTTGCGATCGCGATGCCGTTCAACTTCATCGGCAACAAGATTTGGACATTCGACGAGCCGCCGCCGCAGCAGTAGCCGCGGGGCTGCTCGGCCGCGGCGACCCTTCCCGCCTCGGCCGGCGCCGCCGCAGAGCCGGCCGTCTCCGAGCAGCGCGCGATCGCGATCGCCGAGGAGGACGAGAACGCCCGCGAGGCCCGGGCCGGGCACCCCGGCCTGCGCCCCTCGGCGAGCCGGGCCGATCACGACGGCGACTGGGAGGTCGGCTTCTTCGCCGGTGACGAGCAGCTCGTGCAGGTGATCGTGGACGACGCAGACCGGCGCGGTCGAGGAGTCCTGGACCGGGGACCAGGTCGCCTGGAAGATGGCTCGCGGCTACGAGGGCGCCTTCGGCCGCTCGCTCAACGCGCCGTGGATCTGGCTGCCGCTCTGCGCGATCTTCGTCTTCGGCCTGCTCGACTGGCGCCGTCCGCTCCGCATGGCCCACCTCGACCTCCTCGTGATCGTCGCCGGGTTCGGCGTCTCACACTTCTTCTTCAACCGGGGCGAGATCGGCCTCTCGGTCCCGCTCGCCTACCCGGCCCTCGTCTACCTGCTCGGCCGGGCGCTCTGGCTCGCCTTCCGGCCACGGGCGCCAGGCCTGCGCCCGCTGCTGCCGCTGACCGCGCTCGCGGTCGCGACCCTGTTCCTGATCGGGGTGCGCGTGGGCCTCAACGTGGCCGACTCGAACGTCGTCGACGTCGGCTACTCGGGGGTCATCGGCGCCGACAAGATCACCGACTACGAGCCGATCTACGGGGACTTCCCGGAGGGCAACACCCACGGCGACACGTACGGCCCGCTCGCCTACTACGCCTACGTCCCCTTCGAGTTCATCCTGCCCTGGAGCGGGAGCTGGGACGAGCTGCCCGCCGCGCACGCGGCCGCGATCTTCTTCGACCTGGCGACGATCGGGGCCCTCTTCCTGCTCGGCCGCCGCCTGCGCGCCGGGCTCGGCCGGCACCGCGCCTCGGCACGGCGCTGGCCTTCGCCTGGACCGCCAACCCCTACACGGCCTCTCGCCCTGGAGTCCAACACCAACGACTCCCTCGTCTCCCTCCTCCTCGTAGCCACGCTGCTCTTTCTGACTTCAGCACCGGCAAGGGGAGCGATGCTCGCCCTGGCGACGGCGACGAAGTTCGCCCCGATAGCCCTGCTTTCCCGCTGTTCGCCACGTACGCACCGGCACCAGGGCCGTCAACCGACGCGCACGCCGCGGGGGTGGCACGGCGGGGGGCCCCACACCGCAGCCGCCAGGCGAGGATGTGGGGGGCACCGCAGTGACAGGACCCCCGCGCCGGGCGCTGTCGGTCGTCATGCCCTTACTTCGCCGCCTTCGCGGTCGTGACCCTGATCGTCATGGCCCAGACCATCCTCGACCCGGGCATCCCGACCTTCTGGGACCGCACCATCGGCAACCAGGCCGGCCGCGACCTCCCCGTTCAGCGTCTGGGGCCAGGCCGACCTCGAATGGCTCCACACCGCGTCAAGATCGCCGCCGCGCTGCTCGCGCTCGGCGTCGCGTTCGTCCCGCGGCGCCGTGACTCGGTCACGGTCTGCGGCGCTGGGCACGGCGGTCCTGATCGCCTTCCAGCTCACGCTCGAGCACTGGTTCTACCTCTACATCCCCTGGTTCCTGCCGTTCCTGCTGGTCGCGCTGCTGGCGCGGGGGGAGGCCGGCGCTACGGACCCGCCGGGCCCTCCCCGGCGGGAACCATCACCTGCGTGATCGAGCGCGCCAGCCCGTCGTCGCCGACGTCCACCAGCGCGCCCATCACCCAGACGTCCTCGGCCGCGCTCTCGAAGCGCACCGGCATCTGCGTGCGGAACCCCTGCAACGCCTGCTCGCGCTTGACGCCGATGACCCCCGAGCGCGAGCCGGTCATGCCGACGTCGGTGATGTGCGCGGTCCCGCCCGGCAGCACGCGGGCGTCGGCGGTCGGCACGTGGGTGTGGGTGCCGAGGACCGCGGCGACGCGGCCGTCGAGGTGCCAGCCCATCGCGACCTTCTCGCTGGTCAGCTCGGCGTGGAAGTCGACGATCACGGCGTCGGCGGCCCCGCGCAGCTCGTCCAGCAGCTCGTCGGCGACGGGGAACGGGCTGCGCTCGACCGTCAGGTGGAGGGCGCCGCTGAGGTTGACCACCGCGACCCGCATCCCGGCGGCGTCGACGATCGTGTGGCCGCGGCCGGGGTTCGCAGCGGGGAAGTTCGCGGGGCGCACGATGCGCCTCTCCGAGTCGAGATAGCCGTAGACGTCGCGGTGGCGGTAGGTGTGGTTGCCGAGGGTGATCGCGCCCGCGCCGGCGGCGAAGATCTCCTCCGCCGTCTCGGCGGTGATCCCCACCCCGCCGCCCGCGTTCTCGCCGTTCACGATCACGAGGTCCGGCAGGTGCTCGGCGCGCAGCCCCGGCAGCGCGGCGGCGAGTCCCTCGCGCCCGGGCTTGCCGACGACGTCGCCGATGAAGAGGACGCGCATGCGGCGGCAGCGTAGCGACCGCCGGACGGCGATCGCTAGCTTTCCGCCGATGGCACGGCCCCCGAAGGCCCTGGTCGCGCGGGGCCTCGTCAAGTCGTACGGCGATCGCCGGGCGCTGCGCGGCGTCGGCTTCGAGGTGGAGCGCGGCGAGCTGCTGGCGGTCCTCGGCCCGAACGGGGCCGGCAAGACGACGATGCTCGGCATCCTCGCCGGGATCCTCGAGCCCGACGCCGGCGAGGTGGTCGCGGCAGGCGGCGGGATCGGCTGGGTGCCCCAGCAGGCGGCGCTCTACCGCCGCCTCACCGTGGCTGAGAACCTGCGCCTGTTCGCGCGGCTCGAGCGCCACGAGGATCCCGACTCCGCCGTCGAGCGGATGCTGGCGCAGACGGGTCTCGGCGAGCGCCGCGACGACCAGGTCTCCTCGCTCTCGGGCGGCAACCAGCAGCGGATCAACATCGCGATCGGCCTGCTGGCCGAGCCGGCCGTGCTGCTGCTCGACGAGCCCAGCGCCGGCCTCGACCCCGCGCAGCGCATCCGCCTCTGGGAGTTCGTCGCCGCCCTCGCCAGGGAGGGCACCACGGTCATCTACTCCACCCACCAGATCGAGGAGGCCATCCACTACGGCGACAGGCTTCTGGTCCTGGCCGAGGGCGAGGGTCTCTTCGACGGCACCTTCCCGGAGCTCCGCCGCGCCGCCGGCCTCGACGGGGAGACGAGCGCGGACCCGGAGAAGGACTTCGTCGCCTTCCTCGAGATGAAGGGCCACTGAGCGTGCGCTGGCTGCTGCTCAAGGACCTCCAGATCCTCAAGCGCTCGCCGCTCTTGACGGCGCTGCTCGTGATCTACCCGATCGTCCTCGCGGTCCTGATCGGCTTCGCGGTCTCGCGCGGGCCCGAGAAGCCCAGCGTCGCCTTCCTCAACGAGATCCCCGCGGGCGAGGGGCTGGAGCTCGGCGGCGAGGGGGAGGACACCGGCTTCGACCAGGAGGAGGCGTTCGCGGAGCTCTGCGACCGGGTGGACTGCGTCAAGGTCGACGACCGCGACGAGGCGCTGGCCAAGGTCCGCGACGGCGAGGTGCTCGCGGCCCTGATCGTGCCGGAGACCTTCCTCGACCGCCTCCAGGCGCAGCTCAACGGAGCCGGCCTGGAGTCGGCGGAGGTCGAGGTCTTCGTCAACGAGGACGACCCGGTGAAGGCCCGCCTGGTGGACGACCGCATCAGCTCGCTGCTGACCGAGGCGAACCTGATCCTCTCCGACCGCATCAGCGAGAGCCTGCTCTCCTACCTCGACATCCTGATCGAGGGCGGCGAGTTCACGTTGCCCCTGATCGGCCAGGACTTCGAGGTCCTCGGCCTGGAGCGGACCGAGGAGGTCCTCCGCGAGGTGCGCGGTGACCTCGCCGGTCCCGAGCGGGCCGTGGTGGACGACGTGATCCGCTTCGCGGAGCTGGCCCGCGAGAACCTCGGCTTCGCCCGGCCGGTACTGACCTCCGTCTCGGAGCCGATCGCCGTCTCCAAGGAGACGGTCAGCGGCGACGTGCCGCCGCTCGACACCTTCGCCATCTCCGTCGCGATCGCGATCACCCTGATGTTCGTCACCGTCCTGCTCGTCGCGGGCTCGCTGGCGCTCGAGCGCGAGGAGAACACCTTCGCCCGGCTGACCCGCGGCCTGGTCAGCCGCTCCGCGCTGCTCGCCGAGAAGATCGTCCTCGGGACGATCTGCTCCGTCGCGGTCGCCGTCGTCCTGCTCGCCGTGCTGGAGCTGTTCGTGGACCTCGCCTGGGAGCGGCTCCCCCTGATCCTCTGCGCGATCGCGCTCACGGGCGCCGGATTCGCCGCGATGGGCTCCGCGATCGGGGTCGCCGCGCGCGAGGTCCGCGCCAGCGCGCTCGCGGCCTTCGCGCTCACCTTGCCGATCGCCTTCCTCTCCCTCGTCCCCACGGGCACCGTCAGCGACACGCTCTACGACGCGATCCGGCTCTTCACCGGCGCCTTCCCCTTCCGCCCCGGCCTGGACGCCCTCTCCGCAGCCCTCTCATCCAGCGGAGACCTCTCGCTGAACCTCCTGCACCTGGCGCTGCTGACGCTCGCGTACTTCGCGATCGCACGCCTCGCACTGCGACGCTTCGCCTGAGGGCAGCACCTCACGCGCCGTCCACGGAGGTTTGCCTGAAGCGCTGCTCGGGGCGGGTGGCACCGAACGGGGGGCCCCGTACCGGAGCCGTCAGGCGAGGATGTGGGGGGCGCCGTCGGTGACAGGACCCGCCCCGCCCAGCGCCCCCGTCAACCCTCCGTAGAATCGACGCCACCGTGAGCTTCCCCGCCACCCGCCTGCGCCGCCTCCGCCGCACCAAGCCCCTGCGCGACCTCGTCCGCGAGACGAGCCTCTCCGCCGAGCACCTCGTCCAGCCCCTGTTCGTCACCGCCGGCGAGGGGGTGCGCGAGCCCGTCGAGGCGATGCCCGGGGTCGAGCGCCTATCGATCTCCGAGGCCGTGGCCCAGGTCACCGAGCTCGCCGCAGCCGGGGTCCGCGCCGTGATGCTCTTCGGCATCCCCTCGTCCAAGGACGAGTACGGCACCGAGGCATACGACGACGAGGGCGTCGTGCAGATGGCGGTGCGGGCGCTGAAGGAGGCGCACCCCGACGTGGTCGTGATGACGGACGTCTGCCTCTGCGAGTACACCTCGCACGGCCATTGCGGCGTCTTCCGCGACGGGTCGAGGGAGGTCGACAACGACCTCACGGTCGAGCTGCTGGCGAAGACCGCGATCTCCCACGCCGTGGCCGGCGCCGACGCGGTCGCGCCCAGCGACATGATGGACGGCCGCATCGGGGCGATCCGCTTCCAGCTCGACGAGGAGGGCCACTCCGGCGTGCCGATCGTCGCCTACTCGGCCAAGTACGCCTCCGCCTTCTACGGGCCCTTCCGCGAGGCGGCCGGCTCGACGCCCGAGTTCGGCGACCGGCGCGGCTACCAGATGGACCCCGCCAACGCCGACGAGGCGGTCCGCGAGGCGAAGCTCGACCTCGAGGAGGGCGCCGACGTCGTGATGGTGAAGCCCGCCCTCCCGTACCTGGACGTGATCCGTCGCGTCAAGGACGCGACGGGGGCCCCGGTCGCCGCCTACCACGTCTCGGGCGAGTACTCGATGCTGAAGGCGGCCGGCGCCAACGGCTGGCTCGACGAGCGCGCGGCGGCGATGGAGTCGCTGACCGCGATCCGCCGCGCGGGCGCCGACATCGTCATCACCTACTTCGCCGGCGAAGCGGCCGCCTGGCTGGCCGAGGAGGAGGCGCGGCGGTGAACAAGCCGGTGGACGGGATCACGACGGCGGCCGCGAAGCCGAAGCTGCGCTCGCGCGCCGGCGGCGCCGCGATCCCGCTCGACGAGACCGACAAGCGGCTGATGAACCTGCTCCAGGGGAGCTTCCCGCTGCACCCCGAGCCGTTCGCGCAGGTCGCGGAGCGCAGCCGGCCTGCCACTGGGAGAGGTCCTCGACCGCACCCGCCGCCTGCTCGAGGGCCGGATCATCCGCGAGATCACGCCGATCTTCGACACCCGGGCGCTCGGATACAGCTCGATGCTGGTGGCGGCCAAGGTGGACGCTGAGAACCCCCACCGCGCCGCGAGGATCATCAACGCGCACCCCGGGGTCTCGCACAACTACCTGCGCACCCACGAGTTCAACCTCTGGTTCACGATCGCGACCCCGCCCGACTCGGAGCTGGGCCTGCAGGGCACGCTCGAGGTGCTCCAGCGGCTGACCGGCGCCGAGTCCATCCGCCAGCTCCCGACGCTGACCCTCTTCAAGATCAACATGAACCTGGAGATGGAGGGCGGCACCGAGGCGCTCGCCGCGCCCGTCGCAGAGGCGGTCACGCCGCGCGAGCTCGAGGCCCAGCCCTACGACGAGACGGACATCGCCGTGATCCGCGCGCTCCAGGGCCCGATGGAGGCCGTCGAGCGCCCCTACGACTCGGCGGCGGCGGAGGTCGGGATGGCGACCCCGGACTTCCTCGCCCACCTGGAGGGGATGGTGGACCGGAAGATCCTGCGCCGCGTCGCGGCGATCCTGTTCCACCGCCGGGCCGGGTTCTCGGCGAACGGCATGGGCGTCTGGCGCGTCCCCGCCGGGCAGATCGACGAGGTCGGCTCGCGGATGGCCGCGGTGCGGGGCATCTCCCACTGCTACCAGCGCCCGACCTACGAGGACTGGCCCTACAGCGTCTTCACGATGGCGCACGGCCGCTCGAAGGAGGAGTGCGACGCGATCCTCGACGGGATCGCCGACGAGCACGGCCTGCACGGCGACGACCGCGCGGTCCTCTATTCCTCGACCGAGTTCAAGAAGATCCGCCTGCACTACTTCACGCCCGACTACGCCGACTGGGAGGCCCAGAACTCCTGATGGCCGCCGCTGAGGGCCGCTCCGCGGCGCTCTACGAGCGGGCCCTGAAGGTCCTTCCCGGCGGCGTCAACTCGCCGGTCCGGGCGATGCGCTCGATCGGCCGCGACCCCCTCTTCATCGAGCGCGGCGAGGGACCCTACGTCTGGGACGCAGACGGCAACCGCTACGTGGACTGGGTCTGCTCCTGGGGCCCGCTGATCCTGGGGCACGCCCACCCGCAGGTGGTGGAGGCGGTCGCCCTAGGCGGCGGGCAGGGGCACCAGCTACGGGGCCCCGACGGAGGGCGAGGTCGCGCTCGCCGAGGAGATCGCCTCGCGCTTCGCGTCGGTCGAGATGGCCCGCATGACCAGCTCGGGCACCGAGGCCTCGATGAGCGCGATCCGGCTGGCCCGCGCTGCGACGGGGCGCGACCCGATCCTCAAGTTCGCCGGCGCCTACCACGGCCACGTCGACGGCCTGCTGGCCGAGGCGGGCTCGGGACTGGCGACGGCGGGGGTGCCTGCCAGTCCCGGCGTGACCGCGGCCCAGGCCGCCGACACCGTGATCGTCCCCTGGAACGACCCCGAGGCCGTCGAGGCCGCCCTCGCCGAGCGCGAGGTCGCCGCGATCATCTGCGAGCCGATCCCGGCCAACATGGGCATCGTGCCCCCGGCCGAGGGATTCCTCGGCTTCCTGCGCGAGGCGGCGAGCGGGCACGGCGCCCTGCTGATCTGCGACGAGGTGATCTCCGGCTTCCGCGTGGCGCGCGGCGGCGCCCAGGAGCTGCTCGGAGTCGAGGCCGACCTGACCGTGATGGGCAAGGTGATCGGCGGCGGCCTGCCCGCGGCCGCCTACGGCGGCCGGCGGGAGCTGATGGAGAGGGTCGCGCCGGCGGGCGACGTCTACCAGGCCGGCACGCTCTCGGGTAACCCGCTGGCGGTCGCGGCCGGCCTCGCGACGCTGGCCGAGCTGGACGCCCCCGCCTACGAGCGCCTCGCGGAGACGACGGCCCGGCTCGGTCACGGCCTCCGGGAGGCGGCGGGCGACCGCCCCGTCACCGTCGTCTTCGGAGGCCCCACGGAGCCCTGGCCTCCCGCCACCGTCTATCCCGGCCTGGTCACCCCCTTCTTCAGCGCCGCGGCGCCGCGCGACTTCGCCGGCTCGAGCGCCTGCGACCTCGACGCCTACGGCCGCTTCTGCCGCGCCCTGCTCGCCCGCGGCGTCTTCCCGCCCGCGTCCCAGTTCGAGGCCTGGTTCCCCTCCCTCGCCCACGACGACGAGGCGGTCGAGCTCACGCTGGCCGCCGCCGCCGAGGCGTTCGAGGAGGCGCTCTCATGAGCGCCACAGGCGACGGCCTCAGCCGGCGACCCCGCAGCCCTCGCGCGCCTCGCGGCCCGCCTGCGCGAGGACGAGGTGATCGCGCCCCACGTCAGCGACACGGACGAGGTCCCCGCCCTCGGCCTCCTCGCCGCGGCCGGCCCCCGCGCGGTGGAGGCGCGCGGCGAGTACACGTTGCTGTTCGAGGCGATCCGCGAGGGCTACCTGCTGCACTACGGCGAGCCGCGTCTGCTCGCCGCCGCCGACGGCGACCTGCGCCTGCTCGCCGGCGACTACCTCTACGCACTCGGCCTCGAGCGCCTCGCCGAGCGCGGCGACCTCCAGGCGGTGCGCGAGCTGGCGGACCTGATCAGCCTCTCGGCGCAGCTCCACGCCCGCGGCGAGGCGAGGGACGTCTCCGCGCTTTGGCTGGCGGCGGCGCTCGCGGTCGCCGCCGGCGCGGACCAAGCCCGGGCCGAGGCCAAGGACGCCCTGCGCGGCGGCGACCGTTCGGGCGCGGCGGCCCTGATGGCCGCCGCGCGCGCACAGGCGGAGTCGGAGGGGCTCGGCGGAGCGCTGGCTGAGGCGGCCGACTCGATAGGCTTCGCGCCGCACGAGATCTCCGACCGTGGCTGACCCGTCCGAAAGCAAGCAGGGGCCCAATGGAGCGCCCGATGAAGCGCCCACGCGGCTGACGAAGCCGGATCCGGCAGGCTACTTCGAGGGTGAGTCCATGACCCGCCGCACCGCCTTCACGGTCGGCGTCCAGGCCCTGGGCGGGGCCGCGGGCCTCGCGGTCGTCCTGCCCGCGGTCGGCTTCGCCCTCGCCCCCCTGTTCGAGGAGGAGGGCAACATCTGGCAGTCGGTCGGCCCGATCGAGCTCTTCGACGAGGAGACCTACCGCTCGGTCGTGATCACCGCCGTCCCCGACATCGGCGAGGCCGGCAAGACCACCGCATACGTCCGCCGCGGCAGCCCGGACCTCGAGGAGGACGAGAACGGCTACGTCGCGATCTCGACCCGCTGCGCCCACCTCGGCTGCCCCGTCCGCTTCGTCCAGTCGGCCGGGAACTTCATCTGCCCCTGCCACGGCGGCGTCTACGACTTCGAGGGCAAGGTCATCGGCGGCCCGCCGGTGCGCCCGCTCGACCGCTTCCAGACCCGCCTCGTCGACTCCAACGGCGAGGTCAAGCCCGACGGCGCCGGCCCCGAGCCGGGCGACCAGGTCGAGATCGGCCCCCGCTTCTCCGTCACCTCGCAGCTCGAGCCCGTCCGCGCCCGCGATCCGGGCGAGTTCACGGGCGGCATCTGGGAGTACCTCTACCCGCCGCGGCCCTCGGTGCCGCCGCCGCCGTAGGAGACGCGCGATGCCCAAGCTCCCGGTACCGAAGCCCTTCAAGCGCCCGTCGAAGCCGGGCACCCCGAACGGCGCCTCGCCGAACGGCGGGGGGTCCGTCGAAACGGCCAAGGAGGTCGGCGGGGACGTCGTCGGCTGGGTGGACGAGCGCACCGGCGCGACCGGCTTCCTCACCGGGATGCTCTACCGCCACGTCCCGAAGGGGACGAACTGGTTCTACACGCTCGGCTCCGCCACCCTCTTCGCCTTCGCGGTCCAGGCGATCACGGGTGTGTTCCTGGCGATGTACTACACGCCCTCCCCGACCGAGGCCTACGAGTCGGTCAGGCACATCACCAACGACGTCTTCCTCGGCGAGTTCGTCCGCGGCATGCACAAGTGGGGCGCGACGGTGATGATCATCCTGATCTTCCTGCACATGGGCAGGACCTTCTTCTTCGGTGCCTACAAGTACCCGCGCGAGCTGAACTGGGTGATCGGGGTGGTGCTGCTGATCCTGACTCTGGTCATGGGCCTGACCGGCTACCTGCTGCCGTTCGACCAGCGCTCCTTCTGGGCGACGATCGTCGCCAACAACATCACCGCGACCGGCCCGGTGGTCGGCCCCTACCTGGCGGACTTCCTGCGGGCCGGCCCCGAGATCGGCGCCACCACGATCGCGCGCTTCTACGCCATCCACATGCTGCTGGTGCCCGGCCTGATCATCGCCCTGATCGGCGCCCACCTGTACCTCGTGGTCAAGCTCGGCACCACGGCGCCGCCGTGGATGAAGGCCGAGCGGCCGAAGTCGCTGCGAAAGACCGAGGTCGGATGAACAACCGCGAGAAGCAGGAGTACCTCCAGGGCTACGAGGCGCTGAAGAAGAAGGGCAAGCCCTTCTTCCCCTACGCGGTCATGAAGGACTCCGCGATGGCGCTGGTCATCGTCCTGGTGATCGTCTTCATGTCGCTGATGCTCGGCGCCGAGCTGGGCCCGAAGGCCGACCCGACGACGACCACCTACACGCCGCGGCCCGAGTGGTACTTCTTCTTCCTCTTCGAGCTGCTGCGCGTGATCAAGCCCGCCTGGCTCACGCCGATGGCGACGATCGGGATCCCGACGATCTGCATGGTCCTGCTCCTGCTGCTGCCGTTCTACGACCGCAACCCGGAGCGCCGGCCGGAGCGCCGGCCGATCGCGACCACCGCGGCGATCCTGACGATCATCGCGATGGCCTACCTGACCTTCCTCGGCGCCAACGCCGGCGCCCCGTCGGAGATCGACCTCGACGTCGCCCCCGAGTACGAGGCCGGGAAGCAGGTGGCAGCCTCCCAGGGCTGCCTCGGCTGCCACAAGCTGGGCGAGAACGGCAACGACGGCCCGGGCCCGGAGCTGACCGAGATCGGCGCGCAGATCCCGCGCGAGGCGATCGCCCGCTCGCTCGTCGTCGGCCCGGGGAACATGCCCTCCTACACCGGCCTCTCGCCGCAGAAGCAGGACGACCTGACCAACTTCCTCGCCTCGCTCAACGGCGAGTAGCGCGGAAGGCGGGCCCGTGCCCAGCGCCGCAGGCGATCCGGGCGGCGCCAGGCCGCGCCGTGACGACGAGCAGTTCGCGGGCCAGGTCCGCGGCATGTTCGACCGGATCGCGGGCGTGTACGACCTGATGAACTCGGCGATGACCGCCGGGATGCACCACTCCTGGCGCGAGCGCGCGGTGGACCGCGCCGAGGTCGGCCCGGGGTCCGACGCCCTCGACCTCTGCTGCGGCACCGGCGATCTCACCCTCGCGCTGCGGCGCCGGATCGGGCCCGACGGCCGCGTCGTCGGCTCGGACTTCTCCGAGCCGATGCTCGAGCTGGCGCGCCAGAAGTCGGCCCAGGAGAGCCTGCCGGTCGAGCTCGGCTGGGCCGACGCCCTCGAGCTCCCCTACGGTGACGCGAGCTTCGACGCCGTCACGATCGGGTTCGGCGCCCGCAACCTCGCCGACCTCGACCGCGGCCTGGCCGAGATGGCCCGCGTGCTGCGCCCCGGCGGCCGGCTCGTGATCCTCGAGATCACCCGCCCGCGCCGCGAGCCGCTGGCCGGCTTCTACTCGGTCTGGTTCGACCGGATCGTGCCGCTGCTCGGCAGCGTGGCGGGGGACCCCGACGCCTACAGCTACCTGCCCGAGTCGGTACGCAGCTTCCCGGAGCCCGAGGAGCTGGCGGCGAAGATGGACGCGGCGGGCTTCGAGTCCATTCGCTGGCTGCTGCTGGCCGGGGGCATCATCGCGATCCACAGCGCGGCGAAGAAGGCGAGCGGGGAGAAGCCGGCATGAGGGACTCCGCCGTGCCGCCGCCCGTGACGATGGTGATGGAGACCGCGGGCGACTGGCTGCCCGCCCGGCTCGCGGAGGTCGAGCGGCGGCTCGCCGAGATCACCGCCGGCCACGGATCCGAGCTGGGCGCCGACGCGCAGGCGACGCTCGCGGCCGGCGGCAAGCGCCTGCGTCCCCTGCTGGTCCTGATCTGCGCGGGCAGCGAGGCCGAGGGCGCGCTCGGCGCCGCGGTCGCGGTCGAGCTGGTCCACATGGCCACCCTCGTCCACGACGACGTGCTCGACGGCGCCCCGGTGCGCCGCGGCCGCCCGACCGTCGTCGCCCGCTCGGGCCGCGACGCAGCCGTCGGGGTGGGTGACCTCCTCTTCTCCCGCGCCTTCGCCGAGCTGGCGGCCTCGAGCGGGGCCGTCGCCGTCACCGAGCTCAGCTCGGCCTCGGTCGCGCTGGCGCTCGGGGAGCTGGCACAGCGGCGCGACGCCTACGACACGAGCATCGGCGAGGACCGCTACTTCCACCGCTGCTCGCTGAAGACGGCGCGCCTGTTCGAGGCTGCCTGCCGCGTCGGCCGCCTCAGCTCCGGCCGCCCGGGCAGCGACGAGCTCGCTGCCTTCGGCCGCGAGATCGGCCTCGCCTTCCAGCTCCTCGACGACGTGCTCGACGTCTCGGGGCCGTTCGAGCGCACGGGGAAGGCCCGCGGCACCGACCTGCTCGACGGCACCGTCAACCTGCCGCTGATCGTCGCCATGCAGCGGGACCCGGAGCTGCGCGGCCTCGAGCTGCGCGGCCTCGACGCGCGAGGCCGCCGAGCGCCTCTGCGACCGCATCGCCGCCGCCGGCGCCCTCGACGAGGTCCGCGAGCGCGCCCGGGCCGGCATCGAGCGGGCCAAGGCGGGGCTGCGCTCCGACGCGTTCTCCGCCTCCGAGCGCGAGCTGCTCGGACTGATCGCCGACGGCGTCGTCGAGCGCTACTCCTAGCCGCTCCAGAACCGAGAACGGCGGCCCGAGGGCCGCCGTTCGCCGGGAGAGATGACATTGTGGAGTGGTGCTGCCTAGAAGTCCTCGGGGAGGATGCAGTCGGTCGCCAGCGCCGCGGCGAAGCGGTCGGCCTCGTCCTCCATGTTGGAGCGGGTCAGCGAGCGCAGGTCCTCGATCAGCTCCTGCGCGCCGCGGTCGAGCTCCTCGTCGTAGCGGTCCACGTCGGCCTGGGCGAAGACGCCCCGGCCCCACCACTCGCACTCGGGGCAGCGCAGGTCCACGTGCCAGGCGCCCTCGCCCTGCTCGAACCAGCGGACCGGCTGGACGAGCTCGGAGGAGCAGCTCGGGCAGGCGTGCATCCCGGTCTGGGAGCGGCGCGGGGTGGCCGTCTGTGCCTGGCTGTCTTGCGCTGGGCCTTCATCTCGCAGCACGTATCGGGCGACCGGCCGGAGACCTTTAGCCCCTCGGAGGCAAGTCCTCGCAGATTGCGAGGTTCTGGGAGCGCGGGCGGCGCGGAGCCCCGCGCCGAGCGGCTTAGACTCCGCGTCCGTGGTGCTCAGCGATCGCACGATCAAGGAGGAGGTGGCCGCCGGCCGCCTCGTCTTCGATCCCTACGACGAGTCCCTGGTCCAGCCCTCGAGCGTGGACGTGCGCGTGGACAGGAGCTTCCGCGTCTTCCACAACTCCCGCTACCCCTACATAGACGTGAGACAGCGGATGGACGAGCTCACCGACCTGGTCGAGGTCGGCGGCGACGAGCCGTTCGTCCTGCACCCCGGCGAGTTCGTCCTCGGCCAGACGCTCGAGCGCGTGAAGCTGCCGCCCGACCTCGTCGCGCGGCTGGAGGGCAAGAGCTCGCTCGGCCGCCTCGGCCTCGTGATCCACTCCACCGCCGGCTTCGTGGACCCCGGCTTCGAGGGCAACCTGACGCTCGAGCTCTCGAACCTCGCGACCCTCCCGATCACGATCTACGAGGGGATGCCGATCGGCCAGATCTCCTTCATGCGGATGGACGGCCCGGTGGAGAACCCGTACGGAGGGCGCGAGGCGGGCAGCAAGTACCAGGGCCAGGCCGAGCCGACGGCCAGCCGCTACTACCTGAACTTCGAGGACGCCAAGCGCTGATCCAGACGACCGGGGCCGCCGTAGCTACCATCTGACCATGCCCAACATCGGACCACTCGAGATCGCGATCGTCCTCGTCATCGTCCTGATCATCTTCGGGCCGAAGCGCCTGCCCGAGCTGGGCCGCTCGATGGGGCGGGGGATCCGCGAGTTCCGCGGCTCCATCGCCGGCGATCGCGACAAGGACGACGTCGAGGACAAGCGCGCCGAGCTCGAGACGAGCCAGGCCGCCGAGGCGAAGGCCGAGCCCGTCGAGGGCGAGGTCGTCACCGACAACAAGGCCTAGCCCACCGGGAGGGACCAATGCCCCGGGTCGTTCGGCCGGTCGACTTCGAGGACCGGCTCACGCTCGTCGAGCACCTGGACGAGCTGCGCAGCCGCATCATCGTCTGCCTCGTCGTCTTCGGCGTCGCGCTGGCGATCTGCTTCTGGCAGAACGAGTGGCTGCTCGACGTCGCGAACGCGCCGCTGCCCGGCGACCGCACGCCGATCACCTTCGGGGTGGCGGAGCCGTTCACGACCACGCTCACGATCGCCGCCTACGGCGCGATCCTGATCACCCTGCCGGTGCTGCTCTACGAGGCCTACGCCTTCGTGCTGCCGGCCCTCAGCCCCCGCGAGAAGAAGGTGATCCTGCCGTTCCTGCTGATGGCCCCGTTCCTCTTCATGGCGGGCGTCGTCTTCGCCTACTTCGTCGTGCTGCCGGCCGCAACCGACTTCCTCCTCAACTTCAACGACGACCAGTTCAACGTCGAGATCAGGGCGCGCGACTACTACAGCTTCTTCGCGCTCACCGAGGTGTCCGTCGGCCTCCTGTTCCAGGTCCCGATCGGCATCCTCGCCGTCACCCGGCTCGGCATCTTCACCCCGCAGCAGATCGCGGCCAACCGCCGCTACGCGATCCTCGTCATCGCGGTGCTGGCGATGCTGCTGCCCGGCACCGACCCGGTCACGATGCTGATCTCGATGGTCCCGCTGGTGGTCCTGTTCGAGGGCAGCCTGATCCTGGCGCGGGTGATCGGCGGCCCCGAGCCCGAGCCGGAGCCCGAGCCGGGAACCGATCTCGGCGCGGCCGAGGCGCCCTGAGCCCGCGCCCGCCGCTGCTCTAGGCTTCCGCCCCGATGCTCTTCGATCTCCAGTCAGGCAAGCGCCGCCGCGTGGTCCAGGTCGTCTTCGGCACCCTCGCCGTGATCTTCGCGGTCAGCTTCGTCTTCTTCGGCGTCGGCAGCGAGGTCGGCAGCGGCCTCTCCGACATCTGGGGCTCCGGCGGTGGCGGCGACGAGAACCCCTTCGACGAGGACATCAACGACGCCGAGGACCGCCTCGCCGCCAACCCGGCCGACACCGCGGCGCTCGCCGAGCTCGTGGGCCTGCGCTATCAGGCGGGGACGCGCCTGCTCGAGGTGGACACGGAGACCGGCACCACCGCGCTCACCTCCGACGCGGAGGAGGAGTTCCAGCGCGGCGCCGACGCCTGGGACCGCATGCTCAAGGTGACCAAGGGCCAGAACGTGGACACCTCGGCCGCGCTGCTCGCCGTGCAGACCTTCGCCACCCTCGGGCAGGGCCTGATCAGCCAGGCCGCCGAGGGCAGCGGCGAGACCGCGCTGGCCGACGCCGACGACGCGATCGCCGCCTTCAAGAGCGCGGGGGAGGCCCAGCTCCTCGTCGCCAAGCAGCCCGACGCCTCGCAGCTCGTGCGCGCCGCCGAGTACTTCTACCTCGGCGGCGACATCGCCGGCGGCGACCAGGCCGGCCAGCGGGCCCTCGCCGCCGCCACCCCGAAGCAGCGCGAGCAGCTGCAGAAGGCGCTCGACGCCTCGAAGAAGCAGGGCACGAAGCTGAACGAGCAGATCGAGGCCTTCCGCAAGCAGCTCGAGAAGGCCACCGCGGGCACGCCCGGGGCCGAGGAGAACCCGCTCGGGGACCTCGGCGGCGGCCTCGGCGGGGGCGGCGGCTCCCTCTCCACCCCCTAGCGGCATCGTCCCGCCCGCCGTTCCTATACTTGCCCGTCCGGGCCGTTAGCTCAGCTGGTAGAGCAGGAGACTCTTAATCTCAAGGTCGCAGGTTCGATCCCTGCACGGCCCATCTCATCCGCAACTTCTTCGGCTCCGGCGTGTCTACGGATTACTACGGAGGCAGGGTTGTTCCGCTGACCCCGTAACCTGCTTGGTCCACATTGCCCTGGGAGGGACATCGCCGGCTCTTGGGCCGGGCGGCGCGGTTTGAGGCCGCACCACCCGAGGCAGGTGGATGAAGACAACGAAGCCGGCGGGACAGCCGGCTACAGCAAGGAGAGAGAATGAATAGACCCAAGAGGAGAGGGACTCGCGTCCGCGCCGGTGTCATCGGTGCCGCCGCCGCCCTCGCGACGATGGCGGTCGGCGTGAGCTCGGCGCAGGCCGTGCCATTCCAGGCCGCAGATGGACAACGCGTTTCTGAAGACGGGTGCCTTCCCGAATCCGGGGCTGGACATCCTCGATGTGCCGCCTGATCACGCTGTGGACCATCACCGGGGACGTGACGATCGGCGCTCCCAGCACCTTCACGGCGCCGGCCGCCGGCGTCGACTTCCCCCCCTTCACGGGGACGGTCCTCGGCGGGGCTGTCGGCGTGGAGGTTGCGCTCGAGGCCCTCGAGCCCGTCAACGGGACCGTTGACAGCACGACCGGCGCGGTCGCGACCAGCGAGTCCGACTTCAAGGCCACGCTGACCCTCGACTTCACCCCGGTGCAACCCGCTGGACCCGACGGACGTCTGCGGGATCTCGCCGATCCCGATGGCGTTCAACACGACGCAGCCGTTCCCGTCGCCGTACGCCGGCGACCCGTTCACCGTCGATCTCGCGAACCTCGCCACTGATGCGCTGGACGACGGCGCCATCGTCGCGACCTGGCCGACGCTGCCGGCGGCGGTGCACGAGTCCGGCCCCGGCGACTGCGGCACGGTCGACGCCCTGTCCGGCGGCCGCGGTGGCGCTCTGGCTCGCGAACAACATCGCGACGCCGGCCCTGAACTCGGCTCCTCCGGTTGTGACGCCTCCGACCGGGACGACGCCTCCGCCGACGAAGAAGAAGTGCAAGAAGGGTCAGAAGCTCAAGAAGGGCAAGTGCGTCAAGAAGAAGAAGAAGAAGAAGAAGAAGAAGTAAGGGCCTTCTTCGGCTCTTGAGCTGAGCGAGCGCCCCGGCTCCCCTGTGGGCCGGGGCGCTCGTCTCTTTCGATAGCTTTGAGCGGATTCGCTGCCCGGGCAGGGTGCATGGAGAGAGAGATGAAGAGTAAAGCGAAAGGAAGAAGATGAAGATTCGAAGATTCTTCATTGCCGGACTGGCCGCACTCGTTGTGGCGCTTGTCCCGGGCACCGCTTCGGCGGCAGTAGCACCACCGTCAGCAGCCAGCAACACGCTGTTGATCACCGCTAGCATCCCGTCACCTGATCCAGGGTTCACTTTGATTGTGCAGTTTCGTTGTTCTCCTGGAACAGTGACAGGCCCTGGTCCTGACGATTTCACGTTGACTGGCACTGCGGATCCGTTTGATACGACAGGGATTACGGGGGCTGCTCCAACAGTGGGAGCTCCTCCAGTCACGCCTAATATCTGTACGAACAACGTCACGGCAGCTAGGACCCAGATAGATGTGACCACTGATGGTTCAGATGCTGTTGACTCTGTACCGCCTGGTGGAGGGACAGTTCTGAGTGATATCACTCAGAATGCTGCCATACCTAGCTCGGTATTCCTGACAGGTTATAGGCTCGAATTCCTAAACCTAGGTTCGAACACCATCTCCATCAACGCAAGCACGAAGATCGAAGGAACCGACACAGTGGAAGGCACTCAGCCGACCAACGTTGATGGCGGCAGTCCACCGGACGCTACAGAACAGGTCACGACAGTCATCTCTGATCCGACTCCTGCTACTAGGGGTGATGGTGATGAGACTGCCACTCCAGGTGAATTCACAGTGGAATATGACGATTTGACGTGGACCGCTGATCCTGCTGGGACGATCCTCTACCGTCAGGCGTCGATTGTTCCGGTTCCAGTACCCCGAGCCAAACGGCAGTCCACAGCCGAAGCCCAAGAAGAAGTGCAAGAAGGGCTTCAAGAAGAAGAAGTAAGGGCAAGGTCAAGTGCGTGAAGAAGAAGAAGAAGAAGAAGAAGAAGTAAGGGACCTTCTTCGGTTCTTGAGCTGAGTGAGCGCCCCGGCTCCCCAGTGGACCGGGGCGCTCGCTTCTTTCGATAGTTTTGAGCGGATTCGCGCCCGGGCAGGGTGCATGGAGAGAGAGGATGCAGTGATGCGAACGGACTCGCCGTCCAGGTTCTTGGTCGCGCTCGCCTCGGCGTGCGCGCTGATCGCGCTCGCGTGCGCGCTGGCCATCGGCGCCGGCGACGCCGCCGGCAAGAAGAAGAAGGGCGGCGGCAGCGCCGCGGTCGTCACCTCGACGCTGCAGTCCCAGATCGTCAGCTCCGGCGCCGTCACCGTGCGCGGAGGCAAGGGCAAGGTCTCCGTCCTCGCCGGCGACGAGGCGCTCACGGGCAGCCGCAAGGGCAAGCCCGGCAAGAGCAGGAGCCTGCCGCTCAACGGTCGGGGCAAGGCCCTGCTGGGCGGCTGCTCGGTCACCGAGCTGACCGCGGTGACCCGCTCCAAGAAGGGCAAGAAGAAGGTCAAGCGGAGCCGTACGGCCACGCTGACGCGCGACCTCGGCGTGTGCAGCGTCCCCTCCGAGAACCCCACGCCGAAGCCCTACATCGGCCCGCCGATCGACACCGCCAACGCCGACCGCTGCGACTTCCTCGACCCGGCCGTCTGCCTGCAGCCGTGGCCGAACGACTACTTCACGGTCGCCGACGCGAGCACCGACACGGGTCGCCGGCTGAACATCAGCACCGACTCGACGCCGAAGAACAAGAACGGCGCGCCGATCGCCACCACCGACCAGAACCGCGGGGACGGCTTCAGCCCCGGCAACCCGATCATCGTCAAGCTGCCGCAGGTCCAGACCCAGCAGGCGTTCGACAACACCGGCTTCGTCGCGATCGACAACCTGCGCCGCTACGACGACGACAACCAGCCGGTGGTCGTGATCAACGCCGAGACCGGCGAGCGCCACCCGGTCTGGGCCGAGATGGACCACAACCCGCTCGAGCCCGACGCCTCGGGCAACCCGGCGAACTCCAACCTGATCGTGCGTCCCGCCCGCAACTTCGACGAGGGCGGCCACTACATCGTCGCGCTGCGCAACCTGCGCGACGCGCAGGACAACCCGGTCGAGCCACCGGTCCCGTTCCGGGTCTACCGCGACCGGCTGACGACGCAGCAGGCCGCCGTGGAGGGCCGCCGCGACGAGATGGAGACGATCTTCTCGACGCTCCAGGAGGCCGGGGTGGCCCGCTCCAGCCTCTACCTCGCCTGGGACTTCACGGTCGCGAGCGAGGACAGCCTCTCGGAGCGGTGCCCTGACGATCCGCGACGACGCCCTCGACCGCCTCGGCGACACCGACGCCGCCGACGGCATCGTCCAGGGCAGCTCGCCGGACTTCACGGTCAACGGCGCACCGACTTCACCGGCGGGCCAGAACGCGAACGTCCTGCGCCAGGTCGACGGCGTGCTCGAGGACGTGCCCTGCTACCTCGACACCGACGGGTGCCCCTCCGGGGCGCAGTTCAGCTTCGAGCCCGACGGCGACGTCACCTGGAACCCGGCCTTCACGATGGACGTGCCGTACCGCTGCATCATCCCGCGCTCGGTCGACGGCGGCGGCGCTGTGGACCCGGCCAAGCCGGGCACCTACGGCCACGGCCTGCTCGGCGCCTACACGCAGGTGAACGGGCAGGGGCGCCTCGCGAACGAGGCACAACTCGCTCTGGTGTGCGGTCGACTGGGCCGGCTTCTCCAACGCCGACCTCGGCACCGTGATCCCGACCCTGGCGAACGTCTCCGGCTTCAACAGGCTCGCCGACCGCATGCAGCAGGGCTTCGTCAACTTCCTCTACCTGGGGCGGGCGCTGATCCACCCGGACGGCTTCAACGACGACGCGGCGTTCCAGTACGACGCCGGGTCCGGCCCCGAGCCCGTGATCGACACCTCGGAGCTCTACTTCGAGGGGATCAGCCAGGGCGCGATCATGGGCGGCGCGCTGACGGCGCTCTCGCCCGACTTCACCCGCGCCGTGCTGAACGTGCCGGGGATGAACTACTCGACCCTGCTGCGCCGCAGCGTGGACTCGGACGAGTACTTCAAGGCCGAGGGCATCGGGCTCTACGAGAACTACCCCGAGCGAGCTCGAGCGGCCGCTGCTGCTGTCGCTGATGCAGCTGCTCTGGGACCGCGGCGAGGCAAACGGCTACGCGCACCACATGACCGACGACCCGCTCGCGAACACGCCCGAGCACCAGGTGCTGCTCCAGCCCGCGGTCGGCGACCACCAGGTCACCAACGTCTCGGCCGAGGTCGAGGCGCGCACCGCCCGGATCCCGGTCTACAAGCCCGCGCTCGACCCCGGGCGCCACTGGGAGTCGAACCCGTTCATGCAGCTGCCGGGGATCGACTTCGGCCCCGGCCCCGCGTTCACGCCGTGGCCCGGCTCGGCGCTCGTCTACTACGACGGCGGGCCGACGAGTTGGTTCAACGACGGCACCGCGTTCCCAGGCGCCGCCTCGGAGTGCTCGAACGGCAACCCCGCGACGAACCCGTGCCAGGGCTCAGGCGTGATGCCGACGGCGGAGGTGCCGCCGCGACCGGAGAACGGCTTCGGCAAGGACCCCCACGGGTACCCGCGGCGCTCGATCGAGGGGCTCCAGCACGTCAAGGACTTCCTCAAGCCGGACCCGGGGATCCTGCCGTGCCTGGATGGAGCGGTGATGCGCCCCTGCTACGCGAACGGCTGGGGGCGGCCCTGAGCTGACGGCCGCGCCGGTGCGGCGGCGCGGCCTCCACCGCCCCGACCGCGCTAGCTTGCTCGCGCTTGGGCTGCGCGGAGTGGTAGCGCAGGTACCAGAGCGCGTGGCGCGCGACGTTCACCCCCGCGTTCACCGGCGAGCGCACCGCGGTGCTCATGACGCCGGTGAGCGGCGAGGGCAGGGTGCACATGGGGGAAACCTATTGACCTCGGAGGCGTCTGCGGTCAGTAGAAGACCCTGATCGGCGTCGGTAGTAGACCCTGAGCCGGCCTCCACGATGCCGGGTTCATGTCCCTTCGATGCGCCGGCGAGACGCGCCCGGGCGGTTTGGGCCGCCCGGGCCCGCCTGCGGCGGCGTCTAGACTGGCGCGCGATGAAGGTCGGAATAGTCGGGCTCGGATACGTCGGCCTGCCGCTCGCGATCGCGTTCGCCGAGGAGGGCCACGAGGTGATCGGCCTCGACGCCGACTCCCGCAAGGTCGAGAAGCTGCGCGCCGGGGAGAGCTACGTCGAGGACGTCTCCTCGGAGGCTCTTGGGGCCGTCGCGTCGCGGCTCGCGGCGACCACGCACTACGAGGACCTCTCGCAGTGCGACGCGGTGATCGTCTGTGTGCCTACTCCGCTGACCGCCGCCCGCGAGCCGGACCTCACCTACCTGATCGACGCCGCCACCTCGCTCTCGCGCGTGCTGCGCGAGGGCCAGCTCGTCTCGCTGGAGTCCACGACCTATCCCGGCACCACCCGCGAGCGGCTGCGGCCGATCCTCGAGGAGTCGGGCCTGGCGGCCGGCCGTGACTTCCACCTCTGCTTCTCGCCCGAGCGGATCGACCCCGGCCGGACGGACTACACGGTCCGCACGACGCCGAAGGTCGTCGGCGGGCTGACGGAGGGGTGCGCGGAGCGGGCCGCCGCCCTCTACGGGGAGATCTGCGACGAGGTGGTCAGGGTCTCGACCCCGGAGGCGGCGGAGCTGAGCAAGCTGCTGGAGAACATCTTCCGCTCGGTCAACATCGCGATGGTGAACGAGCTGGCGCGCCTCTGCGAGCGGCTCGGGATCGACATCTGGGAGGTGATCGACGCGGCCTCGACCAAGCCCTTCGGCTTCATGCGCTTCGAGCCGGGGCCGGGGATGGGCGGGCACTGCCTGCCGGTGGACCCCTTCTACCTCGCCTTCAAGGCGCGCGAGCACGATTTCTACACCGAGTTCATCGAGCTCGCCGGCAAGACCAATCAGAACCAGCCGCTGTGGTGCTCGACGCGGATCGAGCACGCGCTGAACTCGGTCGGCAAGCCGGTGCAGGGCTCGCGGGTGTTGATCCTCGGGGTCTCCTACAAGGCGAACGTCGGCGACACGCGCGAGACGCCGGCGCTGAAGATCATGCGCCTGCTGCGCGAGCTGGGCGGCGAGCTCTCCTACCACGACTCCCACGTCCCGGAGCTGGGCGAGATGGACCTGCGCTCGCGCGATCTCGGCGAGGCGCTGGGCGATTGCGACATCGCCTGCATCGTCACGGCCCACGGCGGGATCGACTACGACGAGGTCGTGGCGAAGGCGCCGCTGGTGCTCGACTTCCGCGGGGTCACGCGGGGGATCAAGGCCGAGAACCTGCTCCTCCTCTAGGTGGACCAGGTGCCGGCGATCGCCCGCGGACTCTCAGCCCTGGCCCCGACAGCGCCGGCGCGAGCTGCGCGCGGACCGCGCCACGGTCGCGCTGGCAGGCGTCGCGGTGGCGGCCGCCGGCGCGGTGATCGGCGGCGAGCTGCTGCGGATGGCGCGCAGGCGCCGGGAGAGCTCGGAGGTCCCAGCGCCCGAGACGCTCATAGACGCCGCCGGTCTCGCGACGAGGGACACGGTGGCCGTCGCGGTCGAGGGCTACGAGCAGGCGCCCCGGCACGAGACGATCCTGTTCAACATCCTCAACGGGTTCGTCGGCGCCTTCGCGCTGATGCGCCTCTCGACCTGGGGGCAGCGCGGCGGCTGGTGGCCGATCGAGCCGATCAGGGTCAAGGGCCGCCACATCCACCACTTCGTGCCCGGGATCCTGATCGCATTCGGCGCCGGTGGCGCCGGGCTCGCGACCGCCAACGAGCGGCTCGAGGAGGTCCTCTCGTTCGGCTTCGGCGCAGGCGTCGGGCTCACCTTCGACGAGGCGGCGCTGCTGCTCGACCTGCGCGACGTCTACTGGACTCGCGAGGGGGTCGTCTCGCTCCAGCTCAGCTTCGGCCTCACGGCCGTGCTCGCGGTGTCGCTGCTCGGCCTGCGCATCTTCCGCCGCGGCGAGCGCAAGGGCGTCGAGGAGGGACTGATCCCCGGCCTCGAGGCCGACACCGGGATGCAGGCGGCGGCGGGCTCGCTGGCGTAAGCGGCCCGGTCGAACGCTACGCGGCGAGGCGCAGCTCGCCGCCCGCCTTGGCGCCCATCCAGACGATCTGCTCGCGGCCGGGGCCGACGCCGACGAGGGCGATCGGGACGCCCGCGTGGTCGGAGATCGCCTCGAGGTAGGCGCGCGCCTCGGCGGGCAGGTCCTCCTCGCGCCGCGCGCCGCTGATGTCCCCCTCGAAGCCGGGCAGGTCCTCGTAGACCGGCTCGACGTCGTGGATGATCGACTGGTGGTAGGGGAACTCGTCGAAGACGGCGCCCTTCGGGATGGCGGTAGCTGGTGCAGATCCGGATCGGGTCCACGCCGGAGAGGACGTCGAGCTTGGTCACGCAGAGCGCGGTCATCGAGTTGAGACGGGCGGCGTAGCGGAGCGCGACGGCGTCCATCCAGCCCGTGCGGCGGGGGCGCCCCGTGGTGGTCCCGACCTCGCCGCCCGCGGTCCGCAGGCGCTCGCCGAGGGCGTCGTCCAGCTCGGTCGGGAAGGGACCGGCGCCGACGCGCGTGGCGTAGGCCTTGGCGATGCCCCAGACCTCGTCGATGTCGCGCGGGCCGACCCCCGCGCCGACGCAGGCGGAGCCGGCCACGGGGTTCGAGGAGGTGACGAAGGGATAGGTGCCGTGGTCGAGGTCGAGCATGGTCGCCTGCGCGCCCTCGAAGAGCACGGTCTTGCCGCGGTCGAGCACGTCCCAGCAGAGCTTCGCGGTGTCGGCGATGTAGGGCTCGAGGCGGTGGCCGTAGGTGACGTACTGCTCGACGATCGCGTGCAGGTCCAGCCGTGCGTCCAGCAGCGTCTCGCCCGCGCCGCGCTCCTTCAGCTTCTTGCGCTGCACCTCGAGCTGGTTGAGGGCGTGGCGGTGCTCCTCCAGCGCGGCGAAGACCTTCTTGCGCAGGATCTTCTCGTCGAGCATGTCCTGGACGCGGATCCCGAGGCGCGAGGCCTTGTCGGCGTAGCAGGGGCCGATGCCGCGGCGCGTCGTGCCGATCTCCAGCTTGCCCAGCTTCAGCTCGCCCGCCGTGTCCAGGAGCACGTGGTAGGGCATGATCAGGTGCGCGTTGGCCGAGACGCGCAGGCCGCTGACGTCCACGCCGCGCTGGCGCAGGCCCTCGATCTCGCTCGTCAGCACGCCGGGGTCGATGACGACGCCGTTGCCGATCGCGCAGGTCTTGCCGGGGTAGAGGATCCCCGAGGGGATCAGGTGGAACTTGAAGGTCTCGCCGTCGCGGATGATCGTGTGGCCGGCGTTGTTGCCGCCCTGGAAGCGGATCACCATCTCGGCACGCTCCGCCAGCAGGTCCACGACCTTGCCCTTGCCCTCATCGCCCCACTGGGCGCCGACTATGACCTTTCCGGGCACGCAGGGATTATGAGGGGCGAAGCGTCAGTCCAGCGGTCCGAGGAGGGCCCCGCCGCCGCCGTCCCCGAACGAGGACGTGGCGTCCGAACCGGCGGGTGCGTCGTGGACGGCTCCCTTCTGCCAGCGGTTGTCCGTCCCGTAGAGGGGCAGGGGCTCGCACATCTCGGCCAGGCGGGAGACGATGCGCTCGCCGATCTGCTCGCGGAGCTGCTCCTCGTCGTGGTTCGTGGTGACGATCAGGGCCCGCCCGGCCTCGTAGCGCTCGTTGATCAGCGAGTAGAGCTGCTCCAGCACCCACTCGGTGCGCTGCTCGGCGCCGAGGTCGTCGATGTGGAGGAGGTCCACGCTCGTCAGCCGCTCGAAGAGCTGGCTGTAGGACTGCTCGCCCGCGTCCGCGTCGAACGTGCGGCGGATCCGCGCCAGCAGCTTCGGCAGCGAGTAGATCGCGACCGAGCGTTTGGCCTCCAGCGCGGTCTTGGAGACGAGCATCGCGAGGGTCGTCTTGCCGGTCCCGGCGTCGCCGAAGAGCCAGAGGCCGCGGCCCTGGGCCAGCTTGCGGTCGAGCTGCTCGCAGTACTCGCGCACGCGCCTGACGACGGACTCGTCCATCTGCGTCACCGGGGGCTGCCCGAACGACACGCTGCGGAAGCGCGCCGGGATCACCGAGGCCACGCCCTGCAGCCTCGCCCTGATCACGATCCGCTCGCGGCACTCGCACGGGCGCGCCACGTCCTCGGGGCCGAGGATCCAGCCCGTCCCATCGCAGACCCCGAGCGGGCAGGTGCGGTGCTCCCCCGGACGGGCCTCGCGCAGCACCGGCTCAGCCCTCCTCGGCGAAGTCCCCGCCGGGGAAGTCCTCGACGTCTGCGGGGGAGCCGCCGCCGTTCTCCTCGGGCGCGGCCGGCGTGCCGCTCATCGGCGGGCCCTCTCCCGGGCGCTGCTCGACGGGTCGCTCCTTCTGGGCCAGGTCGGCGAACTTCGGATAGTGGCTCATGAAGGCGAGGCGCACGGTCCCGATCGGCCCGTTGCGGTGCTTGGCGAGAATCAGCTCGGCGATGCCCGTGTCCTCGGTCTCGGGGTTGTAGTACTCGTCGCGATAGAGGAACCCCACCAAGTCCGCGTCTTGCTCGATCGCGCCACTTTCACGTAGGTCCGAGAGGATCGGCCGTTTGTCCGGGCGCTGCTCGGGCGCCCGGGAGAGCTGCGAGATGCCGATCACCGGAACCTCCAGCTCGCGCGCGAGGATCTTCAGCCCACGGCTGAACTGCGCCACCTGTTCGACGCGGTTCGCACGCGGGTCATCCGAGCGCATGAGCTGCAGGTAGTCGACGATCACCATCCCCAGCCCCTCGTGCCCGCGGCTGCGCTCCTGCGCGTGCAGGCGCCGGGCCTTCGCCCGCAGCTCGAGCATGCCGAGGTCCGAGGAGTCGTCGATCCAGAGCGGCGATGACTCGAGCTTGTTGCAGGCCTTGACCACCTTCGGCCAGTCCTTGGCGGCGACGCGTCCCTTGCGCAGCCGGTCGCCCGCGATCCGCGCCTGCGAGGCGATGAAGCGGTGCGCCAGCTCCATCTCCGACATCTCCAGCGAGAACAGCGCGACCGGCTTGTTCGACTTGATCGCGACGTTCTCGGCGATGTTGCAGACCACGGAGCTCTTGCCCATGGATGGCCTTGCCGCCACGATGATCAGGTTGCCCGGCTGGAAGCCCCCGGTGATGTCGTCGAGGTCGCGGAAGCCGGCGGAGACGCCGGTCACCTCGGCCTTGCCGGTGGCCAGCGCTTCGAGCTTGTCGATCTCCTGGTGGAGGATGTCGCCGATCTCGCGGAAGTCGGCGGCGCGCTCCTCGTGGGCGACCTGGAAGAGCAGGCGCTCGGCGTGCTCGACCATCTCGGAGGGCTCGCCGTCGCGCTGGGCGACGGAGGCCTGGATCTGCTTCGCGGCGGCGTCGAGGCGCCGCATCAGCGAGTTCTGCTTGACGATCTCGGCGTAGTGCTTGGCGCTGCCGGGCGCCGGGACCTTCGCCGCCATCCCGGCGACCACGTCGCGTCCGCCGATCTGCTCGAGCGCGCCGTTGCGCTCCAGCGCCTCGGCGACCGTCAGGACGTCTACCGGGTCCGCGTTCTCGTTGAGGCGGACGATCGCCTCGAAGATCTGGCGATGGCGATCGCGGTAGAAGTCCTCGGCCTGGAGGCGCACGTCGAGCAGCACGGGCTCGATCGTCGCCTCCGAGACCATCATCGCCCCGAGGACCGACTCCTCGGCCTCGAGGTTCTGCGGGGGCACCACCGCCGCTGTCCCGTTCTGCGCCAACTGCTCCTCTCTCGCGCGTGCGCGCGCCTCCGTGCCTGGAACGGCCATGTCCCCCAGTCTGGATAAGGGCCCGGCGGAGAATCCTCGGCCCCCGATCGCGGGGCCCCTCCGCAGCGGACGGTCACCAGAAAATCACAACCGGGCCAGGCACGCGACCGCCGTTATGGGTATTTGCGGAATGCGGCGCAGAAAAGTTCCGCGTTTAGCGGAGCGCGCTCGGTGGCGGTGCCGGAGGGAGCTACTTGGCGTCGGCGACGATCGTCTTGACGGTGGCGGTCTTGCCCCCGCCGACCTCGACCTCGACCATGAAGGTGCCGGTCTCGCGGATCGGCTCGTCGAGGCGGATCTTCTTGCGATCGATCTTGAGCTTGCGGGCCGCCTGGATCGCCTCGGCGATCTCCTTGGTGGTGACGGAGCCGAACAGCTTGCCGTCCTCGCCGGCCTGGTGGTTGATCGTGAGGACGGTCTTGCCGAGCAGGGCGGCGGTCTCGCCGGCGCGCTCGGCGGCCTGGCGCTCCTCGGCCTCCTGGCGCTCGAGGCGGCGACGGGCCTCCTCCAGCGCGCCCTTGGTCGCGGGCTGGGCCAGCTTGCGCGGGATCAGGTAGTTGCGGAGGTAGCCGGGCGAGACCTCGACGGCGTCGCCGGCCTCGCCGAGGCCCTCGACCTCCTGGAGCAGGACCGCCTCGGCCATCTCAGCGCTCGCCGACGTACGGCAGCAGCGCCAGCTCGCGCGCCCGCTTCACCGCGAGTGCGAGCTGCTGCTGGTGGGGCCGCGAGAGGCCCGTGACCCGCCGCGAGCGGGTCTTGCCGCGGTCGGAGATGAAGCGGCGCAGCAGCGCCAAGTCCTTGTAGTCGATGCGCTCGGAGTTGATCCGCGTGTACTTGCGGGGCCGGCCGCGGTCGCTGAGACCGCGCCTGCGGCCCCTGCCGGGCCCGCCCGAGGCGCCGCCCGGTCCTGATCTCTGCTGTCTCGCCATCGGTCTCTCTGGTCCTCGCTGGTTGCGGCCCTCGCGGGCCCATTCACGCCACCGGCACGGCCGGAGCCGTGCCGGAAGGAGAGAGAATGGTAGCTACTGCGCGGAGCCGCCGCGTCCGGGCGGCTCCGCCATCCGCTCGCTAGAACGGGATGTCGTCGTCCCCACCGCCGCCACCGCCGCCCGCGCTGCCGGCGGCGGCCGGCTCGAAGTCGGTGGTGTCGGCCGGCACATCGGACTGGGCCTGGAAGCCGTTGCCGTTGCCGCCCGGGTTGTCCCCGCGCGAGCCCAGGAACTGGACGCTCTCGGCGATGATCTCGACGGCCTGGCGCTTGCCCGAGCCGTCCTGCGCCTCCCACTCGCGCCAGTCGAGGCGCCCCTGCACGGCCACCGGCCGGCCCTTGGAGAGGTAGTTGGCGCAGTTCTCGCCCTGCGCGCCCCAGACGGTGACGTCGAAGTAGTTGGGCTTGTCCACCCACTCGCCGCTCTGCCCGTCCTTGCGACGGCTGTTGACCGCGACGCGAAGCTTGCAGACGGCCGTCCCGCTGGGGAGGTTGCGCAGCTCGGGGTCGCGGGTCAGGTTGCCCGTGATGACGACCGTATTGATGTTCGACGCGGCCAAATTGATCACTCCTCTTGATTCGATTCCGAACTGCGAGTCTAAGCCCCGGCCCGGCGGTTCTCGCCCCCCTCACCCCCTGCTGCCCGCAAACTGCGGGCTGTCCCGCTCCTCGGGGCGGGATACTGGGCGGCGCGATGTCGGAGGCGAACGTCGAGGTCGTCCGCGACCAGTTCGAGGCGGTGAACGAGCGCGATTTCCCGCGCGCGATGAGCCACTACGCGGAGGACGTGGTCCTCGTCGTGCGCCATGACGCCTTCCTGCAGGGCGGGACGTTCGAGGGCCGCGAGGCGGTCGGCCGCTGGTTCGGCGACTGGTTCAGGACCTTCGCGCCCGGTTACCGCTTCGAGATCGAGGAGACGCGCGACCTGGGCGACGTCGTCTTCCTCTACGCGAGCCACCGCGGGCGGGGGCGCAGCAGCGGGGTGGAGGTCCAGGGACAGACCGGGTACGTCTACACCCTCCGCGACGGCAAGATCGTCCGCGTCGAGCTGCATCCCGAGCCGCGCCGAGGCACTCGCGGCGGCCGGGCTCGAGGAGTAGGCCGGGGGCGCGCAGCGGCGCTGCGGGCTGCTGCTAGTCCTCGCGGCGGGGGCGGCGCTCGCGGCCGCCGCGCTCGTCGCGGCCGTCGCCGACGAAGGCCGGCCTGTCGCTGATGGGCGGCGGGTTCGTCGGGGCGTCGGGCTCGACGCGGAAGATCCGGAAGCGCAGGGCGCCGTCCGTGATCTTGAGGTTGTGGTCGAGCCGCTCGAGCAGGTCGCTCTCCGCCTGGAAGCGGTAGTAGCGGTAGTCGGCCTCGTTGCGCTAGCTTGATCTCGTAGGCC
The DNA here is from genome assembly GCA_963805235.1 of uncultured Solirubrobacterales bacterium. GTDB lineage: Bacteria > Actinomycetota > Thermoleophilia > Solirubrobacterales > 70-9 > DASSYK01. Next base: position 138,451 of record CAWDTF010000007.1, on the reverse strand, counting down.
ATCTTCCGCAGCCCCCAGTTGTCGGCCTTGTCGAGGGTGCCGCCCTGCTCGATCTGCGAGCGGACGTCGGCGGCCAGAGCCTCGCGGGCCTCATCGGCGACCTCGGGGTCGATCATCAGGACAAGTTCGTAGTGGCGGCTCATGGTGAGATGGGCCCTCCCGGCGGGAGGAGCGGCAGGCGACTATAGCGGGCTGCGGGAGCCCGCCCGCGCCGGCAGGGGGGAGAGAACCTCGGGCCCGGCCCTCAAGGACCCGTGTGGCTGACTCGGATCAGATGGGAGCGCGCCGCCCGGCCGCTGGCGGCGCTCGGCGCCGGGCTCGCGGCCCTCGCGCTGCTGCCCGCCCTGTTCGAGGGCGGGCGCCCCGCCGCCCCCTCCCGCGGATGTCGGCTTCGCGCAGGCGGCAACCGCGCCGGGCGCCGGTCAGCTCGCCGCGCCCCCGCCGCCGGCCGCGCCACGGGACCTGAGCCCCCCGGATGGCCCACGCGCCGGGCGCGCGCCGCGCGCTGGCTCGCCATGCACGCGGCCGGCACCCGCGGCATGCGCGCGGCGCGGCACGCCGGGCGCGGAGCCGGCGGGCGGCCGCGAGCGCGGGCGCCCGGCGAGCCCGGCGCCCCGACCTTCCGTCGCCGCCCCGGCCGGTGGCCGCAACGGCGGCGGCCGCGCCTACACCCGCACCCACGGCGGGCTATCCCGTCGCCGGGTCAGGCGGCGGCGCGTCGCCCGGCGCGGGCCACGAGTTCCGCTTCGAACGCTGACCCCGACCGAGACAGGAGGAGACGATGAGAGCACCGCGACGCAGGAACCTCGACCGCCGCCGGGCGCTGGCGCTGGTGCTTGCCGCCCTGGCGCTGGCGCTGGCGGCGAGCCTGGCGCTGCGCCCGGGAGTCGCGCGCGCGGGCAGCTACGTCACGGTCGAGTGCCACGCCCAGCACAACCTCGGCGCACCCGACGCGGTCTTCCACCGCACCTCCGACCACTACGTGCCGGCCGCGGGCTGCGCGTCCGGCGGTCCCGGCCTGACGATCCGCAACGAGGCCGACGTGACCAAGCCCGGCCGCTACGCCTCGTGGTCCTGGTATCCGCCCGCGGGCACCGTCTTCACGCAGGTCGCGGCGCAGTCGCACATCGCCCACGACGCGGGGCACAAGGCGTACTACGCGATCACGGACAACGCGGGCAACGTCCAGCAGCGCTGGCCGCGCGAGGGGGTCTTCGACTCCGTGGACTGGGCCGCGGGCGCCCATGCCGTCATCTTCGCCTCTTTCCTCGCCTGCGCCGTCCCCGCGAACAGCAGCTGCGGCCGCTCGGCGAAGGCCCACAACAACGTCCGCAACCTCTGGTTCACGCTGCGCGACCTGGTCAGCCCGACGCTGGCGCTCTCGGGCACGCTGCTGGAGCCCGGGACGCGCCACGGCCCGCAGACGCTGGTCGCGGCGGCGGCGGACTCCGGCGGCGGGGTCTGGCGCTGGCGGGTCGAAGTGAACGGCGCCCCGGCGGCGAGCGCCGAGCAGCCCTGCGACATCGTCCCCGGCGGCGCTGCGCGCCGGTTCGTGCCCTGCGCCCTGAGCGCGACGCGCGGCTTCGCGCTGGACACCGAGGCGGCTCCCTTCCGCCCCGGGGCCAACGCCGTCCGGGTGTGCGTCTCCGACGTCGGCTGGCCCGCCAACGAGACCTGCGAGACGCGGTCCGTGCGGGTGGACAACGGCTGCCCGAGCAGCGGGTCATCCCCCGCCGGACGGCCTCGAGGCGGGCTTCGAGCGCGGCCGCGGCGAGGCCATCGTGGCCTCCAACCGCCGGGCGCCGATCGCGGGCCGGGCGCGCGGCGCCGGAGCGGGGGCGCGGGTCTGCGTCTTCTCGCGCGTCGGCGCTGGGGCCGAGCGGCTGGAGGCCGTCATCCCCGCATCCGGCGATGGCGGCTTCCGCCACCTGCTCGCGCGCGGGCCCTCGCGCGCCCTCCGCCTCGTGCACCGCCACGGCGCGCGGGCGCTCGAGGCCGAGCTGCGGCTAGCGGTCCGGGCGCGGCCGCGGCTCAAGGTCGGGCCGCGCTCGCAGCTCGCGAACGGCCAGGTCGCCCGCTTCCGCGGCAAGCTGCCCGGGCCCTTGGGCCGGCGGGCGGGTCGTCGTCCTCCAGGCCCGGGCCGGGGGCCGCTGGCAGGCCTTCAAGTCGGCCCGCAGCGGGCCGGACGGCCGCTTCGCCGCGAGCTACAGGTTCCGCGAGACGACCGGCCGCAGGCTCTACGGGTTCCGGGCCGTGGTCCGCCGAGCAGGCGGGCTACCCGTACCTGAAGGGCGCCTCGCCGGTGCGGCGGATCGTGGTCAGCGGCTGAGCGGCCGCCGCGCCGGGGCGACCTGGGCGCGCTTGGCCCGGATGTCGGCGAGCTGCTCGTCCACCCAGCTCCCGGGGTCGCGCTCGGAGATCACCTGGCGCAGGTGCTCGGCGCGCAGGCGCTTCTCCTCGGGGTCCATGGTCAGCGCCCGGTACATCGTGTCGGCCTGCTCCTGGATGTCGAACGGGTTGACCGAGAGGGTGCATTCGCCCAGCTCCTCGTGCGCCCCCGTGTTCTCGGACAGCATCACCACCCCGTCGCGGGTGTTCACCGACGGCGCCTCCTTGGCGACCAGGTTCATGCCGTCGAAGAGGGAGTTGACCATCAGCAGGTCGAAGTGCTTGTAGCGGGCGACGGCCTCGGGGAAGTTCTCGTAGATCCGCAGGTCGATCGGCATCCAGTCGGTGGTCCCGTGCCGGTGGTTGACCACGGCGACCAGCGCCTCGATCCGCTCCATGTACTCGGCGTACTCCGGCACGTCGAGGCGCGAGGGCTGGAGGTGGGCGATGAAGGTCACCTTCTCGCGGAACTCCGGGTGCTGCTCGAGGAAGGTGTCGAAGGCGGAGAAGCCGCGCAGCACGTTCTTGGAGAGGTCGGCGCGGTCCACCCTGATCACCAGGTGGTCGCGGCGGCGCTTCAGCAGCTCGCTCTCGTACCCCGCGACCTCCTCCGACTCGGCGGTGCGGTGCAGGCGGCCGGTGTCGATGCCGAGCGGGTAGTTGCGCACCCAGGTCTCGCGGTCGCCATGGATGACGGCGCGGCGCTCCCAGTCCACCTCGAGCTCCAGCAGCTCGCGGCAGCACTGCAGGAAGGCGTGGCAGTAGGCGCGCGTGTGGAAGCCGATGATGTCGTTCGCCAGCATCGAGTGGTAGATCTCCTCGCGCCAGGCATGCGGGAGGATCCGCCACGAGTCCGGCTGCGACCAGGGGATGTGGACGAAGTGATGGAGGAACGCGTCGGGGCGCGCCGCCCGGACCAGGCCCGGCGCGGTGTAGAGGTGGTAGTCGTGGAACATCACGACCGGCTCGGGCTCGTCCGCGATCGCGCGCACCACCTGGCCCGCGATGTCGGCGTTGACGACCTTGTAGCCGTGCTCCCAGGCGTCCTTCTCGGCGATGCGGATGTCCGGCGCGTTCGAGAGGTCCCAGAGGTAGTGCTGGATGAACCACAGGACCGGGTTGGCGATCACGTTGTAGAAGCGGTCGTAGGCGGCGGGGTCGCTCGCGACCATGGAGACCTCGTAGGTGACCCCGTCCACCTCGATCTCGGCCACGCCGCCCTCGCTCTCCGCAGCGACCGCCGCGTCCTCATCGGTCATCGCCGAGGCGATCCAGCGCGCCTTGCGGTGCGAGACGAGCCCGCTCAGGGCGGTCACGAGGCCGCCCCCGCCCCGTCTCACCACGCGCTCGCCGCTCTCGTCTCGCGCGAACTCAGCCGGCCCGCGGTTCGAGACGATCGTCAGGTCGGTGTCGGGCATGCCGCCGTTTGTATCAGGCCCTTACGGATTCGATTTCTCCAGCCCGCTGAATATCCGCAGCCAGTCGAGCAGCAGGCGTGGGGTCAGGAAGCGCTCGCGGGTGCGCTCCTTTCCGGCGCGGCCGAGGCGGCGGCCGAGCTCCGGGTCCTTGAAGATCTCGATCGCGCGCCTCGCTGCCTCGTCGGGTGAGGAGACGAGGTAGCCGCTCTCCCCGTTGACGATCTGGAGGGGGATGCCGCCGACGTCGCCGGCGATCGTCGGCCGGCTCTTCCAGAGGGCCTCGGCGACGGTCAGGCCGAAGCCCTCACGGATGGACTTCTGGACCAGCACGTCGGACTGGGACTGGAAGGCGTTGACCTCGATCGCGCCGACGTTGTTGAGGTTGTTGAGGATCTTGACGTCGGGGTCCGAACCGGCGTACTCGTAGGTGCGCTGGAAGAACTCCCAGCCCTCGGGGTCATCGGTCGCCATCGAGCCGACCAGCGCGAGCTGGACCTCGGGGACCTCCTCGTTCACCAGGCGGTAGGCGTCGATGACCCCGATCGGGTCCTTCCAGGGGTCGAAGCGCGAGACCTGGCACATGAGCGGGCGGTCCACGTCGATCCCGAACTGGTTGCAGACGAAGGCGGCATCGTCGGGGGAGAGCGCCATGTTCTTCGGCGAGAGGGGGTCGATCGCGGGGGGCACGATGTTGATCCCGCCGTGCCCCTTGAGGCCGCCCGGGACGTACTGCTCCATGTGCCAGACGCTCGCGTCGTACTCCGCCATCAGCGGCAGCAGGCGCTCGATCGGGTCCGGGTTGGGCTCGGAGAGGTCTATGTGGCAGCGCCAGACCCAGTGCTTGCCGTGATCGGCCGCCCAGTGGTGCATGCCGATCGGCTGCGGGTCGTGGATGATCACGAGGTCCCACTCGCCCTTCAGGTTCTCGGCGTTGACCTTGTTGTAGTGGTCGAACAGCTCCCACTGATCGGCGGAGAGGGAGCTCGGGTCGCCCTGAAGGGAGTTGTGGAGGAGCTTCGTGGCATTGAAGAACTCCTCGCGGCCCATGATGATCTGCCACGAGGCCTCCAGCCCGACGTCGCGCATCAGCGGCACGAGGGTGTAGAGGATCTCGGAGACCCCGCCTCCGAACGCGGTCGCGCTGACGTGCAGGACTCTCTTGCCCTTGAGCGGCTCCGCCAGCTCGCGGATCTCGTCCACCACCCCGCGGCCGGCGAGGTGCGTGTAGTCCGCCAGGGTCTTGTTCCCCAGCGCTACCTCCTGGAGCATGGCCCCCACCTGCGATCGCGACTGATCAACGCGGGAAACCTACCGGGACGGGGGGCCGGTGGTCAGGAGCGCGCGGTGGCGAGCCGCTCGATCCCGGCATCCACCTCGCGGCAGATGGCCGCGTGCAGCTCGCCGTTCGACGCTGCGACGCACGACATCTGGAAGTCGTGCGAGGAGCCGAGCAGGGGACGGGAGGCGAGGCTCTCCCCGCTGGCGTCGGTCACCACCGCGCCGGCCTCCTCGAGGCAGAGGACCGCGGCGGCGAGGTCGTAGGGGGAGTTGTTGAGGATGGAGCCGCCGCCGACGCGCTCGAAGGCCTCGCGGCCGCCGGGCACCTCGTCCACGATCCGGGGCCCGGGCTCGATGTAGGCGTCGAGCTGGCCGGTGGCGATCCTGGTCATGTCGAAGCTGGCGGAGCCCAGGTCGAAGCTGGCGCCGCCGACCGAGGACGCGTCGACCAGCGCCGCCAGCACCTCGATCAGCTCCCGCGCCGGGCGGCCGCGCAGCCCGTAGGTCCAGAACATCCGCTCCAGGGAGGTGTTCGGCGAGAGCGCCGGCGCCGGATCCAGGCCGGCGCCCCGCTCGGCGACGAACGTCGCCCCGCTCTTGATCTCGGCTATGCACCCGACCTGTACGTCGGCCATGGTCGGGTCGCCGTCCAGCCGCGCCGCGGCCACCGAGACGCAGCAGGACTCCAGCCCGGCCACGGCGGGCCGCGTGCCGTCTATCGGGTCCACGACCAGGACCCACTCCGGGTCCCGGCCGTCGGGGGACACCATGCCGCGGTCCTCGGAGTAGAACGCGACTCCGGGGGCGCGCTCCGCCAGGAACTCCTCCATGCGCGTCTCGGCGCTCTCGTCGATCGCGAAGGTGACGTCGCCGCCCATCGCCTCGCCCGCGTGGGCGCGGGAGGCGTGGGCGCCGAGCTGGGGCAGGACGTCGGCCCGGAGCTCGGCCGCGAGCTCGGCGCAGAGCTCGCGGATCACCCGTTCTGGGAGACGCGCGCGGGCCGGGCCTCCAGCTCGACCTCGACGTCGCGGCTCTCGCCGTCGCGTATGACCTCGAGCGTGACCGTCTTGCCCGGTCGCTGGCGGGAGACGAGCTCGGCCAGGTCGCTCTCGCGCTGCAGCTTCGTCCCGTCCACCGCGACGATCACGTCGCCGCCGACCGAGATGGGGACGCCCTGGAATGTCTCCTCGCGCTCGGAGCCCTGCAGGCCGGCGTCGTCGGCGGGGCCGCCCTGGACGACGTCGGAGATCAGCGCCCCGGTGTCGCTGCCCAGGTCGAACTCCTCGGCGAGCTGCGGGTAGACGCCCTGGGTGGAGACGCCTAGGTAGGCGTAGTCCACCTCGCCGTTCTCGCGGAGCTGCTCGAGGGAGAAGAGCACCGCCGTCGCCGGGATCGCGAAGCCCACGCCGGAGTTGCTGCCCGAGGAGGTCTCGATCTGCTGGTTGATGCCGATCACCTCGCCCTTGCCGTCGAGCAGCGGCCCGCCGGAGTTCCCGGGGTTGATCGAGGCGTCCGTCTGGATCGCGTTGTCGATCGAGAACTCGGTCAGCGACCGGATCGAGCGGTCCACCGCGGAGACGATCCCGGTGGAGAGGGACTGCTGCTCGCCGAACGGGCTGCCGATCGCGGCGACCGGCTCGCCCACCGCGTACTCCTCGCGCTCCGAGATGTTCAGGTGGTGCAGGTCGAGGCCCTCCGGGTCCACCTTGATCAGCGCGACGTCCGCGTCGGGATCGACGCCGAGGATGTCCGCCGGCAGGCGGTTGCGATCGCTCAGCTCGACGTAGACCTGGCCCGCCTCCCGCGTCTGACCCCCGCCGTTGCCCTGGCCGCCGGTGGTGACGACGTGGGCGTTGGTGACGATCTCGCCCTGGTCGCTGACGACGAATCCGGAGCCCTGGCCGGCGCCGCTGCCGAGCGGATCGGCGCTCTCGCCGAAGATGGAGATGACGGTGACCACCGCGGGTGCGGCCTTCTCGTAGACCTCGGCCGCGTTGAAGTCGCCGTTCGCCGCCTGGACGATCACCTGCTCGGTGGTCGTGGTGGCCCCGCCCGAGTCCGCGGAGTCCCCGCCGTCGTCCCCGCCGCACCCCGCGAGCGCGATCAGGGCCGCGGCGGCCGGCGCCGCGGCGATGCCCCACCTGCGGCGGCTCACGCGGTGGCCTCTTCGGGCGCTCGCCTCTGGCCCGTGGGGCGAGCCGGCGGCAGGGAGAGGGTGAAGGCCGTGAAGCCGCGCTTCGAGACCACCTCGAGGCTGCCGCCCATGCGCGCGGCGAGCTCGTCGGCGATCGCGAGGCCGAGGCCCGAGCCCGTCGCGGTGTCCCCGGTGTAGAAGCGGTCGAAGACGCGCTTCAGCGCGCGCGGCTCGATGCCGCGGCCGTCGTCGCCCACGATCACCTCGGCGGCGCCGCGGGAGCTGACCGCGGTCACGGTCACGGTCGTGCCCTCGGGTGTGTGGGTGAGCGCATTGTCGATCAGGATACGGATGATCTGCCCCACCCTGCCCGGGTCGGCCAGCGCCGGCGCCTTCCCGCGCGCCCTGACCTGGAGCTTCGAACCGCGCCTCCGGGCCGCCGGCCGGAACTCTGCGGCGACCTCGCGCGCCACCTCGGAGAGGTCCACGCTCCGGCTGCGGATCTCCATCGCGTCCGCGTCCAGCCGGGAGAGGTCGAGCAGGTCAATGGTGAGCTTTTGGAGGCGCTCGATCTGCCCCCGCATCTCGCCGACGAACTCCTCGCGCTCCTCCGCGCTCGGGTCCTCGGTCTCGAGCAGCTCCACGAAGCCGCCTAGCGAGAAGATCGGGGTCCGCAGCTCGTGCGAGGCGTTGGCGATGAACTCCTTGCGCGAGCTGTCGAGGCGCTCGAGCCGGCGCTGCATCTCGTTGAAGCTGCGGGCGAGCTGCCCCAGCTCGTCGTGGGACTCGATCGGGATCGCCTGGCTGAAGTCGCCGTGGGCGACCTGCTCGGCGGCTCGTCGCAGCCTCCGCAGCCGCCGCGACACCGCCCCCGCCGCCCAGTAGCCGACCAGCCCCGCCGCGGCGAGCGCGATCGCTCCGGCGATCAGGATCTGGCGGCGGATCAGGGCGACGTTGTCGTCCACGTCGTCGAGCGGGCTCGAGAGGACCGCGACGGCCTCGGTCCCCCCGGCGGCGCCGAGCGGGACCGCCGAGGCGGCCACGCGCTCGCCCGCGACCGACTCGACCTGGGAGCGGACGCGCCCCTCGGAGACGGCGGCGGCCGCCGCCTCGTAGGAGCCCTGGATCGCCGTCGTCTCCCCCTGCGAGTCGGCGAGCACGAAGTCGGGCTCGGCCGATCCGGCCTCCTCCCGCACGCCGAGCAGGGTCACCCGGGTCTCGGTGGCCTGGGAGATGCTCCGCGCCAGCGCATCCAGCTCGGCGGCGTCCGCGCCGTCGGCGAGCGCCCGCGTCAGGCCCGCCTCCTCCTCGTTGCCGAGGCGCTCCAGCCGGCGGAGCTTCTCGGCGGTCAGGCTCGACTCGAGCTGAGGCACGACGTAGAGGTAGACGAAGCCGATCGCCGCCGCCGTGATCGCGAAGATCAGCAGGACCAGCCGGTTGCGGAGCGTGTCGAGGCCGGACCAGCTCACGGCGCCGCTCAGCTGCGCTCGGCGTCGCGGAAGCGGTAGCCGACCCCGCGCACCGTGAACAGGTACTCGGGCTGCTTGGGGTCGGCCTCGATCTTCTCGCGCAGGTGCCGGATGTGAACGTCCACCGTGCGCGGGTCGCGGTAGGTGGAGTCACCCCAGACGTGCTCGAGCAGCGCCTCCCTGCTGAAGACGCGCCCGGGGGCGCCGGCCAGGGTGGCGAGGATCTCGAACTCGACGTAGGTCAGCTTCACGGCTTCGCCGCGGACGCTGGTCGCCCGGCGCTCGAAGTCGATCTCGAGCTCGCCGGCCCTGATCGGCTCGTCTGCCGCGCCGCCCCGGCCGGTCATCCCACCCCTGCGCAGCGCCGCCTTGACCCGGCTGCGGAACTCGCGGACCGAGAAGGGCTTGGTGATGTAGTCGTCGGCGCCGATCTCCAGGCCGACGACCTTGTCCCCCTCGTCCCCCTTGGCGGTGAGCATGATGATCGGGACCTGGCTGCGGGTGCGGAGGCGGCGGCAGACCTCGATCCCGTCGAGCTTCGGCAGCATGATGTCCAGCACGACGAGGTCGAAGCGCTGCTCGGCGAAGCGGTCGAGGGCCTCCTGCCCGTCGAGTGCGCCGATCACCTCGTAGCCCTCCTTGCGGAGGGGGTAGGTGAGAAGCGTCTGCACGGCCTGCTCGTCGTCCACCAGCAGGATCCGCGCCGCGTCACGCGACATTCTTGAAGATTAGAAGGACAACGTGATCGACCTACGCCTCTGGAGAACAGCGCTCCTCCCGGTGCCACTGGCGCTGCTCGTCGCGATGTTCTCCCTGCAGGAGACGCCGCGGGCGCTGGAGCCGGCGCTGCCACCCGACGCGTTCGACGGCGACGCCGCGGCGACGCTCGCGCGCGACCTGGCCGCTGCATACCCGGGCGCGGCCCCGGGCTCGGAGCAGGACGCCGCGCTCGCGGACGCGGTGGTCGCCCGCTTCGAGACCTTCGAGGCGGGTGAGCTCTCCGAGCAGCGCTTCAGCGGATCTCTCGACGGCGATGAGGTCGAGCTGCGCAACGTGATCATGGTCCTGCCGGGGCAGAGCGAGCGGCAGGTCGCGCTGCTCGCGCCGCGCGACTCCCTCGGCGGCAGCGGCGCCGCGTCGGGGGTCGCCTCGACCGCGGCGCTGCTCGAGATCGCCGCGGGGCTTGCGGGCTCGACCCACGAGAAGACGCTCGTGTTCGTCTCCACGGACGGCTCGACCGCGGGAGCCGCGGGAGCGCGGCGCTTCGCACGCGACTACAGCGACGCCGACCTGCTCGACGCCGCGGTGGTGCTCAGCCGCCCCGCCGCCGCCAGCCCCAGCCCGCCGCTCGTGATCCCCTGGTCCAGCGGGCCGCAGAGCAGCGGCGCGCAGCTCGTCGAGACTGCCCGCGCGCTGGTCTCGGAGGAGGTCGGCCGCCCGCCCGGGGACGAGAGCCCCCTGCGGGAGCTGCTCCGCCTCGCCCTGCCGGCGGCGCTCGGCGAGCAGGGCCCGCTGATCGAGTCGGGGATCGACGCGGTCCGGCTCTCCTCCGGCGGCGAGCTGCCGCTGCCCGCCTCGGAGGACGACGCCGACGACGTGGACGCAGAGACCCTGGCCCGGTTCGGCAGGGCGGCCCTCGGCGTGGTCCTGGCCCTCGACGCCGCCCGCGAGCCCAGCGAGCACGGCCCCGACGCGTACATCAGCCTCGCAGGCAGCCTGCTGCCGGGATGGACGCTCTCGCTGCTGGCGCTGGCGCTGCTGCTCCCCGTCGCGGCGGTGGCCGGAGCCGGGCTCGCCCGCTCGGCCTCGAGTCCCATGCTCGCGGCCCGCGCCTTCGGCTGGGCGGCGCTGCGGGTCGTCCCCTTCGTGCTCGCCGTGGCCCTCCTCTACGCGCTGGCGCTCACCGGGGGCCTTCCCAGCCCCGACTTCCCGTTCGACCCCGCGCGCGAGGACCTCGGGGTGGCCGGGGCGATCAGTGTCGGCACGGCCCTGATCGCGTTCGCCCTGCTCGCCTTCCTGCTGCGCCCCCTGCTGGCCCCGCCCGCGGCGCTGGCGCGCGTCGCCCCGGCGGCCGCGCTCGGGCTCGCCGCCCTGGCAGGACTCGGCATCTGGGCCGTCAACCCGTATCTCGGCCTGCTGACGGCGGTCGGCCTGCAGGCGCTGGTCCCGGCGGCCGCGGGGGTGGGGGGCGGTCGCCTCGCCGCCGCCGGCTTCGTGGCGCTGGCCTGCGTCCCCGGGCTGATCGCGCTCGCGGACCTCGCCGCCCGCTTCGACGCAGGCGCCGGTGTCCTCTGGGACCTGGTCTTCCTGTTCAGCGGCGAGCAGCTCACCGACCTCCTCGTACCGCTCGGCTGCGTCCTCGGGGGCGCAGCGTTCGCGATCGTCGCCGCAAACGGGAAGCCGCTACCGCCGGGCTCGCAGCAGCTCAACCTGCAGGCGCTGATCGCGCGCGGGCGCGAGCTGGAGGAGCGCCGGGGGGCCGGCCGTCCTCGCGGCGGCGCTGAGCCGCCCGCCGAGGAGCCGCCCGCCGAGGAGCATCCTTGGCGGGGGGATGAGCCACGGGAGGAGCCGCCCCCGGGCGACGGCGAGCCGCCGCCCGGCGGCCCTCAGGAGGAGCCGGCCCGCGATCCCCGCATATGGTCGAAGCCCGAGGCCTCGACGGCTCGGCCCTGGGCGTCCATCACGACGACGCCCTCGCCCTTCATCACCTGACCGATCTCGCTCAGCCGGGTGCCGGCGGCGGTGACCGCCTCCGAGGCTGCGTCGAGCCGCTCGGGCGGGATCGTCACCAGCAGCTCGTAGTCCTCGCCGCCGGACGCGGAAACGCGCTCGGCCGCCCGGTTGCCGCCCAGCACGGCGGCGATCCCCTCCGCGAGGGGCAGCCGCTGGAGCTCGATCGAGAGCCCGACTCCGCTGGCCTCGGCGAGATGGCCGGCGTCCGCCCCGAGCCCGTCGCTGATGTCGATCATCGCGGTCGCGCCCGCGGCGGCCAGGGCCCGGCCCGCCGCCAGCCGCGGGCGGGGGTCGAGCTGGTAGGAGAGCAGGCGCTCGACCGCGACGGAGGCCAGCCCGATGGGCTCGAACCCGCCGAGCAGCTTCAGCGCCGCAGCGCCGCCGCCCAGCTGGCCGGTAACCGCGACCACGTCTCCGGGCTGCGCCCCCGAGCGCGCGACGAGCGGCGCCCCGGGACGCTCGTAGCCGACGCACGTGACCGAGAGCAGGAGCTGCGGCGCGCGCACGAAGTCGCCGCCGGCCACGCTGACCCCGTCCCGCAGGGCGACCTCCGCCAAGCCGTCGGCGATCCCCAGCAGCGCCTCGTCGTCCTCGCCCGCCGGGGCGCCGAGGACGACGTAGGCCTCCCCGGGCTCCGCCCCCATCGCGGCCAGGTCCGACAGCGCGGTGGCCAGGGCCTTGCGGCCGATCGCCTCGGGCGAGAACTCGGGCCGCGTGAAGTGCACTCCCTCGATCACCGCGTCAACCGTGACGGCGCTCGCCGCCTCGGCCGGCTCGGTGACGGCGGCGTCGTCGCCGCTGGCGATGCGCAGGCGCGGGCTGGGCGGAGGGAGCCGCTCGACCATCCGCGCGATCAGGTCGAACTCGCTGCCGGGCATGGCTGCAGGCTAGATGACTGATTCCACGACCACGCCCGCGCCGGCGACGTCCGTGGCGCTTCGCATCTCTTCGTCCTCGGGCTCGCCTTTGGCACCACCAAAGGCTTCGCCCTGCGTCCTCGATCTGCTCGGCCACGGCCGGCGCCGGACAGACGGTGCCGTGGAATCAGTCATCTACGGCCGGGCGTGGCCGGGCGCTCGGGCGCGGCGCGAGCCCCGCTCGCAGGATCGGGGCGCAGAGCAGCGCCAGGTAGGCGAGCAGCAGCGCGTTGCGCCCCGCCAGCCGCCAGACGAACTCGCCGTCGAAGTCGACCGGGACCCGCCCGTAGAACTGGAGCATGAGCTGGGTCATGACCATGGCGGCGACGAGCAGGACGTTCTCGACCGCGAGCCCGTAGGCCGCCGCCGAGAGGGGCAACAGCCAGAAGAGGAACTGCGGCGAGAGGACGGGCGCCAGGACCACGACGAGGGTCGCCAGCAGGGCGGTCGCCACCCGCGCCCGGGGCACGTGGCTCCGCCAGCCGGCCCAGGCGACCAGCCCGTAGACGAAGACGAGCAGGCCGATCGTGATCACGCGGGCGGCTTCGGCGCCCGGGCCGACGTAGTTGAAGCTCCCCGAGCCGTACTCGGCGGCCCGCGAGGGGTCGTCAATCGCGCCGATCTCGAGCGGCGTCGCCGCCAGCGACTCGATCTGCAGGCCGCGCTCGCCGTGGTAGCTGAGCGCGGAGCCGAAATCGTCGGCCCAGACGATCACCAGGGCGATCGCCGCCGCGAGCGGGACCGCGGCGGCAACGGCCACCCGCACGGGGTCGCGCTCCCCGCGCGCGAGCGCCGGCAGCAGGGCGAGCGGGAACGCCTTGACCGCGACCCCCGCCGCCAGCAGCGCGCCCCAGGTGGCGGAGCGCAGGGCATCGCGCGCCAGCACCGCGGCGAGCGCCAGCGCGGCCGGTGCCAGGTCGAATCGCCCGAGCGCGAGCGGCGCCGGGTCTATGTCGGAGTCGTCGAGGACGATGCCCGAGACCGCGACCACGCCGAGCGTGTAGACGGCGAGCGCGCCGAGCACCTCTCGCCGCCCGCCGCGCAGGCCCAGCGCGAGCATCAGCACGATCGCCAGGTCGAAGCCGATCATCTCCCAGTGGAACGCCCGGGTGTAGGAGTCGAGGCCCTCCCCGACCAGCGCCGGCCCCACCAGCACCGGGATCGCCAGCGGCGGGTACTCCAGGTCCTGGCCGGAGTACGGCTTCGACCCGTCCTCGATCGCCTCGGCCTCGGGCGCGAAGTCCGTCTCGACCGGCCCGCCGACCTCCCCGGCGGCGGGGGCCAGCAGCGCCAGGTGCAGCGCGCACGCGAGCACGGCCGCGACCCCCCTCGCGCCCCGGCTCAAGCCATGATCCTTCCGAGTGTGGCCAAGCGCCGAGTCACGATAGAGGTGAGCCTCACCCCCCGCGCGAGCCGCGACGAGATCGCGGGCCTCGCCGAGGGCGTGCTGCGCGTCCGCGTCACCGCCCCGCCCGTCGACGGCAGGGCGAACGCCGCGCTGCGCAAGCTGCTCGCGAAGCGGCTGGGCGTGCCGCCGAGCCGGGTTCGCATCGAGCGCGGCGAGAAGGCCCGCCGGAAGCTCGTCAGCGTCGAGGGCGCGGACGCACGGAAGCTCGCCGCGCTGGGGCTGGGAGCAGCGGGCGACGAAGGGGCCTGACGCCCGCGTCCGGGAGGCTCCGGGCCCGGGCACCACGAACAGTCCGGGTCAGCCGCCGAGCCCTGGGACCTGGTCGCGCAGGAGGAAGGCGCTGAGCAGGACCATGGAGACCGCCAGGGCGCGGTCGCGGGCGAGGGCCGCGTGGGGCAGGGCCCAGACGACGTACCAGGGGGTGAGGTAGCTGGTGGCGACCAGCAGCGCGAACACGCCCCAGCCGGTGCCGCGCACCCAGTCGGCCCCGCGCGCGACCCAGGCCAGCAGGCCGGCGAGCACCACGGCGAAGGCGGTGAGGAAGACGGCGCGGACCGCGTCGAGGTCGAGGTCCAGCTCGCGCGAGAGGGTCCCGGGAACGCTGGCGCGCGAGGTCAGGCCCTGGTTCTGGCCGACGACCTTCGCCGCCTCGTCGAGCGACGACCCGAACGCTACGAGGCCGGCGCCGATCAGCGCCGCGGCGCCGATCGCGATCCCGGCCAGCAGGCGGCCGCGCCGCTCCGCGCCGAGCAGGGCGAAGGGAACGAGCATCAGCGCCGACGCCTTGACCGCCGCCGCCGCGGCCACCCCGATGCCCGCGAGGAGCTGGCGGCCCGTGACCACCCCCGCCACTGCGAGCATCATCAGCGCCGCCATCAGCGCGTCGTTGTGGGCGCCGCCGACGACGTGGACGAGCACCAGCGGGTTGAGCGCGACCAGCGCGACGGCGAAGCGCGGGTCCACCCCGCGCACGGCCGCCAGGCGCGCGACGATCCAGGCGATCGCGGCGACCGAAAGCCCGGCGGCGGCCTTCAGCAGCCAGACCGCCGCGCCGACGCTCAGCTTGCCGAGCGGCGCGGTCAGCAGGGTGAAGAGCGGGCCGTAGACGCTGACGCTCTCGCGCCAGTCCTCGACGAAGGCGAGCGAGGGGTCGCCGGGCACCGCAGCGGGGGCCGTGGAGTAAGGGTTGAGGCCGTGCTCGCCGGCGAGCCGCGCGTAGGAGACGTAGCTGAAGACGTCGAGGGAGAGCAGCGGCGGCGAGAGCGCGAAGGCCGCGAGGGCGGCGGCCGTCACTCCCCAGAGCAGCCGCCGCGGGATCGCCGAGGCACAGGCGACGACGAGGACGTAGGCCACCAGCGCGGCGCGCTCGAGGTGGATGTAGGCGTCGCCGGAGATCCCGAAGCCGCCTCCGTAGATGCCCGTCGAGCCAGTCCGGGTCCCCGCCGCGGCCCGACGCCGGGACCACCTCGGGCCCGGCGGCCGCCAGCGCTGCCGCCAGCGCGGCGAGGGCGATCAGTGCGGCGATGCCTATCGGGCGGCGCAAGCGTGCGGGCACGGCCCCCGCATCAAACCGCGTGGGCCGGGCGGCCGCGTGCCGCTACGGGGTGACCCCGCCGCTGGGCGGGGCCGGCGCGGGCGGAGGCGCGGGGGCGGGGGCCGGCTTCGGCGCGGGCTCCGGCTTCGGCGCGGGCTCCTGGCCCTTGCCGGGCGCGTAGGCGCCGTCGTCGGTGTCCTCGCTTGACGTGTCGTCGTAGCTGCCGCCGTAGTCGTCGCTGTAGCTGTCGCTGCCGCAGCCGTAGGCGCCCTCGTCACTGCCGGTGCCGCTGACCGACGCCGAGCTGCAGGAGCCGCCGTAGCTGGACGTGTACTCGCCGTTGAAGTCGATCCACTCGACGGGGTCCTCGGGCTCGGGGAAGTACTCGCAGTCCTCGAGCGCGACCGACATGAAGTCGTGCCAGATCATCGCCGGGAAGGTGCCGCCGGCGACGCTGACGCCGTGGACGGAGTACATCGAGCGCAGCTCGTCCGGGTAGCCGACCCAGACGCCGGTCGCGAGCGTCGGCGTGTAGCCGATGAACATCGCGTCGTTGAAGTCGTCGGTGGTGCCGGTCTTGCCCGCCTGGTCGCCGCAGTAGGTGTTGGCCGAGGTGCCCGTCCCGCCCTCGACGTTGTCCTTGAGGATCTGCGTCACCTCGTAGGCGACGCCGTCGGAGAAGATGCGCTTGCGGACGGGCTCGCCGATGTCGTCCACGTGGCCGTCGGGGAACTTCACCTTGCGGATCGCGATCGGCTTGTTGCGCATGCCGCCCGAGGCGAGGGTCGCGTAGGCGTTCGTGATCTCCATGGGGGAGACGCCGAGGCGCAGGCCGCCGAGGGTCTCGGCGGGCAGGCCGTCGAGCTCGGTCTCGATGCCGAGGTCGTGGGCGGTGTCCGCGACGGACTCGGGCCCGAGATCGAGCGCGAGCTGGGCATAGACGGTGTTGTCCGATGCCAGGGTCGCCTGGTGCAGGCTGACGGAGCCCGCGTAGCTGTCGGAGTAGGTCGAGACCTCCCAGTGCCCCCACTCGGGGTCGTCCAGGTTGAGCGGCTGCGAGGTGTAGTAGGTCGAGTCGGGGTCGATGCCGCGCCGGACCGCCGTCGTCAGGGCCATCGTCTTGAAGGCCGAGCCGGGCTGCCGGTGGCCCTGCGCGGCGAGGTTGAACTGCGAGCTCGCGTAGCCGCCGCTGGAGGCCATCGCCCTGATGAAGCCGTTCGCGGGGTCGATCGAGACGACGGCGGCCGAGGGGTCGTCCGAGTAGTAGAGGTGGTTCTCGATCGCGTCGCGCGCGGCCACCTGGAGCTCGGGGTCGATCGTCGTGTAGACCTTGAGCCCGCCCTTGCGCACGGTGTTGACGCCGTACTCCTCGATCAGCTGCTGCTGGACGAAGTCGAAGAAGTAGGGCTCGCGGATCTCGCTGTAGCGGTCTGAGGGCTTGAGCTTGATCTCCTCGTCCTTCGCCGCCTCGGCCTCGGCCTCGCTGATGAAGTCCTCCTCGGCCATCGCGTCGAGCACCTCGTTGCGGCGCTCCAGCGCCGCGCCCTCGTTCTGGAGGGGGTTGTAGAGGGAGGGCGACTGGGGCAGGCCCGCGATCACCGCCGCCTCCTCGAGGTCGAGGTCCTTGGCGGGCTTGGAGAAGTAGATCTGCGCCGCGGCCTCGACGCCGACGGCCGTGCGGCCGTTGACGGTGCCGTAGGAGGCCGAGTTCAGGTAGCGCTCGAGGATCTCCGCCTTGGAGAGCTGGTCCTCCAGCTCCTCGGCGAGCTTCGCCTCCTTGATCTTGCGCTCGAGGTCGCGCTCGGGGTTCTCGATGTAGGTGTTGCGGACGAGCTGCATCGTGATCGTCGAGCCGCCCTGCTTGACCTCGCCGGCCTCGATGTTCTCGAAGGCCGCGCGCGCGACGCCCTCGAGGTCGACGCCGTTGTGCTCGTAGAAGCGCGAGTCCTCGATCGCGACCGTGGCGTTCTGGAGGTCCTCGGGGATCTTCCCGATCGGCACCGAGGTGCGGGCCTCGTCGGACTGGATGTAGCCGAGCCGCGAGCCGTCGGCCGCGTAGACGATCGAGTTCTCGCCCTGGTCGACGGGCTGCAGCTCGTCGATCGAGCCGGCGTCGGCCGCGACGCTGATCACGTAGAGCCCGAAGCTCATCACGCACAGCGCGACGGTCGCCACGAGGACGATCAGCGTGAGCAGGAACGGGTTGCGCTTGCGCGACGTGCGGCGATGACGCCGCCGGGAGCGGGCACTCATGAGCCCGAAAAGGGTAGCCGGGCGCCTTAAGGGGCGCGCAAGACGCCCGCCTCGCGCAGGGCGCCCTGCGCGAGCTCCCGGACCTCGGCCTCGCGCGCCTCGCGGTCGCGGCCGCCGTCCACGGGGGCCTTGAGCTGAAGCTGCGCGCCCTCGTTGTCCACGCGCGTGAGCCGGATCGCCGTGATCTCCGTGCCCTCGAGCGCCCTGCGCGCCGCCTCGAGGTCGGCGTCCGCCGGCAGGGTCAGCTCCACCGTCGCCGGGGCGCGGCTATTGCCCGAGGAGTGGTTGACGACGACGTCGTTGACCACCTTCTCGTTGGGGATCACCAGCAGCGAGCCGTCGCCGCCGTCCACTGAGGTGTAGGTGAGGGCGATGTCCACGACCCGCCCGTGGACCTCCTCGCCGATCGAGATCAGGTCGCCGATCCGGATCGGCTGGCGGATCGCCATCAGCACGCCGGCGACGAAGTTGGCGATCACAGTCCGGGCCGCGAAGCCGATGATCAGGCCCAGCACCGCGGTCGAGGCGAGGATCCCGGTCGCGAAGCGCTTGATCGAGGCGAACTGGCTCAGCGCCAGGGCGAGGCCGATGACGATGATCGCGACGAAGATCAGCCGGCGGACCAGGCGCAGCCGGGTGCGCGCCTCGCGCGAGAGCTCGCCCGTGTCCTTGGTGTCGGCTACGCGCTCGGCGCGGCCGAAGGCGAAGCGGTCGATGACGACGGCGGCGGCGACGGCGGCGAGCATCGTGATCGCGGCGGAGATCCAGTCCCCGTTGCTCTCCCAGAAGGTCTGGTCCATGCAGGTGGGAGTATTCCGGCTCGATGACCCGCGCCGTATTTCTGGACGCCCTCGGGACCCTGGTCGAGCTGGAGCCGCCCTGGGTGCTGCTGCGCGAGCGCGTTCCCGCGGAGGTCAGCGACGAGCGACTGGTCGCCGCCGTCCGCAAGGAGATGGCCTTCTACAAGGAGCACGCCCACGAGGGCCGCGACCCCGAGTCCCTCGCCGACCTGCGCGAGCGCTGTGCGAAGGTCCTCTCCGCGGAGCTCGGCGTCGAGATCGGCGCGGCGGAGCTGGTCGAGGCGGTGCGCCTCCGGGCCTACCCTGACGCCGAGCCCGCGCTGCTGCGCGCTGCGCGACCGCGGCCTGAAGACGATCGTCGTCTCGAACTGGGACTGCTCGCTCGGCGACGTTCTCGAGCGCTGCGGGCTGGCGCCGCTACTCGACGGGGCGGTCTCCTCGGCCGAGGCCGGCCACCGCAAGCCGGACCCGGGGATCTTCGCCCCCGCCCTGGAGCTGGCGGGGTGCGAGCCGGCGGAGGCGCTGCACGTCGGCGACTCCCCCGTCGAGGACGGCGAGGGCGCGCGCGCGGCCGGGGTGCCGGTCCTGCTGATCGACCGCGAGGGCGGCGCCGACATCTCCTCGCTCACCGAGATCGAGGAGCGCCTGCAGGCGTGAGCGCGACGGAGGCCGCCGAAGAGGCGCCGGGGGAGGGGAAGCGCGAGTACGCCGGCCTGGGCAGGCGCGCCCTGGCCGCGCTGATCGACAACGCGACCTGGCTCGTCTTCTACCTGTTCTTCATCGGCGGCTTCGTCGCGGCCGTCTACGAGGAGAGCTCCGAGGCCGCCGGGGTGATCGTGCTCGTCTTCCTCTCGGCCTGGTTCAACTACTTCTCGTTCGCGGAGTGGCGCTGGGGCCAGACGATCGGCAAGAACGCCGCGGGGATCGAGGTCGCCTCGCTGACCGGCGAGCGCGTCACCTTCGCCCAGGCCAGCATGCGGAACCTGCTCCGCCTCGTGGACTTCTTCGTCGTCGGCTGGGTGATGGTCGCCTCCGGCGCTCGGCGCCAGCGCCTGGGCGACAAGGCCGCGAAGACCGTGGTCCTCCGCAGGCGGCCCCGCGGCGCGCCGGCCGCCGAGGCGGCGCCGGCCGCGGGCTTGGCGGGCACCGCGATGACGGCCGCCGCCGGGGAGCCGCCGCCTCCGGCCATCCCGCCGCCCCCGGTCGCGCCGACGCAATCCGAGGCGGAGGGCACCGCCGGGGCCCGGGCCTTCGACTGGGTGACCTGGAGGCCCGGCGACGTGGTCATGGGGATCCTCGCGGCGGCGCTGATCTCGACGCTCGCGACCCTGATCCTCGTGCTGCCCTTCGATCCGGAGCTGGAGACCACCGGCGGGCAGCTGCTCGGGCAGGTGGCCCTCTGGGGGACGCTGGTCGGGGTCGCGCTCGCGGGGGCGACCGGCTGGCGCTTCGAGAAGTGGGGCGAGGCGCTGCGCCGTCTCGGCTTCCGCGACTTCAGGTGGTCGCATCTGAGGCTGGCCGGGCTCATGGTCCTGGCCTACCTCGCCTTCGCGGTCGTCGCAGCGGGCGTGCTTGACGCGCTCTTCGGCTACACACCCGAGCAGGAGGAGCTGTCCGAGACGCTGGACCTCGAGCTCACGCCGCTCGCGGTGGTCGCTCTCTACCTCAGCGCCTGCTTGATGGCGCCACTGACCGAGGAGACGTTCTTTCGCGGCTTCGTCTTCGCCGGGATTCGGGCGCGCTACGGGTTCTGGGCGGGCGCGATCGTCTCCGGCCTGATCTTCGGCGCTGTCCACGCCGGCACGGGCCCGGCGGCGATCCCCTTCCTCGCCGTGCTCGGCGGCGCCTTCGCCTACCTCTACGAGCGCTCGGGGTCCCTGTGGCCGGCGGTGATCGCGCACGCGCTCAACAACCTGCTTGCGATCACCGTCCAAGTCGCCGCTTGACCCTGCAGCTTCCGATACATCTGCCACAATGCCGCGTCTTGAATCTGCCCGGCAGGACACGCCTGACGCTGCTCGTTTCCTCGCTCGCCCTCGCCGCGCTGCCCGCGGCCGGCGCCGAAGCGGGCACGAACGTCGAGGTTGGCGTCAAGGGGCCGCAGCGGGTTCCGATCCTGAAGAAGGTCGAGATCGCCGGGAAGGTCGCGAACCCGGTTGCCAGCGACAAGGTCCAGGTGCGGGTCACCGCGAACGGCCGCGAGGTCCTCTCGGAGAAGCTCGACCCGAAGGGCGACGGCACGTTCAGCATGCCGCTCGCGGTCGAGTCCTGCTGCCGCTACGTGGTCGAGGCCGAGAACGCGGGCAAGCGCGCGAGCGACAGCTTCCGCGTCGAGCTCCCCAAGAAGCTCGGCAAGGGCCCCGCCACCGCCCTCTTCAACCGCTCGCTCCAGGCGGCGGGCTACCACACGGGCACCAAGGGCAGCCGCGTCACGATCGGCACCCGCCTCGCGATCAAGGCTTTCCGCAAGGTCAACGGCATGCCGCGAACCTTCTCCTATCGCCGCTCGATCTTCGCCGAGCTGCTCGAGGGCGGGGGCGCCTTCAAGCCGCGCTACAACGACGGCCGCCACGTCGAGGTGGACATCTCGCGCCAGGTGATGTCCCTGATCGAGGGCGACAAGCCGGTCCACACCTTCCACGTCTCCACGGGCGCCCCCGCGACGCCGACGATCCGCGGCAAGTTCCGCTTCTACATGCGCCAGGCGGGATACAACGCGAAGCGCATGTACTACTCGATCTACTTCCGCGGCGGCTACGCCACCCACGGCTACGCCGACGTGCCGAACTACAACGCCAGCCATGGCTGCGTCCGCAACCCGATCCCGTTCTCGCGCTTCATCTACAACTGGGTCGCGATCGGGATGCCGATCTACGTCTACGGCTAGCGGCCACGGCGCCGCATGAGGGTCCTCGTCGCCGGCGCGACCGGCGCGATCGGGCGCCCGCTGGTTCCGCTGCTGGTCGAGGCCGGGCACGAGGTGCTGGGGGCGACGCGCTCGAGCGACCGGATGGACCGGGTGCGCGCGCTCGGCGCCGAGCCGGTCGTGCTCGACGCCACCGACCTCGAGGCGATCGGGCCGGCGGTCGCCGAGGCGAGGCCGGACATCGTCGTCAACCAGCTCACCGATCTGCCGGAGCGGATTGACATGCGCAAGGCCAACCAGTCGCTCGCCTCGACCACGAAGCTGCGCGCCGAGGCCGGCCCGGCGCTGATCGAGGCCGCCCGCGCGGCGGGCGCTCGCCGCGTGATCTCGCAGAGCATCGCCTTCAACTACGCGCCCGAGGGCGACTGGGTGAAGGACGAGTCCGCGCCGCTGCGCGCGCCGGCCGAAGGCCCGGCCGCGGACCCGGGGACCGGCGCGGCCAGGCTCGAGCGGGCGACCATCGAGGCGGAGGGGATCGAGGGCGTGGCCCTGCGCTACGGCTACTTCTACGGCCCCGGCACCTTCTTCGACCCGGCGGGCAGCACCTACGCCGACGTCCTCAAGCGGCGCTACCCGATCGTCGGCAAGGGGACCGGGGTCTTCTCCTTCATCCACGTCGCCGACGCGGCGGCGGCGACCGTCGCGGCGATCGCCGGGCCGCCGGGCGTCTACAACGTCGTGGACGACGATCCGGCGCCGCTCCGGGAGTGGCTGCCGGCCTACGCGGAGGCGATCGGGGCGAAGCCCCCGCGGAGGGTCCCGCTCTGGCTCGCGCGCCTGGTCGCCGGCCAGATGGCGGTCTCGGCGCTGAACCTGCGCGGCGCCTCGAACGCGAAGGCCAAGCGCGAGCTCGGCTGGGCGCCGCGGTACGCGAGCTGGCGCGAGGGCTTCCGGGCCGAGCTGAGCCCGGCCTAACGGCCGAGCAGGATGTGCGGCTGGACGGCGCCCTCGAGCTCGGGGCCGGCCGTGACGGTGTAGGACCCGGGCTCGGCGATCTCGGCGCTGCCGACCACCGCGCGCGTCCACTTCGAGGTGCCCGAGACCGACGAGCCCATCCTGCGGAAGCCGGGGCCGACCAGCTCGATCTCCTCGCCGCGGGCGTCGCTGACGACAGTGACCTTGAGCGCGGCCGGCGGGTCGAAGTCGATCGAGCCGTCAGCGCTCTGAGGGCGCATTGATCGCCTCCTCGTAGCTGACCTTCAGCTTGCCCGGCTCGGAGAGCTGAATGACGCTGGAGCCCGGGACCGCGAACCTGCCGAAGTCGTCCTGGCTGCGGTGGCGGCTCAGGACCTTGGTGAGGATGAAGACGTCGAGCGCGATGAACGCGACGACGCCGATCACGATCAGGGCGATGGTCACGACGGGGACCCTATCCGCGCAGGCGGCGCCACCCGCGGGCAAATACGATGGCGGCTCCGTGGAGGCCGCCGCCGACGCCCGCCGGACCCTGCTCGCCGAGCTGCGCGAGCACGCGCTGGTGATCGGCGAGGTCGTGCTCTCCTCCGGGCGAGACGGCGCAGTACTACGTGGACGCGAAGCGGGCGCTCTTGCGCCCGCCCGCCTTCCTGGCCGCCGGCGAGCTGATCGCGGCCGAGGCCGCCGAGCGGGGCGCACGCGCCGTCGGCGGGCTGACGATGGGCGCGGACCCGCTGGCCTGCGCTGCGATCGCTGTGCCGGGCGGCGAGGGCCTCGTCGCCTTCTTCGTGCGCAAGGAGCGCAAGGCGCACGGGCTGCAGCGCTGGATCGAGGGGCCGCTGCTGGAGCCGGGGACGCCGTGCCTCGTGGTGGAGGACGTGGTCACGACCGGCGGCTCCACGATCGAGGCGATCGAGCGGATGCAGGAGGAGGAGCTTGCGATCGCAGGCGTCGTCTCAGTGGTGGACCGGCTCGCAGGCGGGGGCGAGGCGATCGAGGCCGCCGCGGGCGGCGCCCCCTACCGCGCGCTCGTGACCATCGACGAGCTCCATCCGGGCCGCCCGGACCGCGGCTGACCGCCACGGCTCGAAAGGAGCCGGGCGGGCGCGAGCTCGCCCTCGTCGCGTTCGGCGCGGCCCTGCTCGCGGTCGTGATGCACTGGCCGCTGGTCCTGAACCTCGGCGATGCGATACCCAAGGACCTCGGCGACCCGCTGCCGCAGTCCTGGCAGATCGCCTGGGGCGGCCACGCGCTGGCCCACCAGCCGCTCGAGCTGTTCCAGTCGAACCAGTTCTGGCCCGAGCCGGACTCGCTCGCCTTCGGCGACGCGCTGCTCGGCTACGCGCCGTTCGGATTGATCGGCGACGGGCCTACCGACGCCGTGGCTCGTTACGACCTCACCTTCCTGCTCGCCTACGCGCTCGCCTTCCTCGGCGCCTACTGGCTCGCGCGCGAGCTCGGCCTCGGCCCGGCCGCGGCGCTGATCGCCGGCGCCGCGTTCGCTTACGCGCCGTTCCGTCTCGAGCAGGACGGCCACTTGCAGGTGATCTCCAGCGGCGGGATCCCGCTGGCGCTGGCGCTGGGCGTCCGCGGGATCCGCCTCGCCAGCCCCGGCTGGCTCGTCGCGGCCTGGCTCGTCGCGGCCTGGCAGCTCTCGCTCGGCTTCGCGATCGGCCTGCCCTTCGCCTACCTGCTGGGTCTGCTCGTGCTGGTCGGCGCGGTCGTCTGGTGGCGGCGCGGGCGCCCGCCGGTCGATCGCCGGCTCCTCGCGGCCGGGGCCGCCGGGCTGGTCGCGTTCCTCGTCATCGCCGGGCTGGTCGCGCGGCCGTACTTCAGGGTCGCGGACGCCCATCCCGAGGCGACCCGCCCGCCCTCGACGGTCGAGGCCTACTCGGGGCCGCTCGCCGCCTTCGCGGCGGCCCCGGAGGAGAGCCTCGTCTGGGGGGACGTCACCGAGCCGGCCCGCGACCGGCTCGAGAACGTGCCGGAGGGGACCCTGTTCCCGGGGGTCGCGATCCTGCTGCTGGCGGCGGTGGGCCTCGGCTCCTCCGCCTTCCCCCGCAGGCTGCGCCTCGGCCTCGGCGCCGGCGTCCTCGCGACCTGGGTGCTGGCGCTCGGCTTCCAGGAGGAGGACGGGTGGCTCTGGCCCTACCGGATCGTCTACGAGCTGCTGCCGGGGTGGGAGGCGATCCGCACGCCGGGCAGGCTGCAGACGTTCTCCTCGCTCGGGCTCGCGCTGCTGGCGGCCGCGGGGACGCACTCGGTCCTGGCTGCGGCGCGCGGCCGCCTCGCGTCGAGCTCGCTCCGCGCCGGCCCGCGCGCGCCGCGAGCGCTCACGGCCATGCTGGCGACCCTGATCGCGCTCGCCGTCGTCGTCGAGGGGCGCGGCCTGCCGTTCGACCCCCTCGACGACCAGGCCCAGCCCGAGGTGGACGCCGTTCCGCCGCGGGTCGCCGACGCGCCCGACCCCCAGCTTCACCTGCCCGCCCTGGACGCGGAGGACAACCGGCGCTACCTGTTGTGGTCCACCGACGGGTTCCCCCGGATCGTCAACGGGCGGGCCAGCACCGTGCCCGACTCGATCGAGGCGCTGATCGACGAGATGGCCGCCTTCCCCGATCCGGCCACGGTCGCGCGGCTGCGCGAGCTGGGGGTGCGCAGCGTGGTCCTGCACACCGACCGCTCAGCGGCCTCCCCCCAGGCGATGGCGCTGGCCAGGCCCGTCGAGGGCCTCGGGGTGAAGGTCGAGCAGCGCGGGCCCCTGGTGGTCTACGAGCTGGGCCCGCCGAGCGCGGGCTCGCCCGGCAGCGAGGGCTCCGGCTGAGCCGAGCGGCGGCGCAGGGCGAGCAGCCCGAGCACCAGCAGCGAGGCCACGGCGCCGATGCCGATCAGGGGCAGCGCGTCGCCGTCCGAGCCGAGCGGCGTGTTCTCGTCCCCGGCGAGGCTGGGTCCGACCACGGCGATCGCCGCCCAGCCCGCGACGCAGCACGCCGCGGCGCCCAGCCCCGCCATCCGGGTGCGGGGGGTGGCCGCGGCCGCGAAGGCGATCGCGCCGGCCGCGGCGGCGACCACCGGCGCGATCGCGACCCAGGCGTTCGTCACGCCGAGCGCAGTCAGCAGGGTGTGCTCGAGGTGGCCGTCCTCGATGAAGTCGGCCCACTCGCCCGGCCCCTGCTCGCCGAGCAGCGGGAAGCTGATCGCGGCCGCGCCCATCATCACGAAGGAGGGGATCGCGAGGGCGAGCGTGATCGCGGGCAGTCGCCGGTAGGCGGTGGCGAGGCCCAGGGCGATGAAGGGCAGGGCCGGGATCAGGAAGCGGGGGCCGGGCGAGCCGCCGCCGAACGCGAGCCAGTAGCCGGAGTTGTAGAGGAAGTAGACGAGCGCGACGGCCCCGATCGCCGCCACCTCGGGGCGCCGCTCACCGCGCCGCCACATGATCACGAGGCCCGCGAGGGCCGCCGCTATCACCGGGGTCAGCGTCAGCGTGCCGCGGTTGGCGACGAGCAGGTCGAGCGCGCTCGCCGGCTTCGGCGCGGTGATGCCGAAGAAGCCCTCGTCGTTCAGGCCGAGCGTGTCGTGCCCGGAGAAGCCGGGCTCGTCCACCGCGCTGCCGTAGGCGAACTCGAACGGTGAGCCGAGCGCCCACCAGTTGAAGACCAGGGCCGGGAGGGCCCCGAGCAGGGCGCCACCCGCGTAGAGGGCGCCGCGCCGCAGCCGGTCGTCCCGGCCGGCGAGCGCGTAGGCGAAGAGCACCACGCCGACCAGGCCCGCCTGGTACTCGAAGCTGACCGCGAGCCCCGCCAGCAGGCCCGCCGCCGCGACCGCGCGCGCACTCGGCCGGACCTCGCGCTCGCGCATCAGGACCAGGAAGGCCGCGAACCCGAGCGCGGCCGCGATCACGTGGGAGAAGTACTCGGAGCCGAAGATGAGCACGATCGAGCCGAGGCCCAGCGTCACGGCGGCGGCGGCGCCGTAGCCCGGCTCGAGGCGCTCGGCGGCCCAGCGCACGCCGAACAGCAGCGCCACCGCGGGGACCACCGCGACCAGCAGGGCGAGCGCCCAGATCAGCGGGGCGTTGTGCTCGCTCTCAGCCTGGACGCGGTCCGCGCGCTCCGGGTCGTAGCCGTAGTTCTCGAGCGGGATTGCGCGCCCCGGCCCCCAGCGCGGGTACTCGGTGCGGCGGGAGTTGGCCGCGGCCTCGTTCGCGAAGTCGTGGCCGAAGGTGGCGTCGAGGGCCAGGTAGGCGGGCAGCGAGACAGCCGCGACTCCGGGCGACTTGACCGAGTAGAAGTGCCCGTCCACCCAGGCCTTGTCGTTGGTGGACCAGTGCCACTCGTCGATCTCCGCCCTCCCCTCGCTGAAGGCCTGGACCTGCGCGAAGTGCGCGAACTGCGCCCAGCCCATCGAGTGCATCATCAGCCCCCAGCAGACGCCGACGCAGGCGATCGCGAGCGTGCCGGCGTTGGCGCGGGCCCAGCGGCCGGCGCGCCTCATCGCGCCCTGCACAGCGCCATCGTCCAGGGGAGCGGGCTGCGCAGCTCCACCAGCTCGAAGCGCCGCTCGAGGAAGCGGGCGAACCCCCGCCGCGACCAGTGGTTCAGGTGGCCGGGGGTGTTGCCGAGCGCGCCCACGTAGCTGAGCCGGCCCATGTTCAGCACCCGCCAGAGCGGCTCGCGCGGCACGCTCGCGATCAGCCAGGGGCCGGCCAGGTCCGCGAGGACGTCGAGCGCGCCCTCTGGGTCCTCGAGGTGCTCGAGCACCTCGCAGCAGACGACCAGCTCAGCCCCATCGGCCTCGCGGGTGAGCGTCTGCACCGGCTTCGCCTCGAAGCCGGCCTCGACCCCCGCGGCCGCCGCCCGGGCGCGGGCCTCGGCGACCACCTCCGGGAAGGCGTCCGTCCCGCGCGCGGCGAGCCCGGCCCGCGCCAGCCGGATCGCGATCTCGCCCTCGCCGCAGCCGACCTCGTGGACCTCGCGCGCCCCGCTGGCGGCGACCAGCTCGTCGAGGGCCCGCATGAACCCGGCGACCAGCCGCCGTTCGACGGGGTTCTGCGAGGCGTACTTGTCGTAGACGTTGCCGCCGGCCTCGTCGGGATTGACGTAGGCGGCCCCGGGGCGCTCGCTCACCCGCGCAGGGTCGGCTCGACGCGCTCGACCGTGAGGCTCTCGGGGGCCTGGCCGGGCTCGTAGTGGGAGGGCGGGACCCCGGCGTCCAGCTCCAGGCGCCGCACCCGCTCGAAGGTCCGCTGTGACATCACCCGCTGGGCCGAGAGCGCGTCGCCGATGATCCCGAGCGCGAACATCTGCACCGCGGCCAGCGCCAGCACCGCGCCGAGGATCAGCGACTGGATGTGGCCGCTGCGGTCGCCGTTGAGGATGAGGTCGGCGAGGAAGGGCGACCAGGCGGCGAGGGCGGCCAGCGCGAAGAACGCCAGCCGCGAACATGAAGACGCGCAGCGGCTCGTGGCGCACGTAGGCGCGGAAGATGGCGAGGGCGTTGCGGCGCACGTAGTGGCCGGTCGAGCGCGCAAGGCGCGAGCTGCGCAGGGTCTCGTTGGTTGAGATCGGGATGTGCTCGACGGCGACGAGGCCCTTGCCGGCCTGGATCAGGCTCTCGAGCGTGTAGGTGTAGTTGCTGACGATCTGGAGCTGCAGCGCCGCCTCGCGGTTGTAGGCGCGGAAGCCCGAGGTGGTGTCGGGCACGGCGGTGCCGGAGGCGCGGCGCACGACCCAGCTCCCCAGCCGCTGCAGCAGCTTCTTGGCGGGCGAGAAGTGCTCGACGGTCCGCACCTGCCGGTCGCCGACCACCATGTCGGCGCGGCCCGCGACGATCGGCTCGACCAGCCGCGGGATGTCCGCGGCCCGGTACTGGTTGTCGGCGTCGGTGTTGACGATCACCTCGGCGCCCAGCTTCAGCGCCGCGTCGAGCCCGGCCTGGAACGCGGCCGCGAGGCCCTTGTTGTTCGTGAGCCGGACGATGTGGTCCACGCCGCCGGCCCGCGCGGCAGCGACGGTCCCGTCGCTCGAGCCGTCGTCCACCACCAGCCACTCGACGCCGTCGAAGCCCGGTACCTCCCGCGGCAGCTCGGCCAGCACCCGCGGCAGGGTCGCCTCCTCGTTCAGGCATGGGATCTGGATGATCAGCTTCACGGCGCCAGGATGGTACGCCGGGGAGCCCGGTCGGCGCGCGAGGCGCTCTTCAGCTCGAGATCGCGGGCGGCCCCGGAGCGAGCCGACCAGCACGGCCTCGATCGGGTCGAGCTCGGCGCGCTTCACCGCGCGGTCGCTCGCGACCAGGATCGGGAACGCCGCCAGCTCGGACCGGCGCACGACGAAGACGTCGAGGCGCCTGCCGCCGGGGCCCTCGCCGCTCGCAGCGGCGCGCTCGTAGCCCGCCGGCGCCCGCATCAACTCCACCGCGGCTTCGTCCGGGCCGCCGAGCTCCTCCAGCAGGCCCTCCGCGTACTCTTCGAGCCCGGCGTTGACGGCCGCCTCCGTGCGGTCGGCGGTGATCCGGGCCACGACCGAGCTGCCGGGAGAGCGCAGTGTCGTCTGCCCGCCCGTGGACTTCACCGACCATCCGGGGGGCACGCCGAGCGCGAACCCGCCGACCGCGTTGGTCTCCGCCGACCATTCGCGCGGCAGCTCCGGGAGGGGGTCGGCCGTCTCCGGCGGCGGCGCCACGCGGACCGAAGCTCCTTCTTTCTCCTCGCCCTGGATCAGCGAGATCACGGCCACGGCGGCGATCGCCAGACATGCTGTCGCGAGGGCTACCCGCATGTCGCACCCATCGGCATTAGTGGGGTGGCCCCTTGAGATCTGGTGGTCGGCCGACATGTGACCAAATAGTCACGTATAGTGATGGCATGGACGAGGTGTTCAAGGCACTCGCGGACCCGACTCGCCGGCGCCTGCTCGACGAGCTCTACGAGCATGACGGCCAGACGCTCAGCGCCCTCGAAGGCCGGCTTCCGATGACGCGCTTCGGCGTGATGAAGCACCTGAAGGTGCTCGAGGAGGCCGGGCTCGTGACGACGCGGCGGCGCGGCCGGGAGAAGTTCCACTTCCTGAACGCCGTCCCGATCCGGCTCGTCCACGACAGGTGGGTGAGCAAGTACGCCGAGCCCTGGGTGGCGACACTCAGCGGCCTCAAGCGTGAACTCGAGGAGGAATGATGGAGAAGACGTACGCAGTGGTGGACGGACGCGCGGCTCTGACCGTGTTCGAGATCTACATCAAGACGACGCCGGAGCGACTCTGGGAGGCGATCACCGACCCCGAGTCGCGCGCCAAGTACAGCTTCGGGGTCGAGACCCGCTCGGAGTGGACCCCCGGCTCGAGCTACGAGAGCTCGGTCCCGGGCGTGATCGATATCGCCAAGGGCGAGAACCTGGAGGTCGACCCGCCGCGCCGGCTCGTACAGAGCTTCACCGCTCTGTGGAGCGACGAGGTCAAGGCCCAGGGCACCTCGCGGGTGACCTGGGAGATCGAGCAGGTCGGCGACTCCTGCCTGCTGACCGTGACCCACGACCAGCTCCCCGAGGACGCCAACCCCGAGCTCTTCGGTGGCTGGCCGATGATCCTCTCCGGCCTGAAGACCCTGCTGGAGACGGGCGAGAAGCTCACGACCCCGGGCTCGCTGCGCTACGAGGGCGCCAGCGCCTGGTGACCCCGAACAGCCGCGGGACGGTCTCTCCGAGCGCGCGGCTCGCCGCCTGCGCGGAGAGCCGTCCCGCGGGCGACCTCGTCGCGGTCTTCGGGTAGGACGGGCGAGAGCCTGGCGCGAGGCGCCCGCCGCCGCGGCGATCGCCATGTCAAGGTTGTGTCCGACTCGCGTCCGCGCCGGTCGCTTCCTTTGCCGTTGGACCGACTAGCGGATACGGTACGGCGAGGAGAGAGGAGAGAGATGGCCGTTTCGCAAAGCCCGTCGCAGCCCGCGCCCGGAGTGGTTGACGTCGCACAGGCGGATCGCCTCGACGGTTTCGTGATGCGCGCGGAGGCCGCGTCGAAGAGCTTCCGCGAGCTCGACCAGGAGGCGGTGGACCGAATCGTCTGGGCGATGGTCGTCGCCGGCCTGGAGAGCGCCTTCGAGCTGGCCCAGCTCGCGATGGAGGAGACCCGCTTCGGCGTCCTCGAGGACAAGGTCGTCAAGAACTACATCGCGACCGAGTTCCTCTACGACTACCTCAAGGACAAGCGCTCGGTCGGCGTGATCGAGGAGGACCCCAAGCACGGCATCCAGCGGGTGGCCGAGCCGATCGGCGTGGTCCTGGCGCTGCTGCCGATCACCAACCCGACCTCGACCGCGCTCTTCAAGTCCATCGTCGCGGCCAAGACCCGCAACGCGATCATCTTCCGGCCCTCCGCGCGCGCCGCCCGCTGCGCCGGGCGCGCCATCGAGATCCTTCAGAGCGCGGGGGAGACGGCCGGCCTTCCTCCCGGCGCGCTCCAGGTGGTGCCCGACCCGACGCTCGACGTCTCCCAGTACCTCTTCCACCACGACGGCATAGACCTGATCTGGACCACGGGCGGCCCGAAGGCGGTCGCGGCCGCCAACGCCGCCGGCAAGCCCTCGCTCAGCGTCGGGGCCGGCAACGCCCCGGTCTACCTCCACGGCAGCGCCGACGTCGGCATGGCGGTGGTGGACATGCTGATCTCGAAGACCTTCGACGCCTCGGTGATCTGCCCGGCCGAGCAGACCTGCGTCGTGGACGAGGCGATCTACGACGATCTGGTGGCCGAGTTCGAGCGCCTCGGAGGGCAGCTCCTCGACCCCGCCCAGGTCGATGCGCTCTCCGACCTCGCCTTCGAGCCCGACGGGCGGGTGGACGCCCGGGCCCTCGGCCAGTCGTGCGTCAACCTCGGCGCGATGGGCGACTTCGAGGTCGGCGAGGACGTGAAGGTGCTGCTGGCGCCGCTGCCGTCCGATCTCGGCGAGCTCGCCGATCACCCGCTGATCCAGGAGAAGCTGATGCCCGTCCTCGGCCTCGTCCGCTCGCCCTCGGTCGAGCACGGGATCGCCGCATGCGAGCTGATCACCGAGCACGGCGGGCTCGGGCACACCGCGGCCGTCTACGCCACCGACGAGGACGTGATCGACCGCTTCGCGGCGCGGGTCCGCACCGGCCGGATCCTCGTCAACGCCCCCACCGCGGTAGGCGCCCTCGGCGGGATCTACAACTCCCTGACCCCGACCTTCTCGCTCGGCTGCGGCACCTGGGGAGGGTCCAACACCACCGACAACGTCAACTACAGGAACCTGCTCAACGTGAAGACCGTCTCGCGCCGCCAGGCGCCTCCCCAGTGGTTCCGCGTCCCCTCTGACACCTACATCAACGCCGGCGCGATCGAGAGCCTGCGCGACGTCAAGGCCGAGCAGGTCCTGCTCGTCACCGACATAGACGGCGAGGCCCGCGGGGTCGCCGACGAGGTGCGCCGCTACCTCGAGGGCCCGAGCGTCCACGTCTTCTCCGACCTCCACCCCGAGCCCACCGAGGCGCAGATCGCGGCCGGGACCGCGGTGCTGAGCGAGTTCGGCGCCGACTGCATCGTCGCGGTCGGCGGCGGCTCGGTGCTCGACGCGGCCAAGGCGATGAGGCTCTTCCACGAGAGCCCCGAGGTCTCCCTGCGCGAGCTCTCGCTGCCCTTCCTCGACGCGCGCAAGCGCGTCTCCCACTACCCGGAGGTGGAGCACAGCGTGCGGCTGCTGGCGCTGCCGACCACGTCCGGGACCGGCTCCGAGGTCTCGCCCGCGGCCGTGATCAGCTCCGAGGGCCGCAAGGTGACCCTGGTGGACTACTCGCTGGTCCCCGACGTCGCGATCGTGGACCCGACCCTGACCCTGACGATGCCGCCCGCGGTCACGGCCGACACGGGCGTGGACGCCCTCACCCACGCGCTCGAGGCCGGTGTCTCGATCTTCGCCTCCCCGTACACGGACGCGTTCTGCATGCAGGCGATCAACCTGATCATGGAGGCGCTGCCCGCGCGCCTGCGAGGACGGCTCCGACCTCGAGGCGCGGACGGCGATGGCCAACGCGGCGACGATCGCGGGGCTCGCCTTCTCGAACGCCTTCGTCGGCGTCAACCACGCGCTCGCGCACGCCGTCGGCGCGCGCTTCGGGATCCCCCACGGCCGCGCCAACGGGATCTTCCTGCCCCACGTGCTGCGCTACAACGCCTCGATCCCCTCGAAGTTCATGCCCGCGCCCGGCTACTCGACCTACGTCGCGCCCGACAAGTACGCGCAGATGGGCTGGGTGCTCGGCCTCGGCGGCCGGGACATGGACGACCGGCGCGAGCGCTTCTTCGCACCGCGTGGACGAGCTGCTCGACGCGGTCGGCATGCCCCGCTCGCTCGCCGACGCCGGGGTGTCCGCGCGAGGACTTCGAGGCCGCCCTGCCGGAGCTCCTCGAGGCCGCGTTCGCGGACCCGAGCGTGAGGACGAACCCGCGGATGCCGATGATCGCGGAGCTGGCCGGGCTGCTCCAGGCCGGCTTCGAGGGCCGCCCCGAGCCCGGCGCCGGGCAGCCTCCTAGCCGTGGCCGCCTCGCACCGGATGTCCCACGCCGACGCGGCGTGGCTCCACATGGACGAGCCGACCAACCTGATGGTGATCACCGGGGTGCTCTGGTTCGCCGAGCGGCCCGACTGGGACGGCGTCCGCGAGACGATCCGCCAGCGCCTGGTCGAGCCCTTCCCCCGCTTCCGCCAGCGGGTGGTGGAGGGCAGGGCCCCCCTGGCCGGGCCGCACTGGGAGGACGACGACCGCTTCGACCTCGACCTCCACGTCCACCGCCTCGCCCTCCCGGCGCCGGGGGACGGGGCCGCGCTGCAGGCCTACGTCGCCGACCAGATGGCGACGCCCGCTCGACCGCTCCAAGCCCCTCTGGCACTTCCACCTCGTGGACGCCGCCGGAGGCGGCGGGGCGATCGTCGCGCGCATCCACCACTGCATCGCCGACGGGATCGCGCTCGGCCGGGTGCTGCTCTCGCTCACCGACGAGTCACCCGACGCGGGCTTCGCCCCTCTCGACGTCGCCGCGCGCGAGGAGCGGCGGGGCGGCCCCCTGGATTCGTTCATCCGCCCGGCGGCGCGCGTGGCCTCGGCGGCGCGGGGCGCGGCCACCGCTATCGCCCACGAGGCGATCGAGGTGCGACACGACCCCTCGCCACCTGCGCGACCTGGCGGCCAGCGGCCGAGCCGACGCCGAGGCGCTGGCCAAGATGCTGCTCGCCAAGGACGATCCCGCGACCCCGTTGAAGGGCGAGCTGGGGGTCGCCCAGCGGGTCTCCTGGTCGCACCCGGTGCCGCTCGAGGACGTGAAGGCGATCGGCCACGCGACCGGCACCACGGTCAACGACGTGCTGGTCGCGGCCCTCGCCGGCGCGCTGGGGGAGTACCTGGCAGGCCGCGGCGCCGACGTTGACGAGGTGACGGCGATGGTCCCCTTCAACCTGCGCCCCCTCGACGAGCCGCTCCCGCCCGACCTCGGCAACCGCTTCGGCCTGGTCTATCTGCCCCTGCCGGTGGGGATCGAGGACCCCCGCAGCAGGCTGGACGAGGTGCACCGGCAGATGTTGGAGATCAAGGGCTCGCAGGAGGGCGCCGTCTCCTACGGCGTGCTCGACGCGATGGGCAGGACGCCCACACAGGTCGAGAAGGTGCTGGTGGAGATGTTCAGCAGCAAGGGCAGCGCGGTGGTGACCAACGTCCCCGGCCCCCGCCAGCCCGTCTACATGGCGGGTACCCCGGTCAGCGGCGTGCTCGTCTGGGCGCCCTGCTCCGGCGGGATCTCCACGAGCGTCTCGATCTTCAGCTACGCGGGCGGGGTCACCGTCGGCCTCAAGGTGGACGCCGGCCTGATCCCCGACCCCGAGGCGATCGTCGCGGGCTTCGAGCGCGAGCTGGCGGCCCTGGCCTAGGATCGGCCGCGATGGACGCAGGGGCGGCGACTGGGTTTCACGCACAGCCCAGCGACTAGGATCCGCCGCCAGTATCACTCGGTCGACCGTTACTCATCCAATCGACAGGAGGCCCGATGATCGGCGTGCTCGTGACTTTCACGCAGACCGACAGGTTCGATCGCTCAAGTCTCGCGAAGATTGCCGACGAGTCCCGAGGAACGTTCGAAGGCATGCCCGGCCTTCGCTTCAAGAGCTTCACGCTCGACGATGACGGCCTTCAGGCAAGGAACTTCTACGTGTGGGATGACGAGGAGAAAGCCCGTGCCTTCTTCACGGAGGAACTCGTCGACACGGTGACGGGGATTTATGGCGTCGCGCCCAAGATCGAATACCTCGACATAGTGGGGTTCGTCGACAACTCTGGC
The DNA here is from genome assembly GCA_963805235.1 of uncultured Solirubrobacterales bacterium. Lineage (GTDB taxonomy): Bacteria > Actinomycetota > Thermoleophilia > Solirubrobacterales > 70-9 > DASSYK01. Next base: position 103,946 of record CAWDTF010000007.1, on the reverse strand, counting down.
CCCTGATTCTCGAGCGGAGGGGGAGCAACTCGTCCCACAGGCGAACCCGCCGTCGATTATCACGGCGACGTGCCAAAGCCTCGGCCGATAAAGCCCGGAGTCTCCCGCCGGCTGACGGCCGAGTCCCGGAACGCTAGGAGCCCGCTCTCATGAGCGTGCTTCTTTGCCGTTCTCGAGATCCCCTCTGGCGACATTGGTGGCCAACTCGGTGCGGGAGTGGATGCCCAGCTTGCGATAGACACGGCCAAGGTGGAACTCGATGGTCTTCGGGCTCAGGTACAGCCGTGCCGCGACCTCCTTGTTTGTCGCGCCCCCCGCCACTGCCCTCGCCACCCTGACTTCCTGGGGGCTCAACTCATCGGGATCAGCCACGGGGTTACGCCGAATCGCGCCTGCCGAGCGCAGCTCGTCATTGGTCTGCTCGATCCAGGGTTTCGCCCGCAGCTCATTGAAGATCTCCAGCGCGGCTCGCAGCCGCTCACGGCCCTCAACACGGCGGCGAGCCCGGTGCAGGCGCGACCCGTAAGCAAACAGAGTCCGGGCCGTCTCGAACGGGGCATCCCCCCGCTCGTGGTGCCCGATGGCCTCCTCGAACAGCCCCTCGAACCCATCCCCAGAGACCAGGCCCCTGGCACGAGCAGACACGGCAAGCGTCCCGGGCACATCGGCCCGCCCCGCCCTCCGATCCAGCGACGCGCTGACTCGCTCGGCATCCTGCCTGCGACCAGCCCGAACGTAGGCCTCGACAAGGTCGGGCGCCCACGGAATGAAGACGGGGTCCTCCAAACCCGCCCGCTCGGCGAAAGCCTCTACCTGCTCGAGCATCACTATGGCCTCTTCCGCTCTTCCGAGTCCGAGCTCGAGGAAGCCGGCCCCGGCGCGAGCGAGGTTTGCGACCGTCGCGGCGCCGCCTTCTTCTGCGAGCGCAGCGCCGCGTTCGAACTCCAACCTCGCCTCACCCGTCTCTCCGCGGGCGGCATGAAGTCGTCCGCTCACGACCAGCGCGTAGGGAAGGATGCCGCCCTGTCCATACTCCTCCGCGAGTGACACCGCCTCCGCGTCGTGCGCCGAAGCGTCCCAATCCCCGGTTCGGTATGCGGCATCCGCCGACACGCACAGCAGATAAGGAAGCAACCCAAACGTGTCGGTATCGCGGGCCATCGCGATCAGCCGCGCAAGCTCAGCCCTCAGGATCCGCTCCTGGCCGCTGCATACCCTTGCGTGGAGGCCGAGCACGATCGATTGGATCGCGGGCGAGAGTGAGTCGATCTCGGTCAGCAGCTCTCCTGCCTCGTCGAGGGGCCGGCGGGCGGCCTTGCCGTCGCCGCCAAGCGCCGCGGAGATGCCCGACATGACGCGGACCTGGCACTTGACCGTGGACGAAGCGTCATCGGGGAGTACTGCCTGCGCCCGCCGGCTTGCGGCTGCTCCGAGTTCGAACCGACCGGACGTTCCGGCGAGCAGCGCGGCATCCGCGTGCATGGAGGCGGCCACAGCAGGGTGCGCGGCAGCGATCAGCTCTGCCTCCTCGCCGAGCCGGATGGGGGCATCGGGGGGAAGGCCCATGCCCCCGGTCATCTTGACGAGGACGAGGCCGTGCCGACTGCGGGCCCTCAGCATTGGGTCCTCGATCTCCGTGGTCGACTCCAGTAACGCCGCACAGCGATCGTAGGTTCCAGCGAGCGCGGCTGAAAGCGCGGCCTTGTAGAGCCTCCGGGATCGTCCAACCATGTCCTCGGTGAATGCCGCCGAGCGCTGCATGGCGTCGGCAGCGACACTTGGGGCGCCGCGAGCGCCGGCCCGGTCGGCGGCAGCTTCGAGCAGGTCCGCCACCTCGTCGTCGGGACCCACGGTTGCGGCAGCGAGGTGCCAGGCGCGAGCGTCGGCGCCGCAGTGATCGGCGAGGGCTCTGTGGGCACGCCGGCGTTCGTCGGGCGCGCTGCGGTCGTAGGCGACCGTTTTGACCAGGGGATGTGAGAAGCGGATTCGGCCCTCGCCGATGCTGAGTGCCCCGGCAGCCTCGGCGCGCTCCATGGCCGCTGCCTCGATTCCGAGGTCGTCGCACGCCGCAAACACGGGCCCTAGGTCCCAGTCGGCCGCGGCGGAGGCAACCACCACCGCTGCGCGAGAGCTGGGGTCAAGGGCCCGCAGCCGGGCCTCGAATGCTTCCAGCAGCGCTTCCGCAGCCACTGGAAAATGGTCGATAGGTGTCAATCCGAGGCGCTGATCCTCGCTCAGCTCAGCTGGCAACTCCCGCAGTGCGAGGGGATTTCCAGCCGATATCTCGATCAACGACTCGACGACTGCCGATGTCATGTCGGGGAAATTCCCACGCAACATCCGCCGAGCGTCGTCGCTGCGGAGACCCGGCAACTCGAGCCGGTTCAACCATCTGGAACCGAGCAGCGGACCATCGGCGCCGGGTCGCGCCGCGGCAATCAGCACGACTCGGCTGCCCGCGAGCCGCCTTGCCGCGAAGGCAAAGCACTCGGCCGAGGGTGGGTCGAGCCAATGCGCGTCATCCACCATCAGCAGCAGCGGTTCGCTTTCGGCGGCCCCGGTGAGCAGGCTCAGAAAGGCCGCGCAGGTGGCAAGCCGGTTCCCTGGTCCCGCCGGCGCCGGGATGAGCGCCAGCGCAGCCTCGATCGCTTCGGCCTGAGGTCCGGGAAGGCGCTCCAGCTCCCCGTGCAATGGCGCCACCGCTTCTCCGAGCGCAGCGTACGGAAGGTTCGCCTCAGCCTCGATGCCGGCGACCCTGATCGCGCGTAGGCCGTCAATCCGGGCAGTCGCGGCGCTCAGGAGCGATGTCTTCCCGATTCCCGGTTCGCCCACGATCAGAAGGGCGCCACCGCTTCCCTTGCGGGCGTTGCCCGCGAGATCGCCGACCCGCTCGAGCTCTGACGCCCGTCCGAGAAGCATGAGCCCAGGCTACGCCTCCCAGCGTCGGACGCAACCGGGCTGAAACTAGGTGGTCACCCGGTGCTTTTCGCAGACCTCCCGCCTACGGTCGTCGAGCCCCGAGAGCAACGAGGAGGAGCAACGATGAGACAGGTATTCGCGGCCATGAGCATGTCCGGAGCCGGTTTTCGGGCAAACCACCGGCAGCATCCCGGCAAGGCCCGCAGGCAGCAGACGAAGACGACCCCGGGGCCGGCTGGATCCGCCGTCAGTCGAACGGGCAGCAGCGCCCTTCACCCGGCCGCGGAGAGGAGATCCGGCATTCGACCAGGTCGCGCAGACGCCCTCAGAGCCAGACCATAGGGGCTCTGCAATCAGGCGCCCCGACCAGGATTCGAACCTGGGGCCTACTCCTTAGGAGGGAGTCGCTCTATCCAGCTGAGCTATCGGGGCCTGTTCGCAGATTACGGCTCTGCCAAGCCGATGCCTGCAAACGCCGCGGTCAGGCTGGCTTCTCGGCCAGGTAGACGAACCGCGAGAGGCGGCGCTCACGCGCCAAGTGGCCGCGACCTCCAGACCAGCGCACAAGCGCTGGTGGGAAACTCAGGAGGGTGTCCAGCCATCGCCGGCACTCGCACATCGACGCACCGCTGGAGACGGTGTGGGGCCTCGTGGCGTTCCCGAGGAACTATCCGGAGTGGTGGCCGCGCGTGATCGAGGTGCGAGGGGAGCGATTCGAGGAGGGCAGCGAGTACGTCCAGGTGACGCGCGACCCGAGCGGCGACACGGAGTCGAACTTCCTGATCGAGCGCGCGCGCGACCTGAAGGAGATCCGCTTGAGCTGCCAGCTGACGGGCACGTACGCGCATTGGCTGCTCACCCCTGCGCAGGGCGGCACGTTCGTCGAGTTGAAGATGGGGATGGAGCCGAAGCGACTCGGCTACCGCGTCTTCGATCTGACGATCGGCAGACGCTACTTCCGCAGCTGGAGCGAGCAGTCCCTCGACGCCCTGCAGTCCGCGGCGAGGCGGGAGGTTGAGGCCGCGTCCGCTTAGGAGGGGGTCGTCCATCCGGCTAGCTGCATCGGGGTCGGTCGCCGCGCGCGGCCGTAGAGTGCTCGAAGCAGCGCCCAAAGCCCTCAAGCAGGAGGAGTTGACTGATGAAGCGACGCTACGTACTGGTCGGCATCGCGGGGATCGCCGTGATCGCGCTGATCTCGACGGCCATCGCAGGCTCTGGCGACAGCTCGGGTGACAAGGCCCCCGGAGCCGAGGCGGCGGCGAAGAAGAAGGGCAAGCGGGGCCCGCCGGGGCCCCCGGGGCCAGCCGGCCCTCCGGGCGCCCAGGGAGCTCCGGGCACGCCGGGCACGAACGGCACCAACGGCACGAACGGAACCAACGGCACGAACGGGGCGACCAACGTGACCACCCGCACGGTCGCCCTGAACGTGAATGCGGGCACAACGGGCAGCGCCACCGCGGGCTGCAACGCTGGTGAGAAGGCAACCGGGGGCGGCTACGCGCAAGCGACGGCGATTGCGCCCTCGAGCCTCTTCGTGGACGCCAACCGGCCCGCACCGTTCCCCGGCCCGCCGACGGGGTGGTTCGTCAACCTCCAGAACACGAGCGGGTCCAACTATGTCGGGCTCGTGTATGTGATCTGCGCCGCGCCGTAGCGCTGAACGAGCAGCCGTGACGAGAGAGGGCGCCGCTTACGGCGCCCTCTCTGCGTCGGCAGCCGGGAAGAGGGCCACGTCGCGGGTGGCATGGGTCGAGATCGCGCGGTCGAGGCCGGTGATGGCGAGGGTGCGCCCGAGGGGCGAGCCCTCGGGCACCACGAGGCGAAGCTCCTGCAGGCGGCCGCTCAGCTCGCCGTCGAGGACGAAGAGGAGATTGAGGCCGGCGCTGTCGAGGTAGGTGGTCTCGCTCAGGTCGACGACGAGGACCGTGCTCTGGTTGGTCAGCAGCGCACGCAGGCCGTCGCCGAGCTCGGCGGCGTTCGAGGCGTCCACCTCGCCCTCGATGGCGGCGATCGAGACCTCGCCGCTCTGCTCCTCGCTGAGGCGGGCCAGCCGGCTCACGGGCCCACCTCCAGGGCGCGCTCCAGCACGATCACGGTGCCCCCGTCGCCGTGCTCGACGGTCACCGACTCCATCAGCGCGCGCATCAGTGGCAGCCCCCGCCCGCGGCTCTTGCCCCGCGGCTCGCGCCAGCTGCCGCTGTCGCGGACCGTGATGCGGACCTTTCCGTCGTCGTCCACGGCGTCCACGCTGAAGGTCCCGCGGCCAGGGGCGTGCGCGTGCTCGATCGCGTTCGCGCAGGCCTCCTGGCACGCCAGCACCACGTCGTAGGTGGTCTCCTCGTCGGCGCCGCGGGCGCGCAGCCAGCGGCGCATCAGGCTCCGCAGCCCGGCCAGGACCTCGGGGTGGGCGGGCCACGTGCCGTGCAGCCGGATCGGGACCGGCGGGATCCGAGCCACGACCAGCGCGACGTCGTCGGCTCGCTCGCCGGGCAGCACCTCGCGCAGGATGTCGTTGCAGAGCTGCTCGGCGCTGCCGCCGCTGCGCGCCGCGCTTCGCAGGCGCTCGAGGCCGCTGTCGATGTTCTCCCCGCGCACCTCGACGAGGCCGTCCGTGTAGAGGACGAGGGTCGCGCCCACCTCGAACGGGTGCCGGTGGGACTCGTACCGGGCCCCCGGGGAGACCCCGAGGGGGATCCCGGAGGGGCCTTCGAGGTAGAAGGGCTCGCCGTCCTCCGGGATGGCCAGCGGCGGCGGGTGCCCGGCGTTGACCAGCTCGATCGCCTCCGCCTCGGGATCGAAGACGAGGTAGGCCAGGGTGGTGAGGTGAGCCGGCCCGAGATCGAGCATCAGGCGGTTGACCCGCCGCAGGACGTCGGCGGGCGCCACGCCGTCTACGGCGTAGCAGCGCAGGGCGGTGCGAAGCTGGCTCATCACCGCGGCCGCCTCGAGGCCGTGACCGACGACGTCCCCGACCGCCATCGCCACCCGCCCACCGCCGATCGCGAAGGCGTCGTACCAGTCGCCGCCGAGGCTCTCCCCGCTGGCCGGCAGGTAGCGGCTCGCGACCTCGAGCCCGGAGGCTCCGAGGCCTCCCGAGAGATCCACGCGGAGTATCTGGCGCTGAAGCGCCTCGGCGAGCCGGCGCTGCTCGGAGAGGCTCGTCTGCTCGATCGCGACCGCGGCGCGGTCGGCGGCGAGCTGGAGCAGGTCCCGCTCGTCGGGGGTGAACCGCCGCGGCTCGAGGCTGCCGACGTGCAGGACGCCCAGGACCCGGTCCTCGACCAGCAGGGGCACCCCGAGCAGGGAGCGGATTCCCTTCTCGCGCAGGATCGGGTTGAGGATGTCCGCGTGGTCCACGTCGTCGATCGTGATCGCCCGTCTCTCCGCCGCGATGCGCCCGGCGAAGCCGCCGCCGAGCGGGATCTGCACCCCGCGATCGACCTCCTCCTCGATCCCGCGCGCGGCCCGCGCCCGCAGCACCCGCGCTTCCTCGTCCAGCAGGAGGATCGCGGCCGTGTCGGAGTGGAGGATCTCGGTGATCCGGACGAGCAGCTCGGTCAGCAGGTCCTGCTCGGACAGGCGGCCCAAAGTGGCGTCCGTGACGCGCTGCAGCGACTCGAGCACCTGGCGGTCCGTGGGCGGGTCCTGCGGCCTCGAGGGTCGGGTCCCGGCGTTCACGGGCGGATCATAAGCTCGCCGCGCCCCGTTCAGACGCGCTGGATCCCCTCGGCGATCAGGTAGATCCCGATCGCGATGAAGACCGCCGCCCCGACCCGGACGCCGTAGCGATCGACGCCGGCCCGCACCCGCGGCAGCACCGAGCCGGCGAGGCCGGGGGCGAGGACGGCGAGCGCGATCGGCGCCAGCACCGGGATCAGGATCACGGCGTCGGCGAAGGCCAGCGCCAGCGCCCGCTCGGCGCCGCTGACGTCGGCAGCGGCGATCCGGTGCAGCAGCGAGACCGAGACGGCGAGGCTGTTGAGGCTGGAGAGCATCATCACCATCCCCAGCCCGAAGAAGGCGGGCAACGGCGCCCCGCGCAGGCGCTCCTGCTGCGCGGCGATATCGCCCTGGCGCGTGAGCGAGACCGCCGCGGAGACGAGACACACCGCCGCCATCCCGATGTCCACCCAGCCGAGAGCCGGGCTGTCGGCGTCCACGCCGCCGCCGATCCGCGTCAGCGCGATCAGGCCCGCGGCCGATGCCGCGAGCAGCAGGAAAGCGAAGCCGGCCGCGAACGCGCCCGCGCGCATGAGCGGCCGCTCCGCCGTCGCCAGGACGAGGACGACGATGCCGATCGTCGCCGGGTTGACCGCGGCGGCCAGGACCAGCGGCAGGATCTCGGCGAGCAGCTCAGTCAGCGGGCTCGTAGAGGCTCTCGCGGGCGAGCTCGGCGTTGCGCTGGCCCCAGAGGCGGATCTCGAGGTAGAGCTCGTCCGGGAAGCCCTTGACCGCGTCGAGGGCGATCAGCGTGAAGCGCTCGTCGCTGACGGGGGCCTGGTCCACCACCTCGCCGTCGAGCTCCGCGGTCGCGGCAAGCGCGCCGCGGACCATCGGGGTGCCCCAGACGAGGGTGACGTCGCCCCGGCGCTCGCCCTCCCCGCGCCAGGTGCCGACGACCTCCTCGTTCAGGTCTATCTGCCAGTCGGGGTTGTCCTCGACGATCACGTCGGTGAAGTCGGCCTCGGCCCGCAGGTCCCCGGGTTGCCCGTCCTCCGCCCGCACGAAGGAGACGTAGCCGAAGTACTCGCCCTCGGCGCCCTCGATCGCAGCGATCGCCGGGACGAAGACGCGGCCGCCCCAGCTCCGCTCGGGGAACCAGGTCACCTCGCCCAGCGGCCCTCCGGCTTCCTCCACGTGCGGCTCGGCGGCCTTGGCGAGGGCGTCGCGGAGCTGCTGGGCCCAGCGGCCGTAGGGGAGCCCCTCGACGCTGGCGTCCGCGACGAAGCGGGGGATCGGGCGGGCGACCGGGGGGCTCATCGGCCCGGCAGGCTAGCGGTCACCCGAAGGTGACGTAAGGGTCGCTGGCGCCGGCGCCGACGCGGGTTGTGACGCGGTACCGCCCGGCCGCGGGCAGCTCGACCGTCGCGTAGGGGATGCGGTTGCGCCCGCCCGACTTGATCGTCGACTGGTCGGGAGCCGGCCCGAGGTCGATGCGCCTGTCGCTCTCCTCCTCGCTGATGAGCATCGAGAAGCCCTCCCACGGGCGCGGGACCTCGGAGTAGCGCCAGCGGAAGGAGTCCTCGTAGTAGATGCGGTGCGTCCCCGGCTGGCAGCTCGACCACCTCGTCGCCCGGGACGGAGAGGCGCCCGAGCCGGGCGAAGCCGCGCGGGCGCACGACGAAGAAGTAGACGAGGACCGCGGTGGTCGCGAGCGCGACGACGGCGACGGCGAGCCAGACCATGGCTGGACCCTAGACCCTGGCCTCGTCAGCCGCCCAGCGCCTCGCGCAGCTCGGAGGCGGCCCTCTCGGGGGGGAAGATGTTGATGTCCACGCCCGTCGAGAGCTCGAATCCCGCCTTCTGGGCGAGCTTGGGGGAGATGTCCATGTGCCAGTGGAAGACCTCCGCCCCGCGCGGGGCGGTGCGCACCCACGCGTTCAGCTCGAGGCCCGCCCCGAGCCGCGCGCGCAGCGCGCGCAGCGCCGTGGCCAGCGCGCCGAGGCCGACCTCGCCGTCGTCCTCGAAGCGCGGCGCGGGCGCGCGCGGCACGATCCGCAGCTCGAAGGGGCCGCGCGAGGCCCACGGGCAGAGCACGATCGCGTCGTCGTCTATCGCCACCAGGCGCTCGCGACGGCGCACCTCCTCGGAGGCGATGTCGGCGAGCAGGTCGCCGCCCATCGTGCGCTCGTTGTAGGCGGCGAAGCGCTCGCGCTCGCGCGCGATCGCGACCGGGACGAAGTCCAGCGCGTAGAGCTGCGCGTGGGAGTGCTCCAGCGAGGCGCCGGCGGCCTCGCCCTCGTTGACGATCAGCGCCAGGCAGCGCGCCTGCTCTCCGAGCTGCCGCATCCGCTCGCGCCATCCCGCCACCGCGGCGGACAGCTCGGCCTCGTCGAGCTGCGCCAGCGAGGTGCGGTGCCGCGGCGAGTGGACGATCACCTCGTGGGCGCCGACGGCCGGGCTGGAGCCGAAGAGGTCGGGCTCGGCGGTGCGCAGCGACGCGCGCAGCGGGTCGCGGGGCGCCTGCGGCTCGGCGTCGGGGCTCCCGCCCTCGCCGCCGTCCTCCGCGGGCGCCAGCGCCGGGTAGAGGTTCGAGACGGCCCGCGTGCGCCAGCCGGGCTCGTCCGGGCCTCCGCCCCCGGGCCGGTCGGCCCACGTCTCCGGCGGCGTGCGGTCCTCGTGGCCCTCGCAGAAGGGGCAGTCCTCGCGGATCTCGGCCTCATCGCCGGCTCCGCCTGCCCGCCTCGATCGCGCCGCTGCCCCAGTCGAGCGGGCGCTCGGCGCGGGCCGGGGCCAGGATCGCCCGCAGCCCGGTGAGCTGGTCGATCCGGTAGGTGGGCCGCGGCGAGGCGCCCCCGCTCGGCGACGAACCGCCGGCCGGGCTCAAGCGGCCCCACCGCCGAGGGGCTTCGTCATCCGCACGTGCTCGATTCCGGCCTCGCTGAACCGCTCGCCCTCGGGCTCATAGCCGCCGGAGGCGTAGAAGCCCTCCGCGCGCGTCTGGGCGTGGAGCAGCATTCGCGAGGCGCCGTGCTCCCGGGCGATCTCCTCGGAGACCTCGAGCAGGCGCGCCCCCGCGCCGAGGCCGCGCAGGCGGCGTGCGACGGCCATGCGCTCGAGCTTGCAGTCGGATCCGGCGAAGCGCAGCCGGCAGGTCGCCTGCACCCCCTTCTCGTCGAGGGCGACCACGTGGGTCGCCGCGCCGTCGAGGCCGTCCAGCTCCTCCTCGCGGCCCACGCCCTGCTCGCCGCAGAAGACCTCCACCCGCAGCCGCATGGCTGCCTCGATCTCCGCCGGGTCGCGAGCCTCGCGGACGGTGAGCGTCAGGCGGCAGTCGGCGCTCAAGCCGGGTGCGGGCTCAACTCAAGCCGGACTTCTTGGTGAGCGCGGAGAAGGCGTCGAGGAACTCGATCGGCAGCGGGAACACGATCGTCGTGTTCTGGTTGACGCCCATCTCGAGCAGCGTCTGCAGGTAGCGGAGCTGGAGCGTCGCCGGGTTCTTGGAGATGATCTCGGCCGCGTCCGCGAGCTTCTGGGCCGCCTGGAACTCGCCCTCGGCGGCGATGATCTTCGCCCGCCGCTCGCGCTCGGCCTCGGCCTGGCGCGCCATCGCGCGCTGCATCTGCTCGGGGATCTCGACGTCCTTGATCTCGACGGTCGAGACCTTGACTCCCCAGGGCTCCGTCTGCTCGTCGATGATCTTCTGGAGGTCGGCGTTGAGCCGCTCGCGCTCGGCGAGGAGCTGGTCCAGCTCGGCCTTGCCGAGCACCGAGCGCATCGCGGTCTGGGCGATCTGCGAGGTGGCGAGCAGGAAGTTCTCGACCTCGGTGATCGCCCGGTTCGGGTCGATCACGCGGAAGTAGGCGACCGCGTTGACGCGGATGGGCACGTTGTCGCGGGTGATCACCTCCTGCGGGGGCACGTTCAGCGTCACCGTCCGCAGGTCCACGCGGACCATGCGGTCGATCACCGGGATCAGCAGGATCAGGCCCGGGCCCTTCTGGGCGATCAGGCGGCCGAGGCGGAAGATGACGCCGCGCTCGTACTCGCGCAGGACCCGCATCGCCGAGCCGAGGAACAGCAGCAGGAAGAAGCCGACGACGACGAGGATTCCGATCAGGACTGCCATCTAGCTCCCATCTCGCGTGTTCTCGGGCGCGGAGACGGGGCGCACGATCAGCGTCAGCCCGTCCACCGACTCAACGACCACTCTATTCCCCAGCTCGACCCGGGGCGTCCCGTCCGGCACCCGGGCCCTCCAGAGCGCGCCCTCGATCCAGACCTGCCCGGCGGGGTCGAGCGTCTCGCGCACCTCGGCCTCGTCCCCCAGCAGCTCCTCCCAACCGGTGCGGATCGGCTCGTCGCGATGGGCCCGCAGGATCTTCGGCGTGATCAGGAAGAAGGTCGCGACGGAGAGGACGCCGAGCGTGACCAGGCCGGCCCCGGCGAAGTCGGCCGCGTCCCCCTCCTCCCCGAACGCGACGACGCCCGCGGCGACCAGGCCCGCGGCGCCGATCAGCGCGAGCAGGCCTCCGGTGGGAAGCAGCAGCTCCGCCAGCAGCAGCGCCGCGGCGACCGCCGAGATCACGATCACGATCTCCATCGGCCCCATTATCCCGAAGCGCGGCGGCGGCGCCGCGCTCAGCGCGCGTAGCGCTCGATGTCCGCGGCGAGCGCGGCCTCGTCCTCGTAGACGCCGGCGTGGGTGTAGGCCAGCTCGCCGCGGCGGTCGAAGAAGGCCGTCGCGGGGAAGACCTGGCGGGGGCCGCCCAGCTCCCTGGCGATCTCGAGGTCGGGGTCGTAGTAGGTGGGGTAGGGCAGCGGGAGCTGCTCCAGGAACGTGGTCAGCGCGTCCTTCGAGTCGTTTGCGCCGACGCCGAGGAAGGCGACCTCCCTGGCGCGGTCCGTCGCCTCCCTCTGGAACCAGGGGAACTCGAGCCGGCACGGGCCGCACCAGGACGCCCACTTGTTGACGACCACCGGGGTCCCCTCGAGCTCGGCGAGGCGCGCCTCGAAGCCCTCCGCGCCCTCGTCCAGCACCTGGTTGGCCTGGTCGCGGATCGCCGCGAGCTCGGGTGGCGCGCCCTCGAGCGGGGCGGTCGCCTCCGCGGGGGTCAGCTCGGAGTCGGGGTTGCCGGCGTCCTCTCCCGAGCCGCAGGCGGCGAGGGCCGCGGCCGCGAGCAGGACGGCGAATGCGACGGGTGTCCGGCGGCGGGCGATGCGGGAATCCTGACGCACCGGCACGAAGGCTCTCTTAAGGGGCGCAAACATGCGATTTCGGGCGAGACACCGCTTCGGGGGGCGCGGATGCTTTAATGGAGTGCGGTCCATCGCATCTCTGGACCGGGAGGGGGGCTCGGAGCGAAAGACCGCTCCCGAGGCCGCCCACGATCAGGCCCACGCGCCGCGCCCACCTGTCACGGGGCGGGGAGCGCCAGATCAAGAAAGCCTCATGGCTGAGACCACCCAAGTGGCCGCTGAAGCGGCGAAGGCGCCTTCAGGCGCGGACATGGAGCGCGCGGAGGAATTCACGCGCGAGCCCTTCCTGCTCGACGGCGAGAAGCCCGCCGACCTCACGCCGGGCTCGCCGCGGCGGCGCGCGCTCGACGCCGCGCTCGCCGAGATAGCCGCCGGCCGCGAGACGCCCTCGATCGAATGGCGCGGCGACTACTCGCTGCTGGTCGGGCTCGAGCGCCTGCTCGACGAGGAGCCGCCCGTCCTCGCGGACGGCGCCGAGCTGAACCCGCACCAGGTGGACGCCCTCTCGGGCACGCTGGCGGCGCTGATCTCCGAGCTCGAGGCGAACGGCGACGCGCAGCCGCGCAACGGCAACGGCGCCGGGGCCGCCGGCTCGAACGGCGGCGCCAGCGGCGGCCGACGAGGACGAGGAGGACGCAGAGCTCGGCGAGGAAGAGGAAGGAGGAAGAGGAGGAGGACGACGAGCTCGCCCCCGACGAGGAGCCCCGGGACTGGGACGAGGCCGAGGAGGAGGACGAGCTGGCGAGCGAGGAGGTCCTCTCGGACCCCGGCGCGAGCCGACGCTTCTGGTTCGAGCACGCGACCGGCGCCGGCAAGACCGTCGCCGCGGTCGGCTTCGTCGAAGCCTCGCGCACCGGCGGCATCCTGATCCTCACCCACCGCCGCAACCTCGTGGACCAGTTCATCGGGGAGATCTCCGACCGCGGCTACAAGGACCGGCTTTCCCCGCCGCTGCTCGACGGCGCCGACAACCCCTACGGCCCCGTCACCGTCGAGACCTACCAGTGGTTCGTGCGGAACGCCGGGCGCATCTCGGACGCCTACTCGATCGTGATCTGCGACGAGGCGCACACCGCCCTCGGCGAGAAGACCTCGGCCTGCATCCGCGCATGGACCGGCCCGGTCTTCATCGGCATGACCGCGACCGGCGCCCTGATCGCCCGCCACGTCGCCGACCTCTTCCCGACCCAGACCTCGCGCTTCGACCTCGCCCAGGCCGCCCGCCGCGGCGTGATCGCGCCGCTGCGCTGCATCCGGATCCCCCCGGGGCCGGGCGTCCGCACGATCGCGAAGGTGCCGCTGCGCAAGGGCGAGGTGGACCAGGACTTCGACCAGGAGGAGCTGGCCAAGCTGCTCGACCAGCAGCCCTTCAACGTCGCGATCGCCGACCTCTACCGCTCCCGGTTCCGCAACGTGCCGGGCGTCGTATACACGGCCGGCGTCAAGCACGCCAACAACGTCGCCCAGGCCTTCCAGGACGCCGGCATCAACGCCCGTGCCGTCTCGGGCGAGACTCCGAAGCGCGAGCTGGCCGAGATCCTGGCCGGCTTCGAGCGGGGCGAGGTGGACGTCCTCTGCAACGCGATGCTGCTCGCCGAGGGCTGGAACTCGCCGCGCGCGACGATCTGCATGCACCTTGCGCCGACCGCCTCCCGCCGCGTCTACCAGCAGCGGGTCGGCCGCGTCACCCGCCGCAACCCCGGCAAGGAGGCGGGCCTCGTGCTCGACTTCGTCCACCCCGCGACTACGCACGACGAGACGATCGTCACCCTCCACAGCCTGCTCGACCGCGACGTCTATCGCGGCGGCGCGATCGTCGTCGGGCCCGTTCGCCGCGGCCGCGGCCGCCGCGTGCGCGTCGAGAAGCGCGTGGTCCCGGTCTCCGACGACGCGAACAAGCGCCTCCAGGTCCTCGAGCGCGAGCTCTGGCGGATCGCGGTCGAGAACCTCAACCACTCCGAGCAGCACGTCTGGGCCGCGCTCGCGGGCGCCCGCGTCAACCCGTCGGGCTGGCGGCGCGCGAAGGCGATGCTCCAGCACGACAGCGCGAAGGAGCTGCGCCGCCGCTTCCTGCTCACCTGCATCCAGCGCAACCGCAACTCCCAGCTCCGCATCAAGGCGCTCCAGGAGATCGCCGTCCTGCGCGACCCCGACGCCTTCGACGACGCGATCGACACCGTCGGCACCTGGCCGCGCGACGACCGCCGGGCCGGGACCCGGGTCCTGCTCGAGGCCCTGGCGGAGCGCCGCATCGGCCGCCGCGACCAGGCACAGGCCTGGGTCTGGCGCCTCGCCGGCTACACGCGCGACATCCACGAGGAGTACGCGGTCCAGCGCTGGCCGGAGACGAAGCGGCTGCTCGGCCTGCTCGTGAACTCGTCGGGCCGGGCGCACGGCCGCAACGCGCGCCGGCTGGTCCACGCCGCCCGCAACCAGGACCGCCGCCTCGCGGCGGCGTTGCTCGCCGCTTCGGTCGCGCACACCCCGGAGGGCGAGGAGGTGCTGCGCGGCGCCCGCATGCGCGCTGCGCGCAAGCCGTCCGGCGTGGCGCGCGAGCTGCTTCGCAACTTCCCCAAGACCGGCTCGCGCCGCCGCCGCCGCAAGCGGAAGGGCCAGGGCGGCGACGGCGCGGCGGGGGGAACGGCCGCAACGGCGCCAAGCCGCGCGCGCGGGCGGACGCCGCCGAGGAGGAGAAGCTCGAATCGGCTAATGGAGCCGAGCCGGATGAGGACGAGCTCGAGGCCGACGAGGAGCTGGAGCCGGCCGAGGAGGCCGAGGCCTAGCCGACCCGGAGGTGGACCTCGCCCGCCCCGAGGGCGAGCCGCTCCCCCGCGTCGCTCTCGACCAGCAGGTGGCCCGAGTCGTCGATGCCGGCGGCCGTGCCCGAGGCGGCCCCCTCGTTCCATGAGATCCGCCGGCCGCGCAGCGCGTCGCGCTCGCGGAAGGCAGCCAGGACGGCGTCGTCGGAGGTCGTGAGCCAGCGGCCGAGGGCTGCGTTCAGGGCCGCGAGCGCGTCGCGGACGCTCGGCGCCTCTGAGCCGCTTCCCGCCGATCCCGGGTGCAGCGAGGCCGCGGTCCGCTCCAGCTCCTCGGGGAAGGCCCCGGGCGGCACGGCCACGTTGAGCCCGACGCCGATCACCGCCCAGCCCCCACCGCCGGGCTCGAGCTGGGACTCGATCAGGACGCCCGCCAGCTTGCGGCCCTCGACCCAGATGTCATTCGGCCACTTGACGCCGCAGCGCACCGCGGCCAGGGACTCGGCCGCGTCGCAGACCGCCAGGGGAACCGCGAGCGGCAGCAGCCGACGCTGCTCGAGCGGGCGGAGCAGGGCGGAGTAGAGCAGGGCCGTGCCGGCGGGAGCGAACCAGCCCCGCCCCTGGCGCCCGCGGCCGGCGCGCTGCTCGTCAGCGGTGACGACGAGGCCCCCCGGCGCCCCGGCCGCGGCCATCTCCTTGACGCGCGCGTTGGTGGAGTCCGTGCTGCGGAAGTGGCGGTGCGGACGGCCGAGCTCGGCGGGCCGCGGACCCGCTCACAGCGGCCGCAGCTCGACCTCGTCGTCCGGGCCGAGGTCGAGCAGGCCCGCGGCGTTGCCGCCGTTCACCGAGAGGGCGAGGCGGCGCGAGGAGTCCTCGTAGAGCAGGACGTCGCCCGGCTCGACGTCGGCGAAGGTGCCGGCCCAGCGTCCCTGCCAGCGCCCGTCCGGGGCGCGCACCTCGATCTCGGCGCCCGGCCGCAGCGATGCCGCCCGGGCTCCCTCGGGGTCGAGATCCAGCGTGACGTTGCCGAAGCGGTCCGCGTAGAGGGCGTGGGCGAGCACCCTGCCCTCGCCGATCTCGGGCGCCGGCAGCTCCAGCCTCGTCAGCTCCTCCGGCTCGAACTTCTCGCCCGCCTCGTCGAGGCGGGCGCCGAGCGCGAGGTGGGCCGCGACCGGGGCGAACAAATCGCGCCCGTGGAAGGTGGCCGAGACGGGCTCCAGCCGGAAGGGCGAGCGCGAGAGGTCGATCGCGCGGGCCGCGCCGCCGAAGCGCTCGATCGCGGGCCAGAGCAGGCCGTTGTCGGGACCGACCAGGAAGCGGCCCTCCTGCATCGTCGTCACGGCGACGGGCCGGCGGTCGGTGCCGACCCCGGGGTCCACCACCGCCAGGTGGATCCCCGGGGGGCAGAAGGGCAGCGCGTTGGCGAGGGCCAGGGCCCCGTGGCGAATGCCCTGCCGCCCGACCCCGTGGGTCAGGTCCACCAGCGGCGCGTCGGGAGCGATCTGCGTGATCACCGCCCGGCAGACGCCGGCGAACTCGTCCTCCTCCCCGTAGTCGGAGAGGAAGGTGATCGGGAGCGCGTCGGCCACGCCCGAATCCAATCACTCGCGCCCGAGGCGGCGCGCTCAGCTCGTGGCGGCGAGCAGCGCCGCGACGAGGCCCTCGATGTCGTGGCGCTCGGCCTCGACGGCGACCTCGAGGCCCGCCTCGCGGGCGGCCTCGCTCGTGACCGGGCCGATCGAGACGACCCTGGCGCCGCGCGGGAGGCGCTCGCCGAGGGCCTCGACGAGGTTCTTCACGGTCGAGGAGGAGGTGAAGGTGATGAAGTCGGCCGACTGCGCGGCCTCGATCTCCTCCTCGCTCGGCTGCTCGGCGACCGTCTCGTAGAGCGCGACGACGTCCACCTCGGCCCCGCGCTCGCGCAGCGCGTCGGGCAGCACGTCGCGGGCCTCGGCCGCGCGGGCGATCAGCACGGGCTTGCCCTCCAGGGGCAGCTCGGCGAGGGACTCGACCAGCGACTCGGCGACGTAGCGCTCGGGGACCACGTCGGCCGCGATCCCGTGCTCGGCGAGGGCGCGCGCGGTGCCGGGGCCGATCGCGGCCACCTGGGCGTTGGCGAGGGCGCGCGCGTCGCGCCCCTGCTCGGCCATCGCCTCGAACAGCAGCCGCACCCCGTTGGGGCTGGTCAGGCAGACGAGCGCGTAGGCGTGGATGCTCTCGACCGCGCGGCTCAGCTCGGCGCTGTCGGTGCGCGGGACGATGCGGATCGCGGGCAGCTCGATCGCCTCCGCCCCCAGCGCCTCGAGGCGGCGCGAGAGCTCGCTCGCCTGCGCCCGCGCGCGGGTGATCACGACCTTGACCCCGTGCAGCGGGCGCCGCTCGAGCCAGGCGATCTGCTCGCGCCGGGCCGCCACGGGGCCGACCACGGTGAGGGCGGGGGGCCTGATGCCGGCCGCGGCGGCCTCGGCTCCGATCCGCTCCAGCGGCGCGCTGACCACCCGCTGGCCCGGCAGGGTGCCACGCTCGATCACGGCGGCGGGCTCTGACGGCGTCGCGCCCGGCCGCGATCAGCCGCTCGCTGATGCGGGGCAGCGACTTGACCCCCATGTAGAAGACGAGCGTGCCCGGGAAGCGCGCGAGCGCCTCGTAGTCGAGCGAGGTCTCGGGCTTGGCGGGGTCCTCGTGCCCGGTGACGAACGCGACCGCCGAAGCCTCCTCGCGGTGGGTGACGGGGATGCCGGCGTAGGCGGGCGCGGCCACCCCCGCTGACACGCCGGGCACCACCTCGAACGGGAATCCCGGCCGCGGCCAGCGCCTCGGCCTCCTCGCCGCCGCGGCCGAAGACGAAGGGGTCGCCGCCCTTCAGCCGCACCACCAGCTTGCCGGCGCGGGCGTGCTCCACCAGCAGCTCGTTGATCCGCTCCTGCGGGGTGCTCGGCCTGCCCGGCTCCTTCCCGACGTAGACCAGCTCGGCCTCGGGCCGCGCCACGTCGAGCGCTCCGTCGGGGATCAGCCGGTCGTGCACGACGACGTCCGCGGCGACCAGAAGCTCCAGCGCGCGGGCCGTCATCAGGCCGGGGTCGCCCGGCCCGGCGCCGACGAGGTAGGCGATGCCGGGAGCGGCGTTCACCGCCGGCCTCCCTGCCCGCGCCGGGCCTCACCGGCCCGCCGCCTTCCCGGCTGCCATCCCTCGGCGCGCTCGAGCAGCTCGGCCGCGCCCGCGGCCCGCATCCGCTCGGCGAGCGACCGGCCCAGCCGCTCGGGATCGCTCGCGTCGTCCGTGACCTCGTCGCGCACCCATTCGCTGCCGTCGGGCAGGCCGCAGAAGCCGCGCAGCGTCATCCGGCCCGACTCGATCTCCGCGTGCGCGCCCACCGGCGTGTCGCAGCTCGCGCCGAGAGCGGCCACCGCCGCCCGCTCGGCGCTGACCTCGGCGAGCGCCCGGCGGTCCGTGATCACCTGCGCCCGCGCCTCCGCGGGGTCGTCCGCGCGCGCCTCGATCGCGATCGCGCCCTGGCCGGCCGCCGGGGTCATCACGCCGGCCTCGAAGGTGAAGGCGATCTCCGACTCGCGCCCGAGCCGGCGCAGGCCCGCGGCCGCGAGCACGATCCCGTCCAGTCTCCCTCGGCGAGCTTGCGCAGGCGGGTGTCCACGTTGCCCCTGATCGGCTCGACTCGCAGGTCCGGGCGGGCCGCCAGGAGCTGCGAGCGGCGGCGCAGGCTGGAGGTGGCGACGCGCGCCCCTTCGGGGAGCTCGCCGAGCGAGGCCCCCGCTCCGACGTAGGCGTCGCGCGGGTCCTCGCGCTCCGGCACCCCCGCGATCTCGAGCCCGTCCGGCAGCTCGATCGGCAGGTCCTTGGCGGAGTGGACCGCCAGCTCGACCTCCCCCGCCAGCAGCGCCCGCTCGATCGCGGCGACGAAGCGCGCCTTGTCGCCTCCCGGGCCGGCCGCCGCCTCCGGCGAGCTGCCATCCGGGCGCTCGTCGCCGGCGGTCCGGATCGGGACCGGCTCGGCCCCGCCCAGGGCCTTCGCGACCAGCTCGGCCTGGGCGAGCGCGAGTGCGCTGCCCCTCGTGCCGAGCCGCAAGGCGGGCGCCTCGCTCACTGCCGCTCAGCGGCGCTCGTTGCGGCGCCGGCGCTCGTCCAGCGAGGCGACCGCCGAGGAGGCCGCCTCCTCGGGCTCGGTGCCGGCGTCGAGGCCGAACAGCTCGCGCAATGCGCTGACGTACAGGTAGGAGTCCTCGCGGTCGGCGACGCCCTTGATCCGCAGCGTCGGCTCGTGCAGCAGGCGCGAGGCGATGGCGCGGGCGAGCATGTCCACGCGCTCGCGGTCCGCGTCGCTCAGCGACTCCCAGCGCTGCTCGTTCTCGCTCAGGACCTGGTCGACGATCGCGTTGGCGCGCTCGCGCAGGGCGCCGACCGTCGGCACCACCTCCTGGGAGCCGAGCCACGACTCGAAGCGGGCCAGCTCGGAGTCGAGTATCGCCTGGGCCCGGCGCGCCTCGGCGGCGCGGCCGGAGACGTTGCGCTCGACGATCGCCTGGACGTCGTCCACGTCGTGCAGCGTCACCCCGACCAGCTCGCGGCAGGCGGGGTCTATGTCCCGCGGCACGGCGAGGTCGATCAGGATCAGGTCCCGCCCGTTGCGCTGGCCCATCACCAGCTCCAAGTCGCTGCGCTCGATCAGGTGGTGCGGGGACTCCGTCGTCGAGACGACGATGTCAGCCCGCTCGAGCTGGTCGGGCAGGTCGTCGATCCGCACGGCGGTGCCGCCGAAGCGCTCGGCCAGGCCGATCGCCCGGTTGTGGCGGCGGTTGGCCACGAATACGGCCTCGACGCCGCGGGCCGCCAGCGCCCGGGCGGTCAGCTCCGAGGTCTCGCCCGCGCCCACCAGCAGCACCCGGCGCTCGCGCAGATCGCCGATGCTGCGCTGCGCCAGCTCGACCGCGACGGAGGGGATCGAGACCCCCTTCTCGCCGATGCCGGTGTCGGTGCGGGCGCGCTTTCCAGCCGTCAGGGCGCCGCGGAAGAGGCGGTTCAGCACCGGTCCGCTGGCCCCCTCGACGAGCGCAAGCTCGTAGGAGCGCTTGACCTGTCCCTGGATCTCGGCCTCGCCGACGATCATCGAGTCGAGCCCGGCGGTGACGCGGAAGAGGTGGGCGGCGGCCTCCGGGCCGCGCAGGGAGTAGAGCGGGCCGAGCAGCTCGGTCGGGCGGATCGAGGCCTCGCGCGCGAGCACGCCGAGCGCCGCCGTCTCGGCCTCGACGCTGTCGGAGGCGACCAGGTAGAGCTCGGTCCGGTTGCAGGTCGAGACGGCCGTCGCCTCGGTGATCGGCTCCTCGCTGATCAGCGCGTTGAGCACGCTCGCCGCGCGGCCCTCCGTCAGCGCCAGGCGCTCGCGCAGGGCCAGGGGCGCCGTGTGGTGCGAGACGCCGAGGGCGAGCAGGCCGCTCATCCGGCGCCCTTCCCGTCGCCGTCGCCCTCGGCGGCGTCTGCCAGCTCGCGCAGCTCGCGCTGGATTCGCGCCAGCTTCATGGCCATGATCGCGACGTAGACGAGCAGCAGCGCGACGAAGACGAGGTAGGCGCCGGCCACGTAGGACTCGGAGGTCTCGAGCGCGAGGGGGACCATCAGCGGGACCCCTCCGGGGCGTCGTTCGCGGCCATGCCGGTCACCGGGGAGCCGCCGGCGGGGCGAGGCCCCGGGGCGACGCTGCGCCGCGGCGGCTGCGGAGCGGGCTCGGAGGGCCGCAGGGCGCGCCGCAGGCGGGCGAGGTCGCCGGAGGCCCCCTTCGCCCCCAGCTCGAAGGCGACCAGGGTCGTCCACAGCAGCGCCATGCCGGCGAGGCAGACGCAGAAGGCGAGCAGCATCTCGCCGGGCAGGCCGCCGGCCGAGGAGAAGGTGCGCGGATGGATGAAGGGCTCGGCGAGCCGGACCGCGAGGAAGTTGAGGGGGACGAACGCGCCCGCGGTGATCGCGAAGACGGAGGCGTAGCGCGCCTGGCGCTCGCGGTCCTCGATCGAGTAGCGCAGGGGGTAGTAGGTGGCGTAGAGCAGGAAGATGATCAGGAAGCTGACCAGGGTCGGCTCGCGCCACTCCCACCACACGCCCCACTGGCCCTTGGCCCAGAGCGCCCCGGTGAGCAGCGCGCCGACGCCGAAGATCACGGCGATGTGGATCGAGACGTAGGAGCGGGCGTCGTGCACGGACTCGTTCGTGCGCAGGTGCTGGATCGCGTGGATCGCGGCGACCATGAAGCCGAGCAGCGCCACGACCGCCAAGGGTACGTGCAGGTAGAAGATCTTCTGGATGAAGCCCTCCTCGTCCACCGGCGCGTAGAAGAACGCGAGCGCGTAGCCCCCGACCAGCACGGCGACGGTCGCGAGCGAGAGTGTCCGGAGGCTGGGCATCGTGTCTTCGTGGCGGGCGCCGGCCCTAGTCCTCGAGCAGGAAGTCGAAGACCGCGTACCCGACCAGCGCGAAGACTCCATCGTAGAGGCCGAGCACCGCCAGCCACGTCCCGAAGCGGTCGTACTCGGGCCCTCCGGCGCTCAGCACCGGCTCGGCCGCGCCGGAGGCCGCGATCACGAGAGGGATCAGCAGCGGCAGGAGGATCAGGGGCGCGAGCAGGTCGCGCGCGCTCGACATCGTCGCGATCGTCGAGATCAGGGTCCCCGTCAGGGCCACGCCGAGGTCGAACAGCAGCAGCACGGGGACCAGCGGGCCAAGCGCAGCGCCGGACTCGAGGAAGAAGAGCGCGAAGATCGGCACGACCACGACCTGGAGCACGACGAGGTAGGTGAACAGCGCCGAGGCCTTCGCCGCGAACAGGATCGTGCGGTCCACGGGCGCCAGCCGGATCAGCTCGAAGCCGCCCTCGTCGCGCTCGGCGACGAAGAGGCGGTTGACCGCGAGGATCGCGGCGAAGAGCAGCGTCGCAACCAGCACGCCGGCCGCGAGGCCGCCTTCCAGCCCGGTGCGGTCGAGCCCGAAGCGGAAGATGACGAAGGTCGTGACCGCGAACAGCCCCATCGCGGGCAGCGAGCGCAGGGTCCGCATCTCCACGCGCAGGTCCTTGCCGAGCAGCGCGCGGTAGGCGCTCATCGGGGGCGCCCCGCAGACCTCACGCCATCTCCATGACGACGTCGGCCTCGCCGAGCACCCGGTCGCGCTCGTGGCTGACGATCACGCGCGTGCGGCCCGCGGCTCGGCCCAGCAGGCCCGCGACCAGCTCGCGGGCGCGAGGGTCGAGGTGGGAGTCGGGCTCGTCGAGCAGCAGCAGCTCGGGCTCGTGCAGGACGGCGCGGCAGGCCGCGACCCGCTGGGCCATCCCCGCGGAGAGCTCGGCGACGCGGTCGTCGGCGCGGCCCTCCATCTCGACCGCCGCGAGCAGCGCGCCGATCCGCTCCTCGGAGCGGGCGGGATCCAGACCGTGAAGGCGCGCCGCGAGCCGCAGGTTCTCGCGCGGGCTGAGGTCCCTGTAGAGGAGCGGCTCGTGGGCGAGGAAGCCGACCCTTCCCCGCAGCCTCCACGCCTCGCCGGGGAGCGCGCAGCCGAGCACGCGCGCCTCGCCCGCGCTGGGGCGGAGCAGGCCGGCCAGGACCCTCAGCAGGGTGGACTTGCCCGAGCCGTTGGGGCCGAGCACGGCGAGCGTCGCGCCCGCGTCGAGCTCGAGGTCCACCCCCGCCAGCGCGCGCCGCTCCCCGTAGTCGCGGGCGAGCCCGTGCAGCCGGATTGCAGGGGATTTCGCGCCCACGCGGGCGAATCTAGCGTCCGGGCGGTCGCTTTCCCGGCCGCCCCCGCCCAGCCGCCATCATGTCGGGCGATGCGCCGCGCCCTTCCATCCGCCGTGCTCATCTGCCTCTGCCTGGCCGCCCCCGCGGCCTCGCAGACGGGCTCCTCGCTGACCGCGACCGAGGAGCTGGAGGTCGCCTGGCGCGACTCGACGGCCATCGGCGCTCCCAACAGGGGCGCGCTGGTGAACGGCGTGCAGCTTCCGGCCTCGGGCACGGACTTCTTCACCTGGGACTTCCCGCTCGGCGCATCGCCCAGCCGGGGCTGGCGGCGCTGGGGCACCGACGACACCGTGACGGTCCTCCTGCGCGTGCTCGCCGAGTACCGCGCCGTGCATCCGTTCGCGCCGCGCGTCGGCATCGCCGACCTCAGCCGCCCCCGCGGCGGCCCCTTCGGGCGGCGCTACGGCGGCCTCGGCCATTCCTCCCACCAGAACGGCCTCGACGTGGACATCCTCTACCCGCGCCGCG
The DNA here is from genome assembly GCA_963805235.1 of uncultured Solirubrobacterales bacterium. Lineage (GTDB taxonomy): Bacteria > Actinomycetota > Thermoleophilia > Solirubrobacterales > 70-9 > DASSYK01. Next base: position 81,090 of record CAWDTF010000007.1, on the reverse strand, counting down.
ACGGCGCCGAGCTCGCCCCCGACAACGCCAAGCAGATAGACCGCGCCCTGTCCCAGGACCTCGTCAACCGCTTCGTCGCCGCGCGGGCGCAGTTCGCCTTCATCGGTCCCGGCACGAAGCTCAGGGGGCCGCGGCGGGTCGTGCAGAAGCTCGCCTTCCACGACGACCACCTGCACGTTCGCTTCAGGCCGCAGCCGGCGCGCCCGTAGCGCGCCGGCTCGGCCGCCGCCCACTTGCTCGCGTACGGGGCCCGGGTCTTCACCCGCAGCCCCCACTGCACCAGGTTGTGCACGTGGGCGGGGTTGGTGTCGTCGTTTCGGACCTTCAGGGTCCAGATGCCCTTCGCCGGGCCTCCGTCCATCGTCGAGAGGTACTCGCCGAAGGCGGGCTCGGCCCTGCCCACGTACGGGGAGGCCAGGTACTCGGGGTCATTGAAGTCCGCCGGGTCAGCGAAGTTGAGGACGACGGGCGTCTCGTCGTCCAAGGTCAACGGCCCGGCGGTAGTTCCGAACAGGCCCTCGAACAGGAAGACCGAGTTGCCGTTGGGAGCCGTCAGGATGGCGAACAGGGGGTCGAGGGCGGAGCCGGCTCCGCTGGAGGCGAGCTGCACCCTGACGTCCACATCGTCAATCCGCCGGCCCTTGAACCGCTTGCCGAGCGTGATCGTGGACGTGGCGATCCCGTACCTGAACGGCGGTCCGATCGTCGCGGGGGGAATCGCCTGGTTCTGGCTCACGGTGACGTCGGCCGTGCCCCCCGTCTTGCCCTTCTTGGTCTTGGCGGCCTGCGCGCCGCCGGCCGCGAGCGTGACGGCGAGGGCGAACACGCCCATCCCCGCGATCGCGCGGCCCCTTCGCTTCATCTGCACGTCGGACTCCTTTCGCGTAGTGTCCCCCTGGTGCGACCCTAACCGCTGCAGAGGGCCCCTGGCCAGTGCCGGCCTCAGGCCTTGAGGCAGTAGCCGAAGGCGCTGAAGCCGGAGGAGCCGCCGCCGGCGTAGCCGGACGCCTGCCAGAGGCCGTTGCGCGTGAAGCGCCCGTCGCCGAAGTACGTGCTGGTCGAGCCGTGGGAGCTGAAGCCGCCCGCGGTCATGCGCCGCCCCTTCGGGCAACGCGGGGTCGAGGCGGTCCCGAGCGCTCCGGCGCTGAGAAGCGTGGAGCCGGAGACCTCACGCAGCAGCGGCCGCTTGCTGCGCGTGCAGTAGGCGATCGCGGTCAGCTCGCCGCCGAACCCGCCGAAGGCGTGGCCGGTGACCCGCCAGGTCTTCGAGTCGACGGCGCGGGCCTCGGTGACGAAGTCGCCGCCGCGGGAGGTGAAGTCCGTGCGCTGGAAGCCGCCGGAGAAGAGGTGCCTGCGGCCGGGGCATCTGGCGGTCGCCGTCTGCGTCTGGCCCGGCATGACATAGACATGGGTGTGGGGCGGCGTGACGTGGCCGAGGTCGCGCCCGCACACGACCTGGACGGTGACCCGCCGCGTCCGCGGTGCTCGACCGGGACGGGTCGTAGAGCACGGCGGTCACGTGCCAGCCGCGCTGGCGGCCGAGCCGCTCGTAGGAATGCGGATAGACGCCCTCGCCGTCAGGGCCGGGCGGCGGGCTCGCGGTCATCGCGCCGCCGAGCGGGAAGCGCCGCTTCGGGCAACGGACGACCAGGCGCCGCTTCTCGTCGGGCTGCGTCATCCGGAACGACTGCCTCGCCACCTTGATGCCGCCGCCCGTCCGCCAGGTCCTCACCTTGCTCACCGGCTTGCCTTCTCGGCCGCCGGCCGGGCCTGCTCCGGCCTGCGCGACCAGGCCGGCCGCGAGCGCCGCGGCGAGGACCAGCCACGCCGCCCAGTCCCTTCTCTGCGATAGAACGGGCAGTGCGCCGTCAGGGTTGAGGCAGTAGCCGTACGCGGTGATCGAGCCGGTCTCGTTGCGGGAGGTGTTATACCCGCCCGCCCTCCACCGCCTGGCGCCGTTGAAGGAGCCGCCGTCCGGCAGGACGATGCCGGTCGCGCTGCTGGAGAACCCGCCGAAGGCGACCCGCTTGCCCTTGGGGCAGCTCGGGGTGGTCGCCGATGCGAACGAGAGCGGCGGCACGGGAGCCGTGGCGCTCACTGCCGTCAGCGGGGGCTTCTTGGCCCGCACGCAGTAGCCGACCGAGGTCATCTGGCCGCCGAACCTCCCGAGGCCGAGCCCGCTGACCTGCCACGCCTTGCTCGAGATGGCCCGCGATTCGGTGGCGAGGATCCCGCCGGTGTTGGTGAAGTTCGTCCGCTGGTAGCCGCCGCCGATCAGGAGGCGCTTGCCCGGGCATTTCGCGACCGCGACGTTCTTCTCGCTCGCCTCCATGTCCAGCGTCAGGTGGGGCGGGCTGACCTTGCCGTACTTCGGGCCGCAGAGGACCTGCAGGCGCACGGTGCGCGTCCGGGTCTGGTCGGGCGAGGGGTCGTAGAGGATGACCGTGATGTGGTAGCCGCTCTGGCGGCCGAGCCGCTCGTAGGAGTGCGGGTAGATCGCCTCGCCGTCGGCGTCCGGAAGCTCGGTGGTCATCGACCCGCCGAGGGCTCGCTCTTGCCGGGGCAGAGCACGGTCAGCCGCTGGCCGTCGTTCGGGCTGCTCATCTGGAACGACTTGCTCGTGAACGAGTAGCCCTTGCCCTTCTTCGCGGCCTTCGACGCCTGTGCCGCGTCCGCGCTCGAGCCCGGCTGCGCGCTCGCGAGCGCGACCGCTGCCGCAGGCAGCGTCACCGCCGCGGCGAGCGCCAAGCGTCTCCAGCCCTGCCGGGGCCCCACTGGCTACTCGCCCTTGCGGAGCGTCTTGCGCCCGACCCGCAGGAGCGAGCCCGCGCCCGCGCGCAGCGCGTCCATCCGCTTGCCGTTGCGGCCGTAGAGAACGTGGGCGGAGGTCTGGAACGCCCGGCCGAGGTCGCGGTCGTAGGGCTGCCACCAGAAGTCCCGGGTCCAGCCGGGCTCATAGCTCATCTGCTTGATGTTCACGCACTCGTAGAAGCCGAACTTCGAGTGCGAGCGGCCCGAGGCCGGAGTCCTTGACCCCGCCCCAGGCGCACTGGCAGGCGCCGTGCGAGAAGGAGTGGTCGTTGATCCAGACCATCCCCGACTCGATCTGGCGCGCCATGCGCTCCCCCTTGCCGCGGTCGGTGGTCCAGACCGAGGCGCCGAGGCCGAACTGCGAGTCGTTGGCGAGCTCGATCGCCTCCTGCTCGGAGGAGACGGTGACGATCGGCAGCACCGGGCCGAAGATCTCCTCCTTCATGATCCGCATCTCGTGCGTGACGCCCGTCAGCACGACAGGGGCGATGAAGCGGCCCTTCAGCTCCTTGCCGTCGGCGCCCCTCACCTTCGCCGGGCCGCCCGTGAGCTTGGTCGCCCCGGCTGCGACGGCGTCGTCCACGAGTTCCTCGACGATCGCCGCCTGCTCGGCGGAGACCATCGGGCCGATCTCGGTGTTCCAGTCGAGCGGGTCGCCGACCGTGAGCCGCTCGGTCTCGCGCACGACCCCCGCGACGAACTCGTCGGCGACGTCGCTCGTGGACGTAGACCCGCTCGATGCCCGAGCAGGTCTGGCCGGCGTTGGCGAAGCCGCCCCAGACGCGCGCCGGAGATCGCGTTGGCGAGGTCGGCGTCGGCGCAGACGATCTGCGGGTCCTTGCCGCCCAGCTCGAGCACGGAGCCCTTCATCCGCTTGGCGCACTCGACGCCGACCTTGTAGCCGATCTCGACGGAGCCGGTGAAGAAGATCTTCTGCGCGCTCGACTTGACCAGGGCGTCGCCGACTCGGCCGCCGCCGTGGATCGTGCGGACCAGCCCCTCGGGGAAGCCGGCCCTCTCGAACACCATCCGGATGCGCTCGCCGATCAGCGGGGTCAGGCTCGCCGGCTTCAGCACGACGCCGTTGCCGGCCATCAGCGCGATCGCGACCTCGCCGAAGGGGATGGACCACGGGTAGTTCCAGGGGGCGATCACCCCGACCACCCCGAGCGGCTCGTAGACGAACTTGGAGCGCTTCGTCTTGAGGAAGGCCTGGGGCATCGCCTGGCGCTCGTCGGCGAGGATGTCGGGTCCGGCGTCGGCGATCCAGTGCAGCGCGTCCACGGTCGGCAGCAGCTCCATCGAGTAGCACTCGACCCGCGGCTTGCCCTGCTCGCGGCTCAGCAGCTCGGCCAGCTCGTCCACCTCGTCCAGCAGCACGTCGGCGGCCCGGCGCATGTAGCGGGCGCGGTCGGCGAGCGAGAGCTGCGCCCAGAAGGGCTGCACCTCGGCGACGTCGTCCACGACGCCCTGGACCTTGCCGGGCGTCAGCGTCTCGACCGAGCCGAGCAGCTCGCCCGTCGCGGGGCTGAAGGACTCGAGCCCGGCCTCAACGTCCTCGCGCTTCGCGGAGGCGGCGGGCTTCGCGTCGCGGCTCTTCGTCGTCTTGGAGCTGGCGGCCATCGTGACTCCCTCTGTCGGGTCGCTCGCGGTCCGGCGATTCTAGGCGCCCGAAAAAGGCGAGGGCCGGAAGCAATCCCCTGGCTTCCGGCCCTCGTGTCCACTCCCCGGCTTTTACGCGCCGGCTCCGGCGAACCTTCGCGACCGGAGCGTCAGACGCACCTAGAACCCTTCTCCCGCGGGAGAGTTGCGGCGAACCGCGGCCCGCCGGGCGCTTAACAAACTGCTAACGGCCGCCGAGCCGCTCGCGCAGCCGCTTCAGGCGCTCGCGCAGCTCGGCCTCGAAGCCGCGGTCGGTCGGCTCGTAGAAGCGCTCGCCGCGGACGGCCTCGGGCGCCAGGGGCTGGTCGCTGACCCCGCCGGGCTCGTCGTGCGGGTAGCGGTAGCCCGTCGCCGCGCCCGAGCTGCTTTGCGCCCGGGTAGTGCGCGTCCTGCAGGTAGGGCGGCGGCTCGGCCGCGCCGTGCTCGCGCACGTGGGCGGAAGCGCGGCCGATGGCGAGCGTCGAGGCGTTCGACTTCGGGGCCAGGGCCAGGTAGGCCGCGGCCTGGGAGAGGTTGAGGGCGCACTCGGGCAGGCCGACGCGGTCCACCGCCTGCGCGGCCGCGTTGGCGACCACCAGCGCCCGCGGGTCGGCGTTGCCGATGTCCTCGGAGGCGAAGATCACCATGCGGCGGGCGATGAACCGCGGGTCCTCGCCGCCCTCGAGCATCACGGCCAGGTAGTAGACGGACGCGTCCACGTCCGAGCCGCGCGTCGCCTTGATCCAGGCCGAGATGTAGTCGTAGTGCCTGTCGCCGGCGCGGTCGTAGAGCAGGGCCTTGCGCTGCAGCGCGTCGGAGACCGCCTCGACGCCGACCTCGGCCGCCCCCGCGGCCACCGTCGTCTCGACCGCGCGCTCGAGCGCGGCGAGGGCGACGCGGGCGTCCCCGCCCGCCCGCGCGGCCAGCATCTCCAACGCCTCGGCGGCGACCGGGGGCGCGTTCGGCAGGCCGCGCTCGTCGGTCAGCGCCCGTCGCAGCAGGCCCTTCACGTCCTCGGGGCCGAGCGCGGTGAACTCGTAGATCTGGGCGCGCGAGAGCAGCGCCGAGTTCACCTCGAAGTAGGGGTTCTCGGTGGTCGCTCCGATCAGCGTCACCAGCCCGTCCTCGACCGCCGGCAGCAGCGCGTCCTGCTGGGCCTTGTTGAAGCGGTGGATCTCGTCGAGGAAGAAGATCGTCGGCCGCCCGCCGGCCCGGCGCTCCCTCGCGCGCTCGATCACCTTGCGCACCTCGGGCCGCCCGGCGTTGACCGCGGAGAGCTCCTCGAAGGCGCCGTGCGCCTCGGCCGCGATGATCCTCGCCAGGGTCGTCTTGCCGGTCCCGGGCGGGCCGTAGAAGACGGCGCTGTGGGGCTGCCCGGACTCGATCGCCACGCGCAGCGCCGAGCCCGGCTCCAGCAGCTCGGACTGCCCCACGAACTCGTCGATGGTCCGGGGGCGCATCCGCGAGGCGAGGGGCGCGCCGGGACCGGGCCCAGCGCCGGGGCCTGCTCCCATGCCCGCGGCGCCCGCGCTGCCCCGCGCGTCGGCCGCACCGGTGTCGAAGAGCTGTCCGCCCTCGCCCATAGCCCCAGTATGAGACCGGCGCTCGCGGAACCTCTCGGCGGCCACGCCGTTTCACACCAACCCGGTCAAGAAAGCACTAGCGTCCCCGCGCCGTGGACCCGCTCGCGCTCGCAGCCGTCTTCGCCTGGTCGTTCGCCGTCTCGTTCTTCGGCGGGCTGGTGGGCCTCGTCCTCGGCAACCTGCGGCTCCCCCTGGTCGTGCTGGTCGGCAGCTCTCCCGCCGCCGCGGCCGGCGCCAACGTGGCGATCTCGGGGCTCGCCGCGCTCACGTCCGCCTACGCGCACTGGCGCGGGGGCCGGGTCAACTGGCGCCTGTTCGGGTGGATGGCGCCGACCTCGCTGGCGGGCGCGATCGCCGGCGGGCTGATCGCCGGAGTGCTGCCCGAGCGCGTCCTGCTCGGCGCGATCTCGCTGGTCGTCCTCTACGGCGCGGTCGAGGTCGCCCGCTACCGGCGCCCCTCCGGCGGCGAGCAGGTGCCGACGCGGATGGAGCTGTTCCTGAACGCGGCGCTGATCGGCTTCGGGGTCGGGCTGCTCGGCGGCTTGGTCGGGCTGATCCTCGGCTCGCTGCGCCTGCCCGCGATGGTGAAGTGGGCCGGCGTCGGGCCGTATGCGGCGGTGGGTACGAATGCCGCGGTCGGCGTGGTCGTCGGCCTCGGCGGGCTGCTCGGCCACCTGCCGAGCGGCATCGACTGGGAGATCCTCGCCGTCGGCGGCGCGGCGGCGATGCCGGCCGCCTACCTCGGCAGCCGCTTCACCGGCCGGCTCGACGAGCACCAGCTCATTCGCGCGATGGCCGCGGTGCTCGTGGTGAGCGGGCTCGCGATGGCGGCGCAGGCGATCTTCGGCTGACGGCTCCGGGCCCTGGGTAGAGTGGGCCCATGGCGGAGGGGACCGCAGCGACGGCACTCCCGGCCGGCCTCGGCGCGGAGGCGGTCTCGCTGCTCCAGCGCCTGATCCGGACCGACACCGTCAACCCGCCCGGGAACGAGCGGCCGCTTCAGGAGGAGCTGGCGGCGATGCTGACCGAGGCGGGCTTCGAGTGCGAGCTGCTGGAGGCCGAGCCCGGGCGGGCGAACCTGGTCGCGCGGCTTCGCGGCGGCGACGGGCCGACCCTCGCATACCTCGGCCACGCGGACACCGTCCGCGCAGACCCCGAGGAGTGGAGCCGGGACCCCTGGGGCGGGGAGCTGGAGGACGGCTGGGTCTGGGGACGCGGCGCGCTCGACATGAAGGGCCAGGTCGCGGCCGAGCTCGCGGCCTGCCTCGCGCTCGGGCGGGACGGCTGGCGGCCCGGAGGCGAGCTGCTGCTGGTGATCACCGCCGACGAGGAGGCGGGCGGCGAGCTCGGCGCCCGCTGGCTCTGCGAGCGCCACCCCGACAAGGTCCGCAGCGACCTCGTCGTCAACGAGGGCGGCGGCTCGGCCTTCGAGTACGAGGGCCGGCGCCTCTACACGCTCGCGGTCGGCGAGAAGGGGATCTTCCGGGTTCGGCTCCGCACCAAGGGGGTCGCGGGGCACGCTTCCCTGCCGCGAATCGGGGAGAACGCCCTGGTCAAGCTCGCCGAGCTGGTCGCGAAGCTCTCCGACCAGCCTCCGCCGGAGCCCACCCCGGAGGGCCTCGCCTTTCTCGGGGCGCTGCGCGGCGGCGAGGTGGATGCCGGCGAGCTCGGCGACGCGCTGGCGGCGGTGCGCGCCGCCGACCCGCGGCTGGCCGACTTCCTCGCCGAGCCGATCCTCGGCGTGACCCTGACGCCGACCAAGGCCGAATCGGGGCGGAAGGCGAACGTGATCCCCTCCAGCGGGGAGGCGCTTATTGACTGCCGGGTGCCACCTGGCCTCGACGCGGGCGACGCCAGGCGCCGGATCGAGGAGCTGCTCGGCCCCGGGGACTACGAGCTGGAGTTCAGCGAGGCGGTCGTCGGCAACCGCTCGGAGCTGGAGTCGCCTCTGACGGACGCGATCCAGGAGTGGCTGGCGGAGGCCGATCCGGGCGCGGAGCTCGCCCCGATCGTGATGCCCGGGTTCAGCGACAGCCACTGGTTCCGCGCCGCCTTCGACGCGACCGTCCTCGGCTTCTGCCCGCAGCGTCAGATCGACCTGTTCGAGTCAGCCCCCCTGATCCACGGGGCGGACGAGCGGGTCCCCGTCGCCGACGTCGAGCTGGCGGCGGGCTTCTTCCACGCGCTGGCCCGGAGGCTGCTCGGATGAGCTCGACGAACGGCAGCGGCGCGAACGGTGCCGGCGCCCCCGAGCCCTCGCAGCCGCTGCGCCTGGGAGGTATGGCGCTGCGCAACGGCCTGCTGGTGCACGGCCCGACCTCGTGGGCGGTCGCTGCGCGCGACGGCGACGGCGAGATCCAGGTCGCCTCGGGCCCGAAGCCGGTGCTCGCTCCCGATCTGGCGGCGCGGGTGCCCCTCGTGCGCGGCCCGCTGAAGCTGGCCGAGGCCTTCATGCTGATCCCGACGGCCCGCCTCGGCCTGCGCTCGGCCAGGCTGCCCTTCGAGGACCCGAGGGTCCTCGGCGCGATGGTCGGGGCCTCCGCACTCAGCCGAGCCCTGCGCAGCGAGCGCACCAGCGCGCCGCGGGAACTGGCGCAGGCGCTGCTCGGCCTGGCCCCGGCACTCGTCGCGCTCTCCAACCGCGACCTGGCCGCCTACCACGGCGCCGAGCACAAGGCGATCGGCGCCTATGAGCAGGGCATAGATCCCGCGAGCGCGACCAAGGAGCACAGCCGCTGCGGGTCCAACCTGATTGCGCCGATGCTCCTCTGCTCGGTGGCCGGCCAGCTCATCCTCGACCGGGTGCTCGAGCGCCCGGGAGCGCTCGCCCGCGGCGCCGTCGGGATCGCAGGCGTCTCGCTCGCGGCTGAGCTGTTCGCCTGGAGCGAGCGCAACCCGGACACGGCCGCCGCGCGCGCGTTCCGGCGCCCGGGACACGAGATCCAGCGGGTGGTCGCGACCAAGGAGCCCACGCCCGATCAGCTCGAGGTCGGCGTCGCGGCGATGCGCGAGATCCTCAGGGTCGAGCAGGCGAACGCCGCCGGCTGACCGCACGGCCGGCGGGCGACCGCCCCTGACTAGACTGCCCTCCTCATGCTCGACCGGATCGACCACGTCGGCGTCGCCACCGAGGACCTCGAGGGTGCGATCGCGCTCTACGAGGGGAGCTTCGGGATGCCCGTGGCCCACCGCGAGACGGTGGAGTCGCAGGGTGTCGAGGCGGTGCTGCTGGACGTCGGCGACGGCCATGTCGAGCTGCTGGCGCCGCTCGGACCGGACACACCGGTCGGCAAGTTCCTGGCCGGGAAGGGCCCGGGACTGCACCACGTCGCCTATCGCCGTGGACGACATCGAGGAGGCGCTCAGCAAGCTGAAGGAGGCGGGGGTGGACCTGATCGACAACGAGCCGCGCACCGGCATCCGCGACTCGCGGGTGGCCTTCCTGCACCCGAAGGCGACGGGCGGCGTGCTCACCGAGATCGTCGAGCCGGCCGCTGCCCACGGGGGCGAGGCCTGATGGCGGCCGCGGAGCGCGTCTCGATCGGGTTCGCCGGCGGCCAGGTGGTCGAGGTGAAGATCGCCGCCGACACGCTGAAGGGGTTCCGCAAGGAGCTCGACCGCGCGCGGGGCTGGTATGACCTCGAGACCGACGAGGGCAACGTCTCGCTCGATCTGCGACAGGTCGTCTTCCTGCGAAGCGCCGCCGCTCCCCACGGGATCGGCTTCGGCGGCTGAGCGGGGCGGCCTCGTGAGGGCACTCAAGGGCCTGCTGATAGCCGCGGCGCTGGGCGTCGTCGCGGCGGCGCTCTGGTGGCGCAAGAACCCCTCGGCCTGCCCCTACGGCCAGCGCTTCTGGATCGAGGCGCCGCATCCGCTGATCACGCGCGAGCGCCTGCGCGAGGTGCTGGCGGTGCGCCCGGGAGAGCGGGTTCTCGAGGTCGGCCCCGGCACCGGCTACTACACGCTCGACGTGGCCGGGTGGGCCGGGGAGGAGGGCGCCGTGGACATCCTCGACATCCAGCGCGAGATGCTCGACCACACGATGGAGCGGGCGCGCGAGCGCGGGCTGGCCAACATCACGCCGGCCCAGGCTGACGCGGCCGCGATGCCCTACGAGGACGGGACCTTCGACGCGGCCTTCCTCGTCACCGTGCTGGGCGAGGTGCCCGACCAGGACGCGGCCCTGCGCGAGCTGGCACGCGTGTTGAAGCCGGGCGGCCGGTTGGTCGTCGGCGAGCTGATGGGCGACCCGCACTACGTGGGGATCAAGGGCATGCGCCTGCGCGCCGCGGCGGCCGGCTTCACCTTCGAGCGCCGCGCCGGCAACGCCCTCGGCTTCTTCGCGCGCTTCTCGAAGCCCGCCTGACGCAAGCGAGGCGGCCCGGCTCAGGCCGCCAGGGACTCCCAGAGCCGCTCCTCGGCCGCCAGCACCGCGGCGGCTCGCTCGCCGAGCTCTCGCCATTGCGCCGGGTCCGCCTCGTCGCGCTCGCTCGCCTGGCGGGCGCCCTCGGCCAGAGCGGTCCAGCGCTCGGAGGCCGCCGCGGCCAGGGCTGACTCCTCGTATCCGGTCTCGGCCAGGAAGCGTGAGTACATCGCGCGGAAGTTGCCGCCACCGGTCCCGCGGCGCTCGATCACCTGGTAGAGGAAGCGCGCGCACCACTGCCAGTCCGGAGCGCCCTCGGGCCAGCCGGCGATCTCGGCGGCGAGGCGGCGCAGCGCGGGGATCCCCTGGAACTCACCGAGGGCCGGCTGGAGCATCTCCCTCGCGGCGCGCTCAACCGCGGCGGGGACCGTCGCGCGCAGCCGCTCGGCGTCGAGCTCGGCCCCCTCGGGGAGGTCGATCATGTGGCCCTCGAGCTGGAAGATCGGCTGCTTCGAGTGGCGCGCCTTCGCGAGGTTCGCGAGGGCCGTCTCCTGGAGCTCCTCGAAGCCGGTGTCGGAGAGCAGGGCCTTCTCCCTGTCGTAGCCGGCGAGGACCACCGCGTGCCCCGGGAAGTGGGCCGAGTTGCCGTAGTGGTCGAGGTAGTAGAGGTCGGTGAGCAGCAGCGCCGGGCGGCCGGCGTCGACGCTCTCCCGCGCCAGCTCCCAGGAGCGCTCGGGATCGTCGTCGGTCCGCAGCCGCAGGGGCGTGCCGGTCAGCTCGAGGAAGGACTCCTCCAGCTTCGCCGCCCGCCCGTTCGTGAAGCGGGACGGCGACTGCCCCTCGATCACCACGTAGAAGAAGCAGGCGCCCGCCCCGAGGCCGAAGGCCATCTCCTCGGAGACCTCAACGCCGTGGAAGCCGAGCAGGTTGCGCAGGGCGGTCGAGCCGCAGTGGTGCCCGGGCACGTGCTCGTAGCCCGGGACCATCGTTCGCCGCGTGGCCTCCATCGGCCGATTCTCGCGGATGCGGGCCCTCCGGGACGGCCGCGGCGCCCAGCACTCGCGCGCGCAGACGCAGGTACTCGGCGCGCTCGCGGAAGCTCTCACGCATCTCCGCACGATTCAGCGCCCCGAACCCCGCTCGCGCCGCCGCACGCTCGCCCGCATCTATCCTGCGCCGCCGTGCCTGCCCGGCTCGACAACCGCCTGCTCTACGCGATGCGCACCCGCTTCCACGGGCCGCGCGCCGAGGCCGTGGCCCGGTTCCTCGGGGCGATCGGCGAGTACGGCGCCGTCTGGCTCGCGATCGGGATCGTGCTCGCCCTCGCCGACCCCGACCGCCGCGGCGAGTGGCTGCTGGCCGCCGCGCTGGGCCCGTTGGCGATCTGCCTCAACTTCGCCGTCAAGCTCCTGGTGCGCCGGCAGCGTCCGGTTCTGGAGGGGCTTCCGCCGCTCGGCGGCGCCCCGTCCTCGCTCAGCTTCCCCTCCGCGCACTCGACCGCGTCGTTCGCCTGCGCCACGGCGATGACCCGGATCGCCCCGGAGGCGGCGGTCCTCTTCGTGCTCGCCCTCGCGATCGCGGCATGCCGCCCCTACCTCGGCATGCACTACCCCTCCGACGTGCTCGGGGGCGCCCTGCTCGGCATCGCCCTCGGCCTGGCGCTGCCGCTTGGCCTCGTGGACTGAGGCGAGCGCGGGGTGGCGATGAAGATCGGGATCGTCGGGCTGCCCAACGCGGGCAAGTCCACCCTGTTCAACGCGCTGACGGCGGCGGGGGCTGAGACCGGCGGCCACCCGTTCACGACGATCGACCCGAACGTCGCCGTGGTCGAGGTTCCCGACGAGCGGCTGGAGCGCGTAGCCGAGGTGGTCGGCTGCTCGGAGGTCGTGGGCGAGTCCATCGACTTCCACGACATCGCCGGCCTCGTGCCCGGGGCGTCGAAGGGTGAGGGACTCGGCAACCAGTTCCTCGCTTCGATCCGTGAGACCGACGCGATCTGCCACGTCATCCGCGCTCACGGCGCGGGCGCCGTCGCCCACCCCGAGGGTCGAATCGACCCCGTCGCCGACGCGGAGCTGATCGAGACGGAGCTGCTGGCGGCCGACCTCGACAGCGCCGAGCGCCGCCTCGAGAAGGTCGTGAAGGAAGCCCGCTCCGGCGACAAGGAGTCGATCGCCGAGCGTGAGTGGCTCGAAGCACTGACCGACGCGCTCGCGGCCGGCAGGCCCGCCCGCGAGGTACCGGTGCCCGACGCCGCCCCCGACGCGATGCGCAAGCTCTTCCCGCTCACCGCCAAGCCCGTCCTCTACGTCGCGAACGTGGACGAGGGCGAGATCGAGGTGCCGCCGGAGCTCGCCGCCCGCGCGGCCGAGCTGGGCGCCGGCGCGGTCGCGATCTCGGCGCGGGTCGAGAGCGAGCTGCGCGAGCTCGACGACGCCGAGGCCGAGGAGATGCGCACGGAGATGGGCATCGAGGGCTCCGGTCTCGGCCGGCTGATCCGCGCGGCGTTCGACCTCCTGGAGCTGGTCAGCTTCTTCACCGCCGGCGAGGACAGGGAGGCGATGGCGCGCACGGTCAAGCGGGGTCAGACGGCGTGGGACGCCGCGGGCAAGGTCCACGGCGACATCCAGAAGGCGTTCGTGCGGGCGGAGGTCGTGGCCTGGGACGAGCTGGTGGACGCCGGGGGCTACGCGGGCGCCCGGGAGCGCGGGACGCTGCGGACCGAGGGGCGCGACTACGTCATGGCCGACGGCGACGTGATCACAATCAAGGTGTGAGCGAGCCGCCGGCTGTCACTGGCACCCGCCTGGCCGTCGTCTACGGGCACAGCGTCCCGCGCGGGCATACCCTCGACGACCTGCTCGACGACGACGGGGCGACGGTCTTCCTCGACCGGCACGGCCGCGAGCGGTTCGCGCCGGCGCACGTGGTGGACCACCGCGCGAACGTCCGCGCGCTCTGCGAGCTCGGCTGCGATCGCGTCCTGGCGCTCGCGTCGGTCGGCTCGCTGCGCCCGGAGATCGGGGTGGGGACGCTCGTCTGCCCGGACGACTTCTTCGCGCCGGGGATCGCGCCGAGCTTCTTCGACGACGCCCGCGGGCACTCGGTGCCCGGCTTCGACCCGCTCTGGCGGGAGCGGGTGGTCGGCGCGTGGGCGGCGCACGGCGAGCTTCAGCTTCGCGACGGCGGCGTCTACGCGCAGGTGCCGGGCCCCCGCTTCGAGACGCCCGCGGAGGTCCGGGCCCTCTCCCGCGACGCCCACTTCGTCGGAATGACGATCGCCGGGGAGGCGATCCTGGCGCGCGAGGCGGGGCTGGCCTACGCCGCGGTGTGCACCGTGGACAACCTCGGTAACGGGCTCGGGGAGAAGCCGCTCTCGGTCGAGGAGTACCGCGACGCCCGCGACGCCTTCGCGCCGTCGCTGCTCGCCGAGCTGGGGCGCGTGCTGCCGGAGCTGGCGCGGTGAGCGCGCTCTGCGTCACCGGCGCGCTGCTCGACGGCGAGCGGGTCGCGCTCAGGGCCGTGGACGGGCTGATCGCGGGCCTCGGCCCGACGGTGGCCCCGGAGCCCGGCGACGAGACGATCGACGCCGGCGGGATGCTGCTGGTGCCCCCCTTCGTCAACGGCCACACGCACGCGGCGATGACGCTCTTCCGCGGCTACGGCGACGACCTGCCGCTGATGGAGTGGCTGCGCGACAAGATCTGGCCGGCCGAGGCGAAGCTCGAGCCGGCTGACGTCTACTGGGGAACCCGGCTGGCGGCGATCGAGATGATCCGCTCGGGCACCGCCCGCTTCTTCGACATGTACTGGCACGGGATCGAGGCGGGCCGGGCGGCGCGCGACGCGGGGCTGCGAGCGACCGCAGGCGCGGTCCTGATCGACGGGCTGGACCCGAAGCGGGGCGAGCGCATGCGCGGCGAGGCGATGGAGCAGCTCGACGGCATCGCCGAGCTGGGCCCGGCGATCGGGCCGAGCTTCGCCCCGCACGCGATCTACACGGTCAGCCGCGCCTCGCTCGAGTGGCTCGGGGGTGTCTCGCGCGAGCGGGGGATCCCGGTCCAGATCCACCTCTCCGAGACAGAGCACGAGGTTCGCGACTGCATCGCTGCGCACGGCATGCGCCCCGCGCACTACCTCGACGCGATCGGGCTGCTGGGCGAGCGGACCGTCCTCGCGCACGGGGTCTGGCTCGACGCCGCCGAGCTGGAGCTGATCGCCGCGCGCGGCGCCACGATCGTCACCAACCCGGCCGCGAACATGAAGCTGGCCGTCGGGCGCGCCTTCCCCTATCCGCTCGCCTCCGAGCTCGGCGCCCGGTTCGGCCTCGGGACCGACGGCGTCTCCTCCAACAACAACCTCGACATCCTCGAGGAGGTGAAGCTGCTCTCCCTGCTCCAGAAGCACGAGACCGGAGATCCCTCGGCGCTGCCGGCCGCCGAGGCACTGGAGATCGCGCGGGGACGGCGCTCGCCGCTGCTCGGCGGGACGCCCCTGGAGCAGGGCGCGCCGGCGGACTTCCTGCTGCTGCGCCGAGACAACGCCGCGATGGCGGTCGGAGACCGGGACGCCGACCTCGTCTACGCCGCGTCCGGAGAGGTCGTGGACACGACCGTCGTCGCGGGCCGGGTGCTGATGCGCGGCCGCGAGGTCGAGGGCGAGGCCGAGGCGCTGACCGAGGTCCGAGCCCGCGCCGCGCGGCTCACGGGCTGATCTCTCTAGGGTTCAGCCGATGCGGACCGAGGCGCGGTTCCCCGAGCTGGCTGCGGGGGAGAAGGACGGCCACTACGAGAGCTTCTACATGAAGCTGAACCGCCCCGGCGGCGGCCTGGGCGCCTGGATCCGGCACACGGTCCACAAGCGGCCGGGCATGCCGGTCACCTGCGCGCTGTGGTTCGTGCTCTTCGACGCCGAGGCCCCCGCTCCCCGCGCGACCAAGGTCCAGTTCGGCGCCGACGCGCTTGACGCCCCGGAGCACTCCTACATCCGGGTCGGCGACGCCGTTCTCGGCGAGGGCCGGGCGACGGGCGGCGTCTCCACCGAAGCCCTCTCCGCACGCTGGGACCTCAGGTTCGACGACGAGCACGAGCCGTTCCGGCACCTGCCGCGCGACTTCCTCTACGGCGCGCCGCTGCCGAAGACGAAGCTCTTGAGCCCGTACCCGAACGCGCGCTTCACTGGAAGCATCGAGGTGGGGGGCGAGACGATCGACGTGGACGGCTGGCGCGGGATGGTCGGCCACAACTGGGGCGCCGAGCACGCCGAGCGCTGGATCTGGATCCAGGGGGCCGCCTTCGAGGGGCGCGACCCGGGCGACTACTTCGACATGGCCGTCGGCCGGATCAAGGTGGCGGGGCTGACCACGCCCTGGATCGGCAACGCGATGCTGATGCTGGATGGGGAGCCGCTTCGCCTGGGCGGCTTCGAGCGGATCCGCTCGACCAAGGTGGATGAGGGCCCGACCGGCGCGCGCTTCTCGCTGCGCGGCCCCGGGGCCAAGGTCACGGGCCGGGTGACGGCCGAGCGCAAGGACGTCGTCGCCTGGATCTACGCCGACCCGGTCGGCCCCGAGCACAATTCGCTCAACTGCTCGATCTCCGACCTCGAGCTGGACGTCGTGCTCGACGGCGGCACCGCGCGGCGGCTGACGGTCAGCGGCGCCGCGGCCTACGAGCTGGGCACCCGCGAGACCGACCACGGGATCCGGCTCCAGCCCTATCCCGACGGGTAGCCGCTGCCGGCCCCGGTGCCCTCGCGCGGTCCCGCTACTTGCGCTTGAACGTCGCCCAGGTGTCCGGCAGCCCGAGCCTGGCTCGCAGCGTCGGCCCGCTCACCTTGCCCGTGCCGCGGGTGCCGACGAGCTTCGCGGTGACGATCCGTGGCGAGACGCCGGTGCGGGCGACCACGATGCGCTTCAGCCGGCCGGGGACGAGGTCGCCCAGCTCGGCCTGCATGCTCGCGGCGGAGAACTTGCGCGTCCAGCGGTGGTAGGGGGAGCCGGCGGCCGCCTCGTTCGGATCGGGGACGCCGCGCAGGTACGGCTCCGGCGTGCCGCCGAAGGAGTTCTCGTTGTTCTCGGTGTAACCGCCCGAGGTGGACATGAAGAACGCCTCGATCGTCTCACCGCCGTACTGGACCACCTCGCCGGCGGTGCCGGCCACGGCGGTGTCGGTCCGCGCGGTCTCAGCCGCGATCCCGCGGTAGACCTGGCTGCGGGTGTCGTCGTAGGCGTCGAAGCCGTTGCCGCCGACGCCGGTGGTCAGCGCGTAGGAGCGCGCGGCGACCGCTTGGGCGCGCAGCGCGTCCAGCGGCCAGGAGCTGGGCGACTCCTCGGCGACCACGCCGCGCAGGTAGCTCTCGATGTCCACCGCGTTGATCGCGTTCAATCGGCCCGGCACGCTCGCGGGCCGGACCTCGAGCGCTCCGCGATAGGCGCCCTTGCCGAGCAGCACCACGCTCTCACCGCCGGTGGCGCTGAGCAGGCCGCCGCAATTGGCGAGCCTGGCGCCGGACTTGTTGCGCAGGACGACCTTGCTGCCCTTCCGCTTCGCGGTGTAGGCCTTCTTCTCGACGAGCCCGACCCCGCACGCGGCCGACGCGCCCTTGAAGCGGACGCTCGGCTGGTAGGGACGGAGCAGCACCCGGATCGCCTCGGGGGCCGCGCTGCCGATCGTGGTGCCCGAGTAGTACTGCTTGAGGATCGGCTTGTAGTCCATGCCCTGCTTGGCCGACCCGTAGGCCCCGTACTGGCTCATGCCGATCCCGTGGCCGAAGCCCGCGCCCTTCACGACCCAGCGCTTGGCGGCGCCGGCGGGCGCGGCGGCGAGGGTCAGGGCCAGGGCGCAGGCGGCCAGGCACGCCGCCGCGACGCGGGCGCGCGCGATGCGAGAGTGGCGTGTCGCAGGAATGGCCATGTGGACGGAACGGACAAGCCCCCTGGAAGTTGCGCTCCCCTGCGCCCAGCGGCGGCTTGACCGCCCCTCTATGGTCAGGGTAGCGAGCACCGCGGGTTGGAATCCGCGGTGCAGGGAAGGAGGCCCGTGATGGCGACGGAGACGATCGAGGCGGCCGACCACAAGCTGCTGGTGGCCGGCGAGCGCGTGGAGACGAGCGAGTGGTCGGAGGTGCGCAGCCCCTACGACGAGACGCTGGTCGGGCGCGTCCCCAAGGCCGGGGCGGCGGAGGTGGACCGCGCCGTCACGGCCGCCCGCGGCGCCTTCGACGCCGGCGGCTTCCCCCAGCACGCCCGCGCCGAGGTGCTCGACCGCGCCGCCCACATCGTCTCGCAGCGCCTCGACGACCTCGCGGCGACGATCGCGGCCGAGGCCGGTAAGCCGATCAAGACCGCGCGGGTCGAGGCCGAGCGAACGGTCGGCACCCTCACCTTCGCCGCGGTCGAGGCGCTCAAGCTGAACGGGGAGATGGTCCCGATGGAGGCCGGCGCGGCCGGGGAGGGCAAGCTGGGCTTCGTGCTGCGGGTCCCCTACGGGGTCGTCGGCGCGATCAGCCCCTTCAACTTCCCGCTCAACCTCGTCGCCCACAAGCTCGGCCCCGCGATCGCCGCCGGCAACGCGGTCGTCCTGAAGCCGGCGGGCCAGACGCCGATCTCCGCGATCAAGCTCGCGGAGATTCTCTACGAGGCGGGCCTGCCGGAGAGCTGGCTGCACGTGATCACCGGCTCCGGCTCCGACGTCGGCAACACGATCGTCGAGCACCCGCTGACCGGCGCGATCACCTTCACCGGCTCGGCGCCCGTCGGGTGGGAGATCCGCGCGAAGGCGGCGCGCAAGCAGGTCAACCTGGAGCTCGGCTCAACCGCTCCGCTGGTGGTCAACGAGGACGGGGACTGGGAGCAGGCGGCCGACAAGGCGAAGATCCACGCCTTCTCCCACGCGGGTCAGAGCTGCATCTCGGTGCAGAGGATCCTGCTCCACTCCGCCATCGCCGACTCCTTCACCGAGCGCTTCGTCGCGAACGTCGAGGGCCTGGTCACCGGCGACCCGATGGACGAGGCCACGGACGTCGGCCCGCTGATCTCCCGCGACGATCGCGACCGGGTCAAGTCCTGGGTTGACGAGGCCGTGGCCGCGGGCGGCGAGCTGCTCACCGGCGGTGAGCTGGTGGACGAGGACCGCTGCCTGGCCCCGACCGTCCTGCGCGAGCCCCCGCGCGAGGCGAAGGTCTGGTGCGACGAGATCTTCGGCCCTGTCGCGACGATCCACTCCTTCTCCTCCTTCGAGGAGGGCCTGGCGCTGGCGAACGACGCGCGCTTCGGCCTCCAGGCCGGCGTCTTCACCCGCGACATCGGCCGCGGCCTCGCCGCCGCGGAGGCGCTCGAGTTCGGCGGCGTCCTGATCAACGAGGTCCCGACCTTCCGCACCGACCAGATGCCCTACGGCGGCGTCAAGGACTCGGGCAACACGCGCGAGGGCCCCGCCTACGCCGTGCGCGAGCTGACCGAAGAGCGTCTGGTCACCCTCCAGGGTTAGCTCGTCCGAACGTCCAGGAATGGATTGTCAGGCCCGCGGGCGCGTAGGACACTCCATGCCATGAACCTCGACGCCCATCAGCGCCTCATCGCAGGCCCCGTCCTGGCCCTCGCGCTCGCGGTCGCCCTGTTGGTCGCCCTCGCGCTGTCCCTTCCGGCCTCGGCCGGCGCCGTCAGCTTCTTCAGGGGCGACTTCCCGGTCGGGACCAACCCCACCTCCGTCGCCGTCGGGGACTTCAACGGCGGCGCGCCGGACCTGGCCGTCGCAAACGAGGGGACGGACGACGTGTCAGTCCTGCTCGGGAACGGGTTCGGGCAGTTCACCGCCGCGGCTCCCGTTTCGGTGGGGGACGCCCCCAGCTCGATCGTCGCCGCGTCCTTCAACGGCGACGCCTTCACCGACCTCGCGGTCGCAAGCGTCGGCGACGACAACATCACCATCCGGCTCGGCGACGGGGCCGGCGCCTTCACGGGCACGGGCACGGTCCCGACCGGGACCAACAGCGACCCCCGCGCGATCGCGGTGGGCGACTTCAACGACGACGGCAAGACCGACCTTGTCTCCGCGAACAATGGGTCCAGCACCGTCTCGATCCACCTCGGGGATGGGATGGGCGGCTTCGCCGCCGATGCGACCCCGTGCACCTCGCTTTGCGCGGCAGCCGACAACCCGGTGGCGATTGCGGTCGGCAGGTTCGACGACATCCCGGCCGGCACGCCGGACCCGACCCTCGACGCCATCGTCGCCAGTCAGACCGATGATCAGGTCCTCGTCCTGTTTGGGGACGACACCGGGGAGTTCACCGGGTCGCAAACGACCTACACCGCGGCCACGAGCATGACGGACCCGAATCCGAGCGCCCTGGTGGTCGGCAGCCTCGAATCCTGACTTCAACTCCGAACCGGATCTACTCGTCGCCAACCAGAATCCCGACCAGGTCTGGCCGGGGTACGGCATCGTCGGCGGGGGCGGCTTCTCGTATGGCGGCGTGCTGGCGACCGGCACGGACCCTGTCGCGGTGGCGATGGGCGACCTCGACGGGGACGGCGACGACGATGGGATCAGCGCGAACTCGGGCACCGTTACGGCGATCATCTCGAACGGAGGAGGGGGGACCGCGGTCGATACCTCGACACAGGTGGGCACCTCGCCGCGGGACGTCGAGACCGGCGCCTTCGACGCCGACGGCAAGGCCGACGTTGCCGTGGCCACCTACGGCTCCAACTCCGTCACCGTCCTCACCTCCCTCCCACCCGGGCAGCCGGCGAGCGTCTCCCCGCCCGGTAAGGCCGCCAAGAAGAAGTGTAAGAAGCCCAGGAAGAAGACGAAGAAGGGCGCCTCGGCGGCGGCCAAGAAGAAGAAGTGCAAGAGGAAGAAGAAGCGGAAGTAGCTGCGGCAGGCTAGTCGTGCGGGCGGGCCATCTTGCGATGGTCGAGCGCCTCGTCCAGGACAGACTCCTCGACGCCCTTCTCCAGCGCCACCTCGCGGATCGAGCGATCCGAGGCGGCGGCCTCCTTGACGATCTCGCCGGCCTTGTCGTAGCCGATGTGCTCGTTGAGGGCGGTGGCGACGATCAGGTTCGCCTCGGTGTGGCGCTGCAGCATCTCCTCGTTCGGCTCCAGCCCGCTGACGCACTTCTCGTCGAGTGCCCGCGAGGCGGCCGCCAGCAGCTTGATCGAGTCGAGCAGGTTGCGGGCGATCAGCGGCACCCGCACATTCAGCTCGAACTGGCCCTGGGTGCCGCCGAGCGTGATCGCCGTGTCGTTGCCGATCACCTGGTCGGCGACCTGGATCACGACCTCGGGGATCACCGGGTTGACCTTGCCGGGCATGATCGAGGAGCCCTTCTGCAGCTCCGGCAGCCGCAGCTCGGCGAGGCCGGCGCGGGGACCGGAGCCCATCAGGGCCAGGTCGTTGGCGATCTTGATCATCGAGACGGCCACGGTCTTGAGGGCGCCGCTGAGCTCCACCAGAGCGTCCCGGTTGGCCTGCGCCTCGAAGGGGTCGGCGGGCTCGGAGATGTCGAGGCCGGTGTCTGCGGCGAGCTGCTCGCGCACCTTGGCGGCGAACTCGGGGTGGGTGTTGAGGCCGGTGCCCGTCGCGGTGCCGCCCAGCGGGATCTGGCCGACCCGGCCGAGGGTGTCGCGGACGCGCTGGGCGCCCAGCTTGACCTGGGTGGCGTAGCCCGCGAACTCCTGGCCGAGTGTCACCGGGACCGCGTCCATCAGGTGGGTGCGGCCCGTCTTCACGTGGTCGGCGAGCTCGTCGGCCTTGCGCTCCAGCGCCGAGGCGAGCTCGTCGAGCGCGGGCAGGAGGTCCGAGTGCACCTCCCCGAGCGCCGCCAGGTGGACGGCCGACGGGAAGACGTCGTTCGACGACTGACCCATGTTCACGTGGTCGTTCGGGTGGACGCCCTCGCCCGCGAGGTTGGCGATCACCTCGTTCGCGTTCATGTTCGAGGAGGTGCCCGAGCCGGTCTGGAAGACGTCCACCGGGAAGTGGACGTCGTGGCGCCCGGCGGCAACCTCGTCGCCGGCATCGGCGACCTGGCGGGCGATCTCGGGGTCGAGCTTTCCGAGGTCGGCGTTGGCGCGCGCGGCCGCGGCCTTGATGCGGCCGAGCCAGTGGATCACGGGAGCTGGGACCGGGTGGCCGGAGATGCGGAAGTTCTCGATCGCCTTGGCTGTCTCGCCTCCCCAGAGGGGGGTTGCCGCGGTCGGGTCGGTCTCCTGGGTCGGGTGCTCGGTCATGCACCCAGGCTATCTAGCCGGACTCGAGCCCGGCTTCATAGCCCTGCCCGAAGGTGCGCTCGAAGGCCGCGGGCAGCAGGCCCTGAGGCGAGTAGCGGGCGGCGCTGTTGAGACGGAGGACGAGGTCGGCGTGGGCGCTGTCGGCGCCGCGCTCGACGGCTCCGATCAGGTAGCCGAGCTGAAGGGCCTCGGGCCCGGTCGGATCCCGCCGCGCGGCGGCGTTGAGGTCCGTCGCGGCCTCGACCATCTGGCGGCCGGCCTCGGAGAGGTCGCCGGTGGTCGGCTCGGGCACGAGGCAGTCGGAGATCGGCGTCTCGCCCTCCAGCCTGACCTCGCCCGGCGCCGCCTCCAGCGCGGTGAGATAGGCCTCAGTTCCCGCCAGGCAGGCGCTCGGGGTGTCCTCGGGCTCGCTCTTCGAGCATCCCGCGGCGAGCAGCGCCGCCGCGGCGAGCGCGGCGAGGAAGGCGGTAGTGCGCGTCGCGGCCACGGGCCGATCCTACGAGGGTCGGCACGCCGGCCCCGATCCCGTCCGCTCCGCCCCATAAGTTGACGCCCGTGAGCGACGAGGCGACCTCCATTCGCCCCATCGACCCGCTCGCGCACCGGGCGCTCGAGGCCCTCGTGCGAGCCGAGGCGACGCTCACCCGCCGCCTGGCGGCCGACCTCGACCGCATCGGGGTCTCCGCGACCGGCTTTGCGATGCTCGTCCTGCTGACCAGCGCGGGAGGCCAGCTCGAGCTGCGCGCGATCCGCCGGCGCCTCAACGCCTCGAAGGCGACCGCCACCGAGGTCCTCGACACGCTCGAGAGCCGCGGCTTCGTCGTCCGCACCCGGCTCGAGTCGGACCGCCGCGCAGTCTCGGTCACGCTGACGCCGGCCGGCCGCAACCTCGTCACCCACGCCTTTCCCGGCCACGCCGAGCGGGTGCGCGAGGCCTTCGGCGGACTCGACGAGGGCGAGAAGCGACAGCTCGCCGAGATCTGCCGCAAGCTGGACCGCGCCGCCTAGCGGCCACCCCCTTTCAACGCTTAGCGGGATGGAAGCCGATGGCGTAAGGCGGGCCCGTATTTCATGGCGAGCTCCCCATTTCCGCTCCGGCCGCCTCCAGGTTCCTCATCACGACGGGGATCGTCTCGCCGAGGATCTTCGTGGGGCTGAACTCGACGATCTCCGCTCCCGCATAGTGGACCGGTGTATGGCCCGGCGGGACGTAGTAGGCGTCGCCGGCCTCGTAGGTCTCCTCGCTGTCGGGGAATCGGAAGCCCACCCTCCCCGTGATCACGTAGCCCCAGCGCGGGAGCTGGGCGCGGTCCTTGGGCAGGCCGCGGAAAAGGTCCGCTAGGTCGGCGTCGGCTGTGTGCGACTCGAAGCAGACCGAGTAGCCGCCTTCGAGGTTCTCGAGGCGGACGTCGAGTCCCTCGAACGCGATCTTCTCGGACGCTGTCTCCTTGGATACGTGCGGCATTCCGCGCCTCCTGTTGTTGTGGGTACCTGGAGGCCGAGACTAGGTCCGCCGGGTGCGCCGCGCATCGGCTGAACCACCCAACTTCCGCCCGTGGAGCGGCGTGGGTGGTTTCACCCACGCGTGCTCAGATCAGCCGGTGTTCGTAGGCGTAGGCGGTAGCCGCGGCGCGTGAGGAGACGCCGACCTTGGCGAAGATGTTGCTCACGTGACGGTCCACGGTGCGCTCGCTGAGCACGAGCTCGGCCGCGATCGCCTTGTTGGTCTCGCCGGCGGCGAGGTAGCGCAGCACCTCGAGCTCGCGCTCGGTCAGCCCGTGGGTGTCGCCGGGGCCATGCGCGGTGAGTGAGCCGATCCGGGCGAGGTCCGCCGTCGCCCCCAGCTCCGCGTACGCGTCGCTGGCCGCCTCGAGCTCCAGGGCGGCCGTGTCCTCGTCGCCCAGGGCCCGGCAGGCGAGCCCGACCAGCTCCCGCGCACGCGCCGCCTCGTAGGGCGCCTCCAGCTGCTGCCATATTTCGCCCGCGCTGCGGAGGGAGACCAGAGCGGCCCGCGCGTCCCCCTCGGCCAGCTCGACCGCGCCGCGCGCCCCAGCCGCCATTGATCCGAGCGCGCCATTCTCCTGGCCCTGGGCGATCGCTTCGAGTTCTCCGGAGGCTGCGCGGGCGGCATCCAGGTCATCGACGGCAAGCATGATCTCGACGAATGCGGGCAGCAACCCTGCCCGCTTGCCGGGCTCGGAGGTCTCGGCTTCCACCCGGCGGATCGCGGCCTCCGCTGCGTCGGCCTTCCCCTGAGCCAGGCGCATCAGGGCGAGGCCCGGCTGCGGCTCCCACCCGTGTCCGCTCGCCTCGCGGTAGGCCTCCTCGGCCGCGCGGTAATCCCCGAGGAGGCGGTGGATCTCACCCCTCTGGTAGCAGGCCTCCCCCGCTGCCGCCGGGTTCTCTGCCCGCAGGCAGCGCTCGGCGGCCCGTCGCGCCTCCTCGATCGCCTCCGACCAGGCGCCGCGCAGCTGCATGATCTGGGCGCGATGCACGAGGCAGCGTCCCGTGAAGGCGACCAGGTCGGGCTGGCGCTCGCACCAGCCGGTGAGGGCGAAAGTCCACTCCTGGGCACGGCGAAGCTCGTGGGCGTCCTGGCAGGCCAGGATCACGCCGCAGTAGACGATTCCGGATGCGATCGGGGAGAGCTCGCCGGCGGTGACCGCCACCATCGACTCGTCCAGCAGCGCGAGGCCTTCCTTGAGGCGCCCGAGCCGGATCAGGGTGTGGCCCTGCTCGTGTGCGGCTAAGGCGAACAGATCCGGATCGCCGAAGCGCTCGCCAATTGCGGCCGCCTCGGCCGCAGTTGCGGCGGCCGCCTCCAGGTCGCCGCTCCCCTCCTGCTCGAAGACGCGCGGCAGGAGCAGGTAGCCGCTGTCAACGCAGTCGTCCCCCTCGCGGTCGAGCAGCCGCTGGGCGCGGCCGAGCCACCCGCCGGCGCGGCCCATCTCCCCACCAGAGGCGAGGGTGACGCCGATCCAGAAGGCGCAGCGCAGGGCGGCCAGCCCCTCGTCGGCATCGAGGTGGGCTCGGTAGGCGCGCTCCAGGATTCCCAGGTAGTCCTCCTCCCGGCCGAGCATGTAGGCCGAGGTGGCGAGCAGCTCCAGGTCCCCCGCTCCGAGCTGGTCCGACCGATCGGCGGCTGACAGCAACTCGAAGGCGTCCGTCCACGCCTGGCTTGCGTAGGACTGACGGCCCCGTTCGAGCTCGGCGACGGCATCCACCACAGAGAGTGATTATCGTCGCCACGTGTCTGCCCCGGGTGGGCCCCTGGCGTCACACCTCTAGGCGTGGTTGTGGTTGCGACCTGACGGCGAAGCCGTCAGCCTTCGGCGTCCCGGAACCACTCGGCCGTGACCCGTACCGCCGCGTCGTGCGGGGTGATCTCGAACGGGCCGAACGCGGTCTCGAACTTGCTCGCGTCGCTGACGAACGGCGCCGTGAACTGGTAGCTCGTCTCGCGCAGCTCGCGGATCAGGGGCGAGACCAGGCCGGCGATGCGGATCATCGTCGGCGAGGTCAGGACCGGCTCGCGCTCGACGTCCATCGCCTCGCCCGCCAGCTCGCAGAAGCGCCGCCCCGTCAGCGGCGGGGCGGCGGGCAGGTGCCAGATCTCGCCGTCGGCCTCGTCGCGAAGCCCGAGGGTGACGAGCGCGCGTCCCACGTCGCCGAGGTAGTTGACGGTGTGCGGCTGGTCGAGGTCGCCGAGCCAGCGCGGCCGCTTTCCCCGCGCGAGGCGACCGAAGACCTGGTCGCCGAGGACCGAGTTGCGCCCGCCCTGCCCGTAGTAGTCGGAGGCGCGCCCGATCGCGACGCGGTTCTCCCCGGACGCGTGCGCCTCCAGCAGCCGCTCCTCCATCGCGATCCGCGTGCGGCCCTTGCTCCCGGTCGCGTTCCGCGGGCTCTCCTCGGTCATCGGGCCGTCCGGCGGCCCGTACATGTAGAGGTTGTCGGCCATCACGAGCTTGGCGCCGGCCTCGCGCGCTCCCAGCATCACCGCCTCGGTCAGCGGCGGGAACTCCTCGGCCCAGCGGGTGTAGGGGGGCTGGGCGCAGTGGTAGACGACCGCGGCGCCGCGGCAGGCCTCGATCGCGCCGGGCGTGCTCGCCGCGTCGGCCGCGCGGCGCTGCGCGCCCTGCGGCCCCGTCCTCCCGGCGCGGCTGACGGCCACCGCCGGGAGCTCGCGCGCCACCAGCTCGCGCGCGACGGCTCCGCCGATGCCGCCGCCGGCGCCGATCACGACGTGCAGTCCCTCGGCCATGACCCGATGCTATGCCCGGCGTGCCTCCGGTTCTATGGTTCGCCCATGGAGCAGCGCCTCAGCCTGATCACCCTCGGTGTCTCCGATCTCGCCGATGCGCGCGCGTTCTACGAGGGGCTCGGCTGGGTCACCGGCGCCGCGCCGGATGACGATGTCGTCTTCTTCCAGGCGGGCGGCATCGTGATCGCGCTCTGGGACCGCGCCCGCCTCGCCGAGGACAGCACGGTCAGCGACGCGCCCGGCTGGGGAGGGGTCACGTTGGCGTACAACGCCCGCTCGCCCGCCGAGGTGGACGACGTGATCGAGCAGGCTCGCGCGGCTGGGGCGACCATCGGCCGCGAGCCCGACGAGACCTTCTGGGGCGGCTACAGCGGTGTCTTCATCGACCCCGACGGGCACCCGTGGGAGGTCGCACACAACCCGCACTGGACCCTCGGGGAAGACGGCTCGGTCACGTTGGCCTCCTGATCCAACCCCGCCGCGCTTCCCCCCGCGCCGGTCGCCCGCACCCTCGCTCGTAGAATCGCCGCTCGTGCCAGGCTTTCGCCCCGTAGACCCCAAGCAGTCGTTCCCCCGCCTCGAGGAGGAGGTGCTGGAGCGCTGGCGCGAGCGCGACGTCTTCGCGCGCTCGGTCGAGAAGCACAGCCGGGAGTCGCCTGTGGAGCTTCTACGAGGGGCCGCCGACCGCGAACGGCCGTCCTCACTCGGGCCACGTCCTCTCGCGGGTCTTCAAGGACATCTACCCGCGCTACCGCACGATGACCGGGCACCGCGTGCCGCGCAAGGCGGGCTGGGACTGCCACGGGCTGCCGGTCGAGCTCGAGGTCGAGAAGGAGCTCGGGATCTCCTCGAAGGCGGAGATCGAGGAGTACGGGATCGCCGAGTTCAACGCGCGCTGCCGCGAGTCGGTCTTCCGCTACGTGGAGGAGTGGAACCGGCTGACCGAGCGGATCGGGTTCTGGATCGACCTCGACGACCCCTACGTGACGATGGAGGACGACTACATCGAGTCGGGCTGGTGGGCGCTGCGGCGGATGTGGGACGACGGCCGCCTCTACGAGGGCCACAAGGTCGTCCCCTACTGCCCGCGCTGCGGCACCGCGCTCAGCTCGCACGAGGTCGCCCTCGGCTACCACGACGTCGAGGACCTCTCCGTCTACGTGAAGCTGCCGATCCGGGAAGTCCCGCCGTCCGACCAGATCCCGGAGTCGCCGCTGGAGCCCGGCGACCGGCTGCTGGTCTGGACGACCACGCCCTGGACCCTGATCTCGAACGCCGCGGTCGCGGCCGGGGCCGAGATCGAGTACGTGCGGGCCCGCGGGGGCGAGAAGGGCGGCGGGCCCGGCGAGGTCTTCGTCCTCGCTCGCGACCGCGTGGAGGCGGTCCTCGGCGAAGGCGCCGAGATCCTCGCCCACTTCCCGGGCGAGGCCCTGGCGGGCACGAGCTACGAGCCGCCCTTCGGCTACGTCACCGACTACGGCCCCCGCGGCCACACGGTCCTGCTGGGGGACTTCGTCACCACCGAGGACGGCACGGGGCTCGTCCACACCGCCGTCGCCTTCGGCGAGGACGACTTCCGGCTCGGCGAGGAGTACGGGATCACGCTGCAGAACCCGGTCACGCTCGAGGGCACGTTCGACGAGCGGGTCACCGACTTCGCCGGCCGCAAGGTCAAGGAGGCCGACCCCGACATCGTCGCGGCGCTGGAGGCCGACCGGGAAGGTGCTCCGCGCCGAGCCCTACCTGCACGCCTACCCGCACTGCTGGCGCTGCGACACGCCTCTCCTCTACTACGCGAAGGCGAGCTGGTACATCGCCACCACCCAGGTCAAGGACCGGATGCTGGCCGAGAACGAGCGGATCGGCTGGCACCCCGAGCACATCAGGCACGGGCGCTTCGGCAAGTGGCTCGAGAACAACGTGGACTGGGCGCTCTCGCGCGACCGCTACTGGGGCACGCCGCTGCCGATCTGGGAGTGCGGTGAGGCCGACTGCGAGGAGCGCTTCTGCGCCGGCTCGCGCGAGGAGCTGCGCGAGCGCGGCGGTGAGGTCCCCGACGACCTGCACCGCCCCTACATAGACGAGGTCGTCCTCGAGTGCCCGCGCGAGGGCTGCGGCGGTGAGATGCGCCGCGTCCCGGCGGTGATCGACACCTGGTTCGACTCGGGCGCGATGCCCTTCGCCCAGTTCCACTACCCCTTCGAGAACGAGGAGCTGTTCGCCGAGCGCTTCCCGGCCGACTACATCTGCGAGGCGATCGACCAGACCCGCGGCTGGTTCTACACGCAGCTCGCCGAGTCGGTGCTCCTCTTCGACCAGACCAACTTCCTCAACTGCGTCTGCCTCGGCCTGATCCTCGACCCCGAGGGCCAGAAGATGTCGAAGAGCCGCGGCAACGTCGTGGACCCCTGGGAGGTGATCGAGCGCCACGGCGCTGACGCTTTCCGCTGGTACTACTTCACCTCGCAGCAGCCCTGGGCCGGCTACCGCTTCTCGGTGGACACGGTCGGCGAGGCCGTCCGCCAGTTCCTCCTGACCCTCTGGAACACCTACTCCTTCTGGGTGCTCTACGCGAACACCGAGGGCCTCGGGGTCGAGCAGCTCGAGGCCTTCGACCTCGCCTCGATCGGCGACGAGGCCGGTCCCGCGGGCGAGCTCGATCGCTGGGCCCTGTCCCGCCTGCAGGCCACCGTGGCGAGCGTCCGCGAGCACATGGACGGCTTCGACTGCACCAGCGCCGGGCGCGAGATCGCCGCCTTCGTGGACGAGCTCTCCAACTGGTACGTCCGCCTCGGCCGCCGGCGCTTCTGGGACGGCGACCTGGCGGCCTTCGCGACCCTGCGCCATTGCCTGCTGGAGGCGACCAAGCTGCTGGCGCCGTTCACCCCGTTCCTCGCCGACGCGATCTACGCCAACCTCGCCGGGGGCGAGGACGGTGAGCTCGGCGACCGTCCGGATTCGGTTCACCTCGCCGACTTCCCCGAGCCCGACGAGGCGCTCGTCGACCCGGAGCTCGAGGCCGGCATGGAGGCGGTGCGCCGCACCGTCGAGCTCGGCCGCGCCGCGCGCGCCCACTCGAAGGTCAAGGTGCGCCAGCCGCTGCGCAAGGCCGTGATCGTCGCCAGCTCCGAGGAGCGGCCGGAGATCGAGCGCCTCTCCGAGCTCGTGGCGTCCGAGCTGAACGTGAAGGAGCTCGAGTTCGTCGCCGAGGAGTCCGACCTCGTCGCCTACCGCGTGAAGCCGAACTTCCGGGCCCTCGGCCCGCGCTTCGGCAAGGACATGCCACAGGCCAAGGCCGCGATCGAGTCGCTCGACGCGGCCGACGTCTCGAAGGCGCTCGATGCCGGCGAGGAGGTCGGCGTCTCCGTGGACGGCAAGGACCACACCCTCGGCCCCGACGACATCAGCCTCGTGATGGAGCCGCTCGAGGGCTACCAGGTGGAGGCCGGGGCGGGCCATGCCGTCGCCTTGGCGCTGGAGCTCGACGACGAGCTGCGCGCCGAGGGCTGGGCGCGCGAGATCGTCCACGCCGTCCAGAACGCCCGCAAGTCCGCGGGCCTCGACGTCTCCGACCGGATCGAGCTGCGCCTCGGCGGCGACGCCGACCTGCTCGCCGCCGCCCGCGCCCACGAGCCCTACATCAGCGGCGAGACCCTGGCCAGCTCGGTCGCCTACGAGGCCGACGGCGCCGAGTCCACCACGGTGGAGGGCCGTGAGCTGCTGATCGCCGTCACCCGGTCGCCGGAGTGAGCGCCGGCGAGGGCGTCGCCGCGGTCGTCTTCGACCTCGACGGCGTGATCATCGTCTCGGAGCTGCTCTGGACGGAGAAGCGCAGGGAGCTGGCCGAGCAGTCCGGCGGGCGCTGGCTCGACGAGGCCCAGGAGCGGATGCAGGGCCTGAGCTCTCCCGAGTGGACCCGCTACATGCGCGACGATTTGAAGGTGCCGCTGGACCCGCGGGAGATCTCGGACGCCGTGGTGGCGAAGATGGACCGCGCCTACCGCGAGCACCTGCCGCTGGTCCCCGGCGCGGTCGCCGCCGTCAGGCCCTGGACGAGCGCTGGCCGCTCGCCCTCGCCTCATCCGCCAATCGCGAGCTGATCGACCTCGTGCTCGAGCTGTCCGGCCTGGCCGAGAGCTTCGACGCGACGGTCTCATCCGAGGAGGTCGCGAACGGCAAGCCCTCGCCGGACGTCTTCCTCGAGGCCGCGGGGCGCCTCGGAACGCCGCCCGAGCGCTGCGTCGCGATCGAGGACTCGGGCAACGGCATCCTCGCCGCGCACGCCGCCGGGATGAAGGTGATCGCGGTCCCGAATCCGGAGCTGCCGCCCGCGCCGCACACGCTCGATCTGGCAGAGGCCGAGATCGGGACGATCGCGGAGCTCAGCCCCGCGCTGGTCGAGCGGCTCGGCTGAGCGGCGAGGAAGCCGTGTGGTCCTCGCCGCTACGCGGCGAACGAAGCCGTGTGGTCCTCGCCGCTACGCGGCGAGGACCGGCTCGAGGTCGGCCTCGATGCGGGCCTTCGGCATCGCGCCGATGATCCGCTTGGCCTCCTCGCCGTCCTTGAACAGGATCATCGTCGGAATCGAGAGGACCTCGTAGCGCGCGGCGGTCTGCTGGTTCTGGTCCACGTCGATGCTGACGATCTTGAGGTCGTCGCGCTCGGCGTCCATCTCCTCGAGGACGGGGTGCACGACGCGGCACGGCCCGCACCAGGGCGCCCAGAAGTCGACGAGCACTGGGCTGTCCGAGTCGAGGACGTCGGACTGGAAGTTGGCGTCGGTCACATCGGTGAGCTTGCCCGGCACTTTCGTCTCCTCAGGTAGCGGTTGCCGCTGGTGTCACATCACTATACAAAATGAAGCAAGGCTTTCTGCCGTCATCGCCCTGACCCTCGCACCCGCCGCCGACGGAGCCGCATCGCGGGGACCCGCCAGACCGCCTCGGCGAAGATCGCCCGGCTCATCTTCGAGTTCCCCTCGGTGCGATCGCGAAACACGATCGGCACCTCGACGACCCTGAACCCGCCCTGGATCGCGCGATAGGTCATCTCGACCTGGAAGGCGTAGCCCTTGGCGGTGACGGCGTCCAGGTCGATCGCCTCCAGCACCTCGCGGCGGAAGCACTTGAACCCGCCCGTGAGGTCGCGGACCTCGAGGCCGAGCATCGTTCGCGCGTACGAGCTGCCGCCCCTGCTGACGAAGCGCCGCACCTTGCCCCACTCGGTGACCCCGCCCCCCGGCACGTAGCGAGAGCCGATCACCAGGTCGGCGTTCTCGATCACCCGCAGGAGCTGGGGCAGGTAGGCCGGGTCGTGCGAGAAGTCGGCGTCCATCTCGATGATCAGGTCGGCGCCGCCGGCGAGCGCGCGCCTGAAGCCGGCGATGTAGGCGGGGCCGATCCCCTCCTTCGCCCGCCGGTGCAGCACCTCGACGTCGTCGCGCTCGGCGGCGAGCCGGTCGGCGATCCGCCCGGTGCCGTCCGGCGAGTTGTCGTCCACGATCAGCAGCCGCCGGCGCTCGGGCAGCCGCTCGAGGATCGCTGCGGCGATCCGCTCGAGGTTCTCGGCCTCGTTGTAGGTCGGCAGGACGACCCAGACCTCGCGGTGGTCGGCCGGCTCGGTCGCGGGGGAGGCCACGGCGGGCAGCCTAGTTTCCGCGGCATCACCCGGCGTTTCGGGCGTCTCGCAAGAATGTGTCGCGTGTTCGGTGGCCCGCATGCGTCGAGCCTGGCCCGTCGCCTTTCGGCGGCGCTCGTCGTGTGCGCGCTGGGCGTGGCCGCCGGGCCCCTTGCCGGGTCGGCCGGCGCCGCCGGAGCTGAGGCTGTCTGCGGGAAGCCCGGCGATGGCCCGGGCGGCCGCCAGCAGCGGGACGCCGTCCGCGACTACCTCACGCTGTGGACCCGGTCCTCCCGGTACCTCGGCTCCTCGGGCGAGCCCGCCCCTCGCCTGCGCTTCATCACCGCCGCCGCGCCCCGGCCCGGCCCGCGCGAGCCGATGTGGGTCGGGCCCGACGAGGACGGCTGCAGGACGATCTTCATCACCCCGGGCGCGCGGACGCTGCTGGCGAGGTCAAAGGGGGACCGGCGCGCCCGGCGCCTGCACCGGGTCGCCGAGCGCTGGGTGATCCACGAGACCGCGCACTACTTCCAGTCCGACGAGGTGCTGCAGGACACCTCGCTGCGCGAGTACGGCGCGACCCAGTGGGAGAAGGCGCACAGCCGCGTGCTGCTCGGGACCCGCAAGCGCAAGGTGAACGCGCGCTTCAACCGCTGGCGCGACCACGATCAGTTCGGGCCCCGTTTCGGCCAGAACCCCCTGACCTTCAGCTGGCCGTCGGCTCCGGTTACCCCGGACTGACCAGGAGCCGCCGCGGCGCGCGCACTACGTTTCCGGGATGCGCAACGCCGAGATCGCCGCCGCCCTGCGGGAGCTGGGGACCCTCTACGAGCTCGACGGCGCCGACCGCTTCCGTGTGCTCGCCTACAAGGAGGCGGCCCGCACCGCGACCGACAGCCCGGTCTCGCTCGAGCAGCTCGCCAAAGACGGCAGGCTGACCGAGCTGCCGGGGTTCGGCAAGACGATGGCCCAGAAGGTCGAGACCCTGATCGAGACGGGCTCGATCCCCTCGGCCGACAAGCTCAAGGCGAAGTTCCCCGCCTCGCTCGTGGACGTCACCCGCGTCCCCGGCCTCGGCGCCAAGACAGCGCGGCGCCTGTACGACGAGCTCGGCGTCAAGGACCTCGACGGGCTGCGCGAGGCCGCGGAGCAGGAGCGGATCCGCGACGTCAAGGGGCTGGGAGCCAAGGTCGAGGAGAACGTTCTCGCCGCGCTGGAGACGCTGCCGGACGCGGGCGACGACAGCGACCGCCGCCTGCTCTCGAAGGTCCTGCCCGTCGCCGAGGAGCTGGCGGCCGCGATGCGCGCGCACCCGTCGTGCGGCCAGGTCGTGATCGCGGGCTCGGCCCGGCGCTGGGCCGAGACCTGCAAGGACATTGACCTCGTCGCGACCTCGGACGACCCCGCCGCCCTCGGCAGGGCCCTCGCGGAGAGCGAGCTGGTGGCGCAGACGGGCTCGGCGGGGGAGGCGGGCACCAGCGCGCTCACCCACGCCGGTCCTCAAGGTGGACCTCCGGATAACCGCCCCGGAGACGTTCGGCAACCTGCTCCAGCACTTCACGGGCTCGGCCGAGCACAACGTGCAGCTCCGCGAACGGGCGCTCGCGCGCGGCTTCTCGGTCAGCGAGCACGGTGTCGCCGAGACGGAGGGCAAGGCTGTCCACCGCTTCGCCGAGGAGGCCGGCGTCTACGAGTTGCTCGGACTGCCCTGGATCGAGCCCGAGCTGCGCCAGGGACGCGGCGAGATCGAGGCGGGGGAGTCCGGCGAGCTGCCCGCGCTGGTCACCCTGGATCAGATCCGCGGCGACCTGCATAGCCACACCACCCTCTCCGACGGGCGGAACAGCCTCGACGAGATGGCCGCTGCGGCGCGGGCGCGGGGCTACGCCTACTTCGCGATCACCGACCACTCGGCGAGCCACGGCTTCGGCGACCACGTCACGCCCAAGCGCCTCGCCAAGCGGATCGAGGAGGTCCGGAAGTGGAACGAGGGAGCCCCGAAGGGCTTCCGCCTGCTCGCCGGCTCGGAGGTGAACATCGGCCTCGACGGGGCCCCCGACTACTCGGACGAGCTGCTGGCCGAGCTGGACTGGGTCGTCTGCTCGATCCACACGTCGTTCGGCGTCTCCGAGCGGGAAATGACGGACCGCATCGTGGCGGCGATCGAGCACCCGCTTGTGGACTGCATCGGGCATCTGACCGGCCGCCTGCTGCTGCGCCGCGAGCCCTACCGGGTGGACGCGGAGCGCATCTTCGAGGCCGCGGCGCGGACCGGCACGATGATCGAGATCAACGGCAATCCCAACCGCCGCGACCTCAACGAGGGCCACGCGCGGCTCGCGGCCGAGGCCGGGGTGATGATCTGCTGCAACACCGACGCCCACGGCGTGGACACCCTCGGCCAACATGCGCTACTCGGTCGCCACCGCCCGCCGCGCATGGCTCAGCGCCGACCAGGTCGCGAACACCCGCCCGTGGCGCAGCTTCGCGCCCCTGCGCAAGCGGCACCGGGCGAACCGCCGCGCGTCCGCCTAGCGAGCCCGCGTCGTGGGCTCCTCCCGCGGGTCGGCGGCGCGCGTCACCCCGCCGCGGCCGGCGGAGGCGGCGGGTGCCCCGCGGGGCTCGCACCGCGGCGCAGCCCGGGGGTCCGCACGAGGCTGATCGGCTGCAGGGCCGAGCCGGGCTCGACGTAGAAGCGCACGCCGTCGCGCTCCTCGACGGCGGCCACGGCACGCTCCCAGGCGCGCAGGCCCAGCGCGGCGGCGATCCCGAACCCGGTGCCGACGGCGGCGACGCCCGGGAAGAAGAGGCCGGCCACGCCCGCCACGAGCGCGAACGCGCCGACCGGCCAGAGGCGGGCGAGGGCGACGCGGCCCGGGTTGTCCGTGGGCAGGGTCGGGCTCGTCTTGGCCTCGGTCAGCGCGGGGCGCATCGCGTCGGCCGCGCGGCGCGGCGCGCCGAGGACGAGCCCGATCGCCACCGCGGCAACCCACCAGACCGCGGCGACCAGCAGCGTGCGGGTGTCGTCCGCGGCGCTCGCGGCGATCACGGTGATCGCCGCGAGCGCGGTGGCGCTGCCGCCGGCGAGCAGCACGGTCATCCTCAAGAGGTCGCAGAACTGCACGGCTCAGGAGCTCAGACCAGCGACCGCAGGGCCTCCAGGTACCCCTGCGGACCATCCACCCGGGCGTCGGCCTCGGCGAGCAGCGCCTCCGGGACCTCCTCGGAGGCGACGGCGATCGCGGCCGTGGCCTCGAGCTCGCCGGCCTCGCGCAGCCGGAGGAGCCCGCGGAAGGCGTCGGCGTCGGTGCGGTCGTCCCCGCCGTACATCGCGGCCCGCAGCCCGCGCCCGCGGAGCAGGCCCTCGACCGCGGCGGCCTTGTCGATGGAGACGTCGGGCCGGATCTCCAGCACCATGCGTCCGCGGTGGGGCACGAGGCCCTGCCACTCCGCCTCCGACGCGATCTCGGAGGCGCGCGCCTCGGCCTCGCCCTCGTTGGGCGCCCCGCGCCAGTGCAGTGCGACGATCGCGCCCTTGTCCTCGACGCGGAAGCCGAGGCGGGCGAGCTCGGCGGGGTCGAGGTCGGCGACGAAGCGGTCGGCGTCCTCCTCGTGGCCGGCGAGGGCGGGGTCCGGGACGGGCTCGGACTCGCCGGGCAGGAGCTGCTCGAAGCCGTGGTTGCCGGAGTACGCAAGCTCGTCGAGCCCGGCGATCGCGCGGGCGTCGGCGGCGCGCCGCCCGGAGACGATCCCGACCAGCGCGTAGCCGGCGGCGAGGGCGCGCAGGACCTCGCGCGCCTCCTCGGGGACCGCGGCGTCCTCGGGCCTGGCGACGATCGGGGCCAGCGTCCCGTCGAGGTCGCAGAGGATGGCCGCCCTGGAGGGGTCGGCCCGCAGCGGCGCGAGGACCTGCTCGAGGCGCTCCTCGGGCGCTGCCCCCGCGCTCGTCTCGCCGGAAGGGACGCCTTGCACGTGATCTAGTATCGCGCTCCGTGCGGAGGACCCTTCAGCTCGCGGCGATCGGGACGGCCGCCGGGGCCTTCAGCGGGCTCTTCGGCGTGGGTGGCGGCACGATCATCGTCCCGCTGCTGATCGTCTGGCTCGCCTACGGCGAGCGCGAGGCGACCGGCACCAGCATGGCGGCGATCATCCTGATCGCGGCCTTCGCGGTCGCCTTCCAGGTCGCCTACGGCAACGTGGACGCCGGCGACGCCGCCCTGGTGGGGGCTCCAGCCGTGGTCGGCGCCTTCGCCGGCACCGCGCTCCAGCAGCGCCTGCCCGAGCGCGCGATCAGCGTCGTCTTCGGCGTGCTGCTGCTCATCATCGCGGCGGAGATGATCGCCTCGTGAGCGAGGTCCTCACCGCGCTGATGGGATTTGCGGGCGGCCTCGTCGGGGGGCTGCTCGGCGTCGGCGGGGGCATCCTCTTCGTCCCCGCCCTGACGATCTTCCAGGACAAGCCCCAGGTCGAGGCGGAGGCGACGTCGCTGCTGGCGATCGTACCGGTGGCTCTGGTGGCGGTATGGAGGCAGCACGGCTACGGCAACCTGCGCCTGCGCGAGGGCCTGCTGATCGGCGCGCTCTCGCCGCTCGGCGTGGGCATCGGGGTGGTCGTGGCCAACGCCCTCAGCGAGCGCGCGCTCGAGCTCGCCTTCGCGGCCCTGCTGGTGGTGATGGCGACCCGCCTTCTCTGGCACGCGGCGCGGCGGCCGCCGGCCGCTAGACCCGGCCCTGAAGCCCGTGCTCGAGCGCGCCCTTGACCCCGGCCTCCAGCGCGTTCAGGCGGTAGAGCGCCAGCGCCTCCGGCGAGGCGAAGCCGCGGCCGGCGCCGCGGCCGCCGTCGGCCCCGTGATGGGAGAGGACGCAGTGCAGGAGCTGGGCGCGCCGCTCGGACGAGAGCCCGCCTGCGGCGGCGCCGACGATCTCGGCGCCGATCGCGAGGTGGCCGAGCAGGCGCCCCTCCTCGCTGATCCCGAACTCGGCGCCGTAGGTGAACTCGCGCACCTTGCCGACGTCGTGCAGCAGCGCGGCGGCCATCAGCAGGTCCGAGTCGAGGCGGGGGTGGAGCTGGCAGACCTCGCCGACCAGGGTGCCGACAGCGACGGTGTGCTCGATCAGCCCGCCCATGTAGGCGTGGTGGCCGGCGCGGGTGCAGGGCGCGCGCCGGAACTCGCTCGCCACCGGATCGGTGAGCAGGACCCCCTCGACGACGGCGCGCAGTGGGGCGTCGTGGACCTCGCGGCAGAGATGCTCGAGGAACCCCGCCAGCTCCTCGCCGTCGCGGTAGGCGGAGGGCAGGAAGAGGCCGGGGTCGAGGTCATCGCCCTCGAGCCTCCGAACGTCGTCGATCTCGGCGACCAGCTCGCCGCGGAAGCGCTCGACCCTGCCCGAGACCCGGACCGCGTCCCCGCTCTCGAAGCGGGCGGAGAGGCGGTCCACCTCGCGGAAGGCGCGCGCGGGGATCGAGCCCGTGCGGTCGCGGAGCTCGAGCGAGAGGTAGGGCGAGCCGTTGCGGGCCGTGAGGCGGTCCTTGCGCACGCAGGCGTAGTCGCCGCGGAAGCGCCGCCCGGGGCCCAGCTCGGAGATCGTCGGGGCCGCCTGGGTCGGCTGCGCGGAGGAGGATGTCGCCGGGGCGGGCACGGCCCGATCTTCCAACCGGCGCCGGACGGCTATCGCGACCGCTAGGCTCGCCCGGATGGACGCCCTCGCGTGGGAAGCCGCGCCTCCCGAGCTTCGGTCACCCCTGCTGGTCTGCGCCTTCGCCGGCTGGAACGACGCCGCCGGCGCCGCGACCACCGCCCTGACCACCGCCGCGGAGGCGCTCGACGCGGAGGTGATCGCGCAGGTGGACCCGGAGGAGTTCTTCGACTTCCAGGCGAACCGCCCCACGATCAGCCTGGCCGAGGGGCAGACCCGCGAGATCGAGTGGCCGGGCAACGTGCTGATGGCGGCCAGCGCGCCGGGAGCCGACCGGGACCTGGTGCTGCTCGCCGGCACCGAGCCGAATCTGCGCTGGCGCACGTTCTCGGAGGGCCTGGCCGAGACCGCCGAGCAGCTCGGCGTCGAGATGGTCGTCTCGCTCGGCGCCCTCGTCGCCGACGTCGCGCACTCCCTCCCCGTCCCGATCACCGGGCTCGCCTCGGACGCCGAGCTGGTGGACCGGCTGGACCTCGAGCGCTCGACCTACGAGGGCCCGACCGGCGTGGTCGGCGTCCTGCACGACGCCTGCAACCGCCGCGGCATGCCCTCGGCCAGCCTCTGGGCGGCCGTCCCCCACTACGTCGCCGCGGTGCCCAACCCGAAGGCGGCCCTGGCGCTGCTGCGCCGGCTGGAGGGCCTCACCGGGATCGCCATCGAGGCCTCCGCGCTGGAGGAGGAGTCCGAGTCATTCGAGCGCCAGGTCTCCAACGCCGTGGCCGCCAACCCCGAGATCCAGGAGCTGGTCGAGCGGCTCGAGCGCGAGGCCGCCGAGCAGCTCGAGCTGGGCGAGGACCTGCCCTCGGGCGAGTCCCTCGCCCGCGACTTCGAGCGCTACCTGCGCCAGCAGGGCGGCGGCCCGGGCGCCCCGCCCGAAGGCCCGCCCGCGCCCTAGCCGCGGAGCCTCAGGCCTCGCTCGCGGGGCAGAGCAGCCTGAAGTCGCACCACGAGCAGATCTCCGGCGAGGGCCGGGGCTCGAAGTCCTGGCTCAGGATGCCCTCGCCGACCTCCATCACGGTGCCCTCGACGCGCTCGAGGTCGTCGGGCGAGGCGCCGACGGCGACCTTCTCGTCCGCGAGCACGTACCAGTAGCTGCCGGCGGCGCCGTCCAGGCGCCAGGCCTCGCGCGCGGCGAGGCGGTAGATCGCGAGCTGTACGTCCGCCTCCAGCTCGCGGCGGGGCTTCGGGTCGCCGGTCTTGTAGTCGATCAGCTCGAAGCCGCCCTCGGGCAGCTCGTCCACGCGGTCCACCCGGCCGCGCAGGTGGTGCGGGCCGACCTGGAAGTCGAACTTGCGCTCGACCCACTTCGGGCTCGAGCCCGAGCGGGACTCGCGCTCGTGGTAGCGCTTCAGTGCCTCCACCGCGCGCTCGCGGTACTGGAGCTCGTCGTCGCTCTCGCCGAAGCCGGAGCGCCGCCAGGCGGCCCCGAAGAGCCCCATCAGGCGCTCGAGGCTGCCTCCCTCACCTCCCGCGGTGGCGCCCTGCGAGTGGAAGCGCTCCAGGACCTGGTGGATCGCGATCCCGAAGCGCTGGTTGATCGTCTGCTCCTGCGGGATGCCGAAGACGCGGGCGAACTTGTACTTGAGCGGGCATGTCCGGTAGAGGTCTATGTCGGTCGCCGAGAGGCCGAGGCCCTCGCCCCGGCGCGGCAGGAAGGCCTCCAGCGAGGGCTCGTCGCGGGCGGCGATCAGCTCGCTGCGGCGGCGGCGCTCGCCCTCGCTCTCGAGCAGGTAGGCGTCGAGGCCGGATTCGGCCAGGCTCGCCTTCTGCTCGTCCGAGATGCCCTGCGCGAGGACGTCGTTGACCGCCTTGAGCGCGTCCGCGGACGCCTCGGCGCCCTCGGGCCGCTGGATCAGCGCGGCCAGCTTCAGCAGCTCGAGGAAGCGGGCGACCGCGCGGCCGACGTCCATGTAGGTGTCGAGTCGGGGCTCGTTCAGCCGTCCGCCGGCCCGCCAGGCCTCCTCGAGCACCTCGTCCTGGATCATCCGGTAGGTCGCGTGGAGCCCCTCGGCGGGGCCGTAGAGCTCCTCCTCGTGGCGGATCTCCGGCGCCCCCAGCACGGCGCGCGCCTCCTCCCAGTAGGGGGAGGCGCTGACCGGGCCGTCGTCGCTCGCCTCGGGCCGGCTCAGGATCAGCTCGGACCGCGCCCGGGTCATCGCCACGTAGAGCGCCCGCCGCTGCGCGTCGCCGTGGCTCATGCCGCCGCCGCCGAGCGCCATCGGCACGTCCGGCGGGCTGGTCGGGACGGGCCCCGGCACCGCCTCGGCCTGCAGCCCGATCGCGTAGACGCGGTCGAACTCGAGGCCCTTCAAGGAGTCGAGCGGCATCACCCGGACCGCCGCCGCGGCCGGCGCCGTCGGCTCGTCCTCGGGCGAGACCCCGGCCTCCGAGACGGCGGCGACGTAGCGGACGAAGTCGCGGTTCGTGCCGCCGGGCTCGCGGCGCGCCCAGACCGCGGCCAGCTCGCCGAGGCGCGAGAGGTTGCGCAGGCGCTCGACGGCCTCCGGGTGGGCGGCGAACAGCCGCTGGCGGCGGAAGCCGACGCGCTCGATCAGGCGCCGCACGAAGACGTCCGTCGCCAGCTCGCCCATCGCCCGCGCCGCCGCCGTATGCAGCCGCAGGAAGCCGCGGATCCGCTCGCGCGCCTCCGGCGGGATCTGCGGGCTCTCCAGCGAGGCCTCGAGCGCCGAGATCATGTCGAGCTTGCGCCGGCGCGCGATCGTGGTGCAGCGAGCCAGGTCCACGGAGCGCAGCTCCACCGGAGGCCGGCTCAGCGCGCGCACTGCGGCGGCGGCGTCGGTCGGGTCGGCCAGCAGGCGCAGCCAGGCGATCACGTCGCGGATCTCGGGCCGCTGGAAGAAGGCGCCGCCGCCGGTCACGCGGTGGGGCACCCGGCGCTCCTCCAGCGCCGCGGCCACGTCGCGCGAGCGCCCCGCCCCCGGCGGCACCGCCACGCACACGCGGTCCACCTCGACCTCCTCGGCGGCCAGCGCGCTCTCGATCGAGCGCGCGACCGCCTGCGCCTCGGCGCGCTCGTTCGCGCAGCTCCAGAACTCGACCCGGGTGTCCGGGCCCGCCGCGCGCCCCGAGCCCGGGCGCCGCTCGGTCAGCTTCGCCAGGACGGCGTGGCCCGCGTCGAGCACATCGCCTCCGTAGCGCCAGGAGGGCTCCAGCTCGACCTCGGCCGGCTCCAGCGCCGTCCGCGCCCACGCCGCCGCGCCGCCGCAGCGGGCGCGGCCCTGGTCGTCGTCGCAGGCGAGCACGGCCCCGCGGGCCCCCTGGGCCAGGCGCTCGATCAGCGCGCGCTCGGCCGGGCAGGCGTCCTCCAGCTCGTCCACGATGAGCTGCGGGAAGCGGGCGGCGATCGCCGCGGCGAGGGCGGGGCGCTCGCCGAGCAGTCGGGTCAGCTCCAGCACCGCCGAGCCCCCGTCGATGACCCCGGCGGCATGAAGCATCGCGTCGTGCATCGCGTAGAAGTCCGCGAACTCGCGTTCGCGCTCGGCGGAGTCCCGCGCAGCCTGGTCGGCGGCACGTGTGGCGATCTCCTCGGTCCAGGCGAAGAAGCGCTCGGGGCCGACGCCCGCCGCCTTGAGCGCGTCGATGCGTCCCACCAGCCGCGCCAGCAGCCCGGCGGCGTTGCCGCGGATCTCGTGGCGGCGCAGCGGCAGCTCGTCGAGGCGCTCGAGCAGCATCGCGAGGCGCTCGGCGGCGCTGAGGGTCTCGATGAAGGGGTCGAGCCCCGCCTCCGCCGAGTGCTCGCGCAGCAGGCGCTCGGCCGCCAGCCGGTGCGGGTGCACGGCCAGCTCCTCGAAGGCCCCGCCGGCGGACCGCTCGGCGCGCGCGCGGAGGTCGGCCGCGGTGGCGTGCGAGCAGGTCAGCGCCAGGGCGCCTTCGCGGGCGTCCGCGAGGGTGGCCAGCCGGCGCGCAAGGGCCTCGGTCCGCCCGGAGCCCGCCACTCCGGTCACCAGCAGGGGCCCCTCCCTGTGCGCGATCACCTCGCGCTGGGAGCCGGTCGGTTCCGGGCAGGGGAGGTCGGGATCGGGCGGGCTCGCCATCGCGATCAGGCTACCTGGGCCCCTCGCTGGTGCCCCGTCCAGGAACATCTCACCGGAAATGACTGGCCCGGATCACCACGCCCGGCCTGCGTCATTTCCTGGCGGATGTTCCTGGACGGGGCACTAGCATGGCCCCGGTGACCGATACGGCCACCACCGAGGAGTGGCTCGGGGCTCTTCGGCGGGCCGTGGAGGCCCAGAAGGCCATCTTCGACGAGCACGCCGGCATCGAGAAGCGCACCAGCTACGAGGGGGTCGGCGAGGGCGGGGACGACACGCTTGTGATCGACCGCCTCTGCGAGGACGCCGTCTTCGCCGAGCTCGAGCGGCTGCACGCCGCCGGGCACGAGTTCACCGCGGTCTCAGAGGAGCGCGGCACGGTCGCCTTCGGCGACGGGGGCTCCGCGGTGCGTGTCGTCATAGACCCCATAGACGGGTCCCTCAACGCGCGGCGCACCGTGCCCCTCCACTGCCTCAGCGTCGCGGTCGGGGGTGGCGACTCGCTCGCCGACGTCACGCTCGGCTACGTCTACGAGTTCGGCGCCGGCGAGGAGTTCGTCGCCGTCAGGGGCGAGGGGGCGCGGCTCGACGGGCGCCCGATCGCGACCGGCGACCACGACCTCCTGGAGCTGGTCGCGATCGAGGCGAGCAAGCCCGAACGGGTGATCACCGTCTGCGAGGTCCTCGACGGCAAGGCCTACCGGGTGCGCAGCCCGGGGGCGATCGCCGTCTCCCTCTGCTACGTCGCCGCCGGGCGCTTCGACGGCATGCTCACCACCCGCCCCTGCCGCTCGGTGGACGTGGCGGCAGCGCAGCTCATCGTCCGCGAGGCGGGCGGGGTGGTCAGCGTCGCCGGCAGGGAGCTGGCGGACGCTTCGGTGGGCCTGGACGCCCGCTACCACTGCGCCGGCGCCCGCACGGGCGCTGACCTGGAGACGCTGCTGGGCGCCCAGCGGGCGCTGGGCTGATGCGCGTCGTCGACTGGGACCTGGCCGAGCGCATCGCCTTCGGCCTCGCGGGCGACGGTCCGCGCTGGGACGGCACCGAGGCCGAGCTGCGCGCGGAGTCGAGGCGCGCGGCGCGGCTCGTCGCGCGCTACACGCGCCTGCGCGCCCGCCGCGGGCTGCCCGACGCCGAGCTGATCAGCCGCTACCAGTGGGCGCAGGTCAACCTCTCCTCGTTCCGTGACATGTCCGCACCGGTGGAGGAGAAGCTGGCCGAGCGGATGCGCGCGGCCGGGAAGGAGGGGGGCCTCGGCGAGCGGATCGCCGCCGCCGCGGCGGGGGCCGAGGTCGGCCTCGCGGTCGGCTATCTCGCCCAGCGCGTGGTCGGCCAGTACGACATCGCCCTGATCGGGCCCGCGCGGGCCCCGCGGCTCCTGTTCGTCGGCCCCAACCTCTCCGCCGCCCGCCAGCGCCTCGGCGTGGACCGCGACCTCTTCCTGCGCTGGATCGCCCTCCACGAGACGACCCACGCGGTCCAATTCGCCGGCGTGCGCTGGCTGCGCCCGCATCTCGGCTCGATCGCCTCCGAGCTCTTCGAACAGGCCGCGATCGAGGTCAAGCCCGGCGAGGTGCTGGGCAAGCTCGTGCGGACGGACCCGCGCGAGCTGCTCCGCACC
Organism: uncultured Solirubrobacterales bacterium; assembly: GCA_963805235.1. Taxonomy (GTDB): domain Bacteria; phylum Actinomycetota; class Thermoleophilia; order Solirubrobacterales; family 70-9; genus DASSYK01. The sequence goes on along the minus strand of CAWDTF010000007.1, from coordinate 38,204 downwards.
GTCGCCGCCGGGGAGCTCGCGCACCTGCTCTGGAGCGACCAGCAGCGGGAGCTGATCGACCGCCTGCTCTCGGCGATGACGGTGGTCGAGGGCTACGCCGAGCACGTCATGGACGCGGTCGGCGAGCGCCTCGACCCCCGCTACGCGGACCTGCGCGGCGCGCTCGACCGCGACCGCGAGCGCCGCGGCCCTCTCGACGCCCTGGTTTCGCGGCTGCTCGGCCTCGAGCTGAAGATGGCCCAGTACCGGCGGGGCAAGGCCTTCTGCGACGCCGTCGCGGCGGAGGTCGGCGTCAAGGGCCTGAACGTGGTCTGGCGCTCGCCCGAGGACCTGCCGAGCCGCGCCGAGCTCGAGGCGCCGGTCGAGTGGATCGAGCGCACCGGGGCGCGGCGCCCCGGCCGCCTGCTCGCCCTCTTCCGCTGACCCCCGGCACGCCCGGCCATACATCCGCCTGGCCGGCTGATTTGCGGCCTTCCCGTAACCCCGTACCCGCTGCGGTTTACAAACGTGTGTTCGGTGCTATGCTTCCGAACAAGCTTAGATCTAATAAGGATTCCCAGCCAAGGCAATACGCGAGAGGTTGTGAGAACAGATGGCGCAGCAGAAGACAACAGTGACTTCCGAGAGCAAGACGAAGCCCAAGGCGAAGGCGCAGACCAACGGAACGCCCGTCGCCGAGGAGCGCAAGTCCGGCGCGCAGGCCCTCCAGGTCGTTGACGTCGCCGTCGGCGCGGTCCCCACGACCGCCGACGCCGTCAAGAGCACCGTGGAGAAGGCCCGTGACGCGGAGGCCCGCAGCCAGGAGCTGGAGACCCTCCAGCACCAGGTCCAGAACCTGCTCGACTCCAGCACCCGGCCCGCGCAGGTCGAGACGCTGAAGAAGCGTTTCACCGAGCAGGTCGAGAAGGCCGAGACCCGCGGCGGCAAGGTGCGGCGCCAGGTCACCGACCAGGTGGTCGCCGAGGCCCGCAAGGCCCGCGAGCGCGTCAACTCGCGCGTGGAGCCGGTCTACAAGCAGCGGGTCGAGCCCGTCGTCAAGGAGCGGATCGAGCCCGTCTACAAGAAGCGGGTCGAGCCGACCGTGAAGAAGGTTCGCGAGCGCGTCTAGCCGCTTAGCCCGGGCCGCCGGCGAGAGGCGGCGGCCCGGAGAGATCTGCTCGCCACATCCTCGCGAGCAGAAGCAGCAACCTCTCCTCCCCCGAAAACCGGGCCGCAAGGCCCGGTTTTCATTTGGGCAAGGCGTCCGGGACGGGCCGGGGGCCCGAGGTGCCTAGAATCGATGCCATGCCCACCAAGGAGCAGGTCAGCGAGAAGCTGCAGGCGGTGATCGACCCCGAGCTGCGCCGCAACATCGTCGAGCTCGGCATGGTCCGCTCGATCGACATTCACGATGACGGGCGGGTGGACGTGATCGTCTCGCTCACCACGCCCGGATGCCCGATCCGCTCCCACTTCCAGACCGCGGTCGCCGACAACGTCTCCCAGCTCGAGGGCGTGAGTCGCGTCGAGGTCGGCTTCGACGTCCTCTCCGACGGAGAGAAATCAGAGCTCCAGCAGCGCCTCGGGCGGCCCAAGCTGCCCGACGGCGCCCTCGCGCAGGTCAAGAACGTGATCTGCGTGGCCTCGGGCAAGGGCGGAGTCGGCAAGTCCACGATGACGGCCAACCTCGCCGCCGCGCTGCACGCGGAAGGCCACAGGGTCGGCGCGCTCGACTGCGACGTGTACGGGTACTCGATCCCGCGCATGCTCGGCGTCAACCGCAAGCCCGAGGTCTCGCCCGAGCGCAAGATCATCCCGCCCCTCTCCCCGGCGGGCCCGAAGGTGATGTCCATCGGCTTCTTCGTCGAGGAGAACGCGGCCGTCGTCTGGCGCGGGCCGATGCTCCACAAGGCGATCCAGCAATTCCTGGAGGACGTCGCCTGGGAGGAGCTGGACTATCTCCTGCTCGATTTGCCCCCCGGCACCGGCGACGTCTCGATGACGCTCGCCCAGCTGCTGCCGCAGGCGAAGATCCTCGTCGTCACGACGCCCCAGCCGGCGGCCCAGAGCGTCGCCGCCCGCGCGGCCGAGATGGCCGCCAAGGTGGACCTCGAGGTGATGGGCGTGATCGAGAACATGTCCGCCTTCACGGGCCCCGATGGCGAGCGCGTCGCGATCTTCGGCGAAGGCGGCGGCCAGCTGCTCGCCGACGAGCTCGACGTCCCGCTGCTCGCCAAGGTCCCGCTCGAGTCCGACCTGCGCGAGCACTCCGACGAGGGCACCCCGCTCGTCATCGCCGAGCCCGACGCCCCGGCCTCCCAGGCGATCCGCCAGGCCGCCCGCGGCATCATCGCCCAGACGCCTGTCGAGCTCCCGGTGATGCAGGCCGTGGCCGCCGCCGGCCCCGCCCCCGCTGCGCTCAGCGGCACCGAGCTGCCGGTCGTTCAGTAGCCCCATCTCACGTTCCGCCGTCCCGTCCCGTTCCATGGACGTGACCGTGACGATCTCGACTCTCGACAGCCCGGTCGGGCGGCTGACCCTCGTCGCCGACGGCGACGCGCTCGTGGGCGTGCGCTTCCCCGGGCACAGCGGCGGCCCGCGGACCGGCGCCACGGCGGCGGAGTCCGGCGTCCTCGCCGACGCGGCCCGCCAGCTCTCGGAGTACTTCGCGCGGGAACGGACCTCCTTCGATCTCCCTCTCACGCTCGACGGCTCGCCGTTTCAGCTCCGCGTCTGGGCGGCGCTGCTCCGGATTCCCTTCGGCGAGACCGTCAGCTACGGCGAGCTCGCGAAGCAAATCGCCGTGCCCGGTCAGGATGGCCCAGACCCGAGGGACGTCGGGGCGGCGGTGGGAAGGACGCCGACCCCGATCGTGGTCCCTTGCCATCGCGTCGTCGGTGCCGACGGGTCGCTGGTCGGCTACGGCGGAGGGCTCGAGCGCAAGCGCGCGCTGCTCGACCTCGAAGCGAGCCAGCTGGCGCTGGTCTAGACGTTCTCGAGCAGGCCGAGCTGCGCGGCCTTGCCCGCCGCCTCAACCCGTGTGCGGCAGTCGAGCTTCGAGAGGATGTTGCGCACGTGCATGTCGACGGTGCGCGTGCTGAGGACCAGCTGCTGGGCGATCTCCTTGTTCTTGTGGCCCTCGGCGACCAGCCGGACGACCTCCAGCTCGCGCCGCGTAAGCCCGCCCCCTTCGTGGCGAGCCGCGGCCCGCACGCCGAGGGCACGCTCCACAGGCTCCCCCAGGGCGGCGACCCCGGCCGCCGCCGCGGCCATCAGTGGGCCCGCGCCCAGCCTGCTCGCGCAGCGGTGGGCCTCGGCGAGGCACTCCAGCGCTGCCTCGCGCCGGCCCGATGCCGCCAGGGCCGTGCCGGCGCGCAGCCCGATCTGGGCTCGCTCGAAGGGGACGTCCAGACCGCGATGCATCTCCAGTGCCTGGGCGTACTGGCGGGCGGCGAGCTCGCCGTCGCCGTCCAGCGACGCGGCCTCTCCGATCGCGAAGGCGAGCGCCGCAAGGGCGTCGGGGCTGCCGCTGCCCGAGGCAATGCGCCCCAGCGCTTCCGCACAGGCTCGCGCCTGCTCGCCGTCACCGCGCCGGGCGAAGAAGGATGCGGCCCAGCGCAGACCCCAGACGGCGTAGTGGTGGTCCTCGCTGCGCCCCCACCGCTGGAGCAGGAAGCGCAGGTGACTCTCGGCCGTTTCGAGGTCGCCCTCGGACTCCGCGACGAAGGCGAGCGCGGCGGAGGTGTCGACCTGCATGCTCAGCAGGTCGATTCGGATGGCGGTCTCGTTCGCCTCGCTGAGCAGCGGGCGGGCGGCCTTCGCGTCACCGCGGAACCCGAGGATGGATCCGCGGATCGCATCGGCGACCACGCCTCCAGCCGGCGAGTCGTCCTCTGCCGACAGCTCCTCCGACAGGCTCAGCGCCCGGTCCCACTCCCCGAGCTCGCGCAGGAGATACGCCATGCACTCCCGGCAGACCCGCTGCTTGCCGGTGGCGCCGGCGGCCTCGCAGAAGCCGAGCGCCGACTCCATCGCGTCCCGCGCGGGGCCGTATCGAGCCCCCGACTCGAGCACGGTGCCCAGGCACTGGTAGAGGCTGCCTGCCCGCGCGGTCATCCCGTTGTCGAGGGCGAGCGAGAGACCGGCGTTGGCGAGCTCCAGCCCGCCGTCGACGTCGCCGCGCTTGGCTCGGGCGACGCCTTGGAGCCCGAGGCTCTCGGCCTCGAGGTCGAGCCTGCCGCAGTCCCGAGCCTCACCTTGCGCCTCGGCGGCGAGCGCCTCCGCGTCGGTGTGCTCACCGCGCCGTTGCAGATAGCCGGCCGCGACGAGACGGTCAGCGGCGGCATCCGCGGCCAGCCCGGCTGCAGCGAAGGCCCGGGCCGACGCGCGCCGGGCCTCGGTCGCGCGCACGCGCTCCCCCTGCATGGCGTAGATGCCGGCCAGCCTCCGGGTGGCCTCGGCGAAGGCCTTCGTGCCCGTTCCTTCCCGCGTGATCTCGGCCACCTCGCGCCAGGCCCGGGCGGCCTCCGCGAGGTCGCCGGCCAGCTCCGCGCAGGAGGCGTAGCGCTCGAGGAGGTCGAGCCGACCCTCCGCCGGAGCAGACGGGTCCCAGAGCTCGAGTGCCAGGCGGCCGGCTGCCGCGGCGTCCCGGTGGGCGTGGACCGCCCTCAGCTCCTCGACGGCCAGGACCAGGCTCTGCCGGGCTCGCTCGGGCTCTTGGGCCGCGAGCCAGTGGTGGGCCACCTCGAGGGACGGTGCGCCGGCCGCGGCCAGCCGCTCGGCCAGCTTGCGATGTGTAGCCCGGCGCCGCAACCAGGGAACGTCCTCGTAGATCGCCTCGCGGACGAGCGCGTGGCGGAACTCGGCGGACCCGTCGGCGCCCTCTCGGGCGAGGCCGTGCTCGAGCAGCTCGCCGACCCCCTCCTCGGTCGCGAGGCTTCCCACCAGCGCCAGCGGGAACCGCTGTCCGGCGACCGCGGCCACCTCCGCCGCCTCGCGAGCCTCTGGCGAGAGCGAGCCGGCACGGATCAGGACCGCGTCGCGGATCGTCTCGGGCACGGGCAGCCCCTCGGAGCCGTCGAGCTCCAAGCCTGCATCCCCCGGCTCGAGCGCGCCGGAGACGCGGAGCGCGTGGCTCACCTCCTCCACGAAGAAGGGGACCCCCTGGGTGCGCTCGTAGATCGCCCCTCGAAGCTGCGGGCTGGGCGGGCCGCCGAGCCCGACTGCCGCAAGCCGGCTCGTCTGCTCGAGGTCGAGCGGCTCCAAGACGATCTCTTCGAGCGCTCCCTGCCTGCGCAGCTCGGTGCGGGCCCGTCGCAGCGAATGGGTGCGGGCGAGCTCGTCCGAGCGATAGACCCCGATCACGAGCACGGGCATCGCCGCGAGCGGCCCGGCGAGATAGACGAGGAGATCGAGCGTCGCGTCGTCGGACCACTGAAGGTCGTCGAGGGCGACGACCGCGCCACCCGTCGCCGCCAACGCTGCGCGTACCGCTTCGAACAGAGTCTGCTGGTCGCTGTCGGGCGGGGGGCTTCCGAGCTCGGGCAGAAGCAGGGCGAGATGCGGCTGCAACGGCCCGGTCGCGTCCAGGCCCCGCGGCGAGATCCGCAGGTATGAGCGCAACGCGGCGACGATTGGACCGTGAGGGGGCGTGGCGTCGAGCGTGGCGCCGCCGCGCAGGACCGGTGCCTTCGCTGCGCCCGCAACCTCCTCGGCGAGCCGGGTCTTGCCGACTCCCGCCTCTCCGGCGAGGAGCAGCAGGCCGCCGGACCCCTGCGAAGCCCGCTCGGCGGCCGAGTGCAGTGTCGAAAGCTCCTTCTCCCGGCCGATCAGCGCATGCGGCTGGTCGTCCATCGACTCAGCGTAAGGCACCGAAGGCCGGTTTCAGCGGCGCCGGGGAAGTACGGCACTCGCAGGGGAAAATGCGGCAATACGGCCGTTGTGGCGGGCTCCGGCCGGGCGTAGGTTCGCCCGGCACATTGAAACCGAGCGGCGCCGGGCGCCGCGGAAAAGGAGAAGGACATGGACACCTATGTGATTCTGCGGCGCAACGGCTGGAAGACCGGTCAGGACCTGGAGCAGGCGGCGAAGGTCTCCCGCCGGGTCGGCGACGAGGAGATGTCCGACGACATCCGCTGGATCCGCAGTTACGTCCTCGACGAGGGCGATGGCGCGGTCGGCACCGTCTGCATCTACCAGGGCAGCAGCGAGAAGGCGATCCGCGAGCATGCATCCCGCTCCGGCCTCCCGGCCGACGAGGTGATCCCCCTCGCCGACACGGTGATCGTGCGGCCGGATCCCATCCCGGCCGCGGCCTGACTCCGCTTCCCCGGGGGCGCCGTGGGCGCCCCCGGGCACCCGACTCCTTCTAGGATCGACTTCGATGGCTGCCTCACCAGACGCCTTCCCAACCTCGACTGAGGGCCTTCCCGCGGCTCGCCCGCCCGACCTGATCGAGCTCGCTGACGGAGATCGCTTTGATCTGACCATCTCCCCGGTGGCCAAGCGCCTCGGTGACCAGACGGTCCGGATGCTCGCCTACAACGGCTCGATCCCCGGCCCCACCCTGAAGGTGCCCCAGGCCGCCGAGGTCGAGGTCCGGATCAGTAACGAAGGCGATCTCGCCGACACCGTCCACTGGCACGGACTGCGTCTCGACAACCGCTATGACGGCACGCATGAGACCCAACGTCCCCTTGAGCCCGGCGACACCTTCACAGCCCGGATCGAGTGCCCGGATCCCGGCGCCTACTGGTACCACCCCCATCTTCGCGAGGACTACGGCCAGGAGATGGGCCTCTACGGGAACCTGATTGTCGAGCCGACTGATCCGGACTACTGGCCCCCGGCCCACCGCGAGATCCCGTTGACCCTTGATGACGTCCTGGTCGAAGACGGCAGGGTCGGTCCGTTCAGCCCCACCGAGACGACGCACGTGGCGATGGGTCGCTTCGGCGAGGTTTTCTTGGTCGGCGGCGAAACCGAGCACTGCCCTTGAGGCCAGGCACCAGGAGGTCGTTCGCTTCTTCCTCACGAACACCGCGAACACCCGGGTCTTCCGAGTGTCCATGCCCGGCGCCCGGATGAAGCTCGTCGGCGGCGACGCCGGCCGGGTCGAGCGGGAGGAGTTCGTCGCGGACGTGACTCTCGGGCCATCGGAGCGAGTTGTCGTCGACGTCCTCTTCGACGAGCCCGGCCAAGTCACCCTGGAGCACCGCACGCCGGGGCGGACCTATGAGCTGGCCCGGGTCACGGTCAACGATCAGGAAGCCGAGCCTGATCTCAGGGAGGCCTTCGCCCAGCTGCGCGAAAGCGAGGAGATGAAGGCCGAGCGGAAGAGGACCCGGCCGCACCTCGAAGCCGAGCCCGACAAGACGATCGGCTTCCTCGCCGAGATGGACATGGACGACGAGGAGACAGGGGGCCCCTACACCTGCCCGATGCACCCGGAGGTCGTCCAGGAAGAGCCCGGCCACTGCCCCAGCTGCGGGATGAAGCTCATGAGCTCAGAGCTGGTCGGCCAGGCCGCAGAGCACAAGCACGGTCAGGAGCACAAGCACCCTGGGGCCGGCGATGAGCCGGGCAGTACAGCTGATGGGATCGAGTGGGAAGACGACATGGTCGAGATGAACCGGATGACGACCCCGGCCAACATGCGCTGGAAGATCGTCGACCACGCGACGGGGACGGATGGGCAGGGGATTGACTGGCAGTTTCGGGTCGGCGATGAGGTCAAGATCCGCGTCAAGAACGAGCTGGCTGGCGATCACCCGATGCATCACCCGTTCCATATCCACGGGGCCGGGCGCTTCCTCATCCTCGCTCGTGACGGCGACCCGGAGGCCAACCTCGTTTGGAAGGACACCGTGCTCATCCCTGCAGGCCAGACAGTCGATCTGCTGCTGCAGGTGACCAATCCGGGCCGCTGGATGGCCCACTGCCACATCGCCGAGCACCACGAGAGCGGGATGATGTTCAGCTTCGACGTCCTCCCGGCGGCCTAGCGCTTTTGCGGCGACGCCGCTGCTGGATAGGGTTTCGCAGGTGGCTGGCAAGACCCCAACCACCCCGGTCTCCGACCGAGGTCTGATCCGCCTCGCCGGGGTTCTCCTGCTCAGCGGCTTCCTGATCAACGCGATCTCAACCGGCTTCCACCCCTCGGGCGAGGAGGACGATCACGAAGCGGTCTTCACCGAGTACGCGGAGAGCAGCGACTGGATCGCGATCCACATCGCGCAGTTCATCGGCGTCGTCACTGCTGTTGCCGGGCTGCTCGTTCTGTACCGCGCGCTTCGAGCCCGCGGCGAGGTGCCGGTGCTGGGCTTGATCGCGGCCGGGGGCGCGATCGCGACTGGGACGATCTTCGCCCTGCTCCAGGCCCAGGACGGCATCGCGCTCAAGTACGTGGTCGATGCCTGGGTCGCCGCCCCGCCGGCCGAGGAGCAGGCCCGCTTTGCCGACGCCGAATCCTTGCGCTGGCTCGAATGGGGGATCCAGAGCTACTTCCGCATCCTCTTCGGGCTGACCATCGCCCTCTTCGGCACCGCGGTCGCGATCACGCGTCTCGTGCCTCGCTGGCTTGGACTCGTGGCCCTACTCGGTGGCGGGCTCTCGATCGCAGCCGGGGTCGACGTCGGCTACCAAGGCCTGGCGAGCGGATTGCAGGACAAGGTCATCCCCGCCTTCCAGCTCGCGATCCTCGTCTTCGCGATCGGGGTCCTGGCGACAGGCATGCGAACGAGAAGCGCCTGGTAATACGCCCGAGTGCGGGGCGGCTCAGCCGCCCTTGTAGTAGTCCGCGTTGACCTCGGCGTACTTGGCCCATTCGGCCGGGAGCTGGTCCTCGGCGAAGCAGGCGTCCACCGGGCAGGCCTCGACGCAGGCGTCGCAGTCGATGCACTCGTCGGGGTCGATGAAGAGCTGGGTGACGTTCGGGTAGTCCGGCTCGTCGGGCGTGGGGTGGATGCAGTCGACCGGGCAGACCTCGACGCAGGAGTTGTCCTTCTGGTCGATGCAGGGCTCCGCGATGACGTACGCCACTGAGTTCCTTTCCCGGGTCGATTGCGGTCGCGGCGCCCGTGGGCGCCGCGCGAGCGAGGGATTTTAGGCGAGGGCGGGTCGCGGCGGCTGCCGGAGGGTGGGGGGCTATGGTGGGCGGCGTGATCCTGCTGACGGGAGCGACGGGGGTGATCGGGGGCGAGCTGCTGCCATTGCTGCTCGCCGACGGGCATCAGGTGCGCGCCCTGGTGCGCGAGCCGCGGCGCCTCGGCCCCCACCGCGTGGACGTGCAGATCTCGATGGGGGACCTCGCCGACCCCTACTCGATGCGCCACGCGCTGCGCGGCGTCCACACCGTGATCCACCTCGCGGCGACCATCCGCGACCAGCCGCGCGGGACGATCGAGGAGCTGAACGGCCTCGGCACCCTGCGCCTGCTGCGCGCGGCCGAGCGCTCCGGCGTCGAGCGCTTCCACTTCTTCTCGGCGCTCAACGCCACGGGCTTCCAGCGCACCCGCTTCTTCCGCGCCAAGGCCCTGGCCGAGCGCGTCGTCAGCGATTCACCTCTCGACACCACGGTCTTCGCGCCCTCGATCGTCTACGCGCCGGGCGATCCCTGGATCACCCTGCTCGAGCGCCTCACGGCGCTTCCGGCCGTGCCGGTCTCGGGCTCCGGTGAGGCCCGCTACCAGCCGATCTGGGCGCAGGACGTGGCCCGCTGCGTGATGGCCGCCCTGGACGCGAGAGCCGAGGCGCGCGGATCGGCCAACGGAGGGCCCGGCCGCCGCTTCGAGCTGGCCGGCCCGCAGACGCTCAGCTACGACGGGATCGTCGGGCAGGTGCTGCACGCCGAGGGCCGCGGGCGCCCCCTCGTCCACGTCCCGCTCCCCCTCGTCCGCGCGAGCCTGCGGGCGGTCGAGCTGATCGCCGGCTCCGCGGCGTTCGCGACCTGGGAGGAGGCGGAGCTGATGGAGGTCCCGATGACCACCGAGCGCGGCACCGCCGACGCCGAGACGCTGGGCGTGGAGCCGCGGCCGATGGACGACGTGCTGGGGCGCTGAGGCCGCACCCCGGCCGGAACGACGAGGGGCCCGGCCGAAGCCGGGCCCCTCGCAAAGCACACTCGCCTGTTGAGGCAAAGCGTATTCGGCTCAGGCGGCCCCGGACGCGAAGCGGAGGAGCCGCCGTGAATGCCGGACTTACATCATGCCGCCCATGTCCGGCATTCCGCCGGGCATGCCGCCGCCGCCGTCCTTCTCGGGCGCCTCGGCGACGATCGCCTCGGTGGTGAGGATGTTCTTCGCGATCGAGGCCGCGTTCTGCAGCGCCGAGCGCGTGACCATGGTCGGGTCGATGACGCCGTCCGAGACCAGGTCGCCGAAGTCACCCGTGGCCGCATTGAGGCCCTCGCCGGGCTTCATGCCGCGGATCCTCTCGACCACGACCGAGCCCTCGAAGCCCGAGTTCTCGGCGATCTGCCGGATCGGCTCCTCGAGCGAGCGCTTGATGATGCTCGCGCCCGTGCGCTCGTCATCGTCGTCGTAGGAGTCGAGGTCGACCGAGTCCTGGGCGTTCAGCAGCGCGACGCCGCCTCCCGGGACGATGCCCTCCTCGAGCGCCGCGCGCGTCGCCTGCAGGGCGTCCTCGACGCGGTGCTTCTTCTCCTTCATCTCGGTCTCGGTGGCCGCGCCGACCTTGACGACCGCGACGCCGCCGGCCAGCTTGGCCAGCCGCTCCTGCAGCTTCTCGCGGTCGAAGTCGGAGTCGGTGGACTCGACCTCGGACTTGATCTGCTTGATGCGGCCCTTGATCTGCTCGGCGTCGCCGGAGCCGTCGATGATCGTCGTGTTGTCCTTCGAGACGACGACGCGACGCGCCTTGCCGAGCTGCTCGACCGTGGTGTTCTCGAGCTTCAGGCCCATCTCCTCGGTGATCACCTCGCCGCCGGTCAGGATCCCGATGTCCTCGAGCATCCGCTTGCGGCGGTCGCCGAAGCCGGGGGCCTTGACCGCGACGCCGGTGAAGGTGCCGCGGAGCTTGTTGACCACGAGGGTCGCGAGGGACTCGCCCTCGACGTCCTCGGCGATGAGCACGAGCGGCTTGCCGCCCTGCATCACCTGCTCGAGCACCGGCAGGATGTCCCGCACGGAGCCGATCTTCTGGTTGGCGATGAGGATGTAGGGGTCCTCGAGCACGGCCTCCATGCGGTCCTGGTCGGTGACCATGTAGGGCGAGATGTAGCCCTTGTCGAACTGCATGCCCTCGGTGAACTCGAGCTCCATCCCGAAGGTCTGGCCCTCCTCGACGTTCACCACGCCGTCCTTGCCGACCTTCTCGATCGCGTCGGCGATGATGTTGCCGATCTCCTCGTCGGCCGCGGAGATCGCGGCGACGCGGGCGATCTGGTCCTTGCCGCCGACGTCCTTCGACTGCTTCTCGCGCAGGTTATCGACGACCTGGTCGACGGCCTTCTCGATGCCGCGGCGCAGCCCCAGCGGGTTGGCGCCGGCGGCCACGTTCTTGATGCCGTGGCGGACGATCGTCTGGGCGAGCAGCGTGGCGGTCGTCGTGCCGTCGCCGGCGACGTCGTTGGTCGCCGTGGCGACCTCGCGCACGAGCTGGGCGCCCTGGTTCTCGAAGACGTCCTCCACCTCGATCTCGCGAGCGATGGTGACTCCGTCGTTCGTGATCGTGGGGGCGCCGAACTTCTTGTCGAGGACGACGTAGCGTCCCTTCGGGCCGAGGGTCACCTTGACTGCGTTGGCGACGGCGTCAACGCCGTCCTGCAACGCGCCGCGGGCCTCCTCCTCGTACTTCAGCTCCTTATGAGCCATGTGTGGTTCCTCCTTCCAGCCGCCCCCGGACGCGAAGCCGAGGAGGCGGCGTAAGTGATGGGTGGGTCTAGCCGACCTTCGCGAGCACGTCTGACTCGCGCAGGACGAGCAGCTCGTCCCCGTCGACCGTGATCTCGGTGCCGCCGTACTTCGAGTAGAGGACCTCGTCGCCCTCGCTCACGTCGAGCGGGCGGCGGCTGCCGTCCTCCTGGATCGCGCCGTCTCCGACGGCCAGGACCTTCCCCTTCTGGGGCTTCTCCTTCGCGGTGTCGGGGAGGACGATCCCACTCGTGGTCGTCTCCTCCTCCTCGACTGCCTGAACGATCAGGCGGTCGCCAAGCGGCTTCAGCTTCATGGGCACACCTCCGTATGCGGGTTCTCTCTCTGCAAAGCTCTTGCGAGGCTCTTGGCACTCTCCGTATGAGAGTGCCAGAAGGGTCATTGTAGGCGAATGCCGGCGCAGCCTGTCTCCCCGGCGTGAATCTGCCTCGGAGCGGCTCAGATCGCTCCGAGAACCACGCGTCAGTCCATCGCCAGCAGCCTCGCGCCCAGCAGCTTCGCGATGCCCTCGCCGCCGTTGCGCATCACGTAGTCGTGGTTGACGGCGAAGAGGGGACGGCCGATGGGCGCCAGGACGTTCATCCAGGCCCGGGTGGTGTGGACGTCCCACTCGTAGATGACGGCGGTGATCCCGTTCTGCTCGAAGAAGCGCCAGCGCCCGGTGCCGGCCAGCTCGCCGCTCGCCGCGCCCTCGAGCAGGCGGGGGCGCTCGACGCGCGTGGTGCGCAGCGTGAACTCGAGCTTGTAGGGGAGCTTCGACTTCCAGACGTAGCGGCCCACCTGCCCGACCCCGCTCTCGTCGCCCTCTGCCAGGCGCTCGGTCTCCAGGACGCCGCGCCACCACTCGGGCCAGCGCTCGGACTCGTAGATCGCGTCCCAGACCCGCTCGCGCTCGGCCTCGACCAGCCAGGTCGTGAGGAAGCGGTACTCGGCCATCGTCCCGGTTGCGCGCGCCGGCCCCGTCCGGATCAGTTGGGCGAGGGCGGCTCGCCGTTGCCGAACTGCGAGCTGGGGCGCTCGACGATCTGCGAGAAGCGGATCACGGTGACCGTGTCGTCCATCGAGATCGGACGGTCATAGATCTTCTCGAGGAAGTCCACCGTGTCCTCCAGCCGGCGGAACTCCGGATTGTCGTGCTCGATGTCGCGCGGCGAGAGCTCGGAGACCTTCTTCACCTCGACGTCGTCCACGACCGCGGCGAAGATCTTCTCGCGCGGCTGGTGGCGGTAGCCGACGGTCACCCAGACGACGAGGCCGCGCTTGTACTTGCGCGACTTGTCGCCGAGACGGATCGTCGCGACCTTGCGGCCGCGCTTGAGCTGGTCGACGAAGATCGCCGAATAGAAGTTGAGGACGAAGAGCCCGGGCATCCCGGCGAGCCTACGCGATTCCGGGCGATCACCCGGAGACGTCGAAGCCCTCGGCCCCGATCAGCGGGACGAAGCGGCAGGGGCCGATCGTCTCCTGGCGCAGCTCGTCCCCGTCGTGCTCGAAGCGGGTGAGCATGTCGGCCGAGTCGGTGGCGATGGGCGCGACGAGCCTGCCGCCGTCGGCGAGCTGGGCGAGCAGACTGTGCGGGGCCTCCGGGCTGGCGGCGTGGACCGCGATCGCGTCGAAGGGGGCGGCCTCGGGCAGGCCGAGGCTGCCGTCCGCGACGATCACCTCGACGTTCTCGACGCCGAGGCTCGCGAGCGCGGCGCGAGCGCCCGCTGCCAGCTCGGGTATGCGCTCGACCCCGTGCACCTCGCGAGCGAGCCGGGCGAGGACGGCGGCCGAGTAGCCGGAGCCCGTGCCGATCTCGAGCACGCGCTCCTCGCCCCTCAGCGACAGCCCCTGGCAGATCGCCGCGACCACCCAGGGCTGGGAGATGGTCTGCCGGTGGCCGATCGGGAGCGCGCCGTCGTCGTACGCGCGTGCCCTGACGTCCTCCGGAACGAAAGCCTCGCGCGGCACCGCGCCCATCGCCTCCAGCACGCGCTCGTCGTGGATGCTCCGGCGCCGAAGCTGGCGCTCAACCATCCGCTCGCGCGCCGCGGCGTAATCCGGCTTCGCCATCAGGTCGTGGCGGTAGCGGCCGCCACTAGAAGATGTAGCCGCTGAGGCGCTCGGGCTGGAGCACGGTCACCTTCGCTCGCCCCACCTCGACCACCCCGGCCCGCTCGAGCGTCGCCAGGAAGCGGCTGACGCTCTCCCGCGAGGTTCCCGCGAGCTGCGCCAGGTCGGACTGGCGCAGGCGGATCGTGACCCCGTCCCGGATCCGGGGGGTCAGGGCGTCCTCGGCGAGGAGCTGGTTGAGGACGCCTGCCACCCTGCTCGGCACTGTCTGGAAGGACTGGCGGGTCAGACGCTCGTTCGCCTCGCGCAGGCGCCGGGTGAGGGCGACGATCAGCTTCTCGCCCATCTCCGGGTGCTGGCGCAGCAGCGCGCGCAGATCGCTGGCCGGCAGCGCGAGCAGCTCGGTCTGCTCCGTGGCCTCGACGCTCGCCGAGCGCGCCTCGCCGTCCAGCATCGCGAGCTCGCCGAAGATCGCGCCGGGGCCCAGGTTGGCGAGGGTGATCGCGCGCCCGTCGGAATGCTCCCGGGTGACCCGGCAGCTCCCGGCGCGCACGATGTAGCACGAGTCGCCGGGATCCCCCTCCTGGAATACGCGCGTGTCGGCCGGGAAGCTCCGCGGAACCGCGACCTGCGCGATCCGCTCGAGCTCCGGCGCCGAGAGCTCCGAGAAGAGCGGCACGGCGCGCAGCAGCTCCATCACCTCATGCGTCCCTCCGGTGCCCATCGCCCCAGTATCGCGCCTCGGCCGGGCCCTTGTCAGCCCTGGCAGCGCGGGCACCAGTAGGTAGTCCGCGCGTCGTCGCCCTGCGGGCGTGAGCGGATCGGCGTCCGGCAGCGCGGGCACGGCATCCGCGCGCGGCGGTAGACGCGCTTGGGCTGGCGGCCGCTTTCGAGGGCCGCTGCCATCAGCCCGCGGGTCGCGGTCACGACGCCGAGCAGCTCCTCGTCGGAGAGGTCCGAGAGCGGTCTCCACGGGTCCACCCGCGCCGCGAAGCACCCCTCGCTCTTGAAGATGTTCCCGATGCCCGCGATCAGCGCCTGGTCGAGCAGCGCGTCGCCCAGCCCCCTGCCGGGCTCGGCCCGGCGCAGCGCTGCGACGCCCGCCTCGTCGCGGAAGCCGGGGGCGAGGATGTCCGGCCCGAGGCGGGCCAGGCGCGGATCTCGCGCCAGCTCGCGCTCGCGCACGAGCCGCAGCGAGCTGCCGTTGAAGTTCACGGCCTCCGCGTCTCCGCCGGCGAGCGCGATCCAGGCGCTTCGCGCCGGCTTGCGCCAGGGAGCGCCTGCCCGGTAGACGTGCCACGCCCCGCGCATGCCGAGGTGGCTGTGGAGGACGAGGCCGCCCTCGAAGCGCAGCAGCAGGTGCTTGCCCCGCGCTTCGGCTGCTTCGAGCACGCGCCCCTCGAGCTCCGCGGCGGCGCGCCCGTCCGGCCGGCGCGGTCCGGGCGTCCTCGCGCTCACCGGCGAGCCCGCCAGGGCCTCCCCGATGCGCAGCGCGGCGCGGTGGATCGTGTCGCCCTCGGCCATCAGGCGGGCTCAGGCGACCAGGCGGCGCGGCTGACGCCTGAATCCCGCCGCCACCAGCGCCTCCTCCATCCCCGACCCGATCACCGGCTCGCCGTCGAGCCGCTCGACCGCGAGCTTCTCGATCCGCCCCTCGCGCGCCGCCTCGGCCAGCGCCGCCAGCGCCGAGGCCAGCTCCACTCCCTCCAGGGGGGCGAGCCTGAGGATGCCGCGGCCGCCGCGCTCGACGTAGACGATCGCCTCGCCGGAGCGCAAGCAGACGTAGGCGCCCGCGCTCCGGGCCGGCCGCCGCGAGCCCTCCAGCTTCGGCCAGGGCAGCGTCGCGCCGTACGGGTTGGCCGGGTCGGTGGCGGCCAGGACCAGCAGCTCCGGCTCGTCCGAGCGCGGCATGCTGCGCAGCCGCTCGACCGCGCCGGGCAGCGCGAACTGCGCCCCGCCGAGGCCCTCGACGAAGTAGCCGCGGCGCGCGGTGCCCAGCAGCTCCAGGTTCTGCAGCTCGCCGTAGACCGCGGCGAACCCGCCGGGCACTCCCTCCGCGATCGCGGTCTCGCGCGTGACGATCCCGTGGCGCTCCAGCATCAGCTCGGCCTGCGCCCGCAGGCGCGGGCCGGCCGAGGGCGCGCCCTCGAACAGGGGCGCGGTCAGCGACCAGCGGCCGATCACGGTGCCGGCCGCGGCGGCCCTGCGGCGCCCGAACCGCCGCCCGCCTCGCCCGCCGCTCTGGGCGGCCCGCAGGCGCGGGGCCCGCAGCGGCGCGAACGCGTCGTTGGTCACCTCGCCCGACCAGGCCAGGTCCCAGAGCGCCTCGTGCAGCTCCTCGGCCGAGCCGTCGAGCTCGAGCAGGTCCAGCCAGAAGCACGGCCCTTGCGCCAGCCGCTCGCGGATCGCGTCGTGGGCCGCGCCCGCCGGCGGCTCGATCTTCGCGTTGCCGGGCGGCGGGCCTGCGAGGCGGACGTCCTCGCGGAAGTAGAGCGCGACCTTGCCGTCGTTGCGCCCCAGCGCCCCCGCGCCGACCCAGACCAGCTCGCCGCTCGTGCAGAGCTCATCCAGCCAGCTCGGGCTGTAGCCGCCGAGGCGCCGTGGCAGGACGTCGCGCTCCCAGGTCTTCGGGGTCAGCGCCACCCCTTGGAGCGGCACGAGCGCGTCGCGCAGGCGGTCGGGCCCCGCCCCCTGGGGGCGGTGCGCGTCCACGTTCTGCCAGGAGGGCAGGAAGCGCGCCAGCTCCGTGCGGTCCGCGGCCTCCACCTCCTTGCGCAGGCGCGCGAGGCTGGCGCGCCGGATGCGCCGCAGCACGTCGGCGTCGCACCACTCTCGCTCCGTGCCGCCGGGCAGCAGCTCGCCGCGGACGAGGTCTCCGCCCGCCTCGAGCTCGCGCAGCGCCGGGGACGGATCCACCTTGTAGCGAGCCGCGAGCTGGGCGGTGGGGAAAGGGCCGTGGGTCGCGGCGTAGCGGCGGGTGAGCGAGACCATCGCCTCCTCGACGGGAGCCAGGAAGCTCTCGGGCAGCCCGGCCGGAGGCGGCACCCCCAGCGCGTCCCGGTAGAGCCCCGCGTCCTCGGCGGCGATGTAGCGCTCCTCGCCTGCGACACGGACCTTCGCAGCGCGCCGCTCGGTCACCAGCTTCTCCAGCATCGAAGCGGCCGAGTAGCCCTCGGCCACCCGCTGGCCCGCCTCCTCGAGCGTCAGGTCGCCGACGCGCCGCAGGATCGTCTGGAGCGCGTCGCGGTCCTTGGCGCGCGCCATCTCGGCGCGCTGCTGGAGCGAGTCCTCGACCTCGGCCAGCGCCTCGGGATCGATCAGCTCGCGCAGCTCCTCCTGGCCGAGCAGCTCGCGCAGGAGGTCGCGGTCGAGGGCGAGGGCCGCCGCGCGCCGCTCGGCGTTGGGCGTGTCGCCCTCGTACATGTAGGTCGCGACGTAGTCGAACAGCAGCGAGGACGCGAAGGGCGAGGCCGTGGAGGTCTCGACTTCGACCAGCGTCAGCCGCCGCGACTGCAGGTCGCCGAGCAGCTCGCGCAGCGCCGGCAGGTCGAGCACGTCACGCAGGACCTCGCGGTAGGTCTCGAGAATCACCGGGAAGCGCGGGAAGTCGCGCGCGACCTCGAGCAGGCTCTGGGACTTCAGCCGCTGCTGCCACAGCGGGGTGCGCTTGCCCGGCCAGGCGCGGGGGATCAGCAGCGAGCGCGCCGCGTTCTCGCGGAAGCGCGCGCCGAACAGCGCCGAGCCCGAGAGCTCGCGCACGACCAGGTCCTCGACCTCGTCGGGCTCCAGCAGGACGAGGTCGGCGGGCGGAGGCTCGTCCGCGTCGGGCAGGTGGACGACGATGCCGTCGTCGGACCAGATCGCGTCCGCCTCCAGCTCCCGCTCGTCGCGGATCTTCGCCGACAGCGCCAGCCCCCAGGCGGAGTGGACCCGGCCGCCGTACGGCGAGAGGACGCAGAGGCGCCAGTCGCCGATCTCGTCGCGGAAGCGCTCGACCACGATGTTCTCGTCGGAGGGGACGACGCGGGTCGCAGCCTGCTGCTCGGTCAGGTAGCTGACCAGGTTCTGCGCGGCGAGCTCGTCGAGGTCGTTCTCGGCGGCGAGCCGCTTCGGGTCGGCGTTGACCGCCTCGCGCGCGAACGCGCCGATCGCCCGGCCGAGGTCGGATGGCCTGCCGATCCCGTCGCCGCGCCAGAACGGCACGGCGCCCGGGACCCCCGGTGCGGGCGTGACGATCACGCGGTCGCGGGTGATGTCCTCGATCCGCCAGGTCGTAGCACCGAGCAGGAAGGTCTGGCCCGGGCGCGCCTCGTAGACCATCTCCTCGTCCAGCTCGCCGACGCGGCGCCCGTCCGGGAGGTGGACGCCGTAGAGACCGCGATCGGGGATCGTGCCGGCGTTGGCGATCGCGAGCTGGCGGGCCCCCGGGCGGCCCCGCATGGTGCCCTTGGCGCGGTCCCAGACGATCCGCGGCTTCAGCTCCGCGAAGCGCTCCGACGGGTAGCGCCCGTCGAGCATGTCGAGCACGTTCTCGAGCTGCTCGCGCGAGAGCTCGGCGAACGGCTGCGCCGAGTGGACCAGCGCCTCGACCTCGTCCACCTCCCACTCGTCGAGCGCCGCCATCGAGACCAGGTGCTGCGCCAGCACGTCGAGCGGGTTCTGCGGGATCACCGTCTCCTCGATCTCGCCGCTGCGCATCCGGCGGGCGACCACCGCGCACTCGAGCAGGTCGGCGCGGAACTTGGGGAAGATCCGGCCCTTCGAGACCTCGCCGAGCGAGTGGCCGGCACGACCGACCCGTTGCAGCCCCCGCGTGACCGACTTCGGCGACTCGATCTGGACGACGAGGTCGATCGCCCCCATGTCTATCCCCAGCTCCAGCGACGAGGTCGCGACCAGGCAGGGCAACTGCCCGGACTTGAGCAGCTCCTCGACCAGCGCCCGCTCCTCGTGGGACAACGACCCGTGGTGCGCCCGAGCGATCTCCACAGGCGCGTCTCCCGCGGGTGGCCCGTCGTCGGGCCCCGCACCGGAGCCGTCAGGCGAGGATGTGGGGCGCGCCGCAGGGCCAGGTCCCCGGGCCGCGCTCTGCGTGCTCGGTCGCCGGCAGCTCCTGTTCCGGCTCGGCGTTCGCCATCTCGTTCAGGCGCTTGGCGATCCGCTCGGCGGCGCGGCGGTTGTTGACGAAGACGATCGTCGACGTGTGCTCCTGCACCAGTTCGAGCAGCCGCGGGTAGATCGCCGGCCAGATCGAGCGGCTGTTGACCTGCGGGTCGAGCGAGGCCTCGATCGGGCCCGGGTCCACCCTCTCAGTCGAAGCCCGCTCGAGGCCCTGCGGGCTTGGCGTCGCGACCCGCCGAGCCCCGCAGACGCTGCGAAGTCCGATTCTCCGGAGGGCCGGCGTTGCATCCCGGCTCGGCCATGTCCTCCACCGGCACGACGATCTCGAGGTCGAGGTCCTTCGGCTTGGAGGCGTCCACGATCTCGCACTCGCGCCCAGCGCCGACGAGGAACCGGCCGATCCGCTCGAGCGGGCGCTGGGTGGCGGAGAGGCCGATGCGCTGCACTCCCTCAGGGCGGCTCGGGCGGCCGTCCACGTCGAGCCTGGCCTGGTCGTCGTCCGGCAGCCCGTGCTTCACCAGGCGGTCCAGCCGCTCCAGGGTCAGCGCCAGGTGCGACCCCCGCTTCGAGGGCGCGACCGCGTGGATCTCGTCCACGATCACGGCCTCGACGCCGGTCAGGATCTCGCGGGCGCCCGAGCTGATCATCAGGTACAGCGACTCGGGGGTGGTGATGAGGATGTCCGGCGGGGTCTTTCGCATCGAGCGCCGCTCTGACTGGGGGGTGTCGCCGGTGCGCAGCGCCACCGAGATCGGGGCGCCGATCCCCGCCAGCGGCGCGCGCAGGTTCCGCTCGATGTCGTAGCTGAGCGCCTTCAGCGGCGAGATGTAGACGATCCGCACGCCCGTGCCGAGCCGCTCGGGCTCGCGCGCGAGGCTGTCTATGCCCCAGAGGAACGCCGAAAGCGTCTTGCCCGACCCGGTCGGGGCGCAGATCAGGGTGTTCCTGCCCGAGGAGATCGCCGGCCAGCCCGCCGCCTGCGCAGGCGTCGGAGCCTCGAAGGAGCTCTCGAACCACCTGCGGACGGCGGGAGAGAACGGCTCCAGGGGTGATGTCGGGGTCGCAGCCGGAGTCATGGCGAACCTACCGACCTTACCGAGGTCGTCGCGCGGACCCGGTGGCGAGATATGGTCGCCTCGTGGAGCGGCTCAAGTTCGGGGAGGTGACGATCGCCGTCACCGCGACGGCCGAGAGCACTGACGGCGCGCTCGGCGTGATCGAGGAGCTTCCGCCTCTGGTCGACACCCCTGCGCACGTCCACGCCAACGAGGACGAGCTCTTCTACGTCCTCGAGGGCGAGCACATCGTCCGGGTCGGGGAGCGAGGAGAGGCGGCTCGGCCCGGGCGATTCGCATTGTGGGCGCCGCGCGGGGTCCCGCATGCTCAACGGCGCGTAGTGCCCGGAGAGGGCCGGATGCTGATCGCGTTCCTGCCCGGCGGCTTCGAGGGCTTCTTCCGCGAGCTGGCCGAGGCCGAGCAGGCCGGGAAACTCGACCCTGAGGCCTACGCGGCCGCCTCGGAGCGCTTCGGGATCACCTGGCTCTGAGCGCCTCGCCCGCCTCGGCCAGGGTCGGGGCGTCGCGGTCGCGCTCGGAGAGCACCGGGTCGGCGACCGGCCACTCGATCCCGATCTCGGGGTCGTCCCACGCGATCCCGGTCTCGAGCTCGGGGTCGTAGTAGCTGGAGACGCGGTAGAGCACGTCGGCCGACTCGCCGAGCACGCAGAACCCGTGGCCGAAGCCGTCCGGGATGAAGAGCTGGCGGTGGGCGACGCCGTCGAGCTCGTAGCCCTCCCACTGCCGGTAGGTGGGCGAGTCCGGCCGCAGGTCCACGGCGACGTCCCAGATGCGCCCGACCGGGCAGCGCACAAGCTTCGCCTGCCCGCGCTGCAGGTGGATCCCGCGCAGCACGCGGGCGCCCGAGCGGCTGTGGTTGTCCTGCACGAAGCGCAACGTCGATGCCGAGCGCCCGCCATCTCGCTCCTCGCGGAACGTCTCGACGAAGAAGCCGCGCTCGTCGCCGTGCACCTCGGGATCGAGGAGGACGAGGTCGGGAATGCGGGTCTCCAGCCGCCGGAACGCCACTACTTCAGCGCCCTGCCGTAGTGGCGCTCGTAGTACGCGCGGTACTCGCCGGAGCGGATCGGCCGCCACCAGTCCTCGTGCTCGCGGTACCAGTCCACCGTCCGGCCGATCCCCTGCGTCGAAGCCCACCTGCGGTTCCCATCCGAGCGTCGCCAGCTTGCCGGAAGAGAGCGAGTAGCGGCGGTCGTGACCCGGCCTGTCGGTCACGTACTCGATCAGGGACTCGTCGCGCCCGGTCAGCGCGAGGATCCGCCGTATGACCTCGATGTTGGGCAGCTCGTCGGGGCCGCCCGCGTTGTAGACCTGCGCGGCCTCGCCGCGCTCCAGCACCGCGTCCACCGCGCGGCAGCAGTCCTCGACGAAGAGCCAGTTCCGGACCTGCATCCCGTCCCCGTAGACGGGCAGCGGATCGCCGGCGAGCGCGTTGAGGATGCAGAGCGGGATCAGCTTCTCCGGGTACTGGTAGGGCCCGTAGTTGTTCGAGGCGCGGACGATCAGCGCGTCGGAGCCGTAGGTGCGGGCGAAGGCCGAGACGAACAGGTCCCCCGCGGCCTTGGCCGCCGAGTAGGGGGAGGAGGGCTCGAGCGGCGAGGTTTCGACCGCCGATCCCTCATCGAAGTCGCCGTAGACCTCGTCCGTCGAGACCTGGAGCAGCCGCACGCCGGCGTCGCGCGCCGCCTCGAGCAGGACGTAGGTGCCGAAGACCTGCGTGTCGATGAACTCCGCGGCGCCGGCGATCGAGCGGTCCACATGGGACTCCGCGGCGAAGTTGACCAGCGCGTCGCAGCCCTCGATCGCGGCTCGCCACGGCCTCGCGGTCGGCGATGTCGCCGACCACCAGCTCCACCCGCTCCTGGGGCAGGTCCGCCAGGTTCTCCCGCCGCCCCGCGTAGGTGAGCTTGTCGAGGACGCGGATCTCGTCCTCCGGCCGGGCCGCGAGCCGCTGCCGCACGTAGTTGGAGCCGATGAAGCCGGCGCCGCCGGCGACCAGCAGCCTCATCGCCCGCCCGCCTCGTCGTCCGGCGCGTCCTCGGCCTCGCCCGGCGAGGTGTCGGCCGCGCGCCCGCCCGGCGAGAGCGGAGGGGGCGCGCCCGGCTCCCACGGCGCGGGCCCGGGGGCCCTGTCCGGGGGCTCGGGGGACTCGCCCTCGAACTCCGGCTCCTCCGGCTTCGCCCAGTGGTCGAGGACCGGCTGGCGGCGGGTGGCGCTGGAGCGCCGCCTCTGCTGCTCGCCGGCCTCGGGCCGGTCGCGCCGGGCCAGATAGTCGGCCAGGCCGCGCTGCCACTCGGGCAGGTTGATCGGCGCGGAGCGCCCGCTGGCGAGGACCGAGTTGGCGGGCCGCTTCGCGGGCAGGTCCATCATGTCGCTGGTCGAGGCCATCACGCGCGTCACCACCTCCGCCTGGCGGAAGATCTCCATCGCGAACTCGTACCACGAGCAGCTTCCCTTGGCCGCCATGTGGTGGATGCCGTAGGCATCGGTGTCGATCAGGCGGACGAGGCCGGCGGCGAGGTGGCCGGTGTAGGTCGGGCAGCCGACCTGGTCGTGGACGACGACGACCGGCCCGCCCCCTTGGCCCAGCCGCAGCATCGTCTCGACGAAGTTGCCTCCCTGGGGCCCGAAGAGCCAGGAGCTGCGCACGATGAAGCTCCGCTTCGCGGCCAGGGCGGTCGCGCGCTCGCCCGCGAGCTTCGTGCGGCCGTACGCGTTGAGCGGGTTCGGGTCGTCGTTCTCGGTGTATGGCCCGCGCTTGGCGCCGTCGAAGACGTAGTCGGTCGAGACGTAGAGGACCTTGGCGTCCACCTTGGCGGCGGCGTCGGCGACGAAGTGCGCGCCCTCGCCGTTGACCAGCTCGGCGTCGCGCTCGCTCTCCTCGGCGCCGTCCACGTCCGTCCAGGCGGCGCAGTTGATGACGGCCCCGGGGCGCTCGCGGGCGATCGTGCGCTCGACCCGGGCGGGGTCGGTGACGTCGAGATGGTCGCGGTCGTACGCCGCCACCTCGTGGCCCTGCGCCCGCGCGACGGCGACGACGTCCGCGCCGAGCATGCCGCCGGCTCCCGTCACGACCACCTTCACCGCCGGTCCCTCACGGGATCGAGATGTCGGCGTTGTCGCCCACGAGGAAGCGCATGGTCTTCGGCACCCCCCGGCTGCGGGTGAGCGTCACGTCCTTGCCCAGGAGGCTGGCCTCCATGCGCGCCGGCAGGTCGCGGATCACCGAGCCGGACAGCACGATCGAGTGCTCGATCTCCGAGCCGGAGATCTCGACGTCGCCGGCGATCGCCGTATAGGGGCCCGACGAATGAATCGATGATCTGCGTCCCGGCGCCGATCACGGCCGGCCCGCGAACGCGCGAGCGCTCGAGCCGCGCCCCCTCCTCGACGATCACCCGGCCCTCGACCTCCGAGTCCACGAGCTCGCCGTCCACCCTCGTCTCGAGGTCCTCGAGCACGAGCCTGTTCGCCTCCAGCATGTCTGCCAGCCGCCCGGTGTCCTTCCACCAGCCCTTGACGATGTGCGGCTCCACGCGCTTGCCGTCGTCGATCAGGACCTGGATCGCGTCGGTGATCTCCAGCTCGCCGCGCCAGGAGGGCTCGATCGACCTGGCCGCCGCGAAGATCCCGGGGCCGAACATGTAGACGCCGACGAGGGCCAGGTCGCTGGGCGGGTCCTTCGGCTTCTCCACCAGCCGCACGACCCGCTCGCCGTCGAGCTCCGCGACCCCGTAGGAGGAGGGGTCGTCCACCGCCGTCAGCAGGATCAGCGCGTCGGGGCCCGAGGAGCGGAATGCCGCGACGAGCTCGGTGATCCCGTCCCTGAGCAGGTTGTCGCCGAGGTACATGACGAAGCCGCTGTCGCCGAGGAACTTCTCGGCCGTCAGCAGCGCGTGCGCGAGGCCGCGGGGGGCGTCCTGCTCGATATAGGTGATGCGGGCCCCGAACGCGCTCCCGTCGCCGGCGGCCTCGCGGATCTCTGCGCCGGTCTCGGGGGCGATGATGATCCCGATCTCCGTGATCCCGGCGGCGACAAGCGCCTCGATCCCGTAGAACAGCACGGGCTTGTTGGCGACGGGCACGAGCTGCTTCGCCGAGGTGTGCGTGATCGGCCGCAGGCGCGTGCCCGCGCCCCCGGAGAGGATCAGTCCCTTCAGATCCGGCATGCGGGGCAGGCTACCCGCCGCCGCCCCGCGCCCGCCGGCCCGCGCGCCCTATTTCTTCTTCGGGTCAAGTCGATCCCTCTCGCGGCGGGCGTTCCCTGCCCGCCGTCGCGGCTTCCATGCCGCGGAGCGGTGGATACCACAAAGTGGGGTCAGTAGGTGCCACCGAGCTTGCGGTGGTCCCAGCTCGCCGTCCGCACGGGGGCGAAGCGGATCGCGACGCGCTTGGCAGCCTGGGCTTGGAGGGCGGCCGCCGCGTCGCCCTCGATCGAGTCGATGCCCTCGCTGTAGCGGAGGGACAGGTCCTTGCCGAAGACGAAGACGGCGTCGGGGTCGCGGACGATCTCGGCCTCGGCCTCGATCATCACCCCGCGCAAGTCGGTGTACTCGACTCCCGTCTCGACCAGCAGGGTCGCCCGCGGGTCGCGCTCCAGGTTCCTGACCTTCTGGGACTTGGCGTAGGTCCAGACCCAGATTTCGCCGTCGCGCACGCAGAACCACATCGGCATCGAGTGCGGCCACCCCTTGTGGCCGTTCGAGGTCACGATCACGACCCGCTCGGAGTCGAGCAGCCCGGCCTGCTCCGCGTCGCTCAGCTTGATCTGGTCGCGCCGGGATGGCATCAGGCCTCAGGCGCCAGGCTGAGGGTCTTCCAGGGCCCCTCGCCGCGCATCGGCTGCAGCTGACCCGCCAGCCAGCGCGGCTGCAGGTCGTCGTAGTGCGCGCTCATGGCGTGGCCCGACTGGCCGGTGAAGATCTGCCAGCCGGAGCGGTCCGGGTCGCCGGGGTCGGCGACCATCCGCCAGGCCGGCGCCCAAATCGCCTCGTAGGGGTCGTTCGGGTCGTAGGCGACCTGCGTCACCGTCTCCTGGCCGCCGCCGACCCGCAGGGAGCGGTTGAAGGCCCAGTCGAATGCGGGATTCACGTCTCCCAGGGCGTGCGGGAAGCGGAGCTCGTGGACCGTGCCCCAGCGCCAGCGCTCCGGGTCGGGGCCCAAGCGGCCCTCGAGGTCGTCGAGCGCACCGCGCAGCGCCTCCAGGGCGAGCTCGTCCCAGGGGCGGCCGATCAGCTCCTCGTCGCCCTCCTCCCAGAGCGCCAGGAGGTGCGAGTGCCAGCGCCAGGGGGAGGTGACGTGGGCGAGGAAGCCGTTGTCGGCCCGGTCGAGGTAGCGCTCGGCCAGGTCGCGGTCGCCGATCGCCGCGCGCGCGAACTCGCGGCTCAGCCGCAGGACGAAGGCCTGGTAGATCGAGGCGGCGACGGAATCCGGGCCGAGCTCGCCGTTCCAGCTCCGCAGCCGCTCGATCGCGCGGGTCTCCCGCTGGCCCGGGGCCTCCAGCCGCGCGAGCCTGCGCGCGACCTCGGCGCCGGGGATCGAGTGGAGGTCCACCTGCATGCGGGCGAAGCCGTCGAGGTCGTGCTCGTCCGAGGCCAGCAGGAGCTGCTCGATGCGCGCCGCGCGGTAGCCGTCCAGGTAGTCGCTCGAGATGTGGTGCGGGTAGTCCGGGCCGGCGACGCGGTTGTTGGCGGTGACGAGGTAGCCGTCCTCGGGGTCGCTCAGCTCGGGCAGCTCCTCGTAGGGCACGAGCCCCTCCCACTCGAACTCGCCGGTCCAGCCCGGCTTCGGCAGGTCGGGGCAGTCGCCCGCGCGCTTGGGCAGGTGGCCGACGAGCTTGTAGCCGATGCTCTCCCGGTCCGCCCAGATCAGGTTCACGACCGGCATCGCCACCGGCCGCAGCATCTCGACCAGCTCGGGACCGCTGCGCGGGTCGAGGACCTCGAAGTGGGCGAGGGAGACCGAGGGAGCGTCGAGCGCGGTCCACCGCAACGCCAGCGGCGGTTCGGGGTCCGTCCCGAGCTGGTCGTTGACGATCGGCCCGTGGTGGGTGCCGCGGACCGTGATCGGCACGGGCTCGTCCGAGCCGCGCACCCGGATCTCCTCCTCGACGACCTCCATGGGCCGCCACTCGTCGCGGAACAGGTAGGTGCCGTCCTCCGCGTTCACCCGCTCGACGAAAAGGTCCTGGCAGTCCGCGAGGACGTTGGTGAAGGTCCAGCAGACGTCGTTGTTCTGGCCGAAGAAGACCGTCGGGATGCCGGGGATCGTGCCGCCGCGGCAGAAGCGGTCGCCCAGCTCGAGCGCGACCTCGTAGATGAACCCCGGCATCGAGCTGGGCAGGTGCGGGTCGCCGGCGATCAGCGGGGCTCCGGTCGCCGAGCGCGCGCCGCTCACGGCCCAGTTGTTCGAGCCCGTTGCGCCGGCGGGCAGGCCGATCAGCTCGCGCACCCGTCCGATCTGGTCTGCCAGCGCGAGGCCGTCGCCCTCGTAGCCGGCGCCGGGGGCGGTGATCACGGGGTTTCCGCGCGGATAGGGAGGGTCGAGCCTTGCGGCACGCTCGGGGCCCAGCTCTCGGACGAGGTCGGCGCGCAGCAGCTCGCGCTCCCAGTTGACCGACATGCCGAAGGCGAAGAGCTTGCCCCCGGCGAGGCAGTCCACGGGGCGGAATGGCTCGACTCCCAGGCGCATGATCTGCAGCTCGGCCGGAGGCGTCGTCATCGTGCGCCCCGCCTCATTCAGGCCCGCGCAGTAGGCCTCCAGCATCGCGAGCACCTCGGGGTCGAGCCCGGACACCTCGCGCTCGGCCGCGCGGCGCATCCCGACCGTCCGCATGAAACGGTCCACGGGCAGACCGTCGCGGCCGGCCATCTCGGAAAGGCGCCCGGAGACGACGCGGCGATGCAGCTCGCACTGCCAGAGGCGGTCCTGCCCGTGGACGAAGCCGAGCCCGAACCAGAGGTCGTGCCGGTCAGCGGCGCGGACGCGCGGCATCCCCCAGCGGTCGCGAGCGATCTCGACCGGCCCGTCGATCCCGCGCACCCGCATCCCGCCATCGGTCTTCGGCTGCGGGCGGTGGAAGAGCTGCCACCAGGCCCCCGCCGCGCTCGCGCCGAACAGCGCGCCGCCGAGCCCGAGGCCCGCGAGCCCGGCCTTCAGCAGGCGGGAGGGATCGTTGCCCATGCGCCTTTCATATCAGCCCGCCCCGGCCCGCCGGCCTGCAGGGCCGGGGACGCAGTGGCCCGCGCGCCTACTCCATCATGTGCTCGGGCAGCCGCCCCTCGTCCGCGAGCTTGTCGAGGTGGGCCTGCATCGCGAAGGCCGCAGCCGGGCGCAGCTCCGCGGGCACGTCGTCCCAGACCACGTCGAGCAGCTCGAGGTGCGAGTGGATGCCCGCTGTCCAGGGCCTCGACCAGCCGCCGCTCGCGGCTCTCGCGGTGCTCGATGTACTCCGCGATCTTGGCGGCGGGGTCCGCGACCGCGGGGCCGTGCCCCGGCAGGATCAGCTCGAGCTCCAGCTCCTGGAGGCGCCGCAGCGAGCGCATGTAGTCGGCGAGCGAGCCGCCCTGGTCGCCCGGCGGCACGATCGTGGAGCCCTCGCCGAGGATCAGGTCGCCGGAGAAGCAGATGGCCCCCTGCGCGTCGCCTGCGGCCGGATGGTCCGCGGAGATCACGAAGCAGAAGTGGTCGTGGGCGTGCCCCGGCGTGGCCAGGGCCGCGATCCCAGCCAGCATCGCGCCGTCCCCGAGCTCGGTGGCGCTCACGCCGAGCAGCCCGATGCCGTCGGCGTGGTCGCCGTGGCCGTGGGTCAGCAGCACCGACCCGATTCCGCCGCGCGCCGCCGCGGCCGCCTCGACCGCCTCGATGTGAGCCTCGATCGCGGGCCCCGGATCGATCACGACCGCCGGCTCCCGGCCCACCAGATACGTGTTGGTCCCCGCGAGCGTCATCGGCCCCGGGTTGGGGGCCAGCACGACCTCGACGTCGGGCCCGGCCATGCGCCCACCCTAGTCATCTGAGCCCAGCGGCCGGTGCGGTTGTCCGTGGAAAGGCCGCGGCCGCCCCGCTACCCTCGCGCGGATGCGAGGGCAGGGAGTGCTGAGCAGGTGGCGGGTCGCCGCGGGCGCTACGGGCCTCGTCGCGCTGCTCGCCGGCGGCTGGCTGCTGTTCAGCGGCTCCGGGTCGGATACGGCGGTGGAGACCGCGTCGGCCGAGCGAGCCGCGGCGAAGGAGGACCTACCCGGCCTGCCCTGGGAGGCCGAGCCGGCCGAGACCACGCCGCCGCCGAAGCCCGCGAAGCAGCCGCTGCGCCCGCCCGAGAAGAACGGCGTCGCGATCGGCGGGCCCGAGTCCATGCCTCCGGCCTCGGTCGGCAGCAACGGCTCATACACCCCGCGCCCCGCGGCCGAGCGCGAGAGGATCGGCGCCGTCAAGTTCGCCGGCGACGGCGCGGCCCAGGACGCCGCCCTGCTCGTCGGCGACACCGCGATCGCCCCCTTCGGCGCGCCGGACGCGATCCAGGGGGCGATCAGCGCAGCGAACCAGATCACGGACCAGCCCTACCGCTGGGGCGGCGGCCACGCCGGCTGGCGCTCGCGCGGCTACGACTGCTCAGGCGCCGTCAGCTACGCGCTGGCGGGCGGCGGCCTGCTCGGCGCCCCGGCCACCTCGGGCCAGCTCATGAGCTGGGGCGAGCCGGGCCGGGGCCGCTGGCTCACGGTCTACGCGAACCCCGGCCACGTCTACGCGGTGATCGCGGGCCTGCGCTGGGACACGGTCGGCCTCGGCCGCGGCGAGGGACCGCGCTGGCACCCCGCCGACGCCTACCCGAGCGGCTACGTCGCCCGCCACATCCCGGGGCTCTGAGCGGGAGACCGGAGGCTAGGCGGCCTTCGCCGTCGCCGGCTGCGCCGAGCTGTCCGTCTCCAGCTCGCGGCGGATCGCCTCGCGAGTGTCTTCGGGCTCGAGGACGACGAAGTCGCCGGCGCCTTTGAGGACCTCGCGCAGCAGCCAGTCGGTCGAGCCGAAGGGGACTTCGATCACGAGCGAGTCGTCGGCGAGCTCCTCGACGACCGTGTGCTCCTCGCGGGCCCAGCGGGCGCGCTCCGGTGAGATCCAGACGCGGGCGACGTGGGCCGTGGGGACCTGCTCGCCGGAGAGCCAGCCGCCCTCCAGGGCGGCGATGTCCGCGAACTCGGGGCGAGGCTCGAAGCCCTCGGCGATCATCTCCGCCTCCTTGATCCGGTCGAGGCGGAAGTGGCGGATGTCCTCGCGCCGGCGATCGTAGGAGGCGACGTACCAGCCCTCCGGCCCGTTGGCGAGGCGGTATGGCTCGATCTCGCGCTTGGTGAACTCGTCCTCGTTCTCCTTGTAGTAGTGGATCGCGAGGACCCGCTGCGCGGCAATCGCCTCGTTGACCTTGCGCGCGATGTCAGCGTCGTCGCCGCCGGAGCGCGCGATCTCGAGCCCCTCCTCGGACGGGTCGTGCCCGAGGGCGCCGACGATCTTCTCGCGCGCGCTCACGAGGCCGCTCTGGGGCAGGTGGTCCCCGAAGAGGTCGATCGCGGCGACCAGCGCCTTCGCCTCCAGCGGGAGCAGCCGTGCCGGGCGGGCGAAGTTGTCGCCGTAGGGCTCGGAGTCCACCTCGATCTCGTCGCCGATCAGCTCGGCGTAGAGCACGTACGTGCCGCCGCCGAAGTTGACGATGTTGAGCAGCTCGATGTCGTCGCGCAGCTCCTCGTCGGAGAGGTGGAGCTTCTCGATCACCTCGGCGACCTGGAGGCGCTCGCCCGCCTTGGCCGACTCGATCAGCATCCCGGCGAGCGTGACGAGCCGAGCGAAGCGCTCGGGCCGGATCGAGGACTCCGAGCGGCCGTTGGAGCGGGCGACCCGGGGCAGGGGCGGCGGGAGGGTGCCGGTCGAGCGCGCGATCTCGAACTCGCCCGAGTGGCGCTCGCGCAGCAGGTCGAGCCTCTCCGCCACCTCGTCCGCCAGCTCGCCCGGTTCGAGCACAGTCGCGTTGCGGCGCCAGTGCATGGCCCAGGCCACCATCTGGCGCATGGAGGCGTACTCCGTCTCGAAGACGACCCCCTTGCCGGGGGCGCCGGCGGACTTCGTCGCCTTGGCGATGCGCCCGTAGGAGCCGAAGTCGCGCTCGACGAGCCAGGCGATGCGGTCCGAGAGGAAGATGCGCGCCGTGCCCAGCGTCTCGCCGAGCTGCCACTCCGAGCGGCTCGCGTAGTCGCGGCGGTCGAAGTCCTCGGGCGGGCTGAAGTCGTGCTCGGCCTTGGAGGCGTAGGCGACCTTGCCGCGGATCCGCGAGAGGCGGAAGACCCGGACCGCGTCGCGCTCGTGCGCGTAGCCGATCAGGTAGAACTGCCCGCCCCGGTAGACCAGGTGGTACGGGTCCACCTTGCGCTTCTCGGTCGCGTCGCGCTCGATCGTGTAGTAGGTGAACTCGATCCGCTTGCGGCGGGAGATCGCGGTCTCGATCTTCGACAGCCGCTGCGAGATCTCGGCCCCGTCGGCCTTCGCGGTCATCCGCACCTCCACCGCGCTCTGCTCGGGGGCGGTCAGCGGGCTGGGGCGGCCCCAGGAGACCTGCTGGAGGGCGAGGCGCAGCGGCTCGGCGTACGCGAACTCGCCATCGAGCAGGTGCAGCGCCGTCTGCAACGCAGCAAGCTCGTCGTCGGAGAACTCGATCGCGTCGAGGTAGAAGTTCTCGGGCGGCAGCGAGTAGAGCTCGGACTCGTAGCCCTGCATGCTCTCGCCGGGCTTCTCCACCTGGAGCGTGATCCCGAGGCTCTCGAGCTCCGCGCGGTCGGCGTAGAAGCGGCGCGCGAAGGCGTCGTCGTTCATGCCGCTGTATCCCTCCACTTCGCGCTTGATCTCCAGCGCGGAGGCCGGTCTGCCCTGAGCCATGAGGAAGGAGATCAGCGAGAGCTGGCGGATCAGCTTCTCGGTGTCCTTGGCCACGCGGACGAGGTTAGTGGCGGACCGGCCGCGCCCGCGCCGGGGTTCGAATCGAATTGCGCATTTTGCGCCGGCAGAAGGCGCGCGTGGCCGGTGGCGGGGGCCGGGCCTGCGGCCCTAGGCGCTGACGCTGAACCGCATCCCCGCCCGCTCGAAGCGCGGCAGGGAGCCGGCGCCGAGGGCGATCGCCGGGGTCAGGCAGCCCGCCCCCTCCGGCGTCGCGCCGGCCTCGGCCAGCAGCACGCCCGTCTCGCCGATCATCCGGGCGGTGGAGAGGTAGCCGGGGTGGCCGTCGGCGTCGAGGTGTGACGGTCACTCCGTGGCCGCCGGTGGTGCGGGCGGCGAGCTCCATGCCCCAGCTCCACTCGCGCAGGCGCTCACCGGAGGGTCCGAACCCGGACGACGGCATCAGGGCGCTCATCGCGTCGGCGGCGCGGCGCCGGATCGCGGGGCGCGAGCGCGCGACGAGTCGCATCCCCGCCTGCATCCCGGACAGCGCCCCGGCGACGGCGTAGCGCAGCGGCAGCGTGGGGGTCGACCCCGGCAGGGCGAACCCCTCCCGATAGCGGAAGGGCTGGGCGGCGCGCCCGGACGCGGCGGCCGCCAGCTCGGCGGTGCGGTGGATCACGGCCGGGTTGATGAACGCGGCGGGGCTCATCGGCGCGACCACCGCGCCGTGCAGGCCGCGGCGCGGCGCGAGCTCGATCGGGCTGCGAGCGCGGACCTGCTCGGCCGTCGCGGGGTCCTCCACCAGGGCCGCGGGGTCGGTGACAAAGGCCGCCCCCTCGGCCCCGGTGGCCACGGCCATTGACTGGATCGTGCCTCCCGAGACGATGTCGGAGGGCCGGGGGAGCCCGGGGGGCGGGGTCGTGTGGACCTCGAGCTCGGCGGAGAGCAGCGGCTCGTCCCAGCGCTCGCGCGCGGCTTCCGCGGCGCTCAGCGCCATCAGGTCGGGAGGGAGCGCCTCGAACCCGCAGACCTGGACGATCTTGACCCCGGCGCTCTCCGCGGCGCCGCCCAGCTCGCGCGCGATCGTGCGCACGAACGGGATCTCGCCGGTGAGATCCACGTAGTGGGCGCCGTTCTCGATGCAGGCCTCGATCACGGGGCGCCCGTAGAGGGTGTACGGGCCGACGAGGTCGAGCACGACCTTGGCCCGGCGCGCCATCGCCGCGAGCGACGCCGGGTCGGCCAGGTCGGCTGTCAGGAACTCGTCCGCCTCGACCCCGTCCTCCGAGAGGCTCCGGTCCAGCTTCGCCGCGTCGCGCGCCGCGGGGGCCCAGCGCATCTCCGCCTCCGGAGCGCGCTCGGCCAGATAGGCGGCCACCTGGCGCCCCGTTACGCCGGTCGCGCCGAAGACGACGACGTCTATCTCGCCGGCGGTCATGCCGCAACCCTATTACCGCGAGGGTCGCGGGTCAGGCGCGCTTCGCGCCTAGGCGGCCTGCTGGCCGAAGTAGGCCGCGGCGGAGATGCCGCGGTCGAAGCGCGACCAGCTCTCGCCCTCGGCCAGCTCGCGCTCGATGCGGTCGAAGCTGCCGAGCTTGCCGCCGAGGTTGTCCATCGCGTGGACCAGTGTCGCCTCGCGCGTGCAGGGGACGACCGGCGAGCCGTGCTCGAGCTGGCCGTGGTGGGAGAGGATGATGTGGAGGACCGCCTGGGCGAGCTCAGGGTCGAAGCCTGCGATCTCCTCGATCTCGCGGCGCACGCGGTAGTAGCCGAGCGGGATCTCGCCCTGGAGGCGGCCGGCGTCGGTCAGGTCGATCGCGATCGGGTCGTCGTTGTAGGCCTGGGTCTTGCCGATGTCGTGCAGGAGCGCGCCGGTGACGGCGACGTCGCGGTCGATCCCGGGGAAGAAGGCGGCCGCGGCGCTGACGGCCTGGGCGACCGAGAGCGAGTGCTCGAGCAGCCCGCCGCGATAGGCCTGGTGGTAGTACTTCGCCGCGGGGGCCTCGCGAAAGCGCGTCCAGATCTCGCTGTCGGTGCCGAAGAAGCGGTCGAGCAGCGCGCGCAGCGACGGGTTCTGGATCGTCTCGAGCAGCGAGCGCAGGTCTGCCTCGAGGCGCTCGAGCGGCACCTGCGGGGCCTCGGCCAGCTCCTCCGCGTCGTACTCGTGCGGCTCGGCGGCGCGCACGGTGTCGAGCTTGATCTGCTTGCCGTACTGGGCGTGGACCGAGAAGCGGCCCGTCACCCGGACGATCGAGCCCGGCGCGGCTGCCTCGAAGCACTCGCGGACGCCGTCCCAGGCGATGCCGATCACGGTCCCGGTGCCGTCGGCCAGCGTCACGCGCAGCCAGTCCTCGCCGTTGCGCTTCTGGCGCAGCTCGCGCTCGCGGACGGCGAACACGCAGTCCACGCTCTGACCGTCGCTGAGGTCGCGCAGCCGCTGGGCCGGCGCCGAGCCGTTGCCGTTGCCGCTCTGGGCGGCGCCGCCGAATGTGATCTGCTCGCTCATGAGGTCGTCCAAGGTAGAGGCGGTTGCGGACAGGAATCTCCGCCCGGATGGGTGTTCGCGGGGCTAGGGTTCACACCGATGGAGTCGTCGAAACCCGCCCGGAGATGACAGAGCCCGGCCGCGTCGAGGGGGTCGTCCTCGTCACCGGCGGGACGGGCGGTCTCGGGGCCGCGGTGATCGCCGAGCTGCTCGACGCGGGCGCCGAGGTGGTCACGACCTGGGTCGCGGAGGCCGAGCGCGAGCGCTTCGAGGCCTCCGAGCTCGGAGGGCGGGACGGTCTCGCACTGGTCCAGGCGGACCTGCTGGCCGACGGCGCGGAGGCGGCCGTCGCGGCGGCGCGCGAGCGCGGCCCGCTGCGCGGGCTCGTCAATGTCGCCGGGGGCTACGCGGCGGGCCCACGGCTGCACGAGTCCTCCGCGGAGGAGCTCGACAAGCTGCTCGCGCTCAACCTGAAGACCGCCGCCAACTCCTCGCGCGCGGCGCTGCCGGCCCTGATCGACTCCGGCGGCGGAGCGATCGTCTGCGTCGGCGCCCGCGCGGCGCTCGAGCCGTTCAGCGGCGGCGCCGCGTACGCGATCTCGAAGGCGGCGGTGCTGGCGCTGGTCCGCTCGCTCGACGCGGAGTACCGCGACGACGGCGTCCGTGCGAACGCGATCCTGCCGAGCGTCATCGACACCCCGGCGAACCGCGAGTCCCAGCCCGGCGCGGACTTCTCCAAATGGGTGTCGCCCGCGGAGATCGCCCGCGTGATCCGCTTCCTCTGCTCCGAGGACTCGGCGCCCATCAGCGGCGCGGCGATCCCGGTCTACGGCCGGGCCTAGCGACGGCCCCGCGCCGGCGCGACCGCAACGGCCCCGCGCGGCGCGATAATGGCGTCATGGAGGGGAGAAGGAGCCTCCTGCGCGACCGCGACTTCCGGCTGGTCGCCGGCTCGGTCGGGCTGTCCGCGATGGGGGACTGGGTCGCGATCATCCCGCTCGGGCTTTACATCGAGGAGACGACGGGCTCGGGCTTCGCCGTCGCGGCGCTCTGGGTCTGCCTGTTCGGGCCCTCGGTGCTGGTCGCCGGCCATGCGGGGCTGCTCGTGGACCGCATCGAGACGACCCGGCTGCTGGCCGCGATCGCGGCGGGCGGCATCGCGGTGTCCCTGACGCTCGTCGCAGTGCAGGGGACGGGGATCGTGCTGGCGATGACGGCGCTGCTCGGCCTCGTCTTCGCCGTGATCCAGCCCGCGGAGTTCGCGCTGGTGCCGAAGCTCGCGCGCGAGGACGAGATCCAGCGCGCCAACGGCCACGTCGAGAGCGCGCGCTACATCGGCTTCGCGATCGGCCCCGTGATCGGCGGCCTGCTCTACGCCGCCGGCGGGCTGGGGCTGCCGATGGCGGTCAACGCCGTGAGCTTCGCGATCGTCGTCGCGGTGGCGCTGTCGCTGCGGGTGCGCCGCGAGGCCGCGGTGGCGGGTGCCGGCCAGGAGCAGCCACGGGCGCGAGACGGGATCGCGTACCTCTTCCGCGACCGCACCCTGTCGCTGGCGATGGTCGTCGCCTTCACCTCCCTGCTCTTCATGTCCGCGGTCTGGGTCGCCGAGATCTTCTTCGTCAAGGACGTGCTCGGGATGGGCGACTCCTCCTACGGCCTGCTGTTGACCACCTGGACCCTGGCGATGCTGGCCGGCTCGCTGCTGATCGCGCCGCGGATCGGCGCGGCGGCGGTCGCGAGCGCGGGCCTCGCCGCCGTCGTCGTGCAGGGCACCGGCCTGGCACTTCCTGCCCTCTGGCTCTCCTTCGCCTTCCTGCTCGCCTGCGCCTTCCTCGGCGGGCTCGGCCACGGCGTCAAGAACGTGATGTTCCGGACCCTGATCCACGTGCGCGTGCCCGAGGCCCTGCACGGCCGCGCCTTCGCCGCCTACAACGGCATCCGCAACGCGGCCGAGCTGGGGGCGTTCGCCGCGGGCGGCTTCCTGGTGGTGGCGATCGGGGCGCGCGGCACGCTCGCCTACGCGGGCGGGCTCTCCGCACTCGCGGGCCTGGTGGGCCTGCTGGCGCTGCTGCGGATGCACCGCGGCTGGCGCCCGAGCGGCCCGATCGGCGCTCCCGCCCACGAGCTGCCCGAGCCCGAGGCGCCGGCCCCGGCCGCCGCGGCCTCCGAGCTCCCGGCCCGGGCCGAGTAGAGGCGGCCGCGCCGAAGCCCTGACAGGATCGGGGCATGGGCACGATGGTCCCCCGGCGCCTGCTCGTCGTCGCCTCGCTGATCGTCATCCAGGACCTCGCGTTCTTCGCGGCGATCCTCCCCCTGCTGCCGGAGTACGTGCGGGCGCATGGCCTTTCCGAGAGCGAGGCCGGGATCCTGACCGCGGCCTATCCGGCGGGGACCCTGATCGCCTCACTCCCCTCCGGCTTCATGGCCGCCCGGATCGGCCCGCGCACGACGGTGCTGGTGGGGCTGGCGCTGATGGGGGCTTCGAGCCTCACCTTCGGCCTCGCCGATTCCGCGGCGCTGCTGGACGGCGCCCGCTTCACCCAGGGCGTGGCGGGCGCCATGACCTGGGCGGGCGCGCTGACCTGGGTGATCGAGGCGGAGAGCGGAGACAGGCGCGGCACCGTGATCGGCACACTCTTCGGCATCGGGATCGCGGGCGCGCTGCTCGGACCGCCGCTCGGCGCGCTCGCCGACAGCGTCGGCACCGAGTGGATCTTCGGCAGCGTCCTCGCGCTTTCGCTCGTGCTCGGGGTGATCGCGGCCGGGCTCCCCGAGCCGGGGACCCGCACGCGCGAGAGCTTCGCCGACGTCGTCGGCGCGCTCGGCCGGCGACCGCTGCTGATCGCGAGCGGCCTGCTGGCGGTGCCGTCCCTGGAGTTCGGGGCGACGGGGGTGCTGGTCCCGCTCCAGCTCGACGAGCTGGGCGGCGGCGCCGTCGCGATCGCGGCCGGGTTCACGGTGGGCGCCGCGGTCGAGGCGTCCCTGGCGCCGCTGGCCGGGCGCTACACCGACTCCCACTCCTGGAGCGGGCCCTACGTTCTCGGGCTGGCCATCTCGGCGGCGGCCCTGATCGCGATCGGGCTCGCGGCCGGCCTGACCTTTGCCGTGCTGGCCGTGATCGGCGTCTCCGTGGGGGCGGGGATCTCCTTCACGCCGGCCACCAAGTCGGTCTCCGACAGCGTCGAGAGCACGGGGCTGCACCAGGGCATGACCGCCGGGCTGACGAACCTCGGCTGGTCTGGCGGCGAGATGGCCGGCGCGCTGCTCGCGGGCGTGGCCGCCGAGGGCTTCGGCCTCGTCGCGTCGTTCGTCGGCCTCGCCGCCGCGCTCGCGCTCGCGGCGGGCGCGACGGCGCTCGGCCGCCGGCGCGCCGGCGCCGACTCAGCCTGAGACTCGGGCGGGGACGCCGTTGGGTTCGCCGCTCCCGCGGGCTCCCCGCTGACGCTGACCAGGTTGCCCCCGCGGCGCTTGCCCTCGTACATCGCGGAGTCGGCGCGCCGGAAGACCTCGTCGTAGTGGAAGCTGTCGCCCCGATCCGACGCGGCCACGCCGAAGCTCATCGTCATCCGCAGGCCGTCCAGGAAGGCTTCGCCCGCGACGGCCTCGCGCAGCGCGTCGGCGACCGCGCGGGCCTCCCTGGCGTCGGCGCCGGGAAGCAGGATCAGGAACTCCTCGCCCCCGATGCGGTAGACGAGGTCGAACGCGCGCAGGCGGGCCCGCAGCACGCGCGAGAGCTCGCGCAGGACCTCGTCGCCGGTGGCGTGCCCGCGCTGGTCGTTGATCGGCTTGAAGCCGTCGATGTCCCCGATCACCAGGCCGACGGGGTCGCCGCTCAGCGCCGACTGCTGCGAGAGCTCGACGACGCGGTCGGAGAGCGCGTTGCGGTTGAGCATCCCGGTGAGCGGGTCCAGCACCGCCTGGCCCCGGTACTTGAGGTCGGAGCGCATCAGGGCCGTCGAGAGGGTGGCCACGGTCAGGATGACGGCGGAGGGCGCGATCACCACGGTCGGGTCGTCACTCACCGCCTGCGCGTCCATGATGAGCGCCACCGCGACGACGAGGGCGAGGGCGAGGGCGACGCCGATGTAGACGCCGCGCAGCGAGAACCGCGCGCTCAGGGTGACGACCGGGATCGCGAGCCAGGAGAGGAGCACCTCCTGCGGGCCGTCGCTCAGCACCAGCGCCACCGCGATCGTCAACTCCGTGCCCGCCCAGGCCGCGAACATCAGGAACTCCGGCCGCTCGGATTCCTGCAGCCGCCGGTCGGCGCCCTCGAAGAGCGCGGCCGCGATGGCGAGCGGCACCAGCGTCCAGAGCCCGTACCTGGGCGCGGACACGAGCAGCGCGACCCCGAGGATCAGCATCGCCGCTGCCCGCACCGGTCGTATGCGCTTCTCCATGTCGAGCAGCCGGGCACGGTCCATGCCGTCGCGGCAGAGCCAGGACGTGGTCATGGGAGTCGCATCGGCACGCACGCGCGACCACACAACCACAGAAGCGCACGATCCGGGCCAGTCCGCGGGGCGATCCCCGCTGGCGGGGCGCCCGGGAGGGCGGGGATGGCGAGGGCCAGAATCGAACTGGCGACACCACGATTTTCAGTCGTGTGCTCTACCAACTGAGCTACCTCGCCGGGTGGCCGAAAGGCCCGCTAAGGCTACCGTCCGGCGCGTCGGC
>CAWDTF010000006.1:0-44562 GCA_963805235.1 uncultured Solirubrobacterales bacterium | reverse complement strand
CGATAACCGCTTCTTGGCGACGCGGGCAGCGCCTTACGTTGGGGCGCCTGGCCGCGGCGCGCGAGGAATGGACCGACAGCGCAGCAGCACGCTCTCGCGCACCTGGGGATGCGTGCGCGTGTGGGCGGCCACGCAGACCCACGTACCGGGGTGCCTGGATGCGCTCGCCGAGGTCGCGGCGGGGCTCCGGCGCCGCACGAGGACGCGGTCCGGCTGTTCGCGGCTGCCGGGCGCGCCCGCAACGACATCGGCGTCGTCCGGGTGCCCCCGAGGCGCAGCACTGGGCGGCGATCGATGCTCGGTTGCATGAGGCGCTCGGCGAAGAGGCATACGAGGCCCCGCGCCGACAGGCGCCGAGCTCCGCCTCGAAGACGCGCTCGAATGGGCCCGCCCCGCGCGCGGTCCCCGCACGCGCCCGGCCGCCGGCTGGGCATCGCTCACGCCGACCGAAGCCAAGGTCGCCGAACTCGTCGCGCGAAGGGCTCACCAACCCCCAGATCGCCGAGCGGATGTTCATTTCGCCCGAGACCGTGAAGACCCACCTGGGCCCACGTCTTCGGGCGAAGCTCGACGTCCACAGCCGCGCCGAACTCAGCGCTCGAGCCGTCGGGCGCGGGAACGGCGCAAGCTGGAACTGCGCCCCTGAGAAATCAGCCGCTGGCAAGCCCGTCAAATACCCCATCCGGCAGATGGCCTGCCGCCCTGCGGCAACCAGAATCGCCGTGCCCAACGAGACGAATTGAAGGGAGAACCATGTTCAAACGCAATCTGATGATCAAACGCGAGTTGATGACGCTCGCCGGCCTCGCCCTCGCGGTGGTGGCGCTCTGGCCCGGCCTCGGCGTCGGCGAATGCCGGGGGCACCGATCGGCCCTTCATGGGCACGGTCTCGGGAACGGTCAGCCTCAACGTCCTGACGGGCGCCATGACGGCCGACGGCGGGGGAGTCGCCACCCATCTCGGGGAGTACACCAGTGGCCTCGAGGGGACGGCCACGATCACTCCGACAGGAGTCTTCGGGAGCGGCACGCAAACAGTCATGGCCGCGAACGGTGACGAGCTGACCGGGACCTACACCTTGGCGACGCCGGGTGCGCCTGCCGTGGCCCACACCACCACGATCGTCTCGCGACCATCACCGTGGCACGGGCGGTTCTCGGACGCGAGCGGAACGGTGACAACGGTCGTCGAGGTGAGCCCGATCTCCTTCAATGGAGTGACCCTGGTCAACGGGATCCGAGGGCACCACATCGGGGCAGATCAGCTACTAGCAGGTTCGATCCGCGTAAGGGGGCCCTCAGCATGAGGGCCCCCTTTCGCTTCCGATCGAATCGTCCGCGCCGCGGCGCGCATTACCGCTTTGGTACCGGATGCACCGTCCGATCTGTCCAGAATCTCCAGCGACGTGGAAGAAGAGGACGGGGACGCCTGGCCCACGCCCCCGGTCTGCTCGCGACTGGGGCGCGCCGCGCACGGGGCCCGCGACGGCGCCCGCTCGGGGGCTGGGCATCGCTCACCCCCACCGAGTCCAAGGTCCGTCGAGCTCGTCGCCGAAGGGCTCACCAACCCCAGGTCGCCGAGCGGATGTTCATCTCGACGGCGACGGTGAAGACCCACCTCGCCCACGCCTTCAGGCAGCTCGACGTCCACACCCGCGCCGAGTTGAGCGCTCAGGCCGTCGGCCGGCGGCGAGCGACGGCCTCCTCACCTCGGGCGGGGGTATTGCCCCGGACGGAGGGACGAAATCCCCCATCTGAGCAGGGGAATTACGCCATCTGGCCGATGTTCTCGGACCCGCCCAGGACGACCCTCATCCCGTCTCAGCGAGCCAATGCTGAAGGGAGAAAAAAGGTTGTCCTGGATCCGGGGTCTGCACTTGCAGCCGCGCTGGTGCTCTGCATCGTCTTGCCGGTTGCGCCATCCGCCGCCTCGGCCAAGAACCGCCACCCGGACCCGCCCGAACAGGCCAGTTCCGCCAACTGCGCGGGGCGATGGTGACCCCGAACTGGTCGGCCAAGGACTCCCTCTTTGCCATGACACCCGAGCAGCAGCGGGCCGAGATCGCCCATGTGGCCGCGATGGGCGGCAACCTGATCCGCTTCCACCCCGACTGGTCACAGCTCGTGCCGGACGCCTTCATGCGGGTCGACCAGGGCTATCAGGCCCGTGTCGATCAGGTGCTGGCCTGGGCGGCGACGCATCACATCAAGGTCATCCTCAATCTGGTCGGCACCCCTGCCGGGCTCCCGCCTCCGGTCCCTCTTGCCCGCTGACCCACGACGTCATGTTCTCCCCGCCGCGGCCCGAAATCTTCCAGGCGACTACCAAGTACCTGCTGCAGCGATACCCAAGCGTCTACGCCTTCGAGGTCTGGAACGAGCCGAACCTGGGGTCCGGTGGCGTGCTGAAGAAGCTGAAGAAGGGCGGCAAGCCGGGCGGCAACGTGAAGCGCGGCTGGAGGAACTACCGCATGACTTGGAGTCGGTCAGCGACCTGCTTGGCGGCGACATGCCAGGTGGCTGGGTCGGCAACGTCGGCGCTGGCACGATGGCCCAGGTCGGCAGCGATCGCACGGTCGGGATGAGCCGTGGGATGTTGCGCCGGCTCGGCTCGAGGAACCCGGTGCAGCGGAAGCTGGCGCAGCAGGCGTTGATGCACGAGTTCGCCCACACCCGGCAGAACTGGAGTGCGTTGCCCGCCAACGTCGCTGAGCAGGGTGCTGAGGCGTTCTCGCGGCGGCTGGCGAAGCGGCGGGTCGGTTTGACCGGAGGCAGTTGCGGGCCGGGTCGTCGTACTCCGGCGCCGCCAAGCGCGGGTTGGCGCGCGGCCTCGACTGGGTCATGAGCGGCCAGTTCGCCGGCGGGGCGTAGGGCGGCGGCGTCCTGGCGAAGCTGCCGAGCGGTGGCGGGCGTGCCGCGTCCGAAGCGCGGCTCGCACTGGGCGAAGGGTGCTGGCGAACGCCAGCCCCGGGGGGCGCAGGAGGTGTCGGCGCTATGCGTCCGGCCTGACCGCGGCAAGGGGGAGGAGCTCCTCGCAGTCGGCGACGAGGACTACATCGTCCTGACCGCTGCGCTACGCGGTGACGAGCTCGCATCAACCACACATGGCGCACAACGGTCAGGCTCTCGTCAGCCGCCCGCCGCGCTTCTCCTTCCGCGTGAAAGGGGCAGCGGTGGCCCTCAGCGTGGGTGCCGGCGGATTTCCTGAGCTTGGGGGGATCGGAGCGGAGAAACAATCGGAGCTTCCTGAGGCGCTTGAGCACGCACCTAAATGCCGCAGGAAGATCCCGATTAACCAGTCCGTCCCGATGCATCAGTTGACCGTGCGCGACATGCGGCGACCGCACGCGGGACCTCTACAACTCAGCCGCAGCCGGTGTTGTTGCCGCAGCTCGAGCAGGTGTAACAGGAGCCCGTGCGCTGCATCATGCCTCCGCACTGGTCGCAGACGGGGCCGAGCTCGAGGCCCCTCGATCTCGGCCGGGTGGCACCGGCGGCGTCTCGGTGAGCGCGGCCGCGGCCGGCTTCGACTCGGCCTTCGGCCTCGGCGGCCTGCGGCCTTCGACTCGCCGTTGGCCTGGCCGTTGGAGCCGTTGCCGTTGCCCTCGCCCTCCGGCCGTGCGCCGTTGGTGTCGCCGATCGGGAACGACTGCTGGGCCTCCTTGCGGGCCCGCACCTCGTCGGTGAGGATGCCGAGGCTCTCGAGGTAGTCCACGTCCTCGACGAAGCGGCTGGCGAGCCAGCGCATGATGTAGTCGGGCATCGACTTGGCGAAGGGGATCTCCGGGTTGGTCGTGATGCCCTCCGGCTCGAAGCGCATGTAGGAGAACTTCTTGACGAAATCCTCCAGCGGCACGCCGTACTGGAGGCCGATCGAGATCGCCGTGGCGAAGGCGTTCATCAGGCCCTTGATCGTCGAGCCCTCCTTGCCGATGTCGGTGAGGAAGATCTCGCCGACCGAGCCGTCCTCGTACTTGCCGGCGGTGATGTAGCCCTCCTGCATCCCGATCCGGAACTTGTGGGTGATCGACTCGCGCTCGCTCGGCATCCGCTTGCGCTCCGGCGCGCGGGCCTCGACGCTCGGCCTCGGCCGGCTCGGCCTTCTTCTCGCCGGCGTCGGTGCTTCAGCGCCTGGGCCGTCTTGGAGCCGTCGCGGTAGATCGCGAGCGCCTTCAGGCCCTGCTTCCAGCCGTAGCTGTAGGCCTCGGCGATGTCCTCGACCGTGGCCGACTCCGGCAGGTTGACCGTCTTCGAGATCGCGCCCGAGATGAACGGCTGGGCCGCGGCCATCATGTCGATGTGGCCGGTGTGCGAGATCGAGCGCTCGCCGACCGCGACGTCGAACACGGCCAGGTGCTCCTCCTTCAGGCCGGGCGCCCCGATGATCGTGTTGTGCTCGTTGATGTAGGCGTCGATCTGCTCGATCTCGGTGTCCGAGTAGCCGAGCGTCTCGAGCGCCAGGTCGACCGAGCGGTTGACGATCTTCATCTGGCCGCCGCCGACCAGCTCCTTGAACTTGACCAGCGAGAAGTCCGGCTCGATGCCGGTCGTGTCGCAGTCCATCAGGAAGCTGATCGTCCCGGTCGGCGCCAGCACCGTCGCCTGGGCGTTGCGGTAGCCGTGCTGCTCGCCCAGCGCCACCGCCTCGTCCCATGACTCGCGCGCCGCGTGCAGCAGGCGCTCCTCGACCAGCTCGTCCTCGATCTCGTAGGCCGCGGACTGGTGCATCCGCATCACCTGGTTGTGCGGCTCGCGGTTCTTCTCGTACTCCTCGTACGGCGCCGATCGCGCCGGCGACCTCGGCCGACTGGCGGTAGCCGCGGCCGGTCATCAGCGCGGTGATCGCGGCGGCGACCGCGCGGCCCTCGTCCGAGTCGTAGGGCAGGCCGTTCGACATCAGCAGCGCGCCGAGGTTGGCGTAGCCCAGGCCGAGCTGGCGGAACTCTGCGCGCGTTCGCGCCGATCTCCTCCGTCGGGTAGCTCGAGGCCGACGATGATCTCCTGCGCGAGGAAGACGATGTCCACCGCGTGGACGAAGTCCTCCACGTCGAACGTCCCGTCCTCCTTGCGGAACTTCATCAGGTTGAGCGAGGCCAGGTTGCAGGCCGAGTCGTCCACGTGCATGTACTCGGAGCACGGGTTCGAGGCGTTGATCCGACCCGACTCCGGGCAGGTGTGCCAGCGGTTGATGATCGAGTCGTACTGGACGCCCGGATCGGCGCACTGCCAGGCGGCGTCGGCGATCTGGTTCAGCAGGTCGCGGGCCGGCAGCGTCTTCGCCGCCTCGCCGTCCACGCGGTTCACCAGGCTCCAGTCGGCGCCGTCGGCGACCGCCTGCATGAACTCGTCGGTGACCCGCACCGAGTTGTTCGCGTTCTGGAACTGGATCGAGCCGAACGCCTCGGAGTCGAGGCGCATGTCGAAGCCGGCGTCGCGCAGGGCGGCGGCCTTCTTCTCCTCGGCGGCCTTGCACCAGATGAACTTCTCGATGTCCGGGTGGTCGACGTCGAGCACGACCATCTTCGCGGCGCGGCGTGTGCCGCCGCCGGACTTGATCGCGCC
This sequence comes from uncultured Solirubrobacterales bacterium, assembly GCA_963805235.1. GTDB lineage: Bacteria > Actinomycetota > Thermoleophilia > Solirubrobacterales > 70-9 > DASSYK01. Next base: position 39,001 of record CAWDTF010000006.1, on the reverse strand, counting down.
GGCCCAGGAGTCGGCGCCGCGCATGAAGGAGACGGGCCCCGAGGCGGTGCCGCCCTTGGAGAGGGCCTCCTCGGATCCGCGGATCTTGGAGAGGTTGATCCCGGAGCCGGAGCCGCCCTTGAAGATGATCCCCTCCTTGGTGTTCCAGCCGAGGATCGACTCCATGTCGTCCTGCACCGAGAGGATGAAGCAGGCCGAGCACTGCGGGTGCTCGCGCCAGCCGACGTTGAACCACACGGGCGAGTTGAAGGCCGCCTTCTGGTTGACGAGGATCGAGGTCAGCTCGGCTTCGAAGGCGTCGGCGTCGGCGTCGGTGGCGAAGTAGCCGCCCTCGCGGCCCCAGCCGGAGATGGTGCCGGCGACGCGGTCGATCATCTGGCGGACGGAGCTCTCGCGCTCGGGCGCGCCGGGCCGGCCGCGGAAGTACTTCTGGGCGACGATGTTGGTCGCGTTCTGGGTCCAGCTCTTGGGGAACTCGACGCCGCGCTGCTCGAAGGCCGGGCTCTCGGGATCGCCGATGATCGCGTCGCGCCGCTCCCACTCGAGCTCGTCGTAGGGGTGCACGCCCTCGCGCGTGAACCTGCGTTCGATGACCAGGCCCTTCTCGGTCGTCCTCGCTGCCTTCGCGGCGGCCTTGGCCATTGTCTAGCTCCTCTCGCTCGCTCTCTCGGTGGGCCGCTGAGCATCCTCCGCCTTCCGGACGGAACCGGCCAGGCCGCGATCGCCGTATTTGCGGGGTTCGCCGACGGGGTCCGGCAGAGTTCCCGCAAACTGGAGGAAGGCCCCTCGGTCGAGCGGCTCCAGCCCCTCGAGGCAGAGCTCGCCGATGCGCTCGGCGCCGATCTCGCCGCCCGCGGCGAGGGCCTCGCGCTCGACGCGCTCGACGATCGCCTCCAGCGCCCGCGGGTCCACGTCGCGCTTGTGCGAGGCCCGCACCAGGCCGGCGCGGAGCTTCGCCCGGTCGAAGCGCTGGCGGCTGCCGCTCCGCTTGAGGACCGTCAGCGCGGCGGGCTCGCCCCGCTCGTAGGTCGTGAAGCGGTGCTCGCAGGACGTGCAGCGGCGGCGCCGGCGCAGCGCGGCGCCGTCCTCGGCGCGGCGCGACTCGAGCACCCGGGTGGGGGATCCGCAGCGGGGGCAATCCACGCTCTGAATTGTAGCTACGGACAGCGTTCAGCTCAATGCAGGCCCCCTACATCTAGTGCCTCCATTCCGGGCCGATCATCGCGAAGCGGCCTTGGCCGCGCATCTGGCGGACAGGTCGATCCGCGTCGCGCCTGGGACGCCTGCGGAGTGCCGCACCCCGGGTATCGTTCCCCGCCATGGCGCGAGGCCGTGAAGAGACGCCGCAGCGGGAGCCGGATCAGCGCGGCCCGGACCCGCTGGGAGCGGCCCAGGAGGCGGCCGGAGGTGCCGTCGGCGCGGCCAAGGGCGCCGCCGGAGGAGCCGCCGGGGTCGCGGGCGCGGCCGCCGGTGGGGCCGCCGAGGTCGCGGGCGCAGCCGCAGGCGGGGCCGCCGGGGTGGCGGGCGCGGCCGCCGGAGCAGCCGCCGGCGCCGCCCGGGGAGCGGCCGAGGGGGCGGTCGGCACGGCCAAGGGAGCCGCCGGAGGAGCCGCGGGAGCCGCGAAGGGGGCCGCGAGCGGCGCGGCCGGCGCAGCGCTCGGAGCGGCAGCGGGACGGCTCGACGAGGCGCGGCACCAGGCGGAGCAGCAGCTCGCCCACGCGCGGGAGAACGCTTCGCTCGCCGCGGCCGGGGTCGCGCTACAAGCTCAGCCAGAAGCCGCAGCTGCGCGGGGTCTCGCACCAGTGGGCGTTCTTCATCTCGCTCGGCGCGGGCATCGCACTGATCCTCGCGGCGAGCGGCCGCGAGGAGCTGATCGCGGCCTCGATCTACGCCTTCTCGCTCTCGGCGCTGCTCGGCACCAGCGCCCTTTACCACCGGGTCACGTGGACCCCCGAGGCGCGGCGCTGGATGCGCGCCCTCGACCACACGATGATCTTCGTGCTGATCGCCGGCACCTACACGCCCTTCTGCCTGCTGGTGATGGACGGGACGCTCGCCGACGTGATCCTGGTCGTGGTCTGGGCCTCAGCGGCGGGCGGGGCGATCCTCAACCTCGTCTGGGTGGACGCGCCGAAGTGGTTCAGCGCGGTGGTCTACATCGGGACGGGCTGGGCCGCGATCGCCGCGATGCCGCAGCTCTGGACGGAGATCGGTCCGGTCGGGGTCGGGCATGCTCGCGCTCGGCGGCGCGCTCTACACGGCCGGCGCCGTCGTCTACGCGCGGCGCAGGCCGGACCCGAACCCCCAGATCTTCGGCTACCACGAGATCTTCCACCTGCTCGTGATCGCAGCGGCGGCGATCCAGTACGCGGTGATTGCGATCTACGCGCTCTAGGGCTGAGCCGCGCGCCCGCCGGGTACGTAGGACCGAGCGATGACGGCCATGGTCTGGTTCCGGCGCGATCTGCGCCTGCGCGACAACCCCGCCCTGCGGGCGGCGCTCGAGCGCCATGACCGGGTGGTGCCCGTCTTCTGCTTCGACGAGCGGCTCTACGCGGGCCGGCACGCCTCGGGGCCGCGGACCCAGTTCCTGCTCGAGTCGCTGGCGGAGCTGAGGCGGGGGCTCGGGGAGCGCGGCGGGGCCCTTTTCGTGCGGCGCGGGCGGCCCGAGCGCGAGCTGGTCGAGCTGGCCCGCGAGGCGGGCTGCGAGGAGGTCCACTTCGCCTACGACGTCAGCCCCTTCGCGCGCAAGCGCGGCGAGCGCGTGGCCCGCGCCTTCCGGGCCGCGGGCATCGAGCTGCACGAGCACGAGGGCCTGAACGCCGTGGACGTGCGCGACGTCGAGACACAGGCGGGCAGGCCCTACACGGTGTTCTCGCCCTTTCACCGCAACTGGGAGGGGATCGCCCGGCGCGAGGTCCTCAAGGCCCCGCGTGAGGTACCGGTTCCCGGGCGGGCCGGCCGCCGGTCGGTTGCCCTCGCTCGAGACGCTCGGCCTCCGCCAGGAGGTGAGCGACCCGCTGCCCGGGGGCGAGGAGGCCGCCCGCCGCCGGCTCGACGCCTTCCTCGACGGCGACATCGCCGACTACTCGGACAACCACGACGCCCTCGGCGCCGACCGCACCTCTCGCCTCTCCCCCTACCTGCACTTCGGCTGCGTCTCCCCGCGCCAGGTCGAGGAGCGGCTGCCGCGGGGCAAGGGCGCCGCCGCCTTCCACCGCCAGCTCTGCTGGCGCGACTTCTACCACCACGTCCTCTTTCACTTCCCGCGCAACGCGCGCTCCGAGTTCCAGGACCGCTACCGGGGGATGCGCTGGAGCTACGCGAAGAGGGCCTTCGCCGCCTGGCAGGAGGGCCGCACCGGCTATCCGCTCGTGGACGCCGGGATGCGCCAGCTCGCGCGCGAGGGCTGGATGCACAACCGCGCGCGCCTGGTGGTCGGCTCGTTCCTGACCAAGGACCTGGGGATCGACTGGCGCTGGGGCGAGCGGCACTTCATGCGCCTGCTGATCGACGGCGACGAGGCCAACAACAACGGCAACTGGCAGTGGATCGCGTCCGTCGGCGTGGACCCGCAGCCCTACTTCCGCCGCATCTACAACCCGACCACCCACATGGAGCGCTACGACCCCGAGGGCCGCTACGTCCGCCGCTACGTGCCCGAGCTCGAGAGCGTCCCGGACGAGCACCTGCGCGAGCCCTGGCGGATGCCGCCCGAGGTGCAGGAGGCGTGCGGCTGCGTGATCGGGCGGGACTACCCGGAGCCGATCGTGGACCACAAGCAGGCGCGCGAAGAGGCGATGACCCGCTTCCGCGCCGCTGCGGACTGAGGAGGGGAGCCGCAGCTAGTCGAGGTCGTCGTAGCGCGGCCGCTTGCACAGTGCCCGGGCCGTCATCAGAGTGGGAAGCTGGCTTCCTGTCAACGACTCGGAAGGGACCGCGATGAACACGGGTGCACTGTCGGAGGAGAAGCAGCGGGCACGGGCGATGTGGGACGCCGGGGACTTCCCCTCGATCGCGAAGCTGATCGCCTCGTCGGGGGAGCTGGCGGCCGACCGCGCGGCGCTGAGCGGGGACGAGGACGTCCTCGACATCGCCTGCGGGGCGGGCAACGCCACGATCCCGGCGGCGCGCAGCGGCGCGCGCGTCACGGGGCTGGACCTGGTCCCCTCGCTGCTGGAGGCCGGCCGGCGCGAGGCGACGGAGGCCGGCGTGGAGATCGACTGGGTGGAGGGCGACGCCGAGAACCTCCCCTTCGAGGACGGCAGCTTCGACGCGGTCATCTCGGTGTTCGGGATCATGTTCGCGCCCGACCACCGCCGCGCGGCCGGCGAGGCGGCGCGCGTGCTGCGCCCCGGCGGGCGCATCGTGCTCTGCAACTGGACCCCCGATGGGGCGGTCGGCCGCTTCTTCGCGATGATGGCGAGCCACATGCCGCCGCCGCCGGAGGGGTTCCAGCCGCCGCCGCTGTGGGGGACCGAGGACCACGTCCGCGAGTTGTTCGCGGGGACCGGGATCGAGCCGTCGTTCGAGCGGGCGCACGTCCACTGGGACTTCGACAGGCCCGAGGACGGCGCGAGCCTCTTCATCGAGAAGTTCGGCCCGGTGGTCACGGCCAAGGCGGCGCTCGAGCCCGAGGGCAAGTGGGAGGCCGCCGAGCGCGACATCCACGGCTACTTCGAGGAGAAGGCCGCGGACGACGGGACCGTCAGCTACGACGGCGAGTACCTCGTCACGACCGGCACCAAGGCCGGCTGAGGGACGCCGCCGGAGTGACTACGCCGAGGCGCCGAGCGCCTCGGCGTGGCGCTCCTTGGTGGCCTCGATGATCTCCCGCACCTCGCCCGTCCGGCCCTCGCGGATCAGCTCGACGGGGTCGGGGTCGCCGTTGACGATCTCCTCGAAGAAGTCGCGGCGGTCGTTGTAGGTCGGGAGGGTCCCCTTGGCCCAGCCGCGCACCTCGTTCAGGATCACCGCCAGCTCGGCGTAGGCGGGCCCGAACTGCTCGGAGATCTCGCGCTTCATGCGCTTGGCGAGCGCGGGCGAGGCCCCCTGCGTCGAGATCGCGATCGCCATCGAGCCCTGGCGCACGATCGCGGGAAGGATGAAGTTGCAGAGCGGCGGCACGTCCACGACGTTGACCAGCATCGCCCGGCGCTCGGCGTCCTCGTAGATGCCGATGTTGACGTCGGTGTCGTCGGTCGCCGCGATCACGATGAAGGTGCCCTCGACGTCGGCGGGCTCGTAGGCGCGGCGCTCCCAGCGGATCGACCCCTCCTCGGCCAGCTCGCGCAGCTCGGCGTTCGCTTCGGGGGCGATCAGCGTGACCTCACCGCCGCAGGCGAGCAGCCCCTCCACCTTCTCGAGCCCGATCTCGCCGCCGCCGACGACCACGCAGCGGCGCCCGCTCAGCCGCAGGCAGGCGATGTAGACCGGCGTGTCGAGCATGTCGCGCACGCAGGTCTGGTCGCAGATCCCCCGCTTGAACTGGCAGACGCATTCCTTGCCCGCATAGGCCTGAGCCGGCATACGCGGGGAAAGTTAGCGACCGTCAGGACTCGGCGGCGAGCGTCTGCTCGAGCCCGGCGTCGAGCCCGCGCTCGGCGCGCCAGCCGAGCTCCGGCGGCGGCGCGGGTAGACGTCGAGCACCGTGCGCTCGATCTCTCCCTCGCGGTGAGGCGCGAACTCGGGCTCGAAGTCGTCGCGCCCGGCCATGCGCCCGATCGTCTCGGCGAGCGGTGAGCACGTCGGTCTCGACGCCCGTGCCGATGTTGAACGGCCCCGCGTGGCCCGCGCCCTGGGCGGCCGCGAGCATCCGGCCGACGACGTCGGCGACGTGGACGTAGTCGCGGGTCTGGGTGCCCTCGCCGAAGACGGTGGGCCGGGCGCCCGCTCGCGGGCGAGCCCGCAGAAGATCGCGACCACGCCGGCCTCGAGCGCGGGGTCCTGGCGCGGGCCGTAGACGTTTCCGAGCCGGCAAGCGACGCCCCGCGATCCTGCCGGCGCGGCGGTAGAGGCTGATGTAGCCCTCGGCCGCCAGTTTCGACTGGCCGTAGACGGAGTCGGGCTCGCAGCGCGCCTCCTCGGAGAAGGGCAGCTCGCCGCTGCGCTCGCCCGCCCCCTCTCCATACAGGGCGCCTCCGGTGGAGGTGAAGACGAAGTCGCGTGGCGCCGACGCGCGCTGGTCGGCCTCCAGCACGTTCAGGGTTCCGACGACGTTGAGGCGGGCGTCGAAGCCGGGGTCGGCCATGGACTTGCGCACATCTATCTGGGCGGCGAGGTGGAAGACGGCCTCGGGCCCGAACGCCCTCGATCGTGGTCATCAACAGGCGCGGCTCGGTGATGTCGAGTACCTCCAGCGTCGCGCCCGCGCCGACCGCATCGGCGAGGTTCGCGCGCTTGCCGGAGGAGAGGTCGTCGAGCACCAGCACCTCGTCCCCGCGGGCGACGAGCGCGTCCACGAGGTGGGATCCGATGAAGCCGGCGCCTCCGGTCACGAGCGTCTTCACGCGGCGCAGCGTACCTGTGACGTCATGCGCGCCCGGCCGTGAAGGAGCCGGGGCGTCCGGGGACGCTTGCTACCCTCGCCGCCGCCGGGCAGCCGGGGAAGCGTCCGGCCTCACCGCCGATGCGGCTACCGTGGGAGCGCAGATGCGACTGATCGTCACCGAGAAGAACAACAGCGCGAAGAAGATCGCGGACATCCTCAGCGGCGGCACCGCCAAGGAGGAGTCCAGCTTCCGCACGCCCTACTACACGTGGGAGGGCCCGAACGGCCCCGAGGCGACGATCGGGCTCAAGGGCCACGTGCTCAACCCGGCCTACCCGGAGGAGTACAAGAGCTGGCAGCAGGTGGACCCGCGCGCCCTGATCGACGCGCCCGCTGATCAAGGAGCCGACCGACAAGAACGTGGTGCGCGCGATCAAGAAGGTCGCCAAGGGCGCCGACGACATCGTGATCGCGACCGACTACGACCGCGAGGGCGAGCTGATCGGCCTCGAGGCGCTCGAGGAGATCGTCGAGGCCAACCCCGAGCTCGGCACCTCCGAGGGCGTCACCGTGGACGGGGCCCCGGTCAAGCGCGCCCGCTACTCGGCGCTGACCAAGGAAGAGATCGAACGCGCCTTCTCGAACCTCGACGAGCTCTCGATGCCGCTCGCCAACGCGGGCGCCGCCCGCCAGGACATAGACCTGATCTGGGGCGCGACCCTGACCCGCGCGGTCTCGCGCGCCACCCGCCGCTTCGGCTCCAACTTCCTCTCGGTCGGCCGGGTGCAGAGCCCGACCCTCGGCCTGATCGTCGAGCGCGAGCTCGAGCGCCGCGCCCACGTGCCCGAGCCCTTCTGGGAGATCGTCGCCACCTTCGCCCACCCCGACGGCTCCTTCGAGGCGCACCACGCGACCGACAAGTTCTGGAAGCGCGAGGAGGCCGAGGCGGCCCTCGCCGGCACCTCCAGCCCCGGCAAGGTGACCGAGATCAAGGCGCGCAAGCAGACCCGCAAGCCGCCGGCGCCGCTCAACACCACCGCCTTCACCACCGACGCCTCCAGCCGCCTCGGGATCACGCCCGCCCGCGCGATGCGGCTGGCCGAGGACCTCTACATGGACGGCTACATCTCCTACCCCCGCACCGACAACACCGTCTATCCCGCCTCGCTCGACACCCGCCAGCTCGTCAGCGAGCTGGTCGCGGTCCCCGAGTTCGAGGCGGCGAAGGGGCTGCTGGACGGGCCGCTGGAGGCGACCCGCGGGAAGAAGGAGACCACCGACCATCCGCCGATCTACCCGACCCAGGCGGTCAACCCGAAGCGGCTCGAGGCCCGCTCGGAGGCCCACCGCAGGGTCTACGAGCTGGTCGCGCGGCGCTTCCTCGCCACCTTCTCGGCGCCGATGGTCACCGAGTCGACCCGCGCCGACATCAAGGCCGGCTCCGAGGACTACTTCGTGCGCGGCTCGGTCGTCCTCGATCCCGGCTTCGCCGCCATCTACACCTATGCGCGCTCGGCCGACACCGAGATCCCGAAGCTCAGCGAGGGCCAGGAGCTCGACCTCGAGGGCGAGCCCGAGCTGATCGCCAAGGAGACGCAGCCGCCGCCGCGGATCTCGCAGGGCAAGCTGATCGAGATGATGGAGGAGCGCGGCCTCGGGACCAAGGCCACGCGCGCCGACATCATCCAGAAGCTCTACTACCGCGGCTACGTGCACGGCAACCCGCCCGAGCCGAGCGAGACCGGGGTCAAGATGTACGAGGGGTTCAAGAAGTACGTGCCCCGGGTCGCCGACTCGGAGATGACGGCCCAGCTCGAGTCCGAGATGGACCAGATCGCGGCGGGGGAGATGACCAAGGACCAGGTGCTCGTCGACAGCCGCGACGCGCTGCGCTCCGCCTACGACGAGATGGGCAAGGACGTGGACGTCGACGACGAGGACGCGCCCTGGCGCCAGTTCGCGAAGCTCGTCTGGTCGGGCATGGACGAGGACCGGGTGCTGGGCCCCTGCATCGTCTGCCGCGAGGCGGGGCGCACGCAGGAGGACGGCTCGCCGAACATGCTGCGGGTGATCCGCGCGAAGAAGTCCGGCAAGTCCTTCGTCGGCTGCACCGGCTGGAGGGCCGACGCCGAGGAGGGCGACCCGACCTCGTGCGACCAGACCTTCCCGATCCCCCAGCCGCGCTTCTACGACGTGCACAAGCTCGAGGAGACCTGCTCGGTCTGCGGCCGGGCGCCGCGCGTGTCGGTCGCCCAGCGCTTCAAGCCCGGCCGGCCCTGGAAGCTCTGCTTCAACGACGCCTGCCCCTCGATGGAGGAGATGAAGCGCAAGCGCGCGGAGCGCGAGGCGGCGAAGGCGGCCAAGGAGGCCGCCGCGGCGGCCGCCGGCGACGGCGAGGCGGCCGAGAGCGAGGAGGCCATCGCCGAGGCCGAGAAGATCGCGGCCCAGGCCTCGGCCACCAAGGTGAAGCGCGCGAGGAACGGCGCCGGCCGCTCGCGCGGCAACGGCTCGGGCCGCCAAGCGGCGCGCGGGCGCGAAGCCTCGCAAGAGCTGAGCCGGTCGCGCGGATAGCCTGCGGGAGATGTTCATCTCCCTGAGGGAATCGACGGCTCCGGCAAGACCACGCAGGCGCGCAGGCTCGCCGAGTCGCTCGGCCCCGGGACCGTCTTCGTGCGCGAGCCCGGCGGCACCACCCCCGGGGAGAGGATGCGAGAGCTGCTCAAGGACCGGGCGCTGGAGCTGGACCCGCTGGCCGAGCTGCTGCTCTTCTGCGCGGCGCGGGCGCAGCTCGTCGCCGAGGTGATCAACCCCGCTCGCGAGGCGGGGCGCGACGTCGTCTGCGACCGCTTCAGCGACTCGACCATCGCCTACCAGGGCGTCGCTCGCGGGCTCGGCGCCGACAAGGTCGAGTCGCTCTGCGACATCGCCACCCGCGGCGTCTGGCCCGACCTGACCCTGTTCCTGCGGCTGCACCCCGAGGTCGCCGCCGAGCGCATCGCGGCCGAGGGCCGCGCCGCCGACCGCTTCGAGGAGGAGGGGCTGAAGCTGCAGAAGCGGGTCGCCGAGGCCTACGAGGAGGTGGCCGCGCGCCACCCCGAGCGCGTGCGGACGATCGACGCCTCGCGGCCGCCCGACGAGGTCCACGCCTCCGTGGTCGCCGAGCTCGAGCGCGCCCGCGCCGGCGGGGCCGTCTGATGGCGCTCGCCGAGGCCGCGCTGCCCGCCACGCTCGCCGAGGCCACGCGCCACCAGCCGCGCGCCCGGGCGGCGCTGGGGGCGGCGCTCGCGACCGGGCCGACCCACGCGTACCTCTTCCGGGGCCCGGCCGGGTCGGGCAAGCGGGCGGCGGCGCGGGCCTTCGCGGCCGAGTTGCTTACGCACGGCGCGACCGACCCCGAGAGCGCGCGGCGGCGCGCCCTGCTCGATCCCTCGCCGCACCCCGACCTCGTCTGGCTGCGCCCGCCCGGCGCCCAGCACCTCGTGGACGACGTGCGCGAGTCCGTGATCCGGGCCGCCAGCCTGCGCCCGGTTGAGGGAGAGCGGCGGGTATTCGTGATCGAGGAGGCCGAGGGCCTGCGCGACGAGAGCCAGAACGCGCTGCTGAAGACGCTGGAGGAGCCGGCGGGCTTCGCCCACCTGATCCTGGTCTGCTCGGAGCCCGAGCTGCTCGCCGGCACGATCCTCTCTCGCTGCCAGGCCGTCGAGTTCGCGCCGCTCGCGCCGGAGGCCGTGACCGAGGCCCTCGGCGCGTCCGGCCCGGAGGCCGATGCGGTCGCGCGGCTCTGCGAGGGCGATCTGGCGCTCGCCCGCTTCCTGCTCTCCGACGCCGGGCGCGACCTGCGGGCCGGCGCCGAGGCCGCCGCGCGCGCCGCCCGCAACGAGCCCGAGGCGGCCGAGCCCTACCGCGCCCTGCTCGACTCTGCCGAGCGCGCGGGCGCCGAGGCCGGGGCGGAGGAGGAGCGCAGGCTCCTCGAGCTGGCCGACCAGGGCGGCCGGCGCGGGCGCTCGGGCAAGCTCACCCGCGACGCGACCGACCAGGTGAAGCGCACCGAGCGCCGCGCGCGCACCCAGGCGCTCGACCTCGGCCTGGCGCTCTGCTGCGCCTGGTATCGCGACATGGCGGCGCTGGCGGCGGAAGCCGGCGAGGTCGTGCTGAACACCGATCGCCGCTCCGAGCTGGCCGCCGACGCCGAGGGGATCGAGCCGGCCGCGGCGCGCGAGGCGGTGGAGTGGGTGCTCGACACACGCCGGCGCCTGCGCCTGAACGTGTCGGAGGAGCTGGCCCTGCAGGCGCTGTGGCTGCGCCTCGCGGAGTCGCTCGAAGTTTGAGTCTTAGTGGATACTCACGGAATGGCCCCGAGCCTGTCCAGCCAGGGGGGACGCCGGTGGCGCATCGGCATGCGCCTGTGGCTGGGTGCCGCCTTCGCCGCCGTCACCCTGATCACGGCCCTCGCGGTCTACATCTTCGTGGACGACGACTCCGGGGAGACCCTCCAGGGCCAGAGCTCGGACCTCGCCGTCGGGCGCACCTCGAGCGTCGCCGACGCGCTCGAGCAGGTGCGCGACCAGCCCGGCGAGGCGGCGCGCATCCTCGACGAGGCCAACACCTCGAACTTCGAGGTGTGGGCGATCACGCGCAAGGGGCGCCCGTTCGCCCCGCTCGCGCAGCCGCCGCAGGACCTCCGCTCGGTGGAGAACGCGGGCGAGGCCTCGCGCGTTGCGCGGCTCGGGCGCCGCTACCGCGCCGAGCTCTCCGGCGACCGCACGATCGCCTCGGCGCCGATCTTCGGCCCAGACGGGATCCGCGGGACGGTCGTCGTCGTGGCCGAGCCGCCGCCCGCGCTCACGCAGGCATTCGACGAGCTGGAGGGCGACAGGCTGCGTGCCCTCGGCATCGCGATCGTCGTCGGGATCCTGGTCGGCTTCGTGGTCGCGTCGCTGATCGCGAGCCGGATCAAGCGCCTGGCACTCAGCGCTGAGCAGATGGCGGCGGGCCGCTTCGACACCGCGCTGCCGCCCGGAGGCGGCGACGAGATCGGCGACCTCACCGACTCCCTCGACGCCATGCGGCAGGCCCTGCGCGACAGCTTCGACGCGCTGGCCACCGAGCGCGACCGCCTCTCCGCCATCTTCGAGGGCCTCCGCGAGGCCGTGATCGTGGTCGGCGAGGACGGGGAGGTGCGCTTCTCCAACCACGCCGCCGAGCCGCTTGTCCGCGACGGCCGGCCGGCGACGGCGCTGATCCCCGCCCTGCGCCACGCCGCCGCGCGCGGCTCCGACGAGGTGCCGGTCCTGACGATCGACGACCGCGTCTACGGGGTCCAGGCCCGGCGGGTGCCGGCCGAGCACGCGGTGCTGATGGTCGTCCGCGACCGCACCGACGAGCTGAAGCGCCAGGAGGCCGAGCGCGAGTTCGTCTCCAACGCGGCCCACGAGCTCCGCAACCCGCTCGCGGCGATCTCCTCCGCGATCGAGGTCCTGAACAGCGGCGCCAAGGACGACCCCGAGGCCCGCGAGCGCTTCCTCGAGCGCCTCGCCTTCGACTCCGAGCGCATGAAGCGCCTCACCCAGGCGCTGCTCACCCTCGCCCGGGTCGAGGCGGCGGGGGAGCGCGAGGAGGCCCAGGTCGTGGACGTCACCCTCGCCGCCGAGGAGGCCGCCGCCGCGGTGGAGCGCCCCGAGGGGGTCGAGCTCGTCAGCGAGGTCGCGCCCGATCTCGTCGCCGAGGGCGACCCGGTCCTGCTGCGGCAGGTCCTGGTGGGCCTGCTCTCCAACGCGGCGAGGCATACCTCGAAGCCGGGCGCGGTTACCCTTCGCGGCTCGCGAGACGAGGGAGGAGTGATCACCATCGAGGTCGAGGACACGGGCAAGGGCATCCCCGCCGCCGAGCAGGACCGCGTCTTCGAGCGCTTCTACCGCGGCTCGGGGGCGGTCGAGGGCCACGGCTTCGGCCTCGGGCTCGCGATCGCCAGGCGGATGGTCAACGTGATGGGCGGCGAGATCGGCCTGCGCTCCACCCCGGGCCAGGGCACGACCTTCTGGGTCCGGCTCGGCGAGCCCAAGCTGGCCCCGACCGAGGTGGCGTGATGGAGCCCGGGCCGCCCCCGACCGGCCGCGTCCTCGTCGTCGACGACGAGCCCTCGGTCCGCGAGTCCGTCGGCTACGCGCTCGAGCAGGAGGGCTTCGACGCGATCCTGGCCGACAGCGGCGAGGACGCGGAGTCGAAGCTCGCCGGGCAGAGCTTCGACCTCCTGATCCTGGACATCATGATGCCCGGCAAGTCGGGGCTCGACGTCTGCCGCGAGGTGCGCTCGCGCAGCCCGGTGCCGATCATCCTTCTGACCGCCAAGGACGCCGAGGTGGACAAGGTCGTCGGCCTCGAGGTCGGCGCCGACGACTACGTGACCAAGCCCTTCTCGGTGCGCGAGCTGCTCGGCCGCGTCCGCGCCCAGCTACGCCGCCGCGAGCTCGACCGCTCGGTCGGCACCAAGGGCGCGACGGTCGAGGCCGGCCCGGTTTCCATAGACCTCGCCCGCCATCTGGTCAGCGTCCGCGGCGAGCCGGTCAACCTCACCCGCTCCGAGTTCCAGGTCCTGCGCCTGCTGGTCGAGCACCCCGGCCAGGTCTTCTCCCGCAAGGAGATCATGGAGGAGCTCTGGCAGACCGAGTTCCGCGGCGACGTCCGCGCCTGCGACGTCCACATCTCCAACCTCCGCCAGAAGGTCGAGCGGGACCCCCAGAACCCCGAGCTGGTGCTGACCGTCAGGAAGGTCGGCTACCGCTTCGCGGCGGGCGGCTGACGCGCGCTGGGCGACGGACGGCCAGGCGGGCGTTCAGGCGTCGATGCGGTACCCGCCGCCCCGGTAGCCGGGCGCGCGGACGACGCGGACGGGAGGGGAGTAGCTGCGGATCGGCGCCGGCCCGAAGGCGGGCCCTGAGCCCCGTCCGGGCCCGTTGGGGCTCGCCGGCCGGAGCTTCGAGTTGAGGTTCTGCGTGGCTGTCGCTGGTGTCATTGCTGTGGCTTCCCTTCCACGTTGGGACTCGGCCACCTGCTTCCGATCCATGACACCGGTTCTAGGTAAATCGTGCGCCGGTTCCCTTTTCCTTCCGCTTCCCGCCCTTCTTCTTCTTGTCCCGGGGCGGGTCGTAGCGGTTGTAGCCGCGCAGCAGGCGGCGCACGACGCCCGCGATCGTCGCGGCGCCGTAGCCACGTGTCGGAGAGCCCTCGCTCAGGACCGCGAGCGAGAGCTGCCGCTCGCCCCGCCGCAGCAGCGCGCCCTGGTGCACCCGCCAGCCGCCGCCCGGGTGGAACCAGCCGCCCTTGAAGGCGACGCTCCAGTGGTTCGGCGCCCCCTGCGGAACCCCCCAGCGCTGGCGCGTCGTGATCGAGCGCAGCAGCCCCAGCGCGTATGAGCGGTGGCGGCGCGGCACGAGCCGCGGCAGCCTCCCGAAGAACACCGCCTGGTCGCGCGCCGTGACCTGGCTGCCTCCCCAGACCTCGTCGGGGACGAAGCGCCGCATCCCGGCCCGCCGCGCCAGCCGGCCGAGCCCGCCGGTGCCGACCCGGCCCATCACCGCGTCGGCGGCGTCGTTGTCGGAGACCCGGATCATCGGCCCGAGCAGCCCCAGCTCGAAGCCGTGCAGCTGCCGGTCCTTGACCTCCCCCTTCCGCAGGTAGGCGACCAGCAGCATCGCCTTGACGAGTGAGGCCGACGAGTAGCGCGCGCCGCGGTTGTGGGCGTGGATGCGCCCGAACTCGTCTATCAGGGCGAAGGAGACGGAGCCGGCGCGGAGGTCGGCGAAGCGCGCGGCGCCGCGGGTGCGCTTCTCCCAGGGGAACCGCTTGACGGTCGGCGCGCCTCTTCCCCGCGCCGCCCGCGCGGCCGCGCCCAGGGGAACCGTGGTCGATTGAGGGTCCATGGTGCCCCATAACGTCCTCGGTCCGCCCGGCTGGAGCCCCGAGCCGTCGGCGGGCGACGCGCCGGCGGCGGTGAAGGCGATCAGGCCGGCGGCGACCCAGGCTGCCCTCCTCGCGGCGACGCGCATGCGGGCAGGCTAGAGCCGCCGAAGGTGGGGCGCGACCGGCCTTTCGGGGTGGCGGGTTGACAGGCGTTACGGCATAGTTCTTCCGGGACCGAACCAAGGCGATCTGGTCGGGCGGGGGGCCCGGACCGAGAGGCAAAGGGAGTGGATTTGCGCGGGCTGCTGAGGAACGGAGAGCTGACGGGGGAGAGATCGAAGGCCGGTTGCCTCAGCATCCCAGTGCGAGCCTCAGCGCTACTGGCCGGTCTCCTCTGCCTGTTGCCCGTCCCTGCCCTGGTCAGCCCGCCCGGAGCGGCCGCGAACTACACGGTCATCGAGTGCGTGCCGAACTCCGTTCCCGCCCCCGATGCGGTCGCGGTCCAGAACGGGTCGCCGAAGATCTTCCAGGACGCGGAGTGTGTAGGTGGGCAGAGGTCCGGATGGGGCCTCTCCCTGGAGGCCAACGGCCTCTCCAACCGGGGCGAGTCGCGCGCCTGGGCCTTCTACGCGCCGCCGGGCACCTCGTTCGCCAGCGCGTCGGCGCTCGTCCACCAGCAGCCCGGTCACGGCTACGGCGCGCTCTACTCCGAGGACGGAGGCACCCTGGGCTTCAACAACGAGTGGAGCACCGTTGCCGTCACGAACACCTCGTTCTTCGGCGTGAGCCTCCAATGCTTCGCCGCGTCCTGCCAGTCGCCGGGGCAGGCCGGCGACTACAGCCTCGATACCGGTTGGGCCTTCGTGACTCACTTCCAGGCCGACGTGGCAGATGCTCATCCGCCGACGCTTCAGGCCAGCGGGCCAATCCTGAACGGCGCGGTGGCTCGCGGTCAAAGCGTCCTGCAAGCGTCCAGCACCGACTTCGGAGGAGGCGTCCGCTCGATCTGTCGTGACCGTCAATGGTGTCCCTTCGACTTCAGCAGATCTTCTGCGAGCCCGATCCAGTTCTGGGCGCGTACAAACACCTGCAGCCGTGTCCGGCCGAGCGTCGATGGGAGCTCATCTCTCCACACCGAGCGCGACCCGGGATGGACGAACGGGCCCAATCAGGTCCGCATCTGCGCCCGCGACGTCGCCGGCAACACGTCCGACTGCATCGAGCGGACCGTCGAAGTGGACAACTCCTGTCCGGCTTCGGGCGGCCAGGCGGCGGAAGACCTCCACTCGGGCATTGATGCCGCTGGCGAGCTGCGGAGCCCATGTCCGGGGTCGCTCGTCGGAGACGCCGGTCGTGCGGGGCGTCGCTCAGGACCAGCGGCGGCACGCCGGTGCAGGGCGCGACCGTCTGCCTGTACGAGACCATCGCGCTGGAGGACGGCTCGCGGCAGCTCGCCACAACCGCCGTCACCCAGTCGAACGGGCGCTTCGCCGCGAACCTCGATCCCGGGCCCTCGCGCCTGATCGACGTCGTCTATCGCTTCAACGACAGGATCCTCGCCGATCGGCTGGAGCTGGCCTCCTCGGTCGTTCCGAGGTTCAAGATCCTCGAGAAGTCCCTCTCAGCCGGTGAGGCTGCCCACTTCCGCGGGACCCTGCCCGGGCCCGACGCCGGCTCCCGCGTGGTCGCCCTCCAGGCCCGGGCGGGCCGCAAGTGGCGCACCTTCAAGCAGCTCCGCACCGATGCCCTCGGGGTATTCCGCGGGAAGTACCCCTTCAAGCAGACGGTGGGCGTCGTGACCTACACCTTCCGGGCGCTCGTCAAGCGGCAGGGCGAGTACCCCTACGAGCCCGGCGGTCCTCCCGCAAGCGGAAGCTCCTCGTTCGCGGCTAGCTCAGCTGCGCGGCGGCGCCGGCGAGGGCAGCAGGCAGGAGACATTGACTGCGACGCCAGTGGGATCTGGTCCATCGTCGCTTACCACCCGCCCAGCCATCCATTCTGTGTCTTGGTTGAAGTGACCACCGCCGCCCTTCGTCACGCTGGACGTCACTCCGCCGCTGATCGCCCGGGACTTCCCGGGGCACTTCGCTTCGAGCGTCAGCCCGGTGTAGTTCCCGTCATTCGGCACGGGGTCGATCAAGCAAGGCCTCCGCGCTCGCATTCCGCACCGCGGTCAGGTCATCCGCCGTCACGTTCCCCTTCCGGATGCTCTTGGTCGTGACGCTGTTCTTCGGGGCCGTGGCCTGGAGGGCGATGGCGGTGGAGCCGCCGGCGACGGCGACGATCAGGGCCAGCGTCGCGACGACGTTGGCGTAGGTCATGCGCTTGCGGATGCCGCTCATTCTCACGATCGCCCTCGATCCAGCACAACGCTTCAGGCGCAGGGTAGTTGCGGAATCGTCGCAATGCGCGCGCCTCCCGGGCCTCGGCCCCGTGAGAGGATGCAGCCATGCTCTCGCCGCGTCGCAAGATCGTCGAGGTCATCGAGCGCAACCAGGCTGCATTCGATCTGTTGATTGCGGCATCGGATCGCAACACCGAGGTCCTCCAGCGCAACTCTGAGGCCTTCGAGCGCAACTCGAAAGCCTTCGAGCGGAACTCCGAGGCCTTCGAGCGCAACTCCGAGGCGCTGGATCGTCACGCGGCTACGGTCGCCGATCTGCGCGGCTTCATTCGGGAGACGAGCGTGCGCAACGAGCGTGTGTGGCGGAGCGTCCTGGCGGAGCTCGACGACATCCGGGAGGAGACGCGGGCCCAGACTCAGGCGCTGCTGAGAATCCTCGACCGGATGCAGAACGGCGAGGGTGGCTCGGCTTCCGCCTGACGTTCGCCCCTCGGCGCGCGCAGCTAGGCTCCAGCCGAGATGACGATCGCCACCGACGCACCCCAGTACGGCCTCACCCAGGAGCAGCTCGACTTCCGCGAGGTGATCCGCCAGATGGTCAAGGAGCGGGTCGTGCCGCGGGCCGCTGAGATCGACGCCACCGGCGAGTTCCCGCAGGACCTGCGCGAGCTCTTCGCCGAGCACGACCTGCTCGGGCTTCCGTTCAGCGAGGAGTACGGCGGGACCGGCACCGGTGAGCTGATGTTCTGCGTCGCGGTCGAGGAGATCGCCAAGGGCGACGCCTCGACCTCGCTGATCATCGCCGTCCAGGACCTCGCCTCGCTGCCGATCAAGATCGACGGCTCGGAGGATCTGAAGCAGCGGGTCCTGCCGAAGATGGCCTCTGGCGAGTGGCTCGGGGCCTTCGCGCTCTCGGAGCCCGAGGCCGGCTCGGATCCCGCCGCGATGCGCACCCGCGCCGAGAAGGTCGACGGCGGCTGGGTGCTGAACGGGGCCAAGAACTGGATCACCAACTCCTCCGTCGCCGACGTCTACTCGGTCTTCGCCGTCACCGACCGCGAGGCCAAGGCCATCGCGGGGCATCAGCGCCTTCGTCGTCCCCGCCGACAGCGAGGGCTTCAAGATCGACAAGCTCGAGCACAAGATGGGGATGCGGGGCTCGCCCACCGGCCAGCCGGTGTTCGAGGACTGCTTCGTCGCCGAGGAGAACCTGATCGGCGAGGTCAACCAGGGCTTCAAGACCGCGATGCGCACGCTCGACCGCTCGCGGCTCGGCGTGGCGGCGCAGGCGCTCGGGATCGCGCAGGGCGCGACCGACTACGCGGCGGAGTACGCGAAGGAGCGGACCGCGTTCGGCAAGCCGATCAACCAGCTCCAGGGGATCCAGTTCAAGCTCGCCGACATGGAGACGAAGACGGCCGCGGCGCGCGAGCTGCTCTACCGCGCGGCGGCGAAGGCCGAGCGCTCGGAGCCCGACCTCGGCAAGTACTCGGCGATGGCGAAGCTCTTCTGCTCGGACACCGCGATGGAGGTCACGGTCGAGGCGGTGCAGGTGCTCGGCGGCTACGGCTACGTCACGGAGTACCCGGTCGAGCGCATGATGCGCGACGCGAAGCTGACGCAGATCTACGAGGGCACGAACGAGATCCAGCGCCTCGTGATCGCCCGCGCGCTCGCCTAGCTCCGCCGCTGGCGCGTCCGCCCTGGAGCCGGATAGGGTGGCCGGAACCAAGCCGCGACGAGGGAGGGTGGGATGGACGCAAGCGCAGGCACCGGACGTTCGGCGGGGCGCACGCAGCTTCTGCTCGTCGCCGCCGCGATACTCGTCTTCACCGTCGTGCAGGTCGCGTCCGCGGGCAGCTCGACCGAGGGCCCGGAGGCCGGCAAGAGCGCCAGCCTCAAGCAGCAGATCAAGCAGCTCAAGGCGCGCGTCGCCGCCCTCGAGGCCAAGCCCTCGCCCACGATCCCCGCGGTCCCGACGACCCTGCCGCCGAGCGGGCCGGCCGGTGGCGAGCTGGCCGGCACCTACCCGAACCCCTCCCTCGGCACCGTCGCCGGCCTCGACCTGGCGAGCTCGACCGCCTCCGCGGGAGGCATCAACTTCGGCTCGGACGTCAGCCTCTTCCGTTCCGGGGCCAACCAGCTGCGCACCGACGACAACGTGGACATCAACGCCGCGATCGACGTCCAGCAGCAGGTGATCGTCGGCAACGGGTTGACCGCGAACCTCTTCCAGATGCAGGGGACGAGCGGCCTGATCCTGCCGCTCCCCAACACGGCGTCGATCCACGCGGTGGACGTCGGCGGCAAGACGCGGCTCCAGGTGACGTGGCCCGGTGGCGCCACTTCGACCATCGCAACAGAGCCCTGAGCGGCCAGCGCGCTGAGGGCGAAGGGACTTCCGGTCTGCCCCGAGGCCGGGTGAGCGGGCGCCGGCCGCTCCGGCTCAGGCGGAGATCGCCTGGACCAGGTCGCCGTCCTTCTCGTCGGGCAGGTTGCGGGCGACGTCTGCCTGGCTGACGATGCCGACGAGGTCGTGGCCGTCGATCACCGGCAGGCGACGGACCTGGTGCTCGGACATGACGCTGAGCGCCTCCTCGACGGAGTCGTCGGCGCCGATCGTGACCGGCTTGCCCTGGGCCAGGTCGCCGGCGGTGGTGGACTCGGGGTCCTTGCCGGCTCGCGACCACCTTCACCGCGATGTCGCGGTCGGTGAGCATCCCCTTGAGGCGGTTGTCCTCGCCGCAGATCGGCATCGAGCCGACGTTCAGGCTGGCGAGCTTCTCGGCGGCGGCGCGGATGGACTCCTTCTCGCCGACGCACTCGCATCCCTCGGTCATCACTTCACGGGCCTTCTTGCTCATCTGGGTTCCTCCTCGAATGGTTCCTTTGCGTAGAGGATGAATGTCCGCGGCGGAAGGCGGATAAACGGCGGCGGCCTTGCGACGGATCAGGCGGGCCGGCGGGGCAGCCCGGATCGTCAGCGCGCGCCGGGGCGCTGCGAGGCCCAGCGCGAGGGCTCGGCTGTGCCGTCGGCGGCGCTGACGGTGAGCCCGAGTCCGTGGGAGGCGGCCGGGGCGGGGAAGCCCGACGGGTGGCGGCGCAGGTCGCGCAGCAGCCAGTGCGCGGCTCCCGCGCGAGGAGCAGCACGCCGGCGAGCACGGCGAGCTCGGGCGGGGCGTGGTTGCGGGCAGCCTCGACCAGCACGATCAGCACGGCGAGCCCGACCATCAACAGCGAGAGGACGCGGTGGAACCGCCCCGCCTCGGAGTGCGGCCAGGGGTCGAGCGCGCGGACGATCTCGCGGCCCTCGTCCGAGTCGGTGCAGTCCTGCTTCCGCTTGCACGCGTTGCAGACCTGCGCCTTGGCGCGGTAGCGGACCAGCCTCCGCTCGCGGTCGAACTCCTTCGGCCAGAGCTGCTCGCCCTCGGGGCAGACCCAGAGGTCGTGCTCGTGCTGGTAGGCGAAGCCGGCGGTGCGGTAGCGCAGCGAGCGCCGGTGCGTGTGCGCGGAGAGCCACTCGAGGACGAAGGCGCCGCAGACGAGGGCGGCGGCATAGCCGGCTGCGAGCGCGACCTCGACGCTCATCGCGTCCCCGCCGCCGTCGCCTCGGAGTCGGACGGGCCGGGGACCCCCTCCGGGGTCGTGACCTCGGTGAAGAGGATGTCCTCGGGCTCGCTCAGGGTCACCCGCTTGACCGTGTGCCGGATGCCGATGTAGGCGATGTAGAGCGCCGGGATCGCGCCGCCGACGATGAAGACGACGTCACCGGGCAGGCGCAGCCACTCGATCAGGGTGTTCGTGTCGTTGGTCAGGAACTCGAGCTCGCGCGCGTCCCAGTAGCCGTCGGCGACGGACTTGTAGAGCTGCAGGAAGCCGAGCGGCAGCAGCGTCGCGAAGCACATCCAGGCGAGCCCGGCGTTCGTGCTCCAGAAGCAGATCTTGGCCCAGCGCTCGGGCCATCGGTCCGCGGGGATCAGGTAGCGCAGGGCGAACATCGCCAGGCCGAGGGCGAGCATCCCGTAGACGCCCATCATCGCCGCGTGGCCGTGGTTGGCGGTCAGCGCGGTGCCGATCTCGTAGTAGCTGACGATCGGCAGGTTGATCAGGAAGCCGAAGATGCCGGCGCCGACGAAGTTCCAGAAGCCGACCGCGACGAGGAACATCACCGCCCAGCGGTGCGGGAATGGCGTCTTCGAGCGCGACTCCTGGGCCGAGCCGAGCTGCAGGAACGACCACGCCTCGACGGTGAGGAAGGTGAGCGGGATCACCTCGGCAGCCGAGAAGAACGCGCCGAGTGCCATGTGCTCGGCGGGCTCGCCGGAGAAGTAGAGGTGGTGCATCGTCCCCACGACCCCTCCGACCGAGTAGAGGATGATGTCGAGGAAGACGACGGCCAGCGCCACCTTCTCGCGCACCACCCCGAGCAGCACGAACATGTAGGCGACCATCACGGTCGTGAAGAGCTCGAGGAAGTCCTCGACCCAGAGGTGCACGACCCAGAAGCGCCAGAACTCGGTGACCGTGAAGTTGTCTCCGGTCCGGGCGATCAGGCCGACGGCGTAGAAGGCCGGGATCGCGCAGGCGGCGAGGAAGAAGAGCCACGGCATGTTGCCGGCGTGCTCGCGCCGCAGGCGCTTGCGCAGGACCCGCCAGAGCATGAAGACCCAGAAGACGAGCCCGATCGAGAGCAGCACCTGCCAGAGCCTGGCCAGGTCGAGGTACTCGAAGCCCTGCAGGCCGAACCAGTTCGACGCCGCGTCCTGGAGCACGCCGTGGATGCCGAGGTAGGAGCCGATCAGGGTGCCGAGGACGACAACGGTGAGCGCCCCGAGCAGGGCGAAGGCGAGCTTGCCCTGGTGCTTGGGCTCGCGCCCGGCGATCATCGGCGCCAGGAAGATCCCCGCGGCGACGAATGAGGTCGCGACCCAGAAGAGGGCGAGCTGGACGTGCCAGGTGCGCATCAGGTTGTAGGGGGCTATCTGGGCGAGGTCGAAGCCGAAGAAGTCGGCGAGCTCGGCGCGGTAGTGCTGGGAGGCCGCGCCGACGAACGTCTGGATCAGGAACAGCGCCGCCATCACGAAGAAGAACCAGGCCGTTGCCCGCTGGGCGGGGGTCAGCGCGACGTCGCCGGGGTTGCGGAAGGAGAGCGTCGCCTGCTCGCGGCCGTGCCAGCCGAGGTTGCGGCCCCAGCGGCCGAAGGCGGCGAACAGCAGGCCGATCCCGCCCAGCAGCGCGATCAGTGAGGCGACCGACCAGACGATCACGTTCGCGGTCGGCTTGTTCTCGACCAGCGGCTCCGAAGGCCAGTTGTTCGTGTAGGTGTAGTTGTGCCCCGGCCGCTCGGTGGAGCCGGCCCACGCCGTCCAGGCGAAGAACGAGGTGAGCTGGTGCAGCTCGGTGGGGTCGGTGATCGCGTCGGGCCGCAGGCCGTTGCGCGTCGTCGGCTCCGAGAAGAAGTCCGAGTAGTGCTGCTCGAGCGAGCGGAAGGCGTCGGCCTGGGCGGTCGAGAGCGTGACCGTCTTCGTCTCCTCGTCGTAGCTCGATCCGCGGAAGTCATCGACGGTCTGCTGCTGCGGCGGCGTCCGAGCCCGCGCCGCCGTAGGTGTCGCGCACCTTCAGCGCGGCCCGGCGCAGGTAGTCGGCGGTGAAGTCCGGCCCGAGGTAGGCCCCGTGGCCGAAGACCGAGCCGTACTCCATCAGCCCGTTGTGCAGGAACACCTGCTGGCCCTCGGAGACGTCGTCGCCCGTGTAGAGGACCTGGCCGGCGGGGTCCACGACCTTGACCGGCACCGGCGGCTTCGCCTGGTAGGTGCGGTAGGCGAGCAGACCGAGGATGAAGAAGCCGACCAGGATGACAAGCGCCGCCGCCTGCACCCAGCCCTTCGAGATCAGCAGCTCCCGCCGCTGAGGTGGCGCGCCCTCCATGCTCCCTGTCTCCATCGAGCCTCCGGTGGACGAGTTCCGATCGGCGCGCGCACGCTAACACCGCCGTAGGGCGGATAGCAACTTCTAGGTGACGTAGGCCGCGGCGTGCCAAGAATGCAGCGGGAACATCTGTTCGACTCCGTAGGTTTCTTCAAGGGCAAGGAGTCTGTTGGACGGAGAGTCGCGCACATGCACGAGATGCGGAAGAGCGCTCCCCGTGCTGGCTTTCGCACGCCATGGAGACGGCCGCCAGGTCTGGTGCCGCGCATGCAAGAAGGAGTACGACGCGGACTGGTACCGCGCGAACCGCGCCAAGCGCCGCGAGAAGGTGAAAGCCGACCGCCGTGCGCACGTCACATGGATGGATTCACTCAAGGAGGGTCATCCGTGCGCTGATTGCGGGCTGACCTACCCGCCCTACGTCATGGAGTGGGACCACCTTCCAGGGACCGAGAAAGTGCTCGTCCTGGCTGACACGCGGCGATCAGCGCACGCGCGGAAGCGAATCCTGGACGGAGCTCGCGAAGTGCGAGCTCGTGTGCGCCAACTGCCACCGGGAGCGCACCTTCGGGACGAGGAGGAAAGCCGGCTGAAGCCCAGGGCCGGACTCGAACCGGCGACCGCAGCTTTACGAGAGCTGTGCTCTACCAACTGAGCTACCTGGGCCGAAGGCGCCAGTGTAGGGCAGAGGATTCGGAGTCAGCGCGGCGTCGGTGTTAGCGTGGTGGGGCAGGTCCCGAGGAGAGGAAGAGCAGAGTTGTCGAGAGGGAGCTCGAGGCGGGTCGCGGCGTGCGCCGCGGTGCTCGCGGTGTCGGTGGGCGCCGGCGCCGCCGAGGCCGGGGCGGCGACTGAGGCGGCCGCGAAGAAGCCGCGCTTCGCGGCAGGCGACGCAGACCGCGATCCTGAAGCGCGGGGTCACTCTCAAGCTGCGGGGGCGGGGCAAAGTCAAGGTCAGCGTCTCCTCGAGCACCTTCGACGAGCCTGACGCCGGGAGGCTGACCCGGAAGCGCGTCGTGCGCTCTGCGCGACAGGGGCCGGACGCGCGTGCGGCTGAAGCTGACGGCCGAGGGCCGCCGCGAGGTCGCGAGCTGCGAGGCGCGCCGGCTGATCGCGCGCGCGGGCGGGCGCAAGGCGCGGACGGCGCTGGTGCGGACGACAGCCGCCTGCGCGCCGAAGCCGGTCGACCTGAGCCGGGCCGGCGAGTGCGACTTCATCGGCCAGCAGGCCGGCTCGCGCTGCCTGCTGCCGTTTCCCGACGACTACAACACCGTCGCCGATCCCTCCAGCCCCACGGGCCGGCGGGTCGCCCTGAAGACCGCGGCGATGCCCCGCGACTCGGGCGGCACTCCCTTCGAAGCGGCCCCCTACAACGCCTCGGACGGGTTCAGCCAGGGCGCGACGATCCTCGTCCGCGTGCCGGGCCTCGACAGCCCCGGCGGCGCTCGCGCGCACCGACCCGGTCCCCATCAACCACCTCGGCCGCTACTCGGAGCCGGACCAGCCGGTCGTGGTGGTGGACGCGCAGACCGGGCAGCGGCACCCGATCTGGGTCGAGATCGACTCCAACGCCTCGACCCCGGCGCTGACCGCGCTGGAGGTCCACCCGGCCGTGAACTTCGAGCCCGGGCGCCGCTACATCGTCGCGATGCGGGACCTGCGCGACGCGAGCGGCGGCGTGATCCCGGCTCCGGAGGGCTTCCGCTACTACCGCGACGCCCTGCCCTCGAAGGAGGCGGCGATCAACGGCCGCCGCGCGCACTTCGAGTCGCTGTTCGAGCGGCTGCGGGACGCGGGCATCCGCCGCTCGGACCTCCATCTGGCCTGGGACTTCACCGTGGCCAGCGACGAGAGCAACTCGCGGCGGATGCTCCACATCCGCGACCACGCCTTCGGGCTGCTCGGCGATGACGACCTCGACGACCTCGCGGTCGCGGGCGACGCCCCGGCCTTCAGGTGACGACGGTCGACCAGTTCACCGTCGGTCGAGAACGCGGACGTCGCCCGGCGCGTGCGCGGCACCTTCACGGTCCCCTGCTACCTGCAGCCGAGCTGCGCTCCCGGGGGCACGCTTCGCGCTCGGCCCCGACGGGCTTCCGCAGCGCAACGGCGACTACCAGGCCAACTTCGACTGCATCATCCCCCGCAGCGCGGTGGACGGCCCGAGCCCGCAGCCGGGCAGGCCCGCGCCGTACGGGCACGGGCTCTTCGGCAGCGCGTCCGAGGTCTTCGGCTCGGAGTTCCAGCGCGAGCTGGCGAACCAGTACGGCTTCGTCTTCTGCGCGACCGACGAGATCGGGATGTCCGCGGGCGACGTTCCGACGACGGCGGGGATCCTCGCCAACCTCTCGAACTTCCCGCGCCTCGCCGACCGCCTCCAGCAGGGCCTGCTGAACGAGCTGTTCCTCGGCCGCCTGATGCTCCACCCCGACGGCCTGCTGAGCGAGCCGGCGTTCCACGTCGACGGGACGACAGCTCGAGAGCCCCGGCGTCATCGACACCACCGAGCTCTACTACGTCGGCGCCAGCCAGGGCGGGATCATGGGCGGCGCGCTCACCGCTGTCGCCCCGGACTTCACCCGCGCGGCGCTGAACGTGCCGGCGATGAACTACTCGGTGCTGCTGCCGCGGTCGGTCGACTACGACGCCTTCGCGAGCGTGCTCGAGGGCGTCTACACCGACGAGCTCTCGCACCCGCTGATCCTCTCGCTGATCCAGATGCTCTGGGACCGCGGCGAGCCGAACGGCTACGCGCACCGGATGACGGGCGACCCGCTGCCGGACACGCCGGCGCACAAGGTCCTGATGCAGGTCGCGCTCGGCGACCACCAGGTGACGAACTTCCAGGCCGACGTCGAGGCGCGCACGATCGGGGCCGCGACCCACACTCCGGTCCTCGATCCCGGCCGCTGGCCCGACGTGGACGTGCTCTGGAACGTGCCGGCGATCACCGCCTACCCCTACGACGGCTCCGCGATCCTCTACGGCGACATCGGCCCGGTGCGCCCGAACCCGAGCCCGCCTCCCGCGACGATCGGGGTCCCCCCGCCGCCGCTGGAGAACGTCCCCAACCGCGCCGGCGAGGACCCGCACGGCGCGCCGCGCGGCGCGCCCTTGGCGATGCTCGCCATCGCCGGCTTCCTGGCGCCGGACGGCGCGCTGGCGAACGTCTGCGGGCCGGACCCCTGCTACGCCGGCGGCTACACGGGCCCCTGACGCCCCCGGCGGCCCTCATCGCTCCGGGTAGAGCGGGACCGTGACGCCCGGGCCGGCGATCAGGGCCCCGGGCTCGCCCGTGTAGTAGTGGTCGAGGTAGAAGCCGCAGGCCTCCTTGAAGTCGCGGATGCTGATCTCGGAGAGGCGGGTCGCGGCGACGTTGCCGATCTCCGCCTCGGCGTCCACCCCGAGCAGCTTCTGGACGCCCGAGGTCTCACCGGCTGTGACGGTGATCTCGACCTGCCCGCCTTCGCTCTGGATCTCACCGACCGGCCAGAACGGCCCTTGAGCTCCGCGGAAGGGGATCGCCCCCTCGACCCCGGGCGGGATCTCGAAGCTCTCGCCGCCGGCCTCCACGGTGAGCGGGACGACCTCGCTCTGGTACTGCATCGAGAGGTCCCACTTGCCCTCGGGCAGCTCGACCGACTGCGAGGCCGACTCGCCGGGCGCGAGCTTCAGGTCCGGTTCCCAGTAGAGGCGCTTCGCGATCACCGGGCGCGGCCAGACGATCGCGACGCCCTCGCGCTCCAGCAGGCGCTTGTACTTCTCGCGCTCGCAGCGGAAGATCCGGCCGGGGCGCGCCTCCTCGGCGAGCACCCCGACGAACGGGGTCAGGCCGTTGCGCTTCCAGAGCACGTAGGACTCCGTTTCGCGCACGGGCTCGAAGTTGGGCGGCGGGGCGCTCTGGTAGTCGGCGCGGGTCGTGATCGCGTAGTCGAAGTCGTTGAGCTGCTTGCCGAAGACCGAGTCGAAGTCCACCGGCAGGCGCTGCCCTTTTCCGAAGCGGCCCGCCAGGGCCACCTCGGCATTGATCGCCGGGCTCTGGACCTCTGACCCGCGCAGGTAGTAGTCCGTGTAGCGGTCCGTGGTGAAGACGATCACCCTGCTCCCGGCGACCTCGTCGCGCAGCTCGGTCAGCTCCTCGAAGCGGTCGGGCGGCGCGACCGTCGTGTCGCGCAGCGCCAGGAACGAGCTGTAGGCGGCGACGCCGATGAAGAGGACGGCGAGGCCGACGCGGAGCGGGCCGGCGCGGTCGTCGCGGCGCAGCAGCGCGGCCAGCACCAGCAGCATGATCAGCGAGGCCGGGATCGCGAGCGCCTTGGTCTCGACGTAGCGGCCCCCGACGAGAACGGTGCCGAGATAGACGACGACGGCGGCCGCGAGCGCGGCGAGGAGGGCCAGCTCGCCCTTCCGCCAGGCCCACGCCACGGCGTAGCCGAGCGCGGCGAGGCCGAGCGCCCCGAACAGCCAGGAAAGCTCGACGTCGCTCGCCCCGAGCAGCCAGCTGCCGCTCGGCCACGCCCCGAGCGCCTCGAAGGGGGAGACCGTGTAGCGGAGCTTGCTGTCCGTGCCGGTGACGATGTCGAAGGCGCCGGCGTCGAGGAAGTCGAGGACGCGGTTGATCTGCGACAGCCCGAGCAGGAGCAGCAGACCCCCGACGACGGCGACCACGGGCAGCGCCTCCCGGACGACGTCCCCCACGCGGCCGGGAGGGCCCTCGCGTCGGATGCGCAGCAGCTCGAGGACGGCCCAGAAGACCGCGGTCCCGGCGAGCCAGCCGAGCCCCGGATAGCTGTAGGTCGCGATGGCGCCGCCGCAGATGGCGGCCAGCGCGATCACCATCGCGATCCCGCCCTCGCCGCGGCGCGAGATCTGGCGCAGCGCCAGCGCGAAGGAGATCAGCCAGAGCGCCATCAGCTGCTCCTTGAAGGAGGCGATCCCGAGGACCGCCGCCGAGAGGTAGGCGACGGGGACGAACGCCGCGCCGAGGATGCGCGGGAGTGGTCGCAGATCGCGCAGGACCGCCAGCGAGGCGATCGCGGTCAGCACCGGTACGGCGATGATCAGGCCGACGAACCCGCGCAGCGGCTCGGTTCCGAGGATCTCGGTGACGGATGCCACGAGGGCCTGCGGTCCGATCGGGTACCCGCGCGCGATCCCCGCCGGGGTGACGCCGCCCGGGTCCACGAGCCAGTCGGCGAAGACGAGGTGCATCGCCATGTCGTTGTTGACGCCGACCCCGGGCAGGCCGAGGTGGCCGGAGGAGATGAACGGGAAGGAGACGAGCGCGACGGTCAGGATCGAGGGCAGGACCGCGAGCCCGACGTTCGGCCCGAGGACGCGGTCGCGCTTCCAGAAGAGGACGGCCGCGGCCCCGAGCGCGAGCAGGACGACGGCGGCGATCGAGGTCTTCTCGCCGCCGGGCAGCCGGATCGCGACCGAGCAGGCGAGGACGAGCACGGCGACGCCGACCGCGCCCTCGATGAAGGAGGCCTCCCGGCGCCCGAACAGCACCATGATCCCGCGCCCGACGAGCAGCGAGAGCGCGAGCAGCACGAGCGCGCAGACATAGGTGGCGACCAGCGGGCCCATGGGGCAGCGGAAGGATAGGGAGGCACCTCAATGCGAGGTTTGTGCCACCGCCGCGCGCGATGCGTGCGTCGTGCGCGTGATTCGTCACATCCGCCGCGGTAGCCTTCCTGCCATGGAGCGAAGCACCTGGACCGACGCCCGGCTCGACGACCGCTTCGACCACATCGACCGGCGCTTCGACCGGTTGGACGGCAGGCTCGATCGGCTCGATGCCGAGCTCAAGGGTGAGATCGGCGGGCTGAGATCCGAGATTCGCGCTCTGCAGACGACCCTCGTCCGCGTCGGCGGCGGAATGATGGCCGGCCTGGTCGGCGTGATCGCCGCGGTCCTACTGCGCGGCGGCTGAGAGGGGCCCGCTGCCGAGGCGCGGCCTGATGCGCGCGAACGTGGCCAGCGCCTGGCCGGTGACCTGGTCCATGTTCAGGTACTGGTAGCGCGCCAGGCGGCCGACGAAGGTGACGTCCGGTTCGGCCGCGGCCAGCTCCTGGTAGCGGCGGTAGAGCTCGCGGCTGGCCGGCGTGGGGACCGGATAGAAGGGGTGCCCCTCGGCGGAGGGGTACTCGCGGCTGAGCGTCGAGCTCTCCGAGCGCCGGCCGTCGAGGTGCCGGTACTCGAAGGTGCGGGTGTGGGCCACCTCCTCGCTCGGCTCGTTGACCTGCGCGACCGGCTGCGCGAAGCCGCCGCCGGGGGTGGGGACCCGCTCCCACTCGAAGCGCAGCGAGCGGTAGGGGAGGAGGCCGAAGCGGTGGCCGTAGAAGGCGTCGATCGGGCCCGTGTAGACGAGGTGGTCGAAGCGGACCTCGTCGCGCACCTCCTCGAAGCTCGTGCCGAGCCGCAGATCGATGAGCGGGTGGTCGAGGATCCGCTCGAACATCGCCGTGTAGCCGGCCGCCGGCAGGGCCTGGTGGGCGTCGGTGAAGTAGCGGTCGTCCCGGTTCGTCCGCACCGGGATGCGGCCGGCGACGCTCGCGGAGAGCTCGGCCGGGTCCATCCCCCACTGCTTGCGGGTGTAGCCGCGGAAGAGCTTCTCGTAGAGGTCGCGCCCTACGCGCGCGACGACGACGTCCTCGGAGGTGCGCACCTCGTCCGCCGGCTCGGACGCGCTCTGCGAGGAAGGCCTCCATCCCGGCCTCGTCCAGGTCGAGGCCGTAGAGCGCGGCGATCGTGTCGGCGTTGATCGGGACCGGCACGAGCTGCCCGTCCACCCGCGAGAGCACCCGGTGCTCGTAGGGCCGCCACTCGGTGAAGCGGGAGAGGTAGTCGACCACCGCGGGGGAGTTCGTGTGGAAGAGGTGGGGCCCGTGCGCGTGGACGCGGATGCCCGCCTCGTCCACGTAGTCGTGGGCGTTGCCGCCGACGTAGGGGCGGCGCTCGACCACGAGCACCCGGAGGCCGAGCTGCGACGCGATTCGCTCGGCCATGATCGCCCCCGCGAAGCCGGCGCCGACGACCAAGAGCCGAGTAGGCGTCCCGCCCCGGCAGCATGACGGGCAATCTATCCCGCGTGGTGGTGCGGGATCTCGCGGCGGGCCTCGAGCCCGCGCTCGCGCCCGAGGTGAAGGAACTGGTCCCAGGGGTAGCCCCAGCGCAGGCGCCTCAGGACCTGGCGGTCGGAGCGGCGGCGCAGCGAGCGGACCTGGCGGCGGCGCTCGCGGATGCGGTCGAGGTGGCGCAGGATCCAGCCGTAGGAGGAGAGCTTCGCCCGCAGGAATCCCGGCCCCCGGACGAGGCAGTAGCCCCACATCATCGCCTCGGTCAGCGCCAGCAGCGGCGACAGCCCGACGAGGCTGAGCGCCGAGAGGTTGGAGAGCACCATCGCGCCGCGGTTGCGCTCCAGCAGGCGCAGCTTGGCCGGGTGCATCGTCAGGTGGTAGTCGTGGACGACGACCGAGGCGGGCACCACGCGCACGTCGGCGCCGATCAGCTGGAGCAGCCAGGAGAGCTGCACGTCCTCGTGGTAGAGGAAGCCGCTCTCGTCCCAGCCGCCGAGCGCGTCGAGAACGTCGCGGCGGATGACGAAGGCGCCGCCGTGCAGCCCCGAGACCAGGAAGGGCTCGCTGCCTGCGTCGGCGCGCGGGCGCCCCAGCAGGCGGTTGAATCCGAGCCCGGTGACGTGGACGTCCTGGCCCGCCGCGTTGATCAGGCCCGGGTCGGCGAGCAGCACCATCAGCGGGCAGACGGCGGCGGTCCCCGGGCTCGCCTCCAGCTCGGCGAGCAGCGGGCGGAGCCAGCCCGGCTCCACCTCCATGTCCACGTTCAGGACCGCGACGTAGCGCCCGCGGGCGTGGGCGAGCGCGACGTTCACCCCGCCCGCGTAGCCGCGGTTGCCGGGGCTGCGCAGGAGGCGGACCCGCGGGTGCTCGGAGGCGAGGCGCTCCGCGATCGCCGCGCTCTCGTCCTGCGAGGCGTTGTCCACGATCAGGATCTCGCTCGCCGGCGCCTCCGTATCGGCCAGCAGCGAGCCGACGCAGCCCTCGATGTGGTCGGCGCTGTTGTAGCTGACGAGGACGACCGAGACCTCGGGCGCGGCCGCGTCAGCGCCGGGCCCGGCCGTGCCCGCCGGCGCGGCGGCCGGGCTCTGAGGCTCAGTGCGCGGGGGCGTGGCCATCGCCGTGGTGCAGATGGTGCTCGTCGTGGCGGTACAGGCGCCCGCTGAAGATCGAGATGAACAGCACGGCCGAGAGGATCTGGAGCCCGAGCACGAGCGAGGTCGTCGCGAGGACCAGCGCGCGCGTGTCGGTGAAGGGCGTCGTCGCCGGCCCACTGGATCGTGAGCTGGACCAGCTTCCCGCCTCCGCCCACGATCAGCAGCGCCGCCACCGCGGCGATCGAGAGCCGGAACGGGAGCGAGTTCAGCCGCAGCAGCCAGCCCGGCGGCTCCTGGCCCGCCTCGACCCCGTAGAGCGCGGCGGCGATGCCGAAGACCGTGAGCTGGAACGCCGCCAGCACGCCGAGCGCGGCGACGATGAAGCTGTGGATCGAGAGACCCGAGGTAGGAGGTCTCGACGTCGCCCTGGCTCAGCCAGATCGCGCCCGTCAGGCTCAGGATCAGGAAGAGGAGCCCCGGCAGGATGAAGCTGACCCAGGGGTTGTAGATCAGCAGCAGCACGATCACCCGGCCGAGGATCCGGAGGCCGTCCCGCCAGGGGCTCAGCTTCTTCTCGCCGACGCGCGGCAGGTAGTTGATCGGCATCGTCGCGATCCGCAGCCCGTGCGCCCGCGCCTTGATCCCGATCTCGGTCTCGATGTCGAAGCCGGTCGCCTCGGTGCCCAGCGCGAGCGCCGCGCGGCGGCGCAGCCCGTAGAGGCCGCTGAGGTGGTCGGTGCCCTCGAGCCCGTGGCTGAGCGAGAGCAGCTTGTTGAAGATCCAGTTGCCCAGCCGGTTGATCGGGGGCATCGCGTCCTCGCCGCCCTCCCGCGTGCCGCGGACGAGGTCGTTCTCGCCGAGCATGTCCACCATGTCGGCGATCGCCTCGACCGGGTAGGTGGCGTCGGCGTCCATGATGATCACGTTCTCCCCGCGGGCCTGCGCGATCCCGGTGCGGATCGCGGCCCCCTTGCCGCGGTTCTCCGGATGGCGCACGAGCCGGCAGGGATAGCTCTCCGCGACGTCGGCCGTGTGGTCGGTGGAGCCGTCGTCCACGACCAGGACCTCGTAGCTCGAGTCGAGCTTCTCGCGCGAGCTCCTCGAGGACGTGCGGGCAGCGCCGCGCTCTCGTTGTAGGCGGGGAGGATGACGGAGGTGCGGATGCCGTCGGCGCCGGCCGTGGCGGCGGCGCCCTGCTTTGTCGACGCGGTCGCGGGCATAGGCGGCTCCCGAGGGAGCCGGGGGGCAAAGGATAGGCTCAGATCGTGCCGCGGCACTCAGACATCACCGTGGTCATCCCCTGCTTCAACCACGGCCGCTACCTGCTCGAGGCGGTCGCCAGCGCGCTCGGGCAGCACGGCGGGCCCCCGCGGGTGATCGTCGTCGACGACGGCTCGACCGACGAGGAGACCGAGCGGGCCCTGGACGGCGCTCCCGCCGGAGGTGAAGCTGATCCGGCAGGAGAACGCCGGCCCCGCCGCCGCGCGCAACGCCGGCTTCGAGGCCTCCGACAGCGAGCTGCTGCTGATGGTGGACGCCGACGACCGGCTGACCCCGGACGCGCTCGACACCCTGCGCCCGCCGCTCGAGGCCCATCCCGGACGTCGGCTACTGCTACGGCCTGATGCGGCTGTTCGGCGCCTGGTCGGGCGTGATCCGCTTCCCCGACTTCGACCCCTACATCCTCCTGCACCGCTCGATCGCGGGCGCCGCGCTCGGGCTGATCAGGCGCGCCGCCTGGGAGGACGCCGGCGGCTTCGACCCCGAGATCGTCGGCTACGAGGACTGGGACTTCTGCCTCAGCGCGCTCGAGCGGGGCTGGCGTCGGGCTCCAGGTCCACGCAGGTGACGCACGAGTACCGCAAGCACGAGCGCTCGGCAACGCGGAGCACCGCCGCCGCTACCGCCACGTCTACCGCCAGCTCCGCGCCAAGCACGCGGCCCTGTTCGCCCGCCGCGGGAGTTCGCCGCGCGAGACCGAGCTCGGGCCGGCGCAGAGGCTCGTCTACCGCACCTATTCAGGCTCGATGCAGGAGGAGAAGCGGCGCTACTACAGCGCTTCTACCGCCAGCTCCGGGCGAAGCACGCCGACCTGTTCGCCCGCCGCCGCGAGTTCGCGCGCGAGACCGACCTCGGGCCGGCGCAGAGGCTCGTCTATCGCACCTTTGGGCTTGGCGGCCCCTCCCGCCGCCTCGAGCAGGCTCGTACAGCAAGGTCGTCTTCAGGGACGGTCGGCCGATGGATGATCCGACGCGCGAGCCGCTCCGCTGGGCCGGGGCTGGCCGTCGAGGTCGAGACCGACCTCGGGCCACTGTGGGCCGAGAAGGGCGCTGCCGTCTCACCGCGGCTCTGCGTCGATCGGGACGTGGGACCCCACCGTCAGCGGGTTGATCCGCACGGCGCTCTCCGAGGGCGCCACCTTCGTTGATGCGGGCGCGAACATCGGGTACTTCACGATCATGGCCTCGAGGCAGGTGGGTCCCAGGGCCGCGTCTTCGCGATCGAGCCCGATCCCTTCAATCTCGCCCTGCTTCGAGCGAACCTCGCCCGGCACTCCTGCTCCAACGTGACGGTGCTCCTCGCTCGCCGCCTGGGACGAACCAGCCGAGCTCAACCTCCTGCGCCCGCCGGAAGACGGAGCGATCACTCGGGTGGGCATGGCCGAGGGTGGCGGCGAGCTGATCCGCGCCACCCCCCTCGACGACCTCGTCACCGGCCGCGTCGACTACCTGAAGATCGACACCGAGCTCACGGACCACATCGTCGTCCAGGGTGCCCGGCGAGTGCTCCGGGATAACCCGTCGATGCTCGATCACGCGTCGAGTTCCATCCGTGGGAGGACGACGCACACCGGCGATAGCCCTGCGCAGGTCCTGAGGTCTACAAGAGACTCGGCTTGAGCCCGTTCCTGATCACCCCGCCCGGAGACGGCGTCATGCCGACGAGCTTCGAGCACATCGCCGACCCGACTCTCCGCGAGGGGCAGCCACTGCTTCGACTTCGCGCTGAGCGCGAGATGCCGGCGCGCCTGCTCTACGCGAACCTCTGGCGGAACGCTGGCGGTGCGGATCCTGGCCGCAGGGCTCGAGAGGGCGGGCTGCTCGATCACGCCCAAAGCGATGCTCCGGCTCGGCATGCGACCGCCGGCCGCCCGGCACGCCCGCCACTTCCGGCAGAGGAAGAGGTGCTCGGAAGGGTCGAGCTCGAGCGCTCGACCGTCGCCGCGTCGAAGAGGTCGGCCGCCGTGACGTCCCGCACCTCGAAGCCGGCGGCCGCCAGCCGCTCCATCTCGTCGCGGCCGTAGACACGCACGTGGTCGTGCTGGCCGAAGTGCACCATGCGCGTCGAGCGGCTCGGTGACCGCCGGGTCCTCGTAGGTGAGCTGGTCGCGGGCGGTAGGGGTTCAGGACCACCGCGACGCCCCCCGGGCGCGAGGACCCGGTGCAGCTCGCGCATGCCCGCAGCGTCTCCGGCACGTGTTCGAGCACGTGGCTGCAGAGGATCAGATCGAAGGAATCGTCTGCCAGATTCATGCGGGTGATGTCCAGCTTCAGGTCCGCTGGCGCGTAGAGGTCGGCAGTGACGCGCTCGTACCCGTCCAGGCGCGCGAACACCGGCGTCGAAGAGCGGCTCGGGCGCGAAGTGGAGCACACGGCCACGCGGCAGCTCACCCCGCTCGAGCAGCAGCGTGATCGCCCGCTGGCGGGAGAACGAGCGGCAGCGGGGCAGAGACCGGAGAACCCGACCAGGCGCCGCCGCGCCATGCGGCGGAAGTGCCCGCCGCAGCAGGGGCACTCGCAGGCATCGCCGCGCAGGGGTCAGCGCGCCCACCCGCCGCGCAGGTCCCCCGCGGCGTAGAGAAGCGCGAGCCAGCGTCCGGTCGAGCGAGCGCCCACTCGATCCCGCGCGAGAAGGCCACCGCGGCGCGCAGCCGCGGCGTCGCCTCGGCGTGGACGGGCGCCGCCGGGCGGCGTCGGAGTCCTACGGCTCAGCCGCGCGCGCCGATCCGCCGCAGCAGCTTCACCGCTCCGCGCGGCTCGGGGTGCGGCCAGGAGGAGATGCGAGGCAGGATCGCGCGCCGGCTCGCCTCCCAGGCGCGCATCAGCCCGCCTGAAGAGGGTTGCGGGCCCAGCCCAGCCTGATCTCCCTGCGCCTCGTCGAGCTGGACCCAGACGTCGGTGGTCGTCTTGCTCTCAGGGTGGTAGCGGAAGTTGAGCATCGGCTCGTCGATCCGCTCCACCCGCGCCCCCCGCAGCAGCCGCAGGTAGAAGTCGTAGTCGGCGGCGTCCACGTAGGACTCGTCCAGCGACGGCGCCTGCGCGAGCAGCTCGCGGCGGAAGATGATCGTCGGCGTCGTCACGAACCTGCCGAAGTAGAGGTAGCGGCGCCAGCTGAACCGCGGCGGCACGAGCGTGCGGAACACCTCTCCGTTCTCGTCCACGTAGTTGACGGCGCCGAAGATCGCGCCCAGGCCGGGGTCGCGCTCGAACCGCTTCAGCTCGCGGTCCACCACCTCGGGCACGTAGGCGTCGTCGGCGTTGACCCAGGCGACCAGCTCCCCCCGCGCCCGGCGCAGCCCCTTGTTGACCGCTTCGGTCTGGCCGCCGTCGGGCTCGGAGACCCAGTGCAGGTCGGGGTCGTGCCGCTGCTCCAGCAGCTCGACGGTGCCGTCGTCCGAGGCCCCGTCGATGACGATGTGCTCGTGCGGCGTGCGCAGCGCGGCGACGCTGTCGAGCGTGTCCGGCAGGAAGCGCGCCATGTTCCGGGCTGGGGTGACGACCGAGAGCAAGGGCGGCAGGGTAGCCCGATCATCTCCGGGCGCGCAGCGGGCAGCGGCCCGGAATCCCTGCGAACATGCCCGTCGCCTCGCCATGGCCGAGCCGACCGACATCCAGTCCCACCACGTCCGCCCCCGGGTCCCGGGACCGAGAAGCGCGCCCTGATCACCGGCATCTCCGGCCAGGACGGCTCCTACCTCGCCGAGCTGCTGCTCGACAAGGGCTACGAGGTCCACGGCATCGTCCGCCGCTCCTCCAGCTTCAACACCGAGCGGATCGACCACCTCTACCAGGACCCCCACGAGGAGCGGCACCCGCCTCTTCACCCACTACGGCGACCTCAGCGACGCCGTCGCGCTGACGAAGCTCCTCTACGAGCTCCAGCCGGACGAGATCTACAACCTCGGCGCCCAGAGCCACGTCCGCGTCTCCTTCGACATCCCCGAGTACACCTTCGACATCACCGCCGCCGGGACGCTGCGCCTGCTCGACGCGATCCGCGAGGCCGGGGTCAAGCGCGCGCTTCTACCAGGCCTCCTCCTCGGAGATGTTCGGCGCCGCGCCGCCGCCGCAGTCCGAGACGACGCCCTTCCACCCCCGCAGCCCCTACGCGGTCGCCAAGGTCGCCGCCTACTGGGCGACGGTCAACTACCGCGAGGCCTACGGCATGTTCGCCGTCAACGGCATCCTCTTCAACCACGAGTCCCCGCGCCGCGGCGAGACCTTCGTCACCCGCAAGATCACCCGCGCGGTGGCCCGGATCGCCGCCGGCCTCCAGGACAAGCTCTACCTCGGCAACCTCGACGCGAAGCGCGACTGGGGCTACGCCCCCGACTACGTCGAGGCGATGTGGCTGATGCTCCAGGCCGACGAGCCCGACGACTTCGTGCATCGCCACCGGCGAGACCCACTCGGTCCGCGAGGCGGTCGAGATCGCCTTCGCCCGCCAGGGCCTCGACCCCGACGAGCACGTCGAGATCGACCCGCGCTACTACCGCCCCGCCGAGGTCGACGTGCTGCTCGGCGACCCGTCGAAGGCGCAGCGAGAAGCTCGGGCTGGGAGCCGAAGGTGAGGTTCAAGGAGCTGGTCGAGCTGATGGTCGACGCCGACGTCGCCGCGCTCTCCGACCAGCGGGCGGGCAAGGTCACCCGCTACAGCCACGAGGGCGCCTAGCCCCGACCCGAACACGGGTCGGGGCTGATTCCGGATCGCGCGCGATGGACGGGCAGAAGCTGGGCTATTCCAAGCTGTGTGAGCTGCGCGATTTCCGGGATGACGACCTCGCGGCCGTGATCCGGGGCATCTATGGCCAGGGCTCGGGCAGGCCCGACTTTCCCCGCGGTGTCGAGCATCGCAAGTACTGGGAGGTCGGGATGGCGGTACGCGCGCTGCGTGACCTCGGCGCACTGCGGCCCGATGCCGAGATCCTCGGGGTGGGGGCGGGCCGCGAGGCGACCCTGTTCTGGCTGACTCGCGAGGTCCGCCGGGTCTTCGCGACCGATCTCTACCTGCACGAGGACTCCTGGTCGGCCGTGGACTCGGGGGCCAGGATGCTCATCGACCCGATGGCCGGCGCCGAGTTCGACTGGAACCCGCGGCGCCTCGTCGTCCAGCACATGAACGGGACCGAGTTGCGCTACGAGGACTGCTCGTTCGACGGGATCTTCTCGTCAGGGTCCATCGAGCACTTCGGAAGCCTCGATGACATCCGCCGCAGCGTCGAGGAGATGCACAGGGTCCTGAAGCCCGCGGGAGTCGCGGCGATCGCGACCGAGTTCCGGCTCGCGGGCCCTGCCTGGGATCGAGGGGCCGTCCTGTTCGACGAGGGCGCACCTGCTGCGGATGGCGATCTTCGACGGCCTCTGGTGGGACCCGATGACCCCGCTCGAGCACGGGATCTCCGAAGGCGACGATAGGTGCGCCCCAGACCGAGCTTCAGCACGCGCTCGGGCAGAGCCGGACGGGCTTCACACAGGAGTGGGACCAGCTACCCGCACATCCTGCTTCCGCGACCGGTGCCTACGCAGTTCACCAGCGTCCACGTCGCGATGATCAAGTCAGCGGCCCCCGCCGCGCTGCAGCGGCGCCGCATGGCCGCGCTGTCGCCCGAGCCGTCCTCCGAGACCGGCGTCAAGAAGAAGCTCGCCGAGGTGCGGGACCGTGTCCGGCACCGGCTGCGCCGAAATGCCCAGCCCTGAGGGCGAGGCCCGGGCGCCGGAGAAGCCCGGTCTGCTCGGCCTCGCCGCGCTGGTCTACGCGGTCGCACTCGGCTTTCGCCTGCCGATCATGCTCACCCGGCCCGTCGACGGGGACGAGGCGATTCAGGGAGTTGCCGCCCAGCGCGTCCTCGGGGGAGACTGGACTTGGTACTTCCCCGGTCAGAAGTACGGCGGCACCCTTCGAGACGATCCCGCAGGCGCTGTTCCAGTCCTTCGATGAGGGCAGCACCGCCCTGCTGCGCCTGCCGCTAGTCCTGATCGCTTGCGTGACGGTGGTGCTGTTCGCGTTTGGCTTCAAGGAGTCACCCGCTCGCGCGCGGCGTTCATCGCTGCCGGGCTGCTGGCCGCGGTCTTTCCGCCGCTTTACGTCTTCCTCGGCTCGTGGCAGACGGCCGGCTACAACAGCGCGACCTTCCTCGGGGTGCTGGCCGTCTACCTCCTGACGCGCGCCGTCCGCCCGGGGGTGACGGACGTTCGGCGCACCGTGGCCGTGGCGGCGGCCGGCCTCGCGGCTGGGGTCGCCCTCTACCAGCAGCCCATCTCGGCGTTCGCGATCGCGGCGGTGGGAACGACGACGCTGGTCGCGACTTGGCCGCGCGGGCTGACGCTGCTGCGCGCCCGCTACGTCGTTGTCTTCGCGGCCCTCGCCCTGGTCGGCGCGAGCCCCGAGATCGTCGCGGTCGCCGGCGGCCTCGGCACCGACACCGCAAACGACCCGCTGCCGCCGGGTTACCAGCTGACGCCCGGCCTCCTGGCAACCGTCGCAGGCTTCGACCTGTTCGGGACTTCCCCGGAGGATGTTTCCCGGCGGAATCGAGTCGATGGGCTGGAACGTGATCGGCCTCCAGTACTTCGACCGGCTACTGATGCCGAAGCCGCTGGCGATCGCAGGTGCCGCCGCGGCATGGGCCTGGGCGGTCGCCACTCTCGCGATCGCCGCGCGCGCCGCTCGGCAAGCGGGCCGCGGGCGCTGACTGGCAGTCGGACAAGCTGCTCCCGGTCCGGATACGGACGGCTGTCGCCGCCGGGGTGATCGCCACCGGGATCGTGATCGCGATCTCGATCCTCAAGCTGCCGCCGTTCGCGAAGTACGCGTACGGAGTCTCCGGCTTCGTCGCCTTCGGGGCGGCGCTGGTACTCACGCAGTCGCGGATCCGCAACCGGGGGGC
>CAWDTF010000005.1:0-59628 GCA_963805235.1 uncultured Solirubrobacterales bacterium | reverse complement strand
CGCCCCTCCACGGCTTCGACGAATCTCCGCCCCGGAGCGCAACAGGCGGGTCGCGGCGTCCGCGCCGCGACCCGCCGAGTCCGCTGGGTCCCGATCAGAACGGGAACAGGCGATACCGGACCTTGACGTCGCCGATCACCGTGTCGTCCGTGAACGCTGACACCCCGAATGCCGCGTTGAGCGCGTCGGCCGCGCCCTGGGTGAGCGTCGTGCCGATCGGTCCGATCCCACAGCGGCCGCCCCGGAACCCGATCCTCTTCTTGGAGTAGTCGAGGTCGAGCAGCGCGACCGGCCCCGCGCCGTTGACCTTCCCGTACAGCTTCCGCTCGCGCAGCACGATGTCGAAGTCGGTCAGCGCGACGGTCGTTCCGCCGGCGCTGAGCGTGATACCTCCTGCGTGCCGAATCACCTTCGTGCGCGCGGCATTGGGGAACGGGTTGGTGATCGGGAACGAGTAGGTCGCTCCGTCGAGCTCACCCGGTGGGACCGCACCCGGTGTGACGCCGAGGGAGCCGAGCGCTCCCAGAGTCCCGGGATCTACCTTGAGCGTGGTCGCTCCGTAGTAGGGGCCCTTGAAGGGCTTGCCCTTGCCCGGAGCGCCGGAAGCTACCGGCACCACGGCGAGCAGCGCCGCGACCACGGCCGAGGCGACGAACATTCTGCGCAGCATTGCGAACCTCCTCAGTCGAAATTCATTCGGTGCATCCGCGATCCACTACGAACGAGGCCGCGGCGCGGATCAGGGGGCCCCACGAATGCGGCCGGCCGCTGCGATCTTGCTTTGCATGGAAGGCGGCGGTCTGAGAGGGTCTCGCGCGGTCTCGGTCGCAAGACTCGAGCCGAACCAGGGTGAAGCAGGAATGGTCGAAGACGGATCGGGGTCCGGACGTACGCAAACAGGCGAGGGCGTAACTGCCGCCGCCTGGGCTCGGGCGCAGGCCGCCGCCGTGCGCGATGATCCGAGCGCTCGTCTTGCGCTGATCGTCCGGACCTACCACGGTCCCACCGGCCGCGCACCGCGTCATCTGCCTTTCCGGCGGGCGGCGCTCTCGTTCATGCGCTGGCAGGCGCAGCGCGGGGTGCTTAACCCGCTCGAGGCGTCGCCGCCCGGCAGCGTCTGGTGGCGGACGATGAACGAGCGACTGCTGCGGGACGGATGCGAATCGGTCGCCCTCGCCGGCGGGTTGGACGGTGAGCCATCGTCGCAGCCCGTGCGGCACTGGCTGGAGTTCATCGCAATGCCGACGGCGCGCAACTGGTACCGGGCCCAT
The DNA here is from genome assembly GCA_963805235.1 of uncultured Solirubrobacterales bacterium. Lineage (GTDB taxonomy): Bacteria > Actinomycetota > Thermoleophilia > Solirubrobacterales > 70-9 > DASSYK01. The sequence goes on along the minus strand of CAWDTF010000005.1, from coordinate 58,357 downwards.
AACGCGAGCATCGTGGGCGGCTATCTGGAACACAGGGGGCTGGCCGAAGAGGAGACCCTGCCTGAGCGCTTCTTCATGAACGTCGCGCTGGAGCGCGTCCTCTACGCCCACGCCCTCGTCGGCGCGCCGCGCCTCGCGTTGGGTCGATTCGCCCCGCTCGCCCCCCTCGTCGGCGACCCCCGGCTGGGGATGGCGGGTGCGTTCCTGTCACTCGGCCGGGTGCTTCCCGACCGCTATCCCCTCGCGCGCGACGTCGAGAGCTATCTCGCGGACGAGCAACGCCTCGGCCGGCTGCTCGACTACGCCGTGATCCTGCCGCGGATGCAGGGTGTGTACGAGTGGTCCGCCGACGAGCTGGGCGAGCCGGGCCTGCTCGAGCTCGTTCGCGACGGCTACCCGATCTATGCGTGGCCCTTCGAGCAGCGACACGTGTGGCGATCACCGCAGATGCCATTGGTGGCGCGGGTTCTCGAACGCGCCACGCGGGCCCGGTGAATGTCGATTGGGGCGATTCGTTTCACGCTCCCCTCGGCCGGCGCGATGGGTTTAGGGGGCTTCGGTAGGCTCCGACCGACCCCGCTGGAAAGCCGCAAATGGGCCTGCTCAGCTTCCTATTCCGTACACGTGACATGGCCGTTGACCTCGGCACCGCCAACACCCTGGTCTTCGAGCGCGGGAACGGGATCGTCCTCTCGGAGCCGTCGGTGGTCGCGGTGGACGCGGGCAACGGCGAGGTTCACGCCGTGGGTGAGGAGGCCAAGCGGATGCTCGGCCGCACGCCGGCGTCGATCAACGCGATCCGGCCCCTGAAGGACGGGGTGATCGCCGATTTCGAGGTGGCCGAGCAGATGCTCCGCTCCTTCATCCTGCGGGTCAACCGCAGCCGGTTCGCCCACCCCAGGGTGATCGTCTGCGTGCCCTCGGGCGTCACCGGGGTGGAGAGGAGGGCGGTCGAGGAGGCCTGCCTCGCGGCCGGAGCCCGCGAGGCGTACCTGATCGAGGAGCCGATGGCGGCTGCGATCGGCTCCGGCCTGCCGGTGAGCGAGCCGACCGGAAGCCTGATCATCGACATCGGCGGAGGCACGACCGAGGTGGCCGTGATCTCGCTGGGAGCCATCGTCGTCTCGAAGTCGATCCGCGTCGGGGGCGACGAGATGGACGAGGCGATCATCAAGTGGTGCAAGCGCGAGCACCAGCTGCTGATCGGCAGCCAGACCGCCGAGCAGATCAAGCATGAGGCCGGCTCCGCCTCTCCGCTCGGCCACGCGGTGGAGCTCGAGATCCACGGCCGCGACCTCGGCTCGGGGCTGCCGCGAACCGTGAAGATCACCTCGGACGAGGTTCGCAAGGCGCTCGACGAGCCGGTCGCCCAGATCATCGCCGCCGTCCGCGACACGCTCGACCGCACGCCTCCGGAGCTCGCCGGGGACGTAATGGAGCATGGCCTGACCCTTGCCGGCGGCGGCGCACTGCTCCATGGCATGGCCGAGCGGATGAGCGAGGAGTGCCAGATGCCGGCCCAGCTCGCCGAGTCACCGATGACCTGTGTTGCGACCGGCGGCGGGCAGGCGTTGGAGGAATTCGACGCCCTCAAGCGTGCCGGGGGGAACTCGTCGAGGGCGCGGAGGCGGTATTGACGAAGGCCTGAGGAGGAGAGTCCGCGGATGAGCCCGATCCCAGCCGGGTGAGCCTTGTACCTGCTGCGCCGACCCGACGATCTCCCGCCGCACCTCGGCATGCGCCTGCCGGTGCGAATCGCCATCCTCGGCGCGCTCCTGACAGCGATCGTCTCGGTGCTCCTGCTGAGGGCGTGGTCGCTGCAGGTGGTCTCGGGGGAGCACTATCGCGCCCTCGCCGACGACAACCAGCTCCGCTCGATCAGCGTCCAACCCCCGCGCGGCAGGATCGTGGATCGGGACGGGCGGGTCCTGGTCGACAACCGCGCCGTGATCACCCTCGTGCTGCGACCCTCCGAGCTCCCGAAGGACCGGTCCGACCGCAGACGGGAGCTCGCCGAGCTCGCCGATCTGCTGGGGCTCTCCCCGGCCCAGATGCGGGCCAAGCTCGGCAAGGCCTCCCAGTTCGCAGGCGAGCCGATCGTCCTCCAACAGGGGGTCCGCCGCCCGCTGCTCTTCTACCTGCTCGAGAACCGGAGCCGCTTTCCCGGCCTCAGCGTCGAGCGCGCCTGGGTCCGCCGCTACAGAGCAGGGTCGCTGGCGGCGCACGTGCTCGGGTTCGTCGGCCAGGTGAGCCCCGCCCAGCTGAAGCTGCCGCGATACGACGGCGTGAGGCCCGGTGCGGTGATCGGCCAGTCGGGGGTGGAGCACGCCTACGACCGCCACCTGCGCGGCACACCGGGCGAGCTCAGGCTCCAGGTGGATGCCCTAGGCCGGCCGAAGGGCGAGCTGGGCAACAGGCCTGCGCGCGCCGGCGACACCCTCCGCCTCTCCCTCGACGCGGCGCTGCAGGCGACCGGCGAGGCGGCGCTCCGCGACTCGGGAGGCCGAGCGCCTTCGTGGCGATGAACGCCCGCACGGGGGCCGTGCTGGCGATGGGCTCCCACCCCAGCTTCGACCCCGCGTTCTACGCGAGGCCCCACACCCGGCCCGAGTACGAGGCCCTGGAGAGCCGGCCCGACGCCCCGATGCTGAACCGGGCCGCCCAGGGCGGCTATCCGACCGGCTCCGCCTTCAAGCCGATCGTCGCAACCGCCGCCCTCGAGGAGGGGCTGGTCGGGCCCGATGAGATCGTCTCTGACGGCGGGGCGCTGACCGTCGGCGGGGTCGTCTTCCAGAACGCGGGGGGCGCCGTCAACGGGGCGATAGACATGAGCGACGCGCTCAAGGTCTCCTCGGACGTCTACTTCTACCGCCTCGGGGTGGAGGCGAGCGCGCGGGGCCGGCACGGCCAGATCCAGGACTGGGCGCGCTCCTACGGGATCGGACGGAGGACCGGGATAGACCTCCCGGGCGAGCAGGCCGGCCTCCTCCCCACGCCCGCCTGGCGGGACCGGGTGTTCCGCAAGGGAGGCAATCCCTACATAGACCGCCCCTGGACGACCGGCGACAACGTCAACCTCTCGTCGGCCAGGGAGACCTGCAGGTGACGCCCCTGCAGCTTGCCACCGCCTATGCCGCCCTCGCCAACGGGGGCGCGGTCGTGACCCCGCACCTCGGCGCCCGGATCCAGGCCGCCGACGGCCGCACGCTCGCGCGGATCCGCCCGCCGCCGCGGCGCCGGCTGAAGATCTCCGAGGAGACCCGCGAGACGATCCTCGACGGGATCGGGCGGGCGGCGATGGAGCCGGGCGGCACCTCCTATTCGGTGTTCGGGGGCTTCCCGTTCGCGGTCGCGGGCAAGACCGGCACCGCGGAGCGAGGCGCGGGCGCCGAGGACCAGTCGTGGTACGGGGCGATCGCGCCGGCGGACGAGCCCAGGATCGTCGTGGTCGCGACCGTCGAGGGAGGCGGCTTCGGCGTCGAGGCCGCGGCGCCCGTCGTGGCGCGCATCCTCGAGCAGGCGATCGAGCCAGAGGAGGGCTGATGGAGGCCATGAAGCACCCGCTGGTCGCTCCCCGCCGCCCGACGCTGGCCGAGCGGCTCAGCCTGCCCTACATCGACCCCCTGATGCTGGCCGCCTCGATCGGGCTGATCGGCTTCAGCGTCTTCGCCCTCGCCGGCCGTGGGGCATCACGAGGTCGCCGGGCAGCCGCTCTACTTCGCCAACCGTCAAGCCGTATACGGGATCGCGGGGATCGCGCTGATGATCGGGCTCTGGCGCCTGGACTACGCACGGCTGCGGGATCTCAGGACCGGCCTCTACACGGCCGCGGTCGCGTTGGTCGGAGTGGCGCTCGTGTTCGGTGCGGCGGCGCGCGGCGCGGACCGCTGGATCGAGCTGCCCTACTTCCGGTTCCAGCCGTCCGAGTTCGCCAAGGTGCTGCTGTGCGCCTCGCTGGCGGCCTTCGCCTTCGAGCTCGTGCGGAAGCGCTCCCGGCTCGGCGACACGCTCGCGCTCATGGGCCTCGGCCTGGCGCCGGCCACGCTCGTCCTCCTGCAGCCGGACCTTGGCACCGCGCTCGTGCTCGCAGCCGGAACCGTCGCGGTGGTGTTCATCGCCGGAGTGCCGTTGCGGCACCTCGTCGCCGTCGCAGCCGCGGCCGCGCTGCTCGCCGCAGGCGCTCTCGGGATCGCGCACGCCGCCGGCACCGACGCCGTCCCCGATTACCAGGAGGAACGGCTGACCGCCTTCCTCCATCCGGGCGAGGACCCGGCGGACGCCAGCTATCAGGTGAACCAGTCCGTGATCGCGGTCGGCTCAGGAGAGACGACGGGGCGGGGCGGCGACGCGACGCAGACCGAGTCTCCGCTTCCTCCCCGAACGGCATACCGACTTCATCTTCGCCGCGATCGGCGAGCGCCTCGGCTTTCTCGGGGTCGCCGTCGTGATTGCCCTCTACGCCCTGCTCTTCTGGCGCGCTCTGCGCGTGATGAGGGTTTCCGAGAGCTTCTACGGGACCCTGATCGCCGGAGGGATCGTCGCGATGCTGGCCTTCCAGGTCCTCGTCAACGTGGGAATGAACCTGGGGATCATGCCGGTGACGGGAATCACGCTTCCCCTCATGAGCTATGGCGGCTCCTCGGTGGTGGGCAGCTTCCTGGCGCTCGGGCTGCTGCAGAGCATCCACGTGCAGGCGCAGCGCAGGGCGAGGCACCCGAGTGCTTACGCACCCGCACGCGCGCTGGGCACAAGGCCGCATTGATCGGGATGGATCGCAGCGGCGCCGGCGCTTCAACCCGCGCGGATGCGGAAGCGGCCCTCGGCCACCCGCTCGGCCTTGGTGCCGAGGTCCGTGCAGGCGCTGTCGAGCCGCGCAGCGATCCAGTCGGCGTCCGCGTCCCGCGCCAAGCCCGTGTGGCAGTACGCCAGCTTCAGCCCCACCAGCTCGAGCTCGTCGTCCCCCGCGCCCGGCCGCCAGATGGCGAGCACGCCGAGATCGTTGCGCAGCACCGGGTCGACGCGGTAGTCGTCGAGGGCGTCCCCGAGGTCGAAGAGCACCGGTCCTCCTGACTCCCATTCGATCCCGTGGAAGACGTGGGCCGAGTGGCCGGCAACGAGGTCCGCCCCGGCGTCCTCGGAAAGCGGCGGCGGCGCGGCGCTGCCAGGGCGAGGGCGCGGCGCTCATGTTCGGACCCCAGTGCACGAACACGATGGCGAGCTCACAGCGCTCGTGCAGTCGCCGCACCTGATCGAGGAGCCAGTCCGGCGCCCCGCGCTCGAGGTCGGCGTGAGCGATGCCGTACGTCACCGGGCCCGCCGCGTACTCATGCGGATGGTCCGACACGCAGAGGAGGCCGATCCGCACTCCACCCGCCTCGACCACGACGGGATGGCGCGCCGCCTCCGTCTCCCGCCCCGCGCCCGCCGCGGCGATTCCGCCGTCCGACAGCAAGCCGAGCGTGTCGGCGAGGGCCTCCTCCTCGTAATCGAGAGAGTGGTTGTTGGCGAGCGAGACGGCGCGTACATGGATCGCCTGAAGCGCTGCAACCGCCACGGGGGGCGCGCGGAAGAAGAACGGCTTGCCGGGGATGCGACGCGTGCGCTCCCCACGCCCGGAGACGCAGCACTCGAGGTTGCAGACCATCAGATCCAGGGAAGCGCAGAGCGAGCGCAACTCCTCGCTCCACGGCTCCGCCGCCGGTTGGTCCCGCAGGGCGTCCCCGACGGAGCGGCCCAGCATCACGTCGCCGAGCAGGCCGATCGCAGGCATGCGGGCATTGTGCCCGGCCGGTGAGGGCGATCACGCGCGGCAAGCCGCCGACTGCGTAGGCACCCCCGATGCACTCGCCGGCCGCGGGTCGTAGCCTGACCGGAAAGCCCTCGCGACAAGAAGCGCCCGTGCGTAACCAAGGGCCCGTCGCGTTATCCGGAGGTTTTTCGGGTAACGGCGTGACTTCCGGCCGTTTCGAGGTGTTTCCTTTAGGTCCGGGGAAGGAGCGGCCGGGAAACTGGTCGCGCGTGACGGGTGCCTGTGTGACGGCGGTCACAGCGCACGAATCATAAGTCACTATACTTTTTGAAGCACCACGGACGAGGAGAATCAGTGGCACGACAGAGAAGCGCTGCCCGGCAGCGCACAGATAAGACTCGCTCCCGAGGCGACCACGCCGAGCGGCTGGCCATGCCCGAGGAGAAGAGGCGCGGCGACGTCCACGTCGCCGACGAGACGACCGACAGCTTCCAGATCTTCCTGAACCAGGTCGGCCGCTACCCCCTGCTCACCCGCGAGCAGGAGGTCGAGCTGGCGAAGCGCATCGAGGCCGGCGACCTCGAGGCCAAGGAGAAGCTCATCAACTCGAACCTACGGCTCGTGCTCAAGTTCGCGCGCGCCTACCAGGGCCACGGGCTCTCGTTCCCGGACCTGGTCCAGGAGGCGATGCTCGGGCTGATCCGCGCCGCGGAGAAGTTCGACTACCGCAAGGGCTTCAAGTTCTCGACCTACGCGGTCCTGTGGATCCGCCAGGCGATACAGCGCGGCCTCGACAACACCGGCCGCCAGGTGCGCATCCCCGCGCACATCGCCCAGCGCGAGCGCAAGGTCAACCGCGTCGCCGGCGAGCTGGCGACGAAGCTGAACCGCGATCCGACCGACGAGGAGGTCGCTGACGCCGCAGAAGGTGAGCCTCGACGAGGTCCTGGCCGTGCGCGACCTGACCAAGGTCACGACGAGCCTCGACACCCCGATCGGCGACGGCGACGCCACCCTCGGCGACCTGCAGGCCGAGCAGGCTCCGGGCGTCGAGGAGGAGATGCTCGAGAACGAGCGCGAGCGCGCCGTCGAGTCGGCGATCGCCACGCTGCCCGACCAGCAGCGCCAGGTGATCCAGCTCCGCTTCGGAACCGGCGGCCGCGAGACGCTCTCGATTCGCGAGACCGCGGAGCGGCTCGGCCTGACCCAGAAGATCGTCAAGAACCTGGAGCAGCAGGGCCTGCGCAAGCTGGCCGAGGAGCGCTCGCTGGCCGCCTGGAACTAGTCGCGGCTGGAAGCACGGATCTCACGACGGGCCCGCCTCCGGCGGGCCCGTCCTCGTTATGGCCCAGTGTCCCCGGCCCACGCCGGCGAACGGTGTTGCCAGCTGCCGCGGGCCCGCATATGCTGCCGCCATGGAGTCACCGCGACCCGACGAGGAGGGCTTCGGCGAGGCCGGGCTGGGTGACGCGCAGTCCACGAACCCGCCCGACGCCGACGAGATGATCGAGCCGGACGCCGACCCGCTCGACACCGACGTCGAGGACGCCGACCTCTTCCTCGGCGAGGAAGACGAGGACCTCGGCGACGACGAGGACCTCGGCGACCTCGGCGAGGGCGAGGACATCTAACCCGCGCCGGCCGCGCGGAGCGGCGCGGCCTCGGCCAGCGCTCAGATCAGGCGGCCGATCTCGCGGATCTGGAAGGCGCGCACGATGTCGGTGACGCCCTGCATCAGCGCCCAGATCCCGGCGAAGACGAGCAGCACGTACTGCTTCTCGATGAAGAACTGGCCGGCCGTCCAGAACGCCAGGATCACCATCAAGATCCCGGCTACGAGGCCCAGCCACCAGAGAGCGTTGACCTCCTTCGCCGCGAACGCCTCGATGATCCAGAAGACGCCCACGATCAGGAACAGGAAGCCGAGGATGTCGGCGATCGCCGCGAAGGTGTTCTCGGGGCTGATGAACGCGAGCACCGCGGCGATCAGGAAGAGGACGCCGAAGATCGCGAACAGCCAGCGCCCGCGGTCGGCGAGCGTCGCGAGCGTGAAGTTCTGGGCCGAGGCGCCCAGGAACATCAGGCCGATGATCACCCCGACGGTCGTGATCGAGGCGTCGTCGAACTGGAGGATGACAACGGCGACGATCGTCCAGACGATCCCGAACGCGAGCCAGAGCCACCACATCTTCGAGAGCGACTTGATCGCCTGGCGCTCATCGCCGCGCAGGTTGTCGGCCGGCAGGCTGGACATCTCTCAGCTCCTTTGGTCACGAGGCCGGCGCGGGCGGCACCGACGCCGCGGAGAATAGGGCCGCTGCCAGTCGTCTCCCGGTCGGCGCTCAGCCGGCCGCGCCGCTCCCGGCCTCGGCGTGGACCTCGCGGCAGGCGCGATCCACGTCCTCCTCCTCGCGCGGGCAGAGCGAAGCCGCATCGGCGACGGCGCGCAGCAGCGTCCAGAAGCGCTCGCGGTCGCCGGGATCGAGGGTGCGCAGCAGCTCCTCCTCGCCGGCGGCGATCGCCCTGCTCGCCTCCTGCGTGATGATCCGCCCCGCTCTCGCTGAGCTCGACGACATAGCGGCGGCGGTCGCTCTCGTGCCGGTAGCGCTCGATCAGGCCGCGCTCGGCGAGCTCCCCGGTGACGGTGGCGAGGTTGCTGTAGTCGACGCCGAGCGCGTCGGCGAGGCTCGCCTGCGAAGCGGCGCCGATCGCCTGGAGCTGGCGCAGCACGAAGTACTCCTGCGTGTTGAGGCCGAGCGGCTTCAGCGCCTTGCGGAAGCGTGCCACCGACTCGTGGCCGAGGCGCGCGAGCAGCAGGCCGAAGGGCAGCTTGCCGTCACCGGCGGGGGCCGGCTCGGTCTTCGTACTCAGATGGTCGCGGATTCCATGTCGCAGATGATACTGGTTCAGAATAACTATGGTGCTTTACCTAGATGGTATGCTACCATCGTTGTTCAAGCAATTACCTTCTGCGTCAACCGAAAGGAACCGACATGAGCACCACCACCGCGACCAGGCAGCTGCAGGGGACCTACGCCGGCGACGGCGTCCACTCCGTCTTCGGCTTCTCGGTCCTCCACAACGGCATCTCCGCCTTCAAGGGCACCCTCGACGACGTCAGCGCGGAGCTGCGCGCCGGTGAGGGCGACCCTCGAGCTGGAGGGCTCCGCCAAGGTCGAGTCCATCTCGATCGTCGAGCCGGAGGCCCTGCGGGCCCACGTGCTCGGGCCGGAGTTCTTCGACGCCGCGAACCACCCCGAGGTCTCGTTCCGCTCGACGAGCGTCGAGCTCAACGAGGACGGTCGGCGCCCGCGTCGACGGCGAGCTGACGATCCGCGGCACGACGAATCCCGTGACCGCGACCGGCAGCTACAAGGGGCCGATCGAGGGCCTCGACGGCGAGCGCGCCGCCTTCGAGCTGGAGGCGACGTTCGACCGCCGCGACTACGGGTTCGACTGGCAGATGGAGCTCCCCGGCGGCGGCAACGCCCTCGACTGGGACATCACCCTGAGCGTCCACCTCGAGCTGGTGCGCCCGCAGGAGAGCGAGTAGCGATGCGCGTCCTCGGGATCTCCGGCTCGCTGCGCTATGAGTCCCACAACACCCGGCTTCTCCGGGCGGCGGCCGAGATGCTGCCGCCCGGAGCCGAGCTGGTCCCGCTGGAGGAGCTGGCGCTGGTGCCTCCGTACAACGAGGATCTCGACACCGCCGATGCGCCGCGGGCGGTCCGGCGGCTGCGCGAGCAGATCGCCGAGGCCGACGCGGTCCTGATCGCGACGCCGGAGTACAACGCCTCGGTGCCCGGCGCTGCTGAAGAACGCGATCGACTGGGCCTCGCGGCCGTTCGAGGAGAACCCCTTCCGCGACAAGCCGGTCCTCGTCGTCGGCGCCAGCACCGGGATCTTCGGAGCGGTCTGGGCACAGGCCGAGCTGCGCAAGGTGCTGGCCCACATCGGCGCGGACGTCGCCGACAGCGAGCTGGCCATCGGCCAGGCGCACCTGACGCTCTCCGACGAGGACTGGCGCACCTCCGAGCTCGCCGCGCGTCTGCGCGAGCAGCTCGAGGACCTGGCGCTGCGGGCCGGCGCCGAGCGCGAGCAGGCCGCGGCCTAGGAGCCGAGCGCCGCGGCGGCGGCCGGGCTGCCGGCCCCCTCCGCCGCGATCACCTCGGCGGCGGCGCGGCGGCCGGCCTGGATCGCGCCGTCGAAGTAGCCCATCCAGCGGGTCGCCGTCTCGTGCCGGCCCAGTGGATGCGGCCACGGGCTCGCGCAGGGCGCGGCCGTACGAGGTCCAGGTGCCCGGGGCCGAAGACGCCCGCGTAGCAGCCGCGCGAGCAGGCCTCCGCCGCTCCACTCGCTTCTCGATGTAGCCTCGAGGGCGCCCGGCGCGCTCGCCGAACAGCCGGGCGAACGTGCGCGACCACCGCCGTCCCGGCGCTCGCTCTGGCGGCCCGGCGCCGAGCACGCGGGCCTCGTCGCCCTCGAGGAAGCCCATCAGCACCCCGGGCGTGCCGTTCGGCGGGCGTGTTGTCGTACATCACCTGGACCGGGCCGGGCAGGCTCAGCGCCTGGCCCGAGAGGCCGTCCTCGCGCCAGAACGGCTCGTCGTAGAGCGCCATGCACTTGATCACCGTGCCCATCGGCACCCGCTGGGTGAGCTGGTCGCGGGGGCCGGCAGCGGCGGGTCGTACTCGAGGCGGCCGGCGAGGGCCGGCGGCAGCGCGACGATCACGCGCCGCGCCCGGGCGTCCGCCGTCCTCCTCCGACCGCGGCCCCGTCCCCGTCCGACGGTCAGGCGCCGGACGGGCGAGTCGAGGCGGATGCGGTCGCCGAGCTGCTCCGCCATCTTCAGCGAGATCAGCTGCGAGCCGCCGACGATGCGGTCCTGCTGGGCGCCTCCCTCGGTGTCGATCAGCGTCGTCCCAGCCGCCGGCGCTGGCGGCATAGAAGAGGACGTGGAGCAGCGAGACGTCGGCCGGCTCGACCGCAGAAGACCGCGCGGATTCCCATCGCGAGGGCCTCGCGCGCGGTCTTCGTGCGGGCCGCGCCGCGGATCCAGGTGGCGAAGGTCTGCTCGTCGAGGCGGCGCGCGTCCGGCGCGTCCCAGGGCGCCTCGGGATCGAACGCGCTTCGCAAGCCGCTTGAGCTTCAGGTCGGCGCGCCCGTAGTCGGCGAGGACGAGCGGGTTCAGCCGCGGGATCGTGCCCTTGTAGCGGCCCAGCCCGCCCTTCCCGTCCTCCCAGATGTTCTGGCCCTCCGCGTGGGTCGGATAGGTCTCCAGCCCGAGCTCGCGGACCAGGCCCATCGCCTCGTGCTGCGTGGGCCCGACCCACTGGCCGCCGACCTCGACGACGTCCTCGGCGCGCTCGCCGACCTGCTGGTTCAGGGTCCGCCCGCCGACGCGCTCGCGCGCCTCCAGGACGACCACGTCCAGCCCGGCGGCGTCGAGCGCGCGAGCCGCGGCAAGGCCCGAGAGCCCGGCCCCGACGACGACCACATCGCAATCGGCCACGGGCTGAGTATCCCCCTTCGGAGGCGCTCCGGCTCGCCGCTCTTGCGCGCCGGCGGAAAAGCGGGAATATCGGTGTCCGCTTTGCGTCCTCTACAGCGTTGACCATGCAGATGACCGCCGAGACCCTCTTCTCCCAGGAGTCCCCCGCCCTGACCCGCAGGCTCGAGCGCATGCTCGGCTCACGCGAGGCGGCGGAGGACATCGCCCAGGAGGCGTTCCTGCGCCTTTGGCGCCGCGCGCCGGAGGGGCTTGACGCCGGCGAGCAGGCCGCATGGCTGCAGCGCACCGCGTCGAACCTCGCCATCGACGAGCTGCGCCGCCGCAAGCGCCGTGGCCGGGTGGCGCTCGACGAGGAGTCGGTCGGCGCAATCGCCGCCGACGGCGCCGAGTCGCTCGCCGTCCGCGACGCACTCGACCGACTCAGCGCCCACGAGCGCCTCTGCGTGCTGCTGCGATTCCAGGCCGGGCTCTCCTACGGCGAGATCGCCGAGACGCTGGCGATCACGCCGGAGGCCGCGCGCAAGAGGGTGTCGCGAGCTCGCCGCTCGTTCGCCGCCGCCTACCGAGGAGCGCGGGCCTCGGACCGGCCCCTCGTTCTGCTCGAGCCTCGCTACGACGCAGAGCGCTACGTGCGCTGGCTCGAGAGGGCCGGCGCGGAGGTGCGCCTCGCCCGCCCCGGCCCGATCGAGCCCCAGCTCGCGGCGGCGGACGCGATCGTGATCTCCGGCAGCGTCACCGACCTCCACCCCGGCCTTTACGGGGAGCGCCCGCGCGTCAGGCTCAACGCGCCGAACCCCGCCCGCGACGCCCGCGAGATCAGGGTCACGCGTGCGGCGCTGGAGTCGAGCCTGCCGCTGCTCGGGATCTGCGGCGGGGCCCAGCTCATGAACATCGCGCTCGGCGGCAGCCTCTACCAGGACCTCGAGGCCGACGGGGCCGCCGGCCGCAGCCACTGGGGTGTCCAGCACCGGATCGAGACCCGGCCCGGGACCCTGGCGCGCCGCATCCTCGGCCGCGGCGGCATCGTCTCCAGCGAGCACCACCAGGCGGCGCGACGGATTGGGCGTGGCCTGCGCGGCACCTCGCGCTCGGACGACTCGATCTTCGAATCCATCGAGCTGGGCGGCGAGCGCTTCGCGCTCGGCCTCCAGTGGCACCCCGAGCACGACGAGTCGGAACTGGCCGGCCGCAGGATCGGGGACGCCCTCCTCGCGGCGGCCTCCGAGCACGCCGCCGATCGCGGAGGCCGGCCGTGACCGAGCTGACCCTGCGGACCTGCGGAGAGGCGGACGCGGCCGGGCTGCGCCGCCTCGCCGAGCGGGACTCGGCGAGCGTCCCGCCCGGGATCCTGCTCGCGGCCGACGCGGGCGGGGAGCTGATCGCCGCGATCTCGCTCGGCAGCGGGCGCGTGATCGCCGACCCCTTCCGCCCCACCGCCGATGCGGTCGAGCTGCTGCGCCGCCGCCGCGCGCAGATCGGGAGCGCGGGCTCCGGCCGCCGTCTCCCGGTTCCCAGAGCCGCACGGCTGCGGGGGCGGGGCGCGCCGGCGAAGCCCGCCTAGGCGCGGAGCTCGGCGCAGGCTGCGGCGAAGTGCTCGCCGTGGAGGTCGACCTCGCCCTCGGTGGTGGCCGGGGACATCAGCGCCATGTTGTGAAACGGGGTGATCAGGACGCCGCGGTTCAGCAGGTACAGGTGGAGGTACTCCTCGAGCTCGCCGTCCCCGGCGCGCGCGGACTCGCCGCCGCTGCGCGGGGGCGCAGGCGAGAAGCGGTACTCGGCCCGTGCCCCGAGCCGGGTCACGTGCCAGGGGAGGTCCCGCGCGAGGATCGTCTCGTCCACCTGGTCCGTGAAGCGGGTCGCCAGCGCGATCATGCGCTCGAAGGCGGGCTCGGTCAGGACGGCCCCGAGGGTGGCGCGGATCGCGGCCGTGGAGAGCGCGTTGCCGGCGAGCGTGCCGCCGACCCCGCCGGTGTCCTCGTAGTCGGCGTCCTCCGCGCCCTCGATCCGCTCGGCCACCTCGGCGCTCATGCCGAACGCCCCGGCAGGCACGCCGCCGGCGATGGACTTGCCGATGGTGAGCATGTCGGGCTCGAGCCCCCAAGCCGCCGTGCAGCCTCCCGGGCCGGCGCTGAAGGTGTGGGTCTCGTCGATGACCAAGAGCGTGCCGGTCTCGCTCGTCAGCTCCCGCAGGCGCTGGTGGAAGCCCGGTTCGGGCAGGACGATGCCGATGTTGGTCAGCGCCGGCTCGGCGAGGACGCAGGCGACGTCCCCGCCTCGCAGCGCGCGCTCGAGGGCGGCGAGGTCGTTGAACTCGACGACCTCGGTGGTGGTCGTGGGGTCCACCGGCGGCCCGACGTTGCCCTCGCGCGAGGTCGGCAGGCCGTCCTCGCCGACGACGACGAATGACTCGTCCACCGTGCCGTGGTAGCAGTAGCTGAAGACCAGGATCCGGCTGCGGCCCGTGATCTGCCGCGCCATCCGGATCGCGAAGCGGTTGGCGTCCGTCGCCGAGAGCGTGAGCTGCCACAGCGGCATCCCGAAGCGGCGCTCCAGCTCTTCCCCGGCCCAGATCGCGTCCTCCGTCGGGAGCATCAGCGTGGCGCCGTCGCGGAAGCGCGCGGCCACCGCGTCGGCGGTCGCGGACGGTCCGTGGCCCGCCATCGCTCCGGTGTCCCCGAGGCAGAGGTCGGCGTAGCGGTTGCCGTCCACGTCCACGATCTCGGCCCCGCGCGCTCCGGCGGCGAAGATGGGGTGCCCTCCCGGCCAGCGGGCCATCCAGCTCATCGGCACACCGCCGAGCAGGTTGCGCCCCGCGCGCTCGAAGAGCTCGCGGGAGCGCCGATGCCCCGCGGCGAAGCGCTCGCGCTCGCCGGCGATCAGCTCCGCGAGGCGGCCGCGGTCGATCGGCGCCGTGGCCCCAGGGATCACGCCGGCAGCTCCACCGAGCCGTCTATCAGCGGCACCACGGACCCGCTCACACGCGCGCGCCCGTCCTCGTCGATCTCGGCCCGCAGGGTGCTGGGCCGCCCGATTTCCGCGCCCTGCGAGACCTCGATCGCGCGGCACCCCGCCCGCCGCTCGAGGTAGGCGCAGAGGGGGCCCGCCGCCGAGCCCGTGGCCGGGTCCTCGCCGACTGCCGCGATCCGGGCGAATCCGCGCGCCCGCGCCTGGGCGCGGCCGCCGTCGATGGGGCCGCACCAGGCCAGGTAGAGGACAACGGCGTCGTGCGGGCGCACCAGCTCGTCGATCGCGTCGTAGCTGGGCGCCACGCGCGCGAGCGCGTCCGCGCTCGCGAGCGGGACGATCGCGTGGGGAAGTCCGGTCGAGACGACCTGCGGCGGCAGGTCCGGGTGCGCGTCGGCGGGCTCGAGGCCCGCCGCCGCCATCGCGTCGGCGCGATCCAGCTCGTCGCCGAAGGCTGTCTCAGCCTGGCGCATCGAGGCCGTCCAGCGCTCAGGCCCGCCGCCGTCAGCGTCGCGGCGGACCTCGACCGGCTGGAGACCGGCGCTTGTCTGCTGCACGAAGCTGGCCTCCCCGGAGCCGCGCCAGCGCGCGACGGCGACCGCCGTGCCCAGCGAGGGGTGGCCGGCGAAGGGCAGCTCCTCGGCGGGCGTCCAGATCCGGTTGCGATAGTCGGCGCCGCGATCAGACGGGCTCTGGACGAAGGTCGTCTCCGAGAGCCGCGTCTCAAGTGCGAAGGCGAGCATCACCTCATCGGGCAGAGCGTCGGCCTCGTCCACGACGGCGAGACCGTTGCCCGCGAGCGGGCGCTCGCTGAACACGTCGAGGAAGGCGACCCGGCGCTCCATGCCGCGAAGAGCCTACGCCCGCAGCGCGTCCTACTGTTCAGCGACGGA
This sequence comes from uncultured Solirubrobacterales bacterium, assembly GCA_963805235.1. Lineage (GTDB taxonomy): Bacteria > Actinomycetota > Thermoleophilia > Solirubrobacterales > 70-9 > DASSYK01. Next base: position 43,239 of record CAWDTF010000005.1, on the reverse strand, counting down.
CCGGATCCGCTTCGCCGAACAGACGGAGGCCCAGATGGAGCAGAGCTATCCACCTCAGCAGAGCTACCCACTCACGTTCTCGGTGGACTACCCGGACCGGCCGCTCAGCCGGCTGACGACGTTCTTCCGGGTGTTCACCGTGATCCCGATCGCGATCGTGCTCGCCACCGTCTCCGGCGGCTCGGGCGGATCGGTCACCGACGACGGCGTCTACCTCGCGGCCGGGGGCCTCCTCTTCCTGCCGCCGCTGCTGATGCTGCTCTTCCGCAAGCGCTATCCGGTGTGGTGGGCGGATTGGAACCGCGAGCTGTTGCGCTTCACCAACCGGGTCCACACCTACGTCTGGCTGATGAGCGACGACTACCCCTCGACCGAGGACGAGCAGTGGGTCCACCTCGACTTCCCCACCCCGGACGGCGAGCAGCTCAGCCGCGGGCTGCCGCTGGTGAAGTGGATCCTGGCGATCCCGCACTACATCGTGCTGTTCTTCCTCGCGATCGCCGCCGTGATCTGCGTGATCATCGCCTGGTTCGCGATCCTGTTCACGGCGCGTTACCCGCAGTCGCTGTTCGAGTTCGTCGAGGGCTTTCTGCGCTGGGGCAACCGCGTCTACGCCTACGCGTTCATCCTGGTCACGGACGAGTACCCGCCCTTCAGCCTCAACCCGTAGGCCGAAGCGGGCGGGTCGCCTCTCCCGCGCGCGCTTTCGCCGTCCCCCGCCCCCTAGCGGGGGCGACGGCGAAGGCCGCGGCGGCGGGAGCGCTTGGCGTCGTCGCGGGGCAACCCCTGCGCGATGCGACTCGGCTTGGCGAGCTCTGCGAATCCGATTGCGAGTCCTCCGAACATGCTCCTCACGTCCTCTGGTGGTGGTTTCCTTCGTGACTGGCAAAACCACTATACCAGTCTCGTGACTACTTAACGTGTGATGCCCGTCACGCACTAGAATCAATCTCGTGAACGTCGAGCTGATGACCGAGCAGGCGGAGGGCAAGCCGGCGCCCCTGCCGCTGCTGGCGGTGCAGGCGTTCGCCAACACGCTCGACGTCGAGGACGGGATCGACCACCTCGACACCACGCAATCGCTGGCGGCCTGGCTGCGGGAGAGCGAGCTCGGCAGCAGCCGGATCCAGGTTGACGAGCGGGAGCTCGCCGGGGCGCGCCGGCTGCGCGACGCCGTCAGGCGCCTGCTCGTCGCGAACACGCGCGGCGTCGCCGACGAGGAGGCCGGCCGGGAGCTCGCTCGCCTCGCGCGGGCCTACCGGGTCGAGCTCGCCGTGGACCCGTCCACCGGCCGCATGGAACCGGACCTCTCCCCCGCGGTCAAGGCCGAGCACCTCGTCCCCCAGCTCCTCGGCGTCATCTTCTACTCGCAGGCCACCGGCACATGGGAGCGCCTCAAGCTCTGCGAGAACCCGGACTGCCTCTGGGCCTTCTACGACAACTCGCGCAACCGCTCGGGGAGCTGGTGCCGCATGGGCCTGTGCGGAAACCGGATCAAGAACCGGGCATACCGGGAGCGGCAGCGCGGCGCGGGAGCGGGCGCGGCGAGCGCGTAGATCATCTAGCCGTTCTCGAAACCGAAGCCGCCGCCTCCGGAGCCGCCCCCGCCCCCGCCGCTTCCTCCTGACGGTCCCCCGAACTCGCCGCCGCCCGAGCTGGAGCCCGAGCCCGTCGAGTCGCCGCTCGGCGCAGAGCTCTCGATCCCGAACTGCTGTGAGGACTGCTGGGCCGGTGTCGGGGGAGGCGGCTCCGGCGACTCGGGCTTCGCGGGCTGCTCGGCGGCGGCTGGCGAAGGAGCGGGAGTCTGGACCGGATCCGGCTCGGCTGCGGGCTGCTCGATCGGCGTCTCGACCGGGCGCTCGATCGGCGCGGGCTTCTCGGCCTCGGCGCCGATGCCGACCGCGGCGCTGTCCACGACCCCGGTCGCGACGCAGGCCGCGCCGCCGGCGGCAGTGGCACCGCAGACGGCGAGCAGCTTGCCGAGCGCGGCCATGCCGGCCCCGCGGGTCCCTCCGGACGCCGCCAGGGGCGTGGCGCTCTCGCCCGCCGGACCGCGGACGAGCAACGAGTAGCCGGCCTCGCGGACCTTCTCGGTGGCCGCCGTCAGCTTCTCCCCCATCCACTGGTGCATCGCGCCGCCGGCCGCCTGGTCGGCCGCCGGGAGCGGGGCCAGCTCCAGGACGCGGCCGGGGATGGCACGGAAGGCCCGCAGCTTGGCGCGGCACGAGCCGCAGGCGCGCAGGTGCAGCTCGAGCTCCTCGGCGCCGGCGCCGCTCGGCGCCTCGCCGTCGGCCAGGGCGGAGAGCGCGGCGGTCAGGCGCTCGCAGCGGCGCCCGTGCTCGATCTCGGCGAAGACCTCGAGGAAGCGCTTGCGGCCCTCGGCCATGCAGCGGTTGATCTTGGTGTGGGTCCAGCCGGTGATCTCGCCGATCTCCTCGTAGGAGTAGCCCTGGGCCTTCAGGGTCAGCGCGCGCAGCTCCTGCGGCTTCAGCGCGCGCAGGGCCTCGCCGCTGCGGGCGACCCGCTCGCGGCTGGCCGCGCGCTCGCCGGGGCCGGCACCCTCCGCCGCGATCTCGTCGAGCGGATCGCGGTCCTGCTCTCCGGCCGCAGGCCGGGGTGCGCTCAGCAATCGCTCGCGCTGGCGGCGGACCGCGAGCGCCTCGCGCTTCGTCACGGTCTGCATCCAGCGCACCAGGGAGTCGCCCTCGATCGGCGGCGCCTTGGTCAGCAGGATCTCGAGCGAGCGCTGGTAGGCGTCCTCGGCGTCCTCGGCGCAGATGGAGTAGCGGCGGGCGGTGCGGCGGAAGACGGCGTCGTGGCTCGTGACCAACCCCTCGGCCGCCCGCCGGCGTGCTTCGGCGGGACCGGATGCCGATCCGGACGGCGCCCCCGCCACTGCGCTCTCGCTCCTCACCTTCGTCACACCCGGTTGAGTCGGAAGGTCGCACGGTTCGTCCCCGAACGCAATCGGCTTTGACCGCAAATTGCGGCGAAGTCGCGGGCCGTGGTTATCCTGCGCCGCGATGCGCGCCGAGAGCCGAAGCCGATGAGCACCTGCGTCGTCACGGGTGGAGCCGGCTTTCTCGGCTCCCACCTCTGCGAGCACCTGCTCGCCCAGGGCCACCGCGTGATCTGCATCGACAACCTGGAGACGGGCTCGCTCCAGAACATCGAGCACCTCCAGGACGAGGAGTTCGTCTTCGTCAACCACGACATCACCGAGTACGTGAGCGTGGAGGAGCCGGTGGACCTCGTCTACCACCTGGCCTCCCCCGCGAGCCCGATCGACTACCAGCGCCTGCCCCTGCACACCCTCAAGGTCGGCTCCTACGGGACCCACCACATGCTCGGCCTCGCGAAAGCCAAGCGAGCACGGATCCTCGTCGCCTCGACCTCCGAGGTCTACGGCGACCCCGAGGTCCACCCCCAGCCCGAGGACTACTGGGGGAACGTCAACCCGATCGGCCCGCGCGGCGTCTACGACGAGGCCAAGCGCTACTCCGAGGCGCTGACCATGGCCTACCACCGCCAGCAGGGGGTGGACACCTGCATCTCGCGCACTTTCAACAGCTACGGCCCTCGCATGAGAGCGCACGACGGCCGGGCCATCCCGACGTTCTTCCGCCAGGCGCTGCAGGACAAGCCGCTCGACCGTCTTCGGGGACGGCAGCCAGACGCGGAGCTTCTGCTACGTGGACGACCAGATCCGGGGGATGGTGGCGCTGGCCGAGTCCGAGGTCCACCTTCCCGTCAACATCGGCAACCCGGACGAGTACACGCTGCTCCAGCTCGCCGAGACCGTGATCGAGGTGACCGGCTCGCGCTCGGAGATCGTGCACGAGGCGCTGCCGATAGACGACCCCAAGGTCCGCCAGCCGGACATCTCGAAGGCCCGCGAGCTGCTCGGGTGGGAGCCGAAGGTGGGCCTGCGCGAGGGGCTCCAGCGCACCATTGACGAGGCCGGGGTCGAGCGCCTGGTCGGCTCCCAGGGCTGACCCGCCCCCGGCCGCGAGCAAGCGCGGGCCGCCGGCGCGGAGCGAGCATTTGCGCCCGGCGCGGCTCGCCCACCTAGAATCGGCCGAACCCACGGGAAGGGGAGTGGTGGCCGCCTCGGCTGACCGGACCCGCGCAAAGACGCGCGGACAACTGAGCGACCGCGAGGCCCTCGCGGAGAGGGTCTCGCGCATCAGCGTCCCGGTCCTTCCGGCGCTCGCCCTGGTGCTGGCGATCGAGGCCGCCCTCGTGCTGGTAGACCTCGCCCTCGGCAAGGACGAGGCGATCGCCACCGCCTATGTGATCGGCCCGTTCGTCGCCGCCCTGATCACGCGCGCCTCGGTCACGGCGGTGGCCGGCGGGATCGCCGTCGCGCTGGCGCTGGCGAGCGGCTTCTGGAGCGAGGGCGCGGCGGGCCCGGACCTCGTGCGAGCAGTGATCGTGCTGATCGGAAGCTGCTTCGCCGTCTTCGGGGCCTGGTTGCGCGAGCGCACGGCGCGCTCCGTCCGCAGGCTGGAGATCCTCGCGGCGATCGCCGAGATCGCCGACGGCTCGCGGCCGCTGCAGGAGACGGTCGAGCGGTTCTGCGAGCGCCTCCTCCCCGAGCTCGCCGACATCGCGGTGCTGGACGCGGTGGCCGAGGGGGAGGTCAAGAGGCTCGGCGTCGCGGCGGTCGGACCGCGCGAGGAGTGGCTCAGGAACGTGGCGATGGCGCGCCGCCCGCCCGCGGCGGAAGCGCCGACGGGCTCCTCGCGGGCGATCACGCGGCGCGAGCCGCAGCTGATCGGCAGCGTGACGGAGCAGGTCCTGCGCGGGATCGCCCACGACGACGAGGACTTCGAGCGCCTCAAGCAGATCGACCCGTGCTCGGCCATCGTCGTGCCCCTCGACGCTCGCGGCAGGACGATCGGCGCGCTGACGCTGATCACCACCTCCGATTCCGGGCGCCGGCTCACGGACGACGACTTCTTCTTCGCGCAGGTCGTGGGAGGTCGCGCCGCGCTCGCGCTCGACAACGCCGGCCTCTTCCGCGAGCTGAGCAGCGTCGAGCAGCGCTTCGAGGCCGTCCTCGACAACCTCGCCGACGCGGTCACGGTGCAGGCCGATGACGGCAGGCTGGTCTACGCCAACCAAGCCGCCGCGGACATGCTCGGGGCGGCCTCGAGGGAGGAGCTGGTCGCGACACCGCCCGGTCAGCTCGTCGGACCGCTTCGAGTCCTTCATGGAGGACGGCAGCCCCCTGGACGTCGAGCGCCTTCCGGGCCGCCAGGTCCTGCGCGGCGATGAGCCCGATCCGCTGCTGGTCCGCGCACTCGACAGGTCCAGCGGCCAGGAGCGCTGGCGAATGATCAAGGCGAGCCCGGTGAGCCTGCCCGACGAACGGCGCCTCGTCGTCAACGTGATCGAGGACGTCACCGAGGTGAAGCGGGCCGAGATCCACCAGCGGCTCCTGTCGGACGCGACCCGGGCGCTCGCGGCCTCGCTCGACTACGAGCAGACGCTCCAGCGCGTCGCCGAGATGGCGGTGCCGGAGTTCGCGGACTGGTGCACGGTGAGCATGCCGCGGCGCGACGGGGTGATGGAGCCGGTCGCACTCGCGCACGCCGACCCCGGCCGGGTGCAGCTCGCGCGGCGGCTGAGCGAGGAGTACCCGAGCCGGGTCGAGGACCCCGGCGCCGGCGAGGTCGTGCGAACGGGGAAGCCCCAACTCATCGAGATCCCCGACGAGATGCTCCGCGAGCATGCGCGCAGCGACGAGCACTACGAGCTGATCGCCGGCCTGGGCCTGCGCTCCGCGATCATCGTGCCGGTCGAGGCGGGGGACGAGGTGAGCGGCGCGATCACGTTCGCCACCGCCGAGTCCGGACGGATCTTCGACGAGCACGACCTCGACGTCGGCGCGGAGCTGGCGCGGCGGGCCGGGGTCGCGATCGAGAACGCGCGCCTCTTCGAGCAGCGCTCGGCGGTCGCCCACACCCTCCAGGAGGCCCTGGTCCCCGAGGGCCTGCCGGACATCCCAGGCTGGGAGCTCGCCACCCTCTACAGCCCGGCGGCGGAGGGGACGCAGGTCGGCGGGGACTTCTACGACGCGTTCCCGGTGCCGGGCGGGTGGATGCTCGTGATCGGGGACGTCGCCGGCCGCGGAGTGGACGCGGCGGCGATCACAGCGCTCTGCCGCTACACCCTGCGGACCTCCGGCTCCCTCAACGGGAAGATGCAGATCGCCCTCTCACAGCTCAACGACTGGCTGCTCGAGCAGGGCGAGACGGGGATCTGCACGGCGGTGGCGATGACCCTCCGGGAGGACGGGGAGGTCGAGCTGATCAGCGCCGGGCACCCGCCGCCCCTGCTGCTTCGCGGCGGCGCGGTGGAGCCGCTGGACGAGCACGGGCCGATGCTCGGCTTCACCCGCCGGCCAGACTGGCCGTGCCACCGCTTCCGGATCGAGCCCGGCGAGCAGCTCCTCCTCTACACGGACGGCGTCATCGAGCTGGCGGCCGAGAAGGAGCGCTTCGGCGAGCAGCGGCTTCGCGAGACCGTCGCCGGCGCGGCTTCGCCCACGGACGCGCTCGACAGGATCAAGGCCGCCCACGGGCGCTTCAGCGCCGACCCCTCCGACGACGACATCGCGATCGTCGGCGTGATGCGGCGGCCGGCCGCGCCTAGCGGGGCGCCGGAGCGTCATCCGGCAGCTTCATCGACCTCCGCATGATTCGGTCGAAGACCTTGTCGCCGAGCAGCCCGCCGACGGCCTTGGTCAGCTTCGCGTCGCGCCCGATCAGGTAGCGCGCCTTCGGGCTGTCCGAGCCGATCGCCTCCGCGATCACCGCGGCGACCTCCTCGGGAGGGATCCCGCGCTCGGCCGTGCTGCGGAGCGTGCGCTTCATCGCCTCGATCTGCTTCCCGTACATGCGCTTCGCCTCGGGGCCCATCTTCGGCTCCGCGCTCGCGAAGTTGTCCGCGCCCTTCTCCCAGATCGGGGTCGCGATCGAGCCCGGCTCGACGATCACCACCCGGATCCCCCAGGGCAGCAGCTCGCGGCGCAGCGAGTCGGCCACCGCCTCCAGGCCGAACTTGGAGGCGTGGTAAGGCGACATGAACGGGGTCGCGACGAGGCCCCCGATCGAGGTGATGAAGACGATCGCTCCGCCGCCGCGGCGGATCAGGGGCAGGAAGGCCTGCGTGACCGCGTACTGGCCCGTCAGGTTCACGTCCAGCACCCGCTGGAACTCCTCGACCGGGAGGTACTCGACCGGCCCGGCGTTGGCGATCCCGGCGTTGTTGACGAGCCCGGCCAGCCCGCGCGCGCCGACAGCTCCCTCGATCTCGGCGCGGGCCGCCTCGATCGAGTCGGCTTCGGTCACGTCGAGGGTCACCGGCCTGATGCGCCCGTGCGCCGCCGCCTGCTCGAGGCTGTCGGCGTCCGCCTGCTTCCGCACGCCGGCGAAGACCGTATGGCCGTCGCGCTCGAGCCGCAGCGCGGTCGCCCGGCCGATTCCGCTGGAGGCGCCTGTGACCAGCGCCGCACCTTTGTCGCCCGATGCCATGAGCAGACCCTACCCGGGCGGCGAACCCGGCCGGAAAGCGGGCGCCGCGGGATACTGCAGCCATGGCCGCGGACATCGCAGCGACCACGCGGCAGGCGTACGACGCCCTCAACCGCGGGGACATCGACGCCTTCGTCGCGCTGCTCGATCCCGAGGTCGAGTTCTCCTCGCTGGTGGCCGAGGCGGAGGGCACGACCTTCCGGGGGCCGGAGGGAGTCAGGGCATGGTTGGATCACGTCGTCGGCTCCCTCGGCGGCATCCACTTCGAGCCGGTCGAGATCCGCGCCCTCGACGAGGGCGCCGTGCTGACGGAGGTCCGCGCCAGCGGCGAGGCGGCGGGCGTCACCGTCGAGCAGACGATGTGGCAGGTGGGGATCGCGCGGGGCGGCCGCGTCACCTGGTGGCAGATATGCCGCACCGAGCAGGAGGCGCTGGAAGCGCTCGAGCACAGAAGGGGGCGATGAGGCGCCTCCCGCGCGTACGCCCGCTCTCGCACCCCTGATCGCGATCCGGAAGACTGCCCCGATGCCCACCGTCCTCGCCGTCGTCGGAGCGCGGCCGAACTTCGTGAAGATGGCGCCCGTAACCGCGGCGCTGGCCGAGCTCGGCGTGGGTGTGCGGCTGCTCCACACCGGCCAGCATTACGACCGCGCGCTCTCGGACGGCTTCATCGAGCGGCTGGGGATGCCGCAGCCCGACGCGAACCTCGGCGTCGGCTCAGGCAGCCACGCTGAGCAGACGGCGAAGGTCCTCGTCGGCGTCGAGGCTGACCTGGAGACGCACGCCGCCGACCTCGTCCTCGTCGCCGGGGACGTCAACTCGACGATGGCCGCGGCGCTCGCCGCGACGAAGCTGCACGTCAAGGTCTCGCACGTGGAGTCGGGCCTGCGCTCGCGCGACTGGACGATGCCGGAGGAGGTCAACCGCGTCGTCACCGACCGGGTCTCCGACCTGCTGCTCTGCACCTCGGAGGACGCGGTCGAGAACCTCGCCGGCGAGGGGATCACGGCGGGCGTCGAGCTGGTCGGCAACACGATGATCGACAGCCTCTTCCGCATCCTCGCGGACACCGACCGGGCGGCTGCGCTGGAGGCCGCCGAGGTCGAGCCGCGCGGGTTCGTGCTGGTGACGCTGCACCGGCCGGCGCTCGTGGACGACCGCGAGCGGCTCGGCGAGGTGATCGCGGTGCTCGAGGAGATCTCGCACACCGCGCCGGTGCTCTTCCCGGCGCACCCCCGCACGATCGCGAACCTGGAGCGCTGGGAGCTGGAGCTGCCGCCGAGGGTCCGGATCGCGCGCCCGCTCGACTACGCGGAGTTCATCGCGCTGGAGGGAGGGGCCCGCCTGGTGATCACCGACTCGGGTGGCGTACAGGAGGAGACGACAGTGCTCGGTACGCCCTGCCTGACGTACCGGGACTCCACCGAGCGCCCGATCACCGTGACCCAGGGCACGAACAAGCTGGTCGGGATGGACCCCGGCGCCCTGCGCGAGGCCGCCGCGGCCGTACTCGCCGAGCCGCCGCCCGCGGAGGCGCCGCGCATCCCACTCTGGGACGGGTCAGCGGGCCCGCGCGCCGCCGCGGCGATCGCCGCCGCCCTGGCCGGGGACTGAGCCGCGCCCGCACGCGGCCTCTGACCGCGCCGCCGCGAAACCGGGCGCCCAGGAGACATAACGCCGCAGGAGTCGGGCCGGGCGGGGTGAATGCCCCCGCATGGAGACAGCGAGCAGGACGCTGGTGAAGTCGCCGCCCGAGCTCTGGGAGATGATCGACCGGCGCGAGCGGATGGAGGGCCTGATGGCCGCCCTGGTCGGGCGCGCCATCGAGATCAAGGTCCTGGAGCGGGTCCCCGCCGAGCGGCTCGAGTGGGAGGCACGCAGCCACTTCGAGGCGGCGAGGATCTCGGTCGAGCTGACCGAGAGCGGCTGGGGCACCGAGATCGCGGTCAGCGCGGAGTGCCGGCGTCCGATCCAGCTCAATGGCTGGCTCGACGCCGTCCTCGACGAGCTGGCGACGCCCGAGAAGCGCCCCTTCGACGGCATCGTCTAGCGGCCACCAAGGCCCGCTCCACCCCGAGCCCGGCGGCGGAGCCGCCGCGACCTGTATCGGCGGCCGCTCGTGGCCGCGACCTGACGGCGAAGCGTCCAACTATCCTGCGGTCACGTGGCCGCTCGACCCACGCAAGCAGAGGAGGACCTCTACCGCTACATCGCCCCGATGGTCGGGCCCGATGACGAGCGGGTCATCACGGATTCCGGGATCGAGATCAAGCCCGTATACGACGAGGGCGACGTCGCTCCCGGCCTGGAGGAGAGGCTGGGCGAGCCGGGGTCGTACCCCTTCACCCGCGGGATCCACGAGCGCATGTACCGCGACCGGCTCTGGACGATGCGCCAGTACGCCGGCTTCGCCAGCCCCGAGGACACGAACGAGCGCTACCGCTACCTGACGGAGCACGGCTCGACCGGGCTCTCGATGGCCTTCGACCTGCCGACACAGCTCGGCCGCGACTCCGACGACCCCCTCTGCGAGGGGGAGGTCGGGCGCACCGGCGTCCCGATAGACACGATCGAGGACATGCGGATCTGCTTCGACCGGATCTCGCTGGCCGACGTCTCGACCTCGATGACGATCAACGCCCCCGCGGCGATCCTGCTGCTGCTCTACGAGCTGGTCGGCGACGAGCAGGGCGTGCCCTCGACCGAGCTGCGCGGCACGGTCCAGAACGACGTGCTCAAGGAGTACATCTCGCGCGGCAACTACATCTACCCGCCCGAGCCGACGATGCGGCTGACGACCGACATCTTCGCCTACTGCGACGAGAACGTCCCGAAGTGGAACACGATCTCGATCAGCGGGTACCACATACGCGAGAAGGGCTGTTCGGCCGTGCAGGAGGTCGCCTTCACCCTGGCCAACGCGATCGCGTACGTCGAGGGCGGGATCGAGGCGGGGCTCGACGTCAATCGCTTCGGCAAGCGCCTGGCCTTCTTCTTCAACGGCCACAACAACGTCTTCCAGGAGATCGCCAAGTTCAGGGCGGTCCGCCGGATGTGGGCGAAGATCATGGCCGAGCGCTTCGGCGCCACCGAGGAGCGGGCGCAGATGATCCGCTTCCACACCCAGACCGGCGGCGTCACCCTGCAGGCCCAGCAGCCGGAGGTGAACATCATCCGCGTCGCGCTCCAGGGCTTCGCCGCCGTCGCCGGCGGCACCCAGTCGCTGCATACCAACGGCTTCGACGAGGCGCTGGCACTGCCGACCGAGCGCTCGGCCCGGATCGCGCTGCGCACCCAGCAGGTGCTGGCGCACGAGTCCGGCGTGGCCGACACCGTGGATCCCTTTGCCGGCTCCTACTTCGTCGAGTCGCTCACGGACGAGATCGAGGAGCGCTCCTGGGAGCTGATGCAGAAGGTCGAGGACCTCGGCGGCTCGGTCAATGCGCTCGACTTCATGCAGCGCGATATCGAGGAGTCGGCCGCCAGCTACCACGAGCGCTACCGCACGGGCCAGGACATCATCGTCGGCGTCAACAAGTACGAGACCGACGTGGTGGACGACGTCGACATCCTCAGGGTGGACCCCGAGTCCGAGGCGCGCCAGCTCAGGCGCCTGGCGGACTTCAAGGACGCCCGCGACCAGAAGGCGCTCGACGAGAAGCTCGAGGCGCTGCGCGACGTCGCCCGCGGCGAGGGCAACCTGCTGCCGCCGATCAAGGAGGCGCTGCGCGCGAACGGCTCGATCGGCGAGGTCTGCAACGCGATGCGCGACGTCTTCGGCGAGTACCGCGGCGGCGCGTTCTTCTAGCCGGGACCCGCACGTGGCGCTGAACGGGATCCACCACCTCACGTCCCTCACCGCCGACATGGATCGGCTGATCGGGTTCTACGAGCGGGTCTTCGACGCGAGAACGACCCTCGACCTGACCGAGGACGGCCTCCGGCACGCATTCATCGAGCTCGGACCAAACACCGTCCTCGCATCCGTTCCAGGTGCCGGGCGGCGATGTCCCCCAGGGAGACGTCCCGATGTTCGCCCGCGGCCGTATCGACCACTTCGGTGGTCAATGCCGGCAGCGAGGACGCTTTCTGGGAGCTCCGCGACCGCGTCCTGAGGGAGGGCGCCGGGGTGGACGACGCCGTGGTCAGCGACATGGGATCGCTGCTGAGCTTCACCTACGAGGACCCGGACGGCGTCCGCAGCGAGGTGGTCTGGGAAAAGCCCGGTGTGCCCCGGAGCGCGGCCCTGCCGCGGCGACGAGTGGAAGACGCTGCAACAGCGCCCGGCATAGAGTCGCCTAAGGTCGCACGCCCGGCGGTACGCAGAATCAGTCCCCGGCGGGATGCTTCTCGGCCCAGTCCACGATCTGCTCCGAGCCGCTGATCCACTCGCCCTCGTCGGTCTCCAGTGCTGGGACCCAGGCGCTGCCCGTCTTCTCCTTGACCAGCTTGCGGCCGGGTGGCTGGATCGCGTCAGGCAGCGCGCCGAACCCATAGGTCCGGATCACCTCGGGGTCGTGGCCCGCGGTGCGGAGCTCCTTGTAGGCCTTGGCGCAGGCGTGCCCGCCGCGGCCGGGGATGTGCGGGTGATCGCGCTTCGTGTAGCAGACGTAGAGCTTCATCGGGACTCCTTCGGGCCGGGACGAGGGAGCCTACCGCCGCGGATCTGGGCGCCTCCGTAGAATCGCGCGACCGTGAGGCAGAAGTACCCCGAGACCCACGAGGAGAAGCTCGCGCAGCTCCGCGAGATCCGCGAGGCGGCCGTCCACGCGGGCTCCGAGGAGGCGGTCGAGAAGCAGCACGCCAAGGGCAAGCTGACCGCGCGCGAGCGGATCGAGAAGCTGCTCGACCCGGGCTCGTTCGAGGAGCTCGACTCCTTCGTCCGCCACCGCACCCACGAGTTCGAGATGGACAAGCGCCGGCCGTACGGCGACGCCGTCGTCACCGGCTACGGCACGATCGACGGGCGCACGGTCTTCGTCTTCTCCCAGGACTTCACGGTCTTCGGCGGCTCGCTCGGCGAGGTGATGGCGGAGAAGATGTGCAAGGTCATGGACCTCGCCGCGGAGGTCGGGGCGCCGGTGATCGGCATCAACGACTCGGGCGGCGCGCGGATCCAGGAGGGCGTCGTCTCGCTGGGCGCCTACGGCGACGTCTTCGTCCGCAACGTCAACTGCTCGGGCGTGATCCCGCAGATCAGCCTGATCATGGGCCCCTGCGCCGGCGGCGCCGTCTACTCCCCGGCCATGACCGACTTCATCTTCATGGTCAAGGAGACCTCGCACATGTTCATCACCGGCCCCGAGGTGATCAAGACGGTCACCGGCGAGGAGGTCGAGTTCGAGGAGCTCGGCGGCGCGATGAGCCACAACTCGAAGTCGGGCGTCGCCCACTTCGCCGCCGACGACGAGGAGCAGTGCCTCGAGGACGCCCGCTACCTCTTCAGCTTCCTGCCCTCGAACAACCTCGAGCTGCCTCCGCGCGTCGAGCCCACCGACGACCCCGAGCGCGAGGACCCCGAGCTCGACACCCTCGTCCCCGACGACCCCTCGAAGCCCTACGACATGCGCGAGGTGATCGCCCGGATCGTCGACGACGGCGAGTTCTTCGAGGTCCACGAGCACTTCGCCCGCAACATCGTCTGCGGCTTCTCCCGCCTCGACGGCCACCCGGTCGGCGTCGTCGGCAACCAGCCGGCGCACCTCGCCGGCGTGCTCGACATCGAGTCCTCCGAGAAGGCGGCGCGCTTCGTCCGCACCTGCGACGCCTACAACGTCCCGCTGCTCACCTTCACCGACGTGCCCGGCTTCCTGCCCGGCACCTCGCAGGAGTGGAACGGGATCATCCGCCACGGCGCGAAGCTGCTCTACGCCTTCACCGAGGCGACCGTGCCGAAGCTGACCGTCGTCACCCGCAAGGCCTACGGCGGCGCCTACGACGTCATGAACTCCAAGCACATGCTCGCCGACTTCAACTTCGCCTGGCCGACCGCCGAGGTCGCGGTGATGGGCCCCGAGGGCGCGGTCAACATCATCTACCGCCGCGACATCGAGTCCTCGCCGACCCCCGACGAGCGCCGCGCGAAGCTGATCGCCGACTACAAGGCCCACTTCGCCAACCCCTACTCGGCCGCCGAGCGCGGCTACATCGACGACGTGATCGAGCCGCGCCAGACCCGCCCGAAGCTGATCAAGGCGCTGCGCGTCCTGCAGACCAAGCGCGTCGAGCAGCCGAAGCGCAAGCACGGCAACATCCCGCTCTGAGAAAGCGGTGAAGTAGCCTGAGCCGCATGGCCCAGGGCAACGGCAAGCGGACCCACCGCGTCCGCAGATCGAGATCAAGGCGGCCGGCGCATCGCCCGAGCAGGCCGCCGCGATCGCCGCCGCGCTCGAGCACTTCCTGGTCGAGACGGCGCCCTCGGCCCAGCCGCAGAAGCGCCAGAACCCGTGGCTGCGGGCCGCGCTGCGCGAGGGGATCGCCTCGCGGCGGATCGAGCCGGAGGGCTGGGGCCCCGCGCTGGGCCGCTGAGCGCCGGGCGCCGGAGCCTTGCCCCCGCCGCGGCTTTGTAATAGAACCCACGATGCAGGCGGCCCGGCCGCGATCGCGAAGGAGGACCCGTGGCGGTAGTCAAGATCATCGAGCTGGTCGGCAGCTCGAAGAAGTCGTCCGACGACGCCGCTCAGCAGGCGCTGAAGCAGGCGCAGAGCTCGCTGCGGAACATCCGCGCGATCGACGTCGTCTCCACCGGCCTCCGCGGCGAGAACCTCGACGAGTGGCGGGCGCACGTGCGCGTCGCCTTCCTGATCGAGGGCACCGAGATCGACTGAGACTCGAGGGAGGAGAGGGCGGGCGGCGCGGCTCGCCACTCTCGGGGCGGCGGAGAGATCCGCCGCCCCGTTCATTTCGGCTGGCGTGCCGGCTTGTCCCGTCCGCCGCCGTGCGGCGGCAGTCCCGCCTCTTGGCCCTGTAACGACCACAACTCGGGACTGCCCCGAGCTACAGGGCGGCCGTCGGAGCGTCCACCCGGCCTTCGCGCCAGGCTTCGTAGACCGCCTGGGCGAGCGCCAGGTCCTGGATCGCGAGGCCGGTGGAGTCGAAGAGCGTGATCTCCTCGTCGCCCGCCCGCCCGGGCGCGGCGCCCGTCAGCACATCGCCGATCTGCGTCACGTCCCCGCGGTCGATCGCGCCGGCCGCGACGGCGTGGGCCAGCTCACCGCCGGCGCTCGCCTGCGCCCACTCGTCGCAGAACAGCCGGCAGCGCCGGATCGCATCCAGCTCGACCTCGGCCTTGCCGTGCGCGTCGGCGCCGAGGACGGCGAGGTGCTGGCCGGCGCGCAGCTCGGCGGCGAGGATCACCGGATCCTCGCCCGGGCGTGACCGTGACGACGACCTCCTGCGCGGCGGCCTCCTCCCGCGCGCCCGCGCGCCAGCCCAGCTCCCCCGCCAGCTCTTCCGCCGCCTCGGGCCGGACGTCGGCGCAGACGCCGGGGCCGAATCCCGCCGCCGCCATGCAGCGCGCGGCCCAGGCGCCGTTGACGCCGCAGCCGATCACGCCGACGCCGCTCGCTCCATCGCGGGCCAGCACCTGCGCCGAGACCGCCGCGGCGCCGCCGGTCCGCAGCGAGGTGATCGAGGCGCACTCGATCACCGCCAGCTCCGCGCCGGTGTCCGCGTCGGAGAGCACCACGACGCCGCGGACGACGGGCAGCCCGCGCGCGCCGTTGCCGGGGAACGAGGTGACCCACTTGACCAGCGCATAGCCGTCCCCGCGCGCCGGCATCGCCCGGAAGTCGCCGTTGGGAGGCGCGGCGACGTAGACCTTCGGCGGCATCTCCCACTCGCCCGAGGCGTGGCGCTCGAACGCCAGGCGGGTGCGCTCCACCGCGGTGGCGGGGTCGATCGCGGCGCGGACGGCGTCGCCGGAGATGACCGGGATCTCGGTCATCCCGTGATTACAGCGGCTGCAGCGGCCCCGAGGGGTTCGGGTTGTCGGCGAGCAGCGCCCACCAGAGCACGAGCGCGATCAGGGCGATCACGGCGGAGGCGATCAGCAGGCGGTCGAGCAGGCCGAGCCTGCGCCGCGCCTTCTGGTCGTCGCTGAGCGAGCGCATGAAGGACGGCCGGACGGCACTGGTGCCGCGCGAGCGCTCGTAGACCGCCTCGAGGCGGTAGAGGGCCCAGCCCACCAAAGGCATCGTCACGGCGCACCCGGCGAGCACCATCAGGAAGCGCGCCCCCGACTCGTCGGCGTGGCGAGTCAGCCACAGCCACGCGGCGGGAACCGCGATCCAGAGCGCCAGGCTCCCGAGCACGAGCAGCGCGACCAGACCGGCGTTGGCTGCTCGCGCTCCCATGCTTTAACTGGTCCCCAACGTCCCGAACCCGGAAACCGTCGCGAGAAGCGCGGAGGCGGCCGCTCGGACCGAATTACCCCAAACCCGATCAGGTTTGCTACCTTGACGCCTCCCGGCGCTGCCGGGCACGCACGCCGATCCCCCACACAAGGAGCGCCGATGGAGCCCGTCTCCGCACCCGCGAAGGAGACACCCGCCAAGCCCGAGCTGGACCAGGACCTGGGCAAGGTCCAGAAGGGCAAGGGCAAGCGCGGCTCGCTCGAGAACCCTGAGGTCTACGACAACGTCCCCGGGCACATCATCCCGATCATCGAGCGCGAGTTCGACGACTTCGACACCGAGGCGGCGAGCTTCCTGCGCGGCGAGCAGGCCGAGGAGCAGTTCATCGGCTTCCGCCTCAAGCAGGGCGTCTACGGCCAGCGCCAGCCCGACGTGCAGATGTGCCGGATCAAGCTTCCCGCCGGCGGCGTCACCGCCGAGCAGATGGACAAGCTCGCAGAGGTCGTCGAGCGCTGGGCCCCGCTGAACAAGGGCCACATCACCACCCGGCAGAACATCCAGATCCACCACATCCCGCTGGCGGACATGGCCGACCTGATCCGCGAGATCAGCTCGACGGGCCTGTCCTCCCGGGAGGGCTGCGGCAACACGATGAGGAACGTAACCGGAGACCCGTGGGCCGGCGTCAGCCAGGGCGAGCCCTTCGACGTCACCCCCTACCTGATCGCCTACGTCCGCTACTTCGTGCGCCACCCGACCACGCAGCTGATGCCGCGCAAGGTCAAGACCGCCTTTACGGCCACCGAAGAAGACCGCGCGATCACCGGCATCCACGACGTCGGCTTCATCCCCAAGGTCCGCGAGATCGAGGGGCGAGGCGAGGTCCGCGGCGTCGAGATCCGCGTCGGTGGCGGCACCTCGATCATGCCGCGCGTCGCCCCCACGCTCTATGAGTTCGTCGAGCTCGACAACGGCGACTACCTGAAGGTGACCGAGGCCGCGCTGCGGATCTTCGACCGCCAGGAGTGGCTGCGCGTCAACCGCGCCCGCGCCCGGATCAAGGTGCTGATCGACAAGATCGGCATCGACGAGTTCCGAGCGATGGTCGAGGAGGAACTGAAGGGCGACTGGGTCGCCGAGCGCGATTTCACGATCGACCACATGCTCTTCATCGAGGACGAGGAGGCGAACGCCCCCGCCCCACCGACCGACCCGGCGAGCCCGAACGGGGATAGGTCCGAGTTCGAGCGCTTCATCGCCGCGAACGTCAGCCCCCAGCGCCAGCAGGGCTTCCACGCCGTCCAGGTCAAGGTGGTCCGCGGCGACCTCACCCCGGAGCAGTTCCGCGGGCTCGCCCAGATCATGCGCGATCACACCGGCGGCTACGCCCGCACCACCGTGCACCAGAACTTCCTGCTGCGCTGGGTCCGCGACGAGGCCCTCTACGACGTCTACCGCGCGCTCGGCGAGCTCGGCCTGAACGACGCCGGCGCCGACGAGATCAACGACGTCGTCTCGTGCCCCGGCACCGACTCGTGCAAGCTCGGCATCACCTCCTCGATGGGCCTGAACCGCGCGCTCCAGGAGCGGATCGAGGCGATGGGCATCGAGGACGAGCTGACCAGGCGCGTCCACATCAAGATGTCGGGCTGCCCCAACGGCTGCTCGCAGCACCACATCGCCAACATCGGCTTCTACGGGGCCTCGATCAAGGTCGGCGACAAGACGATCCCGGCCTACATCGCCCACCTCGGCGGGAACTACGAGGGCGGCGAAGTCATCTACGGGCACCGCCTCAAGGCGCGGATCCCCGCGAAGCGCGTCCCCGACGCGGTCGAGCGCTGGCTGCGCTTCTACGAGGAGAAGCGGAACGACGACGAGGCATTCAACGACTTCGTCGAGCGCACCGGCACCGACGAGTTCGAGGCGCTGGTCTCCGACCTGAAGATGCCCGTCGAGTTCAACGCCGAGAACCTGCTCCACTTCATCGACTGGAGCCGCTCGGAGCCCTACAAGGTCGAGCGCGGCGAGGGGGAGTGCGCGGTATAGCGCGCAAGGCATGAAGCCCGCCCCTGCCACACTGATCGGCTCCGAGATGGCCACCTCCGTCGAAACCCCCGCCTTCGATCCCGAGCGCGTCAGCGCCGAGCTCGAGGATGCCAGCGCCGAGGAGGCGCTCGGCTGGGCGCTGGAGACGTTCAGCCCGCGGATGTACATCGCCGCCTCGTTCCAGAAGACGAGCTCGGTCACGATCCACATGGCGACGCAGATCGAACCGAACGCGCGCTTCTTCTACCTCGACACCGACGTCCTCTTCCCGGAGACCTACGAGACGAAGAACCGGCTTGAGGAGCGCTACGGGATCCGCTTCCACCGCTACAGCTCGATCACGCTCGAGCAGCAGGCCGGGCTCTACGGCTCCGAGCTGTGGGCCCGCGACCCCGACGCCTGCTGCGGCATCCGCAAGGTGGACCCGATGCGCTCCGCCCTCTCGGCGGTCGACTGCTGGGTCTCCGGCATCCGCCGCCAGGACTCGCAGACGCGCGCGGGCGCGCCCAAGTTCGCGTGGGACAAGCGCTTCGGGCTCTGGAAGCTGAACCCGCTCGCGGACTGGTCCGAGAAGGACGTCTGGCGCTACATCTCCGAGCACGACATCCCGTACAACCCCCTCCACGACCAGGGCTATCCCTCGATCGGCTGCACCCACTGCACCCGCAGGCCCGCGGCCGGCGAGGACCCGCGCGCCGGGCGCTGGGCCGGCAGCTCGAAGACGGAGTGCGGCCTGCACGGATAGACCGGCGCGCGGGCATCCCCGCGCGCGATCTCGCTACCCTCTCCGGCTTCGCTGGCGCCCCGCGAGTCGCCCGCCACTCCCCCGCCGACGACAAGGAAGGTTCTCCTCCAGATGGCAGACAAGCAGCTTCAGTTGAACGAGCGCCAGACCGCCGACTTCGAGATGATCGGCAACGGGGGCTTCGCCCCTCTGACTGGCCCGCAGGGCGCCGCAGACTGGAAGAGCGTCGTCGAGAGCATGACTCTGAGCGGCGACCGCGCGAGCGAGTACTGGCCGATCCCGATCACCCTCGCCACGGACCTCGACGCCTCCGAGGGTGACGCGGTCGCACTCACCAGCGACGAGGGCAAGGCGCTCGGCACGCTCAAGGTGGAGGAGGTCTTCGAGCGCGACATAGACGTCGAGGCCGAGGGCGTCTACCGGACGACGGACAGCGAGCATCCCGGCGTCGCCGCCTTGCACGAGGAAGGCTCGAGGTGCCTGGCCGGGACCTACGAGGTCGACGCGCTCCCAGACCACGAGGACGCATTCACCAGGCGCCAGCTCAGCCCGGCCGAGTCCAAGCAGGCCTTCGCCGACCGCGGCTGGCGGACGATCGTCGCCTTCCAGACGCGCAATCCGATCCACCGCGCCCACGAGTACGTCACCAAGACGGCGCTCGAGATCACCGACGGGCTGATGATCCACCCGCTGATCGGCAAGACCAAGGAGGGCGACATCCCCGCCGAAGTGCGGATGCGCTGCTACGAGGTGCTGATGGACGACTACTACCCGAACGACCGGGTGATCCTCAACGTCTTCCCGTCGAAGATGCACTACGCGGGCCCGCGCGAGGCCGTGCTGCACGCGATCGCGAGGCGCAACTACGGCTGCACCCACTTCATCGTGGGCCGCGACCACGCCGGCGTCGGCGACTACTACGGCACCTATGACGCGCAGGAGATCTTCCGCGACATGGACATCGACAAGCTCGGCATCCAGCCGCTCTTCTTCGAGCACTCCTTCTGGTGCAACCACTGCGAGGGCATGGCCTCGGGCAAGACCTGCCCGCACGACGCCTCCGAGCACGTGCATCTGAGCGGCACCAAGGTCCGCGAGATGCTCGACAACGGCGAGATTCCCCCCCAGGAGTTCAGCCGGCCCGAGGTGGCGCAGATCCTGATCGACGCCTACGCCAAGAACTGATCAACGAGAGACGACAAGGAGCAACGGACTTCAATGACTGACAAGGGATTCACACTCTGGTTCACCGGGCTCTCCGGAGCCGGCAAGACCACGATCTCGAAGCTGGTCTCCGACGAGCTGCGCGCGCGCGGCTCCAGGCTCGAGATCCTGGACGGCGACGTCGTCCGCGAGAACCTCTCGAAGGGCCTCGGCTTCTCCAAGGAGGACCGCGACACCAACATCCGCCGGATCGCCTTCGTCGCCGACCTGCTCTCCCGCAACGGCGTGCCGGTGATCACCGCCGCGATCTCGCCCTACCGCGAGATCCGCGCCGAGGCACGCGAGCTGATGGGCGACCGCTTCATCGAGGTGTTCGTCAAGGCCTCGGTCGAGGCCTGCGCCGAGCGCGACGTCAAGGGCCTCTACGAGAAGGCGTTCAAGGGCGAGATCAAGGAGTTCACCGGCGTCTCCGACCCATACGAGGAGCCGCTCGACCCCGAGGTCACCCTCGAGACCGAGAGCGAGGACCCCGAGGAGTCCGCGGCGAAGCTGATCGCGCTGCTCGAGGAGCGCCAGCTGATCCCGGCCGCGCAGCCCGCCTAGCCGCGCTTGGGCGGGAGCTCGGGGGTACCGAGATCGTAAGTCGGATACGACCCGAAGCGGTCGAACATCTTGTGGTTCGGCCCGTGGAAGTCGCTGGACGCCGTGGCGGCCAGGCCGCGCTCGGCGCAGAGCTCGACGAGGAACTTCGTCTGCGCCCGGTCGTGGGCGGGATAGAAGACCTCGACGCCGTCGATGTCGAGGTCGTCGATCAGGGCCGCCACCCGGGCGGGCTCGTCCAGGTCCCAGAAGGGGTGGGCGAGCACCGGGGTGCCCCCCGCCTCGCGGATCAGCGCGATCGCCTCGCCGGCCGTCGGCCAGCGGCGCGAAACGAAGGCCTTGGCGCCGGGGACGAGGTACTCCTCGAAGAAGGCGCCCATGTCCTCCGGCTTCGTGCCCGCGGCCTTGGCGATGTGCGGGCGCCCGACCGAGGAGGCGTCCCCCGCCTGGGCGATCGCGTCCTCGAAGCGGACCTCGACGCCGAGGGAGTTGAGCCGCTCGACGATCTCCCGCGCGCGGGTGACGCGCTCAGCCTGCGCCTTCTCGCAGGCGGGCCGCATGGCTTCGATGTCGATCCAGTAGCCGAGCATGTGCAGGTCGTCGAGGTCGGCGTGGACGCAGGAGATCTCCGCCGCGGGAACGAGGGCGATGCCCGCCGCCCTCGCGGCCTCCCTCGCCTCCGGGATGCCGTCCACGGCGTCGTGGTCGGTCAGCGCCATCGTGGTGACGCCGGCCGCGGCCGCGGCCGCCACCACCTCCGCGGGAGGCAGCTCGCCGTCGGAGACGATCGAATGGCTCTGAAGGTCGATCATGGGGGCGAGATCCTATGAGGATTTCCGCCAAGGCCGACTACGCCGTCCGCGCCGCCGTCGAGCTGGCCGGCTCCGGGGAGGAGCCGGTCAAGGGCGAGCGCCTCGCCGACGCGCAGGGAATCCCGCTCCAGTTCCTCGAGCACATCCTGCTTGAGCTCAAGCACGCACGGCTCGTGCGGGCCCGCCGCGGCGCGCGCGGCGGCTACTGGCTGGCTCGGCCGCCGGAGGAGATCACCCTCGCGAACGTGATCCGCGCCGTCGAAGGGCCGCTGGCGAACATCCAGGACATGGCGCCCGAGGCGACCGACTACCCGGGCACCGCCAAGGACCTCACCGACGTCTGGATCGCCGTGCGGGCCAGCCTGAGGCGGGTCCTGGAGCGCGTGACGATCGCCGACCTGCGCGACGGGGAGATCCCCGCCGAGGTCCTCGAGCTCACGCGCGACGACGGCGCCTGGGTCACGCGCTAGCCCCACCCGCGGGGACGACGGCCGTGGCCCATCTCGCGCACGGACTGCGCTATAGTGCGCGGACTCTTTTGCGACTCTCTCGGTCAAGAAAGAGTGAATAGTGGTAAAGGCGGCGCCCCCGGTAGCCGCTCTCGTCCCCCACAGCTTCACCCCGCGGCAGCGTTCGTCCCAACGGCAGCCAGCGAACATGGATCCAGCGATCGTCTTCTTCGGCTTCGGCGTCGGCTTCCTCGTCGGTCTCACCGGCATGGGCGGCGGCTCCCTGATGACCCCGCTGCTGATCCTGATCTTCGGCATCAAGCCGGTGACCGCGATCGGCACCGACATCTTCTACGCCGCCGTGACCAAGACGGCCGGCGGCTGGCGGCACCTGAAGCTGAGGACGGTGAACATCCCGCTGACCTGGTGGATGGCCGCCGGCAGCGTCCCCTCCGCCATCGCCGGGGTCTGGGTGCTGGACATCCTCAAGGACCGCCTCGGCGACGACCTCGACGGGACGATCTTCGCGATCCTCGCCTCCTGCCTGCTGGTCGTCGGCGCGATCACGCTGCTGCGCAGCCTCTTCCTCGCCGACAAGCTCGCCGAGCGCGACAGCTTCGAGATTCACACGCGCCACAAGATCGCCGCGGTCGGGATCGGCGCCACCACCGGCTTCGTGATCGGGCTCAGCTCGGCGGGCTCCGGCACGGTGATCGCGATCATGCTGATCGCCGTCTTCCGGCTGACGCCCAAGCGCGTGGTCGGCACCGACGTCTTTCACGCCGCGATCCTGCTCTGGGCGGCGGGCCTCGCCCACATCGTCGGCGGCAACGTCGACTTCATGCTCGCGGGCAACATCCTGCTCGGCTCCATTCCCGGCGTGATCCTCGGGTCGAACATGTCCGTCAAGTGGCCGCAGGGCGTGCTGCGCACAGCGCTCGGGATCGTCCTGATCGCCGCCGGAGTGGCGCTGCTGAGCAAGGCGGACACGGAGCTCGTCCCCTACGCGCTGGGGGTCGCCGCGCTGTCCTTCGCCGGCCTCTTCGCCGTGCAGTACCTGCTGCGGCGCGAGGTCGAGGGCGATCCCGACGAGCAGGCCGAGCTGGAGCGCATCCACGAGCTGGAGCGGCACAGGGAGATCGAGCGCGAGCTCGCCCGCCGCGCCGAGGCGCGCGCCCACCCCGCGCTGGCGGGCTCAAAGGACTGAGCCGCCTCCCCTGGCAGGGTGCCGCGGACGCGCCCGACTCGTAATACTGCGCCGCCATGTTCGAGAAGGTCCTGATCGCGAACCGCGGCGAGATCGCCATTCGGATCGCCCGCGCCCTGAACGAGATGGGCATCGGGTCGGTCGCGGTCTACTCGGAGATCGACCGCGAGACGCCGCACGTGCGCGAGGCCGACGAGGCGTTCCTGATCGGGCCTCCTGTTCCGGCCGAGAGCTACCTGAACGTCGAGAAGATCCTGCAGGTGGCCGCCGACGCAGGCGCCGAGGCGATCCACCCCGGATACGGCTTCCTGGCCGAGAACGCCGCCTTCGCCGCGGCCTGCGAGAAGGCCGGGATCACCTGGATCGGCCCGCCGCCGAAGGCGATCGAGGCGATGGGCTCGAAGACGGAGTCCCGCGCGATCATGGACAAGGCGGGCGTGCCGATCGTCCCCGGCGCGACCTCCCCCGTCGAGGACGTCGAGGCGGCCAAGAAGCAGGCGCGGGAGATCGGCTACCCGATCGCCTGCAAGGCGGCCGGGGGAGGCGGCGGCAAGGGCTTTCGCGTGGCCGTGGACGAGGAGAACCTGGCCGACGCGTTCGAGGGCGCCGCGCGCGAGGGCGAGAAGTTCTTCAGCGACCCGACGGTCTACCTCGAGCGCTACCTCGAGGACCCGCGCCACGTCGAGGTGCAGGTGCTCGCGGACTCGAAGGGCAACGTGATCCACCTCGGCGAGCGCGACTGCTCGGTGCAGCGCCGCCACCAGAAGCTGATCGAGGAGGCCCCGGGCCCGAAGGTGGACGCCGAGATGCGCGAGCGCATCGGCAAGATCGCCACGGACGCCGCCGCGGCCGTGGGGTACCGCTCGGCGGGAACGGTCGAGGGCCTCCAGGTCGGCGACGACTACTTCTTCCTGGAGATGAACACCCGGGTCCAGGTCGAGCACTGCGTGACCGAGATGGTCACCGGCATAGACATCGTCCGCGAGCAGATCCGGATTGCGGCCGGCGAGGAGCTCTCGATCACCCAGGAGGACGTGGAGCTGCGCGGGCACGCGATCGAGTGCCGGATCAACGCCGAGGCCGCGCACAAGAACTTCGCCCCCGCCCCAGGAAAGATCACCTCCTACCGCGAGCCCTCCGGCCCCGGGGTGCGCGTGGACTCCGGCGTCGAGGCGGGCTCCGAGGTGACGCCGATGTACGACCCGATGGTCGCCAAGCTGATCGTCTGGGACAACGACCGCGAGCGGGCGACCGCCCGGATGCGCCGGGCCCTGGCCGAGTACGAGGTCGGCGGGCTGACCACGCTGATCCCCTTCCACAGCGCCCTGATGGCGACAGAGCAGTGGGCGAACGGTGAGACCTGCCGCGATCTGGTCGGCGACCGCAGCTGGCTCAAAGAGCTGGCCGCCGCCGAGACGGCCGAGACCGCGGTCCCCGCCGGCGAGGAAGGCGAGAAGGTCAGGCGCGAGTACTTCGTCGAGGTGGCCGGCAAGCTCTTCGACGTGCAGGTGATCGGCGACGCTCCGGCGGCCGGCTCAGGCGCCGCCCCGGCGGCGGGAGCGAAGAAGCCGCAGCGGCGCGAGCGCAAGTCGGGCGGCGGCGCCGCGGCCTCCGGCGACTCGCTCGTCTCCCCGCTGCAGGGCAACGTCTTCAAGGTCCCGGTCGAACAGGGCCAGGCGGTCGCCGAGGGCGACCTCGTCTGCGTGATCGAGGCGATGAAGATGGAGAACGAGATCACCGCCCACAAGTCCGGCAAGATCACCGAGCTCTCCGCCAAGGAGGGCGCCGCGGTCAACTCGGGCGACCTGCTCGCGAAGATCGAATAGGGTCCGGCGTGCTGCCCGTGACCAGCGTCGGTATCTGCTTCTAAGCGGCCGGGGCGCTACTTGGCGCCGAGCTTCGCGGCGGCGTCACGGAAGTTCTTCACCGTCGCGTCGGGGGCCTTGCGGCCCGACTCGAGCTTCTCGCCGCTGCGGTTGACCCAGATCACCGGCACGTTCATCTTCAGGCAGGGCGCGACGTCCGAGTCGTAGCCCGAGGCGATGTGGACCCAGCCCTTCTTGCCGCCGATGCGGCGGGCGCACTCGCGGAAGTGGGTGTTGTCGGGCTTGTAGGAGCGGACCTGCTGGGCGGTGACGACGAGGTCCAGCTCGGTGCGCAGGTGCCGGCGCGAGATCCCGAGCAGCTTGTCGTCGATGTTGGAGACGATCCCGACGTCGTAGCGCTCCTTGAGCCGGTCCATCGCGGCGTTTGCCTCCCGAAAAGGGGGCCAGTAGGCGACGCTGTCGGGGAGGAACTGGGCGCGCGAGGGCTCGATCGTCCACTCGATCTCCTCGGCGACGGTGACGGCGGCCCGGCGCAGCACCTCGGCGTAGAGCTCGTAGGAGCCCGACATGATCTGGGCCTGGACCTCGAAGAAGCGCTTCAGCAGCGCTTCGGTGTCGATCGTGAGCTCGTCCCGCTTCGCCTCCTTCTCGAAGGCGTCGGCGATCCCCTTCTCCCAGTCGATCAGGGTCCCGTAGCAGTCAGTGGTCACCCACTTGATGTCTTTGAGCTTCGGCAGCGGCATCGGCGGCGCGGCATTATCGCAAGTAGCGGCGCGCGCCCGTCTCGCGCCCCTTTCTGTAGGCTGCTCGCCGCTTTGGATCTGCTCGAGTATCAGGGCAAGGAGCTCTTCGCCCGTCACGGCGTCCCCGTGCCGAAGGGCCGCTACGCCGACACGCTCGAGACGGCCGTCGAGGCGGCCGAGGCGATCGGCTACCCGTGCGTGATCAAGGCCCAGGTCCAGATCGGCGGCCGCGGCAAGGCCGGCGGGATCAAGGTCGCGCAGGACAGGGACGAGGCCGAGCTGCACGCCAAGGCGATCCTCGGCATGGACATCCGCGGGCCCCGCGGCGAGGGCCCATTCACCGTGCACGAGGTCTGGGTCGAGGCCGCCTCGGACATCGCTTCCGAGTACTACGCCTCGTTCATCCTCGATCGCTCGGCCAAGAAGACCCTCGCGATCCTCTCGACGATGGGCGGCATGGACGTCGAGGCGATCGCCGAGAAGGACCCCGGCGCGCTCGCCAAGCGGCACGTCGAGCCCGGCGAGGGCTTCGGCTCCGAGCAGGCCGGGAAGCTGGTCGAGGCCGCGGGCATCCCGGAGGACGTTCGCGGGAAGACCGCGGACCTGCTGGTGAAGCTGCACGAGGCATACGAGTCAGAGGACGCGACCCTGATCGAGGTCAACCCCCTGATCGTCACCGCCGGCGGCGACGTGGTGGCACTCGACGCCAAGGTCACGATCGACAACTCCGCGCTCTACCGCCACGAGGAGCTGGCCGAGCTCGAGGATCCCGCCGCCGACGACCCGCAGGAGCGGATGGCGAAGGAGAGGGGGCTGACCTACGTCAAGCTCGACGGCGACATCGGCATCCTCGGCAACGGCGCCGGGCTCTGCATGTCCACGCTCGACGTCGTCGCCCAGGCGGGCGGCGAGCCCGCCAACTTCCTCGACGCGGGCGGCGGCTCGAAGGCCGAGGCGATCGTGGACGCCCTCGAGGTGATCACCTCGGACCCGAAGGTCAAGGCGATCCTCTTCAACATCTTCGGCGGCATCACGCGCTGCGACGAGGTCGCGCGGGGCATCATCGAGGCGACGCGGCAGATGGACCTCAAGCACCCGCTCGTCGTCCGCCTTGACGGCACCAACTCCGAGGAGGGCCTGAAGCTGCTGGCCGAAGCGGGGCTGGAGAACCTCCACCAGGAGAAGACGATGCTCGGCGGCGCCGAGCGCGTCGTCGCGATCGCGAAGGAGGCCGGCTGAGATGTCCATCATCGTCGGCGACGACACGAAGCTCGTGATCTCGGGCCTGACCGGCCGCGAGGGCACCTTCCACGGCCTGCGCAACCGCGACTACGGCACCGACGTTGTGGCGGGCGTGACGCCGAAGAAGGGCGGCCAGGACGTCGAGGGCATCCCGGTCTTCGACACGATCAAGGAGGCCGTCGACGAGCGCGGCGCCAACACGTCGATGATCTTCGTCCCCGCCCGCTTCGCCGCGGCCGCGATCAACGAGGCGATCGACGCCGGGATCGGCACCGTCATCGCGATCACCGAGCACATCCCGGTCCACGACATGCTCAAGGCCTACTGGAAGGCGCGCGACGCGGGCGTGCGGCTGATCGGCCCGAACTGCCCCGGCGTCCTCAGCCCCGGCAAGGCCAACGTCGGGATCATCCCGGCGCAGTTCTTCGAGGCAGGCTCGATCGGCGTCGTCTCCAAGTCCGGGACGCTGACCTACCAGATCGGCAACGAGCTGAAGCAGGCCGGCCTCGGCAACTCCTCGATCGTCGGCATCGGCGGCGACCCGATCGTCGGCTCCGACTTCATCGACATCCTCGAGCTCTACGAGAACGACCCCGAGACCGAGCTGATCGTGATGGTCGGCGAGATCGGCGGCGACGCCGAGGAACGCGCAGCCGAATACATCGCCGATCAGGTCACCAAGCCTGTCGTCGCCTACATCGCCGGCTTCACCGCCCCGCCCGGCAAGCAGATGGGGCACGCGGGCGCGATCATCTCGGGCTCCTCGGGCACCGCCGAGGCCAAGAAGCAGGCCCTCGAGGCGAAGGGCGTCCGCGTCGGCAAGAGCCCGACCGAGACCGCCCAGCTCGCCGTCGAGACGCTCGGCGCGAAGCCGTAACGCACCGGGCGCCCGACGCGAGTCAGCTCGCGAGGCGCTGGCGCTGCAGGCGGGCGCGGGCCTTGGCCGCGCGGCGCCGCCGCTCGTCGGTGGAGATGCTCGTCGGCTGCGTCATCGCGGAAGGTCTCTCGGCGCCGGCCGGCACCTTGGCCGCAGCCGCCGTTCTCGCCTGCGCCTTCGCCGCAGCCGCGTCCCTCGGCGCCGGCCGCTCGCCGCCGGAGCGCTGCGCGGCCCTCCCCCGCTCCTTCGCCGCCCTGACCGCGTCCCTCGGGGTGGCGTAGGTGGCCCAGGAGACGATCTTTCCGCCCTCGACGACCCAGAGGGCGCCGAAGCGGCGGTCCACGGCGGCGCCGCCGGAGTCGATGCCGCGCTCGCGGCAGATGCCGGCGACCGCGCCGGGCGCGACCTCGGCCACGTCCTCGAGCTCGACGGCGTACTCGCGCCAGCCCTCGAGATAGCCGCGCATCGCCCGCTGCACCTCGTCGCGCCCCCCGACGAGCTCGGCGTCGGGGCGGGAGGCGCGCTCGTCCCAGCGGATCGCCGGGCCGGCCAGCGCGAGGGCGATCTCGCTGTAGCCGTCGGCGTACGCCTTCATCGCGATCTTGACCAGCTCGACCGAGGCGGGCATGCGCGGAAAACGTACCGCGCCCGCCCGTCGTCTCGGGACATACGCGCTCCCCGGCCCGCCGCACCGAGTGCCGCCCGGCCTGTTATTACTGGGCGCGATGGCCGAGACGATCAGCTTCGCACGCGGCGCGCCCAGCGCCGACATCATCCCCGCCGAGGCGGTGCGGGAGGCCGCCGCGCGCGCCCTCGAGTCCGACTGGCAGCGCGCGCTCTCATACGGCACGGGCAAGGGCCACCCCGGCCTTTGCGAGTGGATCGCGGAGCTGCACGGCGTCGACCCCGCGCAGGTCATGGTCACCAACGGCTCGATGGAGGGAGCGGCGCTGCTCTTCCGCAACTACGTCGAGTCGGGCGACCGGGTCGTCGTCGAGCAGCCGACATACGACCGCACCCTGCTGCTGCTGCGCCAGGCCGGCGCCGAGCTGGTTCCCGCAGGGCTCGAGGCGGACGGGGTCGACGTGGACGCCGTCACGGCGGGCTGCGAGGCCGGCGCGCCCAAGCTCGCCCACGTGATCCCCAACTTCCACAACCCCGCAGGCTGCACGCTCTCGGTCGAGAAGCGGGCCAGGCTGGTGGAGCTGGCCGCCGAGCACGGCTTCTGGCTGTTCGAGGACGACCCCTACCGGCTCGTCAGCTTCGAGGAGCCCGCCGGGGAGACGATGCTGGGGATGGATCAGGCCGAGCGGGTGATCCACGCCTCCTCGTTCTCGAAGACGGTCAGCCCCGGCGTCCGCGTCGGCTACCTCGTCGGCCCTGAGGCCGAGATCGCGGCGCTCTCCAAGCGCGCCAGCGAGAACTACATCTCGCCGAACATGCTCGCCGAGTCCATCGTCTGGGAGCTCTGCCGCTCCGGCGCGCTGGAGCGCAACATCGAGGCGGTCAACAAGGCGCTCGCCGAGCGGCGCGACGCGCTGGTCGAGGCGCTGCGCGAGAAGGTCCCCGAGGCCGAGTTCGTCGTGCCGGAGGGCGGCTACTTCCTCTGGCTGGCGCTGGGCGACGACGTGGACACGACCGAGCTGCTCGCCCGCGCAAAGGAAGAGGACGTCGCCTTCGTCGCAGGCCCCGACTTCATGATCTCCGGAGGCGAGCACGAGCTGCGCCTCTCATTCGCGAGCGTCCCGGCCGACCAGGTCGCCGAGGGCGTCGAGCGCGTCGCCCGGGCCCTCGAGGCCGTACGGGCCGGCGCCGCGGCCTGAGCCCGGCCGGGCCTCTCCTCAGGCCTCCTCGCCGAGGATCTGCCGGACGCGGCGGTAGAGATGCAGGTCGTCGGTGCGCCGCGGATAGGGCTTGGTCCACTGGGCCCGCTCGTGCACGCGAATCGCGTTGATCAGGGCCGAGAGCTGCCGCTCCGCGATGTTGCGCTCGTCCAGCAGCTTCCGGTCGTTCGTCGTCGTCGCTTCCATCTCACCGCCTCCTTTCTCAGTTTGTTGATTGTTTATATCAACTTACGCTGGGAGATCTGGGATCTTCGTCACAGGTTCTCGTTCTCGCCGAGCACGGCCTCGATCCTGGGCAGATCAGCCGGGAGCACCACGACGGCGTCGAGTACGTCGCCTTCGGCTAGGCCCCGGCCGCCGTCAGCGCCCGTAGCGGTCGCTCGAGAGCACGAGCTGCTCGGGAAGCGGCGGGCGCGGCGGCGGCGCGGGGTCGGCCCGCACCGAGACGGTCTCGGCGACGCTGCGCGAGACCTTGTGGGCGCCCTCGTCCGAGACCACGACCACCTCGTCCTCGTCGCTCGATTCAAGCTTCCCCTCCAACTCGGGCGCCAGGCCCGCCTCCTTCAGGTAGTGGAGGAGCTCCTCGGCCTCGTTCTCGAAGCGCAGGACCCGCACCGAGGCGCCGGGCTCGACGTCGGCGAGCAGCACCCCCTCCTCGCGAGCGCCCTCGACGATCGGGTGCCCGTGGGGGCAGGTCTTGGCGTCGCCGATCGCGGCGAGCATGCGCTCCTCCAGCACCGGGGACATCGCGTGCTCGAGCCGCTCGGCCTCCTCGTGGACCTCGTCCCAGGGGATGCCGAGGACGTCGGTGAGGAAGCGCTCGATCAGGCGGTGGCGGCGGACGATCGCCTCAGCCTCTGCGCGGCCCTTCGCGGTGAAGCCGAGGGACTTGTCCTCGCTGCGCTCGACGTAACCGTCCGTCTCGAGCCGGCCGATCATCTCGTGCACGGTCGGCGGCGAGAGCTGCATGGCCCGGGCGATGTTGGCGCCGGTGATCGGCAGCCCCGCCTCCTCGAGCCAGAACATGGTCTGGAGGTACTCCTCTTCCGCGACGGTCGCCTGGTTCGCGGTCATGGGCCGATCCTATCGCCGCGCGGCGGGCGCTCGCGAATCGGTGCGAGGATGGCGCCGTGGAGATCAGCTCCGGCACCCGCGCGCTCGTCAGCGGCGCGACCAGCGGCATCGGCGCCGCGACCTGCCGGGCGCTCGCCGCGCGCCGCGCCCGGGTCGGCATGATCGCGCGCGGCCGGGAGCGGCTGGACGAGCTGGCGGGGGAGCTCGAGGGCTCCGTGGCCCTGCCGGCCGACGTCGGCGACGCCGGCGCGGTCGATGAGGCCGTCGGGCGCTTCGCCGGCGAGGCCGGCGGGATCGAGCTGGTGGTGGCGAACGCCGGCATCGCGCACAGTGGCCCGTTCCTCGAGCTCGATCCCGCCGAGGCCGACGAGATGGTGCGCGTCAACTTCGCCGGCACCCTCAACCTGATCCGCGCTGCCGTGCCGCCCATGCTCGACCGCGGCCGCGGGCACGTCGTCGTCGTCAGCTCGGCCGCCGCGCTGCGAGCCTTCCCCTGGACCGCCGTCTACGCCGGCACCAAGGCGGCCCAGCGCGCCTTCGCGGAGGCGTTCCGCCACGAGCTCTCGGGCACCGGCGTCTCGCTCACGATCGTCTATCCCGGCGAGGTCGAGACCGGCCTGCACGCGCACGAGCCCGAGCGCGTACCCGACTGGCTCCGCCGCGGAGAGGCGATCCCGCCCGAGCGGGTCGCCGAGGCGATCCTGGAGGCGGTCCTCGCCGACCGGCGCGAGGCCCACGTGCCCGGCAGCGTGCGCCTGCTCGGGCTCAACGCGCTGGCGCCCGGCCTCGTCGACCGGCTCGTGGCGCTGGTGCGCGGCGGCTCGGCGGCGCCGCGGCGCTACTGAGCGCGGCGATCCCTAACCTGATCCCACCGCAACCGCCCCCGCCAACCGCCACCGCGACCTCGCACGAGAGACGAGAGGAGCCCCATGCCACTGGTACCGATGGTCGTCGAGCAATCCGCCCGCGGCGAACGCTCCTTCGACATCTACTCGCGCATGCTGAACGAGCGCGTGGTGTTCCTCGGCACGGAGATCGACGACCAGGTCGCGAACCTGATCGTCGCCCAGATCATCCACCTGGAGTCCGAGGACCCCGACAAGGACATCAGCCTCTACATCAACTCGCCCGGCGGCCAGGTCTACGCCGCTCTGGCGATCTACGACGCGATGCAGTTCGTCAGGCCCGACGTGGCGACCACCTGCTACGGGATCGGCATGTCGGCGGGCGCCCTGCTGCTCGCGGGAGGCGCGGCCGGCAAGCGGATGGCCCTGCCGAACTCGCGGATCATGATCCACCAGCCCTCCGGCGGCTTCGAGGGCCAGGCGACCGACATCGAGATCCACGCGCGCGAGACGCTCGACCTCCGCGACCGCATCGACGGCATCTACGCCAAGCACACCGGCAAGTCGAAGGAGCAGGTGCGGGCCGACCAGGAGCGCGACCGCTTCTTCAAGTCGCACGAGGCGCAGGAGTACGGCCTGATCGACCGCGTGATCGAGCACCGCGAGATGCAGAGCCAGGCGGCGGGCGCTTCCTCGAACGGCAAGGAGTAGGCGCGGCGCCTAGCCCGGGCGCGCGATCACCGCGACGGCCGGGTCGGGATCGAGCTCGGCCACCACCGGCGCCTCGGCGCGGAAGCCGTGCGCGCCGAGCGTCTCCGCCAGGCCGGCGGCGAACTCCTCCGCCTGACCCGGCGCGCGCCACCCCGGGGCCTGGTTGAAGAGGTAGATCGCGCCCCCCGGCTTCAGCACCTCCCGGGCCTTGCCGAGCGCCTGCTCCGGCCGGCGCCAGAACTCTGCGACGTGGAAGGCGAAGAGCTTGTGGAAGGATCCGGGCTCCAGCTCGGCCTCGGCGAAGGTGGAGCGGACCAGCTCCAGCCTCCCGGCCGCGACGTGCTCCGCGTTCCGCTTCGCAGCCGCCTCGATCATCGTCTGAGAGCGGTCAATCGCCACCATGCGCCCGCCCTCGCCGAGCCGCTCGCAGACGCCCGACACCGCGACCCCGTGGCCGCAGCCGACCTCCAGCACGCGGTCGGAGGGCTGCACGCCGAGCACCTCCACAGCCCACGCCTGGCGGTCGGACGGCTTGCCGGGCAAGGCTAGGCGCCGGCGAGGGTGGAGACGATCGCCTCGTAGACGCCGTCGCCCATCGCGCCCTCGGTGACGGTCACGTTGGGCACCTTGGAGATCGCCTCGCGCAGGCCGGCATCGCGCTCGGGGCCGTTGGCGGGGACGAAGAAGCGGCCGACGACGGGCGCCACCGAGAGGTCCTCGACCGAGTCGCCGATCGCGATGCACTCCTCGGGCGCGTAGCCGCGCGCGCGCTGGTGGAAGGCGACGGCGTTCGCCTTGCTGGCCGCGGCGGGCATCAGGTGGTAGGCGTGGGCGCGGCCCTCGACGCCGTCCATCTGGCGCACGATCGCGCCGTTGTCGATCAGCTTCAGGCCGGTGTGGCCCTCGCGCTCCAGCAGGTCGTTGGCCTCGGCCACGTCGATCTTGCCGCGGAAGAGGTGCGAGTGGCGGCGCTCGGTGTGCCAGGGGGCGTGGTACTCGAGCCGCGGCGCGAAGTGGCCGAAGAGCAGGTCCGGGACGCCCCGGTCCACGATCGTCTCGTAGACGCTGCGCCCGTCGTCGGGCGCGAACTCGCCGATCAGGACCGTGTCCTCGCCATCGATCTTGACCGCGCAGCCGGCCTCGTAGATGTAGGAGCTGGAGCCGATCAGCCGCGCGTCCTCGAGCACCTGCGGCTCGCGGCGGCCGGACTTGATCACGATCTCGACGTCCGCGCGGAAGCAGGCCTCGATCGCGCGCGCCTGGAGCATCGAGAAGCTCCCCTCCGCGTCGCGGAAGAGCGAGCCGTAGCGCCCGAGCAGGGTGCCATCGAGGTCGGTGTAGACGCAGCGCAGGGCCATCGGGGGGAGAACCGTAGCCGGGACGGGCTCACCCGAGGGTCATGGGCCTCACTCGCGGCGAGATCAAGTGACCACTGTAAAGTGGTCATATGGCGAAGCGGGCGGTGAGATCCGACAGGCGAGCGGCTTCAAGGGCCAAGTGCCTGGTCCAGAAGTCCTCGACCTCGAGGCTTCGCCGTTACGAGCGGCACACGATGGTCATCGACTCACCAAGCGCGGGTCAAGTCCGTACCCTGGCCGAAGCTAGTACCCATCTGGCGACCACCGCCATCGCTGCGTGGCTAACTTCGCCGATCGACCCGACCGTGTCGGCGTCAAACGTGACGCGGAGTTGCTGATCGCCACGCATGACTGCCTCCGAACTACGTAGGAAGCTGGCTCCGACCAGTCCTTCTCGGGTCTCAGGATCACATCGAAGTCGTGCGGCTCGAGATACGCATTGATCGTCCCCGACACTCCACGCCTGGCTGGTGGTTCGCAGGACCTCACGTTCTCCTCCGACAGCGCCTACTCCCGCAGCCCGGCGGCATGAGCGTAAGGCTCGAGAAGCGATTGACGCCACCGACTCGATCGGGATCCCGAGCATCTGCTGCTGGGAGATCGTGCTGCTCGCGGAACGCGGACGGCTTCGTTTCGATCACGGACTCGACACCTGGCTGCGGGCGGCGCTTGGTGAAGAGCGGTCGGTGAGCCTGCCGCTCGACGCTGAGATCAGTGTCGCGGCGGCGCGCCTCGATCGAGACCGCTTTCCCGCAGATCCCGCCGACCGCTTCATCTACGCGACCGCGGTCCACCACGGCGCGCGGGTCGTCACGGCCGACACCGCTATCGCCGCCTTCGACCCGGCGCGGACGCTCTGGGCGTAGGCGCCTGCGGCTAACTTGGCGGTGTGAACCGCTGGCGGCTCAGTGACCGGACGCTCGAGCTCCGCGTTCCCGTGGCGGCCGGGATCGTCAACGTCACCTCCGATTCGATGTTCGAGGGGGCGCGCAGCCACACGCCGCAGCGGGCGGTGGCCGACGGGATCGCCCTCGCGGAGCAGGGGTTCGACATGCTCGACGTCGGGGCGGTGGCCGCCCGCAGCGGGCCCGACGTGCCGCCGGAGGAAGAGGCGGGCCGTTTGGCCCCGGCGATCGCGGGCCTGGCCGAGCGCACAGAGCTCCCGATCAGCGCCGATACGCACTCGGCCGCGGTGGCGGCCGCGGCGATCGAGGCCGGGGCGGTCGCCGTCAACGACATCTCGGGCGCGGCCGACCCCGCCCTGCTGGAGCTGGCGGCGGAGAGCGGGTGCGGGCTGGTGCTGATGCACGTCGAGGGGCCGCCGCGGCAGCGCCGCGAGCCGCGCCGCTACGACGACGTGATCGAGCACCTGAAGGGCTTCTTCGACGAGCGCGTCCAGGCGGCGCTGGCGCGCGGGGTCGCGGCCGAGCAGCTCGCGCTCGATCCCGGCCTCGACTTCGACCTCGACGTCGCCGACGACCTCGAGGTCCTGCGCCGGCTCGGCGAGCTGCGCGAGCTGGGGCGCCCGCTCTACGTCTCCCTCTCGCGCAAGGACTTCCTCGGGGCCGTGCTGGCGGGCTCGTGGGAGGAGCGCGTGCCGCCCGCCGGGCGGGAGTGGGCGACGGCGGCCGCGACGGCGCTCGCGGTGGCGCGCGGCGCCGACGTCCTGCGCCTGCACGACGCGAGCGCGCTGCAGGCGATGCGGGTCGCGGCCGCGATCGAGGGCAGGCGGGCCGAGGCCCGCGACGGAGCGGAGGGTGCGCCCAACGGCCCTGCCGGGGTGGCCGGTGGCTAGCGGCACCACGGTCGCGGGCGCGGCCTGGGAGCCGGCCCTCGCCCCGGCCCGCGCAGACGGACGCCTGGTTCGCGAGAGCGCGGAGCCCGCGACGATGGCGAAGCTGACGGAGCTGCCTGACGGCCTCGACCCCGAGCTGGCCGCGGCGCTCGAGCGCACCGGCATCACCTCCCTCTACTCGCACCAGGCCGATGCCTACGAGATCGCGCGCGAGCGCGAGCTGATCCTGACCAGCGGCACCGCTTCGGGCAAGTCGCTCTCGTTCAACCTGCCGGTGCTGGACGGGATCGCGCGCGATCCCAAGCGCCGCGCCTTCTACCTCTACCCCACGAAGGCGCTCGCCCAGGACCAGGCGCGCAAGCTGGCCGAGCTGCGCCCTCCCCACCTGCGCGAGGCGATCTACGACGGCGACACCCCGCGCGAGGAGCGGCCCGCGATCCGGCGGCGGGCGAACCTCGTGCTCACCAACCCGGACATGCTCAACGTCGGGGTCATCCCCCACCACAAGCGCTGGGGCGACTTCCTCGCCAACCTCGGCTGGGTCGTCGTAGACGAGGCCCACACCTACCGCGGGGTCTTCGGCTCGCACGTCGCCAACGTGCTGCGGCGGTTGCGGCGGGTCGCGAGCCTCTACGGGGCGGAGCCCCGCTTCATCATGGCCTCGGCCACGATCGCCAACCCGGCCGAGCTGGCGGGGCGGCTGACCGGGCTCGAGTTCGAGCTGCTCGACGATGACGGCGCCCCGCGCGCCGGGCGCGAGATCGCGATCTGGAACCCGCCGGTGATCGACGCGGCGACCCAGACGCGGCGCTCGCCGGTGTCCGAGAGCGCGGAGCTGCTCTGCGAGCTCGTCCGCCGCGGCGTGCGCACGATCTGCTTCATGAAGAGCCGCCGCGGGATCGAGCTGATCAACCGCATGGCCTCGATGAGGCTGGCCGAGGACGGCGACGGCCACCTCGCCGACCGGATCGCCCCCTACCGCGCCGGCTACACGCCGCAGCAGCGGCGCGAGATCGAGGCGAAGCTCGCGCGGGGCGAGCTGCTCGCTGTCGCGGCGACGGACGCGCTCGAGCTCGGCATCGACGTCGGCGAGCTCGACGCCGCGATCTGCGTCAACTTCCCGGGCACGGTCGCGAGCCTGCGCCAGATGTGGGGGCGCGCGGGGCGCCGGCGCCGCGGGCTCGCCGTCTACGTCGCGGGCCAGGACGGGCTCGACCAGTTCTTCTGCCGCCACCCGGACGAGTTCCTGGAGCGCCCGGTCGAGTCGGCGATCCTCGACCACCGCTCCGAGCAGATCCGGATGCTGCACCTGGTCGCGGCGGCCTACGAGCACCCCCTCGGCGCCCTCGCCGGAGACGACGAGGTTCTCGGCGAGGGCTGGCGCGAGGCCGCCGAGCGGCTGGTGACGATGGGCGAGCTGCGCCGAGCCCGGGGCGACCGCTACCTGACGCGCAGCGGGAGCTTCGTCGCGGGCCGGATCTCGCTGCGCTCGGCCTCTGCCGACAGCCTCGCGGTGATAGACGTCAGCTCCGGCGAGATGATCGGCCAGGTCGAGGCCGAGCGCGCCTTCTCGACCGTCCACCCCGGCGCCGTCTACCTGCACATGGGACGCTCATACGAGGTCGCCGAGATGGACCTCGACGCGCGGCGGGCGATGGTGCGCCCCTTCGACGGCGACTACTACACGCAGGTGAAGAAGGAGACGGAGGTCTTCATAGACGAGGTCCGGACGCAGCGGCGCGCCCTGGGCGTCGAGCTCAGCTTCGGTGCGGTCTCCGTCTCCGAGCAGGTGATCGCCTACCAGCGCAAGCGCCTCGGCGACAACGAGGTGCTGGAGACGATCGCGCTGGACCTCCCCGAGCAGGACTTCGTCACCCAGGCGCTCTGGTACGTGATCGGAGACGAGCTGGCGGCGAAGCTGCCCGCCGACGTCCTGCTCGGCGCGCTGCACGCCTCCGAGCACGGGCAGATCGCCGTGCTGCCGCTGATCGCGATGTGCGACCGCTGGGACATCGGCGGCCTCTCCACCAACGTCCACATGCAGACGGGCCAGCCGACGATCTTCGTCTACGACGGCCACCCGGGCGGGATCGGGATCGCGCGCCAGGGATACGAGGACTTCGAGCGGCTGGTCGGCGACGCCGACCGGCTGATCCGCGAGTGCCCCTGCGAGGACGGCTGCCCCTCGTGCGTGCAGAGCCCGAAGTGCGGCAACCTCAACGAGCACCTGCACAAGGGCGGCGCGCTGGAGCTGATGGGCCGGATGCTGAAGGCCGGCGGCGGCGCGGGCGCTCGCCGTGGAGCCGGGCGATGAGCCCGCGCCCGACCCAGGTCGCCGTGATCGGCGCCGCCGAGGGCGACCCGGAGGCGCTGGAGGCAGCCGAGGAGGCCGGCCGGCTGCTCGCCGAAGCGGGCGCGGTGGTGGTCTGCGGCGGCCGCGGCGGGGTGATGGAGGCCGCCGCGCGCGGCGCCTCGCAGGCCGGTGGCATCGCGATCGGTGTGCTGCCGGGCTCCGACCCGGGCGAGGCCAACGAGCACATCGCCCACGTCGTCGCGACCGGCGTCGGCCACGCCCGCAATCTTGCCGTGGTCGGCTCGGGCGAGGCCGTGATCGCGGTGGACGGCCACTGGGGCACGCTCTCGGAGATCGCCTTCGCGCGCAGGCTGGGCAGGCCGGTGGTGGCGCTGCGGAGCTGGGAGCTGCGGCACCACGCCGGCGCGGAGCTGGGCATCGTCGAGGCCGCGAGCCCGGCCGAGGCGGTCACGGTCGCGCTCGAAGCGGTGGCCGGGCGGTGAGCGCCGGGGGAAGCGCCTCGGCGAGCGCGCCGGAGACGGTCCGGGCCTTCTACCGGGCCGTCAACGAGGGCAGCCCCGACGAGGCGATCGCGTTGCTGAGCGAGGACGTCCGCTGGAACCGTCCTCCGGACGTACCCGTCACCGGCACGCTGGAGGGCGCGGAGGCGGTGCGCAAGATGTTCCTCGCCTTCGGCGAGCCGCTGGAGAGCTTCGAGATGGAGCCGGGAGAGCTGCGCGAGGTCGGAGAGGCGATCGTGGCGCCGGTGACCTTCCGCGGCGTTCCGCGCGACCGCGAGGGCCGCCCGTTCGCGTTCTCGGGCTGCCAGGTCTTCACGCTGCGCGAGGGCCGCATCGCCTCGGTCAGCGAGTTCAAGACGCTCGACGAGGGCGTGGCCGCGGCGTCCGCAACTGCGCCGGACGCTTAGCCTCAGCCGCGAGTTCGATTCCGGCCCTCGCCATCAGGACTCGACCTCGCGCCTGAGGTTCTCGAAGGCTTTGCCCCAGCCGTCCTCGTGGGATGCGACAGCCTCCTCGTCCCAGAGGTTGCGGTGCGTGAAGCGGACCGTGGTCTGACCGTCGTCCTCGTCGAACTCGATCTCGATCAGCTGCTCGACCTGGTCGCGGTCGTCGTCCCAGATCCAGGTGAAGGCGAGTCGCGACGGCGGGTCGACTGCCATGTAGCGGCCGCCGCCGCCGTAGCGGGCGTCCTCGTGCGGGTTGTGCATGACGACCCGCACCTCGCCGCCGACCCGCAGGTCGACGCGCGCCTCGGGCGTGTTCCAGTCGGGTCCGGCGTGCCACCAGCGGCGCATCACCTCCTCGCTCGTGAACGCCTCGAAGACGCGCTCGGCGGGGGCGGCGAAGGTCCGCTCCATCGTCAGCGTTGGCCGGTCGTTCATCGCTTCATTCTGGCGCGAAGCCGCATCCGCAGCCACGCCCGTACCACGAGGAGGCCGCCGGTGCCGCTCGCGAGCGGCACCAGCTCCTCGACGGGAATGCCCGAAACGTGGGCGATCACGCCTGCTCCTCGTAGCGGTCGTGGTAGTTCCACCACTGATAGGGCGCCGACTGCGGGACGCCTTCCGGCGAGTCCTCCCACTCCTCCTGGCGGCCGAACGGGGTGATGTCGAGGTGGCTCCAGGTGCTGCCGAGAGCCTCGTCGCCGCGAGCGTCGATCCAATAGGTGCGGAACACCCGCTCTCCGTCTCGCAGGAACACGTTCGTCCCGTGCCACTCGTCGACACCGTGGTCGACGGAGAAGTCGTCGGTCGTCGTGTACCAGGGGAACTCCCAGCCCATCCGC
Source organism: uncultured Solirubrobacterales bacterium (assembly GCA_963805235.1). GTDB lineage: Bacteria > Actinomycetota > Thermoleophilia > Solirubrobacterales > 70-9 > DASSYK01. Next base: position 3,904 of record CAWDTF010000005.1, on the reverse strand, counting down.
GCCTTGAACCGCTGGATGTGCTCCTGCGGCGCGGCCGAGACGGCCACGAAGTTGGTGTCCCGGGCGCGCAGGTGCGCGAGGTGGGCGAGCTGGTCCATGCAGAACGAGCAGCCCGGGCAGCCCGCCTCCGGGTAGGAGCTCATTCCGGGGTCGAAGAAGAAGCGGTAGACGATCAGCTGCCGCCGGCCGTCGAAGAGGTCGGCGAGGCCCACCTCTCCCTCCGGCCCCTCGAAGACGTAGTCCTTCTCGACGCGGGTCATCGGCATCCGCCGCCGCTCGGCGGCGAGAGCGTCCCGCGCGCGAGTGTGCTCCTTCTCCTTCACCAGCAGGTCCTGGCGCGCCGCCTCCCACTCCTGCGGCGACACGACCGGGGGCATTGCGACTTGCGTTGTGTTCATTCGGATTCCTCCTTCAGGTAGTCGTCGACGACGTCGAACAGGCGGCTCCAGCGCGCCCGCTGCACGTCCATCCAGTCCGCGGCCCCCTCGAGCGCTCGTGGGTCGAGCGAGAGCCGATGGTTGCGCCCGTCGATCACCCGAACGACGACCCCCGACTCCTCGAGGACCTTCAGGTGCTTCGAGATCGCCGGCTTCGAGACGTGGAAGTCCCGGGTCGCCTCGGCGACCGTGGCCGTGCCCTCCGAGAGCCGCTCGACGATGCCGCGGCGAATCGGATGGGCGAGGACCTTGAACGGATCGTTAACCATTTTGTTAACAATAGCACGCCGCCTCTATGCGCGAAGCTGTCGGGCCGTGGCGAAGCGCGAGCAGATCGTCGGGGCGCACATCCCTCCCACGCAGCCGCTGAAGGCAGCCGAGGAGCTGGGCGTGGACTGCTTCCAGATCTTCCTCTCCGACCCGCAGGGGTGGAAGAAGCCGCCGCCGCGGGCTGACGCCACCGAGCTGCGCGCGTCGCCGCTGCCGCTGTACGTGCACGCGCCGTACCTGATCAACGTCTGCTCGCCCAGAAACAACGTCCGCCACGGCTCGCGGAAGATCCTGCAGCAGACCTGCGACGCGGCGGCCGAAGTCGGGGCGGCCGCGGTGATCGTGCACGCCGGGCACGCGGAGGACGGGATCGCCGAGGGGATCGGCCGCTGGCCACGGACCCTGGAGAGGCTGGAGTCCGAGGTCCCGGTGCTGATCGAGAACACCGCAGGAGGTGAGAACGCCGTCGCCCGCCGCTTCGACGCGCTCGCCCGCTTGTGGGAGGCGATCGAGGCGAGCGAGCCGGACGTCGAGGTCGGCTTCTGCTTCGACACCTGCCACGCGCACGCGGCAGGCGAGGACCTGCACGACGCGGTCGAGCGCGTGCTCGCGATCGTCGGCCGCATCGACCTGCTCCACGCGAACGACTCCCGCGACCCGCCGGGAACGGGCGCCGACCGCCACGCGAACCTCGGGGCGGGCGAGATCGGCACCGAGCAGCTGCGGCAGATGATCGCCGCAGCCGGCCCACCCGTGGTAGTTGAGACTCCCGGCGGGGCCGACGAGATGCGCGCCGACCTGGAGTTCGTCCGCGGGGCCCTGGGCTGACGGGATCGGTCGCTCTACAGCGGCCCCAGCCTCAGCGTGACCTCTCGGCCCGCCAACGCGGGCTCGCCTTCCAGATCGCCCGTCCGCTGACGCGCCGGACGGTAGCCTTAGCGAGCCTTTCGGCCACCCCGGCGAGGTAGCTCAGTTGGTAGAGCACACGACTGAAAATCGTGGTGTCGCCAGTTCGATTCTGGCCCTCGCCACTTCTGAATCGGCTTGTTGATGCGCTTCGTGGCCGCCGCCGGCCTCTTCGATTCCGGCGGCGGTCGTCGCTCAACCGGCAGTCAAGGCCGACTCCATCGCCTGCTTGACGGTCGCGATTCCCCGTTCCATCAGCTGATCGATCCTCTCGAATGAGCGCCGCGTCATCCGGGAGGAAGTCGTTGATCCACACGAACCGGGTGCGGCCCCCCGGAGCTTCGAGCACCTGGGCCGACGCGTTGTCGTGCGAGTACGGTCCCTCGACCACGGACCACACGAGACGACGACCCGGTCGTCGAGATCGACGTGTCAGGACGCAAGGTCAGCTCCTCCATTGTTCCGGGCCTCGATGGCCTTGACGGTCTTTTCCAGCGCCCCTCCTAGGAACCGCTTGCCGGTGATCACGAGCACCAACCCGAGCGCCAGTCCCTTGAAGCCCTTTCCGTGGCGTACCACGACGACGTCCACATCGGTCGTCCCGTCGGGCTGCCGCGCGAAGCCGTATGTCTGGGTCGAGTCGGTTCCCCAGACGTTGGAGTCCGTGGTCGTCATGACGATGCGATTGGGTTCGGACCAGTCGTACCGCAGGCGTTCCCAGGCGCCGCGTGAGCCCTCCGTGACGTCGGCCTGGGTGGGGCCTTTGTCATGCACCTTGAGGTACTCGTCGGCACTGTTCGGAAAGAGCTCCGAGCGACCCGGCCCGAAGTCGGTGATCCCGGCTACCAACTGCTCCGGCGTCGAGGTCGTGGTCTGGTGAAGATGGATCGTGGGCATGTCGCGCTCCTTCCTCGGAGGTGGTTATGACGCGCTATGCGACGAGCTGCTGGCCGCCGTCGATGTCGTAGGTCGCCCCCGCCCGGCCGCAGCAGCGTCTTCGACGGGATGCACGCGTAGTAGGAGCACTCTCCTCCCACCAGCTCGCGCTCGACGAGGGCGACCCGCAGGCCGCCCTCGGCAAGCACGCCGGCGCAGTGCTCGCCGGGTGAGCCGCCGCCGATCACGATCACGTCGTAGTCGTGACTCACCTGCCAGCCTCCTTTCCGGCCAGCTGTCCATCCATGTAGGCCCGGGCGTCCTGATCCGCCTGTTCCGGCGTGCGCCCCTCCTCGCGAGCGACGATGTAGGCGGCATAGAAGCCGGACCAGTGGTGCTTCGGTGCGGTCGCCTCGTAGGGGCCGTGGTGCTGCTCCGCTTCCTTCAGCAGATCCGTCAAGGTCGCAACGTCCATCGTCCAGTCCTCTCCTCCGTGGTTTCGGGCACGATCACCGACCGGGCAGGCGCTCGGTGATCTCCTGGAGCACCCATGTGTTGCCGTCGGGATCCTTGAAGGACGCGCGTGAGAAGTAGCTGCGGCCCTCGGGGTCGGGCCCGCTCACGACCTCGCCGTTCTCGTCGCGATGGTTGATCTCGCTCACGTCGGCACCTCGCTCGATGAGTTGAGCGCGGGCGTCCTCGATGTTGGAGACGACCAGGAAGATCCCCTGAGCCGAGCCGGGCTCGGCCGAGGTGCCGCCGATACCGAACTGGATCGAGCAGGGCGAACCCGGAGGCGTCAGTTGGACGCCTCGCAATCCCGGGCCGGGCTCGAAGTCGATGTCCATCCGCCAACCGAGGCCCTCGTAGAACTCCTTCGCGCGATCGACGTCTGCGACGGGCAGGGTCACGACCTCCAGCCACATCTCGCCTGGCTTCACCGAGAGAGCCCCCGTTGCGGTTTCACTGGTTGCTTCGGTGCTGGTCATTGTGACCTCCGTAGGTGGGCGTTCAGAGCAGGCGGCTGATCGACAGCCGGCAGGCTGCTAGCTGCGGTGGCATTGCGATCGAGTGATCGGCACTCCCTATCGCGCTGCTCCTTACCGGGTCCGGTGCCCGCCCGGGAGTTTCGAGCGGGCCTTCCCATAGTTCGTGTCCAGCGGACCGGTGGCCGAGCGGGATGGCGGGTGGGCTTCGACTCGTCAACGAGTCCAGCAACCGCTCCAAGCGCACCCTATGCAGCCATCTCCAGCAAGTCAAGAGGGATTTCAGCCTGCCGATTTGCGGGACTTTCATGGCCGGGAAAAACCACTCGCGCATGCGGTGACCGCCCTCGCTGGGCCCGCAGCTTCTGCCGCTGAGCGTCCCAGTGATTTGGCGACGCGGCCGAGATGCACCTCGGCGCTGTAGGTTCG